>NZ_BAABVY010000001.1:0-122691 GCF_040365715.1 Acidovorax sp. FG27
TGTTGGTGACCAGACCCGCGCCGGTCGCCCCCACGGCGCCCGCGGCGATCAGCGCCAGGGTCAGGCGCCGAGGGGTGGAGAGGATGGAGTTCATGGCAAACCTTTCGGTGGGTTGTTGCATGAACGCGAGTGTCGGCAGGGAGACTTAGGCGAGGCTTAGAGCTGGGTGCGGCACAAAAAAATGGGGCAACACCCTCTCGGCCCCCCGCGCCGCACGTGCGGCAGACGGCACCGTGGACTCTGCGGCCTGGATGCATGCTCCCTGCTACACACTGGACTTCATCGAAAAGCGAGGGAGGTGCGCCTTGCAACCCGCGCCCAATGACACCCACGCCGCAATGCCAAAGCAAGGCGGTGGACGGCCTCGGTCTCTTACTGGAGAACTAACCCGCCGCTACAAGGCCGAGCCCCCCGCTACTGCGAGAACATTTCCCGCTTGCGCGCCTCTTCCTCCTGCCGGCGGCGGTTCTCCACGCAGACGGGGTAGCTGCCGGCACCGGCCACCTGGCATTCGCGGTGGATGCACATGGGGCGGGTGAGCAACGAGGCGCTGGCGCAGGTCTCGCTGGGGTTGGGCGGACGGGCGGGCCGGCTCGACGGTGCGGGCGCGGGCGCTGCCGGCGCAGGCGCGGGGGTGGCGGCCTCTGGCGCGGGCGCGGCGGGGGCGGGAGCAGGGGCGGCGGCAGGCGCCTCGCGCCGGGTGGCCGGCTTGGCCGGGCGCGGCGCGGGCGCGGTGACGAAGGCGGGCACCGGAGCCTCGGCCGACGCGGGCGGCGTGGCGGGCGCTGCCACCGCCGTGGGTGCGGAGGCCACCGGCAAGGCCGCCGAGGCGGGCGCCGTCGCGGCCTCGGCCATCTCGGTGATGATCTGGTCGTCGGGCGTGCGCGACGGCTGCTTGGGGGCCGCCCGCCACCACAACGCCAGGGCGACGGCTGCGGCAGCGAGCAGGGCCAGCAGGGCGAAGACCACGGCGCGGGAGGGCGCGCCCCGGGCGCCGGTGGCCCGCGCGGGCGCGGCGGGCGGGGGCACCTGTGGCGGCACCCCACCGCCCCCGGCGGAAGCGCGGGCGGCCGGCGGCGTTGCGGCCAGGGGCTGCGGCGGCGGGACCACAGCAGCAGGCGCTGCCGGCACCGGCGGGGGCACGGGCTCGGGCTGCGGCGCCAACATCAGATCCACGTCGATGGCAGCGGAGGCCGGTGCGACGGCCGGCAGCGGGTCAGGCTCCGGGGCAGAGGGTGGCGGGGGCACGAACGTCGGAGCGGCCTGCACGGCCGAAGGCACCACCGAAGCGGCCTCGGCCCCGGCCGTATGCTGGGCCAGCACCTGGGCCAGCGGTTGCGGCACCCGGGTGGTAGAGGTTGCAGCCATTTCCTGCGGCGCGATCGGCACGGACGCGGCCAGCCCACCGGCCGTGCCCGGGTCGACCCAGATGTCGCCCAGTTCGGCGCGGAAATCGAAATGCTCCAGCCCCACGGGCGGCGCCTGCAGCTCCAGTAGCTGGGCGAAGGCGTCGATGGACTGCGGCCGGTCTTCGGGGCGCAGCTGCAGCGCCTGCGACATGGCGGCCACGAACGGTGCGGAGTACTCGACCCCGAACTGCTCCTGCACGGTGCGCGCCACGCGCTCGAACGGCACCATGCGGTCGCGGATGGCGCGCAGCGTGGCGGGCAGCGGCGTGTCGTTACACACGCAGCCATGCACGACGGCGGCCAGGGAATAAAGGTCGCTCCACGGCCCCTGGCGCAGGTCGCTGCCGGCGTCGGTGTATTGCTCGATGGGCGCGTAGTTGACCTTCAGCACGGCGGTGTGCTGGCGGTCGCGGTCGCTGATGGCGCGGCGGGCAGCGCCCAGGTCCAGCAGCACCGGCGGGCCCACGTCCTGCAGGAAGATGTTGTCGGGCGAGACGTCGCGGTGCAGCATCTGCGCGTCGTGCAGCACCCGCAGCGCGCCCAGCACCGACCACAGCACCTTGCGCAGCCAGGCCTCCGGCGGCGGGGTGCGCATGTGGGCGCGGGCCTGCTTGAGCGTCATGCCGCCATAGAGCGGCATGACCATGTAGGCCGTGTGATTGGCTTCCCAGAAGCGGAACACCTTCACCAGGGAGGGATGGTCGTACTGCGCTAGCAGGCGCGCCTCGTTCACGAACGAGGCCAGGCCCGCCTGGTACGACTGCTCGTCGGCCGAGGAGCGCACCCACAGCGTCTGGCCCTGCGTGCGGCCCGCCAGCGCGGAAGGGAGGTATTCCTTGATGGCGACGAAGCGCATCAGGGAATGGTCGAACGCGCGGTACACCATGCCGAAGCCGCCCACGCCCAGCAGCGACAGCACCTCGAACTCCCCCAGGCGCGCACCGGGCTGCAGCGCATCGACATGGTTCACGGCGCTGGCAGGAAGGGGACTGGACATGGTGGGAGGGAGGGAGGCGGTGAAAACGGGGCAAGACCACGGACGCGGACGGCGCACCGCTCATCGTAGCGTGCGCGGCCCCCGATCGGCGCGCCATCATGGGGGAAGAAGCGCCGCGCAGCCGACAAAACCGCCTCGGGGCGTGGAAAGCGCGCACGGCGGGCCGCCCGGCGGCCGCCCTGGTTACCATTGGGCGATGTTCAGTTATCGCCACGCCTTCCATGCAGGCAATCACGCGGATGTGCTCAAGCACACCGTGCTGATCGCCACCCTGCAGCACCTGACCCAGAAAGACGCGGCGCTGACCGTGCTCGACACCCATGCGGGAGCCGGGCTGTACCGGCTGGACGGCGACTATGCCAGCACCAGCGGCGAGGCCGCCGACGGCATCGCCCGGCTGCTGGCGCCCGCGCCGGCCGATGGCAAGGCGGCCGCGGCCGCGCCGCTCGCCCCGGCCCTGCAGGCCTATGTCGACGTGGTGCGCGCCTTCAACCAGGGCACGCAGACCCGCGTGTACCCCGGCTCGCCCTTCATCGCCCAGCACCTGCTGCGCAGCCACGACAAGCTCAAGCTCTTCGAGCTGCACCCCACCGACCTGCGCTCGCTCGCCGGCAACGTCGCCCAGCTGGAGGCGGGCCGCCAGGTGGCCGTGTTGCACGAGGACGGTTTCGAGGGGGTGAAGAAGTTCCTGCCTCCACCGGCCCGCCGCGCGCTCCTGCTCTGCGATCCCAGCTATGAAATGAAGAGCGACTATGGCCGCGTGCTGGACATGGTGGCCGATTCGCTCAAGCGCTTCGCCACCGGCACCTACGCCGTCTGGTACCCGATCATTCCCCGGCCCGAGGCGCACGACCTGCCGCGTCGCCTGAAGACCATGGCCGTGAAGGCCGGCAAGCCCTGGCTGCACGCCACGCTGACGGTGAAGAACAGCAAGCTGGTCGAAACCGCCGAGGGCGAGAAGCGCCGCCCGGGCCTGCCCGCCAGCGGCATGTTCCTCATCAACCCGCCCTTTACGCTGAAGGCGGCGCTGAAGGACGCCCTGCCGCAGATGGCCGAGCTGCTGCAGCAGGACCGGCACGCGGCGCACAGCCTCGAATCCGGCGGCTGACCGGCGCGCGCCGCGGCCCCCCATGGGCCAGCGCGACCGGACGGGCCGCACCGCGCCGGGCGGGTCTATTCGGACACATCCTTGTCCGGGCAGCCCGCATCGTCCTCGGCGGCCAGCGCCGTGATGGCGACGGACTTGGTGCCCAGCCCCAGCATGCCCAGCTGCTTGGCCGCCGCCTGGCTCAGGTCGATGATGCGGCCGGCCGCGTGCGGCCCCCGGTCGTTGATGCGCACCTGGACCGAGCGCCCGGTGGACAGGCTGCGCACGCACACCCGCGTGCCGAACGGCAAGGTGGGATGGGCGGCGGTGAGCGCATACATGTCGAAGCGTTCCCCGCTCGCCGTGCGGCGCTTGTGGAACCTTGCGCCGTACCAGGACGCCATGCCCTGCTGGTCGGGCTCAGCCTCTTCACCCGCGCCGGGGCTGCGCAGGCCCTCGCCGGGCTTGTCGCTCTCCAGCGAATACATGCCGTTCAGACCCGGGACGCCGGCCGGCGCGATGGAGGGCACGACGGTGGAGACGGGCGGCAGATCGGCCTCGCGCTGCGCCGGCCGGCGGCCGCTGGCCGAGGGCGCGGGGCTGGAGTCGGCTTCGGCAGACGGGCCCTCCCGGGAGGCTGGACTGGCGCCCGCGTCGGCAGCCGCATGGGCCGCGCTCCGGGGCGGCGAGATCAGCGTGCGCAGCGGCGGGCCGGAGGGCGCTGCGGAAGAGGCAGCCCCGGCGGGGCCGTCGCCGGAGCCCTCGCCGGCAGGCACCGGCGGCGCGGACGGCACCGCGCAGGCCGTCAGCACAAAGACGCTGGCGAGCACGGCGGACCGGCGCAGCGCGCGCGGGGAAAGGCTGACCCGCAGATGACGAAGACCGGCGACCGCGATGCGCCTCATGCGGTCCGCGCCGGAAGGTGGGCCGGGCGGCGGGCGCCGCCACGCCACCAGGGGGCGTAGGAATTTTTCATCGGCGCGATGTTAGCCGAGCCCTTCGGGCCCGCTTAACCAGTCGCTGCCGAGCGCCCGCAGCGGCTCATCGCCCCCCGGCCGGGCGTCAAACACCGATGCCCATCGCCGAAAAACCGGACCGGCAACGCCGCTTACAGCCCCAGGCGCCGGCACAGCTCCAGCGTGGGCCCGCTCTGGTTCATGGTGTAGAAGTGAAGCCCCGGCACGCCGCGCGTGCGCAGTTGCTCGCACAGCTCGGCCACCACGTCCAGCCCGAAGGCGCGGATGCTGGCCACGTCGTCGCCGAAGCCCAGCAGCCGCAGCCGGATCCAGCGCGGGATCTCGGCGCCGCAGGCGTCGGAAAAGCGCATCAGCTGGGTGGAGCCCAGGATGGGCATGATGCCGGGCACCACGGGCACGTCCAACCCCAGGCGGTGCGTCTCGTCGACAAAGCGGAAGTAGGCGTCGGCGTTGAAGAAGTACTGGGTGATGGCCGAGTCGGCGCCCGCCCGCACCTTGGCCGCGAAGGCCTGCAGGTCGGCTTCGGGCGAGCGGGCCTGTGGGTGCACTTCCGGGTAGGCGGCGACTTCGATGTGGAAGTCGTCGCCCGTCTCCGCGCGGATGAAGGCCACCAGGTCGCTGGCGTAGTGAAACGCCCCGCCCGCGCCGTAGCCGCTGGGCAGGTCGCCGCGCAGGGCCACCAGGCGCTTCACGCCCATGGCCTTGAGCTGCGCGAGCTGGGCGCGCACCGTTTCCTCGGTGGCGCCAATGCACGAGAAATGCGATGCGGCGGTGACGCCTTCGGCGAGGATCTCGCGCACGGTGCCGAAAGTGCCCTCCTGCGTGGAGCCGCCCGCGCCATAGGTCACCGAACAGAACTCGGGTCGGCGGGCGTAGAGCTGCTGGCGCACGGCGCGCAGCTTCTCGGCACCCTCGGCCGTCTTGGGCGGAAAGAATTCGAAGCTGACCGGGAAGGCCGCGGCGGCAGAAGGGGAAGCGGGGCGTTGGCTCATGCGGCGCTCCTGGCGTGGATGAAGAATTCGCGGTTGCCGTCGCCGCCGTCGATCGGGCTGTCCAGCCAGCCGACCACCGTCAGGCCCGCGGCGGCGCAGCAGTCGCGGATGCGTTGCTCGACCACCGGGTAGAGCGCCGCATCGCGCACGATGCCGCCCTTGCCGACCTGGCCCGGCTGCAGCTCGAACTGCGGCTTGACCAGCATGAGCAGCTCGCCACCGGCTTTCAGCAGGGGCGCCACGGCGGGCAGGATGTGGGTGAGCGAGATGAACGACACGTCGCCCGTCACCAGGTCGAAGATGGGCGTCACGTCGACGGATTCCCGCCCCGCGCGGCGGCGCCGCACGGTGGGCAGCGTGCCCTGCGCGCGCGCCCGCGCCTTGGCCGAGCGCTCGGCCTTGAAGGCTTCCACGTCGTGCTCCTTGGCGTCGTCGCTGTCGTCGTATTCGTCGTCGATCACTCCGCCGTTGCGCATCCAGCTGTAGGGCGCCTCGGGCTGGGTTTCGTTGTCTTCCAGGTCCTGCTCCACCTGTTCGGAGAGCGCGTCCTCGCAGGCGTCCTGCAGCGAGGCGGCCGTCATCGAGCGGGCGTTCAAGCCTTCCACGGCGACGACCCGCCCATCCTGCCGCAGCCGCTCGTGCAACTGGCCGTGGCCCACGTCCACGCCGATCACCTGCGCGGCGCCCTGCTGCAGCAGGCAGTCGGTGAAGCCGCCGGTGCTCTGGCCCACGTCCAGGCAGCGCCAGCCAGCCACGCGCAGGCCGGTCGCCTGCAGCGCGCCTTCGAGCTTCAGCCCGCCACGCGAGAGATACCGCGCCTCGGCTTGGTCGAGCAATTGAACTTCGGCGATTTCCGGAATGTCGTCGCCGTTCTTGGCGACCTTGTTCCACGGCAGGCTGGCCGCCAGCCGCCACTGCACGCCGGCCGCGATCAGGCGTTGCGCCTGCGAGCGGGTGGTGGCGTGGCCCTTGTCCACCAGGTAGACGTCTGCGCGCATGCGCCCATCCTTTTTTCAGAGTCGAAAGTGCCGCCGGCGCTGATCCATCAAGCGCCAGCAGCTATTATTTTCATAGCAAACCGCACGCCGACCCCATGGCCGGCGCAGCGGGGCTTTTAGTAGCGGTAGGTGTCGGGCTTGAACGGGCCGCTCTTGCTCACGCCGATGTAGGCGGCCTGGGCGTCGGTCAGCTCGGTCAGCATGGCGCCGACCTTCTTCAGGTGCAGGCGCGCGACCTTCTCGTCCAGCAGCTTGGGCAGTACGTAGACCTTGCCGGCCTCGTACTGGTCGGGCTTGGTGAACAGCTCGATCTGCGCGATGGTCTGGTTGGCGAACGAGGACGACATCACGAAGCTGGGGTGGCCCGTGCCGCAGCCCAGGTTCACCAGGCGGCCCTTGGCCAGCAGGATGATCTTCTTGCCGTCGGGGAAGGTGATGTGGTCCACCTGCGGCTTGATCTCTTCCCATTCGTACTTCTCGATCGACGCGACGTCGATCTCGTTGTCGAAGTGGCCGATGTTGCACACGATGGCCTGGTCCTTCATCGCCGCCATGATGTCGTGCGTGATGATGTCCTTGTTGCCGGTGGTGGTCACGAAGATGTCGGCCTTGTCGGCGGCGTATTCCATCGTCACCACGCGGTAGCCTTCCATGGCCGCCTGCAGCGCGTTGATGGGGTCGATCTCGGTGACCCACACCTGGGCCGACAGCGCGCGCAGCGCCTGGGCCGAGCCCTTGCCCACGTCGCCGTAGCCGGCCACCACGGCCACCTTGCCGGCGATCATGACGTCGGTGGCGCGCTTGATGCCGTCCACCAGCGATTCACGGCAGCCGTATAGGTTGTCGAACTTGGACTTGGTGACCGAGTCGTTCACGTTGATGGCGCGGAACAGCAGCGTGCCCTTGGCGGACATCTCGTTCAGGCGGTGCACGCCGGTGGTGGTTTCTTCCGTCACGCCGATGATCTCGGCGGACTTGCGGCTGTACCAGGTGGCGTCTTCGGCCAGCTTCTTGCGGATGGCGGCGAACAGGATGCGCTCTTCCTCGCTGCCGCCGTTGCCGGCCACGAGCGATGCGTCCTTCTCGGCGCGCTGGCCCAGGTGCATCAGCAGCGTGGCGTCGCCGCCGTCGTCGAGGATCATGTTCGGGCCTTCGCCGGCGCTGCCCTTGGGCGCGAAGTCGAAGATACGGTGGGTGTAGTCCCAGTAGTCTTCCAGCGATTCGCCCTTGATGGCGAACACCGGCGTGCCACCCGCAGCGATGGCCGCGGCGGCGTGGTCCTGGGTGGAGAAGATGTTGCACGAAGCCCAGCGCACGTCGGCGCCCAGGGCCTTGAGGGTTTCGATCAGCACGGCCGTCTGGATGGTCATGTGCAGCGAACCGGTGATGCGCGCGCCCTTCAGGGGCTGCGATGCCGCGAATTCCTCGCGGATGGCCATCAGGCCGGGCATTTCGGTTTCGGCGATCTTGATTTCCTTGCGGCCCCAGGCGGCAAGGGAGATGTCGGCGATGGCTTGGTCGGCCTGATCGGCCTGGGGCTTGAGAACTGCGCTCATGGTTTTCTCCAGTCAAGGATGGCGATGAAAACCACGCGGGTCCGGAGACGGGAGATGGGAGGCAGTCGCTCACCGCACCGGAAACAGCGTGGGTGAGCGTCGTTGCGAAGGAACCGGCTTCCGAGCCTCACGCCCCGCTGTGCTGGGGGCGCTGCAACGCTCCTCGGAAAGGCGTGCATTGTACAAAATGCGCGGGCCGGCCGGGGCCCGCAGCCTGTCAGCGCGGCGCACTCCCGCGACGGGCGTGCGTCGCCCCGGCCCTCAGCCGCAGGGCGAAGAAGAGAGCGAGCCCCAGCAGCAGCATGCAGAACAGCACGACGGCCGGCCACTGCCCCCGCTCCCAGAAGCCGCCCGCCGCCACGCCCAGCACGCTGGAAGCCATGTAGTAGGCCAGCAGATACATCGACGACGCATGGCCCTTGGAGTGCAGCGCCGCTGCCCCGACCCAGCCGCTGACCACCGCATGCCCGCCGAAGAAGCCCAGCGTGATAAGGCAGATGCCGGCGATCAGCGCGGCCAGGTGCGACGGCAGGGTGAGCAGCACGCCTGCGGCCATCAACGCCACGCAGCCCAGCAACACCGCCGGGCGCCCCAGCCGGTCGGCCAGCGCGCCGGCCCAGGGCGAGGCGCACATGCCCAGCAAGTACGCGCAGAAGATCAGGCCGATCTCGGCCTGGCCCAGGCCGAATGCGGGGGACGACAGCCGGAAACCCACCAGATTGAAGACCGACACGAGCGGCCCCACCAGCAGGCACCCCACGGCCACCAGCAGCGGCAACACCGGGTTGCGCAGATGATCGCGCCAGATCGCGGCGTGCTGGCGCACCCCCATGCCCGCGGCGCGCACGAAGCGGCGCGAGGGCGGCAGCAGCAGCACGAAGCCGATGGCGACCAGCAGGTCCAGCACGCTGATGAAAACCATGGCCTGGCGCCAGCCGAAGGCATCGGTCAGCAGGCCCACGCCCACGCGGCCGGCCATGCCGCCGAAGGCCGTGCCGCCGATGTAGAGGCCCATTGCATACCCGAGGCCGCGCGCATCGATCTCTTCGGCCAGATACGCCATGGCCACTGCCGGCACGCCGCCCAACAGCACGCCCTCCAGCGTGCGGGCGGCCAGCAGCAGCGACCAGTGCGGCGCCAGGGCCGCCAGCAGGTTGCACAGCGCCGCCAGCGCCATCGAGCCGAACATCAACCAGCGCCGCCCCACCGCCTGCGACACGGCGCCCGCCACCAGGATCGAGACGGCCAGCGCCGCCGTGCTGACCGACAGCGCCGCCGAACTGGCCGCCGCGCCGATCTGGAAATGCCGGGCGAATTCCGGCAGCAGCGGCTGCACGCAGTAGAGCAGCGAAAACGTGGCGAAGCCTGCGAAAAAGAGCGCGATGGCGATGCGGCGGTAGGCCGGGCTGCCTGCCACCGCGCCACACGGCACAGCGGAATCGGTGGCTGCGGCGCCCGAGGCAGGGGGTGAAGGGGTGGGTGTGTCGTTCTGGAGGGTCATGCGCATCGCCACAGCGGAGGTGGGCCGCGATTCTGCGCGGGCACCGGGGCGGCTGTCCAATCCACAGGTGCCCGATGCGGCGCCGCTAGAATCCCTGCGATTCATGGGGCCTGTGCCGGTGCGACCGCGCGCTGCGCCCACGGCCCCTTGCGCGACGGCCACGCCGCCGCACGCCCCCTCTTTTGCCATCCGAGCCCGCCCTTGTCCTACGCCCCAGAAACCCGGCGCCGCCGCACGTTCGCCATCATTTCCCACCCTGACGCGGGCAAGACCACGCTGACGGAAAAGCTGCTGCTGTTCTCGGGCGCGATCCAGATCGCGGGCGCCGTGAAGGGCCGCAAGGCCAGCCGCCATGCGACCAGCGACTGGATGGAAATCGAGAAGCAGCGCGGCATCTCGGTGGCGTCGTCGGTGATGCAGATGGCCTACCGCGACCACGTGGTCAACCTGCTCGACACGCCCGGCCACAAGGACTTCTCGGAAGACACCTACCGCGTGCTGACGGCGGTGGATTCGGCGCTGATGGTGATCGATGCCGCGAACGGCGTGGAAGCGCAGACGCGCCGGCTCATCGAGGTCTGCCGCCAGCGCGACACCCCGATCATCACCTTCGTCAACAAGATGGACCGCGAGGTGCGCGACCCGCTGGACATCATGGACGAGGTCGAACGCGAGCTGGGCATGCCCTGCTGCCCGATGACCTGGCCCGTGGGCCAGGGCAAGAACTTCGGCGGCATCATCAACCTGCGCACGCAGGCCATGACGGTGTTCGAGAGCGGCAGCGAACGCCGCCCGCAGGATTTCGAAGCCATCCCCCTGTCCGACGAGACGGCCCTGCGCGCCCGCTTCGGCGCTGAATTCGATGCCGCGCTGGAGAGCATGGAGCTGGCCGTGGGCGCCTCGCCCGCCTGGAACCAGGAAGCCTTCCTGGCCGGCAAGCTCACCCCGGTGTTCTTCGGCTCGGGGGTGAACAACTTCGGCGTAATGGAGGTGCTGGACGCGCTGGTCGACATGGCCCCCTCCCCCGGGCCGCGCGTGAGCACGCTGCAGGTCAACAAGCAGCCGGTGGTCAAGACGATCCAGCCGGAGGACGAGGGCTTCTCCGGCGTGGTCTTCAAGGTGCAGGCCAACATGGACGCCAACCACCGCGACCGCATCGCCTTCGTGCGCGTGGCGTCGGGCAAGTACACCCCGGGCATGAAGCTCAAGGTGCAGCGCACCGCCAAGGAACTGCGGCCCACCTCGGTCGTCACCTTCATGAGCCAGCGCCGCGAGGCGGTGGAAGAGGCGTATGCCGGCGACATCATCGGCTTCACCACCCACGGCGGCGTGCAGCTGGGCGACACCATCACCGATGGCGCCAGCCTGCAGTTCACCGGCCTGCCTTTCTTCGCCCCGGAAATGTTCATGACCGTGGTGCTGAAGAACCCGCTGCGCACCAAGCAGCTGCAGCAGGGCCTGGCGCAGCTGGGCGAGGAAGGGGCCATCCAGGTGTTCAAGCCCGATGCGGGCGGCAACATACTGCTGGGCGCGGTCGGCCAGCTGCAGTTCGAAGTCGTGCAGCACCGGCTGAAGACGGAATACGACGCGGACATCCGCCTGGAGAACTGCCAGTACACCGGTGCCCGCTGGATCACGGCCGACACTGCGGCCGAGCTGCGCGCCTTCACCGACGCCTACCCGCTGCGCCTGGCGCATGACGCGGCGGACACGCTGGCCTACCTGTGCACCAGCCCTTACGACGTGCGGCTGGCGCAGGAGCGGTTTCCAAAAATTCACTTTCATCCGCTGCGGGAGCATGCGGGTTTGGCGCTACAAAGCGCTGCGTGATCACCGCAATGTATCGGGATTGGATGCCCGGAGATATGAACGACAAACTTCTTTTCGCAGCCCAGCATTACACCTCGCTGCTGGTATTTTCAGTCACATTTTGGGGATTCGGCAGGACAGCGATTGCCTGTTGCAACACGCGTGAACATCCCATGGATCGCTGGCTCCTGAATGGGCTGGCCATCGTTCTGGGCATGGGACTGATGACCGTGGCGTTACAGAGCCTGGGAGCAAGCGGCTTGTTGCGCAGATCGAGCATCAACGTCCTGCTCGTGCTGGGATGGGGCTTGGCGATGGTTCAGGCCTTCCGAAGCATTCGCTACAAAGCGCAGGTTGTACATGGGCAGACTCTGGGTGCCGTGTGGCCTTATGCCATTGTTCCGCTGGCGCTTATCCTGCCCCTGGCGGTGGCAGCGCTCCAGCCACCGAATCGATGGGACGAGTTGATGTACCACCTGCCACACGCAAGGGAGTGGGCAACCTCCGGTCAGCTGCAGGTCAACGAATGGCTGCGCTATCCCTTTTCGCCCTACAACCTGGGAGTCTTGTCCGCCGCAGGAATCATCGTCCGAGGCGACGTGTTCCCCCACTTGCTTCAGGCGCTGGCGGGTTGCCTAGTGGCGACCATGATTTTTCGCTTGGCCTTGCAGTATGGGGGCCGTGCTGCCGCCTGCCTGGCTGCCTGCTTCTGGATTGTGATGACCCGCGAAGAATTCGGTGCCTCACACGTCGACATGGGAGTGAGTGCGTTCGTGTTTGGAGCGCTCATCGCTCACCTGCAGTGGGAGCGCAACCACGCCGACCGTGCTTGGCTGGTTCTGTCCGGCCTGCTCCTGGGTTGCGCTGCAGGATCGAAATACCAAGCACTTGGGCTGCTGCCATTCTTTTTCGGCTGCATCCTCATTCAGCCGTATCGAGTCCGCAACCTTCTTTATTGGTCAATGGCGGTAGCCATTCCTTGCGTCTACTGGTACGCACGCAACTTCCTCATGACCGGAGATCCTTTCAATCCCCTCGGGGGAAGCCTGTTCGGCTACACCGACTGGAACGCCGGTGACATGCAGTACCAATTGTTCGATCTGAAGCGCAGCGCGAATTGGCCTGCGTGGTTCCTCTGGCCTGCGGTGTTGGCGCCACTGTCTCCCGCCCTCCGTAAAAGCGTTGGCGGATTGCGCATGCAGATTTTTGCAGCGTATGGCTTCGCGGTGTGGCTGGTCACGTCCCATTACGACCGCTACCTGATGCCTGTGCACCCGGTAATCGGCATTCTTAGTGCATATGTGCTGGTCCATGGCCTGCAGGCCGTGATCCTGCGGCTTGCTCCCAGGGCTGCCATCACAAAATCAACATGGGCTCCACACCTAAGCCGCGGTTGGCAACTAGGCGCCGTGATTGTGGCGGTGAGCCTGTCGTTGGGTTGGATTATTCACAATGTGCCAAAGCACTGGGAACGTGTGGCAGCCACCGAGGCCGAACGCAACCATGTGCTCATGGGCAGCGTGTGGTCTTATGGACTTGCCCAGCAAATCAAACATCAAAATTTGGGAAAAACCTACCAGTGGGGGCTCGAGGGGGCGATCTATTACCTACCGAGCCCCGTGTATGGAGACCATTTCGGCCCTTGGCGCTACCGCGACCTGGACGGGCTGTCATCTCGCCAGCTGGCTGACAAACTCACGGCCCAGCATTTCAAGACGCTGCTTGTCCACCGCGCCACAATCCCTGGCTTGGAAGCCAAACCCGATTTCGCCCGCTATTTCACCCCCTTTGCCGAGTCCAATGGAGACAAGGCCTACAAGATAAATCCAGGACCTTATGCTGACCAACCTTGAAGCTCTGGGGCAATCCCAACCCGCCCTGCGCATCGCACTGATTGTTCCCTGCTACAACGAAGCCCTTGCGATTGGGCAAGTGTTGACTGGATTCAGGAAGGCGCTGCCGGACGCGGCCTTGCACGTCTTCGACAACAATTCCACAGACGACACCGCTGCGGTGGCCCGCGCCCACGGTGCCGAAGTCACGCACGTCCGGCTGCGCGGCAAAGGAAACGTCGTGCGCCGCATGTTCGCTGATGTGGAAGCCGACATCTACATCATGGTCGATGGAGACGCGACTTACGACGCGGCGCAGGCCCCACACATGATCAACATGCTCCAGCAGCACAAGCTCGACATGGTAATCGGCAGCCGCGTTGATGACGGAACGAACCATTCCACCTACAGGCCAGGCCATCGTCTCGGCAACCGTCTGCTCACAGGCTCCGTGCTTTGGATCTTCGGCGGCCACTTCACCGACATGCTGTCAGGCTATCGGGTATTTTCGCGTCGTTACGCAAAGTCGTTTCCTGCTTCTGCTCACGGCTTCGAAACGGAAACGGAGCTGACAGTGCATGCGCTCGAACTGCGCATGCCCTACGCAGAACACCCTACCGCCTACAGTTCCCGGCCTGAAGGCTCCATGAGCAAGCTCTCCACATTCAAGGACGGTTGGCGCATTCTCAAAACGATTGCCAAGCTCGTGATCAGCGAGAAACCCCTGGAGTTCTTCTCTCTGTTGGCTCTTCTCCTGGCACTCATATCTATCGGCATGGCCATCCCGATCGCGCTCACATATCTGGAGTTGGGAGTGGTTCCGCGTCTTCCGACCGCCGTGCTCACCACGGGTACGATGCTCTCTGCGTTACTGTCACTTGTCTGTGGCGCGGTGCTCAATACGGTCACGCTCGGTCGTCGAGAAGCCAAATGGCTGGCATACCTTGGCACCCCCGGACCACGGGTGACCTGCGCGCAAGATGCTGCCAAGCACGGTGCGCCGATGCCAGCCGTCTCCAATGCAGCAGCACTCTGAACTGCCGCCATGACGCGCACACGGCAGTTCGCGGCCTTTTGTGCCGTAGGCACAATCGGTTTCTTGGTGGATGTGGCGATCCTGCATGTTCTGGCCCCCTGGCTGGGCTGGCATGGAGGCAGAGTGCTGTCGTTCCTGGGGGCTGCAACGGCTACCTGGGCGCTCAACCGCGCGTTCACGTTCGGCGGGCAGGCCGCCACTGCGCTCTACAGCGCTTGGCAACAGTACTGGCGCTATCTGCTCGCGATGCTGGGAGGCGCACTGGTGAACTATTTGGCCTATGCAATGACCTTGCATTGGAACGCTGCATCCTGGGCGCCCACCTTGGGTGTGGCCTTGGGCAGCATCGCCGGCTTGGCCGTGAATTTCATCAGCGCGCAGCGAGTGGCCTTTCGCAGTCGTAACGTCTCCCCCCCCTAGGCCCAATGCCAGTCAGTTAAGCCCAGGCGAGGCCGACAGCAGGTACCAAGGAAACTTGTTCAACACGTTCCCTTATTGTTTTGTCCGACCTGCTGCAAACGACTTTGAATGAAACGCTGGCCAAGGCGACTGGCTGATCCGCACGCCCCTCTTGCAGCGAGCCCGCAAACTGCGCCCCGAGCTGCCCAGCAACTGGCAGGCCCGGCTGATCCAGACGAATGTAGATGGCAAGCGCCGACGCTTCATCACCTCCATGCTCTACTCCAACCGGTCTGCCGCGCCGCAGCTGGCGCAGGTGTACTGCCAGCGCTGGGATAAGGAATTAGGGTTTCGGGAGATCAAGCAGTCACTGCAGCTAAACAATAGCGTTCTGCGCAGCAGGCAGCCCGAGTTGGTGAAGCAGAAGGTGGGGCGTGCTGATCGCGCACACGCTGCTGCGCCGCTGCATGTGCCTGATGGCCCAGCACGTGCAGGCGGAGCCTGCGCTCACCAGCTTCCATACGGCACGCCAAGCCATCGTGGGCATGCTGCGCGGTGTGTACCTGGCCCGTGCCAGCACCATGGCTCAGCACATGCAATGGCTGCTCGAGTTCGACCCCTTGCCCGTCAACCAATGGGATAAGCCGTTAAGCGGTGGGTCTATAGCATATCCTCTGGCGACCGTGGCTGATCCAGAGCTTCCACGTCCGAACGAACCCCTACGGCAGGCGCCCGGTCACAATGGCAGAGAATGTCATGCTGTTCCCCTACGGGTGATCTGCTGTTTTTTGGTCGAGATCCTCCTGGGCCTTGACGCCAACCTTGCGGCACTTTGATCCACCAGATCACTGAGTGCTCAGCGCTTTTTCCCCATCCCATGCACTCTTTTCTGTTTCGACTTGGTCACGCATGTCTCGCCTTGGCACCAGCTCTTGCGCTAGCCCAAGGGACGGAGTCGACAGCCTCCTCGGCGAAGACGATGTGGATAACACCGACCATCGAAGGGCTGGGACTGTGCGAAACGGCGCTGAAAGATCCCAAGATCACGTACCCGGGTGCTGCCTATGCGAAATGCAAGGAACTCAGGGACGATGGTGCCAGTGTGGTGACGCGCTTGCTCGACAAACTTGAGCCGGGTGGCCCCAAGGGCCGGGTGCAGGTGGGCTATACCGCCACGCTCCAACTGCTCGGCCTCTATCGGCAGACCCCGCAAGGCTGGACTATTGATACAGACAAAGCCGACGCATTTTTCAGTTTGATCCAGAACGTCAAGAGGCCTGTCGTCCTTTATTTCCAGGCTAGCCATTTCGATTCTCAAGGCGCGATCACCGACTCGCTATTGAAGGAGACTCGCAACCTCCTGCAACTGAAGAACGGCAAGCCACTTGAACTGAAATATTTCGGCTACAGGATCACCCCTTACACCTTGCAGACTGATGCAGAAATTCCTGTCAATCGCTACCGTTTCGAAGCGCTGCGATACCTGGCCGAACGCGTCAAAGCCTTGCCTGCGCCTGTGCAGCAGCGAATCGTCGCCATTACGTTGGCGGGCGAGCTTCATCAGATGTTCCCGGACTTCGAGAACGGCATGGGCGCCTATGACAACATTCAGGTTACCGATTACAGTCCGGCCTCCATAGCTGGATTCCGCACCTGGCTAGAGCGCAAGTATCGCAGCATAGGGCAACTGAATTCTCAAACGGGGTTGAAATACCGCAGTTTCTCTGCGGTTCAGCCACCCTCCAAGGACATTCGAAAAGAGAGGCTCAACAGCTTTGGTGAACACTATGACGCCTTCGCGGATGGCAGGCTGCCCTTTTCAGGATGGTTATGGGACCCCGAGAAGAAAATCTCGCGCTTGGATTTGTATGTGGACGGGCAGCGCGTGGCAGAGATTCCAACAGGCCTCAACCGGCTGGATGTCTATCGAGCGGAACCCTCCATCACAGATGCCAATACCGGTTTCCGCTATGACCTCGACTATCGCGCCATGGCGATCGGCAAACATCGAGCGCAAGTCATCGCAGAAACAGGCACTGGACGGTTTCAGTTGGCCGAGCGTGACTTCTCGATCATCGCGCGTGACCAGTCGCCCGGGCCGAACGATGTTCCTGGATCTGTCAAGGGATTGGCGGCCAGCGCCACGGTCCCTGGTATCCGGTCATGGCTGGATTTGCCCAAGCCGATTCAGGATTTGTATTTCAACCCGCTGGCCCGCGATTGGAATGCCTACCGTGAGATGCAGGTACGGGAGTTTCTTGCCGCGTTTTATAACGTGGCTTTGGGGGCAGGAATGCCTGCCGACAAGCTGTACTCGCACCAAATCGTTCCACAAGTGAATTCCACATGGAATCCGCAATTGTTTGCCGCAGATCTCAGCATGGCCGCGGATGTTCCGTGGAAGCAAGGCCTGAACATGTACGGCGGCGCTGCGGACAGCGCATGGATGCGCAATTTTCTGGCTGGCCGCAAGGTCACGGATTACGGAGTGCCGGAATTCAACCCGCAGCAGTGGAAGACCAAGGGCGTGCACTTGCGCTCTTTGCAGAGCCACTTGGATGGTGGCGCTCGTTTCGTCAGTCCATACTACCTTTCCATCATTCCCGACAAATTCAAAGGTACTGAGGAACACGGGGTGAATCGGATGGAAATTGGCCCGAATAATCCGAAAGACGGGTCAGACGCCTTCTATAAAGCCCTGATCGAATTCGCTCGGAAATGATTGCTTGAGAAGTCCGCCCCGAATCGGAGATGGCTTCCTTCCGAAAAACGCACTCCATATGGACATGCTCTCCTTGACCCATTGGCCCGCAGACGCGGCTGCACGCATTCATGGCGTTTTCACTGATATCGACGACACCCTTACGACCCATGGGGCCGTCACCCAAGACACACTCGCTGCGCTGTCATCGTTGAAACGGGCAGGCCTGCACGTCATTCCAATCACCGGTCGACCCGTAGGATGGTGTGAAACGTTTTTGGCAGGCGAGTCCGGTGCCCCATGGAACGTTGACGCCATGGTGGCAGAGAACGGGGCGGTAGCGCTGAGTCGGCCAAGTGGCGCGGTTGGCAGCCATGCAGGCACTGACCTCAGCGTTCTGACCCGCCATTACCAGCAGAACGCGCAGACCCGTTCCGTCAATCGCGTGCGCATGGCTGCGGTAACCCAGCGCGTGTTGAGAGAGGTACCGGGCATGCAACTCAGCCGGGACAGCGGTGGCCGGGAAACAGATCTTGCCTTCGACTACGATGAATTCGATCACCATCCACCGGAGACCGTCGAACGCGTGCTTTGCATCTTGAAGGACATGGGCATGCAGACCACCGTCAGCAGCATCCACATCCACGGCTGCTTTGGCGACTTCGACAAGTGGCAGGGCGCCCGCTGGATCGTGCGTGAACTGCTGCAGCGCGACCTGACTGCCGAGCTCGACCGCTGGGTGTTCGTCGGCGACTCGGGCAACGACCAGCCGATGTTCCAGCATTTCGTGCACAGCGTGGGCGTGGCCAACATCGCCCACGTGGCTGCGCGGCTGGCGCATCTGCCGACCTACATCACGCGGCAGCCGCGCGGGGCCGGCTTTTGCGAAGTGGCGCAGGCGATCCTGGCCACGCGCTAAGGACATCTGCCGTGCCACCGGGCCTTCGTCAGTGCATTCGTCGCAGCTTGATGCACCTCTGACGCAGACAGTTGCGCCAGACAGGCCCGAGCTGCGCTAGAGTTCCGCATGGACCCGATCAACACTCTCAGACAATGGCAGGCCTTCGACCGTTCACGCCCCACCCTGCCGGGCGAAACCCTTCTGGTGGCCGGCGTCGGCCTGGCGCTGATTGCCGTGTCGCTGCGCTCCGAGCATCGCGGCACGGCTGCCGTGCAGGCCGCGGCTGGCGGCGCCCTGTTGCTGCGAGCGGCCCGTGGCTGCGACTACCTGACACAGTTGCCCCAACCCCGCCCCGCGCCCGCGTGGGACGCCCATCTGGAAGACGCACGCGCTCTGGGCCTGGACTGAATCGGGCGGCCTTCGCGCCAGGCGCAGGGGCAGGAGTAGAGGCCCTCCACGGTGGCACACCCCCTGGGGCGTGCCGGATTTCGTGTGCCATCAGGCGCTGGCGCTTGTCCGTCCAGCACTTATCGCTATCCATTCGATAGCAATCGGATGGCGGCAGCTCACGACGCCTTGGCAAGCCCCAGTTTCTCGACCAGCGCCTTCTCGCGCGCGAACGTCGTTTCGGCGAACTTCTGGTAGGCCGCAGTGCCCATGTAGATCGGCACCATGTCGTAGCGGGCCAGCGCGGCGCGGTAGCTTTCCTGCTCCATCGCCTGCTTGAAGGCGTCGTGCAGACGCCGGACCACCTCGGGCGGCGTGCCCCGGGGCGCGCCCAGGCCGAAGGGTGAGTTCTGCACCACGTCGATGCCCAGTTCCTTGAGCGTGGGCGCATCCGGGAACTTGGCCAGCCGCTCCGCGCCCCAGGTGTTGAGCACCCGCAGCTTGCCGGCCTCGACCTGCGGCGCGAAGCCCGTGGAGTCGGCCGCCGCCATCAACTGGCCGCCCAGCGTGGCCTGCATCAGGTCGGCGCTGCCCTTGTACGGAATGTGAAGCAGCTCGATCCCCAGCTGCTGGGCGATCAGTTCCATGGTGAGGTGCGGGCTCGTCAGCGTGCCGGTGGAGCCGTAGCTGAGCTTGCCGGGGTTGGCCTTGGCGTAGGCAACGAAGTCGGCCCAGGTCTTGAAGGGCGAGTTGGCAGGCACCACCACGCCAAAGGCGTAACCCGTCAGATTCAGCACGTAGCTGATGTCCTTGACCGGGTCCCAATTGATCTTGGTGGTGTAGGGCAGGCGGAACACACCGAGCGGAATCTGCCCGACCGTGTAGCCGTCGGGGGCCGAGGTCTGCAGCGCCTGCGCGGGCAGCGTGCCGCCCGCGCCCGGCTTGTTGTCGATGATGACGGGCTGGCCCAGCACCTTGCCGGCTTCCTCCGCCAGCATGCGCATGGTGATGTCGGTGGGGCCGCCGGCAGGGAACGCGACGATCAGCTTGATGGACTTGGTGGGGAACGCCTGCGCGCGGGCGACGAGGGCGGGGGCGGCCAGGCTGGCGGCGGCAAGTTGCACGAGTTGGCGACGATGCATGGATGCAGGATTCCTTGGAAAAAGGCAGGGAAAGATCTGCCCATTGCACTGCATCGGCCCGTTCTCTCTCACGCCGTAAACCCTGGCAGCTGTCCCGAACGCGTCAGCCCCGCCAGCCTGGTGATCCAGCCAAAATGCGCTGCACCGCTGATGCAACATGAGTCTTAAGCTATCATTTTCAGAGCAAAGAAAAGAATGCTCAGAACGCGGTACCCACGGCTGCCTGGGGGCTTTGCCCAGCCCCGGCGCAAGCTCCTACAGCCCCCGCCGGAAGGAGCCGACACCTCGCCCACGCCCCACCACCTAACTTCGCCACACGGGCTTTCAGGCAAGAACGGCGAGCCCTCCCCACGCACCCCTCCCTGCCCTGTTTCCTGAAAGGAAGCCCTCCATGTTGTCGCACCGTGTCGCGCCTACCGCCATGGGGTTGCTACTCGTGTTCGTCGGGCTGGTGGTGGGCACGGGCGGTGTCTGGCTGATGGCGCTGGGCGGCTCCTGGTACTACCTGCCCTCGGGCCTGCTGATGGTGCTGACTGGCCTGCTGCTGCTGCAGGGCAGCCCTGCCGCTCTGTGGGCGCACACCGTGCTGCTGGCCACCACCCTCGCCTGGTCGCTCTGGGAGACGGGCTGGGACGGTTGGGCACTGGCGGCCCGTGGCAACGTGGTCTGGCTGATGGGCCTGACCATGCTGACCCCCTGGTTCCTGCGCGGCCTCGATGCCCCCACCCCGCCCCTCGCCCGCAAGGGCCTGGGAGCCGCACTGGCCAGCTTCGCCATCGTGGGCCTGGCGGCAACGCTGCTGCCCGCCGGTGCCCCCGACCGCCTGGCCCGCGCGACCGGCGCGGCGGCCGAAGCCCTCGCCCCGGTGCACGGCGGGGTGGTCATGACCGGCCAGGCTGCGCCTGTGGCGCCCACCACGCTCTTCCAGGACGGCTGGGAACGAACGGCGGCACCACGCTACGCCGACGTGCCCACGGAGGAGCCGCTGCTGTCACCGCCTCTGGCCGAGCCATCGCGCTGCCCGGGCGCGTTGCTCATTCCCACTTCGCAGGGTCGGCTGGTGGCTTTCAACGCGGCCGACGACGTCGATTGCAGCGGCTTCGGCAGCGAAGGCCTAGCCGATGGCGAGGGTGTGGATGTCATCGAATTCCCGCCCTTCCGCGGCTTCATCGACCACGTGGACTGGCAGGCTGCCGCGCAGGCACTGCACCGGGACATCGAGGCGCATCCCGCCGTCTTGCTGAACCCATCGCAGCAGCGGTCCAGCCTGGCACCAGCGTCCGGCCCGGCCGCCACGGATTCGCCTGACGCGCCCTCGGGCCGCCCCTTGACCGGTGCCACCATGTGGGGCGTGACGCTGTTCGACCAGCTCGCCTGCCGCATTGCGTTCGAGACCCTGCGATTCGAAGGCCGCTTCGCCCGGCCCATGGCGCTCGGCCTGCTGCTGCAGACGCCGCAGCTCGGCGGGCGCGAACTGGTGGTGTCGGGCCCAGCCGCCTTGATGTTCACGGCCGAGGTGGTGGCCCTGCCGCCGGGCATGGCAGACCGCGCAGGCCTGCTGGCCTCGTCAGGGGGGCAGGATGCGCCGATGGCCGATGGGCTGCGCAACGCAGTGCTGGAACGGGCGGAAGGCGCACCGACGTCATCGTCTGGTCAGCCGATTCAGTCGCAGGCGGTGGACGCACGGTCGCCAGTTGCCGGGGTGTACGCCGTGCGCCTGCAACCCTTCCTCTCACCCATCGGCCTGCCCTGCCAGGCCCCGCCATGGCAGCTGCAAACGGCACCCGGTGCGCTGCAGGCCATGAAGCCCGCCCCGCAGCCGTCTGCGCCTTCACCGTACTACACCCGCTCGGGTCGCCCGATGGCGGCGGCGCCGTCGGAAGCATCGGCGTTGTAGGCTGCCCAGTGCGGTCAAGGGTGATTTCACCCTCCGGCGCTTGTTCCATCGGCCTATCGCGCTATAGATAGAATAGCATTCGACAGCACCGCCAGCATCTCAGGCATCGATCTCCCGCACCTGGATCGGCTGGGCATCGCAGCCCTGGCCGGCGGCGATCCAGCGCCTCGCCAACGCCTTCACCCATCGCAGGGCCCACGGCCTGCGCAGGCCGGTGGTTTCCGCAGGGTCGCTGAGCAGGCCGCACCGGTAGCGGCGACCGTCGTCGTCCCAGCGCAAGGCGTCGCAGGGTCCACGGCGCTTTCGCGAAACGATCATGCCCACCGGGCAAGGCTCTGCGAGGCAGCACAAGCCGCAGCCGTTGCACGGTTCGCCCCAGGCAGGCTGCGGCGGAGCGCCGACCCGCCATTGCACGGGCTGCCAGTCGCCGGTGGAAGAGGCCGGGGGGCCGGTGGATGCGTCGTCAGACATGGCAGGACGTGCAAGCCCGCCACCGGCGCGCCGGCCGCGACCCCACTGGCGCGGCAAGGCACGGGCGCCCGGGCCGCACGCCATTCACGCGGCGGCCGGGCCGGCAGCGATCAGTGCTGCAGGATCTTGTTGAGAAATTCCTTGGTGCGAGGCTGGCGCGCATCCGGATTGCCGAAGAAGTCTTCCTTCGTGCAGTCTTCCAGGATCTTGCCGCCTACGTCCATGAAGATCACGCGATGGCCGACCTTGCGGGCGAAGCCCATTTCGTGCGTCACGCACATCATGGTCATGCCTTCGTTGGCCAGGCCCACCATCACGTCGAGCACTTCGCCCACCATCTCGGGGTCCAGCGCGGACGTGGGTTCGTCGAACAGCATCACGATGGGGTCCATCGACAGGGCGCGGGCGATGGCCACCCGCTGCTGCTGGCCACCCGACAGCTGGCCCGGGAACTTGTCCTTGTGCGCCGACAGGCCCACGCGGTCCAGCATCTTCAGGCCGCGCACCTTGGCGTCGTCGGCGCTGCGGCCCAGCACCTTCACCTGCGCGATGGTCAGGTTCTCGGTCACCGACAGGTGCGGGAACAGCTCGAAGTGCTGGAACACCATGCCGACCTGGCTGCGCAGCTTGGGCAGGTTGGTCTTCGGGTCGTGCACGGCCACGCCGTTGACCCAGATCTCGCCCTTTTGCACCGGCTCCAGCGCGTTGACGGTCTTGATCAGCGTAGATTTGCCGGAGCCCGACGGGCCGCAGACCACCACCACTTCACCCTTCTTGATGGTGGTGGAGCAGTCGTTGAGCACCTGGAAGCTGCCATACCACTTGGAAACGTTCTTGAGTTCAATCATTTGCTTTATTCCTCACTCGCTCGAATCACTCTCGCGTGTTCGCTCGGCTTTCGTTAAGGGTTCGTGGCGTGGGGCTCAACGGATGATGGCGATCTTGCGGTGCAGCCGCTTGACGAACCACGATAGCGCAAAGCACATCACGAAATACACGACGGCGGCCAGCAGGTAGGCCTCGATGGGCCGGCCGTAGTTCTTGCCGGCGGTCTCGAAGCCCTTGAGCATGTCGTAGGCGCCGATGGCATAGACGAGCGACGTGTCCTGGAACAGGATGATGGTCTGCGTGAGCAGCACCGGCAGCATGTTGCGGAAGGCCTGCGGCAGGATCACGTACTTCATGTTCTGGCCGTAGGTCATGCCCACGGCCTGGCCGGCGAACACCTGGCCGCGCGAGATCGACTGGATACCCGCGCGCATGATCTCGCTGAAGTAGGCCGCCTCGAAGGCGACGAAGGTGATCACCGCGGACATCTCCGCGCCGATGGGCTTGCCGATCAGGAACGGCACCAGCAGGAAGAACCACAGGATCACCATCACCAGCGGGATGCTGCGCATGCCGTTGACGTAGATGGTGGCGGGCACGTCGAGCCACTTCTTGCCCGACAGGCGCATCAGCGCCAGCACGGTGCCCAGCAGAATACCGCCGATGGTGGCCACGATGGTCAGCACGATGCTGAAGTAGAACCCCTTCAGCACGAACTTGCTGATGATGTCCCAGCTGTAGAAGGAGAAGTCGAGATTCATCATGTCAGTGGCCTCCTGCGCCGCTGGACGCGATGAAGCCAGGCACCCGCGAGCGCTTCTCGATGAACGACATGATGCGGTTGATGGCGAAGGCCGAGATGATGTAGAGGCCCGTCACCGCCAGGTAGATCTCGATGCCGCGCGAGGTCTCTTCCTGCGCCTGCATGGCGAACATGGTCAGTTCGGCCACCGATACGGCGAACGCGACGGACGAGTTCTTGAAGATGTTCATGGTCTCGCTGGTGAGCGGCGGAATGATGATGCGGAACGCCATGGGCAGCAGCACGTAGCGGTAGTACTGCACGGTGGTGAAACCCATCGCCATGCCCGCGTAGCGCTGGCCGCGCGGCAGGGCCTGGATACCGGCGCGCACCTGTTCGGCGATACGCGCCGAGGTGAAGAAGCCCAGGGCGAGCACCACCAGCACGAAGCCGGAGACACCCTTCATCACGGGAAACACCGCAGGCACCACGTGGTACCAGAGGAAGATCTGCACCAGCAGCGGGATGTTGCGAAACAGCTCCACCCAGGCATTGCCGAAGCCGACCAGAAACTTGTTGTCCGGCAACGTGCGAATCGTGCCGATGATGGAGCCGGCGACCAGGGCGATCACCAGAGCCAGCAGGGCGACGGACACCGTCCAGCCCCATGCGGAGAGCATCCACTGCAGGTACGTCGGGTACTCACCGCCCGGATCCTGCAGGAATACCTGCCAATCCCAATTCGATCCCATGGGAATTCCTTCTTTGAATGGTTTTGTCTTCCAAGGCGCCCCGCCAGCCCCCTCGCCTGCTTACAAAAAACGCCCACTCGCGTGGGCGTTTCGGGCGGGCACGGGCACTGGGAGTGCTCAGTCCTTCAGCGTGTACTCTTCAGCAGGCTTGTCGTTGGGATTGGCCCACGCATCCTTGGTCGCATCGCTGGCGGGCAGGCCGATCTTCACGTTGTTCGGCGGGATGGGCTGCATGAACCACTTGTCGTAGAGCTTGGCCATTTCGCCGGACTTCATCATCGCCTTGATGCTGTCGTCGACCACCTTCTTGAAGGCCGGGTCGTCCTTGCGGATCATGATGGCGATGGGCTCCACGCTCAGCGTTTCGCCGACGATCTTGAAATCGGCCGGGTTCTTCGACTTGGCGATGTTGGAAGCCAGGATGGAACCGTCCATGATGAAGGCGTCCGCGCGGCCCGATTCGAGCAGCAGGAAGCTGTCGGAGTGATCCTTGCCGAACACTTCCTTGAACGTCAGGCCGTCGGCGCGCTTGTTCTTGCGCAGCGTCTGCACGGACGTGGTGCCCGTGGTGGTGGCCAGGGTCTTGCCGTTCAGGTCCTTGATGCTGGTGATGCCGGAGTTGGCCTTCACCGCCATGCGCACTTCTTCCACGTAGGTGGTCACGGCGAAAGCCACGTCCTTCTGGCGCGCCTGGTTGTTGGTGGTCGAGCCGCACTCGATATCCACCGTGCCGTTCTGCACCAGAGGGATGCGGTTCTGCGACGTCACGGGCTGGTACTTGGTTTCCAGCTTCGCCAGGCCCAGGTGCTTCTGCACGTCGGCGATGACCTTGGCACACACATCGTAGTGGAAGCCGGTGTACTTGCCGTCGCCCAGGGTGAAGGAGAGGCCCGACGATTCGCGCACGCCTTCGGTGATCGTGCCGGACGCCTTGACCTTGGCCAGCGTGTCGCCGGCTTGTGCAAAGGCGCTGCCTGCAGCCAAAGCGGTAATGGCTACGGCCAACAGATGTTTCTTCATGGATATCTCCTTAACTTGCGAATACAAAACAGAGGCTTTCATTCTAGAGGCGGGTTTTCTGCGGACAACCCGCAGAAACCAGCCTCCCGAACAGGGGCGGCCGGCCATCATGCGGCCGGTCAGAACGGGACTTGGTCCGTCGGGTACTTCCAGAAATCGCGCAGCAGATAGCTGACGGGAAGGTTCAGCGCACGGTTGTAGGGCGCAATCGGCTGGGCGAACCACTTGTCGTAGATGGGATAGATCTCGCGGCTGGTGATGAGCCGGCGCATTTCGTCGTCCACCAGCTTCTTGAATTCGGGGTCGTCCTTGCGCAGCATGATGGCCAGCGGCTCGGTGGTGACGAAGCGCCCCACCACCTTCAGCGATTGTGGATCGGGTCGCTGGGCGGCCAGGCCAAAAAGCAAAACATCATCCATCACGAACGCGTCGGCCTCGCCCTTGTCCACCATCTCCACCGCGTTGCCGTGCTCGGGCGCCTCCAGCAGGGTCACGGCCATGTGCCGCTCGCGGATCAACTGCTGCATGGCCTTCAGCGGTGTCGTGCCCTTGGTGGACACCACCTTGCGGCCCTCCAGGTCCTCCAGCCGGTCGACCGGGCTGGCACGCCGCACCAGCAGCCGCGCACCGGTGATGAAATGGGGAATGGTGAAGGCCACCGACTGCCGGCGCTCGGCGTTGTTGGTCGTCGATCCGCACTCCAGGTCGGCCTGGCCCTTGCGGATCGCATCGATGCGGGTGGCCGGCGTGACCTGCAGAAAGTCGACCGCCACGTCCTTCATGCCGGTCTTCTTGCGCACCACCTCGGCGATGCGCATGCAGAGATCGATGGCGTAGCCCACCGGCTTGCCGTCCTGCACATACGAAAAAGGCACCGCCGATTCGCGGTGGGCAATCACGAGCGTGCCACCCTTGGCCACCTTCGTCAGCACCCCCTCGGCGGACGCGCCGAGCGTGCAGCCCAGTGCCACCATGCCGCCAGCGATTTTCCAAAACGAAAAAGCCATGAAGGAGTGTCTAGATGTGAAGATGCGAACAAGAAGCAATGTCTGCGCCAGCCGACGTGCCCCGGATGGGAGCACACGACCGGCGCGCATGGCCATCAGATGCGCAGCCGACTGTAAGGGCCCCGGCGGCGGCTTTCCAATGCCGATTGCGAGACGATGTTATGCGCCAAGCACATACATCGGGTTTACCCGGGGCATAACCGTGGGGCTGGGCGAAGGGTCATTCCGCGGCGAGGAAGCCTACGAACTGCAACACCCGGTTACACAACACCCGCGTTGACCGTTTGCGACTGCAGGTAAGCCCAGAGCAACTGCGCCATGCCCTTGAGCGGCTCCTTGCCGGAGGGCTTCTCGCGGTAGGCCCGCACCTCCATCACCATCTGCAGGTCCTGCACCCCGGCGGGTGCCGCGCTGACGAGGCGCCGTGCGCGCAGCTCCTTCTTCACCGCGCTGTGCGGCAGGAAGGCGACGCCGTGGCCTTCCAGCGCCATCGCCTTCAGGCCCTCGGCCATGTCGGTTTCATATACCCGGTCGAGATGGATAGCGGTGCTCGACTGCTTGAGGATGAGCTCCGTCACCCGGCCCAGATACGCGCCCGGCGCGTAGCCCAGATAGGGCAGCGGCTGGCCCGGGCGGCCCGGCAGGCAAAAGAGCGGCTGCCCGTCCGCACCCGCTTTCGCATAGGGCGAGATCACCTCCTGCCCCAGCGTGACCATCTCATAGCGGTCGGCATCGAGCTGGAACGGCTGCGACGGGTGGTGGTAGGCGATCAGCACGTCGCAGCCGCCCTCCACCAGCCGCAGCACGGCGTCATGCACGTTGAGCGCGATGAGCCGGCTTTTCAGCGGCCCGAACTTGTCGCGCAGCCCGGACACCCAGGCCGGGAAGAAGGTGAAGGCCAGCGTGTGCGGCACGGCGAACTCGATCATGTCCTTGCCCGCGCTGGTGTGCGCGCGCAGCATGGCGCGGGTGTTCTGCAGCGCCTGCAGCATTTCCAGCGACTGGTCGTAGAGCGTCTTGCCGGCGGGCGTCAGCCGCGTGGGGTAGGAGCTGCGGTCCACCAGGTCGGTGCCGGCCCAGGCCTCGAGGGCCTGGATGCGGCGCGAAAAGGCCGGCTGCGTCACATGCCGCAATTGCGCCGACCGGCTGAAGCTGCGGGTTTCCGCCAGGCTGACGAAGTCTTCGAGCCACTTGGTTTCCATGGCGCGCATTATGTTCGCGGCGCGGGCCATGCTGCGGTGCGGGAACACCCCACGCGGCGGCACGCACCTTTGCCTGCACAATGCGGCAGGCGCCCACCGCGCCCGTGCTTCGTCCACGCCGCCGGTCCACGACACCGGCTGGCAGAGTGACCGTGTTGCCTGCCGCCCTGCGGCGTTCTGCGTTTGTCCGACCCTCTGCCCGTCCTCCTTTCCCATGTCCGCACATCCCCCGTCCGGCGACACGCCCGACGTCTCCGTGGCCCCTTACCGCGATTCCCGCGACCCCCACGCCCCGCCCCGGTCCCTGCGCATCGAAGACTGGCTCACCGTGATCGTCATGGCGCTGCTGGCGCTCATCACCTTCGCCAACGTGCTGGTGCGCTACTTCACCAATTCGTCGTTCGCGTGGACGGAGGAGATCTCCGTCTTCCTGATGATCGTGCTGGCCCTGGTGGCCGGCTCCGCCGCCGTAGCGCGCGACCGGCACATCCGCATCGAATGGTTCGCCGAGCGCGGCTCCCCCGCGCGGCGCCGCTTCCTGGCGCAGTTCGGCGCGGCCCTGGTGGCCGTGCTGTTCGGCGTGATCGCCGTGCTGAGCGTGCGCGTGGTGTACGACGACTTCCGCTTCGACGAGACCTCGCCCGGCATCGGCCTGCCGCAGTGGTGGTATTCGATCTGGCTGCCCATCCTGTCGCTGCTCATCACCTGGCGCGCCATCGGCCTCTACATCCGCCAGGGCCGCCGACCCGATGCGTTCTTCATGGACGCGGACGCCCACGGCCTGCCACCGGAGCGCCAGCCATGATCGCCACGCTGCTCTTCGTCGCCTTCCTGGTGCTGATGTTCGTGGGCGTGCCCATCGGCGCGGCGCTGGGCCTGGCAGGCGCCGCCGCCATCGCGCTGGCCAACCAGGAAACGCAGTGGTTCGGCCTGCTGGCCGTGCCGCAGAACTTCTACGCCGGCCTGGGCAAATATCCGCTGCTGGCCATCCCGATGTTCGTGCTGGTGGGCTCGATCTTCGATCGCTCGGGCGTGGCGCTGCGCCTCGTCAACTTCGCCGTCGCCATCGTCGGGCGCGGCCCGGGCATGCTGCCGCTGGTGGCCATTGCGGTGGCCATGTTCCTGGGCGGCATCTCGGGCTCGGGGCCGGCCAACGCCGCCGCCGTGGGCGGCGTGATGATCGCGGCCATGAGCCGCGCCGGCTACCCGGGCAGCTTCTCGGCCAGCGTGGTGGGCGCGGCTGCGGCCACCGACATCCTGATTCCGCCCTCGGTCGCCTTCATCATCTATTCGGTGCTGGTGCCGGGCGCCTCGGTGCCCGCACTGTTCGCGGCCGGCATGATCCCCGGCGTGCTGGCCGGCATCGCGCTGATCGTGCCGGCCGTGTGGCTGGCGCGTCGCCACAAGATGGGCGCGCTGGAGGCCGCCATGCCCCGCCCGGCTTTCTGGAAGAGCCTGCGCGAAGCCTCCTGGGGCCTGGCCGCGCCGGTGCTGATCCTGGGCGGCATGCGCGCGGGCTGGTTCACGCCGACCGAGGCCGCCGTGGTGGCCGTGTTCTACGGCCTCTTCGTGGGCATGTGCATCCACCGCACCATCGGCGTGCGCGACCTGTTCCCCATCCTGCGCGAGGCGGGCGAGCTGTCGGCGGTGATCCTGCTGGTGGTGTCGCTCGCCGGCATCTTCGCGTTCTCGCTGTCCACGCTGGGCGTGATCGACCCGGTGGCCAACGCCATCGTGCATTCCGGCCTGGGCGAATACGGCGTGCTGGCGCTCCTCATCCTGCTGCTCATCACCGTGGGTATGTTCCTCGACGGCATCTCGATCTTCCTCATCTTCGTGCCGCTGCTGCTGCCGATCATGAACCACTACCAGTGGGACCCGGTGTGGTTCGGCGTCATCCTCACGCTCAAGGTGGCCCTGGGCCAGTTCACGCCGCCGCTGGCGGTGAACCTGATGGTGTCGTGCCGCATCGCCGGCGTGCGCATGGAATCCACCGTGCGCTGGGTCGGCCCCATGCTGCTGGCCATGGGCCTGGTGATGCTGCTGGTGATCGCCTTCCCGCAACTCGCGCTGTGGCTGCCGGCCCGTTTGGGCTACTGACCGAATTCATACGACAAGGAGACTGAAACCATGAAACTGCGCACTTTCCTCACCTCCGCCGTGGCGGCTGCCGCCGCCCTCGCCTTCAGCGCCACGCCCGCACTGGCGCAGGCCAGCGGCGCCACCACCAACTACAAGAGCGAATACCGCATGTCGCTGGTGCTGGGCACGGCCTTCCCCTGGGGCAAGGGCGGCGAGATCTGGGCGAACAAGGTGCGCGAGCGCACGCAGGGCCGCATCAACATCAAGCTCTATCCAGGCGTATCGCTCATCCAGGGCGACCAGACGCGCGAATTCAGCGCACTGCGCCAGGGCGTGATCGACATGGCCATCGGCTCCACCATCAACTGGTCGCCGCAGGTCAAGCAGCTGAACCTGTTCTCGCTGCCCTTCCTGTTCCCCGACTACGCCGCCGTCGACGCCGTGACGCAGGGCGACGTGGGCAAGTCCCTCTTCCAGACGCTGGACAAGGCCGGCGTGGTGCCGCTCGCCTGGGGCGAGAACGGCTACCGCGAGATCTCCAACTCCAAGAAGGCCATCAAGAGCCCCGCCGACCTGAAGGGCATGAAGATCCGCGTCGTCGGCTCGCCGCTCTTCCTGGACACCTTCACCGCGCTGGGCGCCAACCCCACGCAGATGAGCTGGGCCGACGCTCAGCCCGCCATGGCCAGCGGCGCCGTGGATGGGCAGGAAAACCCCCTGTCGGTCTACATGGCTGCCAAGCTCTACACCGTGGCGCAAAAGCACATCACGCTCTGGGGCTACATGAACGACCCGCTGGTCTTCGTGGTGAACAAGGACATCTGGAACAGCTGGACGCCCGCCGACCGCGAGATCGTGAAGCAGGCGGCCATCGACGCCGGCAAGGAGCAGATCGCCATCGCCCGCAAGGGCCTGGTGGAAGCCGACAAGCCGCTGCTCAAGGAAATCGCTGGCCACGGCGTGACCGTCACCCAGCTCACCCTCGAAGAGCGTGAAGCCTTCACCAAGGCCACCCGCCCGGTGGTGGACAAGTGGAAGGGCCCCATCGGCACCGACCTGGTGAGCGCGGCGGAAAAGGCGATTGCGGCGCGCAAGCCCTGAGCGCCCCCCCTCAGCCCCGAAGCCCCGCACCTGCGGGGCTTTTCTTTCGGGCTGTCAACGCACCAGGGGCGGGTGCTTGATGGCGTTCATTTGCAGCTTGTGGGCGACGGCAGCTTCCAGGTCCACGCCCGTGTGATCGGCCAGCTGCAGCAGGTACAGCAGCACATCGGCCATCTCCTCGCCCACACGCTCCCGCCCTTCGGCCTGCTGCGCCAGTGACCGGGACTCTTGCGGCGTAAGCCACTGGAACAGCTCCAGCAGCTCGGCCGCCTCGACCATCAGCGCCATCGCCAGGTTCTTGGGCGTGTGGAAGGGCTGCCAGTCGCGGTCGGCGGCAAAGGAGCGCAGTTGCGCCTGGAGATCGTCTATGTCCATGGTGCTGCTCAGATCACTCACTTTTTAATAGCATCCAGCGCTTGATCCATCTGCGCCAGAGGCCTTTTTCATTCCAAATTTCCACCCACTGCGGCCACCGACGCCGCAATGTCCGCCATCGATCGGAACAGCACCAATGGGTCGTCGCGCGACGCCGCAAACCCCCGCCGCAACCAAAATGCCGCCGCGCCCTCGTCCACCGCATGCACGACCAAGGCACGTCCGCCGATCAGCCGGGCCGCCGCCACGCTGCGCTGCAAGGCGTGCTTGACCAGTCCCGTGCCCACGCCCTGTCCCGCCCAGCGGCTGTCCGTGGCCAACTGGCCGAGCAGCAGGCAGGGCACGGGATCGGGCGGCTGTCCGGTGCGGATGGATCGCGGCAACTGCGCGGGCAGTACCGCCGTGGGCGACAGGCCATAGAAGCCGACCACGCGCCCCTCGACATGCACCACGACCACCGCCGTGAAGCCCTTCTGCTGATTTGACAGCGCGCGGGTCTGCAGCCACCGGTCCAACGCGGGATGGCCACACGAAAACGAGGCCACCTCGTGCTGCGCCGTCAGGGCCTGCGGCCCCTCGATCTTCACGAAGCGCGTTCCCAGGGCGCGGGGCGCTGCAACACCTCCACCATCTCGGGCACCGCCGTGCCGGGCGCGGCCAGCACCGCCAGGAATTCCTCGAAGCTCTCAGGGCTCATGCGGATGGGCAGGGCTTCGAGCAAGGCCTCTTCCGCCGCACGCACCGCCGCATCGCGCATGAACTCGGTCCGCGAGCGCCCGCGCAGCATGGCGGCCCGGTCGATCATGGCCAGGTCGCTCACGGCAAGGCGCAACGAGAGGGGGTGGTTGGCAAGTGTGGTCATTCCCGAATTTTAGTCGTGTATTGCAAACAGCACTACAAACCGGTTGCACCCCTGACCTGGGGCGGGCGCTACTGCGCTACTCCCCTCCCTGGCTTTCGTGGCGCTGCAACGCCCACATGCTCGCGTACCGCCCGCCGCGTGCCAGCAGTTCGGCATGCGTGCCGCGCTCGATGATCTGGCCTGCGTCCATCACCAGGATCTCGTGCGCGTCCACCACGGTGGAGAGGCGGTGCGCGATCAGCAGCGTGGTCTTGCCCTCGGCGGCGCTCTGCAGCTCGGCCTGGATGGCGCGTTCGTTGGCTGAATCGAGCGCGCTGGTGGCCTCGTCGAAGATCAGGATGGGCGGGTCTTTCAGCAGCGTGCGGGCGATGGCCACGCGCTGCTTTTCGCCGCCCGAGAGTTTCAGCCCCCGCTCGCCCACCGGCGTGGCGTAGCCCTGAGGCGTGGCGGCGATGAAGCCGTGGATGCGCGCTGCCTGCGCGGCCGCCTGCACCTCGCCTTGCGTGGCGCCGGGCCGGCCGTAGGCGATGTTGTAGGCGATGGTGTCGTTGAACAGCACCGTGTCCTGCGGCACGATGCCGATGGCGCGGCGCACGCTGTCCTGCGTGACGGTGCGCACATCCTGCCCGGAGAGGGTGATGGTGCCGGACTGGATGTCGTAGAAGCGGTAGAGCAGCCGCGCCAGGGTGGACTTGCCGGACCCCGACGGCCCCACCACCGCCACGGTGCGGCCGGCGGGGATCTCGAAGCTGACCCCGCGCAGGATGGGCCGCGCCGGGTCGTAGGCGAAGTGCACGTCCTCGAACTGCACGGCGGGCGGCCCCTGCAGCACGAGCGGCACGGCACCGGGCGCATCGGCCACCTCGCGCTCGCGGTCCATCAGCGTGAACATCTTGTCCAGGTCGGTCAGGCTCTGCTTGATCTCGCGGTAGATCACGCCCAGGAAGTTGAGCGGTATGTAGAGCTGGATCATGAAGGCGTTGACCATGACCAGGTCGCCCACCGTCATGCGCCCGTCCGCCACGCCCTGCGCGGCGCGCCATAGCATGCAGACCAGGCCGGTGGCGATGATGAGCTGCTGGCCGGTGTTGAGCAGCGACAGCGAGGTCTGGCTTTTCAGCCGCGCGCGGCGCAGGCGCTGCAGGCTTTCGTCGTAGCGGCGTGCCTCGAAAGCCTCGTTGTTGAAGTACTTGACGGTCTCGTAGTTGAGCAGCGAGTCGACGGCCTTGGCATGCGCGGCCGAATCGAACTCGTTGGCCTGGCGCCTAAAGTGCGTGCGCCATTCGGTCACGCCGACGGTAAAGGCGATGTAGAGCGCCAGCGCGCCCAGCGTGATCCAGGCGAACCAGGCGTCGAAGCGCACGGCCAGCACGGTGAGCACCATGAACACCTCGATCAGCGTGGCGCCGATGTTGAAGAGGGTGAACGAGATCAGCGACTGGATGCTGCCCATGCCGCGCTCGATGTCGCGCGTCATGCCGCCGGTCTGCCGCTCCAGGTGAAAGCGCAGCGACAGCGCATGCAGGTGCTCGAAGGTCTGCAGCGCGATGGTGCGGGCCGCGCCCTGCGTGGCCTTGGCGAAGACCAGCTCGCGCAGCTCGGTGAAGACCGAGGTGGAGAGGCGCAGCAAGCCGTAGGCCACGATCAGCGCCACCGGCACGACCACCACCATGGCGGGATTGCCGGGCGTGATCGTCATCGCATCGACCAGGTGCTTGAGCAGCAGCGGCACGCCGACGTTGGCCGTCTTCGCGCCGATGACGAACACCAGCGCCGCGACCACGCGCCATTTGTACTGCCACAGATAGGGCAGCAGGCGGGCGATGGTGCCCCAGTCGGAGCGCCGTGGGGCGGGCGGCGCCGCCGGGTCAGCGGAGGCCGATGAATGCGCCGCCGCCGGATGCGGGGAGCCGCCGTGCGGGGACGCGTGGGAATGCGGAGCGTGGGGGGAGGCAGCAGATTCGCCGTGGGGGCGCATGAAGGACAATTCCGGTTGTTGTTTTTACCGAGATTGTGCCCATGACCGAATCCGCCAGCGCGACGCCCCCGTCGGCCGCGCCCGCCGCCACCGCCACTACCGCCGCCATCACCGCACTGCCTGCCGACAAGGAGCTGGTGCTCAAGGTCATCCCCATGCCGGGCGACTGCAACGCCAACGGCGACATCTTCGGTGGCTGGGTGATGGCGCAGGTGGACCTGGCGGGCTCGGTGCTGCCCGCGCGCCACGTGCAGGGCCGCATGGCCACGGTGGCCGTGAACGAATTCGTGTTCAAGCAGCCGGTGCGGGTGGGCGACATCCTCTCGTTCTTCGCCAGCGTGCAGCGGGTGGGCCGCACCTCGGTCACCGTGCAGGTGGAGGTATATGCCGAACGCTTCGCCGCGCAGGGCCGCTATGTGAAGGTGACCGAGGCCCGCCTGACCTACGTGGCCATCGACGCGGCGGGCCGGCCCCGGCCGATTCCCGCGCTCGCGGCAGCCCCCGGGGGTGTGCAGGAAGGCCTGCCGCACGCGGGCTGAGCGCCCGGCGCGGCCGCTGCCGCTGCCGTGCTCAGCGCTTCAGGCGCTCGATCTCCGCGCGCAGCTGCTCGATCATCAGGCGCTGCTCGGCGATCGCATCGCGCTGCTCCTTGAGCAGCGTGTGCAGGCCCTGGATGGCGACCAGGGCGGCGCCATCGGCATCCACCGTGTTGATGGTGGTGTCGTTCTCGCCCAGGCCGAAGGCGGCGCGGAAGTCCTGTGCGGTGGGCCCCAGGTGGCGGATGGCGGGCGCCTGGGTCTTGTAGTTCCAGCTCTGGATCGGCAAGGCCGCTACCTTCTCGAGCACGGCCACCGGGTCCACGTCCGCGAAGTTCTCCTTCTTGTTCCGGTCGCTGATGCTGTTCCATGCGCCCCCGCCGGCCGCCACGGTAACGCCGGAGGACAGGTTCTGGCTGGTATACAGGTAGATCCCGCCACAGCCCCGTGCGACGAACTGGTTGTTGCCGGTGGTGCGGACGTCGTCGCTGCTGAACGACGCGCAGCCGTCGCCGAGCACGATGCTGCCCTGGTGCAGGGCCGAGGCGTTCTTGCCGATGGCGACGGTGAAATTCGCGTTCGCCTTGTTCTGCAGGCCGAGCGCCACGCCGAAGCTGCCGGTCGCGATGGACGGCCCGATCGTGATCGCGGCAAGGCCGCTGGCGATGGAGCTCGGCCCCATGGCCAGGGTGTCGTCGTTGGTGGCCTGCGCGCCGCTGCCGATGGCGACTGCGCCCACGCCCGATGCCGTGCCGTTGAAGGTGAAGCTGCGTTCGGACTGGGCGTTCCCGTTGTTGCCCAGCGCGACGGAACTGTCGCCCTGGGCCGTGGTGCCCTGCCCGGCCGCGAAACTGTACGGGCCCAGGGCCCGCGTGTTCCATCCGAACGCAGCGGAGGCGTCGCCGATGTTGGCGTCGTTCCAGTAGGTCGCGCCGCCACCGTCGACGCGGCCTGCGCGCAACGCGGACTTGGAGGGCACCCACATCATGCGCACGCCGGCCCCGCTGGCGGGCGTGTTGCCGTTGCCGGAGGTGCCGCCGACGGTGAAGGCGCCGTCATCGGACAGGCGCATGAGGGCCTGGTTGCCGCTGTCGGTGGCGACGTTGACCAGCGCGGCGGTGCCGGTGCCGATGGCGTTCGCCGAAGCGATGTTCACCAGCGGCAGCGTGGCGCTGGTCTGGATGGCACCGGGCGAAAGCCCGACCACCGTGGCGGCCGTGTCCGCGCCCTTGGCCGCCAGGAGGGACCAGTCGCCCGACTGGCCTGGGGTGCTGCCCGCCGCCACCACGGAGGCGACGGCGACATACGACGAGCCCTGGTACTGCACTGAGTCGCGCGCGGCGTAGGTGGCCGCGCCCGACCACGCGCCCCGCCAGTTGAGTCCGACTGCGCCCTGGGCGCCGACCGGGCCGGTGGGGCCCTGCACGCCTTGCGGGCCGGTCGGGCCCGTGGCGCCGGCCGAGCCAGTGGCCCCCGCAGTGCCTGTCGCCCCCACCGCGCCGGTGGCGCCCGCCGGGCCGGTGGCACCGGCAGGCCCCGTGGCTCCGGCCGGGCCGGTGGCGCCGACCGCGCCGGTGGCGCCGGTGGCACCGGTGGCACCCCGGGGGCCCGCCAGCGCTGACGGGTCGCAGTTGCCCACCACGCCGGTCGCGTCGCGGCACACCACCTGCTGGAAGGTCGCTGCCGTGCCGGGCAGACCCGGCAACTGCACGCCCGCAGGGCTGACCCGCAAGGCCGGTGTGTCAGGGGCCGAATTGAGCAGCACGCCACCGCCACTGGGCGGCGTGAGGGAGATATCGGCGGCCAGGGCGGGCATTCCGACGCACGCGGCGATGACCCAGGGGGCGGAACGGGATTTCATGGACAGGTCGATCAACGTGAGGACGACCGTAAGCATAGGAGTAATTTGCAAACAAATGCGAATTACTGGGTAGGCCGCGGGACCGGACCGTCCTGGACCGTCCCGGCAATGCAAACGCCCCCGGTTTCCGCAGCGCCGTGATGCGCGGGAACCGGGGGCGAACGATCAGGGGGCAGCGGAATCGCGCTCCTGCGGGGCTGGCGGGAACCCCCCGCCCCGCGTGCCGTGGTGCTCAGGCCGCAGCCAACGCGGGCGAATCGTTGCGGGCGTAGGCCGTGGAGGCCGAAGTGCTGGACTGGCCGCTGCGGCTGGCGCTGCCACCGGCCTCAATCTCGCCCGAGAGCTGGCCGCCTTCCTCGATCACCACCTTGCCGTAGCGGATCTTCCCGGTGACCTTGCCAGTGCTGTAGATCACCAGCTTCTGGCGCACCGTCAGCGTGCCGTCGAATTCGCCGTGGATCTCGGCGATGTCGATCTCGGCCGAGCCGCGGAACGCGCCCTGTTCGGCGATCTGGATCACGCGCGAATCCATCGTGGCTTCGACAGTGCCTTCGACCACCAGGGTGTCGCAATCGGTGATCTCCACCCCCTTGAGCTTGATGTTCGGGCCAACGGTGAGCTTGCTGCCCACGCCTTCGCCGCCCGGCGCGGCGGAGGACGTGCCGGAGAGCGGCTTGTTCACCGCCGGGCCGCCTGCGAGCGGGCTGGCGGCGGTGGCAGCGCTGCCGGGCGTGGTGGCGCCGCCCAGCACAGAGCCGGGCTGACGGGGCTGGAAGGCGTCGGGTTCACGCTTGCCGAAGAAGGGGTTTTGCACGGCCATCAGATCTCCTTGAAAAGAGGGCCATGCTAGAAGCCGTGCGCGGTGAAAGATCCCACTGTTACGCAAGAACGGTAACCAAACCGCTCGTTGGTTGCATGCGCTTGCAGGGCTTGCAGCGGCACACATCGAAGGGGCTGCCGGCATCGCGAAAGCGCGGTCGGCGCCCGCCTGCCACCGTCACGCGACGATGTACGCAGCGGCCCCCACCGACAGCAGCGCGCCGTCGGCGCCAAAGAACTCCATGCGCGTGCTGGCCACCCGCGAGCCCAGGCGCAGCACCTCGGCGCGCATCGTGAAGTGGTCGCTGGCCACGCCCGGGCGCAGGTAGTCCACCCGCAGGTCGATGGTGCCCAGGCGGGCGAAGCGCTGCAGGCGCTGGGCGGGCGATTCGTCCATGTGCCGCGCCCCGATGGCGGCCATCACCGCCAGCCCGCCCATCGCGTCCAGCGACGCGCTGATGACCCCGCCATGCAGCCGCTGGTGGCCGTAGTAGCCCACCAGTTCGGGCTTCATGTCGATGCGCGCCGCCACCTCGTCGGGCCGCACGCTGTGCACCTTCAGGCCCAGCAGCTGGTGGAAGACGATGCGCTCCTCGAAGATGTCGGTCAGGCCGGCGATGAACTCGGGTTCGAAATCGGGCATGGGCTGCACGTTGGGGAACCTTCTCCGTGATTCACTATTATTTTCATAGCACCAAGCGCTTTATCCATCGGCGCTGGCGGGTGATTTCGCTTTAGAAACGACGCCGCCCGGCCGCTCAGGTCGCGCTGAAGTCCGGGCGCCGCTTGGCCATGAACGCGCTGAAGGCTTCCTTGGCGGCGGGTTGCACCAGCATGCGGCCGAAGCTCTCGCCCTCCTGCGCGATGCGCTCCAGCACCTCGGCCTGCTGGCCGTGCTTCATCAGGCGCTTGGTTTCGATCAGCGACGACAGCGGCTTGGCGGCCAGCTTGCGGGCCTGGGTCTGCGCGACCATGTTGCATTCGGTGGGCGGCACCACGCGGTTGACCAGGCCCACCTCCAGCGCGGCCTCGGCCATGAAGGGTTCGCCCAGCAGCAGCGCCTCGGCGGCGCGGTGGTAGCCGAACATGCGCGGCACCAGCAGGCTGGACGCAGCCTCGGGGCACAGGCCCAGGTTGACGAAGGGCATGGAGAACGCGGCGTTGTCACCCGCATAGACCAGGTCGCAATGGAACAGCAAGGTGGTGCCGATGCCCACGGCCGGGCCGCAGACGGCGGCGACCACGGGCTTGGGGAAAGTGGCGATGCCGCGCAGGAAGCGGAACACGGGCGAGTCCTGCGTGGACGGCGTCTGCTGCAGGAAGTCGCCGATGTCGTTGCCGGCGCTGAAGATGGCCACGTCGCCCTGCAGCACCACCACGCGCACGCTGGCGTCCTGCGCGGCCGCGTCGAAGGCGTCGGCCAGCGCAGCGTACATGGCGCGGGTGATGGAGTTCTTCTTGTCCAGCCGGTTGAAGGTGATGGTGGTGATGCCGGCTTCGGTGTGGACGAGGATGTCCTCCGGGGCCTGGCCCTGGCCAGCGTGGGTGGTGTCGGTCATGTCGTGGTCCTCATTCCTTGTAGTAGACGATCTGGTGGCTGCTGGCCAGCAGCAGGCCGGCGCGGCTCCAAAGCTGCGCGGTCTGGTCGAAGAAGCCGTTGCGGAACTCCTGCGCCCGCGCCTGGCCCAGCACATGGCCGGTGCCGGTGGCCTGCAGCTGCGCGCTGCCGGCATGGAAGTACACGGTGAGCGACACCGTGCCCGCCGGCACGCGCTGCGCCCGCCGCAGCCAGACGCGAGGGTAGAACACATCGGCCAGCGCGGCGAGCGCGCAGAAGTCGAGCGGCCGCTCGGGCGCGTCGCGCATCCAGAGCCGCGTGAGACTGCCCTCGCTGGTGCGGCCATCCCACTGCTGCGGCATGTCGCCCGCCACGGGGCGCAGGTCGTAGCGGTCGAGCCAGGCCACGCCCAGGCCCTGGCCCAGCGGCTGCAGGCCTTCGGGCGCGGGCGCATCGGGCATGGGGGTCTCGGTGATGCCCCAGGTCTCGCGGCGGGCCGCCGTCACGGCCGTGCCGGTGGTGGTGGTCACGGGCTCGCCATCGGGGCCGGGCTGGGTGATGGACAGCGTCCAGTGCTGGGTGGACCGGTTGGTGCGCACCGGGGTGGCCTGCACCGTGAAGTCGCCCTGCCCCACCGCGCCCGCGTAGTTGACGGTGAGCGCCAGCGGCTCGCCCAGCCGCGCGGGGTGCTGCATCACAGCCTGCAGCAGCGTGGCGGCCGTGGCGCCGCCGAAAGGGCCCACCATGTTCCAGTAGTCGGGCGTGGTGTGGCCGGTGTAGCGGTCGGCGCCGTCGGGCGTGAGCGCCAGCGCATCGTCCAGGGGGTGCAGGGGTTCGGTCATGGTGAGCTAGTGTGCCGTGGTTGCAAGCGGATGAGCGTCGTACCGGTGACTGGACACAGCAGCGCCCCGAAGGTATTCGCCAGCAGACGCCGTAGAACGGGCTTTGCCCGGCCACCGGCGTCGTCCCCCTTCCCGCGCGCCAGCGCGAGAGAAGGGGGAAGCCGCAAAGCGGCTCAGGGGGTTGTACCTAGGGAACCTCTGCACGAATCACCGCGCCGTGTGCATCTGCGGATTCGGGCAGTCTGCGGCGTTGCAAATCCTCGCCATAGCCCCGCTATGGCTGCGGTTTGCGCCTTGCAGCCCCTCCCGATCCGCAGCGCCCACTTTCCGCTCGATTCGTGCAGAGCTTCCCTAGACTTTTTCGAAGATGCCCGCAGCGCCCTGCCCCATGCCCACGCACATCGTGACCATGCCGTACTTCAGGTTCTTGCGGCGCAGCGCATGCACCACGGTGGCGGCGCGGATGGCGCCCGTCGCGCCCAGCGGGTGACCCAGGGCGATGGCGCCGCCCATGGGGTTGACCCTGGCCGGGTCCAGGCCCAGCTGGCGGATGACGGCGAGCGACTGCGCGGCGAAGGCCTCGTTCAGCTCGAACCAGTCGATGTCCTGCTGCTGCAGACCGGCATAGCGCAGCGCGGCCGGAATCGCCTCGATCGGGCCGATGCCCATGATGCTCGGCGGCACGCCCTTGCTGGCGAAGCTGACGAAGCGCGCCAGCGGCGTGAGCCCGAAGCGTTTGACGGCCGATTCGCTCGCCAGGATCAGCGCGCCCGCGCCGTCGCTGGTCTGCGAGCTGTTGCCCGCCGTGACCGAGCCGCGCGCGGCGAACACGGTCTTGAGCCTGGCCAGGCCCTCCAGGCTGGTGTCGGGCCGCGCGCCCTCGTCCAGCGACACGGTGCGGGTTTGGGCGATGGCCTCGCCGGCCTCCAGGTCGGCCGTGCGGTCGGTCACTTCGATGGGCGTGATCTCGTCGGCGAATTCGCCGGCCTGCTGCGCGGCCAGCGCCTTCTGGTGCGACTGCAGCGCGAAGGCGTCCTGGTCTTCGCGGCTCACCTTCCACTGCTGGGCGACCTTCTCGGCCGTCAGGCCCATGCCGTAGGCGATGCCCACGTCGCCGTCACGCGCGAAGATGCTGGGCGAGAGGGACGGCGTGTTACCCATCATGGGCACCATGCTCATGCTCTCGACGCCGGCGGCGATCATCACCTCGGCCTCGCCCACGCGGATGCGGTCGGCCGCCATCTGCACGGCCGACAGACCCGAGGCGCAGAAACGGTTGACGGTGATGCCGCCCACGCTGGTGGGCAGGCCCGCCAGCACGGCGCCGATGCGCGCCACGTTCAGCCCTTGCGCGCCCTCGGGAATGGCGCAGCCGCAGATGATGTCCTCGATGGAGGCCGGGTCCAGACCGGGCACCTGGGCGAGCGCGGCCTTCAGCGTCGTCGCCAGCAGGTCGTCGGGCCGGGTGTTGCGGAAGAAGCCGCGGTGCGACTTGCCGATGGGCGTGCGCGTGGCGGCGACGATGTAGGCGTCCTGCAGTTGTTTTGCCATGGAGAAGGCTCCTTCAATCCATCGATTGCTCGATCGGTGGGTCAGTGGTTTCGGTTGGGTCGGTCGGTTACTTGGCGGGCCGGCTGGACGGCACCCAGGCCCACGTGAATTCGCATTCCACCGGCGCCACGCCGGCTTCGTCCGTCACGGTGACCTGCACCTGCATCTCGCCCTTGGGATCGGCCTGCATCGCGGCGCGTTGCGCGTCGGTCAGCACCGCCACGGCGCGCAGGGCGCCGGTGGCGCGCTGGCGGAAGGCCATCGTCATGTGCTTGGCGAGCGGCACGCAGTCGTCGCGCACGTTCAGGCCCACGGCCATGCCGGTGGCCGTCTCGGCCAGCAGGTTCATCGCCGAGGCATGGATGCCACCGATGTGGTTGCGCACCCGGGGCTGGTTGCCCAGGCGCACCTCCACCCGGTTGGGCGACATCTCGATGAACTCCACGCCGGCCGTCCGGGTGAACGGCACGGCGCGGCGCAGCACCAGGTTGCGCACCCAGGGGCGCAGGAACTTCGGGTAGTCGTCGATCTGCTCTAGCTGCAGTTGCAGCCGGTTGGGCGCGAAGACGCTTGCCAGGTCCGGGGTCGGGGTCATGCGGCCTGCCGATCAGTTGCGCAGCGGCTTGCCGGTGTTCAGCATGCCCAGGATGCGTTCCTGCGTCTTGGGGTGCTGGATGAGCGCGCAGAACGCCTTGCGCTCCAGCGCCATCAGGTATTCCTCGCTCACCAGCGTGCCGGCGTCCACGTCGCCGCCGCACACGATCTCGGCGATCAAGGTGGCGATGTGCTGGTCGTGGTCGCTGATGAAGCCGCCGTCGCGCATGTTGACCAGCGAGCCGCGGATGGTGGCGATGCCGCTGCGCCCGGCCACCGGGAACAGGCGCTTGTGGGGCGCGCGCCAGCCGCTGGCGGCCATGGCTTTCGCTTCATTCAGCGCGACGAACAGCACCTCGTCCTTGTGCGGCACGACGATGTCGCTCTCCAGCAGGTAGCCGAGCTTGCGCGATTCCAGCGCGCTCGTGCCCACCTTGGCCATGGCGGCGGCGGTGAAGCCTTCGGTGAGGAAGGGCAGCAGGTCCTTGCCCGTGGAGGCGGCGGCGTTCTCGGCCGCGCGGCGGGCGATGTAGGTCAGGCCGCCCGCGCCGGGCACCAGGCCCACGCCCACTTCGACGAGGCCGATGTAGCTTTCCATGTGGGCCACGCGGCGTGCCGAATACACGGCCAGCTCGCAGCCGCCGCCCAGCGCCATGCCGTGGATGGCCGAGATGACCGGCACCTGGGCGTAGCGCAGGCGCAGCATCAGGTTCTGCAGCTCCTGCTCCACGCTTTCGATGGCGGAGATGCCGGCCACGACGAAGGCGGGCATGGTGGCGGCCAGGTCGGCGCCCACGCTGAAAGGCGCGTCGCCGGACCAGATCACCAGGCCGTCGTACTCGCGCTCGGCGGTGTCGATGGCTTCGACCAGGCCCTCCATCACATCAGGGCTTATCGCGTGCATCTTGCTCTGGATGCTGGCGATCAAAATCTTGCCGTCCAGAGTCCATGTGCGCAGCGCGTCCGACTCGGCCACCGTGGTGCCGGCCTTGCGCCAGTCGGGCAGGTGGGTTTCGCCCAGCAGCTTTTCGGGAAAGTGCTGGCGCTCGTAGACGGGCAGCTGGCGGCGCGGCACGAACTTCTGCTTCGACGCGCTCCACGAGCCCTCGGCGGTGTGCACGCCGCCGGCCTCGGCAACCGGGCCCTTGAAGACCCACTCGGGCAGCGGCGCCTTGGAGAGCGCCTTGCCCGCGTCGATGTCTTCCTGGATCATCTTCGCCACGTCGAGCCAGCCGGCCTCCTGCCAGAGTTCGAACGGGCCCTGCTTCATGCCGAAGCCCCAGCGCATGGCCTGGTCCACGTCGCGGGCGTTGTCCGCGATGGTGGCCAGGTGCACGGCGGCATAGTGGAAGCTGTTGCGCAGGATGGCCCAGAGGAAGCGGCCCTGCGCGCCCTCGGCATTGCGCAGCAGCTTCAGGCGCTCGGCGGCGGGCTTCTTGAGCATGCGGCCATAGACTTCATCGGCTTTCTGGCCGCCCGGCACGTAGTCGCCTTCGGCCAGGTCGAAGCGCAGGATGTCGCGGCCCACCTTCTTGTAGAAGCCGGCCTTGGACTTCTGGCCCAGGTGCTTCATCTCGATCAGCTTGTTCAAAACCTCGGGCGTGCCGAAGCTGCCGTAGAACGGGTCTGTCTCTTCCGTCAGGTTGTCCTGCAGCGTCTTGATGACGTGGGCCATCGTGTCCAGCCCCACCACGTCGGCGGTGCGGAAGGTGCCGCTGGAGGCGCGCCCCAGCTTCTTGCCGGTGAGGTCGTCCACCACGTCGTAGGTGAGGCCGAAGTTCTCCACCTCCTTCATCGTCGCCAGCATGCCGGCGATGCCGACGCGGTTGGCGATGAAGTTGGGCGTGTCGTGCGCGCGCACCACGCCCTTGCCCAGCCCGCTGGTGACGAAGGCTTCGAGCTGGTCCAGCACTTCCGGCCGGGTGGTGGGCGTGTCGATCAGTTCCACCAGCGTCATGTAGCGCGGTGGGTTGAAGAAGTGGATGCCGCAGAAGCGCGGCTTGATCGCATCGGGCAGCGCCTCGGACAGCTTGGTGATCGACAGGCCCGAGGTGTTCGACGCCACGATGGCGTGCTTGGCGACGAAGGGCGCGATCTTCTTGTAGAGGTCGAGCTTCCAGTCCATGCGCTCGGCGATCGCCTCGATGATGAGGTCGCATTCCCGCAGCTGGTCCAGGTGCTCTTCGTAGTTGGCCTGGCCGATCAGCGCGGCGTCTTCGGCCACGCCCAGCGGCGCGGGCTTGAGCTTCTTCAGCCCTTCGATGGCCTTGGCGACGATGCCGTTCTTCGGGCCTTCCTTGGCCGCAAGATCAAAGAGGACGACTGGCACCTTCACGTTGGCGAGGTGGGCGGCGATCTGTGCGCCCATCACGCCTGCGCCGAGCACGGCGACTTTCTTCACTTGGAATCGGGACATGGTGTTTCTTGTCGAATGGATTTATTGGACGCGCTGCCACGTTTGCGTGCGCCAGAACGGCCCCAGGTAGCCGCGCACTTCCATCCTGGCGCCGCCATCGATGGGAGTGAAGCTGGCGCGGTATTCCTTGCCGCTCTCGGGGTCGAGGATCTTGCCGCCTTCCCACACGTCCTTGCCCTCGGCTTTCTTGCCGCCGCGGATGATCTCCAGCCCGGCGATGGGCTGGCCCTTGCGGTCGTCGGTGCACTCCACGCAGGCGGCGTCGGGGGCCGTGTCTTTCTTCAGCGACTTCTCGATGCGCCCGGTGAGCGCGCCCGCCGCTTCGCCGATGCGGATCTGGGCCTTGGCTTCGCCCGTCTTGTCGTCGATGCTGCGCCAGGTGCCCACGGGCGTGACCTGGGCCCAGACAGGGGCGGCGATTGCTACACAAAAGATAGCTGCTAGCGCTTTATTCATAAGGGCTCCAGGGCAAAAACGTTAAGAAGATTGCAAGCGTGCGACGCTCAGGCCAGCGCGGCGTCGGTGTCCATCAGCGGCTTGGCGCCGGCGCGGGCGGTGCGCATCAGCGTGGCTGTCTCGGGGAACAGCTTGGCGAAGTAAAAGCGCGCCGTCTGCAGCTTGGCGACGTAGAACGGGTCGGTATTGCCAGCGGCGATCTGGCGCAGCGCCACCTGGGCCATGCGGGCGAACAGGTAGCCGAACACCAGGTGGCCGGCCACGCGCAGGTAATCCACGGCGGCGGCGCCCACTTCGTCGGGGTTCTGGAAGCCCTTGAAGCCGATCTCGGTGGTGAACTTGGTCATCTGCTCGCCCAGGTAGGCGATGGGGTTGATGAACTCGGCCATCTTCTCGTTCACGCCTTCTTCTGCCACCAGCTGGCCGACCAGCTTGCCGAATTTCTTCAGCGTGGCGCCGTTGTTGCCCAGCACCTTGCGGCCCAGCAGGTCCAGCGACTGGATGGTGTTGGTGCCTTCGTAGATCATGTTGATGCGGTTGTCCCGCACGAACTGCTCCATGCCCCATTCCTTGATGAAGCCGTGGCCGCCGAAGACCTGCATGCAGGCGTTGGTGCTGATGTGGCCGTTGTCGGTGATGAAGGCCTTGACGATGGGCGTCAGCAGCGCGACGAGTTCATCCGAGTCCTTGCGCACCTTCTCGTCGGGGTGGCCATGGGCCTTGTCCAGCAGCAGCGTGCAGTAGATCTGCAGCGCGCGAGCGCCTTCGGCATAGGCCTTGGCCGTCAGCAGCATCTTGCGCACGTCGGGGTGCACGATGATCGGATCGGCTTCCTTGTCCTTCGCCTTGGTGCCCGAGAGGCTGCGCATCTGGATGCGGTCCTTGGCATAGGCCAGCGCGTTCTGGAAGGCCACCTCGGTCAGCCCCAACGACTGGTTGCCCACGCCCAGGCGGGCGGCGTTCATCATCACGAACATGGCCTGCAGGCCCTTGTGCGGCCGGCCCACCAGCGTGCCGATGGCGCCGTCGATGGCGATCTGCGCGGTGGCGTTGCCGTGGATGCCCATCTTGTGCTCGAGGCCGGCGCAGAAGATCGGGTTGCGCTCGCCCAGCGAGCCGTCGGCGTTGACGTGGTACTTGGGCACCACGAACAGGCTGATGCCCTTGCTGCCCTTCGGCGCATCGGGCAGGCGGGCCAGCACCAGATGGACGATGTTCTCGGTGAAGTCGTGCTCGCCTGCGCTGATGAAGATCTTGTTGCCGGTGATCTTGTAGGTGCCTTCCGGTGCGCCGGCCACGGGCTCTGCCTTGGTGCGCAGCATGCCGAGGTCGGTGCCGCAGTGGGGTTCGGTCAGGCACATGGTGCCGGTCCATTCGCCGCTCACCAGCTTGGGCAGGTAGGTCTTCTTCTGCTCGTCGGTGCCGTGCGCCAGCAGGGCTTCGTACGCGCCGTGCGAGAGGCCGGGGTACATCGTCCAGGCCTGGTTGGCGCTGTTGAGCATTTCATAGAGGCACTGGTTCACCACGAACGGCAGGCCCTGGCCGCCGTACTCGGGGTCGCACGACAGCGCCGCCCAGCCGCCTTCGATGTACTGCGCATAGGCCTCCTTGAAGCCCTTGGGCGTGGTCACTTCATGCGTGGCCTTGTACAGCGTGCAGCCCTCTTCGTCGCCCGAGATGTTGAGCGGAAAGGCCACGCCGGCGGCGAACTTGCCGGCCTCTTCCAGCACCGCGTTGATGGTGTCTTCATCGACTTCGGCATGCTGGGGCATGGCCTTGAACTCGTCGGTGACGCGGAAGACCTCGTGCATCACGAATTGCATGTCGCGCAGGGGCGGCGTGTAGCTGGGCATGTGGGCTCCTGATGGAAATGAACGAAAAAAGGGATGGAAAAGGGTTGCCGAAAAAAGGAAAAAGGCCCGCCGTGTTCAGCCGCCGCCGGCCTCGGCCACGCCATAGCGCGCCAGGATGTTGTCGAAGCCGGCATGCGCCCGGTCGATGGAACCGGGGGTCTGCAGGAAGCGCGCTTCATAGTGCAGCGCGAGGATCAGGCCGTGGATCTCGAACAGCATCTGCTCGGGGTTCACGTCGGCGCGCAACTCGCCCAGCTCCATCGATTGCTCGATGGCGCGCTTCATCGCGGCCAGCCAGGTCAGCACCGAACTGGCGAGCGCGTCGCGCACCGGGCCGGCGCGGTCATCGAACTCCACGGCGCCGCTGATGTAGATGCAGCCGGAGTCGATCTCGATGGAGGTGCGCTGCATCCAGTTGCCGAACATGGCGCGCAGCCGGGCCACGCCGCGAGGCGCGGCCATGGCGGGATAGAACACCTCTTGCTCGAAGCGCGTGTGGTATTCGCGCACCACCGAGATCTGCAGTTCTTCTCGCGAGCCGAAGTGTGCGAACACGCCGGACTTGCTCATGCCCGTCACGTCGGCCAGCGCGCCGATGGACAGCCCCTCCAGCCCGATGTGCGTGGCCAGACCCAGCGCGGCCTCGACGATCACCGCCTTGGTCTGCTGCCCTTTCTGCAGGGCCCGCCCGTCACGGGCAGCGCCGCGCGCGGGTTTGGAGGGGGAGGACGTATCAGCCATGTGCAAAATAAAACGAACGGTCGTTCTATTTTGCATGAAAACCTGCGCTGGAGATCAGTTCCGCGTTGCGGATGAGGGTTTGCCAGGGAAAACCCTGAAGGCGTCGATTCGCTGGTGCGCGTGCCGCCGGGCGACTGGAAGATGCAACCGCGTGGGCATTGCGCGAAGCCTGTGCTCACTTGCAGCGCCAGTTGGGGCGGTTGGCATCGGGTGGGGTTCCGTCGGATCCTAAAGGCGTTGACGAGGGCACCGCATCTCGCCAGTCCTGCGCCCAGGCTCGGGCGGACTCAGCCCGAACGGACGGTGGTGCGATGGAGGAGGAGCACACATACGCCACACGACGCGACGCGAGGCAACGCGACGCACAACACCGCACCGCGCTCAACTTCCGCTCGATGTGTGCAGAGCGTCCCTAGACCAGCAGCTGCAGCGATGCGTCCAGCTGCTCGGTGGGCAGCCGCCGAAAGCCCGAGCGCGCAAAGCGCTGCAGCCGCCCGCGCACCAGATCGCACAGCGCGGCAGCGCGCACCTGCGCATCGACGGTCGGCGCGGCCGAGCCGGCGGCATCCGCCGCGGGTCGCAGGCACAGCCGCAGCGATGACTCGATGCGGTCGAAGAACTGGTTCATGCGCTGCAGCAGGCGCTCGTTCTCCAGCACCAGCGCATCGCCCACCATCACGCGCACCATGCCGGGGTTGCGCTCGCCGAACTGCAGCACCAGCGCCGCGATGCGCGCCGCCCGCTGGGCGCCGTCGGCCGGCCCGGGCTGTTCGGTGGGGCGTTCCATGATCTGGTTCACCAGGGTGAAGACGCTTTGCTCGATGAAGTCGATCAGCCCCTCGAACATCTGCGCCTTGCTGGCGAAGTGGCGGTAGAGCGCCGCCTCGCTCACCTGCAGGCGCGCGGCCAGGGCGGCGGTGGTGATGCGCTCGGCGCCGGGCTGCTCCAGCATGCCGGCGAGCGCCTGCAGAATCTGCACGCGGCGCTCGCCCGGCGGCGGCCTGCGGCGCACGGCCGCGGGAGCCGGTTCGCCCGTGTCCGGCGGCGCTGGAGGGCCCGGCACCCGCCCGGCGGCAGCGGGCGGGGCTTCAACGGGGCGCGTGTCGGTGTCGGGAGGGAGTGCGGACATGGCAACCAAGGGGGGGCGAGGGATTTTCGCACAGCGGTCTCGGGCGGCGGCGCAGCGCTGGCGCCCTGCGCTCACGCGGGCGGGAACCGCACGGTCACCAGCAGCCCCCGCCCGCCCGCGCCGCCGCCGAGCGTCAGGCCCGCCCGGTGCACGTGGGCGATCTCGTCGGCAATGGCCAGGCCCAGGCCGGTGCCCTCCCCCGCCGAGCCGGGCAGCCGGTAGAAGCGCTGCATGACCCGCTGCCGCTCCGCGTCGGGCACGCCCGGGCCGTCGTCCTCCACCTGCAGGAAGGCTTGCCCGCCCCGCAGGCCCGAGCGCAGCGTGACGCTGCCGCCCGCCGGCGTGTACTTGATGGCGTTGTCCACCAGGTTGGACAGCATCTCGCGCAGCAGCCAGCCGTGGCCGGCGGTGGAGGCGGGCTCGGTCTCCAGCCCCAGGTCGATGCCCTTGGCGGTGGCGGCATCGAGAAAGGCCTCGAGCAGGCTTTCGCACAGCGCCTTCAGGTCCACCGACTGCGGCGGCTGGGCGTCGAGGCTGCGGGCATCGGCCCGCGAGAGCGCCAGCAGCTGGTGCGCCAGCTTGGAGGTGCGCCGCGTGGCCTGCCGCAGCTTCTGCAACTCCAATGCTCCCAAAACAATAGCACCACCCCCTGGTGCATCAAGCGCGGGGGGCTGTTTTGGCTCTAATTTACGGCCGGGGCCAGCGCCATCCGGCTCGCCCGCCGACTGGGCCGCCAGCGCCCAGGCTTCGACCTGCGCCTGCAGGCCGGCGAGCGGCGTGCGCAGCTGGTGCGCCGCATCGGCGACGAAGCGGCGCTGGCTCTCGGCCTGCGCGTTGACCAGGGCGAACAGGCGGTTGAGCGCATCGACCAGCGGCCGCACCTCGGCGGGCGACGCGGCCTCGTCGATGGGGCTCAGGTCGCGTGGCGAGCGGTGCTCGACCGCGCCGGTCAGCTCCACCAGCGGCTTGAAGGCCCGCCGCACTGCCCAGTGGATGGCCAGCGCGGCCGCGGCGATCAGCGCCAGGTTGGGCAGCAGCACCCGCAGCAGCAGCTGCCGGCCCCACTGCTGGCGCGGGTCGGAGCCGTCGGCCAGGGCGACCACCAGTTCGCCGGCACTGGTGCGGCCGCGCTGCACGGCCACGCGGTAGACGACCCGGTCGTGCTCCACGCTGTGGAACTCGGGCACCGAGGTGGTGGGCACGGCGTTGCCCAGCCAGTCGTCGCCCAGCAGCACGCGGCCCGTCAGGTCCTGCACGCTGAAGCCCGAGAAGCCGGTGTTCTGCCGCAGGAATTCCTCGACCGGCGGCGCGAGCAGCAGCAGCGGCTGGCCGTCCTCCGTCATGGCGGGGGACAGGATGGAGTCGGCCAGCGCGGGCAGCAGCCGCATCAGCCGCTGGTCGTGCCGGCCGGCCGCCTCGTCGGCGGAGCGGTAGTCCAGCCAGGCGCCGATCATCGCCAGCACGCACAGCGGCGCCACCAGCAGCAGCAGCAGCCGGTTGCGCAGGTCGGAGGTCACGGGCGGGGGCGCGGGTCGGCGCGGGGGGTGCGGCTGCATGGGGGTGCGCGCCTGGCGATGCGGGTGTGGGCCACGCTCAGTCGCACGGCCGCTGCAGTTCCAGCCGGTAGCCGAAGCCCCGGATCGACCGCAGCGCGACGCCGTGCGGCTCGAGCTTGCCGCGCAGGCGCGAGACGTAGACCTCGACGGCGTTGGGCGTGATCTCCTTGTCCCAGCCGGTCAGGGCCTGCAGCAGCTTTTCCTTGCTGGCGGGCTTGGGGGCGTGGATGAGCAGGTATTCGAGCACCGTCCATTCGCGCGGCCCCAGTTCGATGGGCTGGCGCGCGATCGCGCCCGGGCCTGCCCGCACCGTGACGCTGCGGTGCGCCGTGTCCAGCTCCAGCGGGCCGAAGCCGAGGATGGCCGTGGTGGCGGCCTGCGAGCGCCGCAGCAGGGCACGCAGGCGGGCCAGCAGTTCGGGCAGCTCGTAGGGCTTGACCATGTAGTCGTCCGCGCCCAGGTCCAGCCCCTGCACCCGGTCGTGCAACGCATCGCGCGCGGTAAGGATCAGCACCGGCATGGAGGGGTGCGCCATCTCGGGCCGGCGCAGGCGGCGGGTGAGCTCCAGGCCGTCCATTCCCGGCAGGCCGATGTCGATCACGGCGGCGTCGAACGATTCGGCCTGCAGCACCTCTTCGGCGCGCTCGCCGCTGCCCACCCAGTCCACCGCATAGCCGGCGTCCGTGAGGCCCAGCTTGATGCCGCTGGCCAGCATGACGTCGTCTTCGACCAGGAGCAGGCGCATGTCAGCGGCGGTTCACGCGGTCAGCCGTGGCTCGATGACGGAAAAGCAGGCGGGCGCCAGGGTCAGTGGCTGCGGATCATGGTGCCGTAGGCCTGCTCGGTGAGGATTTCCAGCAGCATGGAATGCGGGACCCGGCCGTCGATGATGTGCACGGCGTTGACGCCCGCCTTGGCCGCGTCGAGCGCGCCGGCGATCTTGGGCAGCATGCCGCCGGAGATGGTGCCGTCGGCGAAGAGGGCGTCGATCTCGCGCGAGGTCAGGTCGGTGAGCAGCTCGCCGGCCTTGTTCAGCACGCCGGGGATGTTGGTGAGCAGCACCAGCTTCTCGGCCTGCAGCACGGTCGCAAGCTTGCTGGCCACCACGTCGGCGTTGATGTTGTAGCTCTCGTTGTCCTCGCCGAAGCCGATGGGGCTGATGACGGGGATGAAGGCGTCGTCCTGCAGCGCCTTGACCACGCTCGGGTCGATGGAGACGATGTCGCCCACCTGGCCGATGTCGTGCTCGATGCTCGGGTCCTTGCTGTCGACCATGCGCAGCTTCTGCGCACGGATCATTCCGCCGTCACGGCCCGTCAGACCCACGGCCTTGCCGCCGGCCTGGTTGATCAGGCCCACGATGTCCTGCTGCACCTCGCCGGCCAGCACCCATTCGACGACCTCCATGGTCTCGGCATCGGTCACGCGCATGCCCTGGATGAACTCGCCCTTCTTGCCCAGCCGGTTCAGTGCCGTCTCGATCTGCGGGCCACCACCGTGCACCACCACCGGGTTCATGCCCACCAGCTTCAGCAGCACCACGTCTTCCGCGAAGTCGGCCTGCAGGGCCGGATCGGTCATGGCATTGCCACCGTACTTGATGACCATGGTCTTGCCGTGGAACTTGCGGATGTAGGGCAGCGCCTGGGCCAGGATTTCGGCCTTGTCGCGCGGGGCAATGGATTGGAGGTCGGTCATGGGGAAGGCGCGCCGTCAGGCACTCAAGCGATGGAGAAGAGCGCAAATTGTGCCGCAACTGCGGGGCGTCGCCGTGGCGGGCGTGACCGGGGCGCGGCAGCGGGGCCGGCCGCCGCGCGGCTCAGTGCCGCAGCCAGTGGGGCACCTTGAAACGCACGATGCCCAGGTAGGCGGTGACGTAGAGCGCCCCGAAGAGGCCGCAGAAGGTCATCAGCACGAGCGTGTTGTTCCAGAACAGCACGGCGGGCACCACGGTGAGCATGGTGAAGCCCCAGAGATAGGGCGAGGTGCGGTTGTTGCGCATCAGCACCCGGCGGGCCTCGTCGTCGTGGAACACCCCACGCACGATGCGCCGGTAGATGAGCTGGTGGAAATGCAGCGCATCGGCCACGCCCGGCGACACGCCGCGCGCGAGCTTGCGGTAGATGGAAAACAGCGTTTCCCACACCGGATAGATCAGCAGCAGCAGGGGGAACCAGGGCGAGACGTCGGGGTTGCGCTGAACCAGCGAGATGCTGGCCAGCGCGATGACCACGCCCCATACATAGGCGCCGCCATCACCCGCGAACAGCATGCCGCGCGGGTAGTTCCACACCAGGAACCCCCCGGTCGCCGCCGCCGTGCACACCAGCAGCGCCGCCAGGGACCGGTCGCCCACCTGGATGCACACATGCGCCAGGGCGAGGCAGATGATGAGCGCCACCATGCCGGCCAGGCCGTTGTAGCCGTCGATGATGTTGAAGGCGTGGGGGAGGCCGGTGATGGCGAGCAGCACGATGGCAAAACCCAGCCAGGGCACCGCAGCCAGGCCGGCATCCAGCCAGGGAAGACCCAGACGGGTAACGTTCAACCCCAGCAGCCAGATGGCCAACGCCCCCGCGAGCCCCGTCAGGGCCAGGCGGTAGCGCACGGCCAGCCGCTGCGTCATGTCTTCGGCGATGCCGCCCAGCGCGGCGGGCAACAGCACCACGATCCAGCAGACCACCCATCCACCCAGGCGCAGCGAAGCGGCATCGCCGTTTCCGTTCTGCCAGACGCCCACCAGCCAACTGACGAGAAGGCCGAGCAGCAGTGCAGCGCCTCCGAGTCGGGGAACTTCACCTACGTGGAAGCGCTGGGGCATGCCATCGCCATACTCAACGGCGTGCTCGCTCATCCAGCGAATGATGAAGCCGCACGCAACGAGCACGACGAGAAAACTGACGAGCGCTAACCAGATCATGAGGAGGCGATGGTACGCGCAGCGTGCGTGTCCATCGGCAACAATCGTTTCGCCCGCCAGTAGACCTTTGAAGACCAGAGCCTGAAAAGGCTGCCAACGTGCCACACCAGATGCCGCCAACGGCGATGGCTGGCGCGTTGCCCGGAATGGATGATGGCGACCGGAGCGCGGATCAGGCCCAACCCCTGCAAGCGCAGGCGCAGGCTCAGATCGACATCTTCACAGTACATGAAATAGCGCTCGTCGAACCCGTGGACTTCGCGCCACACCGGGGTCGGAATCGCCAGGCAGGCTGCGTTGACCCAATCCACCCGCGTTTCCCGCCGACCCCACAGCCGCCGCTGCAAGAGCGCCAACGGGCTGGGAAGGGCCCGCTCACTATCTTGAATGCAGCCCTCTTCGTCGACCTGCATGGGGTAGGCGCAGCCCACCCCAGGCTGCGACGCAGCCGACACCAAGGCGGTCAGCGGATCGTCCTCGCCTGACACAGTGGGCAACAGCCGGACGTCAGGATTGAAGATGCCCACGCACGATTCTGCAGCCCCGGCCAATGCCTGATTGTGATTGGCTCCAAAGCCTTGCGGCCGCAGGTTGCGGAGAATCTGCACTGCGAACGGCCAAGCCGCGTCCACCCGAGGCGCTGGCTCGTCCGGCAAGTTCAACGTGATCACCACCCGCTGCAAGGACAGTGACCGTGCGCGCGCCAAGTCACTCAGCAAGTCGTCCACCAGCGAACCATGGCCGTGGCTGACGATGGACACCACCATGTTGGGCAAGGAAGCGGGATGAGAAAGCATGGGAGGCTATTGTCGCCGTAGCGGGTTGTGGGCCCCGTCATGAGCATGGGGCTGGCTGGCGGAGTCAGGTCGCCGCTTGGTCATAATCCGGACATGACGCAAACAATCGAGGATTTGCACGTCTATCTGCGCACCATCAAGCAGGACGAGCGAACATCCCTATCCGTGCTGGCGAGCCTTATCCGCGAAGGCGCCTCCGTTCTTGATCTTGGTTGCGGCAGCGGCGCGCTGGGTCAGTACTTGAAGGAAACCCGCTCCACCGTCAGCGACGGACTGACCTGGAGCGAGGCCGAAGCATCCCACGCACGTCCCCACTACCGAGATGTAGTGGTGGCCAATCTGGAGACTTGCGATCTGCTGGCGCTGTTCGCTGGCAAGACGTATGACTACATCGTTTGCGCCGACGTGCTGGAACACCTCAGTCAGCCCGAAAAGGTGCTCGAGGCCTGCCGATCCCTGCTGGTGCCGGAGGGCCGACTGCTGACGTCGGTACCCAATGCCGGATACGCTGGCTTGGTAGCTGAATTGCTGCAGGGCGAGTTCCGGTACCGGCCCGAAGGCCTGCTCGATCGCACCCACCTGCGTTTCTTCACCCGCCGTTCCCTTGCACGTTTCCTGGGTGAGCATCGCTGGGCACTCGACAGCCTGGACACCATCCGCCGTGAACTGCCCGAATCCGAGTTCAAGGTCGCTTTCGACCAACTTCCCCCCGCGGTGGCCAGATACCTGCTTGCGGTGCCTGACGCATTGACCTACCAATTCATCGGCGTGTCGCACCCCAGCGCAGAAGTGGTGCTGACAAACCAGGCGGGGGCACCGGATACAAAGCCAGCCCACGCGCTCTTCACCGCGCAGTTGTATCTGGGCAAGGACGGCCAGTATTCGGAAGATGACAAGCTCTCCACCACTGGAGTTGTCGGTCGTGAGCGACAGAATCTTCGCTTTTCACTGCCGCAGTCCAGCCGACTCACGCACCTTCGATTCGACCCCGCTGATCGGCCTGGCTTCATGCATCTGTATGGCATTCGGCTTCGCGACGCTGCTGGCCAGATCGTCTGGGAATGGTCGGCAGACAACGCGCCTGGCGCGCTGCTGGCCGAAACGCGCCATAGCCAACTGGTCTGGCAGGCACCGCTGGCAGCTGCGGCCCCCGCCACCCTGGTGCTCCTGACCGGTGAAGACCCTTGGGTGCAACTGCCCATTCCTGCGCAGAGCGTGGCGCAGGCGGCTTCCAGCACCGGAGCGGTATTGGAAGTCGAACTGGGCTGGCCGATGTCCGCAGACTACTTGGCTCTCTCCAGCACGGTGCGCCCGCTACAAAGCGAGATCGTGAATCTGCAGGCGAAGGCGGCAGCAGAGCAGGAGCGGCTGCGTGGTGACATTCGTGACACGGAGCAAGCTCACTTGCGCGCCCGCGAACAGGAGCGTCTGGCGGCGGAAGCGGTGCGGGAACAGGAACGCCTTGCAGCAGAAGCAGCCCGCTCTGCACTGGAAGAATCCCACCGCCGAGCCCTTCAGGCTGCCGAGGAAGCAAAAGCCCGCCGCGAGTTGGAGCTGGAGCGGGCGCAGGCAGCTGTGACCGCCCAGAACGAACAGCTGCTCGGTGTGCAGAAGGCGCTTGTCAATGCGAGGGATGGACTGATCCGTCAGCGCAGCGAACTGCTGGGCGAATCAGCCCAGCACCGCCGCCACGTCGAGCAGTTGCAGCAGGATCTGCAGCGCACTCAGCGAGAGTTCGCCCAACTGGCGACCCATCTGCACTCCATCGAACGCTCTACCGTCTTCCGCGCCACGCGACCCATAGTTCACGCGAAGATGCGCGTGGACCGACTTCTGGGGCGAATTCCTCGCAACACGCCGCCAGCGACAGCCGCCGGAGTTGCCTCGGTGGACGGCGCACGCCCTATGCTGCCACCACAGCATCCAGTGGATGTCATCGTGCCCGTTTATCGAGGATTGGCAGACACCCGGTTGTGCATCGACTCCGTGCTGGCCAGCCCGGTGCGGGTGCCCTACCGCCTCATCGTCATTAACGACTGCAGCCCCGAGCCCGAGGTCACGCAGTGGCTGCGCAACCGCGCTGCGCAAGACAGCCGCATCACGCTGCTGGAGAATCCAGAGAACCTGGGCTTCGTCGGCACGGTCAACCGCGGCATGGAGCTCAGCGATAGCAACGACGTGCTCTTGCTCAACAGCGATACGGAAGTGGCCAATGACTGGCTGGACCGCATCCGCGCGGCGGCTTACGGCGACCAGCGCATTGCCTCGGTCACGCCGTTTTCCACCAATGCCACGATCTGCAGCTATCCGGAGTTCTGCAAGGACAATGCCCTCCCCCCAGGCTACGACACTGCGCGCATGGATGCGCTGTGCGCCCGCACCAATCCCGGCGCCGTGGTGGACGTGCCCACCGGCGTAGGTTTCTGCATGTACATCCGGCGTGACAGCCTTGACCATGTCGGGCTGTTCGACACCGAGAACTTCGGCAAGGGCTACGGCGAAGAAAACGACTTCTGCCAACGTGCCGCGCAGGCCGGCTGGCGCAACCTGCACCTGCTCGACACCTTCGTGCTGCACACCGGCGGCGTGAGTTTCGGCGACAGCAAGAGCCCGCGTGAGCAGGCGGCCATGGCCACTCTGGCGCGACTGCATCCCAACTACGCGCGCGACGTGCATGCGTTCGTGCAGGCTGACCCGGCACGCCCCTACCGATTGGCGCTGGATGCGGCGCGGATAGCGGAATCAGGCCTGCCGGTCATCCTGAATGTGCTGCACGACCGAGCCGGCGGCACGGTGCGCCACGTACGGGAACTGGCCGCCCATCTTGTGGACCAAGCCGTTTTCTTGACACTCACACCGGGTCCGGGCCACACCGTACTGCTGAGGTACGCCCGACAGGAAGAAGGCTTCGAGCTCTCTTTCCACTCGGGTAGCCAACGGACCGAGCTGCTCAGCGTGCTGCGCCGGCTCGGCGTGGGCCACGTGCACTTTCACCACCTGCTGGGACACGACCCCGCCATCCGTGATCTGCCCCATCTGCTGAATGTGTCGTACGACTTCACTGCGCACGACTATTTCAGCTATTGCACGCACATCTCCATGACCGGGACCGGCAATCGGTACGTGGGCGAGTTGGGACCGGGGCAATGCGCTTGCTGTCCGCCAGATATGGCGGCGCCCTCCCATGGCAACGTAGCGCACTGGCGCGCTGCGAACGCGCGCTTGCTCGTCGGAGCGCGCCATGTGCTGGCGCCCAGTCACGACACCGCTCGTCGCATCTCCGATTTCGTACCTGCGGTCCATGTGCTGCCGATCCCCCACACCGACGTGATGGACCCGAATTCACTGCCGATCCCAGCCCCGCCGGTGCTAGGTGCCCAGGCGGCACTGAAGATTGTCGTGATCGGCGCAATGAGCGTCATCAAGGGCGCTGACATTCTGGAAGCCGTGGCGTTGGAAGCGGCGCGACGCGACGTTCCCATCGAGTTCCACTTGATTGGTTACGCGTACCGTCATCTCCAGACCCAACCTCGTTCGCGCTTGACCATTCACGGTGGATATGCGGAGGAAGATCTGCCTCGGCTCATCGAGTGGCTGCAGCCCGATCTGGCATGGTTCCCTGCCCAATGGCCAGAAACTTACAGCTACACGCTGAGCGCCGCACTCACCGCTGGGCTGCCAGTGGCGGTGGGCGATCTGGGAGCTTTCGCGGAACGGGTGGCCGGTCGGCCCTGGAGCTGGATCTGTGATTGGGATCAACAGCCGGAAGATTGGGTGAACGCGTTCATGGCGATGCGCGAGAATCATTTCCTCACAGGCGAGTGTCCTTCGTTGGAGCAAACTCAGCCCAAACCGTTGCCAGCGATAGAAGTGCCAGACTGGCGCTATGAAACGCACTATCTGCGCGAAGTTCCACTTCCAGCACCCGCAGAGCCCGGCTCCAGGCCGGTGTTCGACCCTGGCCAGCTACAAGGCTATGTTCCGCAGCCCACCACCACCGACCAAGCCAAGTCGGGCGTGCTCAGTGCCATCGTCTATCTGCGTTCACTTCCCCTTTTGCAGGGTGTGGCACGCCGCATTCCTGCGCACTGGCAACGGCGGGTGAAGGACTGGCTCAAGGCCTGAGGACCAGCCCGGTTCTCTGACGAGAGGCCGGGGTGCAAAGCGCCTTGGCGGCTCGACGTTCGACATCCACGCTGAAGAGCCCGTACTCATCCGTGACGGCCATAACGGTTCTTCTTCATCGAAGCGAGACCGTCAAGCCCCTGCGTTGCGGACAAAGCATTCGGGGGCTTCGCCATGCGTCTGCGCGCTTGCGCTCCCGCCTGTTTTCACTTTTCAGTCGATCCGGATCGGTGGCTGTTGGCAAGACAGCAGCACAGGGAACCGGCGCGTTCAGGAGGCCTGCAGCAGCAGCAGCAGCACTTGGAATGCACTACTTGCTCAACAACAGGAAGATCTCGTTGTTCAGCAACCAGTCATCTGGATACCGCCCGCGCAAATCCTCAGGAATGTCCATCTGAACATGCCTGCGCTCCTGCCGCACCACATGAAAGCCTGCCGCGACAGTGAAGTCCACCAACTCATCGGCCGTCAGTCGATTGAGCGCCTGGTACTCCTTGAACACGAAGCGCTTGTAGCCATCCACGCCGAAATCGGCAAAGCCGAAGTCGACCTCGGCCGCATCGATGGGGCCGTCATGGTCTTCGATCACCTTCCACAGCGCTTCCTCGCTGGTCAGCAGATGGTGCCAGGGCACTTCGTCGTAGCGCCGCAGGTGGGAGCCGTAAGGCGAGTAGAACAGCGGCTCGATCTGGATGAAGAAGAAGCCGCCCGGGCGCAGGCAGGCGTGCAGGTCTTTCAGGATGGGCAGCAACTGGTCTCGCTGCACATGCTCGAAGGTGGACCAGCTCATGATGCCGTCCACCAACGGACGGCGGCCCGCGAGCGGCGCGCCGGGCTGGATGGTCTCGAAGGTGAGCGCCGCCGGGATGCGCGACATGCCGAGCTGTTCACGCGCAATGCGCGGGAGCTTGGCGTATTCCCGCCGAATATCCACGCCATGGATGGCGGTGGCGCCGTGCCGCAGCACCAGCGACAGATCGGTGATGCCGTCCCCGCAGCCGAAGTTGAGCAGCTTGGCCGTGCGCAGGTCCAGCGCGCTGCCGACCCAGTGGTTGACCACGTCGGACGCATAGTCGAAGTGCGCACGGAACCATTCGTCGGTGATCTGCTTGGCGTCCCATGGGGCGATACCCCAAAGCTTTTCCTGCAGGCGCAGCATCCAGTTCATTCGTACTTCCTTGGTCGCAGGTCCACGGACCCGGGGTCAGCCATTACTACACAGGCAACATCAGCGCTCCCGGCAGGCGAGCTCATGCCTTGCGCAGCACGTAGGCGTCCTGGTGGTTCCAGAAGTGCACCAGGGCATGGTGCTGGAGCGCATCCGGTCCCCAGACCTCGGCGATCTCCTTGAGAACGAACGCTTCGGACGTGAAAGCCGTGCCGTACTCGTTCGCGTCGATCGCGTTCGATTCGCTCGAGGGCGCGAAGAAGAAGCCGTCCGCATCGAGCGTCACACTGTCGAAATCTGCGGCCTTCACGCCGTGCGTGCTGAAAACCAGCAGCCCGCCAGGAGCCACCGCGTCACGCAGCACGCGCAGCCAACGCGACCACGTGCTGCGCGGCAGGTGGCTGAATAGCGACAGCACGAAGACCAGGTCGTACTGACCCGGCCAGCGCACGTCCTCCGGCTTGCTTGCCGACAGGAAGCCCTCCACACCGAAGGTGGCACGTGCGAAGTCCACCGCGCTGGGAACCACGTCTGATACCGTCACGCGGGGTGCCCCGAGGGCCTTGACCAGATGGCGCGTAAAGCGGCCATGACCGCTGGCGAACTCCAGCACGCGCGGGGTGCGAAGAAGGGGCCGGTCCACCGCTTCGAGCAACAGCATCAGTTCCGACAGCGTGCGCCAGCCATCGGCGAAGTAATCGCGCAGCGGATTCAGGCTGGACGGGTGGCCCGCGAAGAAGTGAAAGATGTCGTCGCTGGACGAGATGCGGCAGTCCAGCCCGGTCATGTTGGTGAAGGAACCCACCAAGCCATGTTGTTCGATCAGCGCATGGGCTTCCAGCAGGGCGTCGCGGGCTGCGCGTGCGCGGGTCAGCACTTGCGCAGCGCCGGCGCGGTCGCCTCGCGCCAGCAACTCGCGGCCTTCTTCCAGCAACTGTGCGCCGGAGCTGGTCTGGGATGGGGTGGTTGTCATTGTCATGGGAGCGTCATTATCCGTGGCGGCGTCGCATCGAACGGGTATCACCCGCACGAGGCCCGGGCGTCAATGAAGCGGGCGCCGGGCTGCATGCGCGAAAGGCACGCCCGAAGATCGAGCGCCACCGCGCTCCACCACACGCCGCTGCCAGCTAGGCCCAGTGGTGTGGCAGGCGCACCAGACCCGGAAGGGGCTTGGGAAAAATGAAGCGGAAGTGCTTGAACTGGAACCACTCGTCGTACACCGCCAATCCCGTCTCATCGAACAAGAAGGCGCTGATGACGTAATCCCCGCTATGCAGCGGCAGATCGGGAAAGGTGAGCACCGACTGCCAGGTGCCATCCGGCAACTGTTGCGGCACGGCGCCGTCTTCATGCGTGGCCAGCGAGGTAATGCCCACCCCCTTCGACTGCTCGATCATGAAGCCTATGTGGGGGCGCTCGTCGCCCCGGCCACGTGCGGTGATGGTCACCACCAAGTCCATGCTGTGGAGGATGGCCGGCTGGCTACCTTCCGGCTCGCCCAGGTCCTTCACATCCACTGACAGTATGCAGGCGTTGCCGCTGTCCACCGCGGCGACCGGGCCCTGCGGATGGGCCGGCACCTCGGGTGTGTCGTTCGCATCCTGCGCGAAAGGAATTTCGGTGGAGACCGGTGCCGGCGCTGGCTGTTTTGCCGATTCGATGGCTTCCTGCTCCCTGGCCTGTCGTTCGCGGGTGTGCAGATCGTAGGCAGCAAGGACCGGCTCAGTGGCCCCGAACTGTTCTACATGGCCAGCTTTGAGCCAGATGGCAGCGTCGCACAGGTGCCGGATGTGATACGGACTGTGCGAGCAGAAAAGAATGGTGCAACCGTTGTTGCGGAACGCCATGATGCGTTCGATGCACTTCTTCTGGAAGTGCTGGTCGCCGACGGCCAACGCTTCATCGATGATCAGCACGTCCGGCTGCACGGCGGTCACCAAGGCAAAGGCCAGGCGCACGGCCATGCCCGAGGAATACGTCTTCACCGGCCGGTCCAGCGCTTCGCCGAGCTCGCAGAACTCGATGATCTCGGGCTCCAGCCGGGCCATCTCGTCATGATCGATGCCGATCAGGCTGCCGCCGAAGTACAGGTTGTCGCGCCCGCTGAAGTCGGGGTGGAAGCCGGCACCCAGTTCCAGAATGGCCGTCACCCGGCCGACGCGTTCGATGGTGCCCGTGGACGGTTGCAGCGTGCCGGCCAACAACTTCAACAGCGAGCTCTTGCCCGCGCCGTTATCGCCCACCACGCCGATGCACTGGCCTCGGTGCAGCTCGAACGACACATCGCGCAGTGCCCAATGGCTGCGATGCGTGGCCTTGCCTGTGACCAGTGCCCGCAGACGTGAACGCGGCGAGGGGTAGAGTTTGTATTCCTTGCTGACGTTCCTTATCTTCAGCACGATCTCGTTCAAGTCAGGCGCTGCGAGGCTGGATGCCGGCGCCTCGGGCTGTGTGGAAAGGGGCTTCACCGACACCTCGCTCATAGCCAATCCACCAGCTGATCGCGGCTGCGCCGCACCACCACGTTGAGCGCCAGAGCGACCACCGCAAGCCACACACCCAGCGCCATCCACACCGCTGCCGGCGGCCACACCCCTTGCAGCAGCACCTGCTGGTAGCCGATGACGAGCGCCGTCATGGGGTTGAGCCACAGCACCCAGCGCCAACCTTCGGGGAACATGGAAAGCGGGAACAAGATGGGTGTGAGATAAATGCCCACCGACAGCAGGAACCCGACGATCTGGACCGTGTCGCGCAATGCAGCGGCGAGGATGGCCAGCAAGTAGCCGAGCAACATGCTCAGCAATAACTGGCCCGCCATGAGGGGAAGAAGGCTCACCACGGGCAAGCGAAAGCTGTGCAATGGGGTATAGGCCAGCGCAACCAGCGCAATGATGGGCCCGTAGATCACGCCGCTAGCCAACACGGCACGGGTGGTGAACAGCACTGGAGGTAAAGGGTTCTTCTGCAGCATGCCGCCTGCTTCGATCAGGCTGTTCATGCCCCGCGAGACGGCATCGCAGAACGCCATCCACGGCAACGCCCCCACCACCAGGAAGGTGCCCACCGCGTGCGGTACGCCCCCGTCCTGCAGGCGCATGGAGAACACCACATCGAACACCAGGTAGTAAGCCGCCACGCTGAGCAAAGGCTGGAGATAGGGCCACAAGATGCCCACGGCCGTGCCGGCATGCCGGGCTGCGACCTCACGCCTGGTAAGAACCCACACCAAGGCGCGCGCGCTGAACACGGCGCGACATTCGCTCAATAAAGTCTGCATGCAATCACAATGGGTTGGAAGGGGCTGGACATGCCATGGCGTCTTCCGTTCAAAGAACACGCGAGCTTAATATCTGATCCAGCTATCCGCGTAACTTCTTGCACAGCGACCTCGGATCGGCTGGCCGGCGAAGCGGACAGAAACGATGCAGCGTGTCCTGAAATGAAAGGCCGCTCCAGGAGCGGCCTTCAGATTGCGCCTCGCCGCCGCACGTGAGTTGGTGAGACCCGATGATCAAGGCTTGATCTGGATGTCGGTCGGCTTGAATGTGCCTGAGAACGCGCTCACTGCATCCTTGTCCAGTTGCATTCCCTGCTGCAGCCGTACCGCTTCTTCAGCGCGAGCTTGCTGCATCACATTGGCGCGAATTTCCTTGATGAGGTCGGCGCGCACTTCGTCGTAGGGACGGACGCCCGCGGGCTTGCGCTCCTGCAATTTGAGAATGTGGTAGCCGAACTGCGTTTCCACCACGCCGCTCAACTGCCCGGGCTTTTCCAGCGCGAAAGCCGCTTGCTCGAATGCAGGAACCATACGGCCGGCTTCAAAGAAACCCAGGTCGCCGCCTCGGGCAGCGCTCGCCTTGTCGGCCGAGCTGGCTTCGGCCAGCTTGGCGAAATCCGCACCCGACTTCAGTTCTTCCAGCAGCTTCTCCACCTGCGCCCGCGACTCGGGCGTGGTGCCGGCCACCAAAATGTGGCTGATGCGGACCTGCTCCTTCGCCATGAAGCGGTTGGGTTCGGCCTTGTAAATATCACGGGCCAGCTTTTCAGCCACCGCATCGCTGACCTGGTGCTGCGCGTCGATCTTCGCGATCCAGGCATCGGACAGCACCTTGTCGCGCGCTACGCGGAGCGATGCTTCCACTTCGGGCGTCTTGGCCAGACCCGCAGCCTCGGCTTCAGCAGCCATCGCACGCCGGGCGTACAAATTACCGGCGATCTGCGACACATTCGACGCGCGTGACAACACCTGATCGCGAGCCTCCGCTGGAATGCGTTCTTTGGCATCTGCCATCACATCGGCATTGGTCACATTGATCGTCTTGCCATGGGCCAGAACGGCTACAGGCGTGGTCGGCGAACTGCTCGCTTGGACCGCTGCAGGAGCGGGCGCACTGCCCACCGCCGATACGGTGTTCACGGCATTCTGAGCCAGGGCTGCGGAGGTTCCCGTCAGCGACAGCATGAGAAGTGCAGCCGCAGACAACGACGGCTGGATACGTTGCAAAGAGAATTTCATCGGGCAATCAAATGCAAAAGGAATAAAAAAAAAGGCGGGGAAGCCCCCGCCTTTTTTTGATCGCATTACTGCGTTTTAGTGCCGTTCAAGCAGCTAAACAATTAAGGGATCGCAGGAGCCACGACACGCGTGAAGCGGTGGGGCCAGGTGATACCGAAGTTGCCAGAGATGCCGTTGCCCACGTTCGGGTTCGTCAGCTTCTGGAACGAAGAACCCAGGATTGGCAGGCCAGGACCACCGTTGGTCGTGGTGATCACGCCCCAACCGTTTTCCGAGAAACCAGCCGTCAGGGTTTGACGAGCCACGTTGCCACCCAGGACCGACGAACCGCTGTCCTTGAAAGCCAGCACGCTGGTTTCGCCGCAGAAAGCGAAGCGGGCAGCGGTAGCAGGCGTGCCAGGCGAGAAGATCGGAGCTTCGCCAACCACATCCGGGCCTTCTTCACGGTCACGGAACACTTGAGCGTCTGCGTTCACGCAGATGTTGCCCACGGAGTCCACGCTGGTGTTGTTAGGACGGAACCATTCGGCAGTCGACGAGCCACCGGCCAGTTGCGAGAACAGACGATAAGCAGGAGCGTTGATACCAGTGACCGTTTGGCCGCCAGTGCCGGTGCCGGTGGCAGCGTAATTGGCCACCACACTGTAACGACGGGTGGGCATGGAGAACACCCAGTCAGTCTTAGCCGTGATGACCGTATCCGTAGCGTACTGATTGGTAACCGACGTGGCAGCCAGGGCCGTGGTCAGCTGGTTGGCTTGCGTCAGAGGAGCCGTAGCCGACGGAGCCGTGGTGTAAGGCGTCGACATGTCAGGCAGGTCATAGTTCGCAGCAGGCAGCGTAGCCGTCGTCAGTTGCGTACCGTAAGTAGCCGTGTTGCCCACAGCCGAAGCAGGGTAAGCGTTCGTGCGGAACAGCGGATCAGCCGTGAACGTGTTGATGCTTGCGGGAGCAACAGCACCGCTGGTCTGCGGGAAGTGCACGAAGTTGGCACGGCCAGCGTCGCCAGTAGCGGACGTCAGGGCAACCACGGAGGTAGAAGCGCCGGAGAACGTCGTGGTTTGTGGAATGTTCAGGATGTACCAGTCACCCAGCAGACCGGACGTAGGCGTATCGAAACCAGCGCGAGCAGCGGTGTTTTGATCGTTGTAGGCGGTGATAGCCGTGGTGTTCAGCAGCGTGCGAGCCGTAGAACCAGCCACCGAGCAAGGAGCCACGCCGTTCACGTGCTTGATAGCCGTGTACAGAGCGGTAGCCGTGCCGCCGGTGTTGGCAGGACCAGGAATGTCAGCCATGTTGAACAGTTCAACGTAGCCTTCACGGGTTTGGTTGGCCTTGTCGCCGGGGATCAGGTTGGGATTCAGACGATCGGTAACGAACTTCTGGGGCACGTTCTTGGCGATGGCAGGCACCGTGCAGCTGTTGTCAGCCGTGGTGATTTGTGCGATGCCGTCAGAACCTTGCGTCACAGCAGCGGTCCACACGTCGCCAGGCGACAGGAACAACTGGAAGTCAAGAATATCGTCAGAGTTGGAAGCGCTGCGGAAACGCACCTTGACGGCCTTGCCGTTCACGGTGTCGGTGTTCACCACGTGGAACACGCTCATGTTGTTGTTCTGAGCGTTGAAGTAAGGCACCAGCAGGTTGTGACCCACGCCAGCGTCAGAAATACGCAGGGTCGTGGCGTTGGTCGTGGTCATCGTAGCCGCGGTGCCCGCAGCTGCGTTACCGGTCCACGTTGCCGTGCCAGGAACGACGCCAGCCGAGGCAGCACCTGCCAGGCCCAGGCCACCAATCATGGCAGCAATGCTCAGAGCCAGAACATTTTTCTTCATACAAGGAACTCCAGTTAAAAAAGTTGGTAAGCGCAACTACCACGATTGATTACGCCGGGGAATGTTAGCACAGCGTACGAAGCGGGAGACTACCAGGGAAACTGTAAAAAAAAGCGTTGTTGATGAAATGCAACACAGCTTCAGAAAGCCGCAGCGCGAAGGTCAAGAGAGTGCTCAGGGCGCCTCGTAATGCCACCACTTTCCACCCTCCAGCACCCAGATGTCATCCGAGTACATTTCGATGGGTTCCATCTTCAAGCCTGCGATAGGAGGCACCACCTCCATCTTGATGCGAGCAACGCAACGCTCGGCCTCGCAGGTCACGCTGTCCACGTCCACGGACTTGGCAGAGAGGCCCGCGAACTTAACACGATACTGTCGCAAGGTGCGTAGCTCACGATAAGAGGGAGTCGTCAACTCATACGCCTTGTCAGGACGGCCATCCAGCCGAGCCTGCCAGAATTCGTTGGCCCGGCTCTTGACCGTGCCTTCAGGGCCACCGAAGGTGGCGCAGCCCGCCAGCGATGCGGCTGCGCAGGCGACTGCCAGCATTGCGGCAGTGCGTGAACGCAGGATGGGAGCAATTCTCATAGTCGTCTTCCTCAAGGTTGCAACAGGGGGGATGCCGAATGCATCAAATCAAAGACCAGATCATTGCGGAGGCAATGGGTTGATCGGCAAGGGCAGCGTGGCGGCCGGGGCAACCGAATTGCTCTGCGCCCGGGGGTTGCGCTCTTCGATGGCTCTCAAACCCCGAAGGCGATCACGCAGGTCTTCGCTGACCTCCCGAATCTCTGGATCCGTGCGTACGACCCGAGGCGTCAGGATGACCAATAGTTCCGTTCGCTTGCCTTCTCGTGAGTTGCTGCTGAACAAGTTACCCACCACTGGAATGTCTTGCAGCAGCGGCACGCCCCGTTTGCCCGAAGAGTCGGAATCTGTGATGAGCCCGCCCAAGACCACGGTTTCGCCCGAACGGACGGCTACCTTGCTATTGATCTGCCGCTGAAGGAACGTTGGTTGATCTCCGGTACTGGCGGTGGTGTCGGTCAGGGACTGGTCAATCTGGAGCGTCACCAAATTGCCGGCATTGACGGAAGGGGTGACGGCAAGATTGACGCCTGTGTCGCGGTACTGGAAAGACTGGGTGCTAGCCCCGGTGGGATCCCGCAAAAGCTGAGAGGGGACAGGCACCTGATTGCCCACCGACATGACGGCAACGTGATTGTCGAGCACCATCAAGGATGGGTTTGAAACCATCTTGACCAGACCCTTCGTCGCCAGCGCGTCAAGCACCACACGTACGTTGCCGTTGGCCAGGGAGTAGGTGAAGCCCTCGCTCGCGCCAACGCCCGGCAGCGCGGTGCCCGCCGCACGGGCTGCATTCGAGAAGAGGCCCTCACCGTCGAAACGCCCGACCCCTCCGTTGAATGCCCACTGCACTCCGTACTTCAGGGTGTCGTTGAGGGTGACCTCGATGATCGATGCATCGATCAGCACCTGCGTCGGCGGCAAATCGAGTCGCTTCAAGGTGGGTTCGATCTTGGCGAACTCGCTCTTGGTACCCCACACCAGGATGGAATTGTTCAACTCGTCCGCCATCACCCGGATGTTGCCGATCATCGCCGTGGTCGAGCCCTGCCCCGCGCCGCGCGTGTTGGCAGCGTTTTGCCCAGTCTGGCTGAATTGCCCGCTCGACGTCCGATTGCCGAAGCCGCTTCCTCCGCCGTAGCTGCCGCTGCTGCCGAATCCCGAGTTGCCGAACCCGGAATTGCTAAAGCCCGAATTGCCAAATCCGGAGTTGCCGAATCCGGAATTGCCAAAGCCGGAGTTGCCGAATCCGGAGTTGCTGTAGCCGCCGCCCAGCCCTGGAGCCACACCACTATTGGCTGCTGTTCCGCTCGAGGTGTTGCCGCCGAAGATGCCGCTCAGCACCCCGGCCAGATGCTTGGCGTTGCCGTTCTGCACCTTGTAGATATAGAGCTGCGGCTCGGCGCCGTTGTCGATCGGCTGATCGATCTTCTCGATCCAGCGCCGGGCTTCTTCCAGGGCTGAGGCACGGGGCGTTACCACCAGGATGCTATTGAGTCGCTCCACAGGCACGATGCGCACGCCGCCGAAGAACGTGCCACCGGTCGCGGTGGAGGCGGCACCTGCGCGGGAGCCGGCCCCCTGCCCTGCCGAGCCAGCGGCCACTGCAGACGAGCCACTGCGCGCGGCACCCGCCGCTGCAGTTCCAGTCGCGCTGGCGCCAGCCCCTTCAAAGCCACCACCTGTCATCAGGCGAATGGCCGTTTCCACGTCTTCGATGGAAATGTTCTTGAGCGGGAACATGCCCACGGACATGCCCTTGAGCAGGTCCACATCGAAGGTATTGACCAGGTCGAGCCAGCCTTCGGCTTGCGTGCGTGTGCCCACCAGCACAAGCAGGTTGCGCATCGGATCGACTCGCACGATGGCCTCGGAGGGCACCATGGGCCGAAGGATGGCGGCCATCTCCGCAGCACCGATGTACTGCAGCGGGACGATGATGGACCCATAACCCGGCGGCAGGGGTGTGCTCTTGACCGCCTGGCGGATGGTGCCGCCAATGCCGCGCAGCAGATCGGGCTTGCCCACGTGGTAAGTACCCCGCGCGTCGCGCAGCATGGCAAGGCCATTGGCCTGCAAGGCGCTTTCAAGCAAGAAAACGGCTTGATCGGGCGGAATGGGCACCCGCGTGGACAGCGTGACCGACCCCACCAGCGGTGGATGCAGCACGTAAGGCGTCTTGAGGATGTCGCCCAGCAGCGTACGCACCACCTCAGCCACTGGAGCGTCTTCAAAATTGAACGACAGCGGAGCGCCAGTAAGAGGCGCCACTTCCTTTGCCGGAGCCACTACTACGTCGTTGCCGCGCATGAAGCGCGGCCTGGATTCGACGGCCGCATCCTGCGCGGGCAGCGTCGATGCTTGCGCGGGTGCCACTGGAACAGCCGCCCCGGCTGGTGAAGCCATGCCGGTTTCAGTCAGCGCGGGAGAAGTCTGCGCGGACGCGGTCGTGGCGAGCAGGGCGCAGGTCCAGGCGGTCAGTGCGTAACGAGGAAAAGTCATGTCTGGAGAACCGATCATCACGGTGAAAACTTGGGGCAGCGCCTAAGAGCGACCGCCGAAGGTAGGCTGGAGCGGTGCCGGTGCCGCGCCCCCCGCAGCAGCCCCTGGCCCGCCCGGTCGATTGGAGCCGGGCGGCTGCGCTGCCTGGGTCGCCGGGGTCTCGGCGGCAGGCTCATACCGCACCGCCGGAACCACAAACGCCGAGCCCGGAGAGCCACGAACCACCCCGCCCGCTCCCTGCGATCCTGCTTGCGGAACTGCGCCCGCAGCACTTTCACCCGTCGCGGATTGCAGCAAGGAACGCTGCAGCGTGAGCACGCGCTGCTCTGCGCCTCGCATGAACGTGACGGATTGACCCTGAATGGACTTCAACGTCCAACCGTCCACCAAGTCGTTGATCTGGGCGCGGCGCTGTTTGCCGGCGATCAAAATGATCACCCCACCTGCACCGTTTCCTTGGAAAACGCCGGAGAGTCGCGCAGTGCTGAGGTTGTCGGGCGGCGGTGCCTGCACGGATTCTGGAGGCGGCGGCGGCGGCGGAGGGCGCCGTGTCACCGAAAACACCGGCCGGTCGAGCATGGCCACAAAGCGGCTGGTATCTGCCGAACCCACTGGTGGCAGTACCGGCAGCATAGCCTGATAGTCCACACGCAATGGCTCAGGTGGAACCCACGTGCTGTTACGAACCGAGCCGTCCGCATGAAACCAGAGGACGGCCAAGACAAGTGCCAGGGCTAGGGCCAATGTGGTCAGAATGTGCAGGGCGTAACGCTTCATGGACGCTCCCGCAACACGCTGATGCCAAACTGCGCCGACAGTTTGGGCGCGAATTTGGGATTGGCGACCGCCAGACCGCCAATGACCTGAATGTCCAGATCGTCCAGGATCATGATGGGCATCTGGCTGCTGAGCACAGCCAGGGCACTTTGCACGGCAATGAGATCGCCATCCGTTCGGAATGTGACAGGGATGCGGTCGAAGCCCTTTTCCTCCTTGGGTGGAAGCACCTGGCTGCTTCTGATTTGCAGGCCCGCGGCGCTGAAGATGTCGCGCACCTTTTGCTGCGCCACGTTCCCGGTTTGGTTGGAGTCTTGCGTTGCAGGGTAGATGTATTGCGCGCGCATCTGGTTGGCTTTGGCCAGCACGCTCGCAATCTCTTCCCCCTGCGCTTGCAAACCGAGCATGCGCGCATGACGCGGCTCGAGCTTGGCCATGTTGTCCTCGGCCCAGCGATGCTTGCCGAACACATACCAGCCGGCGCCTGCCAACGGCGCCAACACCAGCATCAGGCTGCCGGCCACCAACGCCCATTCGCGCATGCGTAGCTTCTTCATCACCGCGCCTTTCCACCGGCAGGGGCTGCTGGGGCGGCAGGAGCAGATCCGCCAAACGTCGCACCGCCACCGAAAGTGGCGCCACCGCTGTCTGCAGCCGCCTTGCCCGCTACGGGTGCAGCAGCCGGTGCCGGAGTTGCCGTTGCAGGCGGCGGGGGCGCGGCAGGCGTTCCAGCAGACCCGGCGGTTGCAGCACCCGCCGCAGAGACGGCGGCTGCCGCTGGCGGATTGGCACCCACCGCGCCAGCAGCCGATGCGGCCGCAGGCGGCACCACCCCGAACTCCTTCAGGTCGAGCATGAATTCGATAACAAACGTTTCCTTGGTCGACGCGCCAACGCGCGTCGCGGGACTGGGCGCCTTGACGTCGCGCAAGCCGGGCTGCTCCCCCAGCAGTTGCATCAGGGCGGACGCATTGCCCGCGATGCCCGACAGCGTGACCTTGCGGCCCTGCAGCTTGAAGCTTTGCACGGCCGTGTCGTCAGGCAGCAGCCGCGTGAGCATGTCGAGCACACGTAACGGCTCTACGCGATCAGCCACGGACTCCGACAGCGCGCCAAGCTTCTCGATGGACTTCATCATCTCCTCGCGCTGACGCACTTGCGGCGCCACCTCCTTGGCCAGGGCATCGTGCGCGGCAAAGGCCTGCAGCGCACGCATGCGCAACTGCAGGGTCGGGGTGACGGCCATCGCCAATAGCAGCACGGCGATCAACGCGAGCAACGCATAGCCAGCACGACGGAAGCGCCGGCCATAAGCCTTGCGTGCGGCTTCGCCGTACCCGCGCAGAACGATCGGCGAACCCGCAGCACCGCGCACCCAGACTTCATAGTCGGCGATGGCACCCAGCCGCGATGCCTGTGACGCCGCATATTCCGCCACCTGCTTGCGCGATGCAATCGCCACGTCCGCGTTAACTCCGCCGCCCCCGCCGGGACGGGTCGCGTGGCCCCACACCAGGTCATCCGGAGCAAACGGACTGATGGATCGGGCTTGCAGTGCCACGGCGCCTTCCAGATCGCTGGCGCCGAGCCGCGGCAGCGCCATCGAGCGCCGCAGCACCAGGTCTTCCGGCACTTCGAGGGCCGTAAAGCTGGACTTGAGTCGGCCGATGGGCTGCGCGTGCCCCACACCGGCGCACCAGAACGACTGCCCGCCATCGGCATGCAGCAGCACGACTTGGGGTTCGGGGGTCAACCACGACAGCGCGGGCGATTCGCTCACGCTGGCCCAGGCCTGCCGAGTGTCTCGCCACAGCGCACGAAGATCGATGCCCAGGAAACGGGCGTCGGAGGAAAGGGACGGCATCTGTTATGGGGTAGTTGCGCGTTGGACAGGCTCAACACTGCGGAGGATGCGAAAGGTATGCCACGGGGCACCATCGGGGACACGGGCGTCCAGCGCGACGTTGCGAGCGACGCGCACCATCGACCCATCACCCATGGGAACTCTCGCCTGCACTCGGAATTGCCTCACTGCGGAAACGTCTGTCAGCGACCCATCGATAGACGAAGTGTCGACCCCCACCTGGCCCGCAGCTCTTCTGGATGCGATCTGTGCCGCAGCGCCTGCGTTGCCTCCGGTCAATACCTGCAGCACTTCAGGAGGTGCTGCCATCGGATTCACACGGCCCGAGCCGCGCAAGTCGGCCGTCAAAAGGCCAGCGAGTCTAGCATAGAGGTCGTAGTCGATACCGGGCACCCTGAGCAGGTCTTCCTCCGCCTCGAAGCGCTGCCGACCGCCTCGCGCATCGGGGGTGTCGCGCACCGTGATCACGGCCTGCGCGGCCGCCTGGGCGGCTGCAGAGGGCAGCCCACCGGCCACGGCGAAGAGGCGCTCCAGCAGTGGCGCAGGCGCCGCATTGATGTCGATATAGCCGTTCAGGGGAATGACTTCCACCTGCATCGAAACACCGCGGTAGACCACTTGCGACTGCACCGCCTGCGACACCGGCTGGTTGTTGGCAAGCAGCGCTTGCAGGGCAACCTGAATCGCGCCGTCTCCCAGCGCCTGCGCCTGCACTGACTGGCGAGACAGTGACATCATGCGTGCCTCGTCCCGGATGGAACGAGTCAACCCCGTCGCCAGCACGCTGAGTGACGCCACGATCCACAGCACCGCGATCAGCGCCACGCCGCGCGCCGCAAACCGTTGGGAGCCAGCGCAGCAAGGCGCCATGCCGATGCGGCCCATGCTAGCGCCCCCCAAAAGTAGGTTCGTTGGAACGGGGGTCGCTGGCGGGCATGACGCGAAGCGGCACGATGAGCTCGGGCCAATCCCCAGTTTCCGCCTGCACCGAGACAAGCACCCGCTGCGGCAGCACGTCGACTTCCTTCCAAGCAGCAGACCATGCCGGCGGCTCGTAACGCGCGTCTTCATACTGAATCGCCAGTCCTGTCGCACCGGTCATCAGGATGTAGGACTCGGCACCGCCCCAGTTGGGTGGCGTGGCGGTGTCCACCCACGGGGTGTACTGCAGAACCAGTGCGCCATCGGCCAGCCCCAGACGAAAGTGATACCGACCGCCGGCGCCGTAACGCCCGGGCATGACGCCGACCCACGCCAGTTGCTGGGCCTGCCCCTGGAAAAAGAACTGGCTGGCGCCAGCGGGCACCAACCCCGTGATCTTCTGCCCGGACACCCGCTCCAAGACCGACCGCAAGAAGCTCTGCGCCACACGCAGGTCGTCTGCCTGTTGCAGGCGGGAGTCCACCCGACTCTCTGTTTGCGCTGCCGTGCGCAACGCGGACCCCAGCGCCAGCATGATGAGCGACAGCAGCGAAATCACCACCAATAGTTCCACGAGGGTGAAACCCGGCGCAAAGCGACGGCAACTCCCTTCCCCAAAGCGGCGGGGCGAGAACAGAGGACGGCCTTGGCTCGCAGCTAAATCGACGCGGGTCATCGTGTGAACCCCGTTTCAGGCGGCTTGCGCTGCGGCCGCAGCGTCGCGAGTTCGAAGCTGCGGTCGCGCTCGCCATCGAACCAGCCGACGACGATTTCAACCTCGTGGAGCGGAGGAATGTCAGGCCCCGACAGGCCTGTGCGGTATGGAGCGGAACTGACCTGCCAGCGGTATCCACCGGATTCGCCCGATTGCCGCCACCCCTGCTCGGGCACCGCGTCGCGCAGCGCCATGATGGACTCAGCCAGCAACACCGCACGCTGGTAGCGCTCCACATCGCCTGCGCTGCGGGCACTGCCGCCCATCGCACGATAGAGCATTCCAAGCGCCAGCGCCATGATGGCGAAGGCGACCAGCAACTCAAGAAGCGTCAGCCCGCGCTGACGCGCATTGCACGTCATGGGGTGAGAGCCTCCTGGCTTACCCGGCCAGAAAGCCAATCCACGCGCAAACGCGTACCGACCTGTGGCGAACGCAGTATTTCGATACTGCCGCCGGTGGCACCACCGCTCGGGAGAAACAGGATGGAAGCCTTGCCGTCCGTACCCAGCTCGCGACCGGCGACGATGGCCCGCAGCTGCAGCGGCTCTGGCAAAGGCTTGCGCACTTCATCCACGCCGTAAGACCTCGCCTGCAGATCCACCGTGAACCGCACATCCCGGCCTTCAGCCATGGCAGTACCCCTGGCCGCTCGCATCTGGCTGAACATGGTGCGGACCGCATCACGGTACTGCGACGATTCACGAAAACGTTCGAACGCGACCGGCACCAGCCCGATGACCAAGGCCAGGATCGCAAAGACCACCAACAGCTCTACCAACGTAAAGCCGCGCGCGCGACGCATGCTGCCAACGAGACTGGAAAAGAGAGAGCAGCAGGCTTATTGGGCGTTCCGGATGTCCGCGGCTTCGCCGTCACCGCCGGGCGCGCCATCGGAACCCAGCGACAGGATCTCGATGCCGCCATTCGCACCGGGACCGGTGTACCGATAGGCGTGGCCCCATGGGTCGGTAGGCACGCCGCCCTTGAGGTAAGGGCCTGCCCAGCCATTGACGGCGCCAGGGCGCTTGACCAGCGCTTCCAGCCCTTCTTCGGTGGTGGGGTAGCGGCCGACGTCGAGCTTGAACAATTCGAGCGACTTGTCGAGGTCAGCAATCTGCACGCCCGCAGTCTTGGACTTTGCGCCACCGAGCTGATTGAGCACACGCGGGCCGACCAGGCCGGCCAGCAGCGTCAGGATGGCCAAAACGACCAGCAGTTCGATCAGGGTGAAACCGCGCGCGGACCGGCGGGAGGGCATCTGGCCGACGGTACGGCTTGCACGGGATTGCGCCATGAACACGGCTCCTTCAGTAAACCAAAAATTATACGGCGAGGTCATTGATCGACAGGATGCCCAGCAGGATCGACACGATGATGGCAGCGATCAGCACACCGAGCACCAGGATCAGCACGGGCTCGACCAGGGTCAGCAGCCGTTTGATACCGGTTTCCACTTCACGGTTCAATATGTTGGACAACTCCAGCATCATGGGCCCGATCCGCCCGGTCTCTTCGCCCACGCGTATCAGGTTGATGGCAAGCGGCTCGAAGATGCGGGTGGCCGAAACCGCCTGCACGACCTTGCCGCCTTCCTTCACGATGGGGGCGACCTTCCCGAGGGACTGTTGAAGCACGGTGTTGCTCACGGTATCGGTGGCAATGTGCAGCGCCGTCAGCATTGGAACGCCGTTTCCGAGCAGGGTGCCGAGCGAACGGGAAAAAAGTGTCAACTGATATTTCAAGGTCAGGCGGCCGACCAGCGGCAGCCGCAGCAGCCATGCCTGCCACCACGCGCGTCCGCCAGGAGAGCGGAGCCAGCGCATCGTCAGCGAGCTCAGGCCGACCAGCAACACCGCGACTACCAGCCCGTAACTTTTGAACGCATGCCCCAACGCCATGACCCACTGGGTCGGCAAGGGCAGCGCATCGCCCATGTCGGTGAACAGTTTCTCGAACTGCGGAACCACGAAGCCCAGCATCGCGATGAGCGAGAGCACCGCCACACCCAACAAGATGGCAGGGTAGATGGTGGCGGAGATCACGCTCTCGCGCAGGGCGCGTTGCCGCTCCATGTGTTCCACCAGACGCTCCATCACCGCAGACATCTGCCCGCTGGCCTCCCCGGATCGAATCATGTTGATGTAGAAATCGCCGAAGAGCTCGCGGTGGGCCGCCAACGCGCGGCTGAGCGGCGTTCCGCCCTTCACGGCGTCGAGCACGCCCTGCAGCATCGCGGCCACGCTGGGCTTGTAGCTCATCTCGATCAGCACACGCAGCGCGTTGTCGAGCGCCAGGCCTGCCCGCAGCATGATGGAGAGCTCAGAGGTCAGCGCCAACACATCGGAGGCTTTGACGGCGCTCTTGTCCACCCGCCCCTTGCGCACCGGCGCGATGGCCGCCGCGCCTGTGGCCGTGGTGGCCGAAGCGCCCTTGCCCACCGCCGCGCCAGGCATGGCGCCTTCGACCACGGACAAGGGCGTCACTCCCTGCTCGCGCAGCACTTTCAGGACCGCGGCCTCGCCGGCCGCATGCAGATGGCCTTCGGTGATCTTGCCGGCGGCGGAAACGCCCCGCCATGAGTAATCAGGCATCGGACTGGTCCTGTGTCACCCGCGCCAGTTCATCCAGCGTAGTCATGCCTGCAGCGACCTTGCGCAGTCCGTCTTCATAAAGATTGAGCATGCCCGCCTGCGAGGCCAGGGCGTTGAGCGCATTGGCGTCGCGCCCCTCGATGATGGCGCGCCGCATGGGCTCATCCAGCACGAACAACTCGTGAATACCCGTTCTGCCCCGGTAACCCGACTGCCTGCAGTGCTCGCAGCCCACGGCACGGTAGACAGGCTGCCCCAAGGCAGAAAACCGGCTCAGCCCCGTCCGCTCGCGTATCTCGGGCCCGGGCTCGTAAGCCTCCTTGCATTGCCCGCACAAGGTGCGCACCAGCCGCTGGGCCAGCACGCCGTTGACTGCCGAGGTGATGAGATAACTCTCTACGCCCATGTCCTGCATGCGGATCACCGCACCGGCCGCCGTGTTGGTGTGCAGCGTCGACAGTACCAGGTGCCCGGTCAGCGCAGACTGCACGGCGATCTGGGCCGTCTCGCCGTCCCGCATTTCACCGATCATGATGATGTCGGGGTCCTGACGCAGGATGGAACGCAACGCGTTGGCGAAGGTCAGGTTGATCTGGGGGTGCACCTGGATCTGGTTGATACCCTCCAGTTGGTACTCCACCGGGTCTTCCACCGTGATGATCTTGTTGGCCTCCGCGTCGATCTTGGAGAGGGCCGCATACAGCGTGGTCGTCTTGCCGGAGCCGGTCGGGCCGGTCACGAGCAAGATGCCGTGGGGCCGAGCCAGCAGCTCGTTGAAACGCCCCAGCGTATCTTTCTCGAAGCCCATTTTTTCCAGATCGAGCCGCACGCTGGCGCGATCCAGCACCCGCATCACCACGCTTTCGCCGTGCACGGTGGGCACCGTGGATACCCGCAGGTCGAGTTCGCGGCCCTTGACGCGGGTCTTGATGCGGCCGTCCTGCGGCAGGCGGCGCTCGGCGATGTCGAGATGGGCCAGCAGCTTGACCCGGGAGTTCACGGCAGCGCTCAGGCGGGGCGGTACCAGCTCGCCTGTGTGGATCACACCGTCCACGCGGTAGCGCACATGCAGTCCGTCGTCGAACGGCTCCAGATGGATGTCCGATGCGCGAAGATCGATCACGCGGCCGATGATGCTGTTGACGAGCCGGATCACCGGCGCCTCGCTGGCCAGATCCTTCAGATGCTCGACGAAGTCGCCGCCATCGGTGCCATCACCGAATCCGTCATCCGCGTCGTCGCCCTCGGCCCCCTGCTCCTCGGTCGGTTCGGACAAGGCCTTCTCGATGTCGCTGTCCAGTGCCAAGTGCGGGATGATCGCGTGGCCGGTGGCCAAGCGCAACGCCTTGACCACGAAAGCATCCTGCGGGACCGCCATGGCGACATGCAGACGACCCTCGGACACCCGCAGCGGATAGACGCTGTTGGCGTGCAGGAACTCTGGCAGCAGGCCATCCACCTCAGGCATGAGCTCCGGGAACTCGCCCGCCGTAACGATGGGCACGTCCAGTTGCCGTGACAAGGCCTGGATCACGTCCGATTCGGACACCAACCCCAGCCGCACGAGAACGCGGCCCAACATGCCGCCCATCTCCTGCTGAGCGGAGAGCGCTCGCTCCAGATCGCGGGCACTCAGCTTGCCCGACTGGACGAGTAACTCCCCCAACGCAGGACGCAAGGTGGGCGTCGGATCTACCAAGGGGTCTATACGTTCAGGAAGGGTATGCGTCGTCATGGGGTATGCAAAGGCTCGCCGTGAGCGGCGCCGCGTGCGGTCGAGCGCGCGGAACGGGTGCAAGTGTAGCTGCGGCCACCACGCGCCCTCCAGAGCGCGGGCACCGTCATGTGCACCCTAGTCAGACAGTGGAACGCTTCGCTTAAAGTCGGAGGCAACCCGGGACGCTCTTCACGAACGGGAGGGCTGCAAACCGCTGCGGGTTCGTCCGCTCTGCGATCTTGCAGAGGTTCGCGCCCGATCTGCAAATGCTGCGCCTTTGCTCATCGCGCCACTCAGCAGGCACCTGACGCCCGATTCGTGAATGGCTTTCCAGTCGATCCCTTGCAATCACCCACAGTCCGCCCATGCACAGCCCCACCCGACGAATCGCCCTTCATGCTTCTGTGGCCATCGCAGCCACTGGCGTCGTGCTGGCCGGCGCGGGCGGAATGTGGCTGCTACAGCGGCATGCCACGTCAGATGGCCTCCGAGCTGATCGCCTGCTTTTGGCGCCCATGATCGGCATCATTGAGCCCTGCATACTCTCGCCGGAGTCCCTTCCAGCTTCGATGCAGGATCTGGCTGCCCGCTGCCAAGGGCCCCAGGGTTCGGCGGCGGCGTTGATCGAATCGACCCTGACGAGCTTGCAGCCCAAGCGGATGCCTCCGGCGCGCGAAGACCTCGGATACACCTTGCCGGTACCGCTTCTGCGGCTCTTCCAACCGACGGCGCAGGGGGAGTGGCAAATCGACGAGGAGAAGGTAGGCCGGCTCGTCCGCACATTGCGCGACAGCCCCCGTCCGGCCATCCTCTATTTGTTCTCCACGCATTTCTCGGCGGACGCCCCCATCGAAGAAGTTTTGTCTGCGGATCCCGCCAACATGGGGCGCACCCGCGATGGTGCGATGGGTACCGACGACTATTACGACTCGAAGGTTTACAACTGGACTTTCGCGACCACCCACAACACCTTGACGCAAAAGCGTGTGCAGGCCGTACGTGCAGTGCTGGACGCCACCTGCCAACTGCCCGAGAAAGACCGAGCAAAAATTCGGGGTGTGACGCTATTGGGCGAGTTGCATCACCTCTTTCCCAATTTTCAGGCGGGCATGGGGTTCGACGGCCGGTATCGCGTTACCGACTACAGCACGGCATCCATCGAAGGTTTTCGCCAGTACCTCTCGGCCGAATTCGGCAGTATCGATTCGCTCAACCGCGTCGTGGGAAGTGACTATGCGGCTTTCTCAGAGGTGGATCCCCCGTCCCGCGACATACGCACCGAGCCGTTGCGTCGCTATGCCGAACACATCGATGCGTTCGCGCATGGCACGCTTCCGGTCTCTGGCTGGGCGCATGTCGAGGGTGTCGACGCAGGCCGGCCTGCGTGGGTCCATCTCTATCGCAACGGTCAATTTGTCGGCAAGACTGCAGTGCAGCTCGGGCGGCAGGACGTTCTGGCAGCCAAGCCGGAGTTCGGAGACGCCAACACCGGTTGGCGCATGGATCTGGATTTCACCCAACTGCCGGCAGGCATCCATCAGCTGGACATATTTCTGGAGGTGCGACCCGGTACATTGGCCCACTTAGGGCGCCGCGACCTGGCGATCATGGACCGGCAGCAGACAACACCGCAGCGCCAGCCGCAGGCAACCTTGCCGTCCAGCCGGCCTGCTGGCCCTGAGTTGCAGGCGCACATCGATACGCCGCAGGATGCGTCTTCCTATTACTACAACCCTCTCGTTCCGCTATGGCATGCGTATCGGGCTCGGCAAGTGGTGGACTATCTGCGGTATTTCGAGCACGAGGTCGCCAACTCATGCCTGGTGGACGTGCCCCGCTACACCCACCAGATCGTGCCATTTACCAACCCGAGCTGGGACGGCAACAAGTTCGCGATCCAGGCATCGCTACGACCTTTGGGATCCATTCGCTTGGGTGTGAGCCTTTATGGCGAGCCCACTTATGGACGTTCTTATTTCGACTGGCTGGCCGGCAGCGGCCATAGCCGCTATGGGATCACTGAATTTCACCCGTTAAAGGCCATGGATGCCGCCTCACTGCAACGCATCTTCGACGCGCATTCACGGCACGGCGCGGACTTTATTTCCTTCTTTGCCGAACCGCGGTGGAACGGTGCGCTGGTTCCCCGAGGGCACAACATGTTCTCCTTCGACCCGGACAATCCCAAGTTCGGGTCGGACCATCTCTACCAGTCCGTGCAACGGTCACTGGCTGCGACTGGCCACTGATTGACGTGCCACCGTCACTAGGCAACCCCTGCACGGTGGCTAACGTCAGGCGAATACTTCCGCTTGACTCAGAGGCACGCCCTTCATGTCCTTGGCCGACAAACTGGGCGTGCCTTCGAAATGCCAGTCGATCGCCAAGTCAGGATCGTTCCAGGCGATGCTGCGCTCGTACTCAGGCGCGTAGTAGTCTGTGGTCTTATAGAGAAAATCAGCCGTGGGACTGAGAACGACGAAGCCGTGGGCAAAGCCTGGCGGCACCCACAGTTGGCGACGATTCTCTTCGCTGAGCTCCACACCCACCCACTGACCAAAGGTGGGTGAACTTCTCCGGATATCTACCGCCACGTCAAACACTGCGCCACTTACCACACGCACCAACTTCCCTTGCGGCTGACGCACTTGGTAATGCAACCCTCTCAACACCCCGCGTGAACTCCGGCTGTGGTTATCCTGCACGAACTGGTACTCACTACGGGTTGCCTCATCAAACTGCTTCTGATTAAAGCTCTCCATGAAGAACCCTCTCGCATCGCCGAAAATTTTGGGCTCGATGATAAGGACTTCAGGAATGCTTGTAGCGGTAATTTTCATGGACTATTCACTTTGTTGGACCGATGACCTTACTCGGCGCCATGGCTCCGCACTTCTTTGACCGAGAAGTGCTGTGGAGCCGAGCCTTGTAGATAAAATTTCATCATCTGCTCATACGCGGACTCAAGATCGTGAGTGAACCCTGCCGCATCGAACAATGCGGAAGTGGATTTCTTCGGCATCAATCTATTTTTGAGGGTCTGCAAGCGTACGGGATCCAGTGCCAGTTCCCGAGCCAGACTTTCGTACTCATTCAGACTGCGTGTGATCAGCTCTGGCATTTCCATCGTGTTGAGCAAACTGGCGGCAACACGGCCTGCAAACGTGTCACCCAGACAACTCACCACCGGCAAGCCCGCCCAAAGGGCATCACTTGCCGTTGTATGGGCATTAATAGGCAACGTGTCCAGGAAAAGATCCGCGAGTTGATGGCGGGCCAGATGACTATCCAGTGGCTTACGGGTAGCAAATACAAGTCGCTGGGCGGCCACGCCACGTAGTTCGGCCTCACTACGTAAATTGCGTGTGACGTCTTCGGAGTCGCTGATCAGCCAAAGCGTACTTTGAGGTACCGATCTCAGCAACCGCATCCAGACGTCGAACAGCTCAGGAGTAATTTTGTAGGAGTTGTTGAATGCAGCGAATACAAAGCCCTCGGCGGGAAGACCTTCGTCACTTCGCCGGCACGTCTCAGGGCTTATCGCTCGCAATCCATCATTGGGCTGATAACAGTGCGGCATCTGCACAATTTTTTCGACGTAGTGTGCTTCATGCTCAAAAGGCGTTACCACCGCATCACCAATGATGTAGTCATACGCCGGGTGCCCCATCGTCCCTGGGTACCCAAGGAAGTTCACCACGATGGAGGCGGGCTTTCTCAGAAGAATCCCGGTGCGCGCCCCGCGCGTATAACCCTTCAGATCCACGACGATATCGATTCCATCTTCCTGAAGCCGCCGAACCACGTCCTCGTCGGCGAGTTCTCGCACCTCGCGAAATTCATCGAATGCGGCTCGGAGTCGCCGTCTCATCGCATCGTCCGAGTCTTGACCAAAGGAATAGGCGAAACTCTTCACCCGCAGCCTGTCGTGCATCTCTAAGACCTGCGCCATCAGGTAGGCCGTCGCATGCTCGTGAAAATCCGCGGATAAGTAGGCAACCCGGATAGGACGGTTGAAACCTTCCTTGACGCAGGAGGCGCTAGGGGCCGGGCTGAGCGGGATGCGGTGGGATGCCACCAATTCGTCAGCAAATTGTTTGGCACACCGGCGATGCTCCGATGGATCGCCAGACAACCACAGCATGTCGAAAGGCGAAGCCGCCAGCTGGCCGGCAGTAAAGCGGTTCAGCACCAACCGACGAACCGATTGCAGTTCCTTCCAATCGCACAATGCCGCAAGTGATTGGGCGAGCCCACCCAATGCGGCTGCATCACCCGGCAAAAATTCCAGAACCTTGCGGTAGGCAGCGCACGCCTGCGCATGGCGGCCCAGCACTTGCAGCATGCCGGCCTTGTTGGACCAGGCTGCGGCGTACCCTGGCCGACGCGCAATGGCCCGTTCGCTCGCCTCGAGGGACTGCTCGAAGCAGCCCAGGTCTTTGAAAGCATTACCCAGGTTGTGGTACGCGACAGGGTCTTCAGGCCATATCAGCAGACTCTGCTGAAAACACCGCAGGGCTTCTCTGGAGCTTCCCTGATGTGCCTTCGCAATGCCCAGCAGATGCCAAGCCAATGCGTGCTGCGGCTGCTCGGCCAGTACGTTGCGGTAGATCGATTCAGCCTTGTCAAACAATCCCTGCTGCTGCAACTGCAGCCCTTCACGAAGGCGCTGGCTCCAGGGATCGACGCTCCCCGCCTGTCGGGTCATGGCCGCACTTGTTCCTTCAAGATGCGCTCCAGATACTTGCCGTAGCCGCTCTTGTACAAAGGTTTGGCCAGACGCTCGAGCTGGACGCTGTCGATGAACCCGCGCCGCCAGGCGATTTCTTCGGGGCAGGCAATCTTGAGTCCCTGGCGATGCTCCAGCGTGGCGATGAACTGCCCTGCTTCCAGCAGGCTTTCGTGGGTCCCTGTGTCCAGCCAGGCGTAGCCGCGTCCCATGATTTCCACGTGCAGTGCGTCCCGCTCCAGATACAGGCGGTTCAAGTCGGTGATTTCCAGTTCGCCCCGCGGAGATGGCTTGAGCTGCCGCGCCAGTTCCACCACATCGCCGTCGTAGAAATAGAGACCGGTAACCGCATAGCTCGACTTGGGTGCCACCGGCTTTTCTTCGATGGACAGCACCTTGCCGTCCACATCGAATTCCGCGACGCCATAGCGCTCCGGGTCCAGCACGTGGTAGGCGAAGACACTGGCGCCGTGCTGTCGCTGCATGGCGTGGTCCAGCAGATCCTCGAAGTCGTGTCCGTGAAAAATGTTGTCGCCCAGCACCAGCGCGCAGGGACTGCCCGCCAGGAATTCTTCGCCAATCAGGAACGCCTGCGCCAGGCCATCCGGGCTGGGCTGCACCGCATACTGGAGGCGGATGCCCCATTGGCTGCCATCACCCAGCAGTTGCTCGAAGCGCGGCGTGTCCTGCGGGGTGCTGATGATCAGGATGTCGCGGATCCCGGCCAGCATGAGCGTGCTGAGCGGGTAATAAATCATGGGCTTGTCGTAGACGGGCAGCAATTGCTTGCTGATGGCGAGCGTCGCCGGATGCAGGCGAGTGCCGGAGCCCCCGGCGAGGATGATGCCTTTGCGTTGGTTCATGGTGGTCCTGACGGAGTTACAGCGTTTCGCGCAGCATCCGCGCCACGCCGGCTTGCCAAGGAGGCAGAACGAGGCCGAACGTGCGCTGGAACTTGTCGGTGTTCAGACGCGAGTTGTGGGGCCGGCGCGCCGGCGTGGGAAAGGCGCTGGTGGGCACGGCGTCCACACGCTCAGATGACGCCTTCAGCGACAGGCCTGCTGCCTCGGCCTGTTGCAGCACGAACCGCGCGTAGCCGTGCCAATGGGTTTCGCCACTGGCGACCACGTGGTAGAGGCCCGCCTTGGCGCGGTCGGCAAGCGTTGCGCGCACGGCATGCGCCGTGACGTCGGCCAGCAGTTCAGCGCCGGTGGGTGCACCGAACTGGTCGTCGATGACGGTCAGGCGCTCACGCTCCCGCGCCAGCCGCAACATGGTTTTGGCGAAGTTGCCACCTCTGGCCGCATAGACCCAACTGGTACGGAAGATCAGATGGTTCGGACATTGCTGCGCCACCTGGCGCTCACCGTCCAGCTTGGTATGGCCGTAGACACTCAGGGGACCGGGTGCATCGCTCTCCAGCCAAGGTCGGGCGCCGCTTCCGTCGAAGACGTAATCGGTGGAGTAGTGCACCATCAAGGCGCCCAGTTCATGCGCGACGCTGGCAATGGCAGCCGGGGTCGTGGCATTCAGCGTGCGAGCGAAGGCTTCCTCGCTCTCTGCCTTGTCCACGGCCGTGTGGGCGGCCGCGTTGACGATCACGTCCGGGCGAAGCCGCCGCACGGTCTCCGCGACGGCTTCGGGGCGACTGAAATCGGCCACGTGCTCCGCGCTGTCGTGGTCCAGCGCTGTCAGCTCCCCCAGGGGGGCCAGGCTGCGCTGCAATTCCCAGCCGACCTGCCCGTTGCATCCCAGCAGCAGCACCTTCATGCGGCCGCCTTGGTGTCGTATTGCTTTTCCACCCATTCGCGGTAGGCGCCGCTCTGCACGTCGCTTACCCAGTCGCGATGGGTCAGATACCACTCCACCGTCTTGCGAATGCCGGTTTCGAAGGTTTCCGCGGGCTTCCAGCCCAGTTCGCGCTCGAGCTTGCGGGCGTCGATGGCATACCGGCGGTCATGGCCGGGGCGATCGGTGACGTAGGTGATCTGGTCCTTGTAAGGCTTGCCGTCAGGCCGAGGGCTCATCTCGTCCAGCAAGGCACAGACCGTGTGCACGATCTCGATGTTGGGCTTTTCATTCCAGCCGCCCACGTTGTAGGTCTCTCCAACGACACCAGCCGCCAGCACGCGGCGGATGGCGCTGCAGTGGTCCTTGACGTAGAGCCAGTCCCTGACCTGCATGCCGTCACCGTAGACCGGCAGCGGCTTGCCCGCCAGTGCGTTGACGATCATCAACGGGATGAGCTTTTCCGGAAAGTGATAGGGGCCGTAGTTGTTGCTGCAGTTGGTGGTGAGCACCGGCAGGCCATAGGTGTGATGCCAGGCACGCACCAGATGGTCGCTCGCTGCCTTGCTGGCCGAATACGGGCTGTTGGGCTCGTAGGCATGGTGCTCCGTGAAGGCCGGCGCATCCGCGGACAGGGTGCCGTACACCTCGTCGGTCGAGACGTGCAGCAGGCGAAACGCAGACTTCTCTTCGCCAGGAAGGCCCTGCCAGAACGCCCGCACCGACTCCAACAGGTGGAAGGTTCCCACCACATTGGTCTGGATGAACTCGCCCGGCCCGTGGATGGAGCGATCCACATGCGACTCGGCCGCGAAGTTGATGACGGCGCGGGGGCGGTGCTCCGCCAAAAGACGGCCGACGAGAGCGACGTCGCCGATGTCTCCCTGCACGAACACGTGCCTTGGGTCGGACTGGAGGGAGGCGAGCGTCTGCAGATTGCCCGCGTAGGTGAGTTTGTCGAGGTTGACGACAGGCTCGTCATGTGCGGCCAACCAGTCGAGAACGAAGTTAGCGCCGATGAAGCCTGCGCCGCCAGTCACGAGAATCATAAAAAGAGAAAAAGTCTGAAGGGCCGGTTCGGCAGGACAGGAATTATCACACCTGCGATTTCTGACCCAGCCGTTGCGAGTTCGGTGTGGTCGCCCCTATGCTGCACTGCAGCGTGTGCATCTCCAGTACGTCGAGTAGAGTGGCTGCGAGCCTTGGACATAACGAGACAGTGGAGGCAGCACATGGCGAAGAAACCGCCGCGCCGCACGGCCGAACGCATTCTGGAAACCAGCCAGGAGTTGTTCAATCGTTTCGGCGAGCCCAACGTCTCGACCACCGCCATTTCGGCCGAGATGCGCATCAGCCCGGGCAACCTCTACTACCACTACCCCGCCAAGGACGAACTGATCAACGCGCTGTTCGCCCGATTTGATCTGGCGCTTGGTGCGGTTTTGAAGGACTGTGGTGCCGCCCGGACGCTGGACGATGCGTGGCGGGGCCTGCGCGCCTTGTTCGAGCTGATCTGGCAGTACCGCTTCTTCTACCGTGACCTGAACGACTTGATCTCGAGGAACCGGCAGCTCGAAGCCGCGGTTCAGCCCGTGATCGGCCATCAAATGCAGGCCATGCAAAGCATGCTGCGCGGCCTGCGTGCGAACGGCGTGCTGGACATGGACGAGCAGCACATCGCAGACACCAGCACCAGCATGGTCGTGCTGGTGACCTACTGGATCAGTTTCGACTACGTGCGCAACCCTCGGCATGCGCTGGAGCCAGCGAGCGCCCAGCAGGCCTTGTTGCGTGGTGTGCACTTGGCAATGAACCTGTTGACGCCTTACCTGCCTGCAGAACAGCGCAGTCGCCTCGCGATGCTGGCTTCCCCCGCCGAACCCGCGGACATGGCGCTGCCGGCCTGACTTTTGGTCCACCGGGAAAATACCCCATGCCCCACTGGATCCCGTTTCGCTCCACGGCGGACTTCACCAGGGACGCTGCCGATTTGCGGACTGCCTGGCCCCAGCTGCATGCGGGCGACGCCGAACCCTGGCCCCACGATGCCGATGTCCTGCACGCCTGGGCGTTGTTTCATGCGGGGCAATTCGAGCAAGCACGCCACGCAGGGCTGACAGCAGGCCCGGCCGGGTGGACGGCGGCCAACAAGGCCACGATCGTCTACGCCCTCTACCTGGAGCCAGATGCGCGCCGCCAGCTCGAACTTCTGCGGCAGGCGGCGGAACGTGCAGAGCGACAGGCACTGGAAGAACCACGCAATCCCAATGCGCGGTTCTGGCAGGCATATGCACTTGGCCGCTGTGCCCAGCGCGGCAGCGTGACGAAGGCTCTGGCGGAAGGGTTGGGCAGCAAGGTGCGGGATCTGCTGGCGGAAGTGCTGGTGCTGGAGCCGGGGCATGCGGATGCGCGGCTGGCCTTGGGCACCTTCCATGCCGAGGTCATCGACAAGGTAGGCGCATTGGTGGGAGGCCTGGCCTTCGGTGCGCGCACGGACACCGGCTTGAAGCTGTTCCAGGAGGCGCACGCCATCGACCCACACAGCATCATCGGCAGGCTGGAGCACGCCCGGGCGCTGGTCATGCTGGAGGGCGATGCAGGCCGACAGGCGGCGATGCGGCTCTACGAATCAGCGGCCCGGGCCCAGCCCCGCGATGCCGCCGAGCATCTGGCCCTTTCATTGGCACAAGCCCAGTGGTTGCAGTGCGTGCCTGACCCCTCTGCCTGAAGCGCCCCGTGGCGGCGCCATCAGTTGCTCAGGGGCCGGTCCCTCTCACGCCGCTACCGGCGCGAATCTGCGGGCGGCGATTTCCAGCAAACCGTCGAAGATCAGGTTCTCGACCAGATCGAACGGGCGCGTCATGCTCGGCGCCATCTTCCAACCCGCACCACCGGTCATCATGCAGGCGGGCTCTTCGCCGCAGTGGGCGGTGACGTGCTGCACCATGCGCTCCACCGCTCCGGCGATGGCGTAGGTGCCGCCGCTCGTCAGCGCGTCACTGGTGTTGGTGGGAAAGAGACGTACCTCGCCGGTGGGAACATGCAGCCCTGCCGTACCTGTTTCCAACGCCCGCAGCATGATGCCGTGCCCGGGCAGGATCAGGCCGCCCATAAAGCGGCCTTCGGCGTCGATGGCGTCCACCGTCACAGCCGTGCCCACCATCACCACGATCAAGGGCCGCGCCCGCCCTCCGGCCAGCATGCGATGTCGGGCGCCGATCATGGCCACCCAGCGGTCCGAACCCAATCGGGATGGATGGTCGTACCCGTTGACCAGCCCGGCCTCCTGCGCCGACGACACGACCCACTGCGCCGGAACGTCCCACAGCTCCATCTGCTCGACCACCCGGCGCTTGACCGCGTCGCCGGCGACCACGCAACCCAACATGCGGGTGGGCGCAGGCAGTCCCGCCCACGCACCGTCGGCCAGCCGGTCGATGTTGTCCAGGAACTCGGCACCGTGGGCTCGCATGGGCGCCGAGGCATGCGGTGCGTCGAACAGGGCCCACTTGAGACGGGTGTTGCCAACGTCGATGGCCAGAAAAGTCATGGGCCGATTATCGTGAGTTTTGCTTCCACGCCCCGGCGGAGGCGGAGCGAAGGTAACGGGGGCGACAGACCGCCCCGAGGAATCAATCGTCCATCTAATGTCAAAAATGCACTTTCGGCATACTTTCCGACAGCCTGGTGCGCAGGCGCCCCGGTACATTGCAGCCTCGTTCAACACCACCGGAGGAATGAAGCCATGGGTCTTTTCAATTTCATCAAGGAAGCCGGAGAAAAACTGTTCGGAGGCAAGGACGCGCACGCGGCCACCGCGGCTGCGCCCACCCAGGACGAACTCAACACCAAGGCCAGCAAGGCGATCGAGACGTACATCGCTTCGCAGAACCTGGGCACGAGTAACGTGCAGGTGGCGTTCCAGGGCCCCGAAGGCAAGGTCACCGTGAAGGGCGAAGCGCCCACGCAAGCCGCCAAGGAAAAGGTCACCCTGTGCTGCGGCAACGTGGCGGGCGTGACCAGCGTCGACAACCAAATGAGCGTGACGAACCCGGAGCCCGAAGCGCAATACCACGACGTGGTGCGCGGTGACACCTTGTCCGCCATCGCCAAGAAGTTCTATGGCGACGCCAACAAGTACCCCGTCATCTTCGAGGCGAACAAGCCCATGCTGACGGACCCCGACAAGATCTACCCCGGACAGAAGCTGCGTATCCCCGCGCTCTAAGAATGAAAGGCAAGGCATGCCCATCACGGCCTGCCTTCCCCCCCCAACTCGCCTGTCGCGGACAACGCACAGGCGTTTTGTTTTTGGGATGGCTTTCTTCCCCTGAACGACGTGGTGCGCACATGCGCACTCTGGCCGAAGACGAAATCCTGGCCTGCTCCAGCCATACAATCCGCCGGCCCTCGTACACAATCCGAAACATTGGCAATCTTTGAAAGTTATCCGTTGAACACCCTTTCGGGCACCGCAGCGACGGCCGACCCCTCCATTCCGCTCGTGGTCGATCTCGATGGGACCCTGATCCTCACGGACATGCTGCACGAATCGGCTTTGCAACTGGCGAGAACCCGTCCAGCCACCGCATTGCAGATGCCCGCCTGGCTGGCGGGCGGCAAGGCGGTGCTCAAAAAGCAGATATCCGATCGCACGCGGATCGACGCCGCCTCGCTGCCGTTCAACGAACCATTTCTGGCTTGGCTGCGAGAGCAGAAGGCGACGGGCCGCCGCCTGGTGCTGTGTACGGCCTCCCATGCATCGATAGCGCATGACATCGCTCGCCATCTCGGCCTGTTCGACCAGGTGATGGCCAGCGATGGCGTGCTGAACCTGTCCGGGGCGTACAAGGCGGATGCCCTGGTCAAGACTTTCGGGGCGCGGGGCTTCGACTACGCCGGCAACGCGGGCGTGGACCTGGCCGTATGGAAGGTGTCCCGCCAGGCCATCGTCGTCAATGCCTCGGACACTGTCGCTGCGAGGGCTCGCGCGCTCGGCAACGTCGTCCACGAGGTGCCTGGTATCCGGGGCGCACGGCGTGCGCTGCTGTGGCTTCGTGCCATGCGCGTGCACCAGTGGCTGAAGAACCTGCTGCTGCTCGTGCCGCTGCTGGCCGCCCATCGGCTGCAGGATATCGACTCTCTCGCCACGCTGTCGGTGGCATTCCTCGCGTGGGGCCTGTGCGCGTCGTCGGTCTACATCGCCAACGATCTGCTCGACCTTGACAGCGACCGGGCGCATCCGCGCAAACGGCTCCGCCCGTTCGCAGCGGGCACGTTGTCTTCGTTGCACGGCGCGATCGCGGTCCCCCTCCTCGCGGTAGCGAGCTTGTACCTCGGAGCCCTGGTGGGGCCGCAGTTCCTGGCCTGGATGCTGGTCTACCTGGCGCTGACCTGGGCGTACTCGCTGTCGCTCAAGCGTATTGCGCTGCTGGACTGCATCACCCTGGCCTGCCTCTATACGCTGCGTATCGTGGCCGGTTCGGTCGCGGCCGATCTGCCCCTCTCCTTCTGGCTGCTGGCGTGCTCGGCCTTCCTGTTCCTGTCGCTGGCCTTCGTCAAACGCTATGCCGAACTGCTGGTGCAGCAGGCAGCCGGCAAGACACGCGCCCACGGCCGTGGATACGAAGTGTCCGACGCATCGATGGTCCAGTCGTTAGGTGTCGCGGCCGGCTACACCGCCGTCGTGGTGCTGGCGCTCTATCTGAACAGCGCCACGGTGCTGGTCATGTACGACACGCCGGAACTCATCTGGGGCGCCGTGCCCATCATGTGTTTCTGGGTCAGCCGCATGTGGCTTTGCGCGGCACGCGGCCAGATGCACGACGACCCGCTGGTGTTCGCTTTCAAGGACCGCGCCAGCCTGGTAGCCGGCGCGCTCTTTTGCGCCGTGCTGATGGCAGCCAGCGCGCATTACCCATGGTAATCGCCCGCTCGTGGGGCCGACTCTCCGCGGACCACCACACGCTGAGCCCCCTGACCGATCATCCCCCGAAAGCGCTCCCGCTGCACTCGGGCGGCCGCGGCCTCGCACACGGCATGGGCCGCAGCTATGGCGACGTGGCCCTGAACCCCGGCGGAACGCTCTGGCTGACCGCACCGCAGGATCGCATGGTGTCCTGGGACGAAACCACGGGCGAGCTGACCTGCGAGGCCGGCGTGTTGCTGCGCGACATCCAGCAGGCCTTCGTTCCCCGCGGATGGATGCTGCCGGTGACGCCGGGCACGCAGATCGTCACCGTCGGCGGTGCCATCGCCAACGACGTGCATGGCAAGAACCACCATGTGCAGGGCTCGTTCGGCGACCATGTGCGCTGCCTCGAACTGCTTCGCACCGATGGCGAGCGCATCCGCTGCGGCCCCCAGGTGCAGAGCGACTGGTTCACCGCCACCGTCGGCGGCATGGGCCTGACCGGCGTGATCACCCAGGCGACGTTGCGGCTGGTGCGGGTGCCCGGCGCCTGGCTAGAGACGGAGACCATTCCCTACCGCACGCTCGGCGCTTTCTTCGATCTGGCCGACAGCTCCGAGCAGGCGTGGGAGCACACGGTGTCGTGGATCGATTGCCTCTCCGCTCGAGACAACGGACGCACGGTGCGAGGCATCTTTCTGCGCGCCAACATGGCGCGCCCTGAAGCCGGCGAAGCGCCGCATGCGGCCCCCGCCGCGCTGGGTCGACCGCTCACCGTGCCGTTTGCGCCACCGATCTCGCTGGTGAACAGCGCCACCCTGCGGCCCTTCAACGCCGCCTACTACCATCTGAACCGCCGCCGCGCCGGCCGTGCCCGCCAGCACTACGTTCCTTTTTTCTACCCGCTCGACAACGTGCAGGAATGGAACCGCATCTATGGCCGCGCCGGGTTCTACCAGTACCAGTGCGTGGTGCCCCACGCCTCGGGCCCGCAGGCCATCGCCGCCTTGCTGCAAGAGATCACCGCCACGGGCCAAGGCTCGTTCCTCGGCGTGCTGAAGACCTTCGGGCAGCGCGAAGCGGTGGGTCTGATGAGCTTTCCGCAACCTGGCGTCACATTGGCGCTGGACTTCCCCAATCGGGGCGAGAGCACACTGCAGCTGTTTGCACGGCTCGACGGCGTCGTGGCCCAAGCCGGAGGCCGGCTGTACCCGGCCAAGGATGCGCGCATGCCGCGTGCGCTTTTCGAGTCCGGCTACCCGAAGCTCCCCCAGTTCCTGCCGTTTCGCGATCCCGGCATCCAGTCGGCGATGTCGCAACGGCTGATGGGTTGGTGACCGCCGTCATCCTTCGACGCCGCCGACTCCCATGCCTTGAATCCTTTCCCATGCAGACCCCATCGCACTTCAACACCATCGTCATCGTGGGCGCCACCTCGCTCATCGCCCAGCATTGCGCGCGCCAGTGGCTGCAGGCCGGCCCCGCCCGGCGGATGGTACTTGTGGGGCGTGACGCTGCGCGGCTGGATAGCGTCGCCAACGACCTCCGGGTGCGGGCGCCGCAAGCCACCGTGGACATCGTCGAAGCCGACCTGACGCAGGCGGCTTCCATCGACGCCATGTCAGCGGAGGTCCATGCGCTCTGCACGCCGGACGCCGTACTCATCGCGCATGGCGACCTGCCGGACCAGGCTGGCTGCCAGCAGCGGTCCGCCGAAGCGCAAGCGGCCATGGTCGTCAACGGGCTCTCGCCCGTGCTATGCGCCGAAGCCTTTGCCCGCTCCATGCAGTCGGTGGGCCGAGGCACGATCGGCATCATCGGTTCGGTGGCGGGCGACCGCGGCCGCAAATCCAACTACGTCTATGGCGCTGCCAAGGGGCTGGTGGAGCGTTATGCCCAAGGCCTGCAGCACCGCTTCGCGGGCACGGGCATCGCGGTGGTGCTGATCAAGCCCGGGCCGACCGACACGCCGATGACCGCGCACCTGAAGGCCAGCGGGGCTCGGCTCGCCAGCGTGGAGTCGGTGGCCGCGGCGACCATCAACGGCATGGAGCGGGGCAGGCCCGTCGTGTATGCACCGGCCAAGTGGGCGCTGATCATGCTGGTGATCCGCAGTCTGCCCCGGGCCATCTTCAACAAGATGGACATCTGAGCCATGGCTACGTGGTCATCGCGTCGTCTGCAGTGGACTCCCTGGGCGGTAGCGGCACTGCTGCTCTACGCCGGCTGGTTCGTGCTGGCCACGGCCGTGGCCGCGTGGCGCGCCTACACACCCGTGCCGGTGTGGGATATGTGGCACTTCGTCAGCTTTCTGCACAAGGTCGCGACGGGAGTCGGCTGGCCGGCCTGGTGGGAACAGATGAACGAGCATCGGCTGGTGGTCACCCGTGCGCTTTTTTGGTTGGAAAGCCATGTCTTCGGTGGCCGCTTCGTGTTCCTCATTGCGGTGAACTACCTGCTGGCCCTGACGTCGCTAGCGACGCTTCATGCCTACCTGCGCGCCCGTGCGGTTTCGCTCACGCCGTTGCAAAGTGTGTTGTCCTGGGTGGTGATGGGCGCGTGGCTCCTGTCGTGGGTGCAACATGAGAACCTGGAGTGGGCCTTTCAGAGCCAGTTTTTCCTGGCCCAGCTGGTTCCGCTCATGGGCTTTTACTGCCTCTACCGTTCGACGCAAAATGGCAGGCATCGTGCCTGGTTCGCCGCCGCCTGCGCTCTGGGGGTGATGAGTATCGGCACCATGATCAACGGCATCATGGCGCTGCCGATGATGGTGCTGTATGCCCTGCTGCTGCGCATGGGCTGGCGCCGGACCAGTCTGCTGCTGGCTCTGACGGCGGGATGCATGGCGCTCTACCTGCTGGACTACAAATCACCCGGGGGGCACGGCAGCCTTCTTGCCACGCTGCAGCAGCGACCGCTCGGCATGGTGCAGTACATGCTGCAATACCTTGGCAGCCCGTTTCAACGGCTGTTCCGCCTGGAAGAGCATATGTGGGTTGGTCAGGTGTTCGGCGCAGTGTTCATCGTCCTCGCTGCTCGCCAGGCGATCACCGCGCTGCGCTCGCCGCGGACGCGCGCCCTGGAGCTTTCGCTGTTGATTTTCATCGCTTATGTCTCGGGCATCGCCTTCGCCACAGCAGGCGGACGACTCGGGTTCGGCCTGGTCACCGCGATCTCGAGCCGCTACACGACCCCCACCATGATGGCCTGGACCGCGCTCGCGATCCTCTATTGGCCCGTAATCTCGGCGCTGAGGGGCAAGGCGAGGGTGCTGTCCGTGGTGCTGCTCGTGGTGCTGCTCGCGTTGATCATGCAGACCCAGATGCGTGCCACACGCAGCACCGACGTACCCCACCTGCGCATGACAGCCGCGCTGGCACTTCTGCTGGACGTGCACGATGCGAGGCGTACGGGCATGCTGGTCTGGGACGAAAGTTATGCAGTCCGGCTGGCCCTCATCGCCGCGGATCACGGCATCGGCGTGTTTGCCCACCCTCCGCTGGCTGGAGCCCAGCACGCCCTGGGCCGTCAGGAACCCTTACCGCCACCCGCCTGCCGCGCCACCATCGACAGCGTCCAGCCCATTCCACAAGACCCGCGTTTCCTGCTGGTGACCGGGGCCCTGCTGCCGGACGGCCACCCCGTGCAGGCTTCCATCTTCAATCCCATCGCCCTGCACGTCCTGCAACCTGACGGCACGGTGGCGGGCGTGGGCGTCAGCGACCGCTGGCGCAAGCGGCATGTGGCGGGCGAAGGCTCGCCGCGCCTGCCCCACCTGACCTTCACCGCCTACCTCCGGGCCGCTCCTGCCAGCCTGCCGGCCACGCTGATGCTGACCGCGCCGGGCACGCCCTGCTCCGTCAGCGTGGCGCTGCCGGCAGCGCAGTAAAAAGCCCCGGCCCCCGCCCGCACAACGCATCCCACACGCCATGCATTCACCCAAGATCATCCTCCCCGGCGGCGCCGGGCTCGTCGGGCAGAACCTCGTCGCCCACCTGAAGCTCCACGGCTTCCACAACCTGGTGGTGATCGACAAGCACGCGGCCAACCTCGCCATCCTGCGCCAGATGCACCCCGACATCGTGACCGAGCTGGCCGACCTGGCCGAGCCCGGCGACTGGGCGCGCCACTTCGACGGGGCCGACGCGGTGGTGATGCTGCAGGCGCAGATCGGCGCGCCGCAGCTCGAGCCCTTCGTGCGCAACAACATCACATCGACCCAGCACATCCTCGCGTTGATCCAGCAGCACCGCATTCCGCACACCGTGCACATCAGTTCGTCGGTGGTGGAGTCGGTCGCGCAGGACCATTACACCGACACCAAGCGCAAGCAGGAAGACATGGTGCTGGCCAGCGGCATTCCCTGCATCGTGCTGCGGCCCACGCTGATGTTCGGCTGGTTCGACCGCAAGCACCTGGGCTGGCTCTCGCGCTTCATGCGCCGGGTGCCGGTGTTTCCCATTCCCGGCAGCGGCCGCTACATGCGCCAGCCGCTCTACGCGGCCGACTTCTGCCGCATCATCGTGCGCTGCATCGAGGAGCGCCGCGTGGGCGGCGTGTTCAACATCACGGGGCTGGAGAAGGTCGACTACATCGACATCATCCGCACCATCAAGGCCGCCACCGGCGCGAAGGCCGCCATCGTGAAGATCCCCTACGGCCTCTTCTACGTGCTGCTGAAAATCTGGGCGCTCTTCGACCGCGACCCGCCCTTCACCGCTGACCAGCTCAAGGCCCTCGTGGCGCACGACGAGTTCGAGGTGATCGACTGGCCCGGCATCTTCGGTGTGCGGGCCACACCCTTTGCCGAGGCCATCCACGAAACCTTCCACCACCCGGAGTACAGCCGCGTGGTGCTGGAGTTCTGATGAACGCCGCTACCTCTTCGACGGCCGCAGCCGGCCAGCGCATCGCCGTGCTCGGCGCCGGCCCCATGGGCCTGGCCGTGGCCTATCAGCTCGCACGCGACGGCCACCGGCCGGTGGTGTTCGAAGCCGACGACCGCGTGGGCGGCATGACCGCGATGTTCGATTTCGACGGCCTGCCGATCGAGCGCTACTACCACTTCCACTGCACCTCCGACCACGACTTCCTGCAGGTGCTGGACGAGTTGGGCTTGGGCGAAAAGATGCGCTGGCGTGCCACGCGCATGGGCTACTGGTTCCAGAAGCGCCTGCAGGCCTGGGGCAACCCGGTGGCGCTGCTGCGCTTCCAGGGCCTGGGGCTGGTGGCCAAGTTCCGCTACGGACTGCACGCGTTCCTCTCCACCAAGCGCAACGACTGGAAGCCGCTCGACGGCGTCGAGGCCACGGGCTGGATCCGCCGCTGGGTGGGCGCGGAGGCCTACGAGGTGCTGTGGCGGCGCCTCTTCGAATACAAGTTCTACGAGCACACGGGCAACCTCTCGGCCGCCTGGATCTGGAGCCGCATCCGCCGCATCGGCCGCTCGCGCTACAGCCTCATGCAGGAAAAGCTCGGCCACCTCGAAGGCGGCTCCGCCACCCTGCTGGACGGCATGGCGGCGGACATCCGCGCGCACGGCGGCGAAATCCGCCTCTCCACGCCCGTCACCCGGGTGCGCATGGAGGCGGGCCGCGTGCAAGGCGTGGAAACGGCGCAGGGTTTCGAGGCCTTCGACAAGGTGATCAGCACCGTGCCCCTGCCCTTCGTGCCGCGCCTGATGCCAGATCTTCCGCAGGACGTGCTCTCGCGCTTCGCGGCACTGAAGAACATCGCCGTGGTCTGCGTGATCGCCAAGCTGCGCAAGCCCCTCACCGAGAACTTCTGGCTCAACGTGAACGATCCGGACATGGACATCCCTGGCCTGGTGGAATACAGCAACCTGCGCCCGCTGCCGGAATCCATCGTCTACGTGCCGTTCTACATGCCGGGCGAGCACCCCAAGTACGCCGAGCCCGACCAGGCCTTCCTCGACAAGGTGCGCCGCTACCTGCGCACCATCAACCCCGCGCTGCAGGACGATGACTTCCTGGCGATGCGCGCGAGCCGCTACCGCTATGCGCAGCCGATCTGCCCGCCCAACTACCTGCAGAGCCTGCCGCCCGTGCAGCTGCCCGTGCAGGGCCTTTGGGTGGCCGACACGTCGTATTACTACCCCGAAGACCGGGGCATTTCCGAGAGCATCGGCTTCGGCCGCCGCATGGCGCGGAGCGCCGCCGCCACAGCGCCGGCGGCCGGCGCCTGAACCGCATGCTGGCCCTCTTCCGATCGCGCCAGTTCGTGGCCTTCCTGGTAACGGGCGGGCTGGCCGCGCTCGCCAACTTCGGGGCGCGCATCGTGCTGAACCAGTGGATGCCGTTTTCCTGGGCGGTGGTGCTGGCCTACGGCGTGGGCATGGTCACCGCCTTCGTGCTGGCGCGTGCCTTTGTCTTCACCGACAGCCGCCAGCAGACGCACAAGTCGATGCTGTTCTTCGTGCTGGTCAACCTCGTGGCCGTGGCGCAGACCTGGGCCGTGAGCATGCTGCTGGCCCGCTGGCTGCTGCCGGCACTGGGCGTGCACCGCTTCGTGCCGGAAATCGCCCATGCCGTGGGCGTGGTGGTGCCGGTCTTCACCAGCTACCTGGGGCACAAGCGCTGGTCGTTCTCCAACCGAGGATGAACGACGTCAGCCCTGCCGCCACGGCAGGCCGCGAAAGCGCCAGCCGCCACGCCGGTTGCGGTGGCCGTTCTCGTCGGCATCGCCTTCGAAGCCTTCCAGCACGTTGTAGGCGGTGATGCCCAGCTCCGCCGCGCGGCGGGCCGCGGCGACCGAGCGCACGCCGCTGCGGCACAGCAGCACGGCCTTGCCCCCTGGCGGCACGGCAGCGCGCAGGGTGTCGTCGAAGGCGGGGTTGGGCGTCATGCCGGGCCAGTGCTTCCAGGGCGCGGCGACGGCGCCGGGCACGAAGCCGACCCAATCGCGCTCCGCATCGGTACGCACGTCGACCAGCACGGCCTCGCCCGACTGCACCCAGTGCCAGGCGAGCTGCGGAGACACATCGCCCGCATAGCCGTCGGCGGGCCGGGGGCCGTCCAGCGCGGCGGAACCAGAAGAAAAAGCAGCAGCGTCTTGGTGGATCGAGGTCATGCGCCGCATTCTGTCAGAGGCGACCGCGGCCCCGGCCACCGCATGGGCAAACGCCGGAGAGGCCATCGCCGCCTCGCCCGGTCACTCCCAGAGCGGCGCCGGCTGGTCGCGCAGCTGGTTGCGCAGGCCGGCGTAGTCGGGCATGACGCTCGCCACCGTGTCCCAGAACCGCGGGCTGTGGTCCATCACCCGCAGATGGGCCAGCTCGTGCGCCACCACGTAGTCGATCACGGCCGGCGCGTAGTGCAGCAGCCGCCAGTTCAGGCGGATGGAGCCGTCCGTCTTGGCGCTGCCCCAGCGGGTTTCCGCACTCGACAGGCGCAGCCGCGTCCAGCGCACGCCCAGCAGCGGCGCGAAGTGGTCGAGCCGCCGCGTGAAGTGGCTGCGCGCAGCCCGCATCAGCCAGGCCTGGACGGCGTCGCGCACCTGCTCGGGCGAGGCGCTGCGCGACAGGCCCACGCGCAGGGTGCGGGCCGGCGCGGCCGCGCCACCGGCCGGGTCCGCCGCCGGTTCGTCGACCAGGGCGGCGCCCTGGCCGGTGAAGCCGTGCGTCGGGTCCAGCACCACCGTCAGCGGCGCGCCCAGGTAGGGCAGCACGGCACCGTCGCGCCACACGATGCGGCCGCTGGCCTGCTTGTCCTGCCGGGTCTGGGCTTCGGCCAGCTTGCGCAGGATCCAGTCCGACTTCTCCTGCAACGCCTGCTCGATGCCCGCGATGGTCACCCAGCCGGGCGCGCGCACGGCCAGGCCGTCCGGGCCGACGGTGAATCCGATGCTGCGGCGCCGGGCGCGCTGCAGCGCATAGCCGATCAGCGCGTCGCCCAGCAGCACCTCGCGCTGCGCGCGCGGGTGGCGGAAGATGGCGGGAGCGAGCAAGGTGCCGAGCGGCTCGGCAGGCGGCGCAGCAGCCGGCCGGGCCGCAGGTGGGCGATTTCGCTCCGCTACTTTTTTTATAGCGTCTGGCCCAGGTGCATCAAGCGCTGGAGGCCGATTTTGGTCTGAATTCACCCTAAGTGCGCCGGCGTCTGGCGCATGCGGTGCCGGTGCAGGCGGCCGGGCCCCGGGCGCCGTGGGCGCGGGCGTTCCGCCGCCCCACAGGTCCAGCGCCAGTTGCACCAGCCGCTGCATGGCTCAGCGCTCCGCCCGGCCGGGCAGCGCGTGCGCCGGGGCGCCGCTTGCCGCATACGCATCGGGGTCGAGCCGGCGCATCTCGCCTTCGATCCACGCCTCCACCTCGCGCATCAGCTCGTCGGGCGAGCGGCCGGTGGTCGGGATGGCGCGGCCGATGGACACGTCCACCGTGCCCGGCCGCTTCACGAAGGCCTTGCGCGGCCACACCTTGGCGGACGTCACCGCGATGGGCACCACCGGCACGCCCGCTTCGATGGCCAGGCGCGCGCCGCCGCTCTTGTACTGCCCGCGCTCGCCGCGCGCGGCCCGCGTGCCCTCGGGGAACATGATCACCCAGGTGCCCTGCGCCAGCAGCCGCCGGCCCTGGGCCAGCACCTTGCCGAAGGCCTCGGCACGCTGGCCCCGGTCGATATGGATCATGTCCAGGCTGCCGATGGACCAGCCGAAGAACGGAATGCGCAGCAGCTCGCGCTTGAACACGTAGGCGAGCGGGCGCGGCATGATCGCCGGCATCAGGAAGGTCTCGTAGGTGGACTGGTGCTTGACCAGCAGCACCACGCCCTGCGCCGGGTCGGTGGGCAGGTGCTCCATGCCCGCCACGCGGGTACGGATGCCGATGAACCACCGCGCCGCATCCACGCTGAGCTTGAGCCAGGCGCGGGCGATGCGGTAGCGGGCCCGGCTGTGGCCGCCGAGGGCCCGCACGATCAGGATCGCCAGGGTGTAGGGCACCACGGTGACGGTCATCCACAGCAGGTGCAGGAGGGACGCGAGGAAGGCCATGGCAGGGTCGCTCGGGCGCGTTTTCGAAGGGTTTTCGGGCTCCAGCGCCGATGGATCCAGCGCAGGCAGCTATGGTTTCAACAGCATCAGACGGCCACGGCCAGGCCGGCCGCCTCGGGCGGCTCGCCGGGGCGCGGAGCGGCGGTCACCTCCAGCAGCGTGGCCGCCAACGCCTCCAGGCTGGCGTGCAGGCGGGTGCCGGCCGGCCAGCCCTCGGGCACGGGCTGCTCGGGCAAGAGCCCGGCCGCGCGGCCAGTGCAGACACTGTGCAGCTGGCGCGCGCCGATGGCGGCGGCCGCCTGCAGATGGGTGGCGCAGCTGCCGATGGCGACCACGTCGCTGCCCTCCACGCCGTAGCGGTCGCAGACCTGCTCCATCAGGCCCGGCAGGGGCTTGCGGCAGGTGCAGGGCTCGCTGTCGGCATGCGGGCAGTAGAACACCGCGTCGATGCGCCCGCCGGCCGCGGCCATCATGCGGTGCATGCGCGCATGGATGGCGTTGAGCGCCAGCACGTCGAAAAGGCCGCGCCCGAGGCCCGGCTGGTTGGTGGCCACCACCAGGTGCCAGCCCGCCCGGTTCAGCCGGGCCAGCGCCTCGAAGGCGCCGGGCACCGGGTGCCAGTCGCTTTCGGAGGCGATGAACTCCTCGTCGCCCAGGGCGTTGAGCGTTCCGTCACGGTCGAGGATGGCGATTTTCATGGCGCGGCGGTCGGTGGGTGACGGGCGGTGGGCGACGAGGGGCGGCACGGCGGTGCGGGGCGACGAACGTCGGGCAGGGTCAGGCCGCCAGGCGCGACAGGTCGGCCACGCGGTTCATCGCCACGTGCAGGCGCTTGAGCAGGCCTTGGCGATTCAGGCGCAGGTCCAACTGCTCGGCATTGACCATCACGTCGTCGAAGAACGCATCGACCGGTGCGCGCAGCACGGCCAGCGTCTGCAGGCTGGCGGTGAAGTCGCCGGCCTCGAACTGCGCATCGGCCTCGGGCACGAAGCGCTGCAGCGCGGCGAACAAATCCTGCTCGGCCTTTTCCTGCAGCAGGTCGGGGTTGACGTGCGGGTCCACCGCGCCTTCGACCTCGGCTTTTTTCAGGATGTTGCCCACGCGCTTGTTGGCCGCGGCCAGCGCCGGCGCCTCGGGCAGCGTGGAGAAGGCGCGCACCGCCGCCAGCTGCCGTTGCACCAGCGACAGGCGCTGCGGGCGCAGGGCGATGACGGCGTCCACTTCCTGCGCGCTGTAGCCCTGCTCGCGCAGGCTGCCGGCCAGGCGGTCGTAGATGAAGTCGGCCAGCGCCGTGCTCGCGTCCTCGATCTTGGCGCCGAAGGCGGGCACCGCGCTCGCCAGCACCGACTGCAGATCGAGCGGCAGATCCTTTTCGACCAGCATGCGGATCACGCCCAGCGCATGGCGGCGCAGCGCGAACGGGTCGCGGTCGCCGGTGGGCAGGTTGCCGATGCCGAACATGCCGACCAGCGTCTCCAGCTTGTCGGCCAGGGCCACGATCACGCCCACGTTCTCACGCGGCAGTTCGTCGCCGGCGAAGCGCGGCTTGTAGTGGTCCTCGATCGCATGGGCCACCTCGTGCGCCAGACCGTCGTTGGCGGCGTAGTAGCCGCCCATGATGCCCTGCAGCTCGGGGAATTCGCCCACCATGTCGGTGACCAGGTCGGTCTTGGCCAGCAGCGCGGCCGTGTCCACGCACGACAGCAGGTAGTCGCGGGCGATCTCGCCGTCGGGCGAATCCAGCTCGGGGCTCTGCGCGCCGATGCCGGCGAAGAGCTGCTCGGCGATCGCACGGGCGATGGCGCGCACGCGCTCGACGCGCTCGCCCTGCGTGCCCAGCTTGTTGTGGTAGACCACCTTGGCCAGCAGCCCGACGCGCGAATGCAGCGTCTTCTTGCGGTCCTGGTCGAAGAAGAACTTGGCGTCGGCCAGGCGCGGGCGCACCACGCGCTCGTTGCCGCCGATGACGGCGCTGGCGTCCTGCGGGCTGATGTTGCTCACCACCAGGAACTGGTGCGTGAGCTTGCCCTCGGCGTCCAGCAGCGGGAAGTACTTCTGGTTGGCCTTCATCGTCAGGATCAGGCATTCCTGCGGCACGTCCAGGAATTCCTTCTCGAATTCGCAGACCAGCACGTTCGGCCGCTCGACCAGCGCGGTCACTTCGTCGAGCAGTGCGTCGTCGTCGATGGCACGCACGCCGCCGCCCACGCGCTCGGCCGCCGCCTGCAGCTGGCGCGCGATCTCGGCGCGGCGCTCGGCAAAGCTCGCGATCACGGCGCCTTCGCGCTGCAATTGCTCGGCATAGCTGTCGGCGCTCTGGATGACGACCGGATCCACCGCCGCCTCGAAGCGGTGGCCCTGCGTGGTGTTGCCCGCGGCCAGGCCCAGCGCCTTCACCGACAGCAGCACCTCGGTGCCGTGCATCGCCACCAGGCCATGCGCCGGGCGCACGAAGTTCACGCTGCTCCAGCCGTCGGCCAGCTGGTAGCGCATCACCTTCGGGATGGGCAGCTTGGCGATGGCGTCCTGCAGCGCCTTCTGCAGCCCGTCGGCCAGCGTAGCGCCCCGGGCGGTGCTGTTGTAGAACAGCACGTCGGCCTTGCCGTCGTTGACGCGGGCCAGGCCCGGCACGGCCGAGGCGTCGGCGCCCAATGCCGCCAGCTTCTTCAGCAGCGCGGGCGTGGCCGTGCCATCGGCGGCCAGGCCCACCGCCACCGGCATCAGCTTGTGCGAGACGGCCTTGTCTGCCGCGGCGGGCGCCACTTCGGTGATGTGCGCCGCCAGCCGGCGCGGCGAGGCGAAGGCGGTGCTGCGCGAATGGGCAGCCGTCAGGCCCTGGGCCTTGAGCTGCTCGAACAGCACGCCGGCGAAGGCGTCGCCCAGTTTCTGCAGCGCCTTCGGGGGCAGTTCTTCGACGAACAGTTCAACGAGGAGATTGGGATAGGTCATGTCTGGATGCTCCGCGCTGCGCCTTCAGGCGGCCTTCTTGTTGTTGTTGTTCTGTTGTTGCTGTTGCTGCTCGGCCTTGGCCAGATCGGCCAGCACCTCGGTGGCCCAGTCCTTGGGCGCCATCGGGAAGCCCAGCCGCGCCCGGCTGTCGAGGTAGCTGCGCGCCACCGCCCGCGCCAGGTTGCGGATGCGGCCGATGAAGGCGGCCCGCTCGGTCACGCTGATGGCGCCGCGTGCGTCCAGCAGGTTGAAGCTGTGCGCGGCCTTGAGCACCTGCTCGTAGGCCGGCAGGGCGAGCTGCTGCTCCATCAGGTGCTGGGCCTGCTTTTCATGGGCGTTGAAGGCGGTGAAGAGAAAGTCCGCGTCCGCATGCTCGAAGTTGTAGGTGGACTGCTCCACCTCGTTCTGCTTGTACACGTCGCCATAGCTGAGGCCGTCGGTCCAGGTCAGGTGGTAGACGTTGTCCACACCCTGCAGGTACATGGCCAGGCGCTCCAGGCCGTAGGTGATCTCGCCCGTGGCGGGCTTGCAGTCGATGCCGCCGACCTGCTGGAAATAGGTGAACTGCGTCACCTCCATGCCGTTGAGCCAGACTTCCCAGCCCAGGCCCCACGCGCCCAGCGTGGGGTTCTCCCAGTCGTCTTCCACGAAGCGGATATCGTTCTTCTTCAGGTCGAACCCCAGCGCCTCCAGCGAGCCCAGGTACAGCTCCAGGATGTTGGCCGGCGCGGGTTTCAGCACCACCTGGTACTGGTAGTAGTGCTGCAGGCGGTTGGGGTTCTCGCCGTAGCGGCCGTCCTTGGGCCGGCGGCTGGGCTGCACATAGGCGGCCTTCCAGGGCTCGGGGCCCAGGGCCCGCAGAAAGGTGGCAGTGTGCGAAGTGCCGGCGCCGACTTCCATGTCGTAGGGCTGCAGCAGCGCGCAGCCTTGTTCAGCCCAGTACGACTGCAGCTTCAAGATGATTTGCTGGAAGGTCAACATGCGTGTTCTGGCACGGCCGGGGGCCATGCGATGGATAAAGGGGAAAGGCACGCGGGCGCGCGCGGAACCGCCGATTTTACGAGCCCGGGGCGGCAGGGCACCGGCGGCAGCGCCGTACGGGTTGCTCGAATTAAAAATCGTTGCCAGCGCTCGGCATACGAACAACTGCAGCTATAGACTTTATAGCACCGTGGACACGAAGACCGTTCGCGGAGCAGTGACCCCCCAAAAGGCCTTCGCGCGGCATCAGCTCTCCGGCCCGCGGCCGGGCGATACCGCGAGACAGGCGCGCTCTACTGGGCTGGTGAATTCCACGATTCCACTCGTGGAGGAAAGGCGAGCGAAAAGTCTTCCGCCATCAGGGTCAGGTTGGGGTTGTAAGCGGGGTCACGCACGAGTTCGGCCGCCCAACGCCTGTGCATGTAATGCACTTCCGACGCGAATCTTTGCTGCTTCTCCGGAGCGATGTCCTGTCCCCGTGTCGCCGACTCATGGTGGTAGAGCAGCGCATGAGGAGTCCAAACATTCCTCAAGCCGACTTCACGCAACCGCAGGCAGAAATCGACGTCATTGAAGGCCACCTTCAAATCGCGCTCGTTCAAACCACCCACTGCCTGATAGTGTCTCTTCTGAACCAAGAGGCAAGCGGCCGTGACGGCAGAGTACGACTGAATCAGATTGCTTCTGTTGAAGTACCCGGTATGGCCACGGGAAAAGTATTTCATGGCATGACCAGCAACGCCGCCCAGCCCCAGCACCACTCCCCCGTGCTGCAACCGGCCGTCGGGGTAAAGCAGTTTGGCGCCCACTGCACCCACGCCAGGCTGCAGCGCCAAACCGACCATCTCACCCAACCACTCCGGTGCGATGACTTCGATATCGTTATTGATCAGCCCGATCAACTGGCCGCGCGCTTCCTCGACGGCCCGATTGTTCAGCGCCGAGTAATTGAATTCGCCATCGTCGCGCAGCACCCGAATTCCAGGCCTAGCATCGAGACTTTTAAAGTAGTCGACTGCGGCCGGATCGTCAGACCCGTTGTCTATCAGGATGATTTCGTACTCTCGGTAGAGAGTCTTTTCGACGATGCTGTCGATACACTGTTGAACCAGTCCCGCAGCATTGCGCGTGGGAATGACCAGCGAGACCAGAGGCCGCGCTGCCGGAAGCGCGTACGAAACGTGATAGCCGCTCAGGTCGGCAGTGACAGTGGCTTCCACTCCCTTGCGCGCAAGATGCTCACTGATGGCGCGCCTTCCCGCTTCCAGTGCGTATGGCTTCGCTTCCGAGGCCTGCGCCGTGCTTTGGGGATGCGCCCGCCAGTGATAGAGGATGCGAGGCACATGCTGGATCTGTGAAGGCTCCAGTTTCTCGATGCAGCGCAACACCAAGTCATGATCCTGCGCGCCTTCAAAACCGACGCGAAAGCCCCCGACGTCTCGCACGAGTGACGCGTCATAGACGCCGAGGTGGCAGAAGAAGTTCTGCGAGTAAAAGAGATCCAGGTTCCAATCCGGCTTGAAATAGGGCTCGCACCGTTGGTTCGACGCACCGATCTTGTCTTCGTCTGAATAGAACAGGCGCGCATCGGGAAAGCGGTGTATGGCGTCGGCCATCCAGAAGAGGGCGTGCTCGGGCAGCAGATCGTCATGATCCATGAGCGCGATCCATTGGCCTCTGACCAGATCCACCGCCGAGTTGGACGCTGCAGAGATGTGACCGTTTTCTTTTCTGAACTCCACTTTGATGCGCGGATCGTCCTTGGCGTAGCGCGCCAGCAGGCGGCGGACTTCCACGTCGCTGGAGGCGTCATCCGCAATGCAGAGTTCCCAGTGCGGATAGATTTGCGAACGCACGGATTCAATGGCCTCCCGCAACCAATCGATCCTGGCGTTGTAGGTAGGCATGACGACGGAAATCAACGGGTGCGTCGGCATGGACGAGATCTCTGACCGCAGTCTCTGCCGCATCGTGTCGTCAATGGTGTCGTATGCCGCCATCCACCTTGCGTAGTCACCCGGTACGCCATTCGAAGTGCCCGGAGCCCGCTGCTGGCCTGCCCGTGCCAATGCCTCTAAAACCCCCTCAATACCACGTTCGCGCGCCACCGAGAAAACCGCCTTCCCCGTAGCGACGACTGCATCACCCGAGCCCAGTCGGGTTGCCAGTACCCGGCCAAAACGCCGAGCCCAGGCCATCTTTCCGCGCGCGCTGCGCAACGGCTGCGTGATACGCCAGCTGAGCGTATTCTCCATCGCCCGAACCAGAGTGGTGACCCGGCTGACCTCGGCATCGAGAAGACCCACACGGGCCCTAGCGGATTCGAGGCTTTGCCGTTCGGTTGCCAGGCTTTGTCTTTCCGCATGCAGGGCGCTCTCCAGCTCGGCGTGACGAGCCTGGAGATGACTCAACTCGGTGCGCAAGCGGGGCAGCTCGTCTTCAGGCAGGGGCACAACTTGCGACCACCGATTGTTCGACTCATCAGGAACATAGGGGGTCAGCGTGTTGAGCTCTGCCACCACGAGGGCTTCACCCCCCACGATATGGCGCACTCCCAGAACGTTTCGCGGTGCGTCCGCCTTGCGCACGACGCACAGTGAGTTGATGAATTCCACCGAGTGCACCTGGGCGAGGATTTCCTCGTCGAAACCGATGTCGTATTCACGCGCGAAGCTGGCGAGGACATCTGCACGCTCGGCGCGCACTCCCCAGTGCTCGTGATTGATCACGTCGGCAAGGCGCTTGAAGAAAGCCATGGACGAAGCAGGATCGAACAGCCCGCCTTCGAAGCCCGCCCAGTAACTGCAATGCAGATCCTCAGCCAGGAAAAGTCCTCCTGGCTTCAAATGAGCAAAGTACCGCACGAACGACTTGACGATGTCGCTCGATGTGTGAGATCCATCATCTATGACGATATCCAGGTCACCGCCATGGCTCAGGATCGCAGCGTGCGCCGCGTCTGTATTTGCATCGCCAACGACGACTGAGATGCGTGGATCTGCATAGACCAGGTGTCGGCATTCGGGGTTGATGTCACACCCGATGATGCTGCGCGCAGCCAGGAAGTATGAAGCCCATATCTCCAACGAGCCGCCGTTCTGAATACCGATTTCCAGCAGCCGAATCGGTGAGTTCCTGAATGGCGTGAACAGCCTGTCGTATTCAGCGAGATAGATATCCCACTTGTCCGAGACCTTGCCCTGATGCGACCGGTAAAGCTGCATCAACGTGGGTTCAACCATGGGTCACCTCAAAATCAATACTCTCGAATGGCACGCCCACCAAGCCCCAACGGACCTTGCTGGATGCAACATTAAGGATGAGCGCGTCGTGCATGTAATGGTGTTGCACGTTGCTCTCCAGCGTGCCGTCAGCCACTGAGGCCATCAGGGCGTATGCGCCGTTGGGCAACATCGGAAGACGGAAGGTGAAGCGTGCGGTACAAACCTGACCCGCTTTCATGGATCGTGGAGAGGTCGCAGTGAGGGGAAGGGTGTTTTCCCCGATCAGGTCCTGCCCGAGTCGATCTTTCAAAAGAAACCCCAGGATCGGGCGATCAAGATCCTGATGTGCCACGGCACGTATCGTGACCTGCACCCGCTCTCCACCCTCCAGCAGTGCGACATCCTCGCCGTCCGCTCTCTTCAACTCCACTGCGGTGATTTCCGCCCCTCCCGTTTTCCAGCCCCGCGCTTGCTCCAGGTTGGAATGCTCGATACGGACCGAAGCTTCGTAATCCACCACAGGCGGCGCCACCTCCGCTGCCGACGCATTCACGCTGGATCCTTCGTTGGACGCACTGGCCGACGAATCTGTGTTCAGCTCTTGAAGATCCGTGGCGTTGCCATATACATCCTGCAACGTAGAGCGCAGATAGGCCTCCACCACGCGTTGTGACGAGCCCGATTGCATGATTTGGCCGTGCGACATCCAGAGAGAAGTCCGGCACAGATTCTGGACAGACCCCATGTCATGGCTGACAAAAAGCAGCGTGCCCTTCTCCTGGAAGGACCGGATGAAGCGCATGCACTTCTGGGTGAAAACAGCGTCCCCCACCGAGAGTGCCTCGTCGATGATGAGAACGTCAGCGTCCACGTGAGCGATCACCGAGAAAGCAAGCCGGATGTACATCCCGCTGGAATAGGTCTTCACCGGCTGCTCGATGAAGGAACCGATATCCGCGAAGGCCGCGATGGCGTCGAACCGCTGATCGACCTGCTCGGAGTTCAACCCGAGCAGCGCGGCGTTCATGTAGACATTGTCGCGACCGGAGAACTCCGGATTGAAGCCGGCGCCGAGTTCCAGGAGCGCAGCGACCCGACCGTGCACTTCGACGCGGCCCGCAGTAGGCGTCAACGTGCCGCAGATGGCCTGCAAGAGGGTGGACTTCCCCGACCCGTTGCGTCCGATGATGCCCACCGTGTCCCCTCTTCGCACCTCGAAAGACACATCACGCAATGCCCAGAACTCGTTGTAGAAATTGCGCGGCTCCCGTCCCATCCAGCGTTGAAACCTGGGTGCGATGAACTGCTTGAGGCGATCACCAGGTTGGTCGTAGATCTGGTAGCACTTGCTGAGATGTTCTACCCGGATGGCGATTTCGTCAGAGGACATCGGCGAAACCTTTGCGGGTTTTCTGAAACCATGCATAACCCGCCCAAGCAGCCATCGAGGCGAAGAATGCGTAGCTTGCCAGCCCGGACCAATCTGGCAATTGGCCGAAGATCAGCACCGCGCGAGTCTGTTCGATGATGAAGGTCAGGGGGTTGAGTTGCATCCAGGGCTGGATCGATGGTGGAAGTGCACTAACGGGAAAGAAAATGGGCGACAGGAACATCAGCACCGTCGTCAAGACACCGACTATCTGGCCGATGTCACGGGCGAACACACCCAGTGACGAGATGACCCATCCGCAACCCATCGACAGCATCGCCAGGGGCAGAAACACGAGAGGCAAGAAAACAGCTGTCCACTGCAGTCCCTCGTGCACCACGGCGTATGCCAGCAACAGCACGCCGACGCTGATGACCGTATGAAAGAGGGCAGCCAAGGTCACTACCGCTACCAGAACTTCCAAAGGGAACACCACCTTCTTGACGTAGTTGGCGTTCGCCACGATCAACTGGGGAGAGCGGTTGAGCACCTCGGCGAAGAACGCCTGGACGATCATTCCGGCGAACAGCAAGATGGCGAACTGCGAGCGAGGCTCGGCGGCATCGCCTGCATGCCACTTCGCCTTGAACACCACCGAAAAAACGAAGGTGTAGATGACCAGCATCATGAGTGGGTTGATCAGCGACCACAGCAGGCCCATGGCCGATCCCTTGTATCGTCCCACCACCTCCCGACGGGCCATTTGGACAATCAAGGATCTGTGTCGCCATAGGCTTCCGACACAGGAGCGCAACGACGTGGGCTGTTCAGCATTCGGATTCAAACCAACACCTCGCCGCTTTCGAATGACCGGCAAGACTTCGCCTGGTGATGGATTCGTGCAGTGCTGTGACGCATGAATGAGGGCAGGCTAGATGAGGATCGCGGGAAAGCCCACATGACCATGGTTGAAGTGGCGTCCGGTGATGGCGCGCCGAAGTAAGCGGGCAAGCGCAAAGCGGCGGATTCTACAACCCCCAGCAGTGCATATTCCGCCTGACAGATAGCACGCGACCGACGAAAGCAAAATAGCTACATTCGCTTAATACATAAGCGCCTGTAGCTATTATTTTCATAGCAACACACCAAGGCGGTGCGTTGCGGTGCCGGATCAGGCCGTCCAGCGGCGCAGCACCAGGCTGGCGTTGGTGCCGCCGAAGCCGAAGCTGTTGGACAGCACGGTGGTCAGCTCGGCGTCGCGCGACTGGCGCACCACGGGCATGCCTTCGGCGGCCGGGTCCAGGTTCTCGATGTGGGCCGAGCCGGCGATGAAGCCTTCCTGCAGCATGTAGAGGCAGTAGATCGCCTCCTGCACGCCCGTCGCGCCCTGCGAGTGGCCGGTGAGCGACTTCGTCGAAGAGAACGGCGGCACCTTGTCGCCGAACACCTCGCGCAGCGCGCGCAGCTCGGGCAGATCGCCCACCGGGGTGGAGGTGCCGTGCGTGTTCACGTAGTCGATGGGGCCGCCACCGGCTTCGGCCACGGCCTGCCGCATGCAGGCGATGGCGCCGTCGCCCGAGGGCGCGACCATGTCTTCGCCGTCCGACGACAGGCCGAAGCCGACGATCTCGGCCAGGATGGTGGCGCCGCGCGCCTGGGCGTGCTCCAGGCTCTCCAGCACCAGCGCGCCGCCACCGCCAGCGATGACGAAGCCATCGCGGTCCACGTCGTAGGGGCGCGACGCCTTCTCGGGCGTGTCGTTGTACTTGGCGGACATGGCGCCCATGCCGTCGAACAGCATGGCCAGGCCCCAGGACAGCTCTTCGCCGCCGCCCGCGAACATCACGTCCTGCAGGCCGAAGGCGATCTGCTGGGCCGCCACGCCGATGCAGTGCGCGGACGTGCTGCAGGCCGAGGTGATCGAGAAATTGATGCCCTTGATGGCGAAGGCCGTGGACAGGTTGGCCGACACGGTGGAGCCCATGCAGCGCGTGACCTGGTAGGGCCCGACGCGGCGGATGCCCTTGGAGCGCAGGGTGTCGGCCGCCTCGATCTGGTTGGCCGGCGAGCCGCCGCCCGAACCCATGATGAGGCCGGTGCGGGGGTTGGAGACCTGCTCGGGCGCCAGGCCCGCCTGGGCGATGGCGTCCTTCAGCGACAGATAGGCGTAGGCCGCCGCATCGCCCATGAAGCGGCGCAGCTTGCGGTCGATCAGCGCGTCCAGGTCGATCTGGGGAATGCCCGCCACCTGGCTGCGCAGGCCGAGCTCCTTGAACTCGGGCATGGCGCGGATGCCGGAGCGGCTTTCGCGCAGCGACTGCACCACCGTCTGCCGGTCATTGCCGATGCACGAGACGATGCCCGCGCCCGTGATGACGACGCGCTTCTTGCTGGTCATGCCGTGGCTCCCGCTGCGGGTGCTCCGTCCTTCCCGTCTTCTTCGCGCTTGAAGAGGCCGACGCGGAGGTCGTTGGCCACATAGATCTCCTGGCCGTCCGCCAGCAGGCGGGCATCGCCGATGGCCATGACCAGCTTGCGCTTGATGACGCGCTTGATGTCGATCTCGTAGGTGACGAGCTTGACCTGAGGGCCCACTTCGCCAGTGAACTTGACTTCACCCGCGCCCAGGGCGCGGCCGCGGCCGGGCAGTTGCAGCCAGGTGAGGTAGAAGCCGATGAGTTGCCACATGGCGTCCAGCCCCAGGCAGCCGGGCATGACCGGGTCGCCCTGGAAATGGCAGGCAAAGAACCAGAGGTCCGGCTTGACGTCGAGTTCGGCACGAATCTTTCCCAGCCCGTGGGCGCCGCCGTCGGCGTCGATGTGCGTGATGCGGTCGAACATCAGCATGGGCGGCAGCGGCAGGCGGCCGCTGTCGGGGGTGAACAGCCGGCCTTCACCCGAGGCGATCAGTTGTTCATAGGAAAAGGAATCAGCCATTGTCAGTCGTGCTCCAGATCGGCACCTTGCCGTCGCGGGGGAGGGGTGGGAAACTAAAAAAAACTCGCAAATGCCAGCATGCGCCGCCATGGCGGCGCATGTACAGGGGCCCATATTGTGCCGGGCCGCCGCCCTGCATTATCCAGCGTGCCGATGCCCCGGGCATGCGCCAGGGACAAGGGAGATCACCTATCCTGCCCCCAAAGCGCCACCTGGCCGGTAGGCCAGAACCCACAAAAGCCCCGGATGGGGCTTTTGTGGAGGGTGGCGCAAGGCTGCCGCCGAGCGGCGGCGTACCCCGCCCGGCTCTCAGTTCAGCAGATCAGCAGATCAGTACTGCCAGAAGATGCGCTGCAGTTCCTGGCTGCTCTGCGGACGCGTCAGCGCCACGGCGGCCAGGATGCGGGCCTTCTGCGGGTTCAGGTCGTGCGCGACCACCCAGTCGTACTTGTCGTCGGGCTGTTCAGCATTGCGCAGCACGAAGCCGTCGGCCACGCGCGAGGAGCGCACCACGTGCACGCCCTGGCCGCGCAGCTCCTGCAGCGCGGGCACCACGCGGTCGGCCACCGAGCCGTTGCCGGTGCCGGCGTGGATCAGCGCCTTCACGCCCGAGCGGCCCACGGCCTCGACCGTCGAGCGCGGCACGTTGCCGTAGCCGTAGACGATCTCCACCGGCGCCAGCGTGTCGATCTCGTCGATGTTGAATTCCGACTGCGCCGTGTGGCGCTTGACCGGCGCGCGGAACCAGTAGCTCTTGCCTTCGACCACCATGCCCAGCGGGCCCCACTGGCTGCGGAACGCCTGGGTCTTGATGTTGACGCCCTTGGTGACGTCACGCCCGCTCTGGATCTCGTCGCTCATGGTCACCAGCACGCCCTTGCCGGCCGATTCCGGGCTGGCGGCCACGGTGACGGCGTCCAGCAGGTTCAGCGCGCCGTCGGCCGACAGCGACGTGCCCGGCCGCATCGAGCCCACCACCACGATGGGCTTGCTGGTGCGCACCACCAGGTTCAGGAAGTAGGCGGTCTCTTCCAGCGTGTCGGTGCCGTGGGTGATGACGATGCCGTTCACGTCGGGCTGCTTGGCCAGCGCGGACACGCGCTTGCCCAGCGCCAGCAGCTGCGCGTTGGTGAAGCTCTCCGACGCGATCTGGAACACCTGCTCGCCCCGCACCGTGGCCACGTTGCCCAGCTCGGGCAGGCCGGCCAGCAGCTTGTCGACCGGCACCTTGGCGGCCGCGTACGACGCGCTGTTGGTGGCCGAGGCGCCCGCGCCGGCGATGGTGCCGCCGGTCGCCAGCACCACCACCTGGGGCTTGGCGACGACGACGGCCTGCTGCGCGGGTTGCGCGGCGGGGGCCAGCTGCTGCGCGGGCGCGGCGATGGCCCAGGCGGCAAAGGCGGCGCCGGCCAGCAGGCGCTTGAGTTTCAGGTGCGAAAACATGGTGGTCGATTCTCCGGAAATGTCAGGAAGGGGTCGTTGCAATGCGGCGGTGGTTCGCGGCCGGGGCACGCCTCGCGCCCTGGCCCGGCTCCCCACCGACCCGCGCCGATCGCCGCAGGTGCCGTATGGTAGGGAGCCGCCGAGAGGCCGATGGGGAATAATCGCCGGCCGGGTGTGAACGGAAGTCATATCCGGGAAAACACCGCCGCCCAGCGCTATCACGATCCGTGCCAGCCGGTGGCGCGGCCCCGTCGGCGCGAACGAATCCGTCCCGGCCCTCCTTATCTTTCCCCACCGGCAGCGGCGCGGACCCTCCTGCTGAGCCCCATGAACCTGCGGCAACTCGAAGTCTTCCAGGCGGTCATGCAGACCGGCAACATGAGCGCCGCCGGGCGGCTGATCCGCATCACGCCGTCGGCCGTGAGCAAGACCATCGCCCATGCCGAGCTGCAGCTGGGCTACCTGCTCTTCAGCCGCGTGCGCGGCACGCTGGTGCCCACGCCCGAAGCGCAGGCGCTGTTCGCCGCGTCCAGCCAGATCCACCGCCAGCTGGACGAGCTGCGCCACACGGCCCTGAACCTGCGCCAGCCGGAGGGCGGCCTGGTGCGCATCGCCGCGATTCCTTCGGTCACGCATGCCTTCCTGCCGGCGGTGCTGGAGCAGCACGCCCTGCGCGCGCCCCGCGTGCAGATCGAAGTGCGCACGCTGCACCAGGATCAGATCGCCCAGGCGCTGCTCACCCGCGCGGTCGACGTCGGCCTGGGCTTCTACCCGCATCCGCACCCGCAGGTGCACAGCGAGATCCTGGTCAGCGGACCGCTCTTCATCGCCATCACCCGCGAGATCTGGCAGCGCGCCGTGCGCGTGAACCGGTCCGACCCGCTCAGCTTCCTGGCCAATACGCCGATGATTCCGCTGCTGGGCGACGACCCCATGCGCCCGCACATGGCGGAGCTGGCGCGGCAGCTGGGCGTGCATCAGGAGCTGGGCATCCAGGTGCAGACATCGCAGCTGGCGCTGGAGCTGGTCAAGCGCGGCATGGGCTGGACGATGGTGGAGTTCCTCACCGCCAGCAACCTGGACGCCGCCACCATGGCCGCCGTGCCGGTGCGCGACCTGCCGCCCATTCCCTTCTACGCCTACCACGCCACCCGCTGGCCGCCCGACCGCCAGGCGGCGCGGCTGCTGGCGTCGCTGCCGGGGCTGCTCGACCGCGCACTGGCACGGCCGCACGCGCAGCCCGCGCAGCCTGCGGAGTAGGAATCCGGTCTCAGCCGCGGAGCGTGCGGCGCCACCGCGCTGCCCACGCAGCCCCCGCCACCGCCAGCCCCAGCGCCCAGAACGGCCACAGCCCCCAGCGCGACACCCACCACGCGAACGGCGTGACGGCGCCGCTCTTGCCCTGCACCTCGGCCGCGAGCACGCCGCGCGTGTGCGGCGCCAGCGCGTGCGTCACGCGGCCCCGGTGGTCGATGACGGCCGTGGCGCCGGTGTTGGTGGCGCGCACCATGGGGCGCTCGAACTCCAGCGTGCGCATGCGGCTGATGGCCAGATGCTGGTCGATGGCCAGGCTGTCGCCGAACCAGCCGATGTTACTGAGGTTGACCATCACCGTCGGCGCGGTGGAGGCATCAGCGAAGCGCGCGCCCAGCTCCTCGCCGAACAGGTCTTCATAGCAGATGTTGGGCGCGATGCGCTCGCCCTGCCAGTCGAAAGACGGCTGGCCGACGGCTCCGCGGTTGAAGTCGCCCAGCGGGATGTTCATCAGCTCGGTGAACCAGCGGAAGAAGGGCGGAATGAATTCGCCGAACGGCACCAGGTGGTGCTTGTCGTAGCGGTAGGGAGCGCGCTGCCCGGACGCGAAGCCCAGCACGGAATTGGTGTAGCCCAGCTCGCCGTTGCCGAGCGGAATGCCGATCAGCGCGGCCTGCCGGCCGGTGGCGTAGCGGGCGGTGATGCCCTCCAGGTAGCCGGGCATGAGCTGTTGGGGCAGCAGGGGAATGGCGGTTTCCGGCGCTACCACCAGCGACGCGGTGGCGGCGTCGAGCTGGTCGGCGTACCAGCGCAGCGCCAGCGGCACGCCGCTGCCGGGCTGGAATTTCTCGTCCTGCGGGATGTTGCCCTGCAGCAGGGCCAGCGACAGCGTGCGCGGCGGCTCGATGGCCGTGTGGCAGAGCTCCACCGCGCAATGCCGCTGCGCCGTGAGCGCCGCCCAGGCCAGCAGCGCGACGGTCGCCAGCACCCAGACGCCCCGGCGGCGCGCGTCGGCCCGGCGCAGCAGCGCGATGCCCATGGCCAGCGCGGCGGCGGCGAAGCCGATGCCGTACACGCCCACGCTGCGCGCCAGCACGGCGAGCGGCCCGTCCACATGCGCGTAGCCGCCCGCGCCCCACGGAAAACCCGTCCACCAGATGCCGCGGGCCAGTTCGGCCAGCAGCCAGAAAGCTGCAAAAACGATAGCAGCCAGCGCTCTATTGACGGGCGCCAGAGCCCGAAAACACCCTGCGGCGACGGCGTAGTAGCTGCCCAGGAAAGCCGCCAGCCCCAGCACCGCCAGCACGGCCAGCGGCGCGGCCAAGCCGCCATAGGTATGCATCGAGATGAACAGCCACCAGAAGGTGCCCGCGAGCCACGCGGTGGCGAACAGCCAGCCCAGCGCCGCCGCCCGCCGGCCGCCGGGCGCGGCCACCAGCACCCGGGCCAGCAGCGCGAGCGACAGCACCTGCAGCCACCAGAGCGGCTGCCCGCCCCAGGGCCAGGCGATGGACGCGGCCTGCGCCAGGCCGGCGGCGGCCGAGGCCAGCCAGGGCCCTGCGCGCCGCCACGGCGCCGGCGACGCGGCGTGGCCGGGCAAGGGCGCGTCCGCGCGCACGGCAGCGGCCGGGGAGCGCATCAACCGCCGTGAGCCGAACCGGCGGCGGCAGCGGCGGCATCACCTTCCGTCGCCGGCGACACCTTGAACCACCGCACTGCCCCGCCCTTGGCGTGCAGCACCACGAACTGCAGCCCGCCCAGCACCACGGCCTCGCCCTTGCGCGGCATGCGGCCGAGTTCATGGACGATCAGCCCGCCGATGGTGTCGAAATCCTCATCCGGGTCGCTGGCCCGCAGCACCACGCCGAAGGCTTCGGCCACGCGCTCGACCGAGGTGTCGCCGCTCACCCGCCAGGTCTCGTCGGCCAGACGGAAGATGTCGCCCGCATCCTCGGGAATGTCGAACTCGTCCTCGATCTCGCCGACGATCTGCTCGAGCACGTCCTCGATGGTGACCAGGCCCGCCACGCGGCCGAACTCGTCGATCACCACCGCCATGTGGCTGCGCGTGCTGCGGAAGTCACGCAGCAGGTCGTTCAGGCCCTTGCTCTCGGGCACGAAGACGGCCGGGCGCAACAGCGCGCGGATGTTCAGCTCGGGCGCGCGCCGCAGCTTGAGCAGGTCCTTGGCCAGCAGCACGCCGATGATGTTCTCGCGCTCGTCCTGAAAGACCGGGAAGCGAGAATGCGCGGTGTCGATCACCTGGTTGACCAGCGTCTCGAGCGGCGCGCCGATGTCGAGCAGGTCCATGCGGGTGGAGGGCACCATCACGTCGCTGGCCGTCATCTCGGCCATCAGCAGCACGCGCTCGAGCATCACGCGGGCGTCCGCGTTGATGACGTCGTTGGTTTCGGCCTCGGCCAGGGTGGCGATCAGCTCGTCGGTCGAATCCGGTCCGGGGTGGATGAATTCGATGAGCTTCTGCAGGAAGGTGCGCTTGTCTTCCCGGTCGGAAGGGCGCCCCGGGTGGGGGTCTGCCACGGTCTTGGAATGCAGGACGTGCGGTCGTTGAACAAGCCGCAAGGATAGCGGATCGCCCCGGGGGGCCGGGCGCGTTTTCGTCGCGCCGCCTATTCGGCGGCCCGGTGGCGGCCGCTGCGCACGCCCTGGCGCACCTCCTGCACGCCCGAGAGGAACTTCCAGAACTGCCGCGCCTGCTTCTTGATCTGGTAGTTGGCCTCGCCGTAGTGCAGCGTCATCAACTCGGCCATATGCGTGGCGCGCCCGGCCGGGCTCAGCTGCAGGTACGCCTCGGCCTCCGAGCCGTCGCGGCGCACGGTGGCACCGGCGCGGCGGGCGATCTTCAGCATGGCGGTGTTCTCCGACAGCGCGTGGATGAACACCATGGTGACGCCCGCCGTGCGTGCATGCATCACGGCGCGCTCGAACAGGCGCGCCCCGAACCGCCGGCCGCGCGCGTGCGGCAGCACCGACACGCCGAACTCGGCGCAGCCCGGGTGGCCCGGCTGGGCGGCGAAGGCCAGGTGGGCGGTGGCGATCAGGTCGAGCCGGCGGTTGAAGATGCCGAAGATCTCGTCGCGCGCGAAGTCCAGCTGGTCGGCATAGCGGCGCACCTGCTCGTCGGTGGCGGCGTAGCCGAAGCGCAGGTAGCGGTCGGCCGGCGCCAGCGCCAGCAGGTGCCGGGCGATGCGCTCGCGGTGCTGCGGCCCCAGCGACCGGATGGGCACCGAGACACCGAACGACGAGGATGAAGAAGCAGCGGACGACGAGGCCGAGGACATGGATTCCCTCCGATGCGCGAGCGGCGCCCGCAGCCCATTGCGGCAAGCGTGCCAGCAAGTGCGGATCCAGTCAGGGAAAGACAGCATGATGGCTGCGATTCTAGGGTTTTCCCTAGTTTGGCGCAGCATCGTTTCCGGCCGGGCTGGTGGGGTGGCACGGGCCCGGAATACCCATCGAATCAGGCTCCACCGCCCTATCCATATGGGCCTTGCGCTATTAAATATATAGCAATCAGCATCGATGACCCGGCGCACCGCTGTCACCTGCGCGTCACCTACGCCCGCAGGACCGGTCGGCCGGCCCGCTGGCCGCGCCCTACAGCGGCACCGCCGTGGTGGCCTTGACCCGGTCCAGCACGAAGCTGGTCTTGCAGTCCTGCACGCTCGGGTGCTTGAGCAGCGTGTCCATGATGAAGCGGCTGTAGTGCGCCATGTCGGCCACCACCACCCGCAGCAGATAGTCCATCTCGCCCGTGAGCGCGGCGCATTCCACCACCTCCGGCCAGGTCTGCACGCTCGCGCGGAACAGGTCCATCGGGTTGCGCTTGTGGCTCTCGGTGTGCTTTTCCAGCCGCACGTTCAGGTAGGCCGTCAGCCCCAGGCCCACCGCCTCGGGCTGCACCAGCGCGACGTAGCGGTCGATGACGCCGGCGTCCTCCAGCCGCTTGGCGCGGCGCAGCACGGCGCTGGGCGACAGGCCCACCTGCTCGCCGATCACGTCATAGGTCTCGCGGCCATTCGCCTGCAGGCAGCGCAGGATGGCCCGGTCGAGCCTGTCGAGTGCATGAGGAGCGTCCATGGCGCAGGATTCTAGAGAGAGTCGGACGATTCGTGCCCAGCTTCACGTGGACCGAGCGATGCACCGGCAGCGCCTTTCGCGATAGTGGGGCCGGCGCAGCGCCGAGAAATGGCGCCACGCAGCTTTCCTGCAAGCCACCCCTGGTGCAGCGCAAATTTCGCCAGAAACATCCACACCCCTGCGCCTACAGTGCGTTGACCGACATCAACACGACGCACGGAGACCCCGCCCATGAACACCCCCCTGCCCGCCGAGGCGACCCAGACCATCGCCGCCCAGGAAACCGCCGCCTGGGAGAACCCCATGGGCACCGACGGCTTCGAGTTCATCGAATTCGCCGCGCCCGATCCGCAGGCCATGGGCCAGGTGTTCGAGGGCATGGGCTTCAAGCCCGTGGCGCGCCACCGGCACAAGAACGTGACGCTCTACCGCCAGGGCGAGATCAACTTCATCATCAACGCCGAGCCCGACAGCTTCGCGCAGCGCTTCGCCCGCCTGCATGGCCCGAGCGTCTGCGCGATCGCCTTCCGCGTGCACGACGCCAAGGCCGCCTACGAGCGCGCGCTGAACCTGGGCGCCTGGGGCTTCGCCGGTTCCGCCGGCCCGGGCGAGCTGAACATTCCCGCCATCAAGGGCATCGGCGACAGCGTGATCTACCTGGTGGACCGCTGGCGCGGCAAGAACGGCGCCCAGCCCGGCGACATCGGCAACATCGGCTTCTTCGACGTCGACTTCGAGCCGCTGCCGGGCGTGTCGGCTCAGGAGGCGCTGAACCCCAAGGGCCATGGGCTCACCTACATCGATCACCTGACGCACAACGTGCACCGGGGCCGGATGATCGAATGGGCCAATTTCTACGAACGCTTCTTCAACTTCCGCGAGATCCGCTACTTCGACATCGAGGGCCAGGTCACGGGCGTCAAGAGCAAGGCCATGACCAGCCCCTGCGGCAAGATCCGCATCCCGATCAACGAGGAAGGCAAGGAAAAGGCCGGCCAGATCCAGGAGTACCTGGACATGTACAACGGCGAGGGCATCCAGCACATCGCCATGGGCTCGGACGACCTCTTCGCCACGGTGGACGCGCTGCGCGCCTCGGGCGTGCGGCTGCTGGACACCATCGACACCTACTACGAGCTGGTGGACAAGCGCATTCCCGGCCACGGCGAGAGCGTGGAGGAACTGCACAAGCGCAAGATCCTGATCGACGGCAAGAAGGACGCCGTGCTGCTGCAGATCTTCAGCGAGAACCAGCTTGGGCCCATCTTCTTCGAGTTCATCCAGCGCAAGGGCGACGACGGCTTCGGCAACGGCAACTTCAAGGCGCTGTTCGAGAGCATCGAGCTCGACCAGATGCGCCGCGGCGTGCTGTAACCCCCCCAGGCCCCGCAGGCGCCCGACGCGTTCAGGGTTTGATTTTTCCGCCTCCCGGCACGCCAGCCCATGACGCGTTGCAACATGGCTTTCTATACTCCGCCCTTCGCCCGATCCGAAGACGAGGAGACCTCCCATGCCGCGCCGCCCCCTTCCCTTCCTGGCCTGGGCCGCGACCCTCGCGCCCCTGCTGCTGACGGCCACGCTGTCGGGCGGCGCCCGCCCGGCGCTCGCGCAGAACGCGGCCGCGCCGCTCGGCATCGTGGTGCCCTACCCGGCCGGCGGCCCGGTCGACAAGACGGCGCACATCCTCGCCAAGGCGGTGGCGCCGCAGCTCGGGCCCGTGGCGGTGCAGAACAAGCCGGGCGCGGGCGGCAACCTGGGCGCCGAGATGGTGGCCCGGGCGCCGGCGGACGGCAACCTGCTGGTGATGGGCGCCGTCGCCACCCATGCGGTGAACCCCTGGCTGGCCAAGCCCTTTCCCTACGACCCCATCGCCGACTTCACGCCCATCGTGCTGGTGGCGCGCACGCCCAACGTGCTGGTGATGGAGGCAGGCCTTGCGCAGCGCCTGCAGATCAAGACCACCAGCGACCTGGTGAAGTACCTCAAGGCGCACCCGGACACGCTGAAATACGGCTCGGGCGGCAGCGGCAGCATCGGCCACATCGCGGGCGAGATGTTCAAGTCGCTTACCAACACCCGCATGGCGCACACGCCCTTCCAGGGCGCCGGCCCGGCGCTGAAGGCGCTGCAGGAAGGCGGCGTGGCGCTGGCCTTCGACAACCTGGCCTCGTCGCTGCCCCTGATCCGCTCGGGCAAGCTGGTGGCGCTGGGGGTCACCTCGCTGGGCAGCGACGACGAACTGCCCCACGTGCCCAGCATCAACAGCGAAGTGCCGGGCTTCAACGTGTCGACCTGGTTCGGCCTGTTCGCGCCCGCCTCGCTGCCCTCCGCCGCCGCGCAGAAGTACGCCGCCGCTTTCTCCGCCGCCATGCAGACACCGGCGGTGCGCGAGCAGTTCAAGGCCATGGGGCTGGAGCCGGAGTCGTTGACGCTCGGTGCCTTCGGCAGCTTCGTGCGATCCGAGCACAGCAAGTACGGCTTTCTCATCAAGGCCGCCAAGATCAAGACCGACTAGGGGACCAGCCCTGCCGCGATGCCCCCGGCGCCTGCGGTGCGAGTCGGCTCCACCCACCGACCCACCAAAGGAGACAACGCCATGGGACAAGCACCCGTCGTCTACGGACAATCCAGCCGCCCACCGCGCGGCGACTACGGCCGCTGCGGCGCCGACTACACCTGCCCGCAGGACTTCGCCGCCTACACGCCGCAAGACCACGACACCTACCGGCGGCTCTATGAACGCCAGTCGGCGCTGCTGCCCGGGCTGGCGGCCGATGCCTTCATCGCCGCCCTGCCCTCGCTCGGCGCCCGGGACCGCATCCCGCGCTTCGACGAGATCAACGAACGGCTCTGGCGCGCCACCCGGTGGGAGATCGTGGGCGTGCCCGGCCTCATTCCGGAAGTGCCCTTCTTCACCCTGCTGGCGAACCGCAAGTTCCCGGTGACGGACTGGATCCGCACCCCCGAGGAGTTCGACTACATCGTCGAGCCGGACATCTTCCACGACCTGTTCGGCCACGTGCCGCTGCTCTTCAACCCCGTGTTCGCCGACTACGTGCAGCGCTACGGCCAGGGCGGCCTGAAGGCGCACGGGCTGGGCGCGTGCGAGCTGCTCTCGCGCCTGTACTGGTACACCATCGAATTCGGCCTGATCCGCCAGCCCGACGGCCTGCGCGCCTATGGGGCGGGCATCCTGAGCTCGGCCGGCGAGCTGCCCTACAGCGTGACCAGCCCCGAGCCGCAGCGCCTGCCCCTGCAGCTGGAGCGCACCATGCGTACCCGCTACCAGATCGACAGCTTCCAGAAGACCTACTTCGTGATCGACGACTTCGAGCAGCTCTTCGACATGACCGCGCCCGACTTCGCGCCGATCTACCAGCGCCTGGCCGGCCAGCCCGAGTTCGCCGCCGATGCGCGCGACGCGGCCGTGGCGGCCTGACCGCCATCCCTACAGGGCGAACGGGTCCGGCGGCGCGTTCAGTCCGCCAGCGCTCAGTCCGCCAGCAGCTCCAGGCAGGCCCGCATCACCGGCGGATGGAACGCCATCTGCACATGCGCCACGCCGGGCACGAAGCGGTTGTCCGCGCCGGGCAGCGTGGCGGTGCCGGCCGGAAAGACGATGTTGTCGCAGCTGGAATAAAAGCAGGTGAATAGAGCCGCGCGCCCGGGCGGCTCGGCGCGGCGCAGGGCCTGCACCCATTCGCCCTCCAGCGCCATCTGCCGGCCGTTCACCGCGTGGCTGAAGCGGCCGGCCCAGGTGCCGCCGTGGGGCGAGCCGAGCGTGATGACGCGGTGGGCGCAGGCCTCGGCCCGGCCGGCGTCGCAGGCCCGCAGCCAGGCCCGCGCGGCGATGCCGCCCATGCTGTGGCCGATGACGACGGGCGCGCGGCCGGTGGCCTCGGTCACGCGGCCCACGGCCGCGTCGATGGTGGCGGCGTAGTCGTCGATGGAGCCGAAGGGCGGCTCCAGGTCCACCGCCACAAAGGCATGGCCGCGCTCGCGCAGCAGCGGCAGCCAGGGCGTCCAGAACCCCCGGTTGCAGAGGAAGCCGTGCACCAGCACCACGCCGCGCGGCGCCGGGCCGGGCTCGCCGCGGCGCTCGGGCAGCCAGTCGGCGATGGCGCCGCGGCGGAAAGGCTGCCACCAGCCGAACACCCGCGTGGCCCAGCCGCTTTCGGCCCACCAGGCCCGCAGCATCTGCCCGGCGCCGGGCGCGGGCGAAGGGTCGGCCCGGTTGGCGCGGGCCATCAGCACGAACTGCAGCCCCATCAGCAAGCGAAAGCCCAGCAGCGCCAGCACCGGCCCGCCCAGCGCCCAGCCGGGCGAGCGGGGCCATTGCCAGGCGATCCAGGCGGCGGTGAGCGCCAGGTTGACGAAGACCATCCAGCGCTGCCAGCGTGCGTTGCTCAAGGGGCTGCCTTTCCAGGGGGCATCGCGGCGCCCACGCGCCGTGACGCTATGCATTTGATAGCTATCCGCGCTTGAATTTCAAGCGCCGGAGGCCATTTTCGTCAATAAACGTCGCGCCGGTAGCGCCCGGCGGCGATGAGGTCGTCCAGTGCGTCGCTGCCCAGCACCTCGGCCAGCGCGGCGTCCACGCCGGCGGCCATGCCCTGCAGGCTGCCGCAGACGTAGATCACCGCGCCGTCGTCCACCCAGGCGCGCAGGACGTCGGCGGCGTCGCGCAGCGCGTCCTGCACGTAGCGGCGCTCGGGCTGGTCGCGGGAATAGACGAAGTCGCCCCGCGCGATCTGGCCGGCCGCCAGCCAGCCGGCGGCCTCGGTCTCGCAATAGGCATCGCAGGCGCGCTGGCGTTCGCCGAACAGCAGCCAGTTGCGGTGGCGCCCGCCGCGGATGCGCGCCAGCAGGTGGCCGCGCAGGCCGGCATAGCCCGAGCCGTTGCCGATGAAGATCGCGGGGGCTTGCGCGCCAGCTTGCGCGCCGCTTTGCATGGCGCCGTCCTCGGCGGGCGCGAAGGCCATGTTCTCGACCAGCCGCAGCGCGACCGGCGCGCCCAGCGGCGCATGCGCCGTGAGCCAGCCCGACGCCAGGCCGAAGCCGGCCTCGTGCCGCACCTGGCGCACCAGCAGCGCCAGATGGCCGTCGCCGGGCAGCGAGGCCACCGAATAGCTGCGCGCCGCCAGCGGCTGCAGCGTGTCGGCCAGGGCCTGCCAGGCGCCGGCCGGCGGCGTGCCGGCATCCGCGCCGGTCAGGGCCGGCGTCTCGGCCGGCACGGGCAGCACGCTGCACGCCAGCGCGTCGCGCAGGCTCACCGTCCGGCCGGCCCGGCGCACCGGGGCATCACCCGGCCAGCCGTGGCGCCGCAGCAGCGTGTCGAGGGTGGCGTCGTCATGGCGCGGCAGCACTTCGACCAATGCGCCGGCCTGCCAGCCGGGGGCGGGCGCGCCGGGCGGCGGCGTGAGCTGCAGGGCGAAGAGCGGCGCGCCCTGGCTGCCGGGGTTGCACAGCGCGCGCGCCGCCAGCGTCCAGTCGGCGAAGGCCGGGGCGCCGACATCGCCCAGCAGGGGCGGGGCCGCATCGGCCGCCGCCGCCAGCCCGGGCGCGTTCAGGTGGCCGGCCAGCGCAGCCAGCCACGCGGGCCAGGCGGCCGCGTCCTCGCCGTCCATCTCGATCAGCGGGAAGAGCGGCTGCGCGCCCAGGCGGCGCAGCTGGTGGTCCAGCGCATGGCCGAAGCCGCAGAAGGCGGCGTAGTGCCGGTCGCCCAGCGCCAGCAGGCCGTAGCGCACCGGCGCCAGCGCCGTGCCCTGCGCCTGGGCCAGGTTGCGGGCGAAGCGCCGGGCCGCGTCGGGCGGGTCGCCCTCGCCGAAGGTGCTGGCGATGAACAGCACGCGGCGGTGATGGCGCAGCGCTTCGGCGCCCAAAGTGGCCACAGGCGCGAGCGTGGCGGCGAGCCCGGCGCCGCGCAGCAGGGCGGCGGTGCGCACGGCCAGCCGCTCGGCCCGGCCGGACTGGCTGGCATAGGCCACCAGCACGGCGTCGTCGC
>NZ_BAABVY010000002.1:0-521212 GCF_040365715.1 Acidovorax sp. FG27
GCCTGGATGATCTTCTGGGCGTTGCCCTGCAAATCGCCCACGATGAAGTTGAGCTGGGCGATGCTGATGACGAATGACATACGGAGGGGAGAAAAGACTGAAACGATTATGTCACCCGCCTTGCAGTGGCACGGCCAGGCGGGGCTTCGGCCGGCTGGCCGCAGGGCAGCGGCCCGCCATCCGCCGCCATGTCGCCGCCAACCCCAGCCCGTGCGGGGTGGTCCATCCGGTGGCACCATCGCGTGGGCGCCCCAAGGGGCGTTCGCTCGGAACGTTGTTGACGTTCGTGCCGATCGAAAGACCGAAAGACCCGCCCTTGCCCTCACCTTCGACACCTCCGCCGACAGCGCAGCCCTCTCCCTACGAACTGCGGGTGGCCGAGCGGGCCGGCCAGATCGGACGCCGCCGCCTGGGACGGCCTGCTGGCCGAGCAGCCGCACCCCACGCCCTTTTTGCGCCACGCCTACCTGGCCGCCCTGCAGGAAAGCGGCAGCGCCACCCCCGCGACCGGCTGGACGGCGCGCTTCTTCACGCTGTGGCAGGGCGAGGCGCTGCAGGCCGCCTGCGCGCTCTATGTGAAAACCCATTCGTATGGCGAATACGTCTTCGACTGGGCCTGGGCCGACGCCTACCAGCGCCACGGCATCGACTACTACCCCAAGGCGTCGTCGCCGTGCCCTTCACTCCCGTGCCCGGCGCCCGCCTGCTGGCCCGCAGCGACGTGGCCCGCGCCACCCTGCTGCAGGCGCTGCTGGCATGGTGCGAGGAGTCGGAACTCTCGTCGCTGCACCTGCTGTTCGCCGCCGAATCGGACGTGGATGCCGCCCGCGAGCAGGGGCTCATGCTGCGGCACACCGTGCAGTACCACTGGAAGAATGCGGCGCCGGCTGGGGTATCGGCTGCCGCTGACGGCCCTGCCGCCCCACCCACCGCCTTGGGCCGTCCTGCCGCAGACCCGGTGCCTGCAGACGCCTCCGTGCCGGCCCGCCCCTTCCCGCGATTTCGACGACTTCCTTGCCTCGCTGTCGCAGGACAAGCGCAAGAAAATCCGGCAGGAGCGGCGGCGGGTGGCGGAAGCCGGCGTCAGCTTCCGCGCCCTGCAGGGCGCCGAGATCACTTCCAGCGACTGGGATTTCTTCTACCGCTGCTACGAGCGCACCTACCTGGAACACGGCAACCCGCCCTACCTGTCGCGCGAGTTCTTCCACCGGATGGAGCGAGACCTGCCCGAAGCCTGGGTGCTGTTCGTGGCCGAGCGCGACGGCCAGCCCATTGCTACCAGTTTGATAGCTGTCGGCGCCGATGCATCAAGCGCTGGCGGCCCAAAACATCCCAAAGTCGCGTTCGGCCGCTATTGGGGCGCCATCGAGCGGGTGGACTGCCTGCATTTCGAGGCCTGCTATTACCAGCCGATCGCCTGGTGCATCGCCCAGGGCGTGCAGCGGTTCGAGGGCGGAGCGCAGGGGGAGCACAAGATGGCGCGGGCGCTGCTGCCGGTGCAGGCGACCAGCGCGCACTGGCTGGCCCACCCGGCGTTCGCCGAGGCGGTGGACCGGTTCCTGGAACGCGAGGGCGCGGGCGTGGCGCAGTACCTCGAGCACCTGCAGGCGCGCAGCCCGTTCCGGCAAACCCCGGGCTGAGCTGGCAATCGGCCCCCTGGCCGAGCCGTACGTGCGTCAGCCCACGGCGGCCGAGCGCACCAGGCCCATTTCGGCGCTGCTCAGCAGCGACTCGATGTCCACCACGATCAGCATGCGCTCGCCCACGGTGGCGATGCCGCGCACGAAGGCGGCGTCGATCTGGCTCTCGAACTGGGGCGCCGGCCTGATCTCGCCCTCGGCCAGCGCGACCACGTCGGCCACGGCATCCACCACGGCGCCGATCACCGTGCCGCCCACGTTGAGGATGATGACGACGGTGAAGTCGGTGTATTCGGCCGTAGGGCACTGCAGCTTCAGCCGCAGGTCGACGATGGGCACGATCACGCCGCGCAGGTCGATCACGCCCTTGATGAATTCCGGCGCATGCGCCATGCGGGTGGGCTGCTCGTAGGACCGGATTTCCTGCACGCGCAGGATGTCGATGCCGTATTCCTCCTGGCCGAGCCGGAAGGTCAGGAACTCGGCGGCTCCGTTGGCGCCCGCCGCGTGCGAGCCGGCGGGGTGGGCGGAGGAAGAAGAGAACGACGGCGAAGACATGGCAAACGGTCCTTGGAAACGGTGGCGGGCCGCGCCGGGCGCGAGCCAATCGGCCAGCATAGCAGCGGTTTGGTTACAGCTGGTGACAAACCCGCACTGAAAGGGCTTTTGCGTGCGGGCATGAAAAACCCGCTGGTTGTGCCAGCGGGCTTATCGAGTGGGCGCTGTCCGCGCCCGGTCTGGTCCGATCCGGGCGGATGCGGCCCGAAGAATGGGTCAGCCCAAGGTCTTCTGGTAGGCCGCCGCGCCGTCGGTGATTTCCTTGTGGGCGGCTTCGATGCCGTCCCAGCCCAGCACCTTGACCCACTTGCCTTCTTCCAGGTCCTTGTAGTGCTCGAAGAAATGGCTGATGGCCTTGAGCTTGAGCGGCTCCACGTCGTCCAGCGACTGGATGTGCTGGTAGGCCTTGAGGATCTTGACGGTGGGCACGGCCAGCACCTTGCCGTCCACGCCGGCTTCGTCTTCCATCTTCAGGATGCCCAGGGCGCGGCAGGGCACGACCACGCCGGGGGGCAGGCGGTAGGGCGTCATCACCAGCACGTCCACTGGGTCGCCGTCGCCCGACAGGGTCTGCGGCACGTAGCCGTAGTTGGCCGGGTAGTACATCGGCGTCGTCAGGAAGCGGTCCACGAAGATGGCGCCGCTGTCCTTGTCCACTTCGTACTTGATCGGGTCCGATTCCATCGGGATCTCGATGACGACGTTGAAGGTCTCGGGCAGCTTCTTGCCGGGGATGACGTTGTTCAGGGACATGCGGTCTCGCGTAAGAAAAGAGAGAAAAAGCGGAGAGGGAAACGGCCGTGGCCGGGTCGCGGCGATTCTAGGCGACGCGGCAGCGGGGCCGCGTCACCGCCGGGCGCCGGGCCTGCCGCGTCAGGGCCGGGCGCGCTCGGGCACGCGCGAGGCGAGCGGCGCGGGCTGGTAGCCCGGCTCGAAGCTGCAGCCGGCGCCGTACTGCGCCTCGGCCTGGCGGCAGCGCGCCGCCACCCGCTCGGCCGTGGGCTTGTCGCCCTGCTCGACCCAGGCGAGCAGCGCGCCCATCAGCGCCGGATAGGTCGGGTCGCTGATGTAGCTGTGGGTGCCCTGGCGGGTGAAGGTCTGCACCAGACGCGCGCCGCTGCCGGCGGCTTCCATCGTGGTGCGGAATTGCGCGTCCAGCTCGACGAAGGCCGTGGGGTCGCCGATCCACTTCACGCTCAGCACGGGCACGGGGATGTGCCCCGTCGGGTCGGTGTCGGCCGCGAACAGGCGATAGGCGGCGGGGTCGGCCACCAGGCGCGGCACGCCGGCGTTCAGCGCCGCGTCGTCGGGCGAGCCGGCATAGGCCGCGCCCATGTTGCCGAACGGGCTGGCGCCGCCGGTGCGCTGGCTGCTGATTTCCTGGAAGTGGAAGGTGGCCCAGTTCATGTGCGACAGGATGGAGCTGGCCGGAATGCGCAGCACGCGCTCCAGGGTGGTGACCCGGGCCTGCTGCTCCGCGCTGCGCTGCGCGGCGGGGCGGTCCAGCCCCAGGCATTCGTCCACCCGGGCCTTCAGGTCGGCCCGCGTCATGTGCGCGCCGGCCGGCAGGCCCAGGTTGAGCGCATAGGCCGGCTCGCCCGGGCGGGGGTGGTTGCGACAGAGGTACTGGTAGACGGCGCGCAGGTCGGTGCGCACGTCGTAGGACCGCGTGCCGCCGCCCAGCACGCCGCTGGTCAGAAGCACCGCGTCGTAGGGCTGGCGGCCCACGGTCTGCGCGGTGAACATCTCTGCGCCGCGCGCGGCCACGCCCGCGCCCCATGACTGGCCGTGCAGCACCGTCCGGCGGGGCTTGCCGATGTACTGGTCGAAGATGCGGCGCAGGCGCTCGGTGTCTTCGGCCGCGGCGCGCACCGCCACCCCGCCCTGGCGGTAGGTGGAGCCGGCCCAGGCGTAGCCGGCGCGCACCATGATCGCCCAGCGGCCCAGGTCTTCGGCCGTGCGCTCGGCCTTGGGCGCGCCCAGCTCGGGCCCGCCATGGGCGTGCAGCACCAGCGTGCCGCCCCAGTCCTTGGGCACGGCGACGAGATAGAAGGCGCCCGCCGAATCGCGGCCAGCCCAGCAGGTCGCCGTGGCCGGCACTTCGGCCGGGCAGGCGGTGACGGCCGGCGCGGCCTCGGCCGTGGGAGGCAGCGGGTCGGCCGTGGCCGAGGGACTGGCGAGGCGGGTGCCAGTGCAGCCGGCCAGCGTCAGGATCGATGCGCAGACGGCAGCGGCGGCGCTCGCGCGCAGGAGGGTGTGAGCGAAGGGGATGTGGGACATGGTGCGGACGATTGTGCGACCGCCCGGTGGCGCCAGCCAGCCGGCAAACCCGGGGTGCGCCGCCTGCTGCCGGAGCGGCGGGGCCTCGGGCTTGGCCGCACCCGCCCGCCAGCGCGTCAGCCGCGCTGGGGGCCGGCGCGCAGCCGCACCGGGCCCGACCGGGCGTGCACCGCATCCTGCACGCTGCGGCGCAGGCCCAGCGCAAAACCCAGCTCGGCGATGACGAAGAGCGGCCCGATCAGCAGGCCCATCAGGTCGTCCACGAAGGCGGGCTTGCGGCCTTCATAGAAGTGGCCGACGAACTGGATCACCCAGCCCACGGCAAAGAGCCCCAGGCCCGCGCCCAGCCAGAGCGCGGTGGATTGACCCGCCAGCCAGTGGCCCGCCGCCAGCATGGCCGCCAGCACCAGGGCCATGGCGCCGGCGTAGCGCAGGTCCAGCCGGGCATAGAAGACGCAGCTGGCCAGCGCGGCCAGCACGGCGGGGGACACCGGAACGCCGCCCACTGACCACCCGGGGCGCGACAGCAGGACGACCACGGCCAGCATGATCATCGGCACGCCCACGAAGTGGGTCTGGATGTTGCGCGGGTCGCGGTGGTAGGCGGCGTATTGCGCCAGGTGGTCGTTCAGCGTCTTCATGCGGTCTCCGTTCTGTTTTGGTGCTGACGGGTTGTTCACGGGCCTCGCGCATCGGGGCTTGCCCTGTGATGCGGCGGTGCCGCTCGTTTCCATAATCGGTCGGCCCGCCGCGCCCGTCTGTCGGCTGGCCGACACAAGCCCTGGCCCGCAACGCATGCCCAGCCCCGCCGCCCATCTGCCCACGCTGGCCTCTGGCCGGTGGTTCGCCGCCCTGCCGCCGGAGTTCGCCCAGGCGCTGGTGCGGATGGCGCAGCTGCGCACGCTGGCATCGGGCGAGGCGCTCTTTCTGCGCGGCGCGGCGCCCTGCGGCCTGTATGCGGTGGTGCGCGGGGCGGTCGACATCTCCGGTGTCGGGGGCACGAGCGACGGTGCCCGATCCTCCCTGCTGACCCGGCTGGAGCCGCCGTCCTGGTTCGGCGAGATCGCCGTGTTCGACCGGGCGCCGCGCACGCACGACGCCCACGCCGCCCTGCCCGCCGCGCTGCTGCAGGTGCCGCAGGACGCCCTGCTCGACTGGCTGGCCGCCCACCCCGCGCACTGGCGCGCGCTGGCCCTGCTGCTGACCGACAAGCTGCGCGTGGCCTTCGTCGCCATGGAAGAGCTGGCCCTGCTGCCCGCCCCGCAGCGCGTGGCGCGCCGCCTGGCGCTGATGGCCGAGGGCTACGGCCAGGGCCACGGCGGCGCGGGCACGCGGCGCTCCATCACCCTGTCGCAGCAGGAGCTGGCGCTGATGCTCGCGCTGTCGCGCCAGACCACCAACCGCATCCTGCAGGAGCTGCAGGCGCGGGGCCTGCTGCGGGTGCACCGGGGCACGCTGGAGGTGCTGGACCTGGCGGGGTTGAAGGCGTTCGGATGACGCGGCGCGGCAGGCGGCGGCGCGCAGGCCATGCGCACGCCAGGCGGCAAACCTGCCATCGCTATGCTTTTGATAGCTGCATGCGCTTATAAATCAAGCGCTGCAGCCACTTTTGACCTTAAAGCAAACCCCGCAGGGCAGTGGCGGCCCGGGGCCGGGGCCTTCAGCCCAGCGCCGTGTCCAGCAGCATCATGATGACGAAGCCGATCATCAGGCCCCCGGTGGCCCAGGCCTCGTGGCCCTTGCGGTGCGACTCGGGAATGATCTCGTGGCTGATGACGAAGAGCATGGCGCCGGCCGCGAACCCCAGCCCCCAGGGCAGCAGCGCGGCCGAGGCGCTGACCACCGCCGCGCCGAGGACCGCGCCCAGCGGCTCGACCAGCCCGGACGCCATGCCCAGGCCCACCGCCAGCGGGCGCCGGTAGCCGGCCGCCAGCAGCGCCACGGCCACCACCAGGCCCTCGGGCACGTCCTGGATGGCGATGCCCGCCGTCAGCGTGCCCGCGCCCACCGCGTCGGAGCCGGCGTAGGCGACGCCGATCGCCAGCCCCTCCGGCAGGTTGTGCAGCGCGATCGCGAACACGAAGAGCCAGGTGCGCCGCAGCATGCGCGAGGTCTGCGCGCCCTCCACGCCCTTGATGAAATGCTCGTGCGGCAGCACCCGCTCCATCAGCAGCAGCGCCAGCGCGCCCAGCAGAATCGCCGAGCCGATGATGCCGCCGGCCTGCCAGGCGCCGGCGCCGGCCTCGCGCGCGGCGGCGAGGCCTGGAATGATGAGCGAGAAGGAACTGGCCGCCAGCATCACCCCCGCGCCGAAGCCGAACAGGGTGTCCTGCACCTTCTCGGACAGCCGCTGCGAGAACATCACCGGCACCGTGCCCAGCGCCGTGGCCAGCGCCGCGACCATGCCGCCGCGCCAGGCCTGCGCCACCCGCTCGTTGGCCTCCAGCCAGTCGGCGAACTGCAGCGCGATCGCCACCACGCCCAGCAGCGCGATGCTGGCGCCCAGCCATTTGCGCGGGCCCCAGGGGGCACGGTGCGCGGACGCTTCGGTGGGGTTCATGAATGCAGGGCTCCTGGGCGCGGACGGGGGGGTGTGACGGAAGATCGGCGGCGGCCGGGCGACGACGCCTTAGCCGTGGCGCGCCGCCGCGGCCTCGGCGAAGCGGCGGGCGACCTCCGCCCAGTCCACTACGTTATAGAACGCGGCGATGTACTCGGGCCGGCGGTTTTGGTACTTCAGGTAGTAGGCGTGTTCCCACACGTCCAGCCCCAGGATGGGCGTGTGGCCGGATCCGATGCCGGGCATGAGCGGGCTGTCCTGGTTGCCCGAGCTTTCCACCGCCAGCCGCCCCGCCGGCGTCACGGTCAGCCAGGCCCAGCCGCTGCCGAAGCGCGTGAGCGCGGCCTGGGTGAAGGCGGCCTTGAAGGCATCGAAGCCGCCCAGGTCCGCCTCGATGGCCGCAGCCAGGTCGCCGGTGGGCGCGCCGCCGCCCCGTGGCGACATCACCGTCCAGAACAGGCTGTGGTTGGCGTGCCCGCCGCCGTTGTTGCGTACGGCGTTGCGCACGCCCTCGGGCAGCTGGTCGAGCCGGGCGATGAGCCGCTCGACCGGCAGGTCGGCATGGGGCGAGCCTTCCAGCGCCGCATTCAGGTTGTTGACATAGGCCTGGTGGTGCCTGGCGTGGTGGATCTCCATCGTCTGCGCGTCGATATGGGGTTCGAGCGCTTCGAAGGCGTAGGGCAGCGGGGGCAGCGTATGGGGCATGCGGTCGACTTTCAGTGCGGGTGGGAAGGGGCCAAGCGCGGGTGCCGATGGGTGGCTGGTCCGGGCACGGTGGCCGTGGGGCGGGCACCGGCTGATGCCGGGGAGCGTCCCTCGCTCCATGAGCCCCTTCCTGCCCGACGCCTGAAGCGTCACTGCCCGTTCGTCCACGCCGAATGACCATCGCAACCTCGCTTGCCGTGGCCCTTTGCGTGGGAACGCGGGGGCGCTCCTGCGTAGTCAGGTTTTCAAATGATAATTATTTGCAATAACATTGTCCAATGCCGGTGGTCTTTCTGGGGCACGCCTGCGGGCCGGACACCCGCCGGGGTCGCCCAGCCACGGCCGCCGTGGTCCCGTGCGGGCCGATACCCCTACAGCGCCCATGCGGCAAAATCCCGGCATGGCTGAACGTGTGATTCCTCTCGTGGACCAGCGCCTCGCGGCGCTTACGCCCAGCGTGCCCGCCGGCGCGGTCGGCCTGCCCACGGGCTGGCTGTCCGACGCGCTCGGCCGTCCGCTGCGCGACCTGCGCATCAGCGTGACCGACCGCTGCAACTTCCGCTGCAGCTATTGCATGCCCAAGGAGGTGTTCGACAAGGACTACGCCTACCTGCCGCAGTCGTCGCTGCTGAGCTTCGAGGAAATCACCCGCCTCGCCCGCCAGTTCGTCGCCCATGGCGTCGGCAAGATCCGCCTGACGGGCGGCGAGCCGCTGCTGCGCAAGCACCTGGAGCGGCTGATCGAGCCGCTGGCCGAGCTGCGCACGCCCGAGGGCCGCGCCCCCGACCTGACGCTGACCACCAACGGCTCGCTGCTGGCGCGCAAGGCCGCAGCGCTCAAGGCCGCCGGCCTCGACCGCGTCACAGTGAGCCTGGACAGCCTGGACGACGCCGTGTTCCGCCGCATGAACGACGTGGACTTTCCGGTGCGCGACGTGCTGGCGGGCATCGAGGCCGCCCAGGCGGCCGGCTTCGACCGCATCAAGGTCAACATGGTGGTCAAGCGCGGTACCAACGACCATGAAGTGCTGCCCATGGCGCGGCACTTCCGCGGCACGGGCGTCACGCTGCGCTTCATCGAGTACATGGACGTGGGCGCCACCAACGGCTGGCGCATGGACGAGGTGCTGCCCTCCGCTGAACTGATCGCCCGCCTGCGCGAGCACCTGCCGCTGGTGCCGCTGGGCGCCACCGCGCTGGGCGAGACCGCCGAGCGCTGGGGCTATGCCGACGCCGCCGGCCGGCACGACCCTGCGCTGGGCGAGGTGGGCGTCATCAGCAGCGTGACCCAGGCCTTCTGCCAGGACTGCAACCGCGCGCGGCTCTCGACCGAGGGCAAGCTCTACCTCTGCCTCTTCGCCAGCCAGGGCTGGGACCTGCGCGCCCTGCTGCGCGGCGGCGCCAGCGACGAGGCCCTGGCGGCCGCCATCGCGCCCATCTGGCAACAGCGCGCTGACCGCTACTCGGAGCTGCGCGGCAGCCTGCCGCCGGACGGGCAAGCCGCCGGTGGCGCACGGCGGCGGGTCGAGATGAGCTACATCGGCGGTTGATTGCGCCGCCGCCCGGCGGGGCCAGAATGGGGGCCTTCGCCCCACTCTCTCTTTTTGCCCCTTGCTGGCCCGGCCAGCACTTCTTCTCATGATCGATCCCCAAGACATCACCGGCCTCGTCCTCGCCGGCGGACGCGGCAGCCGCATGGGCGGCGTGGACAAGGGCCTGCAGAACTTTCGGGGACTGCCGCTGGCGCTCAACGCGCTGATGCGCCTGCAACTGCAGGTGGGCCACACCATGGTGAATGCCAACCGCAACCTGGCCGCCTACGAAGCCTTCGGGGCGCCGGTCTGGCCCGACGGCCTGGCCGACTACGCCGGGCCGCTGGCCGGCTTTCTGACCGGGCTGGAGCGCTGCGAAACCGGCTGGCTGCTCACGGTGCCCTGCGACACCCCCCTCTTCCCGCACGACCTGGCCGCGCGCCTGGCCGGTGCGGCCGGGGCCGCCGGCGCCGACATCGCCATGGCCGCCGCGCCCGAGGCCGATGAAGCCACGGGCGCCGTCGCCATCCGCACCCAGCCGGTGTTCTGCCTGCTGCGCGTGTCGCTGCTGGAAAGCCTGGTGCAGTTCACCCAGGCCGGCGGCCGCAAGATCGACCGCTGGACGGCGCAGCACGCCTGCGCCACCGTGGCGTTCGACCAGCCCGGCGACGACCCGCTGGCCTTTCGCAACGCCAACACGGTGGCCGAGCTGCATGCGCTGGAGGGCGCCGCATGACTGGCCACGCCACTGCCCCCCGCACCATCGCCCAGATCGCCGCCGAACTGCAGGGCTACGACCCGCAGGCGCTCAGCGCGGCGGGCGTGCAGCAGTTCCTGGAGCGGCTGGTGCAGCCGGTCTCGGGCACTGAAACCGTGGGCATCTTCGACGCGCTGGGCCGCGTGCTGGCCGAAGACATCGTCTCGCCCGTCAGCGTGCCGCCGCACGACAACTCGGCCATGGACGGCTACGCCTTCGACGGCGCCCAGCTGCGCGCGGGCCAGCCGCTCAGCCTGCGCTGCGTGGGCACGGCGCTGGCCGGCGCGGCCTGGGCCGGCACGCTGCAGCCCGGCGACTGCGTGAAGATCATGACCGGCGCCGTCATGCCCGCCGGGCTGGACACGGTCGTGCCCCAGGAATTCACCACGGCCGAGGGCGACCGGGTGCACATCGCCGCCGACGTGCTGCGCGCGGGCGACAACCGCCGGTGCCAGGGCGAAGACCTGATGCAGGGCCGCGTGGCGCTGGAGCGGGGCACGCGCCTCTCGCCCGCCGCGCTGGGCCTGGTCGCCAGCCTGGGACTGCCCACGGTGCGGGTGGTGCGCCGCCTGCGCGTGGCCTACTTTTCCACCGGCGACGAAATCCTCAGCCTGGGCCAGCCGCCCCGCGAGGGCGCCGTGTACGACAGCAACCGCTACACCGTGTTCGGCCTGCTGACGCGCCTGGGCGTGGACGTGATCGACCTGGGCGTGGTGCGCGACGAGCCGGCGCTGTTGGAGGCCGCCTTCCGCCAGGCGGCGGCGCAGGCCGACGCGGTCATCACCAGCGGCGGCGTGAGCGTGGGCGAGGCCGACCACACCCGCGCCATGATGAAGCAGCTGGGCGACGTGGCCTTCTGGCGCATCGCCATGCGGCCCGGCCGCCCGATGGCGGTGGGGCGCATCGCCAGCGCTGCTTTTTTCGATGCCAAATCGGGCTCCAGCGCTGATTCCACCAGCGCATACAGCTATGATAATGATAGCGAACCACACTCGGCGGGCGCCGTGCTGTTCGGCTTGCCGGGCAATCCGGTGGCGGTGATGGTCACCTTCCTCGCCTTCGTGCGCCCCGCGCTGCTGCGCATGATGGGCAGCACCGAAGCCGCCCCGCCGCTGCTGCGGGCCGTGAGCATCGAGCCGATGCGCAAGAAGGCCGGCCGCACCGAGTACCAGCGCGGCTGGGTGTCCACCGCGGCGGACGGCACGCTGCAGGTCCGCACCACGGGCAACCAGGGGTCGGGCGTGCTCAACTCCATGGTGCAGGCCAACGGGCTCATCGTGCTGCACCACGGCCAGGGCCACGTGGCGGCGGGCGACACGGTGGACGTGATGATGTTTGAAGGCATGGTCTGACAGGCGGGGCCCTCGTGGCACGCTTAGAACGGGGCTGCCATCACCCACACCCATTTCAGACCGAAAGGAGACCTCCATGCCCTTTGCCGACCGGCACCTCGTGCAGCCGCCCACCCGCGAAGACGTGGACCGCACCCCCGGCGCCACCGTCGTCGAGTTCGGCACGCCCTGGTGCGGCTACTGCCAGCGCGCGCAGCCGCTCATCCAGCAGGCGATGGAAGACCGCGACGACGTGGCCCACGTCAAGGTGGAAGACGGCCCGGGCCAGCGCCTGGGGCGCAGCTTCGGAGTGAAGCTCTGGCCCACGCTCGTCTTCCTGCGGGACGGCAAGGAAATGGCCCGCCTGGTGCGCCCGCAGGACGCGCAGAGCATCCACGAGGCGGTGCAGGGCATCACGGCCGCGGCCTGATTCCATCCACCCGTTCTGACAGAACCTGCGGCCGTGCGGGCTGACGGGGCCGGGCCCCGCGTCAGCCCCGCCCCAGGGCCTTGTCCACGCCCTTGTTGGCCAGCGCATCGGCGCGCTCATTGCCAGGGTCGCCCGCGTGGCCCTTGACCCAGCGCCAGTCGATGACGTGCCCCGACGTGGCGACCAGTTCGTCCAGCCGCTTCCACAGCTCCACGTTCTTCACCGGCTGGCCGGACGCCGTGCGCCAGCCCTTTTTCTTCCAGCCCTGCACCCACTCGGTGATGCCCTTGCGCACGTACTGGCTGTCGAGGAACAGCGTGACGGCGCAGGGCCGCTTGAGCGCCGCCAGCGCCTCGATCACCGCCAGCAGTTCCATGCGGTTGTTGGTCGTGTCCAGCTCTCCGCCGAACAGTTCCTTCTCCAGGGCGCCCGAGCGCAGCACCACGCCCCAGCCTCCGGGCCCGGGGTTGCCCTTGCACGCCCCGTCGGTATAGATCACGACCTGATTCAAAAACGCACTCCCTCACGCTTGCCATGGAACAGGGCGTGCCGCCCGCTCGCTCGCGGGGTGCACACCCCAAAAGAAAAGAAGAAAACGCCAGCGCCTTCAGCGCCGCCGCTGCGCCACCGGAACGGTCGCCGCGGCCGGCTGGGGCGCTGACCGCCAGGGCGGCGCCATCAGCCGCATGCCATGCACGCGCTTGACGGCCACCACCGTGTAGGCGGCCCCGAGTATCGGCCACCAGCGCGCGCCCAGCCCGTCCATCCAGTCGAAGCGGTCCAGCCAGCGGGTCTGCCCCACGGCCGGGCGAAAGCAGCCGAAGCTCATGGTTTCGACCTCGAAGTTGAGCAGCCGCAGCCAGTCGCGCATGCGGCCCGGGGCGATGAATTCGCCCACGTCGGGCAGGTAGAGCTGGCCGCCCGCGCCGAAGCGCTGGTAGAGCCGCGCCCGGCGCTGGCGCAGCCCCCAGAGGCTCCATGGGTTGAGGCCGCTGATGACCACGCGGCCCTCGGGCACCAGCACCCGCTCGACCTCGCGCAGGGCGGCGTGGGGGTCCACGCTCAGCTCCAGCGCATGGGGCAGCAGCACCAGATCGATGCTGGCGGCCTCGAAGGGCAGCGCCACCGGGTAGGCCAGCAGGTCCGGCGTGGGCACGGGTGCGTCCGGCTCGGGCGGCAGCCGGGACTCTTCGAGCCCCAGGGCCAGCCAGCGGTGCGGCATGCGGTTGGCGCGCAGGCCCTGCAGGCCCGACATGCCCAGCTGCACCGCGTGGTAGCCGAAGATGTCGGCCACCAGCTCGTCGTACTGCTGCTGCTCCCACGCCAGCAGGTAACGGCCGGGGGGTGAGTCGAACCAACGGTGCAAACCTATAATTTCGTCGCTCATGAACTTGCTGCCGCTGCCCGCCTTCGCCGACAACTACATCTGGATGCTGCACGACGCGGTGGACGCCGTCGTGGTGGATCCCGGTGATGCCGCCCCGGTGTTCGAGGCACTCGGCCGCACCGGGCTGCGATTGCAGGCGATTCTAGTCACGCACCACCATGCCGATCACGTCGGCGGGGTCGCCGCCCTGCGGGAAGCCACGGGCGCCGTGGTCTACGGACCGGCGCGGGAAACCATTCCCGAGCCCGCCGTCCGGCTGGCGCAGGGCGACGCCGTCACGGCCCTCGGCCTGCGCTTCGAGGTGTTCGACGTGCCGGGCCACACCAGCGGCCACATCGCGTATTACTGCGCCGACCTGGATGCCGCCGACGGCACGGAAGGCGGGATGGCCCGGCTGGGCGGCACGCCCGCGCTCTTTTGCGGCGACACGCTCTTTTCCGGCGGCTGCGGCAGATTGTTCGAGGGCACGCCCGCGCAGATGCAGGCGTCGCTGGATACGCTGGCAGCCCTGCCGGGCGACACCCGGGTGTGCTGCGCCCACGAATACACACTTTCGAACCTGCGTTTTGCCTGCGCGGTGGAACCCGGCAACCAGGCGCTGCTCCATCACCTGTCCGATTGCGAGTCGCTGCGCGCCCGCGGCCTGCCGACGCTGCCTTCGCGCATGGCGACTGAGCGCAACATCAACCCTTTTCTGCGCACCCGCGAGTCCGCCGTGGCCCAGGCGGCCCAGGTGGTCGACGCGCGCGTCAATCCCGCAGATGCCGTCCAGGTCCTGGCGGCGCTGCGCCAATGGAAGAACGATTTCCGATGAAGATGCTGAAGATCCTGGCCGTCGCCAGCCTGGTATGGCTGACCGGCTGCGCCACCACGGGCGTGCCCGGCGGGCCGTCGGCCTCGTCCGCCAACACGGAAAGCGGCCTGCCCTCCCCGGGCTCGCAGCTGCCATCGGGCCCGCTGCGCCCGATCACCGCCGCCAAGGCGGGCAGCGGCGAGGTCGCTTCGCTCTATGCGCCTTCCGACCTCTGGGACCGCATCCGCCGGGGTTTCGCCATGCCCGATCTGCAGGGCGACCTGGTGACCGACCGCGAGCAGTGGTACGCCACCCGGCCCGACTACATGCAGCGCATGACCGAGCGGTCCAGCAAGTACCTGTTCCACATCGTCGAGGAGCTCGAGCGGCGCGGCATGCCCACCGAGCTGGCGCTGCTGCCCTACATCGAGAGCGCGTTCAACCCGCAGGCCGTGTCCAGCGCCCGCGCCGTGGGCATGTGGCAGTTCATGCCTGCCACCGGCAGCGACTTCGACCTGAAGCAGAACGCCTTCCGTGACGACCGCCGCGACGTGCTGGCCTCGACCCGCGCCGCGCTCGACTATCTGCAGAAGCTCTATGGCATGTTCGGCGACTGGCACCTGGCGCTGGCGGCCTACAACTGGGGCCAGGGCAACGTGGGCCGCGCCATCGCCCGCAACGAGAAGCTGGGCCTGGGCACCAGCTACACCGAACTCACCATGCCGGCCGAGACCCGCATGTACGTGCCCAAGCTGCAGGCGGTGAAGAACATCGTCGCCCGGCCGGAGGCCTTCAACACCGAGTTGCCGCTGATCGAGAACCACCCGTTCTTCCAGGTCGTGGACATCACCCGCGACATCGACGTGGCGCTGGTGGCGAGCCTGGCCGGCATCCGCGAATCGGACTTCCGGGCGCTGAACCCGTCGCTGCACAAGCCGGTGATCCTCGCGGCCGGCATGCCCCAGATCCTGCTGCCCTGGGACAACGCCCAGGTCTTCCGCAAGAACCTCGAAGCGCATTCCGAAGGCCAGTACGCGAGCTGGACGGTGTGGACCGCCCCCACCAACCTGACTGTGGCCGCCGCCGCGCAGCGCGTGGGCATGGCCGAGGCCGACCTGCGCAGCGTGAACGGCATTCCGCCGCGCATGATGATCAAGGCCGGCTCGGCGCTGATGGTGCCGCGCGCCACCACCACGCGCCAGGACGTGTCGAGCCAGTTGGCCGACAACGGTCAGGTGGCCTTCACGCCGGAAATCGTCACCCGCCGCACCACGGTGCGCGCCGGCAAGCGCGAGACGGTGGCGAGCATTGCCCGCCGCTACAAGGTCACGGCGGACAACGTGGCCGACTGGAACGACGTCAAGGCGAACGCTTCGTTCAAGGCCGGCCAGGCCGTGGTGATGTACCTGCCGGTGCGGCTGGCGGCCACCTCCACCGCCCGGGTGCCGGCGGCCAGCGTGCGCAACACGTCCACCGCCGCCAAGCAGCAGGCCGCCCCGCGCAACGCCAAGCAGCCCGCCGTGACGCGCAAGGGCGGCACGCCCTCCAAGGTGAAGAAGCGCTGAAGGCCTGCGCTACCGGTGCGGCGGCACTCGCCGCGCCCGGGTGGCGCCGCAGAACCGCTCCGCCCGCCCCCGCTGCGGGCCGGGTGCCAAACCGCCCTAGAAGCGCAGGTTGCCCATGCCGATCAGGCCGAGGATGCCGATCACGATCAGGTAGAGCGCCACGATAATGTTCAGCAGCCGGGGCATGACGAGGATCAGGATGCCGGCGATCAGGGCGACGAGCGGGCCGATGCTGAGGTTGAGCGACATGGGGTCTTCCTTGGGCGATGCAGTGGGAGAGGCGGCGCGCGCCATGGCGGCGGCGCTGCGGCCAATGTAGCGCGCCGCTCGCCGCGCCTGCTGTCGGACAGGGGCGCGGGCTCTGGCTGGCCGCCAGGGCCGCCCTGGTCCGCCGTCACCGCCCCTCCCCGCTCCGCCCCGCTAGAGATTGAACTTGAGCTTGGCCTTGCGCACGTAGGCGTCGGTGAAAGTGGACGCCAGGCCCACGCGCCCGGCGTCCAGCTCGGGCCAGAGCCGGGCAAGCGCGCGCAAGGCGGTGGCGGGGCCTTCCGCCGGCATGAGGCCGTCGGGGGACAGGGTTTCACGGTTGCGCTGGAAGGCGGCCAGGTAGGCGCTGCGGTCGCCCATCATGTGGTCGGCCGGCACGGCGCGGGCCAGGTCGGCGGGCGACGCGGTCTGCAGCCATTTCAGGGCATGCACCAGGCCGTTGACCAGCGCCTGGGCCTGGGCCGGGCGCTGATCGGCGAAGCTGCCGGGCACCAGCAGGCAGGCCGCCGGCATGGGGCCGGCGAAGAGCTCGGCCGAACCCTTGAGCGAACGGGTGTCGGCCAGCAGGCGGATGTCGCCGCGCTGCTCCAGCATGGTCATCAGCGGGTCGGCATGGCAGAGGGCATGCACGGCGCCCTGCCGCAGCGCGGCCAGCCCGCCCAGGCCGGAGCCCACGCCGACGAAGCTCACCTCGTCCAGCGCGGCGCCGGCCTGCGCCAGCCAGAGGCTGGCCAGGAATTCGGTGGACGACCCCGGCGCGGACACCCCCACGCGCATGCCCTTGAACCGCGCCACGCTGCGCACCGGCCAGGTGCGGGTGGATGCGCCGAGCGCCAGCTGCGGCGCGCGGCCCAGCACCGCCAGGCTGCGCAGCGAGTGCAGCGACGCGCTGCCGCCCGGCGCCGCCGCCGAGCGCACGGCGTGCTCGTAAGCCGCGCAGCACACGTCGGCTTCGCCCGTTCGCAAGGCCTGCAGCGCCAGCGCCCCGCCGGCCTGGTCCACCAGCGTGACGGCCAGCCCCTCGCTGCGAAAGAACCCCAGCACATCGGCGATGACGAGCGGCAGGTAGTAGAGCGTCTTGCACCCCCCCACCGCGATGCGCACCCGGGCGGCGTCGCCGGACCACGGCTGCGATCGCACGGGCGCGGGCACGGCCGAGCCCCAGCACGCGATGGCGGTCGCCAACGCGGCCTGGGCGCCCCACTGGCGCCGGGTCACGGGTGCTTTGGACATGGGTGGGAAAATAGCAAAGGAAATTGATGCTGCACTGCAACATCCATGCCCTGAGTGTGCCCCAATCCGCGCCGCCGTGTGCTGGCGGCAAGCACTTATCGGGGTTTTTCCGGGGGGCGGAGCCGGCGCCTGGCCACCCCCGGCGGATCAGCGGTAGCCGATGAAGAGGATGCCGATGTTGACGAGCAGCCCCGCCGCCCACACGACGCTGCGCGCGGTGGCCATGTCGCCCACGTACATCGCGATGAATGCCACTCGCAGCAGCACGAAGCCGAGGGCGAGCATGTCCAGCGCGGTCTGGGGCGCGCTCAGCTGGTGCGCGATGACCACCGCGCCGATGAAAAAAGGCAGCGCCTCGAAGCTGTTGGCCTGCGCGGCGTTGGCGCGGGCGCGCCAGCCGGTCTGCCGCTGCAGCCACGCACGCGGGGCGCCGTTGTCGGCACGGCGAAAACGCCCCCACTTGGCCAGCATGGCACAGGCCACCGGCAGCAGCGCTGCGATCAGCACGCACCAGTAGGCCGCTGTGAAGCGGGCCGCATGCATCGTCGTCGTCATGGCGTCAGGGTGCTTTCAAGAGTGTTTGTGGCCATTGGCGCTTGATACATAAGCGCCTATAGCTATCATTTCAATAGCAAACGATACGGTGCCGCCGCCACCGCTCACCGGCGATCGACGAGCGCATGGGCGATGGTGCCCAGGTCCACGTATTCCAGCTCGCTGCCCACCGGCACCCCGCGCGCCAGGCGGGTGACGTGCACGCCACGGCTCTTGAGCGTCTCGCTGATGGCATGGGCGGTGGCCTCACCCTCGGCGGTGAAGCTGGTCGCCAGGATCACCTCCTGCACCACCCCGTCGGTCGCCCGCTCGATCAGGTGCTTGAACCCGATGTCGCCCGGCCCCACGCCGTCGAGCGGCGAGAGCCGCCCCATCAGCACGAAGTAAAGCCCCTTGAAGGCCCCGGTGCGCTCCAGCGCCGACTGGTCGGCCGGCGTTTCCACCACTGCCAGCCGCGTGGCGTCGCGCTCGGGGTCCAGGCAGACCTCGCAGATCGCCGCTTCGGTGAAAGTGTGGCAGCGCTCGCAGTGCCGCACCGATTGCGTGGCTTCATGCAGCGCCCGCGACAGCACCGCCGCCCCGGCCCGGTCGTGCTGCAGCATGTGAAAGGCCATGCGCTGCGCCGACTTCACCCCCACCCCCGGCAGCCGCCGCAGCGCCTGGATCAAGGCATCAAGAGAATTGGTATCGGACATCGGATTCCTGGAGCGAGGGACAGCAAACGGGAGCGCAACCCGAGACCTGCTCGCGTTCCGCGCAGGTCATTGGCAGCACCAACCAACCAGCGGCGCATCGGGCGTAGCGGGCGGGATGAGCTGCTAGGCGGACGGAGCGCAGCGACCGGAACGTACTGGAGGTACGTGAGGATCGCGAGCACCGCCCAACGACGCAGATCGCCCGCCCGGTAGCCAGCCCTTAGAAAGGGAATTTCATGCCGCCGGGGAGGCCTGGCATCCCCGCCGTCAGCTTGCCCATCTTCTCCTGCGACGTTTCTTCCGCACGGCGCACGGCCGCGTTGAAGGCCGCGGCGACCAGGTCTTCCAGCATGTCCTTGTCCTCGGCCAGCAGGCTGGGGTCGATGGTGACGCGCTTGACGTCGTGCTTGCAGGTCATCAGCACCTTGACGAGCCCCGCGCCCGATTCGCCTTCGACTTCGATGTGGGCGAGTTCGTCCTGGGCCTTCTTGAGGTTGTCCTGCATGGCCTGGGCCTGCTTCATGAGGCCGGCGAGTTGTCCCTTGTTGAACATGGAGGAGTCCTTTGCGTTGTGTTGAAGAGAAAAGGGAAGGAAAGGAAAGGAAGGAAGACTAAAGGGAAAGAGGAAGTGCCGCGAAGCACGGCGCCGGCAATGGGCGGGCGGTGGGGCCCAGCGGCGAGGGCGGCGTCGGCAGCCCCCGCCGCAGCGCCCGGGCCGGGCCCCGCTCAAGCGGGCTTCACGCTGCCGGGCACGATTTTCGCGCCGAAGTCCCGCACCAGCGACTGCACGTAGGGGTCGTTTTCGACGATTTCCTGCGCGATGCGCTGGCGCTCGGCGGCGGCATGCGCGTTGCGCCGGGCGGGGCTGTCGATCACCACGCCCAGTTCCACGCTGATCTGGCTGGCATGGCCGTGCGCCTCGAGGGCGCTGCGCAGGCGCTCGCGCGCCATGGGTTGGTTCAGCGATTCGCGCTCGACCCGCAGCAACCAGTGGCCCGCGTCGCGTGCCACCAGCTGCGACTGCAGCGCCAGCTCGCGCACCAGCGCGGTGATGGCTTCGGCGGCCACCAGTTGCTGCACGGTGGCATGCCACACGTCGCCCTCGTCCGTGCGGGTGTAGCGCGCCGCCGCAGCGCGGCCGGTGGCGGCGGCCGACGGCTGCAGGCGCATGCCGGGCTCGGGCACGTTGCGCACCGGTATTGCTACGAATTCAGTAGCGCCATGTGGCGATTCTTCGGGCGCTGGCGGGTGGTTTTGCCGAAAGTCTTCTGGCGAGCGCACCGGCAGCTGCACCGATGCGGGGGCGTGCAGCGGCGCCGCTGCGGCTGGCTCGGCGACGTGGTGGCGCGGCGGCGGGCTTGCATGCCCGGCCTCTACGGCGTGACCTGGCGAACCGGGCACACCCCGGTCGGGCAGCACGGCGACGTCCGCGTCGGCGGCGATGCCCTCCGCGCGTGCCGATGCAGCCCCCTGTGCCGGCGAGCCGCCGACGCCGCCCACAGGTGCCGACCGCATCTGCGCAGGGTCGGCAGGCGACGGCGACGGGGCGGCCGCCACAGGCGCCGGAGCGTGCGGCGGCAGGCCAGAAGACGCCGGCGGGGCCGCTTCAGCCGGCGTCAGGGTTTTTTTTTCCGGGGTCCCTGCCTTGGGTGCCGGAGATGCGTCGCCCGCCGTGGGCTTGAAGGCCAGCAGCCGCAGCAGCGCCATGGTCAGCGCGGCGTATTCGTCGGGCGCCAGGCCCAGCTCGGCCCGGCCGTGCAGGCAGATGCTGTAGAGCAGCTGGGTCTCGTCGGCCGGCATGGCGGCGGCCAGGCGGGCGATCTCGGCGGCCTCGGGGTCGCCGTCGCCCTCCTCGCCGGCGCGCTGGGGCACCGCCTGCAGCACCGCCATGCGCTGCAGCACGGCGCTCATCTCTTCCAGGGTGGACGCGGCCGAAAGGCCGTTGAGCCGCAGCGCGTCGGAGGTCTCCACCACCGTGCGCCCGTCGCCCTGCGCCAGCGCGTCGATCAGGCGAAAGACGTAGCTGCGGTCCACGCTGCCCAGCATCTGCCGCACGCCGGCTTCCTGCAGCTGGCCGCTGCCGAAGGCGATGGCCTGGTCGGTCAGGCTGAGCGCGTCGCGCATGGAGCCGCGCGCGGCGCGGGCCAGCAGCCGCAGCGCGGGCGCCTCGGCGGGCACGTTCTCGTGGCCCAGCACGCGGGTGAGGTGGTCGAGCACCGTCTCGGGCGCCATCGGCCGCAGATTGAACTGCAGGCAGCGGCTGAGCACGGTGACCGGAACCTTCTGCGGGTCGGTCGTGGCCAGCACGAACTTGAGGTATTCGGGCGGCTCCTCCAGCGTCTTCAGCATCGCGTTGAAGGCGGTGTTGGTGAGCATGTGCACTTCGTCGATCATGAAGACCTTGAAGCGGCCCTGCACCGGCTTGTAGACGGCCTGCTCCAGCAGGCCCTGCACTTCGTCCACGCCCCGGTTGGAGGCGGCGTCCAGCTCGGTGTAGTCGACGAACCGGCCGCTGTCGATGTCGGTGCAGGCCTGGCACACGCCGCAGGGGGTGGCGGTGATGCCGCCCGCGCCATCAGGCCCCTGGCAGTTGAGCGACTTGGCCAGGATGCGCGAGACCGTGGTCTTGCCCACGCCGCGCGTGCCCGTGAAGAGGTAGGCATGGTGCAACCGCTGCTGCGTCAGGGCATTGGTGAGCGCCTGCACCACATGCTCCTGCCCCACCATCTCGGAGAAGTTCCTGGGGCGGTATTTGCGGGCGAGCACGAGATAGGACATCCGCGGGATTCTACGGGGGTCGCAAAGCCCCCCTGGCGGCCTCCCAGCGCTAACATTTGTTGACATCGGGCCCGCCCGCAACCGCAGGGCGCGGACGATGAACCAACGGGGGGAAGAGAAATGGCACAAGGTAGCTCGCACGCCACCATGGGAATCGCGCGCCGACTCGGGCTTCTCATCGCCTGCGCGCTGCTCGGCATCGCGCTCATCACGGCCACCCTGCTGGCCTCGGAGAAGACGCTCATCATGGAGGAGCGCCAGGCGAGCGTGCGCCAGACGGTGGAGGTGGGCCACAGCCTGGTGACGTATTACCACTCGCTGGCCGCGCAGGGCAAGCTGCCCGAGGCCGACGCCCAGCGCCTAGCGCGCGACGCGCTGCGGTCCATGCGCTACAGCGGCAACGAATACCTCTGGATCAACGACATGGCGCCGGTGATGGTCATGCACCCGATCCGCCCGGAGCTGGAAGGCAAGAACCTCGCGGACAACAAGGACCCGACCGGCAAGCGGCTCTTCGTGGCCTTCGTCGACACCGTCAAGGCCAGCGGGGCCGGTTTCGTGCCCTACCTGTGGCCCAAGCCGGGCGCCAGCGAGCCGGTGGAGAAGATCTCGTACGTGAAGGGCTTCGCGCCCTGGGGCTGGGTGATCGGCTCGGGCGTGTACGTGGACACCGTCGCCTCCACGGTGCACGCCCGGGTGCTGCGCTTCGGGCTGGGCGCCCTCGCGCTGGCGGGCGTGCTGCTCGCCGTGGGCCTGGTCATCGCCCGGGGCATGCTGCGCGAGCTGGGCGGCGAGCCGGGTTACGCCACCGGGGTGAGCGGCGTCATGGCGCAGGGCGACCTGTCCACGCCCATCGCGATCAAGCCCGGCGACCAGACCAGCCTGCTGCACGGCATGGAACGCATGCGCCAGAGCATCGCCCACATCGTGCGCGAGGTGCGGTCCGGCACGCAGTCGATCACCAACGCCGCGTCCGAGATCGCGGCGGGCAACAACGACCTGTCGGCACGCACCGAGCAGCAGGCGAGCGCGCTGGAGCAGACCGCCGCGTCGATGGAGGAATTGACCAGCACCGTGCGGCAGAACGCCGACAACGCGCGCCATGCGGCGGAGCTGGCGAACGCCACGTCCGCGGTCGCCCAGCGCGGGGGCGAGGTGGTGGGGCAGATGGTGGACACGATGGGCGCGGTCAATGCGTCGTCGCGCAAGATCGTGGACATCATCGGCGTGATCGACGGCATCGCGTTCCAGACCAACATCCTGGCGCTCAATGCGGCCGTGGAGGCCGCCCGGGCGGGCGAGCAGGGCCGGGGCTTCGCGGTGGTGGCTTCGGAAGTGCGGGCGCTGGCGCAGCGGTCGGCCTCGGCGGCCAAGGAGATCAAGGTGCTGATCGACGCATCGGTGCAGCAGGTGGGCGAGAGCTCGCGGCTGGTGGACCAGGCGCGCAGCACCATGGGCGAGGTGGTGGACAGCGTGCACAAGGTGACCCGGCTCATCCAGGACATCGCCTCGGCCAACCAGGAACAGGCGGCCGGCATCGACCAGGTGAACCTGGCCGTGACCCACATGGACCAGGCCACGCAGCAGAACGCCGCGCTGGTGGAGGAAGCCGCTTCCGCCGCCGAATCGCTGCGCCACCAGGCCGCGCGCCTGGATGAACTGGTGGGCGTGTTCCGGCTCGCCGCGGCCTGAGCCTTCATCCAGTCCGTCCCACGGGGCGGGCTGGCCATCGGCCACCGCTAACCGTGTGGCCTTTCCCGCCGGGGCGCCCCACATTGGCTACAATCGCCGGTGACGGGCCTCCCCGCATGGTGAAGCAGCCAAACGGGTCAGGTGGGGAACCAAGCAGCCCTAACTGCAGAGTCAGTGCCGGGGGTAAGGCTCGTCAACTTCTTCTCGTGCAGGTTCAGACCATCGCGCTCACGCGGTCAGGCTTTTTGGTCGAACGCTGCACTCCATGATCCGCTTCACCCCCTCGCCCATACTGCGCGGCGCGGGCAAGGCATCGGGTCCTTCGCATCACCACCCGTTTGCCCCGCGATGGGCTCAGGCGCCCACCGCGTTGCGGCCTCGATGCTTGGCCGAGTAAAGGGCCATGTCGGCGGCTTTCAGCAGCTCGGCGACGGTCTGGCCCGGCAGGCTGCACGCGCAGCCCAGGCTGAGGCTGGTGGACACTGCGGCGCCTTCGCACACGCATTGCAAGGTCTGTACGGACTGCCGGATCTTCTCGGCCACCACGACGGCTCCGCCCAAGGGCGTGCCAGGGAGGATCAGCAGAAACTCGTCGCCGCCCCACCGGACGACCGCGTCGATGTCGCGGCAGTGGGACTGCAGCAGTTGCGCCACCCGCACCAGCACCTGATCGCCGCACGGGTGGCCAGAGCGATCGTTGATGGGCTTGAAATGGTCCACGTCGCACATCACCACCGAAAAGGCCGCCCCACCCCGCTCGAACCGGGCGAGCTCCGTTTCCAGCAGGCGCTGCCCGGCCCGGCGGTTGAACGCGAGCGTCAGTTGGTCGGTGCGCGACAGGTAGTGGTTCTCGTCCGACAACGCCTTCAGTTCGTGGACATCCTTGAAGGTCACGATGTGCATGCCGGGAAGGCTGTCGCAACGCACCTGCGCCGTGATGAGGAACCAGCGCTGGCGGCCATCCTTTTGCTGGATGAGCGCACTCGCCTCCACCGTGCGGCGGCCCCGCTCGAGGCTGCTCTCCACCGCGCCGAACCACTCGGACCTGGTCGTCTCGCGCACCGACGGGTCGGGGTAGGCCAGATCGAACCAATGGTCGATGTCGGGGATTTCGTCGAGACCGTAGCCGATCTGCTCCAGGAACGCGGCATTCACGAAGCGCGGACGGTTGTCGCACTGGCGGTCGCCCACCTGCTCGGACACCAGCACCGGCATCGGAATCACATCCAGAAATTCGAAAACCAGCTCGTCGCGCATCTCCATCCTGCCCGCCCTTGCGTGCCGTCCCATGGAGCCTTCGCACGAATCATCCCATCCTTTGCCGACGACCCGCGGCGCCCACGCTCCAACCCGATCCGTGCGGAGGCCGTCCAGGGGCCTTGCGCATCGCGTATCCGCCATCCGTCTCCTGACCGGCCGTGACTGGCGCCGCGCCGTCACGCCCAGCGTAACCCACCGCCACTCAGCGCTGCAGCCAGCGCGTCGCGCCCTCGCCCGCCGCCTGCCCGCTCGCCCAGCAGGCCGTGAGCAGATAGCCCCCGGTGGGCGCCTCCCAATCCAGCATCTCGCCCGCGATGAACACGCCGGGCAAGGCGGGCAGCATCAGCTGCGCGTCGAGCGCCTCGAAAGGCACGCCGCCCGCGGTGCTGATGGCTTCGTCCAGCGGGCGGGTGGCCACCACGGTGATGGGCAGCGCCTTGATGGCGCGGGCCAGCGCCACCGGGTCGTTCACGCCTTCCTTGCCCAATTGCTCGTAAAGGATGGCGCTCTTGATGCCGTCCAACCCCAGCCGGCTCTTCAGGTGGCTGCCCAGGCTGCGCGATCCGCGCGGGTGGCGCACCTCCACCAGCACCCGCTCGGGCGTATGGTCGGGCAGCAGGTCGAGCGTGAAGGTGGCGTGCCCGTGCGCCTCGATCTCACCCCGCAGCAGGTGCGACGCGGCATAGATCAGGCTGCCCTCCACGCCGGTGGCGGTGGCGACGAATTCGCCGCGCCGCTCGAAGTGCCGGCCCTGGCTGTCGGTGAAGGCGATGGCGACGGACTTGAACGGCTGGCCGGCGAAGCGTTCGGTGAAGAACGGCGTCCAGCCGGTCGCCGGCTGCGGCTGGCGCCCCAGCAGTTCGCGGAAGAAGTCGCGCCGGGTTTCGCCCACCGGGCCACCGCCGGGCTCGGCCAGGCGCGGCACGTCGAAGCCGCAGTTGGCGGGCCGCAGCGGCGCGACCGGCACGCCACGCTCTTGCAGCAGCGCCACCCAGGCGCCATCGGAGCCGAGCCGCGCCCAGCTCGCCCCGCCCAGCGCCAGCACCACGGCACGGGCCTGTACCCGCACTTCGCCCGCGGGCGCGGCGAAGCGCAGGCCCGGGGCGGCCGGCGCCGGCGCGTCCCCGGCACCGGCCTCGCCCTCGGTCCAGCCCACCCAGCGATGCCGCATGTGGAACTGCACGCCCTGCCCGCGCAGCCGCTGCAACCAGGCGCGCAGTAGCGGCGCGGCCTTCATGTCGGTGGGGAAGACCCGGCCCGAGGTGCCGACGAAGGTGTCCACGCCCAGGCCGGCGGCCCACTCGCAGACCTGCTGGGGGCCGAAGTGGCGAAGCATCGGCGTGAGAGCGGCGGCCCGCTCGCCATAGCGGCCGACGAAAGGCTCGAAGGCTTCGGAATGCGTCAGGTTCAGCCCGCCCTTGCCGGCCAGCAAAAACTTGCGGCCCACCGAAGGCATGCCGTCGAACACGTGCACGGCCAGGCCCGCGCGGGCCAGGGCCTCGGCCGCCATCAGGCCGGCGGGGCCGCCGCCGACCACGGCGACGTCGCAGGCCAGGAGCGCGTCGGCGGGCGCCGGGGAAGCAAAGGAGAGATCGGAAGCGCTCATGGCCAAAGGTTTCTCAGAAGAAGGGAAAGACAAAACGGATCATTCACACACGAAGAAAGGCGTCGCCTGACAGAGCCCGTAATGACGGGCATGGTTCCACCCGGCGTCACGCCGGGCACAGCTGCCTCAGAACGTGTTTACGATCTCCCAGGGGTCGCGCAGCGGGGTGGGCGGGTGGGCTGCAAGGCGCGGTGCGCAGTGGATAGCTTGGGCTATCCACAAGCGCCGCAACGCCGCAGAGCGCCCGCCCACACCGCTGCCCTTCGGGTTGGAGCGAAATCGGGCCATGGCAACGAGTTTTGACGCCCCGGCTGCTTGCATGGGCACGAGCCCATGCGGCGCATCCGCAGCATCCATTCATCCCGATTGCGATCCAACGCGATCCCCTGCGAGATCGTAAACACGTTCTCAGAACAGCGACTGCTGCCCTCCTGGCATGCCCGGCGGCGGTGGCCTGGGCGAATCGTCACCCCCGGCCGCACCGCCGCCCGCCCGCGCAACGCCCGCGGGCCGCGTGGGCGGCCGGGCGGAGGCGACCACGGGGGCCGCCGCCGGGGCGGGTGGGCCATCCACCTCCACCAGCCGCCCGTCGCCCGTAAGGAACGCGGCGGACACGGGCTCGTCGCCCACCTGGGCCTGCACCGCCGTGCGGTAGAGGCGCAGTTGCGCCATCAGCTGGGGCTGGCGTTCGGGCTGCGTGGCGCTCTTGTAGTCGAGCACCCACCAGCGGGCCGGTGATTGTGCCGTGGCGCGGCGGCGCACCAGCCGGTCCAGCCGCAGGCTCTGGCCCTGGTGCACCAGGGGCGCTTCGTTCACCGCACGGTCGATCTGCGCCGGGTCCCAGCCCCAGGCGCCCTCGCCCGACAGGATGCGGCGGGCCATCGCGGCCGCCGCTTCCGCCGCCTCGGCCGTCAGATCGAAGTCGCGCACCAGCTGGCCGATGCGGGCCCGCTCCCAGCCGGCCGCCCGCAGCACGTCGAGCGGCTGCCCTCCCATGCCCGCCTGCTCCAGCAGCTGGTGCATGGCCTCGCCCTGGCGGCCGACCAGCGTCGAGGCCTCGGCCAGCGCGCGCTGGTGCGCCGCCAGCTCGGGCCGGGCGGAGACGGCGAGCGTGACCTGGGGCAGTTCGGCCAGCGTGATGCATTCCGCTGCGCCGTCGCCTGCGGCGTCCCCATCCGCAATGCCATCGTCCTGGGCCTGCAGGCGGGGCTGCGCCAGCGGCGCGGCGGGCAGGTCCACGTCGGCGAGCAGCGGCGCGAGCCGGTTCCACCAGCTGCCGGGCAGCGCGGTGGACGACTGCACGCAGGAGAGGGCCAGGCACTGCTTGGCGCGCGTCATGGCGACGTAGAGTGTGTTCAGCTCTTCGCGCTGGCGCTCGGCCAGCTCGGCCGCCAGCACGTCCTCGGCGCTGGGCGGCGGGCTCGATTCGCTCGCCATGAAGACGAAGCGGCGGGGCACGGCGTCCTGCCCCGGCCAGTCCACCAGCGCGCCCATGGTCTCGGCCTTCTGCGGGCGGGCGTCGGTGTCCAGCAGCAGCACGGTGTGCGCCTCCAGGCCCTTGGCGCCATGGATGGTGAGCAGCCGCACGGCCTGCGGGTCGGCCCGGCCCGGCGCCCGCATGCCCGGGCGCTTCATGGCCCGCACGAAGGCGTAGGGCGTGAGGTAGCGCCCGCCTTCCAGCTGCAGCGACGCGGCCTGCAGCGCCCGCAGGTTGGCCAGCACCGCCGCCCGCTGCGTGGGCGGCGCGGCAGCGGCGAACCGCGCCAGCACGTCGCCGTGCGCGTAGATGGCGTGCAGCGCGTCATGCGGCGGCAGGCTGTCCACCCAGCCGCGATATTGGGTCAAAACAGGCCCCAGCGCTTGCAGATCAAGCGGCAACAGCTCACTTTTTTGTAGCAAATCGAACCAGCTGCTGGCGGCGTGCTCGGGCTGGCGGCGCAGCAGGGCCAGCGCCACCAGCGCCTCGTCGGGCAGGCCGAAGAGCGGCGAGCGCAGCGCGCGGGCCAGGGACAGGTCGTGCCCGGGCGACACCAGCACGTCCAGCAGCGCCACGACGTCCTGCACCTCCGGGGCCTCGCCCAGGTCGGCCTTCTCAGGCTGCACGCAGGGCACGTGCAGATCGCGCAGCGCGTCCTGCAGCGCGGCCAGCCGGTCGCGCTTGCGGGCCAGCACCATGATCCCGCGGGGCGGCACGCCCGCCGCGATGCGCCCCGCCACCCAGCGGGCGGCCTGGGCGCATTCGCGCATGCGCAGGGTTTCCTCGGGTTCGTGCCGGGGCTGGGTCAGGCTGTCGCGCCAGGCCAGCGGGTCGGGCCCTGCTCCGCCTGCCGCATCGTCGGCGCCATGGTCAGGCGTGACCGGCGGCAGGCGCAGCAGCGTGCCGGGGTCGCGCGATTCGGTGGTGTGGTCGCGGAAGTTGGCATAGTCGCCCGCCGCCTGCGCGGCCTGCATGGTGGTGTTGACGGCGGCGATCACGCCCTGGGCGTTGCGCCGCGTGTGGTCGCAGCTCAGCAAATCGCCGCCCAGCCCTTCGCGCACGAAGGCCTGCGCCGCCAGAAAGACCTGCGGCTCCGCCCGGCGGAAGCGGTAGATGCTCTGCTTGGGGTCGCCCACGATGAACACGCTGGGCGCGTGCTGGCCGCCGCCCGATCCGGCATAGCCCGACAGCCAGGCATGCAGCGACTGCCACTGCAGCGGGTTGGTGTCCTGGAATTCATCGACCAGCAGATGCCGCACCCGGGTGTCGAGCCGCTCCTGCACCCAGCCGCTCAGCACGTCGTCGGACAGCATCACCAGCGCGGTGCGCTCCACGTCGTTCATGTCCACCCAGCCGCGCTCGCGCTTGAGCGCGCCGAAGGCCTCGATCAGGCGGCGGGTGAGCCGCGCCATGCGCTGCTGGTGCAGCCAGGCCTCGTGCTGGCGGCGGGCACGCAGCAGGCGCTGCAGCTCGGGCTCGGCCTCCTGCGCGGCAGAGAATTTCTCCAGGTTCCTGGCCAGGCGGTCTTCCTTGGCGACGAAGAAGGCGCGCCGCAGCCGGTCCAGCCGCTGGTCGAGGTCGGCACAGGCCCAGGCGTCGATGACCGCGTCGGCGGCCTTCTGCGGCGTCTTGTTCGCTTCGGCGCCCAGCGCCCGCGCCCAGCCCAGCCAGCGCGCTTGCACGGCCTCGCCTTCCAGCGCGTGCGCGGGCGTGTGCAGGTCGGCCAGGGTGGCATCCAGCGCGCCGAAGTGCGGCACCGAGGCGTCGACCACGCCGGCTTCGTCCGCCAGCGTGAATTCGACGCGCTTGGACAGCGCGCTGGCCAGCGCCTTGTGCGTCTGCGACCGGCCGTGGCAGGCCACGGCCGTCTCGTAGTCGGCCCGCAGGCCGGCGTCCTGCGCCACGGCCTGCAGGAAGGGGCGCCACACCTCGCGCACGGCCTGTGCGTCGTCTTCCAGCAGCTCGAAATGCGCCGGCAGCCCGCGGGCCTGCAGCACCGCGAGCGGCGCGGTGCCCAGCAGCGCGGCGAACCAGCTGTGGAAGGTACGGATCTGCACCGGCCGGCCGGCGTCCAGCATCTGCCGATACAGTTTTTGTAGCAGCTCGCGCTGGTCCAGAGCGCGTTCCGGGCTGATTCCGCGGGCGATCAGCTCGCCTTGCAGGCGCTCCAGAGGCGCATCGGCGAATTCCTGCAGCCATTCCTGCAGCCGCTGGCGCATCTCGCCGGCCGCCTTCTTGGTGAAGGTGATGGCCAGGATCTCGTGCGGCGCGCAGCCGTCCAACAAGGCCCGCAGCATGCGCGACACGAGCATCCAGGTCTTGCCCGCACCCGCGCAGGCCTCCACCGCCACGCTGCGCTGCGGGTCGCAGGCGATCGCGTAGAAGGCCTCACGCGACACGGGCCGGCCGTTGTGTTCATAAGCGGCTTGCATGCGCACCTCCGTCATGGGCGTTCATCACTGCGGCGATCGCCGAAGCGAGCGGCGATCAAGACCTGCGCGGTCCAGGCCAGCAGACGCCGCGCAACGGCCGCCCCGCCGCGCTGGCGTCTTCCCCCGGCCCGCGAAACGCAGCGTAGCGAGAGCGGTGGGAAGGCGCGCAGCGCCTCAGGGGGGTGTTCTTTCATCCCCAGAAGTCCTTGCGGCAAAGGCCGCGCGCAGCGCACCAGTCGCAAACCGCCCCCTCCCCCAGCGCCGGTAGCGGCGCACCTTCGGCGATGCGCTCGAAGTCGTGCAGGATGCCCTCCACCAGCCGGTCGCGCAGGTCCACCACGTCTTCTTGCTCGTGGGTGCGCGTCTCGCCCCGCTCGCCCACGTTGACGTAGGCGGCGCGCAGCGTGTCGTCGCCCAGCAGCGCGGCGTAGAAGGCCAGCTGCGTGTCTTCGGCGCCGGCATTCACGCGGCGCCGGGTGACGGTGTCGTTCTCGGTCTTGTAGTCGATGACCAGCGTGGTCGGCTCGCCGCCGCCCGCGGGGTGCACGGCATCGATGCGGTCGAGCTTGCCGACCAGCTGCAGGGGCCCGAGCGGCTGCGATGCCGCCACCTCGGCGCGGCGAAAGTGCGCGCCCTGCGCTTCATGGCCGGCCAACCAGTGCAGATAGCCGTCGCGCAGCGCGGGCCAGCCGGAGGCGAAGGGCAGGAAGTCGCCCGCATCGTCCAGCCGCTGGGCCTGGGTGGCGTGCTCGGCCGCCGCGTCCATCAGCGCGCGGCGTGCCTCGGGGCCGGCCGCCGGGTCGTGCTGCAGGGCCTCGTGAAAGTGCTGCAGCACGGCATGCAGCCAGTTGCCGAAGTCGCGCTTGTCCACCTCCGCGCCCAGCTCGTCCGATTCCTGCAGCTGCAGCTGGCGCAGCGCGAAGAAGCGGTAGGGGCAGTGGCGCAGGTCGGAATACGCGGTGGACGAGAGCTGCTGCACGGGCAGGCGCTCGCCCGTCGGCAGCGGCCGGGGCACGGGCGCCACGGGCACGGATCGGCTCTGGCGGCAGTCGCTGCCGGCGGCGGCGCGGCCATCCAGCTCCAGCGCCAGCACCAGCGGGCTGGCCAGCAGCGGCTCGCCGCCCTCGTCGCCCGTGCGCCAGAGGATGTCGACGAAGGGCGTGCGCAGCGCGCCTTCCCACGCGGCGCGCTGCGCGGCCTCGAGCGCGGATCGCAGCGGCAGGCCCAGGCCCTCGCGCTGCGCCTGCGTCCATTCGCCCGGCGGCTCCGGGGCGGCCTGCAGGCGCTTTTCGTCGCAGCCGGGCAGCACCAGGGCGCAGAAGGGCCGCGCCAGAAGTTGCGGCAGGGGCATCACGACGACCGGCGCCTGCGCCAGGTAGTCGGGGCGGTAGCGGCCCGCTTCCAGCACCTCGTTCACCCAGCGGGTGAAGTCGACCAGGCCCATGCGCCGGCCCGCGCCGGACAGCGCCTGCAGGTCGGCGTCCAGCCCTTCGTCCAGCCGCAGTTCGGCGATCACGCGGGCGCCGGCGGCATCGGTCTGCAGCCCGGCCCACAGGCCGCAGTCCTGCAGCAGGCGGCGCAGCGCGGCCAGCCAGGCGGGCAGCGTGCGCGCCGCCTGCATGGGCTCGCGCCACGCCTGGGCCTGGGCGACCAGCGCGGCGGCGCCCTCCAGGGCCGGGTCGCGCGCCGACTCGATGGCGCGGGCGGCGCTCCACTGGCGCGGGCCGGCACGGCGCAGCCATTTTTCGAGCGTGCGCAGCGCGGCGGGTGCGAGGGCCGGCGCCTGCTTGAGCCAGTCGAGCACCTGGTCGGCACCCGCATCCCAGGCGCAGGCGCGCAGCGCGGACATGACGTGCGCGGCCGACCGGGTGGTGGAGAGCGTCCAGCCGTTCTCGTCGTGCACGGCGACGCCCGCGCCGTCCAGCAGCGCGCTGATGCGGCGGGTGAGCGCCCGGTCGGTGGGCGCCAGCGCGACGGGCACGCGGCCGCTGTCCAGGTGGCGCAGCACGCAGGCGGCGGCGCGTTGCGCTTCGTCTTCCGCGTCGAGGGCCGGGTGCAGCATGGCGAGGCGGGGTGCGCCCGGCGGCGAGGCTGCGCCCGCCAGCGCGTCGGGCAGGCTGACGCACAGAGCCCTGTCGCCCCAGTGCGCCAGTAGCGACCGGGCCAGCGCATCGGGCTGGTAGCCCTCCAGCACCACCAGTGCCTCGGTGGCCTCCCGCACGGCGGGCGCGAAGAGCACGTCGCTCGCGTGCGGCGAGGCGAGCACCCATTCCAGCGCGACGCGGGCGGCGGCGGCCTCCAGCCGCAGTGCGGCGCTGCCCTCGCCGCCGGGCGGCAGCAGGGCGCGGGCGGGCAGCGCCCACGCGTCCCGTTCGGCGGGCGGCACGGCGGCCACCACGCCGCACAGTTGCGCGGCCATCTCCAGCAGCGGGGCGGCCAGCATGTCGCGCCACTCGGCCAGGCCCGCGCGTTCCAGCAGGTCGCGGGCGTTGACCGAATCGCGGGCCACGTCGCCGGTGAAGTCGCTGCCCTGCGGCTGCGGCGCGCCCAGCTGGCGCGACCAGTTGCGCGTGGTCTCGAAACGCGGGCAGAAACCGTCGGGGAAGTGGCTCGCCCATTGCCGCCGGCCCTCGGCCATCAGCTGGGCGTAGGGCACCAGCACCACGCAGGCCGAAAGGTGCGCGCTGCGGGCCGCCGCGTGGGCGCGCACCCGCTCCAGCAGCAGCGCCCAGGCGCGGTCCAAATCATGGTTTTTCGCTATGACAGTCATAGCGGGCGAGCCGCTTGCCGTCACGCGATGCAGGGAATCGGTTTCTGTCACAATGACCAGACTTTATACGTCCCCGCCCACCAATCTGCACAAACCAAGGAAATCCGCCATGGCAAGCGAACTCATCAAACACATCTCCGACGCCAGCTTTGAAACCGACGTGCTCAAGTCGGGCAATGCGGTGCTGGTGGACTACTGGGCCGAATGGTGCGGCCCTTGCAAGATGATCGCCCCCATCCTGGACGAGCTGGCCACCACCTATCAAGGCAAGCTGACCATCGCCAAGATGAACGTGGACGAGAACCGCGAGATCCCCGCCAAGTTCGGCATCCGCGGCATTCCCACGCTGATGCTGTTCAAGAACGGCGAGCTGGCCGCGCAGAAGGTCGGCGCGCTGAGCAAGGCGCAGCTGGCTGCCTTCATCGACCAGAACCTGGGCTGATCGGCCTATCGGCGGCGCCGGCCCGCGACGCGCGCGGCCGGCCCGCCGGGCGATACGCCTCCAGATCCCTCCGATCCCCCAGCCCGGCGGCACCCACCGCCCGCCCCCTGGCGACAGAGGCCGCCAGACGGCGATCCATGCTGGCCTCCCCGATTCTTTTCCTGTCATAATCTCCAGCGATCACCGGCCTGCACGCATAGGCTGCCGGTTCCAGATCCCAGGCTCGCCAGGCCCGCACGACGGCCCCCACGGCGCTCAAAGCCCCCTCCCCCTCTGCTCTGATTCACATCCACTCCGCCAAGGAGTCTCCCCATGCACTTAAACGAACTCAAGGCACTGCACGTGTCTGAAGTCCTCAAGCAGGCCGAAGAGCTTGAGATCGAAAACACCGGCCGCATGCGCAAGCAGGAATTGATGTTCGCCATCATCAAGAAGCGGGCGAAGGCGGGCGAGCAGGTGTTCGCCGACGGCGTGCTGGAGATCCTGCCCGACGGGTTCGGCTTTCTGCGCAGCCCCGACACCAGCTACACGGCGAGCACCGACGACATCTACATCTCGCCCAGCCAGGTGCGCCGCTTCAACCTGCATACCGGCGACATGATCGAAGGCGAAGTGCGCACGCCCAAGGACGGCGAGCGCTACTTCGCGCTGACCAAGCTCGACAAGGTCAACGACGGCCCGCCGGAGCAGAACAAGCACAAGGTGATGTTCGAGAACCTGACGCCGCTGTTCCCCAAGGAACAGATGAAGCTGGAACGCGACATCAAGGGCGAGGAGAACATCACCGGCCGCATCATCGACATCGTCTCGCCCATCGGCCGCGGCCAGCGGGCCCTGGTCGTCGCCCCTCCCAAGAGCGGCAAGACGGTGATGATGCAGCACATCGCCCACGCCATCACGGCCAACAACCCCGACGTACACCTGATGGTGCTGCTGGTGGACGAGCGCCCCGAGGAAGTGACCGAGATGCAGCGCTCGGTGAAGGGCGAGATCATCGCCTCGACCTTCGACGAGCCCGCCGCCCGCCACGTGCACGTGGCCGAAATGGTGATCGAGCGCGCCAAGCGCCTGGTCGAGCTGAAGAAGGACGTGGTGATCCTGCTCGATTCCATCACCCGCCTGGCCCGCGCCTACAACAACGTCGTGCCCTCTTCCGGCAAGGTGCTGTCGGGCGGCGTGGACGCCGCCGCGCTGCAGCGTCCCAAGCGCTTCTTCGGCGCGGCCCGCAAGGTCGAGGAAGGCGGCTCGCTGACCATCATCGCCACGGCGCTGGTCGACACGGGCAGCCGCATGGACGAAGTGATCTTCGAAGAGTTCAAGGGCACCGGCAACTGCGAAGTGCACCTGAGCCGCCGCCTCTACGAAAAGCGCGTGTTCCCAGCCATCGAGCTCAACAAGAGCGGCACGCGCCGCGAAGAGCTGCTGCTGCCGCCGGAGATCCTGCAAAAGACCCGTATCCTGCGCCAGTTCATGTACAACATGGACGAGATCGAGTCGATGGAGCTCATGATCAAGAACATGAAGGCCACCAAGACCAACGTGGACTTCTTCGACATGATGCGCCGGGGCGGTTGAGCGCCCACGCCATCCCGCTCCAAGAAACCCATCTTGCCGCCCGCCGTGCCATAATGGCGGGCTTTTTCTTGCGGAAAGTACGCCGGACTGGCCGGCGCGGCTCCCGCACTTGCATCAGAAGGAAGATCATGAAAGAAGGCATTCACCCCAACTACCGCGAAGTGTTGTTCTCGGACCTGTCCAACGGCTTCAAGTTCGTGACCCGTTCGTGCGTCAACACGAAGGAAACCGAAACCTTCGAAGGCAAGGAATACCCGCTGTTCAAGCTGGACACGTCCTCCGAATCGCACCCCTTCTACACCGGCACGCAAAAGTCGGTGGACAACATGGGTGGCCGCGTGGAGCGCTTCCGCAACCGTTTCGGCAAGACCACCACGGCAGCGAAGTAAGCCCTGGCCGGCAGCGGCGGCCTGTGCTGTGGCACCATGCCCGGCACCGCGCCCCTCCCTGGCCCAGAGAAGGCAGCCCGGTTCGCCGTGCTGCCTTTTTTCATGGCACAGGGCCGCCCAAACCGATGACGCCGGCACGCCGTGCCGGTGTTCCCCCTCCGCCTCGACCTGACCGCCGCGTGATCCGACCCACCCCCGCCATCGTGCCCCAAAGCGCCGTGCTGGCCCTGCCGCGCTGGGCGCTGCTGCTGCTGTGCCTAGCCTACGTGGTGCCCGGCTTCGTCGGCCGCGACCCGTGGAAGAGCGCGGACATCACCGCATTCGGCTACATGCGCGAGCTGGCGCTGGGCCACACCGCATGGACGGCGCCGCTGCTGGCGGGCCTGCCGCCCGACACCGAAGGCCTGCTGCCCTATTGGCTGGGCGCCTGGTCGATCCAGTGGACCTCCGGCTGGCTGGCGCCGGAAATGGCCGCGCGCCTGCCGTTCATGGCGCTGCTGGTGGTCACGCTGGCCGCCACCTGGTACAGCGTCTACCACCTGGCGCGCAGCCCGGGTGCGCAGCCGGTGGCGTTCGCCTTCGGCGGCGAGGCCAACCCGGCCGACTACGCCCGCGCCCTGGCCGACGCCGGCCTGCTGGCGCTGATCGCCTGCCTGGGGCTGGCGCAGCTGTCGCACGAAACCACGAGCTACGTGACGCAGCTGACCTGCACCGCACTGCTCTTCTATGCCACGGCCGCGCTGCCCGTGCGCACCACCGGCCCGCTGATCGCCGCCACGGCCGGCCTGGGCGGGCTGGTGCTGAGCGGCGCGCCGGCCATGGCCGCCCTGCTGGGCGCGGGCGGCGCGCTGCTGGTGGCCACCACGGCGGCCGAAACGCCCCGGCCGCGCCGGCCCTGGGCCGCTGCCTTGTTCGCGCTGACGCTGGCCTCGGCCTGGCTGGCGTGGCAGCTCGACCTGTGGCGCTGGCGCATCGTGAGCGCCGACGAGGCCAAGGAGTGGGACAGCCTCGCCCGCCTGCTGCTGTGGTTTTCGTGGCCGGCCTGGCCGCTCGCCATCTGGACGATGTGGCGCTGGCGCCGCCAGATCGGGAGCCACGAGCCCCACCGCCACCTGTTGCTGCCGCTCTGGTTCGTCGCCGTGTCGGTCGGCGCCACGGTGGCGACCCGCCCTGCCGACCGCGCCCTGATGCTCGCGCTGCCCGCCATGGCGGCCCTTGCCGCGTTCGCATTGCCGACCCTGCGGCGCAGCATCTCGGCGCTGATCGACTGGTTCACGCTGCTCTTTTTCAGCGCGTCGGCCATCGCCATCTGGGTGATCTGGCTGGCCGTGCAGACCGGCGTGCCCGCCAAGCCGGCGCGCAACATCGCCCGTCTGGCGCCCGAATTCGTCGCCTCGTTCTCGGCGGTGCAGTTCGGCACCGCGCTTGCGGCCACGCTGGCCTGGTGCGCCCTGGTGTGGTGGCGCGCGGCCCGCAACCGGGCCGCCCTCTGGAAGAGCCTGGTGCTGCCGGCCAGCGGCGCCACGCTGGGCTGGCTGCTGCTGATGACGCTCTGGCTGCCGCTGCTGGACCACGGCCGCAGCTACCGGCTGCAGATGCAGGCCGTGCGCGCCGCCATGGGCGACGCCGCGCCCGGCTGCGTGGCCACCTACGGCCTGGGCCGCTCGCAACTGGCGGCGCTGATCTACCACGGCGGGCTGGACCTGGCGAACGGCCAGCAGAGCGCCGGCTGCGACTGGCTGGTGGCCGACGCCGCCGCCAGCCCGCCCTATGCGTCGGTGCTGCCCGCGCGCGAGTGGTCGCAGGTCGCCAACATCATGCGGCCCACCGACCGGAACGACCGGGTGGTCGTGCTTCGCCGCACGCCGGCGGCTCAGCGCTGATGACCGAGCGCGGCACCGTGCTGCGCCACGCCGGCACGGTGCTGGCGGGCCAGTTGGCCGTGATGGCGTTCGGTGTCACCGACACCATCGTCGCGGGCCGCCATTCCGAGGCCGCGCTGGCGGCGCTGTCCATCGGCTCGGCGGTGTTCATCAGCGTCTATGTGTCGCTGATGGGCGTGCTGCAGGCCCTGCTGCCGGTATGGGCCGAGCAGCGCGGCGCAAGGGCCCAGGGCGCCATGGGGGCCAGCGTCCGGCAGTCGCTCTACGTGTGCTTGGCGCTCACCGCCCTGGGCATGGCGGTGCTGCTGGCGCCCGGTGCCCTGCTGCGCTGGACGCAGGTGCCCGAGGCGCTGCGCGGCGACGTGGAGCAGTACCTGCGCATCCTGGCCTTCGCGCTGCCGGCCGCGCTGCTCTTCCGCATCTACAGCACGCTCAACCAGTCGCTCGGCCACCCGCAGCTCGTCACCTGGCTGCAGGTGGGCTCGCTCGCGCTCAAGATTCCCCTCTCGGTCGGGCTGGCGTTCGGCAGCTTCGGCACCCCCGCGCTGGGGGCGGCCGGCTGCGCCTGGGCCACGCTGCTGGTCAACTACGGCCTGCTGGCCGTGGCGGCGTGGATGCTGCGCACCCGCACGATGTACGGCCCGCTCACGCTGTGGCGCCGGATGGAGCGGCCCGACTGGGAACAACTGGCGCGCTTCGTGCGGCTGGGCGTGCCGGCGGGGCTGTCGATCCTGGTGGAGGTCACGTCGTTCACGCTGGTGGCGCTGTTCGTCGCCCGCCAGGGCACCCTGGCCTCGGCGTCGCACCAGATCGCCTCCAACCTGGCCGCCGTGCTCTACATGGTGCCGCTGTCGCTCGCCATCGCCACCAGCGCGCGGGTGAGCTTCTGGCGCGGCGCGGGCGACGAAAGCCGCGCGCGGGCTCTCGCCTGGATGGGTTTCAGGCTATCAGCGTTGATCGGTGCTGGGCTTGCTGCTATTTTATTCATAGCAAACGAGCACATTGCCGCGCTCTACTCCCGCGACGCGCAGGTGGTGCTGGCGGCGGCCGGCCTGCTGCCCTGGGTGGCCGGCTACCATGCGGCCGACGCGCTGCAGACCGTCTGCATCTTCGTGCTGCGCAGCTACCGCGTGACGATCGCCCCGCTGGTGGTGTATTGCGTGCTGCTCTGGGGTGGCGGCCTGGCGGGCGGCTACCTGCTGGCCTACCACGGCGTCGGCAGCTGGGCCCCCCAGCCCTCGCCCGCGCCGTTCTGGGCCGCCAGCGCGGCGGCGCTGGCCGTCACGGCGGTCGTGTTCACCGCCATGCTGGCGCGGGTGCTGCGCCGCGCGGCGGCCCACCGCGCCGCTTGATCAGGCCGCCAGGCGGGGCGTGGTGTCGGCCCGCGTCTGCAGCGGCTGCGGTGGCTGCAACCGCTGGGTCGGAAAGGTGACCGAGAACACCGACCCCTGGCCCACCGTGCTGGTGATGTGCAGCGTGGCGCCGTGCCGCTGCACCACGTGCTTGACGATGGCCAGACCCAGGCCGGTGCCGCCGGTCTCGCGCGAGCGGCTGCGGTCCACGCGGTAGAAGCGCTCGGTCAGGCGGGGAATGTGCACCGCCTCGATGCCCGGCCCCGTGTCGCGCACCGAGAAGCGCGCCCGCCCGTCGTCCAGCCGCTCCCACGCCACATGGATGCGGCCGCCCAGGGGGGTGTAGCGCACCGCGTTGTTCACCAGGTTGGAGAGCGCGCTCTGCAGTTCGACCGCCGAGCCCGCCACTTGCCCCGCGGCGCGCAGCGCCTGCGCACCCGGGAACACGAACACGTGCTCGCGCTGCTGCGCCTGGCCCAGCACCGACGACAGCGCCCGCGCCTCGTCCTCGCAGCGGCGCAGCAGGGTCTCCACCGGCGTCCAGTCGTGCAGGCTGGGCAGCGGGCTGCCTTCCAGCCGCGACAGGGTGAGCAGGTCCTGCACCACGCTCTGCATGCGGGCGGCCTGCTGCGCCATCATGCCCAGGTAGCGCTCGCGCTCCTCGTCCGCCAGGCGCAGCGTCTGCAGGGTTTCGACGAAGCCCATCAGCACGGTGAGCGGCGTGCGGATCTCGTGCGACACATTGGCCACGAAGTCGCGCCGCATGGCCTCGGCCTGCTCCAGCGCGGTGACGTCGCGCGACAGCAGCAGCCGGCGCCCGTCGCCATAGGGATGCACCTGCACCGAGATGCGCACCGGCCGCGAGGCGGTGCTCTCGCGGCCCTGCAGCACCACGCTCTGGGCAAAGTCCTGCCCGCTGAAGTAGGCGGTGAAGTCGGGGTCGCGCACTAGGTTGCCGATGGTCTGCATCAGGTCGCGCTCGGCGTCGAAGCCCAGGTGCGTGGCCGCCGTCTGGTTGCACCACTCGATGTGGCCCTGCGCATCGAGCAGCACCACGCCGTTGGGCGAAGCCTGCAACGCCTCCAGAATCTCCGCGATGCGGCGCTCGGCGCCCTCGATTTGCTGGTCGCGCTGGCGCAGCAGGCGGCGGGCCCGGTCGGCCACCTCGCCCCAGCTGCCGCGCAGCCGCGGGGCGCGGGCGATGTCGCCCTCGCGCAGCCAGGCCAGCACGCGCGCGCTGCGCCACCAGTCCCAAACGAACCACGCCCACGACGCGGCCACCGCCCCGAAGACTGCGGCCCACGGACCGCCCCGCCACCAGCCCAGCGCGGCGCCCGCCGCCTGGAACATCAGGAAATAGAAGATTCGCGAAAGCATGGAGGTGCGGGCACGGACGACAAGGCAGCAGGAGAATCGACAGCGGCGATACCGACGCTGGCAAGCGTATCAGGACGTGGGAACGCGCGGTGCACACGCCCGGCGCGGCGAAGCGCTCACGCCTGCGTTCAGGCCTGAATCAGGCGCTGCGGCTGCGCCGTCAGCCGGTAGCCCGCGCCGCGCACGGTCTCGACCATCACGCCGGCCGCGCCCAATGCTTCGCGCAGGCGCTTGACGTGCACGTCCACCGTGCGCTCCTCGATGAAGACGTGGTCGCCCCACACCTTGTCGAGCAGTTGCGCCCGGCTGTGCACGCGCTCGGAGTGGGTCATGAGGTAGTGCAGCAGCTTGAACTCGGTCGGGCCGACCTTGATCTGCTGGCCCTGGTAGCTCACGCGGTAGGTGGCGGCATCCAGCATCAGCTCGCCGATGGTGACGCTCTCGCCGGCCTGCTCGGGCGCGCGGCGGCGCAGCACGGCGCGGATGCGGGCCAGCAGTTCCTGCGTGGAAAAGGGCTTGGTGATGTAGTCGTCGGCGCCGGCATCGAGGCCCGCCACCTTGTCGGGCTCGTCGCCGCGGGCCGTGAGCATCAGGATCGGGATGGGCTTGGTGCGGCTGTCGGCGCGCCACTTGCGGGCCAGTTGCAGGCCGCTTTGGCCGGGCAGCATCCAGTCCAGCAGGATGACGTCCGGCAGTACGGCGTCGAGCTCGCGCTGCGCCGATTCGCCGTCTTCCGCCCAGATCGGCGCGAAGCCGTTGTGGCGCAGGTTGACGGCGATCAGCTCGGCAATGGCCGACTCGTCCTCGACGATCAGCACGCGGGGTAGTTTCTTCATGCGATGCACCTGCCTTTCACAGCAAGGCCGATTCGATCTCGTCCATGGTGGTGTGCCGCACATCCTTGCCCTTGACGAGATAGATGATCAGCTCGGCCACGTTCTTCGAATGATCGCCGATCCGCTCGATCGCCTTGGCCAGGAACAGCAGGTCCAGGCTGGCCGAGATGGTGCGGGGGTCTTCCATCATGTAGGTGATGAGCTTGCGCACGAAGCCGTCGAACTCCTGGTCGATCAGGTCGTCTTCCTTCAGGATGGCGACCGCCGCCTTGGTGTCCAGGCGCGCGAACGCATCGAGCGCCTTGCGCAGCAGGCCCGAGGCCAGGTCGGCCGCGACGCGCAGGTCCGACGAGGGCAGCGAGCGGGCCGCGCCGCTTTCGATGATGGACTTGACCATGCGCGCCATCTTGGTGGCTTCGTCGCCCATGCGCTCCAGGTTGGCCGTGGCCTTGGAGAACGCGATCAGGAGGCGCAGGTCGCGCGCCGTGGGCTGGCGGCGGGCGATGATGGACGAGAGCTCGTGGTCGATCTCGACTTCCATCATGTTCACGCGCAGCTCGATCGATTCGACCTGCGAGGCCGCCTCGACGCTGAATTGCGACAGCGCATAGACTGCCTGGCGGATCTGCGATTCGACGAGGCCGCCGAGCTCCATCACGCGGGCGGAGATGTTGTTGAGTTCACTGTCGAACTGGGACGAGAGATGTTTTTCTGTCATGGCGTTGCCTCCTGCCGGCGTCGGCGCGCCAGCGTGTGGATGGGAGCGAGAGAGCGGTGCGCGGTCCGGGCCGGACGCATCAGCCGAATCGGCCGGTGATGTAGTCCTCGGTCTCCTTGCGCTGGGGCTTGAAGAACATCTGCTCGGTCTCGCCGAATTCGACCAGGTCGCCCAGGTACATGTAGGCGGTGTAGTCGCTGCAGCGGGCGGCCTGCTGCATGTTGTGGGTCACGATGACCACGGTGTAGTCGTTCTTCAGCTCGGCGATCAATTCCTCCACCTTGGCGGTGGAGATCGGGTCCAGCGCCGAGCAGGGCTCGTCCAGCAGCAGCACTTCGGGCTTGATGGCGATGCCGCGGGCGATGCACAGCCGCTGCTGCTGGCCGCCGGACAGGCCCGAGCCGCTCTGGTTCAGCTTGTCCTTGACCTCGTTCCAGAGCGCCGCCTTGCGCAGCGCCCATTCCACGCGGTCGTCCATGTCGGTGGCGTTCAGGCTCTCGAAAAGTTTCACGCCGAAGGCGATGTTGTCGTAGATCGACATGGGGAACGGCGTGGGCTTCTGGAACACCATGCCGACCTTGGCGCGGATCAGCGCCACGTCCTGCTTGCTGGTCAGCAGGTTCTCGCCGTCCAGCACGATCTGGCCTTCGGCGCGCTGCTCGGGATAGAGCTCGAACATGCGGTTGAAGGTGCGCAGCAGCGTCGACTTGCCGCAGCCCGAGGGGCCGATGAAGGCCGTGACCTTGTTCTCGGGAATGTCGAGGTTGATGCCCTTGAGGGCGTGGAACTTGCCGTAGTAGAAGTTCAGGTCGCGCACCGTGATCTTGGAGGCGGCGGGCGCGGCGTTCTTGGTGAGAGGCATGTCGGGTTACCTGAAAGAGGTCGATGGGATGGCGACGGTCACTTCTGCCGCGTCAGAACGCGCGCCAGGATGTTCAGACCGAGCACCGCCACGGTGATGAGGAACACGCCGGCCCAGGCCAGCTGCTGCCAGTTTTCGTAAGGGCTCATGGCGAACTTGAAGATCGTGACCGGCAGGCTGGCCATGGGCTTGGAGAGATCGGCGTTCCAGAACTGGTTGTTCAGCGCGGTGAAGAGCAGCGGCGCGGTTTCGCCCGCGATGCGGGCCACGGCCAGCAGCACGCCGGTGATGACACCGGCGCGGGCCGCGCGCAGCGTGACCATCACGATCACCTTCCACTTGGGCGTGCCCAGGGCGTAGGCCGCCTCGCGCAGGCTGGCCGGCACCAGCACCAGCATGTTCTCGGTGGTGCGGATGACCACGGGAATCACGATCAGCGCCAAGGCGATCACGCCGGCGTAGCCGGAGAAGCTCTTGAACCGGGCCACCACCACGGTGTAGACGAAGAGCCCGATCACGATGCTGGGCGCCGACAGCAGGATGTCGTTGACGAAGCGGGTGGTGGATGCGAGCCAGCCGCGCGTGTCGTACTCGGCTAGGTACACGCCCGCCATGATGCCGATGGGCGTGCCCACGAAGGTCGCCAGCAGCACCATCACCGCCGAGCCGAAGATGGCGTTGGAAATGCCGCCGGCCTCGTTGGGCGGCGGCGTCATGTCGGTGAACAGCGCGATGCTGAGGCCGCCGACGCCCAGGCGCACGGTCTCCCACAGGATCCAGACCAGCCAGAAGACGCCGAAGGCCATGGCCAGCAGCGAGAGGGTGAGCGCGATCTGGTTGACGCGCTTGCGCCGGTCGTAGCGTGCCTGGCGCACCTTGGCCAGTTCAGCCGCCGAAATGAGCCGTTGCGAGGTGGAGGCGGGGGTGGAGGGGATCGTCGTGTTCATGAGCGGGTTCCTTCGTTCTTCTTGAGCCGCGACAGCAGCACCTTGGACAGGGCCAGCACCACGAAGGTGATGAAGAACAGCACCAGGCCCAGGTAGATCAGCGATGCCTGGTGCAGGCCTTCGCCGGCTTCCGCGAACTCGTTGGCCAGCGCCGAGGTGATGCTGTTGGCCGCTTCGAAGATCGAGAGCGAGTTGAGCTGGTTCATGTTGCCGATCACGAAGGTGACGGCCATGGTTTCACCCAGCGCGCGGCCCAGGCCGAGCATCACGCCGCCCAGCACGCCGGTCTTGGTGTAGGGCAGCACGACCTTCCAGACGACCTCCCAGGTGGTGGAGCCCAGGCCGTAGGCCGATTCCTTCAGCAGCGCGGGCGTCACCTCGAACACGTCGCGCATCACGGCGGCGATGAACGGAATGATCATGATGGCCAGGATGATGCCGGCCGCCAGGATGCCGATGCCCACCGGCGGGCCGGACACGAACGCGCCCAGGAAGGGCACGCCGGAAAAGAGCGATTGCAGCGGCTGCTGCACGTAGGTGGCGAGGATGGGGCCGAACACCATGAGGCCCCACATGCCGTAAACGATGGAGGGCACCGCCGCCAGCAGCTCGATGGCCGTGCCCAGCGGGCGCTTGAGCCAGGCGGGCGACAGCTCGGTCAGGAAGAGCGCGATGCCGAAGCTGACCGGCACGGCGATCACCAGCGCGATGATCGAGGTGGCGATGGTGCCGTAGATCATCACCAGGCCGCCGTACTCGTCCTGCACCGGGTCCCAGACGCTGCTGCCCAGGAAGGTGAGGCCGTACTTCTCTATCGAGGGCCAGGCCCCGACGACGAGCGATGCCAGGATGCCCAGCAGGAGCGCCAGCGTCAGCAGCGCCGCGCCGCGCGCCAGCACCCCGAAGATGCGGTCGGCCAGCACGCCGGAGATGAGGGGCGAGCGAGAGGGAGGATTGGTTCGGGGAACGCTCGACGCGCCCTCGCGGGCGCTCGTGCTGCGAACCGGCAACGTAGTGGACACGTCTTTGGCCTTGTGATGTGGAGGGCGAACAGAGGCCCGCCGGAGGCGGGCCCGTGCAGCATTACTTCAGCGAGATCGCCTTGCCGGAAGTGTCCTTGATCTCGCCCCAGGACTTCATGATCACGGTCTTCACGCTGTCGGGCATGGGCACGTAGTCCAGATCGGCGGCGGTCTTGTCGCCGGACTGGTAGGCCCACTCGAAGAACTTCAGCGAGGTGGCGGCCTGGGCGGGCTTGTCCTGGCTCTTCTGCATCAGGATGAAGGTGGCGCCGGTGATGGGCCACGCGGCCTTGCCGGGCTGGTTCGTCAGGATCTGGTAGAAGCTCTTGGACCAGTCGGCGCCGCCGGCAGCCGCCTTGAAGGCGTCGTCGTCGGGCGAGACGTAGGCGCCGTCGGCGTTCTGCAGCTGAACATAGGTCATCTTGTTCTGCTTGACGTAGGCGTACTCGACATAGCCGATGGAGTTGGGCAGGCGGCCCACGAAGGCGGCCACGCCCTCGTTGCCCTTGCCGCCCGCGCCGGTGGGCCAGTTCACGGCCGTGCCTTCGCCGACCTTGGACTTCCACTCGGCGTTCACCTTGCTCAGGTAGTTGGTGAAGATGAAGCTGGTGCCCGAGCCGTCGGCGCGGCGTACCGGGGCGATGGCGGCGTCGGGCAGGTTCACGCCGGCGTTCAGCGCGGCGATGGCGGGGTCGTTCCACTTGGTGATCTTGCCCAGGTAGATGTCGCCCAGCACCTGGCCGCTCAGCTTCAGCTGGCCGGGAGTGATGCCCTTGATGTTGACGACCGGCACCACGCCGCCGATCACGGTGGGGAACTGCACCAGGCCCTTCTTGGCCAGCTCGTCGTCCTTCAGCGGCGCGTCGGAGGCGCCGAAGTCCACGGTCTTGGCCTCGATCTGGCGCAGTCCGGCACCGGAGCCGACGGACTGGTAGTTGATCTTCACGCCCGTCGCCTTGTTGTAGTCGGCAGCCCATTTGGAGTAGAGCGGCGCCGGGAAGCTGGCACCGGCACCGGTGGCCTCCTGCTGGGCCCAGGCGCTGGAGAAAGCACCGGCAGCCACGACGGCAGACACCAGGACACGGATTGCGGACAGTTTCATGGAGAGACCTCTTGGGTTGGAACAATCGATGGCGTGACTCTAGGTGCGCTTTGTGACACCGACATGACAAAAAAGCACCCCTGTCACGCAGTGCGCAAGAGGGGTTTGTGACACGAAACCGTCACGGGGCTGTCGCACGCCCTGCGTAATCTGCGCGGGCCGGCATGGGCCGGCGCCCCACCTTTCTTTTCGGGAGACACCATGTTCCGCCGCCAAGCCCTGCATTCCGCCCTCGCCCTCGCCGCCCTGCTCACGCTCGGCGCCTGCGCGACCCAGCCCACGGCACCCGCCAGCCTGGGCGACGTCGTCGCCGGCACGCCCTCGCTGACCACCTTCCACAAGCTGGCCATCGAGGCCGGCCTGGACGGGCTGCTGCGCGGCAAGGAGCCGCACACGGTGTTCGCTCCGTCCGACGCCGCCTTCGCGGCCGTGCCGGCCAAGACGCTGCAGGCCCTGCAGGCCGACAAGGTGCAGCTCAAACAGGTGCTGAGCTACCACATCGTGGCCGGCTCGCTGGCCAGCGCCGACGTGAAGCCCGGCAATGCGAAGACGCTGCAGGGAGGCTCGGTGGCGCTCGCCCGGGCCGGCGGCTTCGTGACCGTCGAGGACGCCCTCGTCGAGCAGGCCGATCTGCGCGCGCCCAACGGCGTTGTGCACGTGATCGACCGCGTGCTGATGCCGCCCCGCGCCAAGTGATCAGCCGCCCATCGCATCCCTTCGCATGAGCAAGGTGCGCCCGGCCCGACCGTCCGCCCGCGCACCCGCGCGCCGGCCGGCCGGCGGCGTGGAGCGGGCCGCACCGCTGGTGCTATGCTGGACCGACAGAAGAACCCGCGCCCAGCGCACACCCATGCAAGACGGAACACTGCTCGCCGCTGTGGATTTGGGATCCAACAGCTTTCGCCTCGAAATCGGCCGCGTCGAACACGGCCATATCCAGCGGATCGAATACCTGAAGGAAACGGTGCGCCAGGGCAGCGGCCTGGACGAAGACCGCAACCTGACGCCGGCTGCCATGCAGCGCGGCTGGGACTGCCTGGCCCGCTTCGCCGAGCGGCTGGCCGGCTTCGCGCCCGGGCAGGTGCGCGTGGTGGCCACCCAGACCCTGCGCGAGGCGAAGAACCGCGACGTGTTCATCCAGCGCGGCAACGAGATCCTGGGCCACCCGATCGACGTGGTGTCGGGCCCCGAAGAGGCGCGGCTGATCTACCAGGGCGTGGCGCACCTCCTGCCCCAGTCGGACGAACGGCGGCTGGTGGTGGACATCGGCGGGCGCTCCACCGAGATGATCCTGGGCCAGCAGTTCACGCCCACGGCGGTGGCCTCGTTCCGGGTCGGAAGCGTGGCCTGGTCCACCCGCTACTTCCCGGAAGGGCAGTTCACCCAGCAGGCCTTCATGCTGGCCGAGATCGCCGCCAAGGCGGTGCTGGACGAGGCGCTGGCCACCTACCGGCGCGACGCCTGGGACGTGGCCTATGGCTCCTCGGGCACGGCGGGCGCGGTGGGGGAGATCCTGTCTTCCGCCGCCGGCGGCACGCCCGGGCTCATCACCCGCGAGGGCCTGGACTGGCTGCTCGCGCAGATGCTGCAGGCCCGCAGCGCCGACCGGGTGCGGCTGGAAGGGCTCAAGGAAGACCGCCGCGCCGTGATCGGCGGTGGCATCAGCGTGCTGCGCGCGGTGTTTGATCTGCTGCGCATCGACCAGATGCACGTGGCGCAGGGCGCCCTGCGGCAGGGCGCGCTCTACGACCTGCTGGACCGCGAACGGCCCGCCACCGACCTGCGTTCCGCCACGGTGCGCGGCCTGATGCAGCGCTTCGCGGTGGACGTGCCGCATGCAGAGCGCGTGGCCCGCGTCGCCTGCGCGCTGTTCACGGCGGCGGCGCCGGCCGGCTCCGAACCCGCCGCCCGCAAGCTGGAGTGGGCGGCCCTGCTGCACGAAGTGGGCAGCCGCATATCGCACAGCGACTACCACCGCCATGGCGCCTACATCCTCGAGCACACCGACGCCGCCGGCTTCTCGCTGCCCGAGCTGCATCGCCTGGGCCTGCTGGTGATGGGCCACCGCGGCAAGGTGCGCAAGCTCGAGGCGGGCATCGACGACCCGGTGCTGGCGCTGCAGCTGATGTGCCTGCGCGTGGCGGTGGCGCTGTGCCATGCGCGCCGCGATCCCGACGTGGAGGGCATCGCCCTCCAGCTGGACGGCCACCGCTGCACCGTGCGCGCGCGGCCGGGCTGGGCCGCCACCTACCCGCAATCCGCGCACCTGCTGCGCGACGAAACCATTGCCTGGCAGAAGACGCCCTGGGAGTTCGTGGCCGAGCTGCCGTGACCGGTCTCTGCGTGGCCGCCCGCCAAGGGGTCGCCGCGCAGCCGCTTCGGCCCGACATCGTGCAGGAATCTTGGAACCCGGATGCAAACGATATAAACTGTTTATATCGTTTCATCTGGAGTTCCGAATGTCCGCCACCCGCACTTCCGCCGCCGATTCCACAGTTGCCACCCCACCCGTCGCCGAGCCCGCGCCAGCCGCCCCGGCGGCAGCCCCTTCCGTGAAACCCACAAAGGCCGCCAAGACCACCAAGGCCGCTGCCACGGCACTGCAGGGCGCCAAGCCCGCCCCTGCCAAGAAGGCCGCGGCGGCGAAGCATGCCAAGCCCAAGCCCGCGGCGGCCGCCCCGGCCGCGCGCAAGGCATCGGCCGCAGAAGACAAGGCCGCGAAAGCCAAGAAGCCCAAGCTGGTGCGCGACAGCTTCACCATCCCGAAGGACGAGTACGCCGTCATCGAAGCGCTCAAGCAGCGCTCCGGCCAGTGGGCCCCCACCGCCAAGAAGAGCGAATTGCTGCGCGCCGGCCTGAAGCTGCTGGCCAGCCTGCCCGACGATGCGCTGATGAAGGCGCTGCAGGCCGTGCCGTCCATCAAGACCGGCCGTCCGAAGGCCGAGCCGGCACCCGCCGCCGCGCCGGCTGCCCCGGCCAAGCGCGCCAGGGCCGCACGCAAGTAAGCCGCGCGGCGGCCGCCACCGCCCGCGCCCCGAAGTGCAGGCGGTCTACAGGAATTCAGGCGACTGCACGGCCATCAGCACCGTCTCGTCGCCCTCGGGCCGCTGGCGGTGGCGCAGCCACCACACCGCGCCCTTGCGGATCGCGCAGTCGCCGGCCTGCAGGCCCAGCAGCTGCGCCACCGTCTGGCCCAGCATGGGCTGGTGGCCCACGACCAGCACCGCGCCCCGCTGGCGAGGCCACTGCACCAGCTCCAGCAGGTCGGCGGGCGCGCCGCCGGGCAGCAGCTCGGCGCGCAGCTTGAACTTGCGGCCCAGCGCCCGTGCCGTCTGGTCGGTGCGCTTGGCGGGGCTGGCCAGCACGCGCAGGCCCTCTGGCAGTTGCCGGTCCAGCCAGGCCGCCATGCGGGCAGCCTGCTTCTCGCCGCGGCCGGTCAGGGCCCGCTCCAGGTCGTCCCCGCCCTCGGTGGCCTCGACCGCTTCGGCATGGCGCCACAGGATCAGGTCCATCAGCCGCCCTTTCGCCCGCCGGAGCCGCCCGGCGCACCGGCGGCGGTGCTAGCGCCACCCGGCGCGCTGCCGTAGCGCTGGGTCAATGCCAACTGTGCGCCCAGGCCGTCCAGCGGCCGGGGGGCGCGCCGGTAACTGCCGTCCGACTGCAGTGTCCAGGCGTCGCGGTCGTCGTGCAGGTACGCCACCAGGCATTCGTCGATGATGCGCTGGCGCAGCCGGGCGTCGGTCACCGGCCAGGCCAGTTCCACCCGCCGCAGCATGTTGCGGTTCATCCAGTCGGCGCTGGAGAGGTAGAGCGATTCCTTGGCGCCGCTGCGGAAGTAGAACACCCGCGTGTGCTCCAGGAACCGGCCGATCACCGAGCGCACGCGGATGTTGCCGGTCACGCCCGGCACCTGCGCCGGCAGCATGCAGGCCCCGCGCACGATGAGGTCGATGCGCGCTCCGCACTGGCCGGCGCGCACCAGCGCATGGATCAGGGCTTCGTCGGTCAGCGCGTTCATCTTCGCGACGATGCGCGCGTCTTCGCCGCGCTCGGCCGCCGCGGCCACCGCCTCGATGCAGTCGAGCATGGCCCGCTGCAGGTGGAAGGGCGCCATCACCAGGCGCTTCAGGCGCGGCAGCGGGTTCTGGCTGGCCAGGTGGTCGAACACGGCGTCCATGTCGGCCGTGACGTGTTCGTCGGCCGTGAGGTAGCTGAGGTCGGTGTAGAGCCGCGCCGTGCGGCGGTTGTAGTTGCCGGTGGAGAGGTGCCCGTAGCGCCGCAGATGGCGGCCCTCGCGCCGCGTCACCAGCAGCATCTTGGCATGGGTCTTCAGCCCCACCACGCCGTAGACCACCTGCGCGCCGATGGATTCCAGCGCCTCGGCCCAGTTGATGTTGGCCTCTTCGTCGAAGCGCGCCTTGAGCTCCACCACCACCATCACTTCCTTGCCGCGGCGCACGGCCTCGCGCAGCAGGTCCATCATTTCCGAATCGGAGCCGGTGCGGTAGATGGTCTGCTTGATGACCAGCACCTGCGGGTCGTTGACCGCCTCGCGCAGGAAGGCGAGCACGCCGTCGAAGCTCTCGAAGGGCTGGTGGATCAGCACGTCGCGCTTCTTCATCTGCGCCAGGATCGGCGTGCCCGGCGGCAGCTGCGCGGGCCAGGCGGCTCGCCAGGGCGGGAACATGAGCACCGCCACGTTTACCAGATCGACCAGCTGCGACAGCCGCACCAGGTTCACCGGCCCGTGCACGCGGTAGAGCGCCGCGGCGGGCAGGCCGAACTGCGACTGCAGGAAGTCGGACAGAAAGCGCGAACAGCCCGCCGAGACCTCCAGCCGCACGGCCTGGCCGTAGTGGCGATGCTGCAGGCCCTGGCGCAGCGCGGTGCGCAGGTTGCGCACGTCTTCCTCGTCCACCGCCAGGTCGGAGTGGCGGGTGACGCGGAACTGCGAGAACTCGGACACCTCGCGCCCGGGAAAGAGATCCGCCAGGTGCGTTCGCACGATGCTCGAGAGGCTGACGAACTGCAGGCCCTTGGGCGCTACCTCGGGCGGCAGGCGCAGCACGCGCGGCAGGATGCGCGGCACCTTGACGATGGCGATCTCGTTCTCGCGGCCGAACGCGTCGTCGCCCTTGAGGCGCACGATGAAGTTGAGCGACTTGTTGGCCACCTGCGGGAAGGGGTGCGCCGGGTCCAGCCCCACCGGAATGAGCAGCGGACGCACCTCGCGGGTGAAGTAGTCGCGCACCCAGCGCCGCTGCGCGCCGCTCCGCTCGCCGTGCGACACGAGGCAGATACCCGCCTTGGCGAAGGCCGGCACCAGCGACTCGTTGTAGAGGGCGTACTGCCGCTCCACCAGCGCATGGGCATGGGCGGCCAGCGTCTCGAACGACTCCACGCTGTAGGGGCCCTTGGTCTCGCCGGCCTGCGCGGCCGTCAGGTGGGCGGCGGCCCGCACCTCGAAGAACTCGTCGAGGTTGGACGAGACGATGCAGAGGTAGCGCAAGCGCTCCAGCAGGGGCACGTCGGTGCGCGCCGCCCAGTCGAACACGCGCTCGTTGAACGCGAGGATGGAATGGTCGCGGTCGAGCAGGGCCAGGGGCGGCGGCTCGCCGCTGGCGGCCGGCACGGCCGGCGCGGAAGGCCCGGAAGCCGCCGCCAGGCCGTGGGCGGCGGCGGAAGGCGCGGCCGAGGGTCCGCCCGGCTCGCTCTGCGCTGCCGCAATGGAAGGCAGTGGCACGCTGGCGGGGATGAAAGGCGGCATGGGCAGCGAAGAGGGAAACACGGACGAAAGCAAGTATGAGACGGTCAGGTGACAAATTCATGACACTGACACGCAGCCGTCATGTCGGCGGGATGCCCGCCCGAGCGCGAGACCGTGGGCCGGCGGAGCCGGGCGAGCACCTCGATGGCCCACGGCGCCGCAACTGCGCCGCCCGGCCGCGATCACGCGCCCAGGAAATGCTTGCGGTACTTCACCGGCAGGTCGGCCAGCCGCATCAGCATGGGCAGGTCGGCGGTGTTGAAGTCCGGGTCCCAGGCAGGCGCACCCAGCACGCGGGCGCCCAGCCGCAGGTAGCCCTTGATGAGCGCGGGCGGCTCGATCGGCAGGCTGCCGTCGAGCTGCTCCACCGGCAGCGCCAGGCGGGGCAGCACGTGGTAGTCGATGGGCGCCATATGGGTCTGGCGCAGCTGCTGCCAGATGCTGGCCGCCGCGTCGCCGCTCACCACGCCGCCGTGCAGCATGGGAATGCTGGCGCAGCCGATCATGGTGTCGAGCTGGTTGCGCACCATGAAGTCGGCAAGGGCGCCCCACAGGGCCAGGATCACGCCGCCGTGGCGGTGGTCGGGGTGCACGCAACTGCGGCCCAGCTCCACCATGCGCGAGCGCAGGCTGCGCAGGCGGGTGAGGTCGAACTCGGTGTCGCTGTAGGTGCCGCCCACGCGCCGTGCCTGGGCCGGCGTCAGCACGCGGTAGGTGCCAATCACCTGCCGGGTATCTGCATCGCGGACCAGCAGATGCTCACAATAGTCATCGAACAGGTCCACGTCGTGGCCAGGCAGGGGCGTGTTCAGGCGTGCGCCCATCTCCCCGGCGAAAACGGCGAATCTCAGGCGCTGTGCTTCCCGCACTTCGTCGGCATGCCGCGCCCATTCCACCGCCACAGCACCGCGCGCTGGCGCAGCCCCGCCCACGCCCGCCGCGCTGCCTGGGCGGTGAAGTGACCCCCTGGGCAGGGTGGCGGGGTTCAGGGCCATGGTCGGCGTCGGCAATTCGTTCATCGGGCTCTCCTGGAATAGGAATGCAGGCATTCAGTGCATCTCGACCGCTCGGTCACCCCGTGCATTCCCCGGCCCGCCCGGCGGTCTGGCGGGCGGCGGCTGAGGTGCTGCGGCTCGCGCATCGCTTCGCGCCGGGTCGGCGTGCACCGCCAGTGCCTGCAATGTGCCGCGCCGGTGTGACGCGGCCATGTCCGGTGCATGAACACCGCATGACAGACAATCGGCGCCCTCTTCCCTCGTTCTTCGTCTTCGTTCTACGGGCCGACCTCGCGACGGCCGCCTTCCTTCCGCTCCGCATGCCTCCCCTGTACATCCTCTGGCGCGACGAGCATCTCGTGGCCGTCTACAAGCCCGCCGGTTGGCTGGTGCACCGCACCGGGCTGGACGCGGGCGAGACCCGCTTCGTGATGCAGACACTGCGCGACCAGTTGGGCCGGCACGTGTACCCGGTGCACCGGCTGGACAAGGGCACCTGCGGCGTGCTGGTGATGGCGCTGCACCCGGATGCCGCCCGGGCCCTGTCGCAGGCCTTCGAGCGCCACGCCGTGCGCAAGGACTACCTGGCGCTGGTGCGCGGCTGGGCGCCTACGGCAATGCAGGTGGACCACCCCCTTCGCCCGGACGACGCCCCGCCCGACGCGCCCGTGCAGGACGCCCGCACCGCCCTGCGATGCGTGGCCCGGCTGGAATGGCCGGAGTCGGCGGACCCGCGCTTCGCCACCACCCGCGCCTCGCTGGTCCACGCCATGCCCGAGACCGGCCGCCGGCATCAGATCCGCCGCCATCTCAAGCACATCGCCCACCCCATCATCGGCGACGCCACCCACGGCAAGGGCCCGCTCAACCGCTGGTGGGCCGAGCGCCTGGGCGGCCAGCGGCTCTGGCTGCACGCGTGGCGCCTGCAGGTGCCGCACCCGGTCACGGGCGACGTGCTCAGGCTGCACAGCGGGCTGCCGGCGCCGGGCGAGCCAGCTGGCGGCGCCCTACACCCGGGCGGCCCGGCCGACGTGGCGGGCTGGATGTCGCTCTGGCAGCGCGGCCTCTGGCAGCCGGCCGCAGCGCCACAGGCAGACCCGGGCACGGCGCCGTGTGAGATAGCGCCTACCCCGCGCGGGGCGGAAAAGCGCTAGCTTGCGTGGAGCGTTCCACGGTGCGCCCTGCCAACTGCAATACACCTCCCCACCGATCACCCATGCCACACCACGCGCTGCTGCAGCCGACCGACCCCGCTACCACCGCCCCCACCGGCGCATCATGCCGCCCCGCTCCGCTTTGTGGGGGCGCCGCATGAGCAGCACCTGGGACACCTTCCGCGACACGGTGGCGGCGGAGTTTTCCGACGTGCCGGACGCCGAGCAGTTCATCCGCATCGTGCTGCGCCTGTCCATCGCCGCGCTGCTGGGCGGCCTGCTGGGCCTGGAGCGCGAGCACAAGGGCAAGGCGGCCGGCGTGCGCACCCACATGCTGGTGTCGATGGGCGCGGCCATGTTCGTGCTGGCCGCGCAGCAGGCCGGCATCGACCCGGCGGACAACAGCCGGGTGCTGCAGGGCATCATCGCGGGCGTGGGCTTCCTCGGGGCCGGCACCATCCTCAAGGGCGATGCGGAAAGCCAGGTCAAGGGGTTGACCACCGCCGCCGGCATCTGGCTCACGGCGGCCATCGGCGTTGCGGCCGGGCTGGGCCTGGAATTCACCGCGCTGCTGGCCACCGGGCTGGCGCTGCTCATCTTCTGGGCCATTCCGCTGCTGCAGGAAGTCTTTCAAGGCAAGGGAGAAGACGCCCCGCCCAGCGCCAAGGACTGAGCCCCTCCCCTGCTTCACTATTATTCGATAGCACCCCGCGCTTTTTCTTCGGGCGCCAGAGGCCCATTTCATCTGAATTCATGGGGCCTTGCGCCCGCCACTCCGCCGGGGCGCCGGCCAGATCCACTCCGGGTGTTCCACTGGTGCGGCAGGGGCCGGCGGAGCCCGGCGCCCGGCCCGCGCCGCGGGTTCGGCTGGCGCGAAATGCGGCCCGGGGCCGCCCTGGGCCAGCACGTCGCGCGCATTGCGCAGCGGGCAGTCCTTGAGCGACAGGCAGCCGCAGCCGATGCACCCACCCAGCTGATCGCGCAACTGCGTCAGCACGCGGATGCGCTCGTCCAGCCCGTCCTTCCAGCGCGCCGACATGCGCCCCCAGTCGGCCGCCGTGGGCGTGCGCCCTGCCGGCAGCGCCTGCAGCGCGGCGGCGATCTCAGCCAGCGGCACGCCCATGCGCTGCGCCACCTTGATGACGGCCACCCGCCGCAGCACCGAACGCGGGTAGCGCCGCTGGTTGCCCGCCGTGCGCACGCTGTCGATCAAACCCTTGGACTCGTAGAAGTGCAGCGCCGATACCGCTACGCCGCTACGCTGGGCGACTTCGCCCACCGTCAGCTCGGCCGTGGCGCGCTCGGCGACCGGGTGGGCGAAGTCGCCTGGATTCGAAGAACGTGGCATGCAGCGGTGGAAGACGGCGGGCGGCGCCGCTTGACCTCAAGTTTTGTTGAGGTTCGATACTAAACGCTTTGGTCACTGCCCTTCGACACCCATGCCCACTGTCCCTACCTCTGCCGATCCCTCCGCTCCCCACTCCGCGCCCTTCGCGCCCTCCGCGCCGCTGCTGCGCCTGCACAACCCCCGCGGGCTCTACGACCCGCAGCCCCATGGCTATTCGCACTTGGCCATCGTGTCGCCGCCGGCCCGCGTGGTGCACATCGCCGGCCAGGGCGGCGAAGATGCCGCGGGGCGGCTGGCGCCGGGCTTCGATGCGCAGGTGCACCAGGCGCTGCGCAACCTGGGCGTGGCGCTGTCCGCCGCCGGCGCCACGCCGTCCGACGTGGCCCGGCTCACCGTGCTGGTGGTGGACCACAGCGAGGCGCGCCTGGCCGTCTTCAGCCGTGCGCTGATGGCGATGTGGGGCCAAGCGCCCACGCCCGCCTGCACGCTGATTCCCGTGCCGCGCCTCGCGCTCGATGGCATGCTGTTCGAGTTCGACGCCACCGCCTATCTCCGGCCGGAGGCCGACACCGAATCGCCCGGCGAAGCCTCGCCCGCCACGCCATGACATCCGTGCACGACACCACCTCCCCGTCCGCCCCCTCCGCCACGCCGCCGCAGCCCCTCACCACGCCCGTCCTCTGGCTGATGGCGCTGGCCTGCGGGCTGTGCGCCGGCGCCAACTACTACAACCAGCCGCTGCTGCACTCCATCGCCACCCACCTGCGCGTGGGCGAATCCACCGCCGCGCTGACCGTGACGCTGGCGCAGGTGTCGTACGCCTGTGGGCTGCTGCTGCTCGTGCCGCTGGGCGATACGCTGGAGCGCCGACGGCTCATCACCGTGCTGATGGTACTGGCCGCCGCCGGGCTCTTCCTGAGCGGCTGGTCCACCAGTTTCGCGGCGCTGGCCGTGGGCACGGCGATGACGGGCCTGTTCTCGGTCGCCGCGCAGGTGCTCGTGCCGCTGGCCGCAGCCCTGGCCGCGCCCGGCCGCAGCGGCCGGGCGGTGGGCACGGTGATGAGCGGGCTGCTGATCGGCATCCTCGCGGCGCGCAGCGTGGCCGGGCTGCTCTCGGGCCTGGGCGGCTGGAACCTGGTGTACCGCGCAGCGGGCGTGGCCGTGCTGCTGGTGGCGCTGGCCCTGTGGCGCGCCCTGCCGCCGCTGCCCCCGCCCGCCCATGCGCCGGCCTACGGGCAGGTGCTGCGATCGCTGGGCACGCTCGCCGCCCGCCACCCCCGGCTGCGCAGCCGCGCCCTGCTGGGCGGGCTCTCGTTCGCGTCGGTGAGCGTGCTGTTCTCCACCATGGCGCTGCTGCTGGGCGGGCCCGCCCACCGCCTGACCGATGCGCAGATCGGCCTGGTGGGCCTGGCCGGCGTGGCCGGGGCGCTGATGGCCAACGTGGCCGGCCGCATGGCCGACCAGGGGCGCGAGCAGTGGACCACCCGCGCATCGGTGCTGCTGGTGCTGGCCAGCTGGCTGCCGCTCTGGTGGGGCGGCGCCAGCGTGGCGTGGTTCCTGGTCGGCATGCTGTTGATTGACCTGGCGCTGCAGGGCGTGCACATCAGCAACCAGAACGTGATCTACGCCCTGGCGCCCGAAGCCCGATCCCGCCTGAACGCCGTGTACATGACGGGCTACTTCAGCGGCGCGGCGGCCGGCTCCGCCGCTGGCTCGCTGGCCTGGCAGGCCGGCGGCTGGCCGGCGACCTGCGCCGTGGGCGTGGCGATCGGCCTCGCGAATGCCGCGGCATGCTGGCACGACAGCCGGCTTGCCGTGCGGGCCGCACGGGCCGCACGGGTCACTTGATCGCTTTTGATTTGATAGCGCCATGCGCAGTATCCACGGGCGCTGACGGCAGATTTATCTTCGATATTGCACTGCAAAAGCGGGCGTTGTCCGACACCTCGCCGCATGCCGGCGCCGGTGTAATCGGGGCTCTCATCCGCGCCACTGGCGCCCATCTCACGAAGAGGACGCAAATGACTACAGAACACGGAACACAGCAAGCCGCCATCCAGGGTGAAGTCACCTACCGCGAAGGCGACGGCATGCCGGTGGCCATTCCGGAAGGCCCGGTGGAGTTGACCCATGCGCCCGACAGCGTGACCCTGAGCTGGAAGGCCGACAACGACGCCGCCGGCCTGGCTGCCATGCCGCGCGACCAGTTCGAGCGCTATGCCCGCGAGGGCAAGATCCTCGTGGACGGCGAGCCGGCGGTAGCGCCGCAAAGCGAAGAGGACGATGCCGGCACCGAGGCTGGTGCTTCGCAGGCCGCTCCCGACACTTCCGGCCAGCAGAGCCAGAGCCGGGGCCCGGATGGAGCGCAGGTGCAGAGCCAGGGCTCGGCCGACCAGCCAGTGTCCGACCCCGAGGTGTCGCAGGACGGCCATGCCGTCGAACACGACTACACCGACGACCTGACCCAGCGCCAGGGCAGCTGACCGGACGCCGGGCCGTCCGGCCACGGTGCACGACGGGGCCGAATGGCCCCGTCGTGCACATCTGGGGCCGACTGGCCCCGTCGGCACGTCTGGGGTCAGCCCGTGGCACAGTCCGAGCACCGATGCCCGCCACCCCGCCCACCGCTGCCCACCCTGGCCTGCCCGCACTGCCCGCCGGGCCCGCGCTGCCCCCTGCCGCCGACACCGCGCCCACGCCGCAGGCCCTGGGCCAACTGCTGCGCGTCGCCCTGCCCGACAAGCACCGCCAGACCGCGCAGGGCTGGTTCGGGGACACCGACTTTCTGCTGACCCGGGCGCACGTGGACGACGACGGCGACACCTACCACGACGGACTCTTTCTCACCGTCTGGGGGCAGTGGGATTTCTGGATCGCCGACGCCCGGCGCCCCACCCACGCCAGCCTGCTGCAGGCGGCCGCCGCCCGCGCCGGCCACTGGCTGCGCCGCGAGTCGACCCCGCCCGTCGGCTTTACCCAGCTCTGCCGGCCCCACCGGCCCGGCGTCGACGCGAACGCCGTGCCCTGGCAGCGCTTCGACGTGGCCACACATGCCGGGCCGCCCGAAGCGGTCGCGGCGTGCCTGCTCGCCTGGCAAGGCCTGCTCGACTACTGGCGCAAGGGTGTGGCCCAGCGCCGGGCGCACCACCCGCTGCGCGAACGGCTGCTGGCCTGCTGGCCCCCTGAGCGCATCGAGGCCCTGGCCCTGCTGCCCGCCTTCGCGCCGGCGAAGCCCGGCAACCCGCTGGCGCCAGGGCTGGGCGGTTGGCAAACCCTCGCCGCCGTCAGCACGCGTGCGCCCACGCCCTCCGGGCTGGGCCGCAACGCACCCGCCTCCTTTGCCGGCGCGGCGGTGCGCCTGGCCTGGCCGCGCATGCCGCGCGCCGAGGCCGCCGCCCCAGATGGCAGCGAGGACGATGACACCCTCGCCATCTACCAGATCGAGGTGCAGCGCGACCCGCTGCGCCCCGGCGAAACGGGCGTGGAAGTCAGCTACGCGCAGCGCCTGGGCGACACCCGCGAGCCCTTGCCGCTGGAAGCCGCCGACCACACCGAACGCCTGCTGCGCCTGCTGGACGCGGCGCAGGCGCAGCTCACCGCACACTGCGACCCGGCCGCCGACGCGCCGGACGCATTCGGCTGGATCGACGCCATCGCCGATCACCCGCCCCACGCGCCGGACGAGGCCGTGATTCCTCCCGTCTGGTTGGCGCTGTCGCACACCTGGCAAGCGGCCAGCCGCGCCCACGCCGCCCGCGAGCGCCGGGGCGCAGACGCGAGCGCCCATGCGGACGCCGACACGGATGAGGCCGGGAATGCGCCAGCGGCTTCGGCTTCGGCTTCGGCACCGTCACCATCGCCTTCGCCCGACCCCCGGGCACTGCACGCCGCGCGCGTGCTGCGGCTGGCCCGCGAGATCAGCCGCAGGCAGGGCGCCGCCGCGGCGGAGCGGTTCCATCGCCGGTTCGCCTTCGCCCCCGGCACGCAGGCCGACCGCGCCCGGGCCGACGGGCTCCGGGTGGGCCCGGTGGGTTGGCTGCCCGACGGCAGCGTCGCCGCGCGCGTGGGCGGCGACGGCGGGCGGTGGCTGCGCCTGGACCGCAGCCGGCTGTCTTGCGCGCCGCTGCCAGCCGACGAAGCGCCCGGGCCTGCGCACGGCCCGGCGGCGCGGGTGGAGGGGTTGTTCGTGGAAGGCGATGCGCAGGGCGTGCTGTGGGGGCGGGACGCGGCGGCGGGGCGGGTGCTGTGGCGGCATCCGGTGGCGACGACCCCGGTGACGGCCGTGATGCTGTCCCCGGATGGGCGGAGCGTGCTGGTGGGGACGGCCGGGGGGGATCTGGTGATGCTGCGCAAGGCGGGGGGCGGGGATCCGTTCGGGACGGGGGATTCGCGGTATGTGGAGGGGTGGAGGGGGGTGTTTTGGGAGGGGGAGGAGGGGGTGATCTGGTGGTGAGGGGCGGGACTGTGTCGAGTCACTGCTGATCGTTTGGGGTGGGCTTGTCTAGGGCTTGTCTAGGCCTTGTCAGGGGCGGTGCTGGCGCTTGCTGTGCGATTGCTTCCCGGGGCCGGGGCGAAATCCCGGCCCCGGGAGGCAACCACCCAACACGTGCCAGCACCGCCCCCGACAGCGCGCCTCGGCTCCGTGAAGCAACCACCCAGCACCTGCCAGCACGGCCCCCGACAAGGCCCCGACAAGCCCATCCCGAACCGTCAGAAAGTCACCAGCCAGCCCACGCACAGAAATCCGCCGCAAAACCGTAGCCCCACCCCTGTCCCCACCCCGCCAACGAACCCAACAACACCCCCTCTACCTCCCCTTCCTCGCCGCCTTCTTCGCCGCCCTCTCCACCTCCTTCACCTCCCCCGCCACCCTCCACACCTCGAACTCGGCCGGCGTCTCCAGCGTGACCCGCCCCAGCACGGCGCTGCGCAGATCCGTCAACACCAGCTCTGCGCCCTTCTGCACGTTCACCCGCCCGCCGGACATCACCGCGCCGCGCTTGCGGGCGATCAGCTCCAGCAGTTCGTCCTCGTGCATGCCAGCGATGGCCTCGGGGGCGAGGCCGAGCCGGTAGCGCGCCTCCAGCAGGTGGGCGTAGGGCCGCTTCAGATACGCCAGCAGTTCCAGCACCACCTCTTCCTCGTCGTAGGCGTTCTTGCCGACCGCGCCGCTCGCGGCCAGCTTGTAGCCGCTCTCGGAGATGGTGATGCGCGGCCAGAGCATGCCCGGCGTGTCCCACAGGTAGAAGTCGTCCGCCAGGGTGATGCGCTGCTCGAGCTTGGTGATGCCGGCCTCGTCGCCGGTCTTGGCCTGGCTTTTCTGGCTCAGGGTGTTGATGAGCGTGGACTTGCCCACGTTCGGAATGCCGCAGATCAGCACCCGCATGGGCTTGGCCATGCCGCCGCGTTGCGGGGCCAGCAGGTGGCAGGCGTCGATGAGGCGGCGCGCTGGCGCGGGCTCCGAGGCGTCCAGGCCGATGGCGCTGGTCTCGGGCAGGGCGTTGTACCAGTCGAGCCAGAGCGGAGTGCGCGCCGGGTCGGCCACGTCCTGCTTGTTGAGCACTTTCACCGAGGGCTTGTGGCCCGTCAGTTCGGACAGCAGGGGGTTGGCGCTGGAGCCGGGCAGCCGGGCGTCCAGCATCTCGATCACCACGTCGATGTCCTTGATGCGCTCGGCGATCGCCTTGCGCGTGGAGTGCATGTGACCGGGGAACCACTGGATGGCCATGGGGATGTCTTTCGGGCTTTCGCGGGCGTGCGAACGGTTTTCAGGGGCGCCAAGGATAATCGCGACTTCCACAGCCCCACTCCGGTACCCACTGAATGCCCCTGCCTCCACCCCCCGTCCATCGCCCCAGCAAGAAGGAAGAGTCCGAGCTGCTCTTCAAGGGCGTGACCTGCGCGCTCATCGGCCTCGTCGTGCTGCTGGCGCCCTACGTGGCGCGCTCGTCCAGCGTCGGCGAGATGATGCGCCAGGCCTACCTGGTGGGCTGGTTCGCGCTGGTGCTGGGTTGCGCCTTCCTCGTGCGGTACGGCCTGCGGCGTTATGGCGGCCGCCGCCGCTACTGATCGGACGGCCGGCGTAGCGCCGCCGGACGCCCTGCCCCACCACCACCACCACCAGGCGACGAACTTGCCCGACGACCTCGATGCCGTGCGCGTTCGCTTCGCGGAACTGAACCCGCGCCTTCGCGCGGCCGGCGTGGCCCTGCGCCCGCCTCCACCCGAGCCCACCACGTGCTGCGGCCGGGGCTGCAACGGCTGCGTGTGGGAGGGTTTCTACGCCGCCGCGGCCTGGTGGTGCGAGGACGCGGAGCAAGCCCTGGCGGCGGCGGCTTGCGCACCAGCGGCTCTCCACCCCGCGGGCGCGTCGGCCGAACCCTGAGGAAACGCCCACGCGAGGCAGCGCGGCAAGCCCTATCACTCGCACCCCGCCGGTGTATGTCGGACGGAACAACGAATCACGGTATTCTCGGCAGATGGAATTCCCCAAGGATCGCTCTGCCGAGCCGTTGCCGCAGCCTCTGGCGCCCGTCGCCGGAACCGTACCCTCCTGGGAGCAGGCGCGCACCTCGGCGGCGCGGCTGCGCGCCGTGCAGGCGAGCGGCCTGCTCGACTCGGTCCAGGAGCCCGGCTTCGACAGCCTGACCGCCGTCACTGCCCGGCTGCTGCGCTGCGCGGCCTCGTTCATCTCGGTGGTCGATGGCGAGCGCGACTTCTACAAAAGCCAGCACGGCTTTCCCGAGGCGTTGGGGCAGGCGCGGCAGATGCAGGGCCAGACCTTCTGCCATTTCACGCTGGACCGTGACGAGGCGCTGGTCATCAACGACACCCACGCGCAACCGGAGTGGAAGGCCGTGCCCACCGTGCAGACGCTGGGCGTGCGCGCCTACGTGGGCGTGCCGCTCAAGTCGGGCGGGCAGAACATCGGCAGCTTCTGCGTGATCGACACGGTGCCCCGCGAATGGACGACCAACGAGCTGGAGACCATTCGCCAGCTGGCGGCCTCCGCCGCGCGCGAACTGGACCTGCGCGCCGCCCTGGCCGCCGCCCGGCAGGCAGCTGCCACCGCGCGCGGGCAGGCGCTGTCGCGCGAACGCGTGCTGGCCGTGGTGGCGCACGACCTGCGCGCGCCGCTGCAGGTGATCCAGCTCAGCGCCAAGCTGCTGCAGCGCAGCGGCGGCACGGGGCACGAGGCCGTCACCCACCGCATGCTGTCGGCGGTCGGAATGATGACCACCATGGTGGACAGCCTGCTCAAGTCGACCGATGCCGCGCCCCACCTGCAGCCGGTGGCGGTAGCCACGCTGGCGGCCGATGCGGTGGACATGATGACGCCCATGGCCGACAAGTTCTCGATGAAGCTGCTGCTCGAGCCTCTGCCCGAGGCCACGCTGCAGGTCGACTACGGCCAGCTGGTGCGGGTGCTGGGCAACCTGATCGGCAACTCGCTCAAGTACTCGCCGGCGGGCAGCACCATCCGCGTGTCCGGGGCGCGCCGCGGCGCGACGCTGGACATCACCGTCACCGACAACGGCGTGGGCATGACGGACGAAGAAGTGGCCCGGGCCTTCGAGCCGGGCTGGCAAAGCGAGTCCGCCAAGGCCCGCAACGACGGCGTGGGCCTGGGTCTCGGCATCGTGCAGTCGCTGGTGGAGGCCAACCACGGCCAGGTGCGGCTGGAAAGCCGCTCGGGCATGGGCACGTCGGTCACCATCAGCCTGCCCTGCACCTGAACGGGGCCGGCGGACGGGGCACGGCGCCGGGCGACGGCCGGGCCGGCGCTGCTTTGCATTGAAGCCGGCGCTGGGCCATAGTGGCGGCTCCTTCGGCTTCCATCTCGGCGCGCATCCGCGCCCGCCCGCCTGCATGACCACCCACCCCGCCCACCCCGATTCGCCTTCCTCCGCCGCCACGCCAACGCCCCGCACGGGCGGCCAGGTGCTGGTCGACCAGCTGCTGCTGCACGGCGTGCGGCAGCTCTTCTGCGTGCCGGGCGAGAGCTACCTGGCGGTGCTGGACGCGCTGCATGACGCCGCCATCGCCGTCACCATCTGCCGCCAGGAAGGCGGCGCGGCCATGATGGCCGAGGCGCAGGGCAAGCTCACCGGCCGGCCCGGCATCTGCTTCGTCACGCGGGGGCCTGGCGTGACCAACGCCTCGGCCGGCATCCACATCGCGCACCAGGACTCGACCCCGCTCATCGTCTTCGTGGGCCAAGTGGCGCGCGGCGCGCTGGGCCGCGAGGCCTTCCAGGAACTGGACTACCCCGCCGTCTTCGGCACCATGGCCAAGTGGGTGGTGCAGATCGACGATGCCCGAAGGTTGCCGGAACTCGTCTCCCGCGCCTTCCACGTCGCCACCTCCGGCCGGCCCGGGCCGGTGGTCATCGCGCTGCCGGAAGACATGCTCACCGACACGGTGGCGGTGGCCGACGCCCTGCCCTGCGCCGTGACCGAAACCCACCCCGGCCCGGGCGACCTGCGCGCCCTCGCCGAGCGGCTGGCCGCCGCCGAACGGCCGGTGGCCATCCTGGGCGGCAGCCGCTGGTCGGCCGGCGCGGTGGCCGACGTGGCGGCCTTCGCCGAGGCCTGGCAGCTGCCGGTCTATTGCTCCTTCCGCCGGCAGATGCTGTTCCCGGCCAGCCACCCCAGCTATGGCGGCGACCTGGGCCTGGGCGTGAACCCGAAGCTGCTGGCGCGCATCCGCGGCAGCGACCTGATTTTGCTGCTGGGCGGGCGCCTGTCGGAGATTCCGTCGCAGGGCTACGAGCTGCTGGACATTCCCGCGCCGCAGCAGCCGCTGGTGCACGTGCATGCCGACGCGGACGAGCTGGGGCGCCTCTACCGCCCCGCGCAGGCGATCCACGCCACGCCCCAGGCCTTCGCGGCGGCGCTGGCCGAAGTGCGGCCCCCGGCCCCGGTGCGCTGGGCCGCACACACCCAGGCCGCGCGCGCCGAATACCTGGCGTGGAGCGACCCGTCGCCGATTCGCATCCCGGGCCCGCTGCAGATGGGCGAGGTCATGCAGCACCTGAAGGCCGTGCTGCCGCCGGACACCATCTTCTGCAACGGCGCCGGCAACTTCGCCACCTGGGTGCACCGCTTCTGGCCGTTCTCCCACTACGCCAGCCAGCTCGCGCCCACCAGCGGGTCGATGGGCTATGGCCTGCCCGCCGGCGTGGGCGCCAAGCGGCTCTGGCCCGAGCGCGAGGTGGTGGTGTTCTCCGGCGACGGCGACTTTTTGATGCACGGGCAGGAATTCGCCACCGCCGTGCAATACGGCCTGGCCGTCACCGTGGTGCTGCTGGACAACGCCATGTACGGCACGATCCGCATGCACCAGGAGCGCGAATACCCCGGCCGCGTCAGCGCCACGCAGTTGAAGAACCCCGACTTCAAGGCCTACGCCCAGGCCTTCGGCGGCCACGGCGAGCGCGTGGAGCGCACCGAAGAGTTCGCCCCCGCCCTGGCCCGTGCGCGGGCCAGCGGCCTGCCCAGCGTGCTGCACTGCCTGCTCGACGCGGAAGCCATCACGCCCGGCGGCACGCTGGCGGGCATCCGCAGCGCGGCGCTGGCACGCGCGCAGGCCTCCTGATTCAAGCCCAATCGGCCTACAGGGCCCGTGGAACAAGCGGGTGGAGCTATTAAATCAATAGCAAACAGCCGTCACGGCGCCCTGGGTCCCGGCTGGCGGGCGATGTCCGCCTCGCTGCGCACCTGGCCGGCCAGCAGCACGGCCAGGTCCAGCCGGCGCACCAGCCAGGGGTTCAGGTCGTTGGCGAACGGGTCGGGCAGCGGCTCAGGGCCCGGCGCGGCCTCGGGGCGGGCAGGCGCGGCGGGCGCGGCGGCGCCCGGCGCTGCCAGCAGCGCAGCGTCGATGCGGTCTGCCGCCTGCGCCAGCGGCGCCTCGATGCGGCCGGGCTCGAGCTGGCCGCGGCGCAGCAGCAGCATGGTCTTGACGGCGGTGAGCTGGGCCAGCAGCTGGTAGCAATGCGCCTGCAGGCGCTGCAGCGAATCGACCGGCGGGCGCACGGCGCGGGGCTCCTTCAGCGAGCGCTGCGTGGCCTGCACCAGCGCCGAGAGGCTGTCGTAGGCCTCGCGGCGGGCCAGCCGCCAGGCCAGCTCGGGCGCGTCGTCCACCGCCTGCAACTGGCCCAGGCCCAGCGCCACGCGGGCATGGCGGGCCTGGGCGGCCACGGTGCGCGCCACCAGCGCCGGGATCTGCCCCCGCTCCCACGACGGCAGCACATAGCTGCACGCCCACGCGATGCCGGTGCCGATCAGCGTGTCGGCCAGCCGCTCGAAGAGCGCGAACGAGGTGCTGACGCCCGTGTTCAGCATGTGCGACTGCACCAGCCCGAGCACCGTGGCGGCCACGGCGGTGATGAGGTAGCGCCGCACCGCGAAGCCGTGCGCCACGGCCTGCGCCAGCGTCAGCACCGCGATCAGCCCGAGCGGCGACAGATGCGTGGACAGCACGCCCAGCGCCAGCACGCAGCCCAGCAGCGTGCCCGCCACCCGGGCGTTGCGGCGCTCCAGCGTCTGCGCCAGGCTGCCGCGCAGCACGACCACGATGGTCAGCAGGATCCAGTAGGCATGCGTGCCCCAGGGCAGCGCCAGCGACACGATGTAGCCCGCCCCCATGGCCAGGGCGGCGCGCAGCGCGTGGCGCAGCGGCGGCGCGTCCCAGCGCCAGAGCGAGAAAAAGGGCGACCACGACCAGGCCGTGGGGCTGACGAACATCTGCCAGCTGGCCCGCACCACCGCCAGGTTGGGCGCAGCCTCGCCCCGCGCCAGCGCGACCAGGCGCAGGGCTTCGTCGTTGATGTGGCCGGTGCGGTCGGCGAGCGCGCGGGCCAGCAGCTGGGGCGACGGGCCGGGGCCGGCCCAGGGGGCAGGCGATGCATCACCGGTGCCGGTGCCGTCGGGCTCCCAGCGCAGGCCGGCCAGCCGGGCGCGGCGGTCTTCCAGCGGCGGCGGCACGCGGCCCAGCAGCAGCGCATCGGCCAGTTGCTCGATGTCGCCCGCCATGTCCCGCAGCACCGACTGCAGCGCGCGCAAACCGTGCGCATGGCCCGGCTGGGCGCGCAGGGTGTCCAGGTCCAGCTCGCAGGCCAGCAGGTGGTCGCGCATCTCCAGCACCAGCAGCAGCATGCCCGCCAGCCGCTGGCGGCGCGGGGTGCGGGGCGATTCCAGCACCACGTCGCGGGCCGACTGCAGTTGGTCGGCCAGGGCGGCGTGGCGCGCCAGCAGCTGGCTGGTCAGGGCCGGGTCGGGCGGCAGGGGCGCGCCGCCCGCCGGGTCGGCCCGCCCGAAGCGCCGCGCCTGCACGCGCATGAGCTGGGCCAGCGCCAGCAGGGTGTCGGCCAGCAGTTGCACGCGGTAGCGGCCGTTCAGCGCCAGGTTGGCCAGCACCGCATAGACCACGTAGAGCCCGGCGCCCAGGCCGAAGTAGGCCGTGGTGCGCAGCGCGCCGTCGAGGGCGCTTCGGCCTTCGTGCGTGGGCACGGCCAGGCTGAACACGGCCGAGAAGATGAGCGCGATGGCGACCGGCACGCCGCGCTTGCCCCAGGCCATCGCCAGGAACGAGATGAACGCCGCCGGCACGATGAGCAGGCCCAGGCCGAGCGGGTCGTCCTGCAGCATCTGGACGCCGAAGAAGAGCGGCATGCCCAGGAGCGGCGCGGGCAGCATCTGCCAGAACTTGCCCCGGCGCGGGCCCGGCAGGTCGGGCGGCGCGGTGACTATCACGCCGACCGACGCCGCCGAGGCAGCGGCTGCGCCGAAGAACACGTGCACGCCGGCGGAAATCAGCATCAGCCCGATGGCGACCCCGATGCCGTTGGCGACGTAATGGCTGAGGGCGGTGCGCAGCGCCGCGCGCAGGCGCCGCTGCAGGTCGACACGGGAAGGCAGGACGTTGTTCACGGGTGTCACTATGCAAGGGCGTGGAGGGCCGCGCCATCGGACGGCGCCGACGAATGCCAGGGCGCCGCCGACACGCCCCCGGCACCCCCGGCACGGGCGGCGCGGCGGCGGGCGGGCGGTCAGCCGAGCTGCTCGACCGCCATGTACTGCTGGCGCCAGGGCTCGAAGGCCAGCGTGTCGGCCGCTTCCAGCGCCTTCTGCTCGGCCACCGACCGCTCGGCCAGGCGGGCGTGATGGTCCTGCTGCGCGGCCGACCAAGGCAGGCCCAGCAGGTGATCGCGGGTGGCCGCCGACCGGCTCAGGGCGAAGGCGGTGAAGTCGTTGCCGTGCTGCTGCGTCAGCTCGGCCAGCACGCGGGCCGAGGGCGTCTGCCCCGGCGCCGCGAAGGCGGCCTGCGCGGCCCGCAGCGCCTGGGCGTGGTCATCGGTGTGCTGCGCGGCATCCAGCGCGGCGGCGAGCGGCGCGCAGTCGGCCAGCAGCTCGGCGCCCCAGTCGGCCAGCGACATGCCGCGGCCGCCGCGCATCAGCTGCAGGCCGGGCTCGCGCCCCCGCTCGGCCGTCAGGTGCTGGTTGTGCTGCAGCTCGGCGATCTCGGCGGGGGTGTCGGGCGGACTGTCGCTCAGCAGGCAGTGCAGCAGGAACACGTCCAGCAGCCGCATCGTCTGCCCGGTGATACCCACCGGCTCGAACGGGTCCAGGTCCATCAGGCGGACCTCGACGTATTCGACGCCGCGCTCGCGCAGCGCGTGCAGCGGGCGCTCGCCCGTGCGCACCGTGCGCTTGGGGCGGATGGTGCCGTAGAACTCGTTCTCGATCTGCAGCAGGCTGGTGCCCAGCTGGTTGTATTCACCGCCCGGGTTCAGCACGCCCACGGCCTCGTAGGCGGCATAGGGCTGGGTCAGCGCGGCGTGCAGCGAATCGGCGTAGCCCTGCAGGCCGTTGTAGCTCACGGCGAGCGATGCCTGCGCGTCGCTCTGGTAGCCCAGGCGGCCCATGCGCAGCGACGTGGCGTGCGGCAGGTAGAAGGCATTGCGGCCGTCGCCCAGCGGCTGCAGGCTGTGCGCGCGCCCGGCCACGAAGCACGGGCACAGGGCTGGCGACGCGCCGAACAGGTAGAGCAGCACGAAAGCATGCCGGCGGAAGTTGCGGATGAGGCCGAAGTACTGCTCGCTGCTCACGCCCGGCAGCGACCAGTTGTAGTGGATGCCCGAGATGGTCTGCATACGCCGGCCGTAGCGGTGGCCCAGGCCCATGCGGTAGACGCTCTTGGCGCGGCCGATGTTGGACGAGCCGTAGCGGGCGATGGGAATGGTCTCGTCGGTGGGCAGGCCGCAGGGCATGCTCGACACCCAGAGCATCTCGCCGCCGCCGGGCTGACCGGCGAGGGCCCGGTAGGCGAACTGGTGCACCTCGGTCAGCTCGTCCAGCGTGGCCTGCACGCTCGGGTGCGCGCCGGTGATGAGCTCCATCTGCGACTCGCTGAAGTCGGTGGTGATGAGCGGGTGCGTCAGCGCCGAGCCCAACGGCTCCGGGTGCGGGGTGAGCGCCAGGGCGCCGTTCGGCAGCACGCGCAGCCCTTCTTTTTCCACGCCACGGCGAATGCCCGCCAGGCGCTCAGGGGGCTGCGCGCCGATGCGCTCTTGCAGTGTCGTCATGTGTTGTTCGCCGTTCCATCTCTTGTGGGCCCGGAACTTAGCACGGCAGCGGGCACTCTGCCGGCCGCGCCCGCGCAGCCCGGCCGGCCAACGGGGCACTCTGGCCGGCGGCCGGGTGGCGAGGGCCGTTTGGGTTAGCCGCGCGCGGCCATCGCCTTGCCGACCTCGGCCGTGCCCTGGGCGGCGCCGCTGGCCGGCACCTGCTCGTGCGCGCGGTCGGTCACCTCGGCCAGGCGCGCCGCCAGTTGCTCGTCCGCATCGGCGGCCAGGCCGATGTGGATGCCCTGCGTGAGCGTGATGTGCGCCGCCTCGAAGCTGCCCGCGCCGGCGCAGAGGATGGTGCGGCTCGGGGCGCTCTCGTGCGCCAGCACCAGCATGGCCGGCACCACGGCCTCGGGCTTGAGCGCGGCCAGCACCTCTTCGGGCATGAGGCCTTCGGTCATGCGGGTGGCGGCCGTGGGCGCCAGCGCGTTCACGTGGATGCCGTGCTTGGCGCCCTCGATGGCCAGCGTCTGCATGAGGCCGACCTGGGCCAGCTTGGCGGCGCCGTAGTTGGCCTGGCCGAAGTTGCCGTAGAGGCCGGTGGACGAGGTGGTCATGACGATGCGGCCGTATTTCTGCTCCACCATGTGCGCCCACACCGCCTTGCAGCAGTGGGCGGCGCCCATGAGGTGCACATCCACCACCAGCCGGAAATCGTCCATGGCCATCTTGCCGAACGACTTGTCGCGCAGGATGCCGGCGTTGTTGACCAGGATGTCCACCCGGCCCCAGGCGTCCACGGCCTGGGCCACCATGGCCTGCACCGCGGCGAAGTCGGTGACCGAGGCGCCGTTCGCCAGCGCCTGTCCGCCCGCGGCGACGATCTCGTCGGCCACCGCCTGCGCGGCGGACACCCCGGCGCCGCTGCCGTCCACCGCGCCGCCCAGGTCGTTGACCAGCACGCGCGCACCGCGCGCCGCCAGGGCCAGCGCATGCTGGCGGCCGAGGCCGCCGCCGGCACCGGTCACGATGGCCACGCGGCCTTGAAAGTCGAGGGACATGGATGAACTTCCTCTGGTTGACAATGATCGCCGCACTGTACGTCAGCCACCCCGCCCGGCCGGTTGCCGGGGGTGACTCCCGGCAGCTCCCGCCCCCCCTGTCCACCCCACCGAAGGAAACCCATGAAAGCCACCTGGAACGGCATCACCCTGGCCGAAAGCGACGACACCGTGCTCGTCGAGGGCAACCACTACTTTCCCGAAAGCGCCCTGCGCCGCGAGCACTTCACCTTCAGCAACCACAAGACCATGTGCCCCTGGAAGGGCCAGGCGACCTACCTGTCGGTGCTGGTGAACGGCGAGATCAACGCCGACGCCGCCTGGACCTATGCCGACCCCAAGCCCGAGGCCGAATCGATCCGGGGCCGGTATGCGTTCTGGAAGGGTGTGAAGGTCGCGCCCTGAACGGTGCCGCTTATCCCTGCCCGCACTGGACAATCATGTGGATAAGCCGGCATGGGCGCTGTATGGCCGCGCCAAGTCGTTGATTTGCAAGGCCACTGCACGCGTTGCCCAAAATTGAGGCAGCGCCTGCCTGCCGCCCGAACGCGGGTTATCCCTGGGTTCGCTGGACAATCGTGTGGATAACTCTGAACAAGCGCTGTATGACGGAAATAAGTCGTTGATTTGCAAGCAGGTTCGTTCTGCTGCTCAAAAAACGGGCAGCGGCGTCCACCGGCACTCCGGTTATCCCTCGCATCGCTGGACAATCATGTGGATAAGTCTGCACAAGCCTTGTATGACCACGCCAAGTCGTTGATTTGCAAGGGATCGCGCTGTGGTGCCTGGTTTTTAGGCAGCTACGCCGCCGCTGCGGGACGCAGGCCGGCCCCCAGCGGTTTGCTACACTATTGATAGCTATAAGCCTATATGAATCAAGCGCCAGAGCCTGATTCGACCTGTAAACCCCACTTCACGTCCGCACGCCATGGCCGACATCGCACCCGCCACCCCACCCTTTTTCATCGCCCGTGTCGGCGACGACGGCACCCAATGCGATGCCTGGCCCGAACAGACGCTGCTGCAATCGCTGGAGCAAGGCGGCATCGACTGGCCGAGCTCCTGCCGCAACGGCACCTGCCGCACCTGCATCGGCCTGCTGGCCGAGGGCAGCGTACACTACCGCATCGACTGGCCGGGCGTGACCCGCGAGGAACAGGCCGAAGGCTGCGTGCTGCCCTGCGTCGCCTACCCCACCAGCGACCTGCGGCTGGAGCCCCAGGGCATCTAAGAACGTGTTTACGATCTCGCAGGGGCTCGCGTTGGAGCGCAATCGGGATGAGTGGATGCTCCGGATGCGCCGCATGGGCTCGTGCCCATGCAAGCAGCCGGAGCCTCCAATCGCCCGATTTCGCTCCAACCCGAAGGGCAGCGGTGTGGGCGGCGGTCTGCGGCGTTGCGGCGCTTGTGGGTAGCCGTGCTATCCACTGCGCACCGCGCCTTGCAGCCCACCCGCCCACTCCACTGCGCGACCCCTGGGAGATCGTCAATACGTTCTAAGCAGGCGGCAGGGTAGAGCCCGCTGGAATAGAATCGCCCGCTTCACGGGAGCGCAGCGCTCCCGCACCGTGCGGCCCCGCCGCGACGCCTGTTCTTTCGGTGGCACCCCGCGCGGGGTGCCCGCCGCCCGCCGGGAACACGCGCCGCACCCCGGCCGCCCGGCCACCTCGAAAGCTCCCTTCATGAACACCCCCCTCCCGCTCGTGGCCATCTCGCCCGTCGAAGACATCGTGGCCGACATGCGCGCCGGGCGCATCGTGATCCTGGTCGATGAGGAAGACCGCGAGAACGAAGGCGACCTGGTGCTGGCCGCCGACCATGTGAGCGCGGACGCGATCAACTTCATGGCCCGCTACGGCCGGGGCCTGATCTGCCTGACGCTGACGCGCGAGCGCTGCGAACGCCTGAACCTGCCGCCCATGGTGCCGCGCAACGGCACCAAGATGGGCACGGCCTTCACCGCCTCCATCGAGGCGGCCGAAGGCGTGACCACCGGCATCTCCGCCGCCGACCGCGCCCGCACCGTGCAGGCCGCCGTCGCTCCCAACGCCGTCGCCAGCGACCTGGTGCAGCCGGGCCACATCTTCCCGCTGCAGGCGGTGGACGGCGGCGTGCTGATGCGGGCCGGCCACACCGAAGCCGGCTGCGACTTGGCCGCCATGGCCGGCTGCAGCCCGAGCGCGGTGATCTGCGAGGTGATGAAGGACGACGGCACCATGGCCCGCCTGCCGGACCTGCAGGCCTTCGCCGCCGAGCACGGCCTGAAGATCGGCACCATCGCCGACCTGATCGAATACCGCAGCCGCCACGAATCGCTGGTGCAGAAGGTGGGCACGCGCACGCTGCAGACCGCCTGGGGCGAATTCACCGCCCACGCCTTCCGCGACGGCCCGAGCCAGTCTGTGCATCTGGCCCTGGTCAAGGGCGAATGGCCCGCCGACGCCACCGTGCCCGTGCGGGTGCACGAGCCGCTGTCGGTGCTGGACGCGCTGGAAGTGCACCGGGCCATGCATTCGTGGGGCCTGGACACCAGCCTGCAATACATCAGCGACCAGGGCCACGGCGTGGCCGTGCTGCTCAACTGCGGCGAGTCGGGCGACCAGTTGCTCGCGCAGTTCGAAGGCCGTGCGCAGTCGGCCCACGCGCCGGAGCGCGGCCGCATGGACCTGCGCACCTACGGCATCGGCGCGCAGATCCTGCGCGAATGCGGCGTGACGCGCATGCAGCTGATGGGCCAGCCCCGCCGCATGCCCAGCGTGGCTGGCTATGGCCTCGAGATCACCGGATACATCCCCAAGGAATAAACGACATGTTTGGCGCAGACAAAGGAACGGCGGACAGGCTGGACGGCAAGAAGCTGCACATCGGCATCGTGCAGGCCCGCTTCAACGAGAGCATCACCAACACGCTGGCGGCCGCCTGCCGCGCGGAGCTGATCGCGCTGGGCGTGCAGGAAAAGCACATCCACCACGTGCTGGTGCCCGGCGCGCTGGAAGTGCCCGTGGCGCTGCAGGCCATGGCCGAGCGCGATGAATACGATGCGCTGATCGCCCTGGGCTGCATCATCCGCGGCGAGACCTACCACTTCGAGCTGGTGGCCAACGAATCGGGCGCGGGCGTCTCGCGTATCGCGCTGGAATACCACGTGCCGGTGGCCAACGCCATCATCACGACCGAGAACATGGAGCAGGCCATCGCCCGCCAGACGGAAAAGGGCGTGGACGCCGCGCGCGTCGCCGTCGAGATGGCCAACCTGCTGGAGGAGCTGTCTTGAGCGTATCGAACTTCGGCGACAAGCGGCCGCCCCGCCAGGCGCGCACCGGCACCACCAGCACCGGCGCCCGCAAGGCCGCGTCCAAGTCGGGCCGCAGCCGCGCCCGCGAATTCGCGCTGCAGGCGCTCTACCAATACCTGGTGGGCCGCAACGACGCCACGGCTATCGACACCTTCACCCGCGACCTGGCCGGCTTTCACAAGGCCGACTCGGCGCATTACGACGCCCTGCTGCACGGCTGCATCCAGACGGCCGAGTCGCTGGATGCGCTGATCGCGCCCAAGCTCGACCGCAAGATGGCCGAGATCTCGCCCATCGAGCATGCGGCGATGTGGATCGGCGTGTACGAATTCCAGCACTGCCTGGACGTGCCCTGGCGCGTGGTCATCAACGAATGCATCGAGCTCGCCAAGGAATTCGGCGGCACCGACGGCCACAAGTATGTGAATGGCGTGCTCAACGGACTGGCGCCGCAGCTGCGCGCGGCGGAAGTGGCCGCCGACAAGGGCGACCGGGGCGCCCCCCCGGCCGCGCCGGCAGACCCGGCGGAACACACGAACGACTGACCGGACCGGCCGGTCGGCACTGCCGCCGCCGCCGCGCCCGCCTCACTGCGCCCGCACCCTCGCGGGCAGGAACCGCGCACCGATGAAGTTCTCCTCCCGCGCCGAGCGCATCGAACCGTTTTACGTGATGGAAGTCGCCAAGGCCGCCCAGGCCCTGGCGCGGAGCGTGGCCGGCAGCGCCGACCCGATGATCTTCCTGAACATCGGCGAGCCCGACTTCACCGCGCCGCCCCTGGTGCAGGAGGCGGCCGACCGCGCGGTGCGGGCCGGCGCCACGCAATACACCAACGCCCTGGGACTGGATGCCCTGCGCGAGCGCATCAGCGGCTGGTATGCGCAGCGCTTCGGCGTGCAGGTGCCGGCGCGGCGCATCGTCATCACGGCGGGCGCCTCGGCGGCGCTGCAGCTGGCCTGCCTGGCGCTGATCGAGTCGGGCGACGAGATCCTGATGCCCGACCCGAGCTATCCGTGCAACCGCCATTTCGTGAGCGCGGCGGAGGGCCGGGCGGTGCTGATTCCCACCACCGCCGAGGAACGCTTCCAGCTGAGCGCCGCCAAGGTGGAGGCCGCCTGGGGACCGAAGACGCGCGGCGTGCTGCTGGCGTCGCCCTCCAACCCCACCGGCACGTCGATCGCGGCCGACGAGCTGCGCCGCATCCACGACGTGGTGCAGGCTCGCGGCGGCGTCACGCTGGTCGATGAGATCTACCTGGGCCTCTCCTACGCCGAGGGCGCGGCGGCGGGCAGCTTCGGCCAGACGGCCCTGGCGCTGGACGAGAACGTCATCAGCATCAACAGCTTCAGCAAATACTTCCACATGACCGGCTGGCGCCTGGGCTGGATGGTGGTGCCCGAGGCCATGGTGCCGGTGGTCGAGCGCCTGGCGCAGAACCTCTTCATCTGCGCCTCGACCATCGCGCAGCACGCGGCCCTGGCCTGCTTCGAGCCCGAGAGCATCGCCGAATACGAGCGGCGGCGGTTCGAATTCAAGGCCCGGCGCGACTTCTTCATCCCCGCGCTGGAATCGCTGGGCCTGCAGGTGCCGGTGGCGCCCGATGGCGCCTTCTACGCCTGGGCCGACTGCACCCGGGCGGCCGAGCGGCTGGGCGTGGAAGGCAGCTGGGACTTCGCCTTCGCGCTGATGCAGCGCGCCCACCTGGCGATCACGCCCGGGCGCGACTTCGGCACGGCCGACACGGCGCGCTTCGTGCGCTTTTCCACGGCCAATTCGATGCCGCAGCTGCAGGAGGCCGTGCGCCGCCTGCGCGCGGTGATCGGTTGAACGGCCGGCCCACCGAACGGCAAGCAAGGCATTCCGTCATGGCATTCGAATGGCCCGTGCGCATCTACTGGGAAGACACCGACGCGGGCGGCATCGTCTTCTACGCCAACTACCTGAAATTCTTCGAGCGTGCCCGCACCGAATGGCTGCGCTCGCTGGGCCTGGGCCAGCAGTCGCTGCGGGAACTCACGGGCGGCATGTTCGTCGTAGTGGACGCGCAGCTGCGCTACCTGAAACCCGCCCGGCTGGACGATGAACTGATTGTTACGGCAGCCGTTCTGGATTGCGGACGGGCTTGCCTGACAATACGCCAGCAGGCGCTCCTGAAAACAGAGCAAGCCAGCGAGTCGGGCCCGGCGCTGCTGTGTGAAGGCACCGTCCGCATCGGCTGGGTTCAGGCGGACACGCTCCGCCCCGCGCGCATTCCTGCCTCCCTTCTGCAAACACTCTCAAGACCATGAATTCGCAAGACATGTCGATCGTCAGTTTGGTGCTCAACGCCAGTTGGGTGGTGCAGTTCGTCATGCTGCTGCTGATCGGCGTTTCGATCGCCAGCTGGGCGGCGATCTTCCGCAAGCTGTTCGCCCTGAAGCGGGTGCGTGCGCTGAACGACGATTTCGAGCGCGAGTTCTGGTCGGGCACCAGCCTGAACGACCTGTACGCGGGCGCCGCGCAGAACGCCAAGAACGCAGGCCCCATGGAGCGCATCTTCGCGAGCGGCATGCGCGAATACCAGAAGCTGCGCGAGCGCCGCATCTCCGACCCCGGCACGCTGCTGGACGGCGCCCGCCGCGCCATGCGCGCCAGCTTCCAGCGCGAGATGGACGTGATCGAGTCGAGCCTGTCGTTCCTGGGCTCGGTGGCTTCGGTGTCGCCCTACGTGGGCCTGTTCGGCACCGTGTGGGGGATCATGCACGCCTTCACCGGCTTCGCCGGCATGGAGCAGGTCACGCTCGCCAACGTGGCGCCGGGCATCGCCGAGGCGCTGGTGGCCACCGCCATCGGCCTCTTTGCCGCCATTCCGGCCGTGGTGGCCTACAACCGCTTCGCCCGTGACATCGACCGCGTGGCCATCCACCAGGAGACCTTCATCGAGGAGTTCTCCAACATCCTGCAGCGCAACCTGGGCGCCCAGCCCGGTTCGGCTTCGGGCCACTGACCGCTAGGAGGCACGCATGCCCGCAATGGCTTCGCGCAGCGGCAGCCGCCGCCGGTCGATGAACGAGATCAACATGGTGCCGTTCATCGACGTGATGCTGGTGCTGCTGATCATCTTCATGGTCACCGCCCCCATGCTGACCCCCGGCATGATCGACGTGCCCACCGTGGGCAAGGCGTCCAGGCAACCGCCGGCCGTGGCGCAGATCTTGGTCGGCAAGGACGGGCAGCTGCAGCTCAAGACGCAGGACGCGACCCGCACGCTCACCCAGCGCGAGATCGGCGACGCCGCCAAGCGCTGGCAGGCCGGCCAGCCCGAGGGCAGCGCGGTCGTCATCACCGCCGAGAAGACCGTGCCCTACGAGTCGGTGGTGAAAGCCATGGATTCGCTGCAGAAGGCCGGCGTGCAGCGCGTGGGCCTGTCCGTCAAGGCGGGCGGCTGACGCACCCGGCCGGCGGGGCCCGCCGCCCCTGGCCCCTTTTTCGTTCCTGAACCGACCCTCTCTTCGATCCGCATGCACGCCCAAGACGATCGCGATCAGTTCGCCCCGCCCCGCCCGCCCGGCCGCCTGCGCGCCGTGGCCCTGGCCGTGCTGGCGCACGCCGCGCTGCTGGGCGCGCTGACCTGGGGCGTGAACTGGAAGAGCAGCGCCGACCAACCCGCCGTGGAAGCCGAGCTCTGGTCGGCCGTGCCGCAGCAGGCCGCGCCGCGCCTGTCCACGCCCGAGCCGACGCCCACGCCGCCGCCGCCCGAACCCACCCCGGCGCCGGTGCCACCGCCACCGCCACCGCCACCGCCGCCCCCTCCTCCGCCCCCGCCCCCGCCACGGCAGGTGGAGCCGGACACGCGCGAGGCCGACATCGCCATCGAGCGGGAGAAAAAGCGCCTGGAGCAGGCCAAAAAGGAACGCCAGCAGCAGGCCGAACGGGACAAACGCGAGCGCGAGCGCAAGGAACAGCTGGAGCAGGAGAAAAAAGAACGCCTGCAGAAGGAAAAGGACAAGGAAAAAGAAAAGGCGCAGCGCGAAAAGGCCGAGAAGGAACGCGCCGAGCGCGAACAGGAGCGTCGCGAGAAGGCCGAGCAGGAAAAGAAGAAACAACAGCAGCAGCAGGCGCAGGCCGAGGCGCAGAAGCAGGCCGAAGCACAGAAGAAGGCGGAAGCGCAGAAACAGCAGGCCGAGGCCAAGAAGAAGGCTGAGGCGGAAGCCAAGCGCGTGGAGGCGCAGCGGCAGGAGAACCTGCGCCGCCTGCAAGGCCTGGCCGGCGCCACCGGCGGCGACACCGCTACCGGCACTGCCCAGCGCAGTTCGGGCCCGTCGGGCAGCTACGGCGGCAAGGTGGCCGCCAAGGTACGCCCGAACATCGTCTATCCGGACGTCGTCTCCGGCAACCCGCGCACCGAGGTGGAAGTGCGGGCCGCGCCCGACGGCACCATCGTCGGCACGCGCATCACGCAGTCCAGCGGCAACAAGGCCTGGGACGATGCGGTGATACGGGCGCTGCAGAAGACCGACACGCTGCCACGCGACGTGGACGGCCGTGTGCCCTCGTCGCTCACGATCGGATTCAGCCCTAAGGAGTAGAGGGGCGCGGACGAGGCAGGCCCCCGGGTCTGCATGGACCGGGCTGGCATGGGCGAACCAGGGTGGCTGGCCCCTGCCCTGGCACCGTGCCGCCGCGAATGGGTCCGCCCCATGCGCAAGGCGCCCCGGGGCAAGCCGTCCTCGGCGCGAGCCTCTTTCAGGCTCGCTCCGACATCTCAGCAACTGCTATCAAAATAGAAGCTGCCTGCGCTGGCCGCTTCTGGCTTACGAGATGTTTTCCATCTGAAAGCCTTGAAGGACCAGCGCAGGCAGCTATTCATTCGATAGCAGTGCGCCTTGTGGGACGTCTACCGGCCACCGGCCGGCGCGCCCCACCCCGCACGCATCACTCGCGGCGCTCGATCATCCGGTTGATGCGCAGCGCCAGCAGCGTGCAGATGGCGCCCGAGAGCAGGTACACGCTCACGGCGGTCAGGCCAAACTTGGCCGAGAGCCCCAGCGCCACCAGCGGTGCGAATGCCGCCCCAAAGAGCCAGGCCATGTCGGCCGACAGGGCGGCGCCGGTATAGCGGTAGCCGGGCGAGAAGTTGGCCGTCACGGTGCCGGAGGCCTGGCCGTACGACAGGCCCAGCAGGATGAAGCCGACGATGATGAAGATGTTGTTCCCCGCCGTGCCGCCCTGCAGCATCATGGGCGTCAGCACGCTGAACACGCCGATCAGAGCGGCCATCACGCCCAGGGTGTTGCGGCGCCCGTAGCGGTCGGCCAGCCAGCCCGAGAGCATCACCGCGCCGGCGGCGCAGAAGGCGCCGAAGATCTGCACGCCCAGCACGTGCGAGATGGACTGCTCGGAATACATCGAGATCCACGACAGCGGGAACACCGTCACGACGTGGAACAGCGCGAAGCTGGCCAGTGCCGCGAAGGCGCCCAGCACCACGTTGCGGCCTTCGTCGCGCATCAGGCGGGTCACGCTGACGGGCTCCAGCTCACGCTGCTGCATCAGGTCGGCATACGACTGGCCCACCACCAGCCGCAGGCGGGCGAAGAGCGCGACGACGTTGATGGCGAAGGCGACGAAGAACGGGAAGCGCCAGCCCCACTCCAGGAATTCGGCCACGCTCAGGCTGCTGTAGAGGTAGGCGAAGATGCTGGCCGCCAGCACGAAGCCGATGGGCGCGCCGAGCTGCCCGACCATCGCGTACCAGCCGCGGCGCTCCTTGGGCGCGGACATGGCCAGCAGCGACGGCAAGCCGTCCCACGTGCCGCCGAGTGCCAGGCCCTGGCTGATGCGCAGGACCACCAGCGCCACGATGGCGGCGCTGCCGATGGAGTTGTAGCTCGGCAGGAACGCCATGCCCGCCGTGCTGGCGCCCAGCAGGAAGAGCGACACCGTCAGCTTGGTGCCACGGCCCCAGCGGCGCTGGATCGCCATGGAGATGGCGGTGCCGATCGGGCGGGCGATGAACGCCAGAGAGAAGACGGCGAAAGCCATCAGGGTGCCGTCCAGGCGTGACAGGTACGGAAAGACGAACGACGGAAAGACCAGCACGCAGGCCAGCCCGAAGACGAAGAAGTCGAAATATTCGGACGAGCGTCCGATGATCACGCCGACCGCGATCTCGCTGGGCGTGACGTCCTCATGCGTATCGGCACGTGAGAGTGATCCCGAATCGTTGAATTCCCCTGCCGGCACGGCGGCAGCTGCTGCGAGTCCACTCATGTAAAAACCTCCTGTCGCTTCTGATGAGTAGGTTCTACGCCCACCACACTCGACTCACAAGGCGACTTTTCCCCACAACGGGGTGGGAGTTACCCTACGCAGCATGCCATCGGCCCGTCGCGCCATGGGGTCGCGCCGGGCCGGTGCCGGCACCGCGGTTTCCTGACGCCAGCTTGACCGTGGACAAAATGTCCAATCGACAAAACCGCTGTGCGTATTACATTCCGAGGCATCCAGTAACCACGTTTCTACCTAAGCGCGCGTCCTGCGCGTCGTCAAGATGTATCAATTCAAGGAAATCCGCAGGCCCGCGTGGCTTGCAGCGGCCCTGATGACCACGCTGCTGGCGGGCTGTCAGAAGGCCGTCGTGCTCAACCCGGCAGGGGACGTCGCCGCGCAGCAGGGCCAGTTGGTCGTCACCGCGACGCTCCTCATGCTGATCATCATCGTGCCGGTGATCTTCCTGGTCTGCCTCTTCGCCTGGAAGTACCGCCACACCAACGCCGACGCCGAGTACGACCCGGAATGGCACCACTCCACCACGCTGGAACTGGTGATCTGGACGGTGCCGCTGCTCATCATCATCGCCCTGGGCGCCGTCACCTGGATCGGCACCCACAAGCTCGACCCCTACCGCCCGCTGGACCGGGTGGACGCCAACCGGCCGCTGGCCGCCAACGTCAAGCCGCTGGAAGTGCAGGTGGTGGCGATGGACTGGAAGTGGCTCTTCTTCTACCCTGAGCAAGGCATTGCCACGGTGAACGAGATCGCCGCGCCGGTGGACCGCCCCATCCTGTTCAAGCTGACTTCCACCTCCACGATGAATTCGTTCTACGTGCCCGACCTGGCCGGCATGATCTACGCCATGCCCGGCATGCAGACCGAGCTGAACGCGATCATCAACAAGGCGGGCGTCTACCACGGCCTGGCGTCGCACTACAGCGGCGCGGGCTTCTCCGGCATGACGTTCAAGTTCCGCGGCGTGAGCGAGGGCGATTTCACCCAGTGGGTCGCCCAGGCCAAGGCCGGCGGCAAGCCGCTGAACCGCGCCTCCTACCAGGCCCTGGCCAAGCCCAGCGAGCGCAACCCCGTCGAATACTTCGCCAGCGTGGAAGAAGGCCTCTACGAGAAGGTGCTCAACCGCTGCGTCGAAGACGGCAAGATGTGCATGCACCACATGATGGCGATCGACGCCAACGGTGGCGAGGCCTACCTGAAGGCCGCCGGCCTGAACCTGCCGCAGGACGTCTGCACCGTGGACAACGCCGCCCAGGTGGTGGCCTCCCTGGGCCAGCCGCTCGCCAGCAACCCCCGCTCCCTCGCCTCCCCACAATAAATCCGAAGGGCCTCAGCCTGCGCGAGCAGGCCCGGTCCGCATCAAAGAGACTCGATATGTCTGAACAAACCGCCGCTGTGTCCCATTGGGCCCTGGGCCGGCTCAGCTGGGATTCCGTCCCGATGGCGCATGAGCCCATCGTGCTCTGGACCTTCATCGCCGTCGTGCTGGGTGGCCTGGGCGTGTTCGCCCTCATCACCAAATTCCGCCTGTGGGGCCCGCTCTGGCGCGACTGGATCTGCAGCATCGACCACAAGAAGATCGGGATCATGTACATGATCCTGGGCCTAGTGATGCTGCTGCGCGGCTTCGCCGACGCCGTCATGATGCGGCTGCAGCAGGCCATCGCCTTCGGCGACAACCTGGGCTACCTGCCGCCCCACCACTACGACCAGATCTTCACCGCCCACGGCGTGATCATGATCTTCTTCGTGGCCATGCCGCTGGTGACGGGCCTGATGAACTACCTCGTGCCGCTGCAGATCGGCGCGCGCGACGTGTCGTTCCCCTTCCTGAACAACTTCAGCTTCTGGATGACCACCGCCGGCGCCGTGCTGGTGATGGTGTCACTGTTCCTGGGTGAGTTCTCCACCTCGGGCTGGCTGGCGCTGTCGAACCTGGGGGCGCAGAACCCGGGGGTGGGGCTGGACTACTACATCTGGGCACTGCAGATCGCCGGGGTGGGCACGACGCTGTCGGGCATCAACCTGATCGTGACCATCGTCAAGATGCGCGCGCCGGGCATGAACCTGATGAAGATGCCCATCTTCACCTGGACGTCCCTGTGCACCAATGCGCTGATCGTCGCCTCGTTCCCCGTGCTCACGGCCGCGCTGGTGCTGATGTCGCTCGACCGCTATGTCGGCACGAACTTCTTCACGAACGACTTCGGCGGCAACCCGATGCTCTACGTGAACCTGATCTGGATCTGGGGCCACCCCGAGGTGTACATCCTGATCCTGCCGGCCTTCGGCATCTTCTCCGAAGTCGTGGCCACGTTCTGCCGCAAGCGCCTCTTCGGCTACACCTCCATGGTCTATGCCACGGTGGTGATCACCATCCTGTCGTACCTGGTGTGGCTGCACCACTTCTTCACCATGGGCTCCGGCGCCAGCGTGAACACGTTCTTCGGCATCACGACGATGATCATCTCGATCCCGACGGGCGCGAAGATCTTCAACTGGCTCTTCACCATGTACAAGGGCCGCATCCGCTTCGAGCTGCCCATGATGTGGACGGTGGCCTTCATGATCACCTTCGCCATCGGCGGCATGACCGGCGTGCTGCTGGCCGTGCCACCGGCCGACTTCGTGCTGCACAACAGCCTGTTCCTGATCGCGCACTTCCACAACGTGATCATCGGCGGCGTGCTGTTCGGCCTGTTCGCCGGCATCAACTACTGGTTCCCCAAGGCCTTCGGCTACAAGCTGGACCGCGCCTGGGGCGTGCGCTCCTTCTGGCTGTGGGTGGTCGGCTTCTGGGTCGCCTTCGGTCCGCTCTACGTGCTGGGCCTGATGGGCGTCACCCGCCGTGCCAACCACTTCGAAGATCCGTCGCTGCAGCCCTACTTCGTGGTGGCCGCCATCGGCGCCGCCATGATCGCCGCGGGCATCGCCTGCTTCCTGATCCAGCTGGTGGTGAGCTACCTCAAGCGCGAAGAACTGCGCGACTTCACGGGCGACCCGTGGGACGCCCGCACGCTGGAATGGGCCACGTCGTCGCCTCCGCCCCAGTACAACTTCGCGTTCACGCCCGTGGTGCATGAGATCGACGCCTGGTGGGACATGAAGCGCCACGGCTACGCGCGTCCGCTGACCGGATTCCAGCCGATCCACATGCCGGCCAACACCGGCTCCGGCGCCGTCATCTCGGGCCTGTCGCTGGTGCTCGGCTTCGCCCTGATCTGGCACATGTGGCTGCTGGCCGGCCTGTCGTTCGCCGGCGTGGTGCTGGTCGCGATCATCCATACGTTCAACTACAAGCGCGATTTCTACATCCCTGCCGACGAAGTCGTCACGACCGAAGAAGCCCGCACACTCCAACTCGCACGCCATGTCTGATATCCGTCTTTCCGCCGGCGCCGCCGCCGGCACCCTGGCTCCGCGCGAATACCACCCGGCGCACGAGCCCCATCCAGAAAACGGCACGGCGCTGGGCTTCTGGCTCTACCTGATGAGCGACTGCCTCATCTTCGCCGCCCTGTTCGCCACCTACGGCGTGCTGGGCCGCAGCTACGCGGCGGGCCCCACGGGCGCCGAGCTGTTCGACCTGAAGCTGGTCGCCATCAACACGGCCTTCCTGCTGGCGTCGTCCATCACCTTCGGCTTCGCCATGCTGCGCAAGCAGCTGAACGACGTGAAGGGCACGCTGCTGTGGCTGGCGGTGACGGGTTTCTTCGGCCTGTGCTTCCTGGCGCTGGAAATCTATGAGTTCCACCACCTGATCCACCAGGGCGCCGGCCCGCAGCGCAGCGCGTTCCTGTCGGCCTTCTTCACGCTGGTGGGCACCCACGGCCTGCACGTGACATTCGGCCTGATCTGGCTGGTCGTGCTGATGATCCAGATCGGCAAGCATGGCCTGATTCCGGAAAACAACCGCCGCCTGATGTGCCTGTCGATGTTCTGGCACTTCCTGGACGTCGTCTGGATCGGCGTCTTCACCTTCGTGTACCTGATGGGAGTGCTGTAAATGAGCGCGCAACACACAACCCACGCCCCGGCCGGCGCCCATTCCGCGCACGCAGCGCACGGCGCCCACGGCGGCCATGACCATTCGGGCGACACGCCCCACCACGCCGCGAACGAGCCGCACAGCACGTTCTCCGGCTACATGACCGGCTTCGTGCTGTCGATCATCCTCACGGCCATTCCGTTCTGGCTGGTGATGGCCAAGGTCATCGCCGACCGCAACGTCGCGGTGCTGGTGCTGGGCGGCTTCGCCGTGGTGCAGATCCTCGTGCACATGGTGTATTTCCTGCACATGAACGGCAAGATCGAAGGCGGCTGGACCATGCTGTCCACCATCTTCACCGTGGTGTTCGTGGCGATCGCCATCGCCGGCACGCTGTGGGTCATGTTCCACATGAACACGAACATGATGCCGGACCACACCATGCCCGGCATGCCGCCCGCGCCCGCCGCGCCTGCGGCCGTGACGCCTTGACCAGCGAGGCGCCCGACGGCGCCGGCCCGCGCGGCCGGCGCTCACCCCTCACGAAAGCGGTGCTCATCCTGGTGGGCATCGCTTTGTTTTTGGGGTTCATCGCCCTGGGCAGCTGGCAGGTGCAGCGGCGCGCCTGGAAGCTCGATCTGATCGAGCGCGTGGACCAGCGGGTGCATTCCGCGCCGGCCGCGCTGCCGCCGGTGGCCGAATGGCCGCAGATCGATGCCGCCGGCTACGAATACCTGCCCGTCACCGTCTCCGGCCGCTGGCTGGCGGACAAGACGGTGCTCACCCAGGCCGTCACCGACCTGGGTGCCGGCTTCTGGGTGTTGACGCCCCTGGCCCAGGCGGACGGCACGCAGGTGCTGGTCAACCGGGGCTTCATTCCCGCCGACCAGCGCGCGCAGTGGCAAGGCAGGGCCGCGACCGCCGAGGCCGCTCCACAGGTCACGGTGCAGGGGCTGCTGCGCATCAGCGAGCCGGGCGGCGGCTTCCTGCGCCGCAACGACCCGGCCGCGCAACGCTGGCATTCGCGCGACGTGGCGGCCATCGCGGCGGCGCAGGGGCTGGCCAACGCCGCGCCCTTCTTCATCGACGCCGGACTGCCCGGCGCGCCGGGTGCCACCGCAGGGGCGAGCTGGCCCCGCGCCGGAATGACGGTGATCCGTTTCGCCAACAGCCACCTGGTGTATGCGCTCACCTGGTTCGGGCTGGCGCTGATGACGGTGATCGCCGGGGTGTACGTGGCACGATACGAGCGGCGCTCACGCGCCGGCTCCGCTGCCGCATCCACCTTCCATGACACCGACTCCTGACACCACCGCCGCTTCTGCTTCTTCCACGCCGGCACCGCCGCCGCCGGTGCCGGCGGTGCGCAAGGCGCAGGCCGCCAATACCGCGGCGGGCCTGAAGAACCTGCAGCAGCTGATCCAGTTGCGCTGGCTGGCGGTGATCGGCCAGGTGTTCACCATCGAGGTCGCCCACTACACGCTGGCCCTGGCCGTGCCGGTGGGCGAGATGCTGATGGTCGTGGGCTGCCTGGCGCTCTTCAACCTGGTGAGCCACCTGCGCTGGCGCACCGGCCACCGGGTGCAGCACGTCGAGCTGTTCCTCGCGCTGCTCATCGACGTGGCGGTGCTCACCGTGCAGCTCTACCTGAGCGGCGGCACCGGCAACCCGTTCGTGTTCCTGTACCTCCTGCAGATCGCGCTGGGAGCAGTGCTGCTGCGCGGGGGGTACATCTGGTCGATCGTGCTGATCACGGCGCTGTGCTTCACCGCCCTCTCGCGCCACCACCTGCCGCTGCCCGCCACGCCCGACCTGCACCAGGGCGCGCCCAGCCTCTACACCCAGGGCCTGCTGGTGTGCTTTCTGCTCAACGCCATCCTGGTGGTGATCTTCATCACCCGCATCGGCCGCAACCTGCGCCAGCGCGATGCCCGCCTGGCATCGGCCCGGCAGCGGGCGGCGGAAGAGGAACACATCGTGCGCATGGGCCTGCTCGCCTCCGGCGCGGCGCACGAGCTGGGCACCCCGCTCTCCACCATGGCGGTGATCCTGGGCGACTGGAAGCACGACCCGCTGCTGGCGGCGCACCCTGGACTGAAAGGCGAAGTCGCCGAGATGCAGGCGCAGGTGAAACGCTGCAAGAGCATCGTGAGCGGCATCCTGCTGTCGGCGGGCGAAACCCGGGGCGAGGAATCCGCGGAGACCACCGTCTGCCACTTCGCCGACCGGCTGGCCCGCGATTGGCAGGCGACCCGCACGGTCGCCGAGTTCCGCTATGCCAACCGCTTCGGCGCCGATGCCGCGATGGTGGCCGACACCACGCTGGAGCAAATGGTTTTCAATGTGCTGGACAATGCCCGTGACGCCTCGCCGGGACTGGTGGAGCTGGCTTTCGACCGCATGGCGGACACCCTGCGCATCACCGTGACCGACGCCGGGCCGGGCTTCGAGCCCGCCATTCTGTCGCGGCTCGGCAAACCCTACCAGTCGACCAAGGGCCGGGCCGGCGGCGGCCTGGGCCTGTTCCTCGCGATGACCGTCGCGCGCACGCTGGGCGGCAGCCTGGTGGCCCGCAACCGGCCGGAAGGCGGCGCCGAAGTCGTCATCCAACTGCCCTTGGCAGCCATCGCGCTGCCGGAATCCGGAGCCTCGCATCACCATGGAACCCACTGAACGGCTGCTGCTGATCGTCGAAGACGACGACGCTTTCGCGCGCACCCTGGCACGCTCGTTCGAGCGCCGGGGCTACCGCGTGCTGCAGGCCGACAGCCTGACTGCGCTCGGCGGCGTGCTGGCCGAGCACACGCCGGGCTACGCCGTGGTGGACCTGAAGCTCAAGGGCGAGGCCTCGGGCCTGGCCTGCGTGCAGAAGCTGCACGCCCACGACGAAGACATGCTCATCGTCGTGCTGACGGGCTTCGCCAGCATCGCCACCGCCGTCGAGGCCGTGAAGCTGGGCGCCTGCCACTACCTCGCCAAACCCTCCAACACCGACGACATCGAGGCAGCATTCGGCCTGTCGCAAGGCAATGCCGACGTGGAGCTGACCAACCGATCCAGCTCCATCAAGACGCTGGAGTGGGAGCGCATCCACGAAGTGCTGGCGGAAACCGACTTCAACATCTCGGAAGCCGCCCGGCGCCTGGGCATGCACCGGCGCACCCTGACGCGCAAGCTGGAAAAGCGGCAGGTCAGCTGAGTTTTTCAGATCAAATCGGGCTCCAGCGCTTGATGATCAAGCGCGGTTAGCTATTCTTTTTATAGCAACCACCAACGAGACATCCGCACCGCGCCGTCAGGCGGCGGCGCTGGAGTCACGCGCTCGCCAGGGGCGATGCCGGCTCCGCAAGCATCTGCCGCTCGAAGGCCCGCAGGCGCTTGTAGATGGAAATCTGCTCGACCACCGTGCTCCAGTTCTGCACCAGGAACTGGAACGACTCCATCACCCGGTCGAACGCCCGCGAGATCTGCTGCATCACGCCCAGCGTGATCCCGCCCGCGATCAGCGTGGGGCCGAGGGCCACCAGCGGCACCAGCACGCTCACCTGCAGGTACGACCACTTCACCACGTCGAAGTAGAGATAGTGGAAGAACAACCGGAAGTAGTTGCGCCGCACGTCGGCGAACAGCGCGGCGGCGGTGGGCGGCGCGGCGCGCGCGTGGTCGTCCTCGCCCAGCACCAGTTCCTTGCGGTAGGCCGCCTCCACCCGCTGGTTGTGGAACTCCAGCCCCGGCAGGCGCACGCCCACCACCGCCAGCAGCAGCGTGCCGCCCAGCGACCACAGCAGGGCCACCCACACCAGTGAATGCGGCACCACGCCCAGCACCGGCAACGTGGCCACCTTGTCCGACAGAACCCACAGCACGGGCACGAAGGCAGCGAGCGTCATCAGGCTGCGCATGAAGGTCAGGCCCAGGCCCTCCATGGTGCTGGCAAAGCGCATGGTGTCCTCCTGCACGCGCTGGGCCGCGCCCTCTATGTGGCGCAGGCGCGGCCACGCCGCCATGTAATGCTGGTTCATCGCCTGCCGCCAGCGAAAGATGAAGTGCTTGCAGAAGAAGTCCACCACCACGGCGGTGGTCACGTACACCATGGCGATGCGGATGAAGGTGGAGAGCTGGCTCCAGTACTGCCCCGCAGTGATGCTGCCTGGCTTGCCCAGCGATTGCTGGATGAGGTCGTAGAACGATCCGAACCAGTCGTTGATCTGCACGTCGAGCTCGACCCGATACCACGTGGCCAGCAGGATGAACAGGGAGCCGGCGATCGACCAGGGCCACCAGCGGCGGGCCAGAAAGAAGGACTTGAACATCGGGGGTCCGTGTTGTTGTGGTTCTGACCGATCAGACGCCGACCGGCCCGCAAATGTTCCAGCACGCACGCAGCTTTTGGCGAGGCGAGATCAGCCGCCCAGGAAAAAAGCCCTGGAGATCGCTCTCCAGGGCTTTGCTGCTGTGCGGCACGGCTTGCGCCGGGCTGCGCAGGGCCCGAAGGCCCCTGCCGCGTCAGGCCGCGACCGACTTGGCGGCGTCCGCGTATTCCTCGATCTGGTCGAAGTTCATGTAGCGGTAGACGCTCGCCTTGTCGGCATCGATCACACCCATCTCCTTGAGGTATTCCTCCTTGGTGGGCAGCTTGCCGATGCGCGAGGCGATGGCGGCCAGTTCGGCCGAGCCCAGGAACACGTTGGTGTTCTTGCCCAGGCGGTTCGGGAAGTTGCGGGTGGAGGTGGAGATCACCGTCGCACCTTCGCGCACCTGCGCCTGGTTGCCCATGCACAGCGAGCAGCCGGGCATTTCGGTGCGGGCGCCGGCCGTGCCGAAGGCGGCGTAGTGGCCTTCCTTGATGAGCTCGCTCTCGTCCATCTTGGTGGGCGGCGCGACCCACAGCTTGACCGGAATGTCGCGCTGGCCGCCCAGCAGCTTGGCCGCTGCGCGGAAGTGGCCGATGTTGGTCATGCACGAGCCGATGAAGGCTTCGTCGATCGGGGTGCCGGCCACTTCCGAGAGGAACTTGGCATCGTCCGGATCGTTCGGGCAGCAGACGATGGGCTCCTGGATGTCGGCCAGGTCGATCTCGATCACGGCGGCGTATTCGGCGTCCTTGTCGGCTTCCAGCAGCTCGGGGTTGGCCAGCCAGGCTTCGACCTTCTCGATGCGGCGTGCCAGCGTGCGGGCGTCGGCGTAGCCGTCGGCGATCATCTTCTTCATCAGCACGACGTTGCTGGTGAGGTATTCCTTGATCGGCTCTGGGTTCAGCTTGATCGTGCAGCCGGCAGCGGAACGCTCGGCGGAGGCGTCGGACAGCTCGAACGCCTGTTCGACCTTCAGGTTCGGTAGTCCCTCGATCTCGAGGATGCGGCCCGAGAAGGCGTTGACCTTGCCGGCCTTGGCCACGGTCAGCAGGCCCTGCTTGATGGCGTAGAGGGGAATGGCATGCACCAGGTCACGCAGCGTGACGCCGGGCTGCATCTCGCCCTTGAAGCGCACCAGGATGGATTCGGGCATGTCCAGGGGCATGACGCCCGTCGCCGCGCCGAAGGCCACCAGGCCGGAGCCGGCCGGGAACGAGATGCCGATGGGAAAGCGCGTGTGCGAATCGCCGCCGGTGCCGACCGTGTCGGGCAGCAGCAGGCGGTTCAGCCAGCTGTGGATCACGCCGTCGCCCGGGCGAAGGGCCACGCCGCCGCGGTTGCTGATGAAGGCCGGGAGCTCGCGGTGCGTCTTCACGTCCACGGGCTTCGGATAGGCCGCCGTGTGGCAGAAAGATTGCATCACCATGTCGGCGGAGAAGCCCAGGCAGGCCAGGTCCTTCAGCTCGTCGCGGGTCATGGGGCCGGTGGTGTCCTGGCTGCCCACGGTGGTCATCTTCGGCTCGCAGTAGGTACCGGGGCGCACGCCCTGGCCTTCCGGCAGGCCGACGGCACGGCCGACCATCTTCTGAGCCAGCGTGAAGCCGGCCTTGGATTCGGCCGGCGCCTGCGGCAGGCGGAAGGCGGTGGATGCGGGCAGGCCCAGGAACTCGCGGGCCTTGGAGGTCAGCGAACGGCCGATGATCAGGTTGATGCGGCCGCCGGCACGCACTTCGTCGAACAGCACGTCGCTCTTGAGCTGGAACTCGGCCACGGTCTCACCGTTCTTCACGATCTTGCCGTCGTAGGGCATGACGTCGATCACGTCGCCCATCTCCAGCTTGGAGACGTCCACCTCGATCGGCAGCGAGCCGGAGTCTTCTTGCGTGTTGAAGAAGATGGGGGCGATTTTGCCGCCCAGGGTGACGCCGCCGAAGCGCTTGTTCGGCACGAACGGAATGTCGGCGCCGGTGGCCCAGATGACGCTGTTGGTGGCCGACTTGCGGGAGGAGCCTGTGCCCACCACGTCGCCCACGTAGGCCACGAGGTGGCCCTTCTTCTTCAGGTCTTCGATGAACTGCATCGGGCCGCGCTTGCCGTCTTCCTCGGGCTTGAAGGCCGCGTCGGGACGCGTGTTCTTCAGCATGGCCAGGTAGTGCAGCGGGATGTCGGGGCGGCTCCAGGCGTCGGGCGCGGGCGACAGGTCGTCGGTGTTGGTTTCGCCCGGCACCTTGAACACGGTGACGGTGATCTTCTTCTCGACTTCGGGGCGGCTCGTGAACCACTCGGCGTCGGCCCAGGACTGCATCACTTCCTTGGCCTTGGCATTGCCGGCCTTGGCCTTTTCGGCCACGTCGTTGAAGAAGTCGAACATCAGGAGCGTCTTCTTCAGCGCGTCGGCGGCCACGCCCGCCACTTCGGCGTCGTCCAGCAGCTCGATCAGCGGATGCACGTTGTAGCCGCCGACCATGGTGCCCAGCAGCTCGGTGGCCTTGGCCTTGGAGATGAGGCCCACCTTGACGTCGCCGTGCGCCGCGGCGGCCAGGAAGCTGGCCTTGACCTTGGCCGCGTCGTCCACGCCCGGCGGCACGCGGTGGGTCAGCAGTTCGATGAGGAAAGCCTCTTCGCCGGCGGGCGGGTTCTTGATCAGCTCGATGAGCTCGGCCACCTGCTTGGCGTCGAGCGGCAGCGGCGGAATGCCCAGGGCAGCGCGTTCGGCTGCATGGTCGCGGTAGGCTTTCAACATTTTCTTCTCTCCAGTGGGTACTACGTTTCTAAGGTGGGGCGGCCGGGCCGTCTGGCAACCCGCAGGCAGGGCGCGACACGCAGGACTCGAGGGGCGGCAAGCCCTGGGGCGCCGCTTTCTCGAGATGCACCCCTCAGGCCTGGGCCCGCGAGCGTGTCCTTGTGCCTGCCCGTAGGGAGACGGGCCGACTGACGGTTCTTACTTGCTGGCGGCCGCGGCGGGCAGCGGATCGAGCACGCTCGGCTGCGGGTTGGTCTTCAGGCCTTCCGCCACGATCAGCTGCTCGGGGCTCATGCATTCGTCGGCCAGGCGCTGGCCAGCCTTCTGGTTCATCAGCATCGACTTGTTGGCGATCTGCAGCCACACGGCGCCGCCGTGCTGGTCTTCCAGGCGCACGGCGCCGGTGCTGGTGGCCACGGGCGTCATGCGGTACTTGAAGCCCTTGCCTTCCAGGTTGAAGCGGCCGGGCGATGCAGGGTCGCGCTCGATGTTCACCGAGGCACCCAGTTCGCAGGCGATGCGGCCGGTGTGCACCTTCTCCGCGATGGCCAGCTCGGCGGGCGACAGAGCCTCCTCGGCCGCCACCAAGCCGGACGCGACCTGCGTGGTGGCGCTCTTGAGCTGCGTGCGGCTGCTGGTGGCCTTGGCCTTAGCGACCGTGGTCTTCTCGGCCGTTGCGCTCTTGGCGGTGGGCTTGGCGGTGGTGGACTTCTTGGCCGCCGGCTGCGCCGGTTTGGCGGCCGGCTTGGCCGTGGTCTTCGCGGCAGCGGGCTTGGCGGCGTCGGCCGTCTGCGCCAGGGCCAGCGCGGGTGCCAGCACCAACAGAGCGGATGCGATCAGGGACTTCATGGGGAGATTCCTACTCAGGGAAAAAGCGGTGTGTGGAACAACCTGCGATACGGGATCAAACAGCCGGGAGGCCGGCCGAGGTGAACCATGCCTGCGCCGTCTCGGGCAGCGCTCGGCCGGTCTGGTGAGCACGCGCCAGCACCTGCCAGAAATAGCGGTAGCTGGCGCGATCGTGCAGGACGCCCTCCACGCTGACCGGGGCCCAGTCGGCGTGAACAGCGGCAGAAATGATCCGGGCGGCCAGGACGATGTCGTCATGCCCGGGCGCGAAGGCCGCCAGAATGGGCCGGATCTGGCCCGGGTGGATGCTCCACATGCGGGTGAAACCGAACTCATGCGCGGCACGGCGCGCCGAGGCTTCCAGCGCGGCGGCGTCGCCGAATTCCGTCACCACGCAGTGCGAGGGCACCTTGCCGTGCGCATGGCAGGCAGCGGCGATCTCCAGTTTGGCGCGCACCACCAGCGGGTGCTCGAACTGCCCGGCCGCGCTCATGCCGGCCGCGGGAATGGCGCCGCCGTGGGCGGACACGAAATCCATCAGCCCGAAGCTCAGGCTCTGCACGCGGGGGTGGGCGGCGATGTCGAAGGCGCGGTGCACGGCAGCCGGCGATTCGATCAGCACGTGCAGCGGCAGATGGCCGGCACCCGCGGCCTGGAGCGCCCGTTCGGCCCGCAGCACGTCGTCCACCGATTCCACTTTCGGAACCATGATGTGGCAGAGGCGGTGACCCGCCTCGCCCGCGATCACTGCCATGTCCTGCGCGAAGGCCGGGTGATCGACCGTGTGCACGCGGGCCGCCACGCGCGCACCCGGCGCCGCATCGCGGGCCAGCGCGGCGACCAGCGCCGCGTGCTCGCGCTCCTGCCCGACCGGGGCTCCGTCTTCGCAGTCGAGCGTCACGTCGAACACGCAGTGCCCGTATTCGGCGGTGAGCTCGGCCTGCAGCGCGAGGCTCTTGCGCATGCGTGCTTCCACGCCGCTGTAGTGGTCGCACACGGGCAACTGCGTGGCGCCCGCCTGGGAACCCAGCAGCGCCTGTGCCGGGTGGACGAAGGTAGAGGTGTCGCTCATGCCGCCCGCTGCGCGATGATGAAGAGGCGGGGAAACGCGAGCAGACGGCGGCCGTCGGTGCGCACGGCATAGGCGGCGTCCACCCGGCGTTCATATTCAGCCAGGAAGCCGGCGCGCTGCGTGTCGTCCAGCGGGTCGGTGAAGGGCTTCAGGCCCGTGGCGCGCACCCATTCGACGATGGCCGACGCCGAGGGCATGACATGCTGATAGACCGTGTGCCACACGTCCACCAGGGCGGCGTGGGGGGCCAGCAGGTCGTAATAGCCGCCGACCGTCAGCAGGTCGGTGCGGACAGCATCCGGGTCGCCAATGGCTTCGGACCAGGGGCCATCGGCCGCGACCTCGCGCATCAGCCGGTGGGTGGGCTCCTGCCGGTTGTCCGGCATCTGGATGGCCAGCACGCCGCCGGGGGCCAGGCTGCGCAGCAGCCGGGGGATGAGTTGTTCGTGCCCCGCCACCCATTGCAGGGCGGCGTTGGCGAAGATGAGGTCGGGAGCGGCGCCGGGCGCCGGCTCCCAGCGGGCGATGTCGCCCGCGATGAATTCGACGCTAGGCAGCCGCTGCCTGGCAGTGGCCAGCATGGCGTCCGAATTGTCCATGCCGGTGACCTGCGCGTTCGGATATCGCTGCACCAGCAGCTCGGTGGAATTGCCCGGGCCGCAGCCGAGGTCCACCACGCGGGTGGGCGCCGGATGCGGAACGCGCGCCAGCAGCTCCTGGGCCGGGCGCGTGCGCTCGTCCTCGAAGCGTCGGTAGAGCGCGGGGTTCCAGTCGAGCATGACGGGCGCGGCTTTTACAGCAGGTGCTTGACGCCGTCTTGCTCGCCTTGCAGCTCGGCCAGCGTCTTGTTGATGGCTTCTTGCGAGAAGGCGTCGATCTCCAGGCCTTCGACGATCTTGTATTCGCCGTTTTCGGTGGTGACCGGGAAGCCGAAGACGATGCCGGCCGGAATGCCGTATTCGCCATTGGACGGCACGCCCATCGTGACCCACTCGCCGTTCGAGCCCAGGGCCCAGTCACGGATGTGATCGATGGCGGCGTTGGCGGCCGAAGCGGCGGAAGACAGGCCGCGTGCGGCGATGATGGCCGCGCCGCGCTTGCCCACCGTCGGCAGGAAGGTGTCGGCGTTCCAGACCTGGTCGTTGATCATGTCCTTGATCGACTGGCCGTTGGTCGTAGCGAAGCGGTAGTCGGCGTACATGGTGGGCGAATGGTTGCCCCACACCGTCAGCTTGCGGATGTCGCCCACCTTGGTGCCGGTCTTGGCGGCCAGTTGCGATGCGGCGCGGTTGTGGTCCAGGCGCAGCATGGCGGTGAAGTTCCTGGCCGGCAGGTCAGGCGCCGACTTCATGGCGATGTAGGCGTTGGTGTTGGCGGGGTTGCCGACGACCAGCACCTTCACGTTGCGCGATGCGACCGCGTTCAGGGCCTTGCCTTGTGCGGTGAAGATCTGAGCGTTGGCGGCCAGCAGGTCGGCGCGCTCCATGCCGGGGCCACGGGGGCGCGCGCCCACGAGCAGTGCGTAGTCGGTGTCCTTGAAGGCCTGCAGGGGGTCGGAATGGGCTTCGATGCCGGCCAGCAGCGGGAAGGCGCAGTCTTCCAGCTCCATGATCACGCCCTTGAGCGCGTTCTGGGCCTTCTCGTCGGGGATTTCCAGCAGTTGCAGGATGACCGGCTGGTCCTTGCCGAGCATTTCGCCGGAAGCGATGCGGAACAACAGGGCGTAACCGATTTGGCCGGCTGCGCCGGTAACGGCGACACGGACGGGCTTCTTGCTCATGTGAAAACTCCAAAAATAATGAAGAAACAGGTGTCGGTGCAAGTTGCACCAGCGCCAGTCACCAGCAGCCCGTGCCCTGCAGAACAGCCTCGGAGTGTACTGCCGAATCGGGCGCCGCGCCAATTTGTCTTATGTCTTATATAAGATATGATCGCTACCTGCCCGCAACGGCTCTGCCGCCTTCGCCGTTGACCGCGCAAGTCACCGCCATCCATGTCATCCACCCCCTTCGCCGACACCGACAGCACCGCCCCCATCGCGGGCGGCCCGGCGGCGTCGACGCCGGCGTTCAGCCCGCTCTATCAACAGATCAAGGGACTGATCCTGCAGAGCCTGCAGCAGGGCGAGTGGAAGCCGGGCGAGGCCATTCCCAGCGAGATGGATCTGGCCGCCCGATTTCGCGTGAGCCAGGGCACGGTGCGCAAGGCCATCGACGAGCTGGCGGCCGAGAACCTGGTGACGCGCCGCCAGGGCAAGGGCACCTTCGTGGCGACGCATGCCGAGCGCCACGTGCAGTACCGCTTCCTCAAGCTGCAGCCGGACGTGGGCGACGCGAACGACGAAGGCCCCGCACAGCGCAACGTGCTGGAATGCCGGCGCCAGCGGGCCAGCGCGGAAATCGCGCGTGCGCTGATGCTGCGCGCGGGCGATCCGGTGATCCTGGCGCGGCGCATCCTGGCATTCAGCGGCGAGCCCACCATCCTGGAAGACATCTGGCTGCCCGGGCAGACCTTCAAGGGCCTGACGGGCGAGCGCCTGGCCCAGTACCAGGGCCCCACCTACGCCATGTTCGAGATCGACTTCGGCGTGCGCATGGTCCGCGCCGAGGAAAAGATCCGCGCCGTGCTGCCGGACGCCGCGCAGGCGCAGGCGCTGGGCGTGAGCGAGCAGACCCCGCTTTTGAGCGTGGAACGGCTGGCCTATACCTACAACGACGTTCCGATGGAACTGCGGCGCGGCCTCTACCGCACCGACACCCATCACTACCGCAACGAGTTGAGCTGACCGTTGTGGTCTCTTCGCGTCTTCCATTCCCAGAAGCCCGTGCACGCCGAAAATACGCGGTGTCCGAACCCGCGGTTGTTGCATTGCAATAGAATTTTGGGTTGTTTGCCCGCGCAATTACAACGCAGTTACATCCACGAAAGCCCCTCGACATGACTGAAGTCGCCAAGAAACGGCCTGAATTCCGGAACATCAACGCCCTGACGGACCTGCCCAGCTACCGCCTTCCGCCCGCTGGCTGGGTGTCGATCCTGCACCGCGTGAGCGGCGTGATCATGCTGGTGCTACTGCCCTTCGTGCTTTGGATGTTCGATACGTCCGTGTCGTCCGAAATCTCCTTCGGCCGCTTCACCTCGGCCTTCACGGCGGGCCTGGGCTTCGTGCCCGGCTGGTTCATCAAGCTGGTGGTGCTGGCCTTGATCTGGGCCTACCTGCACCACTTCACGGCCGGCATGCGCCACCTGTGGATGGACGTCAGCCACGCCGCCGTCAGCAAGGAATTCGGCGACAAGTCGGCCAAGGCCACGCTGGTGATCAGCATCGTGCTGACCCTGATCCTGGCCGCCAAGCTCTTCGGCCTGTATTGACCGGCCACCCGCCCTGCACACATCCCCCACCCAAAGGTATCTCCCATGTCCGTGAACTATGGTTCCAAGCGCACCGTCGTCGGTGCCCACTACGGCCTGCGCGACTGGCTCAGCCAACGCATCACCGCAGTGCTGATGGCTGTCTTCACCCTGGTCGTGCTGGCCCAGCTGGTGCTCACCAAGGGCCCGATCGGCTATGACCGCTGGGCTTCGATCTTTTCCGCTCAATGGATGAAGGTGCTGACGTTCTCGGTCGTCGTGGGCCTGGCGTGGCATGCCTGGGTCGGCATGCGCGACGTCTGGATGGACTACGTCAAGCCCGTCGGCCTGCGCCTGGCGCTGCAAGCGGTCACGATCTTCTGGCTCGTCGGCTGCGCCGGCTGGGGTGTCCAGATCCTCTGGCGCCTCTGACCCGATTCCCCCGCGACTGAAAGAGCAAAAACAATGAGCTACACCAAAGCGAACATCACCACCCGCAAATTCGACGTCGTCATCGTCGGCGCGGGCGGCTCCGGCATGCGTGCCGCGCTGGAACTCTCCCGCGCGGGCCTGAACGTGGCCTCGCTCTCCAAGGTCTTCCCCACCCGCTCGCACACCGTGGCGGCGCAGGGCGGCGTGTCGGCATCGCTCGGCAACATGAGCGAGGACAACTGGCACTACCACTTCTACGACACCATCAAGGGCTCCGACTGGCTGGGCGACCAGGACGCCATCGAGTTCATGTGCCGCGAAGCACCCAAGGTGGTGTATGAGCTGGAACACTTCGGCATGCCGTTCGACCGCAACCCGGACGGCACCATCTACCAGCGCCCCTTTGGCGGCCACACCGCCAACTACGGCGAAAAGCCCGTGCAGCGCGCCTGCGCGGCGGCCGACCGCACCGGCCACGCCATGCTGCACACGCTCTACCAGCAGAACGTGAAGGCCAAGACGAACTTCTTCGTCGAATGGATGGCCCTGGACCTGATCCGCGACGCCTCCGGCGACGTGGTCGGCGTGATGGCGCTCGAGCTGGAAACCGGCGAGCTGTACGCCCTGCAGGCCAAGGCCGTGCTGCTGGCGACCGGCGGCGCGGGCCGCATCTTCGCGGCCTCCACCAACGCCTTCATCAACACCGGCGACGGCCTGGGCATGGCGGCGCGCGCCGGCATCCCGCTGCAGGACATGGAGTTCTGGCAGTTCCACCCCACCGGCGTGGCCGGCGCGGGCGTGCTGCTGACCGAAGGCTGCCGGGGTGAAGGCGCCATCTTGCTCAACAGCAACGGCGAGCGCTTCATGGAGCGCTACGCGCCCACCCTGAAGGACCTGGCCCCGCGCGACTTCGTTTCGCGCTCAATGGACCAGGAAATCAAGGAAGGCCGTGGCTGCGGCCCCAACAAGGACTACGTGCTGCTCAAGCTCGACCACCTGGGCGCGGACACCATCCACAAGCGCCTGCCTTCGGTGTACGAGATCGGCGTCAACTTCGCCAACGTGGACATCACAAAGGAGCCGATCCCCGTCGTGCCCACCATCCACTACCAGATGGGCGGCATCCCGACGAACATCAACGGCCAGGTCGTCATCCAGAACGGCGACGTGCACAACCAGGTGGTGAACGGCCTCTACGCCGTGGGCGAATGCTCCTGCGTGTCCGTGCACGGCGCCAACCGCCTGGGCACGAACTCGCTGCTCGACCTGCTGGTGTTCGGCAAGTCGGCCGGCCGCCACATCGTCGACATGGTCAAGAAGAGCGGCGAACACAAGCCGCTGCCGGTGGACGGCGCCGACCGCACCCTCGCCCGCCTGAACCAGCTGCAGGACTCCAAGGAAGGCACCTACGCGCAGGACGTCGCCAACGACATCCGCTCGTCGATGCAACTGCATGCCGGCGTGTTCCGCACGCAGGACAGCATGGACGAGGGCGTGCTCAAGATCAACGCCATCCGCGAGCGCGTGAGCGGCATCACCCTGAAGGACAAGTCCAAGGTGTGGAACACCGCCCGCATGGAAGCGCTGGAAGTGGACAACCTCATCGAGGTGGCCCAGGCCACGATGACGTCCGCCGCAGCCCGCAAGGAATGCCGCGGCGCGCATACGGTGTACGACTACGAGCACCCGGCCGACCACCCCGATTTCCCGTTGGGCCGCAACGACAAGGAATGGATGAAGCACACGTTGTGGCATAGCGCTGACAACAGCCTCACCTACAAGCCGGTCAACCTCAAGCCTTTGACGGTGGACAGCGTGCCTCCGAAGGTCCGCACGTTCTGATCCCCCGCAGCCTCACGAGAGAACCCCCATGAAGCGCATTTTCCAAATCTACCGCTACGACCCGGACAAGGACGCCAAGCCCTACATGCAGACCGTCGAGATCGAACTCGACGGCCACGAGCGCATGCTGCTGGACGCCCTGGTCAAGCTGAAGGCACAAGACCCGTCGATCTCGTTCCGCCGCTCCTGCCGCGAAGGCGTGTGCGGCTCGGACGCGATGAACATCAACGGCAAGAATGGCCTGGCGTGTCTCACCAACATGAACACGCTCAAGGGCACCATCGTGCTCAAGCCGCTGCCCGGCCTGCCGGTGATCCGCGACCTGATCGTGGACATGACGCAGTTCTTCAAGCAGTACCACTCCATCAAGCCGTACCTCATCACCGAAGGCATCACGCCCGAGAAGGAACGCCTGCAGTCGCCCGAAGAGCGCGACGAGCTGAACGGCCTCTACGAGTGCATCCTGTGCGCCAGCTGCTCGACCAGCTGCCCCAGCTTCTGGTGGAACCCCGACAAGTTCGTCGGCCCCGCTGGCCTGCTGCAGGCCTACCGCTTCATCGCCGACAGCCGCGACGAAGCCACGGGCGAGCGCCTGGACAACCTGGAAGACCCCTACCGGCTCTTCCGTTGCCACACCATCATGAATTGCGTGGACGTGTGCCCCAAGGGCCTCAACCCCACCAAGGCCATCGGCAAGATCAAGGAACTGATGGTGCGCCGCACCGTCTGACCCGGACGCACCGATGCCTGAAGAATTGCTGGATGAACGCGAGGCAGCGAAGCTGAAGTGGCGCTGCCGCCGCGGTCTGGTAGAGAACGATCTGTTCATCGAACAGTTCTTCCTCACCTACGGCTCGCGCCTGACTGCCAGCCAGGCGCAAGGTCTCGCGACACTGATGGATCTGGCCGACAACGACCTGCTGGACCTGCTGCTTCGGCGCAAGGAACTGGCAGGCGACCTCAATACGCCGAACGTCAAGTCCGTGCTCGAACAGCTGCGCCCCCGGGTGGCGGCCCCCTCACCTGCGCTTGCGGGCTAACAACAGAAGGAACCTGAAATGAAACTGGCAGACAACAAGGCAACGCTATCGTTCAGCAATGGCAGTCCCAGCGTGGAATTGCCCGTGTACGAGGGCAGCATCGGCCCCGACGTGGTGGACATCCGCAAGCTGTACGCGCAGACGGGCATGTTCACGTACGACCCCGGTTTCCTTTCGACGGCTGCATGCCAGTCCTCCATCACCTACATCGACGGTGACAAGGGCGAACTGCTGTACCGCGGCTACCCCATCGAGCAGCTCGCCACCCACTGCGACTTCATGGAAACCTGCTACCTGCTGCTGAACGGCGAACTGCCGAACGAATCGCAGAAGGCCGATTTCAACAGCCGCGTGACCAACCACACGATGGTCAACGAGCAGATGCAGTTCTTCCTGCGTGGCTTCCGCCGCGACGCGCACCCGATGGCCGTGCTGACGGGCCTGGTGGGCGCCCTGTCGGCCTTCTATCACGACAGCACCGACATCAACAACCCGCAGCACCGCGAGATCTCGGCCATCCGCCTGATCGCCAAGATGCCCACGCTGGTCGCCATGGCCTACAAGTACGGCGTGGGCCAGCCGTACATGTACCCGCAGAACCACCTGAGCTACTCGGGCAACTTCCTGCGCATGATGTTCGGCACGCCGTGCGAAGAGTACAAGGTCAACCCCGTGCTGGAACGCGCGCTCGACCGCATCTTCATCCTGCACGCCGACCACGAGCAGAACGCCTCCACCTCGACGGTGCGCCTGTGCGGCTCCTCCGGCACGAACCCGTTCGCGGCCATCGCCGCCGGTGTGGCCTGCCTCTGGGGCCCGGCCCACGGCGGCGCCAACGAAGCGGCGCTGAACATGCTGCACGACATCCAGGCCCAGGGCGGCGTGGAGAAGATCGGCGAGTTCATCAAGCAGGTCAAGGACAAGAACTCCGGCGTCAAGCTGATGGGCTTCGGCCACCGCGTCTACAAGAACTACGACCCGCGCGCCAAGCTGATGCAGGAAACCTGCAACGAAGTGCTGGCCGAACTGGGCCTGGAAAAGGACCCGCTGTTCGCCCTGGCCAAGGAGCTGGAAAAGATCGCCCTGGAAGACGACTACTTCGTGCAGCGCAAGCTCTACCCGAACGTGGACTTCTACTCCGGCATCGTCCAGCGTGCCATCGGCATTCCGGTGAACCTGTTCACCGGCGTGTTCGCCCTGGCCCGCACGGTGGGCTGGATCGCCCAGCTGAACGAAATGATCGGCGACCCCGAGTACAAGATCGGCCGCCCACGCCAGCTGTTCGTCGGCGCCGAGCGCCGCGACGTGCAGCCCATCGGCACGCGTTGATGGCGCCTTGAGCGCTGTCCGGCCGGCCCCCGGGGCCGGCTTGGCGCGGCGCTCCACCGCCCGACCGACTCCAGCCCGCCGGCAGCGATGCCCGCGGGCTGTTTTCATGGGCGCCGCGTATCCGGCGGCATGGCCGGCCCCGGCAGTGGCCCGCGCCGATCGAAAGCGGGCACCAGAGCCCGCCGCATCGCGTTCAACGCCGGGCCGGCCCGCCGAAGCGCTCACGGTACGCCTGCGGCGTGATGCCCAGATGCCGCACCACCAGATGGCGCAGGGCCTGCTCGGAGCCCAGGCCCACCCGCGCCGCCACGGTCTTGAGCGGCAGCGACACCTGCAACTCCAGCAGCCGCCTCGCGCCCTCCAGCCGTGCCGATTCCACGAAGGCCGACGGGGTCTGCCCCGTTTCCTGCTGGAAGATGCGGCGGAAGTGGCGCTCGCTCATTGCCGCGCGGGCCGCGAGCACGGACATCGGCATCGGGTCGGCCAGGTGGTCCAGCACCCAGTTCTGCACGGCCTGGATGTCGCGGTGGGCCGTGCGCTGGCTGGCCAACTGCACGCTGAACTGCGACTGTCCGCCGGGGCGCTTGAGGTACATCACCAGGTCGCGTGCCACCTCCAGCGCCAGATCGTGGCCGAAGTCTTCCTCCACCACCGCGAGCGCCAGGTCGATGCCGGCCGTCACGCCGGCCGACGTCCAGAGATGCCCATCGCGCACGTAGATCGCGTCGGCATCCACGTCGATGGCCGGGTAGCGCTGGCGCAGCAGGCCCGCCACGCTCCAGTGGGTGGCGGCGCGGCGGCCATCGAGCAGGCCGGCCTCGGCGAGGAAGAAGCTGCCGGAACAGAGCGCGATCATCCGGGCCACCCGGGGCGCCACGCGCCCCGCCCAGGCCACCAGATCGGCCGATGCCGCCAGCACCTGCTCGATATCGCGCGAGCCCACCAGCAGCACCGTGCAGCCGGCGCCCTGCTGCTCCAGCTCTGCCAGCGTATGCGTGGCCTCCAGTGCCATCAGCGTGTCCGAGCGCACCGGCCCGGCCTGGGCCGCCGCCACCCGCACCGCGTAGCCATCGGGCCGGCCATGCCGGCGCAGGTGCACGTTGGCATAGTCGAACACCGACATGGGCCCCACCGCCTCCAGGGCCTTGAAGCCGGGATAGACGACGAGGTCGACAAGGTGCGGCGTGCTGCTGTGGCGGTGCGGTTCCATGGGTGAGCGCTGGGCGATGCGATGGGCGGAGCCAGCGACTATAGGCGCCATGCCCGGCCATGGCGGGCACCGTGGGATTCGGCCAACCCCGCGGCGCATGCGGCCAATGGCCCCGCCCGCGCCGACGGATGGCCTAAAGTCACAGGTCACCGCGCGCACCCATGTGCGCCAGGCCCCGGCCTCCACCGGCGCCTCCCTCCACGCCCTACAGGAACACCCCATGACCATCAAGTCCCGCGCTGCCGTCGCCTTCAAGGCCGGAGAACCCCTGCAGATCGTCGAGATCGACGTCGCCCCACCGAAGAAGGGCGAGGTGCTGGTCAAGATCACCCACACCGGCGTCTGCCACACCGACGCGTTCACCCTCTCGGGCGATGACCCGGAAGGGCTCTTTCCCGTCGTGCTGGGCCATGAAGGCGCCGGCATCGTGGTGCAAGTGGGCGAAGGCGTGACCAGCGTGCAGCCCGGCGACCACGTCATCCCGCTCTACACCGCCGAATGCGGCGAATGCCTGTTCTGCAAGAGCGGCAAGACCAACCTGTGCGTGGCCGTGCGCGCAACGCAAGGCAAGGGCGTCATGCCCGACGGCACTACGCGCTTTTCGTACAACGGCGAGCCCATCTACCACTACATGGGCTGCAGCACCTTCAGCGAATACACGGTGGTGGCCGAAGTCTCGCTCGCCAAGGTCCACCCCGATGCCAACCCCGAACAGGTGTGCCTGCTGGGCTGCGGCGTGACCACGGGTCTGGGCGCAGTCAAGAACACCGCCAAGGTGCAGGAAGGCGACACAGTGGCCGTGTTCGGCCTGGGCGGCATCGGCCTGGCCGTGATCCAGGGCGCGCAGCTGGCCAAGGCCGGCCGCATCATCGCCATCGACACCAATCCGTCCAAGTTCGACTTGGCCCGCACCTTCGGCGCCACCGACTGCGTCAACCCCAAGGACCACGACAAGCCCATCCAGCAGGTGATCGTGGAGATGACCGGCTGGGGCGTGGACCACAGCTTCGAGTGCATCGGCAACGTGAACGTGATGCGCGCCGCGCTGGAATGCGCGCACCGGGGCTGGGGCCAGTCGGTGGTCATCGGCGTGGCCGGCGCGGGGCAGGAGATCTCCACCCGCCCCTTCCAGCTGGTCACCGGCCGCAAATGGCTGGGCACGGCCTTCGGTGGCGTCAAGGGCCGCAGCGAGCTGCCGGGCATGGTGGAAGACGCCATGGCCGGGCGCATCCAGCTGGAGCCCTTCGTCACCCACACCATGCCGCTGCCCGGCATCAACGACGCGTTCGACCTGATGCACGAAGGCAAGTCGATCCGCTCGGTGGTGCATTACTGATCGCCCTTCGCCAACGCCCCACACACCAGGCCCCCAGTCACAGGAGAACCGCCCATGAACGCCACCCCGCGGCCTGCCGCCTCCCTGGGTTCGCTGCGCCGCGTGCGCGCCGGCGTGCTGGACGTCGCCTTCTGCGAAAGCGGGCCGCCCGATGGGCCACCCGTGCTGCTGATGCACGGCTTTCCTTACGACGTGCATGCCTACGAAGCCGTGGCGCCGCTGCTGGCCGAGGCAGGCTGCCGCGTCATCGTGCCCTACCTGCGCGGCTACGGTGCCACCCGCTTCGTCGATGCCGCCACGCCCCGCTCGGGCGAGCAGGCGGCGCTGGGCGCCGATCTGCTTGCGCTGCTCGATGCCCTGCGCATCGACCGGGCGGTGCTGGCCGGCTACGACTGGGGCGGGCGCGCCTCCTGCGTGGTGGCCGCGCTCTGGCCCGGGCGCTGCGCGGGTCTGGTTTCCGCCAATGGCTACAACCTGCAGCACATCGCCGCCGCGGGCCAGCCGGCCGCGCCCGCCAACGAGCATCGCCACTGGTACCAGTACTACTTCCAGACCGAGCGCGGCCGGGCCGGCCTCCAGGCCCATCGGGACGAGCTCTGCCGGCTGCTGTGGCGGCAGTGGTCGCCCACCTGGGCCTTCGACGACGCCACCTTCGCGCGCAGCGCCGCCGCCCTCGACCACCCCGACTTCGTGGACGTGGTGATCCATTCGTATCGCCACCGCCACGCCCACCCCGGCGCGCCGGGCGACCCGGCCTACGCGTCCATCGAGGCGCGCCTGGCCGCGCAGCCCGACATCACCGTGCCCGCCATCACGCTGGACGGCGCCGACGACGGCGTGATGCCGGTCGAGGGCACCGCCGCGCACGCCCACCACTTCACCGGCCCGCATGTCCACCGGGTGCTGCCCGGCGGCGGCCACAACCTGCCCCAGGAGCTGCCGGGCGCCTTCGCCCGCGCCGTGCTGCACCTGGTGCGCCAACACGACCCGGAAGATTTCACATGACCCAGCCCACGCCCGACGCGGCCGCCGCCACCCCGTTCACCACCCTCTCGAGCCACGCCGCGTTCGGTGGCCGGCAACTCTTCCTGCAGCATGCATCCACCGAGATCGGCCTGCCCATGAAGCTGTCGGTCTACCTGCCCCCGCAGGCCGAGCAAGGGCCGGTGCCCGCACTCGTCTACCTCGCGGGGCTCACCTGCAACGAGGAAACCTTCATGGTCAAGGCCGGCGCGCAGCGGCTGGCGGCCGAGCTGGGCCTGGCTCTCATCGCGCCCGACACCAGCCCGCGCGGCCCAGCGGCCGAGTCGCTGGAAGGCGCGACCGCCAGCTGGGACTTCGGCATCGGCGCGGGCTTCTACCTCGACGCCACGCAGGAACCCTGGCGCACCCACTGGCGCATGGAAAGCTATCTGATGCGCGAGCTGCTGCCGCTGCTGCGCCGGCACCAGCCCATCGCGGGCGACCGCATCGGCCTCTTCGGACACTCGATGGGCGGCCACGGCGCCCTCACCCTGGCCCTGCGGCACCCGGGCGTGTTCGGCTCGCTCTCGGCCTTCGCGCCCATCTGCGCGCCCACGCAATGCCCGTGGGGCGAGAAAGCCTTCACCGGCTACCTCGGCCCCGACCGCGGGGCCTGGGCCGAACACGATGCCACGGTGCTGATGGAGAACCAGCCCATCGCACCCTATCCCGGCGGCATCCTCATCGACCAGGGCCTGGCCGACAAATTCCTGGCCGACCAGTTGCATCCGCATCTGTTCGAGTCCGCCTGCCAGGCCATCGGGCAACCTCTCACGCTGCGCCGGCACGCCGGCTACGACCACGGCTACTACTTCATCCAGACTTTCATGGAAGACCACCTGCGGCACCACGCCAGCGCGCTGCAGCGCTGAGGCGGGGCCCGGCCCACGCCGGCCCAAGGCACAATTTCCCATCGGAATATGCCTGCATCGCCCGCCGCAATTGGGCTAGCAGCTATTGAAAACATAGCACCACCGGCGCACCATGCATGGCCTGCCGTCTGCCAGGCCAGGCACTGCCGCCCCACGTCACCCCCTTAATGTGCCGTTAAGGGCCGGCCGCAAGAATCGCGGCCCATGTCCCTGATCGCGTTCCCTCTCGCGCTGCGCCGCCCGCCTGCGGCGACGGGCCAGGCCCCTGCCTCGGCCCCGCTTTCCACCCCGTCCGGCCTCCCCGCTGCCGCCCTGCATCCTGCACGGGTGATCGCTCTTGTCAGCCTCTGGCTGGCCACCGCCTGCAACGTGCCCCTGTGGCGGGCTGTGCTGGCCCTGCCGGGGGAACACGGCCTCGGCCGGTTAGGGTTCGTGCTCGCGTTCATGCTCATCGTGTGGGCAGGCACCGTTGCCGTGCTCGGGTTGCTGGCATGGCGGTTCACGCTCAAGCCGGTGCTGGCCCTGGCCGTGCTGGCGGCGGCCTTCGGCTGCTACTTCATGTCGGCCTACGGCATCGTGATCGACACCCACATGCTGACCAACGTGCTGCAGACCGACGCGCACGAAGCGGCGGGTCTCTTCACTTGGCGCCTGCCGCTCACCGTGCTGGCGCTGGCCGGGCCGCCGCTCTGGTGGCTCAAGCGCCAGCGCGTGCGCGCCCTGCCCTGGGGCCGGCGGGTGGCGCACCAGGCGTGGCTGGTGCTGGGCGCGCTCGCCCTGGGCGTGCTGTGCCTGCTGGCCGTGTTCCAGCCCTTCTCGTCGGCCATGCGCAACCACACGCAGCTGCGCTACATGATCAACCCGCTCAACAGCGTGTATGCGGTGGGCAACCTCGTGGCGCGGCCCTTCCGGCAGGACAGCGGCCCGCTCATCCCCGTCGGCGCAGACGCCCGCCTGGGCGCCAGCTACGCCGGCCAGACCAAGCCGCCCCTGCTGATGCTGGTGCTGGGCGAGACGGGCCGCAGCGGCAACTTCGCGCTCAACGGCTATGGCCGGCCGACCACGCCCGAGCTGTCGGCGCGCGACGACCTCGTCACCGCCCGCAACGCCTGGTCGTGCGGCACCAGCACGGCCGCGTCGGTGCCGTGCATGTTCTCGCACCTGGGCAAGGCAGGCTACGAGGCCCGCAGCGCGCGCTACGAAGGCTTGATCGACTTGCTGCAGCACGCGGGCCTGGCCGTGCTGTGGGTGGACAACCAGGGCGGCTGCAAGGGCGTGTGCGACCGGGCCGGCGAGAGCAACACGGCTTCGTCCAACGTGCCCGGCCTCTGCCCCGATGGCGAATGCCTCGACCAGGTCATGCTGCGCGGCCTGGAAGAGCGCATCGCCGCGCTGCCGGCCGAGCAGCGCGCACGCGGCACGGTGGTGGTGCTGCACCAGATCGGCAGCCATGGCCCGGCCTACTTCCGCCGCTCCGACCCGTCGCGCAAGACGTTCCAGCCCGAATGCGGCTCGGTCAGCCTGCAGGAGTGCAGCCAGCAGCAGCTGCTGAACGCCTACGACAACAGCATCGTGGAGACCGACCACTTCCTGAACGCCACCATCCGCTGGCTGCAGGGCCGCTCGGCCGACGCGCAGACCGCGATGATGTACGTGGCCGACCACGGCGAGTCGCTGGGCGAGAACAACATCTACCTGCACGGCCTGCCCTACGCCATCGCCCCCGATGTGCAAAAGCACGTGCCCTGGATCACCTGGCTGTCGCCGGCCATGCAGCAGCGCACCGGCGTGCAGCTGGCCTGCCTGCGCTCGGCCATGGGCGACAGGCGCATCAGCCATGACAACTACTTCCACTCGGTGTTGGGGCTGATGGATGTGCAGACGGGCGCGTATCAGCCGCAGCTGGACCTTTTCAGTGGCTGCCAGGGCGGCGCCCCAGGGGCGAACGGCTAGCCACCGCGGCGAACATCCGGGTTCATCCGGCGTCCTGCGACGCGTCCTGCTGCGCCTGCCGCAGGATGGCCTGCGCCGTCCACCGCGCGACCTCGCAGATCTCGCCGGCGTCCAGGTGCCAGATGTCCTTGAGCACCAGGAACACCTCGGTCCCGTAGACCAGCGACAGCGCCTGGAGCACGCGCCGGAACCGGGCCTCGCCCAGCTGCGGCCGCAGGGGCTCTACGGCGGCGCTGAGCAGCTCGATGCGGTGCCCGCGAACGAAGGGCGCGTCCGTGCCTGCCTTGCCCGCCCGCAGCTGCGCGCTCTGCTGCAGCGCCTCCACCGAATCAGGGAAGGCCGGCCAGTCGGCGACGGAATCGCGCAGGCCGCGCGCCAGGGCGTCGCTGTCTGGCAGGCCCAGCGCCTGCGCCACCACGTGCCAGCAGCGCTCCAGGTCGTCGGGGTACCAGCCCGTGCCCTCCTGCTTGCGGGCGGCGCGGTAGGCGGCGAGGAAGGCGTCGTCCGTGACCGGATGGCCCGGCGCCGCACGGCGCAGGTAGGCGAGCATGCCGCCCTCGAAGTCGATGAGCGTGCCGACCACGTCGAAGGTGAGCACCTTGAAATCGCGCAATGCCATGGAACCGCTCCTGCAGTAAGAGGTAAAGAAAAAGGGGAATGCCCGGCGAGCGACGAACGCCGGGCGCATGGCCAGAGCTTAGGAGCGGCCCGCGCCGGGCCGGCGCTGATCGCGCCCCCCGCGGCGGCACCGAATTGCGTTTTGCCCCGCGCCGCACGCAGTTTGTGGCGCGGCCCGGGCGATGCACCCGGCGGGTGCGGGGCACGCACCGCCACGGCACGCGCCGCATGGCGGCCTAAAAGAGGCAGGCCTGGCCGCGTGCCAGCGCCGGCCGGTACTGCGAGGTGTCCAGCTCGATCCGCGTGCGGTTCAGGCCCAGGCGGCGGCAAGCCGTGACGAAGCGCTGGCGCAGCAGATCGGCCCAGAGGCCGGTGCCCTTCATGCGGCTCGCCGCATCGGCGCGGTAGGCCTTGCCGGCGCTGCGGGCGGCCTCGTCCAGCCCGTGCAGGTCCTGCACGCGGGCCAGCACGCGGGCGGCGCGCTGCGGGTAGTGCAGCGCCAGCCAGTCGCGCATCAGCGGGTTCAGCTCCCAGGGCAGCCGCAGCACGGTGTAGAAGGCCGAGGTGGCGCCCGCGTCCCGCGCCGCCTGCAGCACCTGCTCCATGTCTTCGTTGAGGAAGGGAATCTGCGGCGCCACGCTCACGCCCACCGGCACGCCGGCATCGGCCAGGGCGCGGATGGTGCGCAGCCGCCGGTGGGGCGCGGCGGCGCGGGGCTCCAGCAGGCGCGCCAGGCGGGCGTCGAGCGTGGTGATGGTCACATAGGCAGCGGCCAGGCGGCTATGCGCCAGCGGGGCCAGCAGGTCGAGGTCGCGCTCCACGCCGCTGGACTTGGTGATGAGCGAGAACGGGTGCCGCGCCTCGCCCAGCACCTCGATCAGGGCGCGGGTCAGGCGCAGCTCGCGCTCCACCGGCTGGTAGCAGTCGGTGGCCGAGCCGATGTTGATGGCGGTGGGCACGTGGCCCGGGCGGGCCAGCTCGGCCCGCAGCAACTCGGCGATGTTGTGCTTGGCGATGATGCGGGTCTCGAAGTCGAGCCCGGGCGAGAGGTTCAGGTAGCTGTGCGTGGGCCGGGCGTAGCAGTAGACGCAGCCGTGCTCGCAGCCCCGGTAGGGGTTGACCGCCTGGTCGAAGAAGATGTCGGGCGAGTCGTTGCGGGTGAGCGCGCTGCGCGCGGTTTCCAGCGTGACCTGGGTGGCGGGCGGGGCCGTGGCCTCGCCGTCAGCGTGGGCTTCTTCCAGCGTGCCCCAGCCGTCGTCGAAGGCGCCGCGGGTGTCCGGGGCGAAGCGGTGCGCCGTGGCCGTGGCGATGCCCCGGCCCTTGACGGCAGCGACGGGAATGCGGACCTCGGACATGGCGATCGGCTGAAATACTGTTCAAAACCACAGTATATGCCGATGGCCAGAAACCCTGGCTGGCTAGCGCAGCACCCGGCTGGCCCAGATCACCGCCCAGCCCAGCCCGACGAGCCCGGCCTGCCAGCGGATGGCGATCGTCCAGGTGGCCAGCTGCGATTCGACCCGCTGGTAAAGCAGCCGCCCGGCGGCGATCGAGAGCGCGAAGGCTGCCACCATGCCCAGCGCATTCCATCCCGGCGACCGGGGCGCCGCCTGGCTGACCACGGCGTTCACCACCAGGCAGACCGGAAAGTGCACCAGAAACACCGAATAGGCGATGCGGCCCAGCGACTGCACACCGCCGCACACCAGGCCGCACACCGCGCCCCACACCGCGCCCCCCCTGAGGGCCCAAGGCGTCGGCGCCGGGCCGGCGGGCGCGGGCGTGGACATGGGCGCGCCCGTCGGCCGCATGCACACGGCCAGTCCCATCGCCGTGATCCAGGCGAGCGCGATGCGGTCGCGCCATTCCAGCCACAGCGCCACCGCGCCCAGCAGGGCGATGCCGCCCAGCCAGAGCGCGCCGTGCCGGGGAGAGCGCGCCGCCCAGCAGGCCAGCATGCCCATCCCGTAGACGCCCCAAAAGTACGCGGCCCACGCATCCAGGCCCGGCTGGCGGTTGAACCACCAGAGCGACGCCGCGCAGGCCAGCGCCACCGCGCCGCGCCCGATGGCGGCCGCGCGCTCCGGCGTCCCGCCCCAGCGCCGCGCCGCCGCCATCAGCAGCACGGCCGATGCGAACAGCTGGAAGTCGATGGCCACATACCAGACGCCGGCGGACAGCGCCTCTTCGCCGAACACGTCGTGCAGCAGCACCGCGTGCGCGAGCAGTTGCGCCAGGCTCGGCTCACCGGGCACCGACGGGTGGTCGCCCAGCCAGGGCCGCACGGCTGCCGCGGCCAGCAAGGCGGCGGCCAGCGCAACGGCGTAGGGCACCACCAGCCGCACGAAGCGCCGCCCGATCTGCGTGCCCGCCGCCTCGAACCGCGCCACCCCGGCCGGCGCCAGGCTGGCGGCGGCCAGATAGCCGCCCAGCACCAGGAACACCTGCACCGCGAGCCGCCCGTGCTGGCTCAGCGCCGCCATCAGCGCCGGCGCCAGCGGCTGGGCGATGTCGGACATGGGGCCGTAGAACGCCAGGTGGTGCCAGACGATGGCGGCGCAGGCCAGGCCCTTGAGGGTGTCGATGGATGAATGGCGGGGGGAAGCGGACATGGCAGGTGGGCGGCGTGGCGTGCCGCCCCGGGTACGGCACGGCAGGGGCCACCGGGGCGAGGCGCACGCAAAAACGGCGCGGGCCTTGAAGCACCGCGCCGCACCGGGCCGGAAGCCCGGCCTGATTGCTATGATTCTAATAGCTACCAGCGCTGATAGGACCAGCGCTGGAGCCGCTTTTGGTTCAGGAAATGGACAAGCGGGCGCGGGCCGCCTGGTATTCGGCGCGCAGCCGCTCCACCAGCTCCGCCGCGCCCGTCACGCGGTCGATGGCGCCGATGCCCTGGCCGCAGCCCCAGATGTCCTTCCAGGCCTTTTGCGCGCCGCCGCCGAAGTTCATGGCGCTCGGGTCGGACACGGGCAGGTTCTCCGGGTCCAGCCCGGCGGCGCGGATCGAGGGCGCCAGGTAGTTGCCGTGCACGCCGGTGAAGAGGTTGCTGTAGACGATGTCGTCCGAGTTGCTGGCGACGACGGCCTGCTTGTAGGCCTCCTGTGCGCGCGCCTCGTGCGTGGCGATGAAGGCCGAGCCGATGTAGGCGAAGTCGGCGCCCATGGCCTGCGCCGCCAGAATGGCGCCGCCCGAGGCGATGGAGCCGGACAGTGCCAGCGGCCCATCGAACCACTGGCGGATCTCCTGGATCAGCGCGAACGGGCTCTTGATGCCCGCGTGGCCGCCAGCGCCCGCCGCCACGGCGATCAGGCCGTCGGCGCCCTTCTCGATGGCCTTGTGGGCGAACTTGTTGTTGATGATGTCGTGCATCACCACGCCACCCCAGGCGTGCACGGCCTGGTTCACGTCCTCGCGCGCCCCCAGGCTGGTGATGACGATCGGCACCTTGTACTTGGCGCAGACCTGCATGTCGTGCTCCAGCCGGTCGTTGCTCTTGTGCACGATCTGGTTGATGGCGAAGGGCGCGGCCGGGCTTTCGGGGTGGGCGCGGTCGTGCGCGGCCAGCGCCTCGGTGATCTCGGCCAGCCATTCGTCCAGCAGCTCGGCCGGGCGGGCATTCAGCGCGGGCATGGAGCCGACGATGCCGGCCTTGCACTGGGCGATCACCAGTTGCGGGTTGCTGATGATGAAGAGCGGCGATCCGATGACGGGCAGCGAGAGCTTTTGCAGCACGGGCGGCAGACGGGACATGAGGTCTCCTTGAATGGTTGTAGTTCGAGCCAAATCAGGCTGCAGCGCTTTTTCTACAAGCGCATGCAGCTATCGATTCAATAGCAAATGCAGTCAGAAGGCTTCCAGCGGCAGCGCGGTCACGCTGGCCGCGCCTTCCACGATGGCGTCCCGCAGCGCACCGGTGCGCACCAGCAGGTGGTCGGCATAGAAGCGCGCCGTGGTGATCTTGGCGCGCAGGAAGGCTTCGTCCTGTCCCTCGGGCAACAGGCTCTCGGCCGCCAGCAGCGCCCGGCCCAGCTGCCAGCCGGCCATCAGGTTGCCGGCCAGCATCAGGTAGGGCACGCTGCCGGAGAAGACGGCGTTGGGGTCGGACTTGGCATGCGCCACCACGAACTCCACCACCTGCGTGAAGGCTTCGCGCGCGTCCTTCAGGCGGCGGGCCACGGCCTGCGCGTCGGCGCTGCCACTGGCGGCCAGGTCGGCCTCGGTCTTTTCGACTTGCGCGGCGATGGCCCGGGCCGTGCGGCCGCCGTCGCGTGCCGTCTTGCGCCCCACCAGGTCGTTGGCCTGGATGGCGGTCGTGCCTTCGTAGATGGTCAGGATCTTCGCGTCGCGGTAGTGCTGGGCGGCGCCCGTCTCCTCGATGAAGCCCATGCCGCCGTGCACCTGCACGCCCAGGCTGGTGACTTCCAGGCTCATCTCGGTGCTGTAGCCCTTGACGAGGGGCACCATGAATTCATAGAACGCCGTGTTGGCCTGGCGCACCTGGTCATCGGCATGGTGGTGCGACGCGTCGTAGGCCGCGGCCGCCGTGGTGGCCATGGCGCGGCAGCCTTCAGTCACGGCGCGCATCGTCATCAGCATGCGGCGCACGTCCGGGTGGTGGATGATGGTCGCGCTGCCGGGCAGGCTGCCGTCCACCGGGCGGCTCTGCACCCGCTCCCGGGCGTACTGCACCGCCTGCTGGTAGGAGCGCTCGGAAATCGCGATGCCCTGCAGGCCCACGGCGTAGCGGGCGGCGTTCATCATGATGAACATGTATTCGAGGCCGCGGTTCTCCTCGCCCACCAGGTAGCCCACAGCGCCCCCGTTGTCGCCGAACTGCAGCACCGCCGTGGGCGAAGCCTTGATGCCCAGCTTGTGCTCGATGGAGACGCAGTGCGCGTCGTTGCGCGCGCCCAGGGTGCCGTCCGCGTTCACCAGGAACTTCGGAACCACGAACAGGCTGATGCCCTTGACGCCCTCCGGCGCGCCGGCCACGCGGGCCAGCACCAGGTGCACGATGTTCTCCGCCATGTCGTGCTCGCCGTAGGTGATGTAGATCTTGGTGCCGAAGACCTTGTAGCTGCCGTCGCCCTGCGGCTCCGCCCGCGTGCGCACCAGCGCCAGGTCGCTGCCGGCCTGGGGCTCGGTCAGGTTCATGGTGCCGGTCCACTGGCCGGTGACCAGCTTTTCCAGGTAGGTGGCCTTGAGCTCGTCGCTGCCTGCGGTGATCAGCGCCTCGATGGCGCCGTCGGTCAAGAGCGGGCACAGCGCGAAGCTCATGTTGGCGCTGTTGAGCATCTCGCTGCAGGCCGCGCCGATGGTCTTGGGCAGGCCCTGGCCGCCGAAGTCGACCGGGTGCTGCAGGCCCTGCCAGCCGCCCTCGGCGTACTGGCGGAAGGCTTGCTTGAAGCCGGGCGTGGTGGTGACCACGCCGTCCTTCCACGAAGACGGGTTGCGGTCGCCCACCACGTTGAGCGGCGCCACCACGCCGCCGGTGAACCTGGCGCATTCCTCCAGCACGGCCTGGGCCGTGTCCAGGCCCGCTTCCTTGAAGCCGGGCAGTTGCGCGACCTGCTCGATGCCGGCGAGGTGCTCGATGGCGAAAAGCATGTCCTTGACGGGGGCGACGTAGCTCATGGTGGTTGTCTCCGGGGCAAAAATTGTCGAAAAAAAGGCATCGCGAACGATGCCCTCATCAGCCAACGCTGAAAGTCAGAGTGCCTTGACGAGTTCCGGCACGGCCGTGAACAGATCCGCCTCCAGCCCATAGTCGGCCACGCTGAAGATCGGCGCCTCGGCGTCCTTGTTGATCGCCACGATCACCTTGGAATCCTTCATGCCCGCCAGGTGCTGGATCGCCCCGGAGATGCCCGCCGCGATGTAGAGCTGCGGCGCCACGATCTTGCCCGTCTGGCCCACCTGCAGATCGTTCGGGGCGTAGCCCGCGTCGACTGCCGCGCGGCTCGCGCCGATGGCCGCGCCCAGCTTGTCGGCCAGCGGCGTCATGACTTCGTTGAACTTCTCCGCGCTGCCCAGCGCCCGGCCGCCCGAGACGATGATCTTGGCGGCCGTCAGTTCGGGCCGGTCGTTCTTGGTGACTTCGCGACCGACGAATTGGCTCTTGCCGGAGTCGGCTGCGGCGTCCACCCTTTCCACGGCGGCGCTGCCGCCCGTGGCGGCGGCGGCGTCGAAGCCGGTGGTGCGCACGGTGATGACCTTGGTCTGGTCGCTGCTTTGCACAGTGGCGATGGCGTTGCCCGCGTAGATGGGGCGCTCGAAGGTGTCGGCGCTCACCACGGCGGTGATGTCGCTGATCTGCGCGACGTCGAGCTGGGCGGCGACGCGGGGCGCCACGTTCTTGCCGCCGGCGGTGGCGGGAAAGAGGATGTGGCTGTAGTTGCCTGCCCCATTGCCCTGGAGTGCGAGGACCTGGGCGGCGATGTTCTCGGCGAGGCCGTCTTTGAGGCTGTCGCCGTCGGCCTGGATGACTTTGGCAACGCCTGCGATCTGGGCTGCGGCCTGGGCAGCGGCGTCGGCGCCCTGGCCGGCCACGAGGATGTGGACGTCGCCGCCGCAGGCGAGAGCTGCGGTGACGGTGTTGAGGGTGGCGGGCTTGATGCCGGCGTTGTCGTGTTCTGCAATGACGAGTGCGGTCATGTCGTGTATTCCTTGTCTCAGTCTGTTCAGATCACTTTGGCTTCGTTCTTGAGCTTGTCGACCAGGGCGGCGACGTCGGGCACCTTGACGCCGGCGCCGCGCTTGGCGGGCTCGGCCACCTTCAGGGTCTTCAGGCGCGGCTTGACGTCCACGCCCAGGTCTTCGGGCTTGACGGTGTCGAGCTGCTTTTTCTTGGCCTTCATGATGTTGGGCAGCGTGACGTAGCGCGGCTCGTTGAGGCGCAGGTCGGTGGTGATGACGGCGGGCAGCGTGAGCGCGAGGGTTTCCAGGCCGCCGTCGACTTCGCGGGTGACGTTCACGGTGTCGCCCTGGGCTTCGACCTTGGAGGCGAAGGTGGCCTGCGGCAGGCCGGCCAGGGCCGCGAGCATCTGGCCGGTCTGGTTGGAGTCGTCGTCAATGGCCTGCTTGCCGAGGATGACGAGCTGGGGTTGCTCCTTGTCCACCAGGGCTTTGAGCAACTTGGCGACGGCGAGCGGCTGCAGCTCTTCCGTCGTTTCCACCAGGATGCCGCGGTCCGCGCCGATGGCCATGGCGGTGCGCAGCGTTTCCTGGCACTTGGCGTCGCCGCAGCTCACGGCGATGACTTCGGTGGCCACGCCTTTTTCCTTCAGCCGCACGGCTTCTTCCACCGCGATTTCGTCGAAGGGGTTCATGCTCATCTTGACGTTGGCGATGTCCACGCCCGTGCCGTCCGACTTCACGCGGACCTTCACGTTGTAGTCCACCACGCGCTTGACCGGGACCAAAATCTTCATTGCTGCGGCTCCTTCATTCCTGCTGGTTGAATTGACGTTACGTAAACCGAACCATTCTAGGGTCCGCCGGCGCGGCGCCCGGCCCCAGGCGGCATTGCCGCCGTCAGGGCCATAAAAAAGAACGATCGTGCTTTTTCTGGATTATAGCCCTGGCCGCAGCTGCTCAGGCTGTCGCCTGCGGCTCAGCGGCGGTGCCCTTGATCTGCACGACACGCTGCGGATAGGGAATGTCGATGCCGGCCGCGCGCAGGCCTTCCAGGATGGCGATGTTGATGTCCGAGCGCAGGTTCACGGTGCCGGCCGAAGGGTCGCTGACCCAGAAGTTGAGGCTGAACTCCAGTCCGTCGGGCGCGAAGTTGACCAGGTAGGCGACCGGCTGCGGCTCCTTGAGCACACGCGGCTGCGCGGCGGCGGCGTCGCACAGGATCTGCTGCACCTGAGCCACCTGGCTGTCGTAGCCCACGACGATGTTGGTGGTGACGTTGAACTTGCGGTCGGCGTCCGAGAGGTTCTCCACCCGCTGCGTGATGAGCGTTTCGTTGGGCACGATGGATTCGCGCCCGCTGCCGGCGCGGATGAGCGTGTAGCGGGTCTTGATGTCGGTGATGCGCCCCTCGAAGCCATCGACGCGCACGTTGTCGCCGATGCGCAGCGAACGTTCGAGCAGGATGACGAAGCCGCTCACGTAGTTCGACGCGAGCTTCTGCAGCCCGAAGCCCAGGCCCACGCCGACGGCGCCGCCCAGCACCGAAAGCGCCGTCAGGTCCACGCCCACGGCCGAGAGCGCGAACAGCAGGCCGACCAGCAGCAGCATCGCGCGCGTGGCGTTCACCGCCACCTTGCGCATGGAAAGATCCACGATCGTGCGGTCCAGCAGGCGCCGCTCCAGGGTGGAAGACAGCCACAGGGCCAGCAGCATGACCACGGTGGCGGAGAGCGAGCCCTCGATCAGCGTGAGCGCCGTGACCTGGGACTTGCCGAAGTGGATGGCGACGCCCGCCAGCTCGGCGCGCACCGCCGGCAGCAGCCCCACGATCCAGAGCACCGCCACTCCCCAGGCCAGCCACGAGACGATGCGCTCCAACAGCCGCATGGCCGCCGACCGGGGAAACGCGTTGGCGAGGATGCGTGCGAAGAACCGGATCAACACCAGCGAACTGAGCACCGGCACCGCCACCCGTAGCAGGAAGACGGGCTGCAGCAATGTCTCCATGCCCACGCGGGCGGCATAGACCAGGGCCAGCGCCAGCAGCGGAAACATCAGCCCATCGACCGTGCGGCGGCCGAACCACACCGAATCGGGCGGCTGCTGGCGGCCCAGCACGCGGCTGGCCCCGTACGCGAGCGCCAGGCAGGCCGCCAGCAAGGCCACTTCGATCCAGGTGTGGGACTGGCTGAAATCGTGGATCAGCGCGTGCAGGGCTTCCATGGGCGGGAGTCTCGGGGCATGGGTGATGGCGGGGCGGGACGCAGCTGCGTTCCCGGCCGGAGAGCCTGGAAGCTTAAGGCAGCGCTGAACAAGTCCCGGCGATGCGGCGCGCTCTGCTCGAAGGAAGGGCTGCAAGGCGCCAACCGCAGCAATAGCCGCAGCAAGAGCCGCAGCTATTGCGAGGATCGGCAACGCAGCAGACCGCCTCCGGCAGAGATGCGCCGCGCGCGAGGGGCTTATTCAGCGTTGCCCTAACGCCGCCCCGAAGGCCCGCCCGAGAGCGTCACCCTCCAGAACAGCAGCGCGACCAGACTGACGGCTGCGCCCAGCACGCACACCCCCTGCCAGCCGGCATGCGCATACATGGCGGTGGAGCCGATCGCCCCAAGGCCGCTACCGGCGGCGTAGAAGAGCATGTAGGCGGCGATCAACCGGCCGTGCGCCTGCGCGCCGTGCCGCAGGATCAGGCTCTGGTTGGTGACGTGCAGGGCCTGCCCGCCCAGGTCGAGCAGCACGATTCCGATCACCAGGGCGGCGAGCGATTGCTCCAGCATCGACAGCGGCCACCATGCGATGAGCAGCGCCACCAGGGCTGCGGCGCTGACCCGCTCGCCATGGCCCCGGTCCGACCAGCGCCCCGCGCCCGCCGCCGCCAGGGCGCCGACGGCGCCGACCAGGCCGAAAGCGCCGATGGCGGTGTGGGAGAAGCCGAAGGGCGGCGTGCTCAAGGGGAACACCAGGGCGCTCCAGAAAATGTTGAACGCCGCGAACATCAGCAGCGCGAGCGTGCCGCGCACCTGCAGCACGCGGTCGTCGCGCAGCAAGGCAAACATCGAGCGGATGAGGCGCGGATAGGAAGATCCGTCGACCGCCGCGCCGGCGGCGGGGAGCCGCCGCCACATCGGCAGCGCGAGCGCTGCGAGCAACGCCGCGGCGCCCAGATACACGCTCCGCCAGCCCGCCACATCGGACACTGCTCCTGCGAACACCCGGGCCAGCAGCAGACCCATGAAGATGCCGCCCTGGGCCGCCCCGACCACGCGACCGCGTTCATGCTGCGCGGCCGCGCTGGCTGCGTAGGCGACGATCCCCTGCGCCATGGCCGTGCCCAGCAGCCCCACCAGCAGCATCCCCGACAGCAGAATCGAAGAAGACCGGGCGACACCCACCAGGACCAGGGCGCCGGCCAGACCGAGCCACTGGACCGCCATGAGCCGCCGGCGGTCCACGCGGTCGCCGAGGGGCAACAGCAGCACCAGGGCCAGCGCGCAGCCTGCCTGCGTGGCGGTGACCACGGCGCCGATCGCAGCCGGGCCGATACCGAAATCCCGCGCCAACGCGTCGAGCAGCGGATGGGCGTAGTACACGCCGGCCACGCCCAGCCCGCCCGCCGCCGCGAAGAGGCGGACCACCCCGGACGGCATGGGGGCACAAGCTGGAGTTGGCACATCGGAGCACTCGGCGGCTGGTGGCTGGGGCGGATCGGCAAGAGGCATGACAGGCATCCATTCTGGTTTTAAAACAAAACCAGACGGATGCTAGAGGGTGCAGTTTTAAAATGCAACCTGATTACCCACCCCTCCACCCTGCCCCGCGCGATCCACTCGCCCCGCCCACATGCCCACCAGCGAACCCCTGAACGAAAGCTCCTGCCCCGTCGCACGCAGCGTTGCCGTGGTGGGTGACCGCTGGTGCCTGCTCATCGTGCGCGATGCATTCGACGGCATCCGCCGCTTCGGCGATTTCCAGCGCAGCCTGGGGCTCGCACGCAATATCCTGTCCGACCGGCTTCGCCGGCTGGTGGAGGCTGGCATCCTGGCGCTGCAGCCGGCGTCGGACGGCTCGGCGTATCAGGAGTACGTGCTGACGCCGCAGGGCAACAGCCTCTTTCCCGTCGTCGTGGCCCTGAGGCAATGGGGGGAACAGCACCTGTTCCAGCCGGGAGAACGTCACTCGGTATTGATTGAGCGCAACACCGGTGACCCGGTCCGCCTCATGACACCCAGCACCAAGGATGGCAGCGTGCTGACGCCAGGTGGCACGGAGGTGCGCAAGATCGGGGACTGAGGCGGCGCATGGCGGAGCACACGGCCGCTGGTGGCACACACCCACCGCTGCGGGCGGCCCTGGGAATCAGCGCGCTGCCAAAGGCGGCGTTTCGCCCACGGCCTTCCAGGCCGGAACGCGCTTTTCCGCGAAGGCGCGGGCGCCTTCCTGCGCGGCCTCGTCCATCATGTTCAGCGCCATCGCCTGGCCGGCCAGCTGGTAAGCGGCGTCGATGCCCAGTTCGCGCTGCTGGTAGACCAGGGCCTTGCCCATGGCCACTGCGGCGCGGGGCTTGTCGAGGATGGCGGCGACCAGCGATTCGACTTCGGCATCCAACCCGTCGGGCGTCGCCACGCGGTTGACCAGCCCCTGCGCCTGCGCGGTGCGGGCGTCGATGAAGTCGCCCGTCAGCAGCATCTCCATGGCCTGCTTGGCGGGCATGTTGCGCACCAGCGGCACGCTGGGCGTGGCGCAAAAAAGGCCGTAGTGGATGCCGCTGGTCGCGAAGCGCGCCGTCTCGCTGGCCACGGCCAGGTCGCACTGCGCCACCAGCTGGCAGCCGGCGGCCGTGGTGATGCCCTGCACCCGGGCGATCACCGGCACCGGCAGGCGGTGGATGGCCAGCATCACCCGGCTGCACTGCGCGAACAGCTTCTGGTAGTAGGCCTGCTCGGGCCGCTGCGCCATGGCCTTCAGGTCGTGGCCGGCGCAGAAGGCCTTCCCTTCTGCGGCCAGCACCACAACGCGGGCGCCCTCGTCGCGGGCGATGGCGTCCAGCGCCTGCTGCAGCGCGGCCAGCATGGGCTCGCCCAGCGCGTTGAAGCGGGCCGGGTCAGCCAGCGTGAGGGTGACGACGCCGCGGGCGTCGCGGTCGGTGCGCAGGGGTGAATGGGCGGGGGTGGTGGTGGTCATGGCGGGCGATGGAAAGGGGCGGCCGGTCGGCCGCACGGGAGCCGTCAGAGATCGGCCAGCACGCGGATGTGCGCCTCGACGCTGCGCGCCAGCGGGTCCATCATGTAGCCGCCCTCCAGGCACGAGACGATGCGGCCTTTGCTGAAGCGCCTGGCCACGTCCTTGATGCGCTGGGTGATCCAGGTGTAGTCCTGCTCGGTCAGGCCCAGCTGACCCATGTCGTCCTCGCGATGGGCGTCGAAGCCGGCGGACACGAAGATCATCTCGGGCTTGAACGCCTCCAGGCGCGGCATCCACATCATCTCGATGATCTCGCGCACGTCCATGCCCTTGGTGTAGGCCGGCACGGGCACGTTGAGCATGTTGGGCGCCGGGTCCACGTCGCCGCTGTACGGAAAGAAGGGGTGCTGGAAGATGCTGACCATCAGCGCGCGCGGGTCGCCCGAGAGGATGTCCTCGGTGCCGTTGCCGTGGTGCACGTCGAAATCGACCACCGCCACGCGCCGGAGTTGGTAGCGCTCCAGCGCATAGCGCGCCGCCACCGCCACGTTGTTGAAGAAGCAGAAGCCCATGGCCTGCCCGCGCGTGGCGTGGTGGCCGGGTGGGCGCACGCTGCAGAAGGCGTTTTCGATGTCGCCCGCCATCACCGCGTCGGTGGCGGCCAGCGCGGCGCCGGCGGCGCGCAGCGATGCGGCCCAGGTATGGGCGTTGATGGAGGTGTCGGTGTCGATCTGCGCGTGGGCCGGGCCGCCGGCCTGCTGCTCTTCGACCAGGCGGTCCGTCAGCCCGCGCAGCGAGGCCACGTACATGCGGTCGTGCGCCAGTTCGATGTCGGCGAGCGACGCCTGCGGCGCCTCGTAGCGCTCCAGCGCGTCGGCCACGCCGGTGACCAGCAGGCGGTCCTCGATGGCATCCAGCCGGGCGGGGCATTCCGGGTGGCCGGCGCCCATTTCGTGCTTCCAGCAATCGCGGTGAGTGAAATAGCCCGTTTTACCCACAGTCATTGGCTCGTCTCGTTTCTTTTTCGGATAACGTCAGTGCCATGCACGCACAGCCCAAGATCCAGTCGCTTTTGAACCAGCTTAACACGGTGATCGTGGGCAAATCGGCCCAGATCCAGGACTGCGTGGCCTGCCTGCTGGCCGGCGGCCACCTGCTGATCGAAGACGTTCCGGGCGTCGGCAAGACCACCCTGGCGCATGCCTTGTCGCGCACCTTCGGGCTGCAGTTCTCCCGCGTGCAGTTCACCGCCGACCTGATGCCGAGCGACCTGACCGGCGTGTCGGTGTACGAGCGCGGCCGTGAATCCTTCGTCTTCCACCCCGGCCCGGTGTTCGCACAGGTGCTGCTCGCCGACGAGATCAACCGCGCCAGCCCCAAAACCCAGAGCGCGCTGCTGGAGGCCATGGAAGAGAAGCAGGTGTCGGTGGAAGGCGAGACCCGCGCCCTGCCCCACCCCTTCTTCGTCATCGCCACGCAGAACCCGCACGACCAGCTGGGCACCTTCGCGCTGCCCGAGTCGCAGCTAGACCGGTTCCTGATGCGCATCTCGATCGGCTACCCCGACCGGGCGGCCGAGCGCCTGCTGCTGGCCGGCAGCGACCGGCGCGAGATGGTGGATACCCTGCTGCCGCTTCTGTCGCAGGACGAGCTGGCCGAGCTGCAGCGCCAGGTGCTGGCTGTGCATGCCGCCGAGCCGCTGCTGAACTACGTGCAGGACTTGATCGCCGCCACCCGCTCGGGCCGCTGGTTCCTGCAGGGCCTGTCGCCGCGCGCGGGCATCGCGCTCATGCGCGCCGCCAAGGCGCAGGCGCTGATCGCCGGGCGCGACTACGTGGCGCCGGACGACGTGCAGGCCATCCTGCCGCAGACGGTGGCGCACCGGCTGGTGCCGGTGGGCGACGCGGGGCGCGGCGCGGTCGAGCAGGTGCGCGCCATGGTCGACGCGGTGCCGCTGCCCTGACCGGGCAAGTGACCGCCCAGCTCGACGACCCACCCCCTTCGCATGCCGCCTTCGCTCGAAGCCCACCCGCACGCGCCCCCCGGTGCCGCCCCGGCACGCCCGCGCCGCGCAGGCCCTCTCGCGCCCGTCGCCCGGCGCTGGCAGCAGTGGTGGCACAGCCGCCTGCCGCGCACCGACACCGTCACGCTGACGCAGCGCAACGTCTACATCCTGCCCACGGGGGCGGGCTGGATGCTGGCGCTGACGCTGCTGGTGCTGCTGGTGGCGTCGATCAACTTCCAGCTCAACCTGGGCTATCTGCTCACTTTCCTGCTGGCGGGCAGCGCGGTGGCCGGCATGCACATCTGCCACGGCACGCTGCGCGGGCTGACGCTGCACCTGGCGGCGCCCGAGCCGCAGTTCCTGGGTACCAGCGCCACCTTCGAGGTGCAGCTGAGCAGCGAGCGCGCCACGCCGCGCCATGGCATCGCCGTGGCGGTGCACGGCAGCCGCCAGTGGGTGTGGACCGACGTCCCGGCGGCCGGCCGCGCCACCGTGCAGGTGGCCTTCCGTCCCACGCGGCGCGGCCTGCACGACGTGCCCGCGCTGACGGCGGAAACCCGCTTTCCGCTCGGCACCTTCCGCGTCTGGACGATCTGGCGGCCGGCCGCGCAGGTGCTGGTCTATCCGCAGCCCGAAGTGCCCCCGCCCCCGCTGCCGGCCGGGGAGCCGCGCGCGGGCGGCGCGGGCAGCGCGCCGGCGCAGGGCATCGGCGAATTCGACGGCGTGCGCGCCTACCGCCGGGGCGACCCGCTCAAGCTGGTGGTCTGGAAGAAGGCCGCCAAGTCGCTGGCCACCGGCACCGACGACCTGGTGAGCCGCGACGCGCAGCAGGCCCAGCGGCAGGAGCTGTGGCTCGACCCGGCCGTCACCAGCCTGGCCGACCCCGAGGCGCGCCTGTCGCGGCTGGCGGCCTGGGTGATCCAGGCCGACCGGCTGGGCGTGGAGTACGGCCTGCGCCTGCCCGGCGTGGAACTGGCGCCCGACACCGGCGCCGCCCACCGCCGCCGCTGCCTGGAGGCGCTGGCGCTGTCATGAACGCCCTCGCACTGCATGGAAAATCCGGCTCCAGCGCCGATGGAAACAACGCGGACAGCTATGTATTCGGTAGCAAACGCCGCACGACCCCGGGCGGGGCACGCCCATGAGCCTGCGCCAGACCCTCGCCAGCCTGCCGCGCGACACCCGCGACACGCTCTTCCTCCTGGCCGTCATCGCCTGGGTGATCTCCGCGCAACTGCCCACCCTGCCCGGCTGGACCACCGCCCTGGCCGCCGGCGTGCTGGCCTGGCGCGGCTGGCTGACCTGGCATGGCCGGCCGCTGCCCAGCCGCTGGCTGACCGGCGCGCTGCTGGCGCTGGGCGTGGGGCTCACGCTCCTCACGTTTCGCACCATCATCGGCCGCGAAGCGGGGGTGACGCTCATCATCGTGCTGCTGTCGCTCAAGACGCTGGAGCTGCGCGCCCGGCGCGACGCGATGGTGATCTTCTTCCTGGGCTTCTTCACCCTGCTCAGCAGCTTCTTCGTGTCGCAGTCGCTGGTCACGGCGGCGATGATGCTGATCGCCCTGCTCGGCCTGCTCACCGCCTTGGTGAACGCGCACCTGCCGGTGGGCCGGCCGCCGCTCGCGCAGTCGATGCGCATGGCGGCGCGCATGGCGCTGCTGGGCGCACCCATCATGCTGGCGCTCTTCCTGCTCTTTCCGCGCATGGCGCCGCTATGGGGCATGCCGGCCGACGAGGCGCGCGGGCGCAGCGGCCTGTCGGGCGAGATGAGCATTGGCAACATCGCCAGCCTGGTGCTGGACGAAGGCGTGGCCATGCGCGTGCGCTTCGACACGCCCGGCGGCCAGCCGCCGCCGCAGCGCGATTTGTACTTTCGCGGCCCGGTTCTCACGGTGTTCGACGGGCGCGACTGGTCGTCGCTGATGCAGCCGCGCATGGCGGGCGTCATGCCGGCCTCGCCCGCTCCGGCGCAGCTGGAGGTGCGCGGCGAGCCGGTGCGCTACGAGGTCACGCTGGAACCCACCCGCCAGCCCTGGCTGCTGACGCTGGACGCCGCGCAGGACGCGCCCGAGCTGCCGCCCGGCACCCGCGCCTTCATGACGCCCGAGCTGAACTGGATGGCCAACCGAGCCGTCGGCGAAGTGCTGCGCTACCGCGCCGAAAGCCACGTCGACTTCAGCCACGGGCCGCGGCAGCGCACGCGCCAGATGCAGCCCTACGTGCAGCTGCCTGCCGGCCTGAACCCGCGCACGCTGGCGCTGGCCGCGCAGATGCGGGCCGACCCGGCCCTGGCCGCAGGGGGCACGCAGGCCTTCATCGACGCGGCGATGGAGCGGCTGCGCACCGGCGGCTACACCTACACGCTGGAGCCGGGCGTCTACGGCCAGCACACGGCCGACGAATTCTGGTTCGACGCGAAGGCGGGTTTCTGCGAGCACATCGCCTCGGCCTTCGTGGTGCTGATGCGCGCGCTGGACGTGCCCGCCCGCATCGTCACCGGCTACCAGGGCGGCGAGCTCAACGGCTTCGACAACTACTGGACGGTGCGCCAGGCCGACGCCCACGCCTGGAGCGAGGTCTGGCTGGAAGGCCGCGGCTGGGTGCGGGTCGACCCGACGGGCGCCGTCTCGCCCGGCCGTGTGGGTGCTTACCAAAGGCTGCAGGCGCCGCGTGGCGCCCTCGGCAGCGCATTCGACGCGGTGATCGCGCCGGGCTTCGCCCAGAACCTGCGCGCCGCGTGGGAGGCCGTGAACAACCGCTGGAACCAGTGGGTGCTGAACTACACCCAGGGCCGCCAGCTCGACCTGCTGCGCGCCCTGGGCGTCGAATCGCCCAGCTGGCAGGACCTGGGGCGCGTGCTGGCCGGCCTGGTGGCCATCGTGGCGCTGGCGGGCGTCGCCTGGAGCTGGTGGGACCGCAGCCAGCACGACCCCTGGCTGCGCCTGCTGGCCCGCGCCCGCCGCCGCCTCGCCCGCGCCGGGGTGGCCCTGCCCGCGCACCTGCCGCCCCGCGCCATGGCGGGCCAGGTGCGCGACCGTTTCGGCGCGCCGGCCGCGCCCATCGCCGACTGGCTGCTGCGCATGGAGCAGGTGCGCTATGCGGCGCAACCGGCCGGCGCGCTGGCCACCCTGCAACGCGACTTCCGCACCCTGCCCTGGCCGCGCACGGCGGCCGGCCCCGTCCCGCATCCTTCATGACCCTCGCCGCCAGGAACGCTCTTCTTTTCATAGCTGCTTGCGCAATATCCATCGGCGCCGCAGCCCAAAATGCCCCGCAACCCCGGCAGAAGAAGGCCGCCGCTGCAGCCGCTGCCGCCCCCGTGCTCTATGCCAGCCGGGCCGACGCGATGGCCCTCGCCGACGACATCGCCGCACGCCGCAACCTCGACCGCGAATGGGTGCGGCAGGCCATCGGCCAGGCCCGGCTGCTGCCGCAGGTGCCCAAGCTGATGCTGCCCGCGCCGGGCGGCGCCACCGCCAAGAACTGGCGCGTGTACCGCAGCCGCTTCGTGGAGCCCATCCGCATCCGCGCCGGGGTGCGCTTCTGGCAGGACAACGCCGCCACCCTGGCCCGCGCCGAGCAGGAGTGGGGCGTGCCGGCCGAGGTCATCGTCGGCATCATCGGCGTGGAAACCATCTACGGCCAGCAGATGGGCGGCTTCCGCGTGATGGACGCGCTGGCCACGCTGTCGTTCGACTTCCCGGACGCGCACCCACGCGCCGCCGACCGCCGGGCCTTCTTCCGGGGCGAGCTGGAGCAGTTCCTGAGCCTGATGGACCGCACCGGCACCGACCCCTTCACGCCCCGCGGCAGCTACGCCGGCGCGATGGGCCTGGGCCAGTTCATGCCGTCCAGCTGGGTGCGCTATGCCGTCGACTACGACGGCGACGGCCGCATCGACCTCTGGAACAGCGCGGCCGACGCCATCGGCTCGGTCGCCCACTACTTCAAGGGCCACGGCTGGCAGACCGGCATGCCCGTTTGGTACGACGTGCGCTTCGAGCCGGACCGGCTGCAGCTGCCCGCCCTGCTCGCGCCCGACATCCTGCCCACCTTCACCGCCACGCGCATGGCCGAGCTGGGCGCCACGCCGCTGGGCGCGGGCGCGGCACACGCCGGGCCGCTGGCCCTGGTCGAACTGCAAAACGGCGGCGACACGCCCACCTATGTGATCGGCACCGAGAACTTCTACGCCATCACGCGCTACAACTGGTCGAGCTACTACGCCCTCGCCGTCGACGCGCTGGGCCGCGAGGTGGCGGCGGCGCGGGGCCGTTAGGGAAGTTCTGCACGGATCGAGCGGGAAGGGGACGCCGCGCGGTGTTGCGTGCGGAGGTCCTCAAGCAGCGTCAACAACCGTCAGGCGATTCTGGCGCCGACGCGGCGGCTTCCTGCCCGCCTACAGCCGCGCAGTGGTGCGCTGGTTAGAAACAAGGCAGCCACCCACCAGGCGACGAGTGCACCGGCCCGCCGGCCGCCCTGCGCTGCGCTGGCTGGTTCGTTCCGCTCGTCCTTTCGCTCCCGCGCTGCCCGACATGAAGCCCTCCACCGTCTACGAAATCGCCCGCAAATCCGTCTCGGCCTGGGTGGACGACTACGCGCCCAGCATGGGCGCGGCCATCTCCTACTACACGGCGTTCTCCATCGCCCCGCTGCTGGTCATCGTCATCGCCGTGGCGGGCTACGTCTTCGGCGACGAGGCCGTGCGCGGCTCGCTGCAGGGGCAAATCTCCGGCCTGGTGGGAGCCGACGGCGCGCAGGCCATCCAGGGCCTGATCAGCAGCGCCCGCGAACCCACGGAAGGCGTGGTGGCCACCAGCCTCAGCATCGCCCTGCTGATCGTCGGCGCCACCACCGTGTTCGCCGAGATCCAGAGCGCGCTCGACCGCATCTGGCACGTGCCGGAAAAAGCCAAGCCCAGCGGCCTCTGGGGCCTGCTGCGCGCCCGCTTCCTGTCGTTCGGGCTGATCCTGGGCCTGGCTTTCATGCTGATGGCCTCGCTCACCATCAGCGCGGCCATGGCGGCCATCGGCACCTACTTCTCGTCGCTGCTGCCCGGCTGGGACGTGGTGCTGTTCGTGCTGAACATCTGCATCTCGCTCGCGGTGGAGACGGTGCTGTTCGCCATGATCTTCAAGTTCATGCCCTCCACCAAAATCGCCTGGAGCGACGTCTGGGTGGGCGCCATCGTCACCGGCGTATTGTTCGAGCTGGGCAAGGTGCTGATCGGCCTCTACGTGGGCAAGGCGGGCGTGAGTTCGACATACGCGGCGGCCGGCTCCATCGCCGTGATCCTGATCTGGGTGTATTACGCCGCGCAGATCTTTCTGCTGGGGGCGGAATTCACCAAGGTGTATGCGACGGAATACGGGTCCCATCGCTTGAAGGCCACGCCAGCGGGCGCAGACCATCCTGCGCAGCGGGGGGCAGAAGACGGCGCCGTTGCGACGGCCCAGCCACCGGCCGCCCTGCCCGCCCGCATCAGCCAGCGGGTGGACGAAGCCCTGCCCGCCGCGCCGGTGGTCCGGCACTCGGACTTCCCGCCGCCCACCCAGGTCGCGATGGGGGCGGCGCTGGTGCTGGGGCAGTGGCTGCTGGAGCGGTGGCTGGAAAAGCAAATGCGCCGGTCCAAGCACACCAAGCCGAACGCACGGCAGAACCGCAACGCCACAGGGCGCCGGTGAGAACAGGCCGTCAGGGCAGCACCGAGGCGCTGCGCTGATCAAGCCGGCCGCTGCATGCGGCAGCTGTGCGGCTGCTCCGCCTGCTCGGCCCCGATCCGCCGCACGACGCGGAACCCATACCCCGACCCTTCCACGTCGAACTGCACGCCCGGCGCCCCCTGCTTGTCCATCACGCCCACTACCAGCCCCTGCTGGAACTGGTGGTCCGCCACGCGCATGCGGCCGGACTGGCCGGCCAGCTGGACCTGGGCGGTTTCCATCTGGCGCGCCACGGCCAGGGCGTCCACCGTGCCGGCGCGCTCGATGGACTGGGCCAGCGCTTCCACCATGAGCTGCATGCGCATGTGCACGTAGTCGTCGGCGGCGCGGGGAAAGCGCTCGCGGAACGCGCGGTAGAAGGCTTCGCTCTGCGGCGTGGGCACATTGGGCAGCCAGTCGGCCACGGCTACCACCTTGCCGACGCCGGCGTCGCCGAGCGCTGCCGGGGCGCCCAGGGCGTTGCCGTAGAAGGTGTAAAACATGCCGTCAAAGCCGACCTCGCGGGCGGCCTTGACCAGCAGGGTGAGGTCGTTGCCCCAGTTGCCCGTGATGACGGCCTGCGCGCCGCTGGCCTTGATCTTCACCGCGTAGGGCGCGAAGTCCTTCACGCGGCCGACGGGGTGCAGTTCTTCGCCGACCACGGCGACATCGGGGCGCTGGGCGGCGAGCTGCTTCTTGGCCTCGCGCAGCACGGCCTGGCCGAAGCTGTAGTCCTGGCCGATCAGATACGCGCCCTTGAGCGCCTTGTCTTCGCGGATAACTTCCATCAGCGCGGCCATGCGCATGTCGGCATGGGCGTCGAAGCGGAAATGCCAGAAGCTGCATTTCTCGTTGGTCAGGATCGGGTCGACCGCCGAGTAGTTGAGAAACACGACGCGCCGGGCCGGGTCGCGGTCGTTGTGCTTGCCGATGGCGTCGATCAGCACGGCGGCGGTGGCCGACGAGTTGCCCTGCAGGACGAAGCGCGCACCATCGTCGATGGCCGCGCGCAGGGCCGACAGGGCCTCTTCGTTCTGGCCCTTGCTGTCGTAGCGGGTGACGACCAGCGGGCGCGCCCCGCCCGGCAGCGGCACGCCGCCGCGGGCATTCACGCGCTCGGTGGCCCAGAGCACGTTGCGGAACACGGCCTCGCCCGTATTGGCGAAGGGGCCGGACAGGCTTTCGATCAGCGCGACCTGGATGGGCGCGGCCTGGGGGCCAGCGAGGGATGCGGCTGAACACCCGGGAAAGGCGGCGCATGCCAGGACGAGGGCGCTGGCGCGCAGGCCCTGGCGACGGGACAGAGGGAACGACATGGCAGAGAAATCCGACGGCGAGACGAGGGCAGCCGGCGCAGGGCGCGGGCCGGGGCGGCGCAGTGTAGCCGCGCCTGTGATGCTGCGCGGACGGCGCCGTGGGCCGCCGGCCCCCGGAGCGCGCAGCGACAGGGCTGCGCGCGCGCCCGGATCAGTGGGCGGCGTCTGCCGCTGCCGGCGCCGGGGCCGAATCGGGTGGCAGGCGTTCTTCGGGCAGCGGCTCGGGGCGCGCCACCATGGGCGTGACGCCGGTGGCGGTGGCCGCGGGCGGCGGCGCCGGCCGCACATAGCGGTCGAACAGCTGGAAGAAGCGTTCGTAGAAGCGCTTGTCGGTCACGGTTTCGCTGCCGACCTTGACGAGGGTGTCGTCCGATGCGGACACGGGCAGCGACAGCGAGCCCAACGCCCCCACACCCAGAGACGCCGAGTTGTTGATCTTCTTGATGACGTACCGGTCCTGCAACGCGCTGGCGAAGGCGGCGGTGCGCCCCATGTCGGGGCCTTCGGGCGCGCAGACCACGCGCATCTCGACTTCGTAGTGGATGTCGTTGGAGGGCTGGAAATACTTGCGGCCCGCCACCACTTCATCGGAGGCGGTGTTGACCAGATAGCCCTGGCTGAGCAAGGCACGGCGAGCGGCTTCGCACGCCTGCTTTTGCGGCGCGTTGATGTGGCGGGTGTGCACGCTGACGCTGTCGAAATCGTCCGGGTCGAACCGGGTGGCGCCGTTCAGGCCGGGCATGGCGTCGGGAATGTTGGCGCAGCCCGCCAGCACCGCGCACGCGATGGCGGCGAGGGCGGTACCGGGGCGGGACCCCGGGCGACGAATCAGTTGACGGGGACGGTGCGAAAGGGTCATGGGCAAAGGTTCCTGTCAGAGCCAGCATTGTGCCGGCGGGGGAAGCGGTGGCGCGCCGCGTCCACGTGTAAGGACTGCGGCAATTTCCGTCAGAGCGGTCTGACGCGCACAGGTTCACCGGGCTGCTTGCGGCGGCCGAACGGCCCGCACCAGGGCGGCTCTTGAAAAGCCGAAACCTGGTCGCATGTTCGATGCAAGCGGCAGACAAATCCATCGATCACACACCAAATGAGATCAAGTGCCGCGAACATTCATCATCAGGAGTCAGTCATGATTTTCGCACCCGTCGTACGCCGCGCCAGTTTCCACCCCGCCCGCCATGCCGATCAGGCACTGCAGCGCTTCCTTCACACCACCCTGGCCGCGCCGGCCGCCGCCGGGGTGCAGGTCAGCCAGGACGACAACGCCGTCACCCTGCAGATCGACGTGCCCGGCCTGGCACGCGAGCAGCTCTCCATCACCATCGAAGGCAACCAGGTGCGCCTGGCCAGCGTGGAAGGCGCACCCCGCCAGGTTCAGCGCGCCTGGGAGCTGGCCGACGAGATCGATGCCGCAGCCAGTTCCGCCAAGCTGGAAAACGGCGTGCTGACGCTGGTGCTGGCCAAGGTGGTGCCGGTGAGCCGCGCCACGCAGCTGGCCATCGGCTGACGCGCGTGCACGGCGGGTCGTTGCAAGGTCTTGCAAAGGGGTGGCTGCGGTCACCCCTTTTTCGTGGGCCGGGGGCCGGCCACCGCACCTCGGCGGTGCAGTCGCTGCGTGCACCGGGCGCTGCGGCTTCACTCGGATTGCTATGAAATAGATAGCTACTTGCGCTTTATCGGCAAGCGCTGGCGGCACTTTTCACCCCGGCAATGAGCGTTCGCACCGGCACTGGCACACCCATTGCTTGAAACCCGCCGTGGCCTCGGTGGCCACACCGCCAGCCCCCTCCGATGCAGGAGGGATGGCCGGCAGGACGAAGGCGTCCCCACGGGCATCCGGCCGGCCAGGCCGGGCGTCCCGTGCGGGGCGCCTTTTTTTTGGCCTGACGTGGGACGCACAAGCGATGTCGATGACGAAGAAACCCCGGTTGGTGTTGGTGGGCAATGGCATGGCCGGCGTGCGCACGCTCGAAGAGCTGCTCCGTATCGCGCCGGACCTCTACGACATCACCGTCTTCGGCGCCGAGCCCCACCCCAACTACAACCGCATCCTGCTGTCGCCCGTGCTGGCGGGCGAGCAGACGCTGGGCGAGATCGTGCTCAACGACTGGAGCTGGTATGCCGAACACGGCATCGCCCTGCACAGCGGCTGCACGGTGACCGAGGTGGACCGCGTGCGCCGCGTGGTGCATGCCACCGACGCGGCGGGTCAGCCGGTCGCGGCCGCCTACGACCGGCTGATCCTGGCGACCGGCTCCAACCCGTTCATCCTGCCCGTGCCCGGCCACCAGCTGGAGGGCGTGCTCGCCTACCGCGACATCGCCGACACCGAGGCCATGATCGCCGCCTCGTCCCGCTACCGGCAGGCCGTCGTGATCGGCGGCGGCCTGCTGGGCCTGGAGGCCGCCAACGGCCTGATGAAGCGGGGCATGGACGTGACCGTGGTGCACGTGGGCGACTGGCTGCTGGACCGCCAGCTCGACCATGCCGCCGCCGGCCTGCTGCAGCAGGCGCTGGAGCAGCGCGGCCTGCGCTTTTTGCTCAATGCGCAGACACAGGCGCTGCTGGGTGACGGCGATGGCGGCGCCTCCGCGGGTGATGGCGGCGCCTTTGCGGGCGATGGCCAGTCGGGCCGCGTGCGCGCCGTGCGCTTTCAGGACGGCCGCGAGATCCCCGCCCAGCTGGTGGTGATGGCGGTCGGCATCCGCCCCAACACGCGGCTGGCCGAGCAGATGCGCCTGCACGTGGCCCGGGGCATCGTCGTCAGCGACACGCTCCAGACCGTGACCGACCCGCGCATCTACGCCGTGGGCGAGTGCGCCGCGCACCGGGGCGTGGCCTACGGGCTGGTGGCGCCGCTGTTCGAGCAGGGCAAGGTGCTGGCCAACCACTTGGCGCAGCACGGCATCGGCCGCTACCAGGGCTCGCGGGTCTCCACCAAGCTGAAGGTGACCGGCATCGACCTGTTCAGCGCGGGCGACTTCCAGGGCGGCGACGGCACCGAGGAGATCGTGATGAGCGACCCGGCCGGCGGCATCTACAAGAAGCTCGTGGTCAAGGACGACAAGCTGGTCGGCGCCTGCCTCTACGGCGACACGGCCGACGGCAGCTGGTACTGGAACCTGCTGCGCGAAGGCCGGACGATCGACGAGATCCGCGATGCGCTGATGTTCGGCGAGCCCGTGGCCCAGGCGCTGCGGGCAGCGGCGCAGCCGAGCCCGGCCCCGGTCGCAGCGCACCGGGCCTGACACACGCATAGCTACCAAAAACATAGCACCAGGCCCTTTGCCGACCAGCGCCAGAGCCTTAAAACACTCTCAATCACACCCCCACGCCGTATGCAAGCCACTCGTTCCACCTGCCCCTACTGCGGCGTCGGCTGCGGCGTCATCATCGAGTCGGACGGCCAGGCCATCACCGGCGTGCGCGGCGACCCGGACCACCCGGCCAACTTCGGCCGGCTCTGCACCAAGGGCTCGACCCTGCACCTCACGGCCAGCACCGCCGTCACGCTGCAGACGCGGCTGCTGCGCCCGCAGTGGCGCGCCCGGCACGGCGACGCGCTGCAGGCCGTGGGCTGGGACGCTGCGCTGGACACGGCCGCCCGCGCTTTCGGCGACGTGATCGAACGCCACGGCCCCGACGCGGTGGGCTTCTACGTCTCGGGCCAGCTGCTGACCGAGGACTACTACGTCTTCAACAAGCTGGCCAAGGGCCTGATCGGCACCAACAACATCGACACCAATTCGCGCCTGTGCATGAGCAGCGCGGTGGCCGGCTACAAGGCCACGCTGGGCGCCGACGCGCCGCCCGCCTGCTACGGCGACGTGGACCATGCCGGGTGCCTGTTCATCGCCGGCAGCAACGCCGCCTGGGCGCACCCCATCCTCTTTCGGCGCATCGAGGACGCGCGCGCCGCCAACCCGGGCATGAAGGTCATCGTGGCCGACCCGCGCCGTACCGACACGGCCGGCACGGCCGACCTCTTCCTGCCGCTGCTGCCCGGCACCGACGTGATGCTGTTCAACGCCATGCTGCACGTGATGCTGCGCGAAGGCTGGGTGGACGCCGGCTACATCGCCCGGCACACCAGCGGCTTCGACGCGCTGCGCACGCTGGTGCAGGACTGCACGCCCGCCCGTGCGGCCGAGGTCTGCGGCCTGCCGGCCGAGGACATCGTCACCGCGGCGCGCTGGTTCGCGGGCGTGGACGGCGCGGCCCCGGGCGCACGCCGGCCCACGCTCAGCCTCTATTGCCAGGGCCTGAACCAGAGCAGCAGCGGCACGGCCAAGAACGCCGCGCTCATCAACCTGCACCTGGCCTGCGGGCAGATCGGCCGCCCGGGCGCGGGGCCGTTCTCGCTCACCGGCCAGCCCAATGCGATGGGCGGGCGCGAGGTGGGCGGCCTGGCCAACCTGCTGTCGGCCCACCGCGACCTGGGCAATGCCGGGCACCGCGCCGAAATCGCCGCCCATTGGGGCGTGGCCGACGTGCCCGCCAAGCCCGGCAAGACGGCGGTGGAGATGTTCCAGGCCGCGGCCGACGGCGAGATCCGCGCCCTCTGGATCGCCTGCACCAACCCCGCGCAGAGCATGCCCGACCAGGCCACCGTGCGCCGTGCGCTGGAACGCGCCGAATTCGTCGTGGTGCAGGAGGCCTTCGCCACCACCGCCACCTGCGAATACGCCCACCTGCTGCTGCCCGCCAGCAGCTGGGGCGAGAAGGTCGGCACCGTCACCAACAGCGAGCGCCGCATCTCTCGCGTGCGCCCGGCCGTGCCCGCGCCGGGCGAGGCCCGCCACGACTGGGTGGCCGCCGTGCAGTTCGCGCAGCGGCTCGAGGAGCGCCTGCGCCCGGGCGCCGCCACGCTGTTCCCGTACGACACGGCCGATGCGGCGGCGGGCGCGCAAGCCATCTGGAACGAGCACCGCGAGAGCACGCGGGGGCGCGACCTGGACATCACCGGCCTGTCGTGGGATCTGCTGGAGGCCCGCGGCCCGCAGCAATGGCCGCTGCCCGAGGGCGCGGCCACCGGCCGCGAACGCCTGTACGAGGACGGCGTGTTCCCCACGGCCGACGGCCGCGCCCGCTTCGCCGCCCACGCCTGGCAGCCCCTGGCCGAGCCGCGTGAGTCGCGCTACCCGTTCAGCCTGACCACCGGCCGGCTGCGCGACCAGTGGCATGGCATGAGCCGCACCGGCACGCTGGGGCGCCTGTTCGGCCATGCGGCCGAGCCCAGCCTGCAGATGCATCCGGACGACATGGTGCAGCGCGGCTGGCAGGGGGGCGAACTGGTGCAGGTGGCATCCAAGCGCGGCGCCATCGTGGTGCCGGTGCAGCCCGACGCCACGCTGGCGCCGCAGCAGGTCTTCATGGCGATGCACTGGGGCAGCGAAGCGCTCAGCGGGCGCTCGGCCACCGGCGAGCCGCTCGCCGGCGTGAACGCGCTCACCACCTCGCAGTTCTGCCCGGGCTCCAAGCAGCCCGAACTCAAGCACGCGGCCGTGCAGGTGACCAAGGCCGAACTGCCCTGGAACCTGCTGGCGATGGCGTGGCTGCCGCAGGCGCAGGCTTTGTCCGTGCGCCAGCAACTGGCGGCGCTGATGCGCGAGCTGCCCTTCGCCAGCTGCGTGCCCTTCTCCAGCGCGGGCAGCGGCGATGCCGGGCCACGCACCGGCGTGCTGCTGCGCGGCGCGGCGCACGAAGCGCCGGCGGGCGAGCTGCTCGCCCGCATCGAGAGCCTGCTGGGCCTGGCCGTGCCCGATGCGGTGCGCTACGTGGACCGCGGGCGCGGCCAGTACCGTGCGGCGAAGCTGTCGTGCCCCACGGCCGGCACCGACACCGCCCACACCGCCACCACCACGCTCGAGGCCGTGCTGCTCGGGGGCGACACCCGCTCGGGCGGCTGGATGCGCACGCTGCTGCAGGAAGAGCTGCCCGCCGACGCCTACCGCCGCCTGCTGCTGGTACCCAGCACCGTGCCGCCTGTGGCGGTGCAGTCGCGCGGCAAGGCGGTGTGCGTGTGCCTCAACGTGACCGACGTCGCCATCACCCAGCAACTGGCGGCCTGCCATGGCAGCGATGCCGAGCGGCTGGGGCAGCTGCAGGGCGCGCTGCGCTGCGGCACGCAGTGCGGCTCTTGCGTGCCCGAACTCAAGCGCATGGTACGGGCCATCGAACCGGCAGCGCCGGCCCCGCAGCCCGAGGCCGCAGTGGCCGCGCTGCAACCGGCCTGACCGCCCACCCGCCACGCAGCCACCACCCCAACCACCGACCACCAGCAAAGGGCGACATATAACGAACGGTTATCTGACCTGCGGGACAATCCGGTCCTCGCTCCGTCGCCCCGTCGTGCGCTGTCGCCCTCTTCCACCTCCCTTCACTGCTCTCCAGCCAGTCCGTCATGGGCATCAGCCACTATCTCAAGGAAATAGGCCGCGGCGCGCGCGGCGCCAAGCCGCTGGGCCGCGCCCAGGCCGCCGACCTCTTCGGCCAGGTGCTCGACGGCCAGGTCACCGACCTGGAAGTCGGCGCCTTCTGCATCGCCATGCGCATCAAGGGCGAGACCACCGACGAGATGTGTGGCTTCCTCGACGCGGTGCATGCACGGCTGGCGCTTCTGCCGGCCGGTGACGCGCCGGTCATCGTGCTGCCCAGCTACAACGGCGCGCGCAAGCTGCCGGTGCTGACGCCGCTGCTCGCGCTGCTGCTGGCGCGTGAAGGACTGCCGGTGCTGCTGCACGGCATGCGCACCGAGGCGCGCCGCGTCCTGGCGTCCGACGTGCTGCTGGCGCTCGGCATTCCTGCGCTGGATGCTCCCAAAAAGATAGCAAATGGCACGGTCGCGCACATCCACACCGAGCGCCTGCACCCGGGCCTGGCGCGCCTGCTGGCGGCCCGCGAAGTGGTCGGCCTGCGCAACCCCGGCCACAGCGTCACCAAGCTGATGAACCCCTGCGCCGGCCCGGCGCTGGTGGTGGCCAGCTACACGCACCCCGAGTACTTCGACATGCTCTGCGCCACGTTCACCACGATGGGCATGAACGCCCTGCTCTCGCGCGGGCTGGAGGGCGAGGTCGCCGCCGACCCGCGCCGCACGCCGCGCTACGACGCCTTCGTCGGCGGCACGCACCAGTTGCTGGACGAGCAGCAGCCCGGCACCGCGTCGGAGGTCGCCGGCCTGCCGCTGGAGATCGACGTGCAGACCACCGCCGACTACACCCGCCGCGTGCTGGCGGGCGAGCTGCCGGTGCCCGCCGCGCTGGCACGGCAGGTGGAACACATATTGCGTACCAGCCGCCAAATCCTTTCGGAGACATAGCCATGAACCGCACCACCACCCCACCCCGAGACGCTGCAGCCCCAGGCGCTGCGCGCGGCAAGTCCCCACTGGGGGGCGCCCACGCCGTGCGCGGCAGCTGCACGCTGGTGGGCGCCGGCCCGGGCGATCCGGAGCTGCTCACGCTCAAGGCGCTCAAGGCCATCCAGGCGGCCACGGTGCTGCTGGTGGACGACCTCGTCAGCGACGAGGTGGTGGCGCATGCCGCGCCCACCGCGCGCATCGTGCACGTGGGCAAGCGCGGGGGCTGCAAGAGCACGCCGCAGGCCTTCATCGAAAAGCTGATGGTGATGGCCGTGAACGAGGGCGAGAACGTGGTGCGGCTCAAGGGCGGCGACCCGTTCATCTTCGGCCGGGGCGGCGAGGAGGTCGAGCACCTGCGCGCCGCAGGCATCCACGTGACGGTGATCAACGGCATCACCGCGGGCCTGGCCGGCATGACGCTGCTGGGCACCCCGCTCACGCACCGCGAGCATGCGCACGGCGTGATCTTCGTCACCGGCCATGCCAAGCCGGGCGACACGGGCACCGACTGGCGCCAACTGGCCACCACCGCCCGCGAGGCGCGGCTCACCCTGGTGATCTACATGGGCGTGAGCAGCGCGCAGCACATCCAGGACGAGCTGCTCACCGGCCTGCCGGCCAGCACGCCGGTGGTGGTGATCCAGCACGTGAGCCTGCCCTGCCAGCGCCACGCCCTGACCACGCTGGGCGAGCTGCACGCCACCATCGAGCGCGAGCAGCTCGCGAGCCCTTCGGTGATCGTGATCGGCGACGTGGTGAGCGGTGTGGCGGCCGCGCAGGGCACGGAAGTGGACGCAGGCCTGCTGCCGGCCGCGCCGCAGCCGATGCGGCACGTGCGCTGACGCACGAGAACGGACTGCTGCGGCACGCGGCGGGCGACCGGCGCCGCCCGGCCAGGGCGTATCAGCCCGCCGCCTGGCCCGCGGCCGCCAGCCGCACCTGCTCGAAACGCGAGGCCTGTTCGCGCCGCAATTCCTTGCGCAGCAGCGCTGCAGCCCAGCGCCGGCGCTCGTCCGGCGTGGAGGGCGACAGCGGCGGCACCGCCGTCGGCTTGCGCGCTTCGTCGACCGCCACCATCGTGAGGAAACAGCTGTTCACGTGCCGCACGACCCGGGTGCGGATGTTTTCGGCCACCACCTTCACGCCCACCTCCATCGACGAGGTGCCCGTGTAGTTGATGCTGGCCAAAAAGGTCACCAGCTCACCCACGTGGATGGGCTGCAGGAACATGACCTGGTCCACGCTGAGCGTCACCGTGTAGCAGCCCGAATAGCGCGAGGCGCAGGCGTAGGCCACCTGGTCCAGCAGCTTGAGCACGGCGCCGCCGTGCACATTGCCCGAGAAATTGGCCATGTCGGGAGACATCAGCACCGTCATGCTGAGCTGGTGCGCAGGGATCTTCGTGGTCATCGCTCGATTGTAGGAGCCGGCTTACATTTTGAGCGGATGGCTGAGGCGGCTTCGCTACACTCGCGCCCATTCTTTCCTCGAAGGTGGCTTCAGACACATGCTGGGCAAACTGAACGACTTCACCCAGAGCCACGGCGCGCTGCGCCCGGGCAAGGGCATCATCACCGGCGTGATCGCGCTGTCGCTGGGCATCCTGTGCCTGCTGGGCGTGATCGCCTTCCACTTTCCGCAGTACCTCACCACGCCGCAGCTGCGCAAGAGCTACGACGTGGACGTGATCCGCACCATCCTCTTCGTGGCGCTGGTGGTGGCGGGCGGGCTCTCGCTGGTCAACATCCTCTTCAACCGCTCGCGCTGGCTGTCGTCGGCGGCGTTCCTGCTGGTGGTGTCGGCCACCATGCTGGGCGGCCACAAGGTGCCGGTGCAGGACTTCGCCGATGGCACGCCCTACATCGGCCTGGACTGGTTCATCCTCGACCTGCTGGGCAGCGCCCTCATCTTCATCTTCATCGAGAAGCTGTTCGCGCTGCGGCGGGACCAGCCCATCTTCCGGCCCGAGTGGCAGACCGACTTCCACCATTTCATCGTGAACCACATGGTGGTCGGCTTCGTGCTGCTGGCCACCAACCTGATGGTGCACAAGTTCTTCGGCTGGGCCGCCAGCGACGGCGTGCGCGGCTGGGTGCAGGGCCTCAACTTCTGGCTGGCCCTCTTTCTCATCGTGCTGGTGGCCGACCTGGTGCAGTACTGGACGCACCGCGCTTACCACGAGGTGCCGGTGCTCTGGCGCCTGCATGCCGTGCACCACAGCGTGAAAAGCATGGACTGGATGGCCGGCTCGCGCCAGCACATCCTGGAGCTGCTCATCACCCGCACGCTGGTGCTGGCGCCAATCTACGTGCTGGGCTTTTCCAAGGAAGTGATCGACGCCTACATCGTCATCGTCGGCTTCCAGGCGGTGTTCAACCATGCCAACGTCAGCGTGCGGCTGGGCCCGCTGCGCTACATCCTGGTCACGCCCAACTTCCACCACTGGCACCACAGCCAGGACCAGGAGGCGCTGGACCGCAACTACGCTGCCCACTTCGCGTTCATCGACTACGCCTTCGGCACCGCGGTGAAGAGCACCAAGCTCTGGCCCGAGCAGTACGGGGTGCTGGGCGACTACGTGCCCAATGGCTTCGTGAAGCAGCTGAAGTTCCCGTTCACGTGGAAGGGCTGATGGACGGCGTTCATGCATTCGACGCCGTCGTCATCGGCGCTGGCGCGGCCGGCCTCTTCTGCGCGGCGCAGGCGGGCCAGCGCGGCCTGAAGGTGCTGCTGATCGACCACGCCGAGAAGGTGGCGGAGAAGATCCGCATCTCCGGCGGCGGCCGCTGCAACTTCACCAACCGCGACCTCGACGTGCGGGCGCCCCACAGGCACTTCGTGGGGCAGAACCCGCAGTTCGCGCGCTCGGCGCTGTCGCGCTACACGCCCGCCGACTTCATCGCGCTGATGGACCGGCACGGCATCGCCCACCACGAGAAACACAAGGGCCAGCTCTTCGCCGACCGGTCGGCGGAGGACATCATCCAGATGCTGCTGGCCGAGTGCGCGGCGGGCGGAGTCAAGCGGTGGCAGCCATGCAGCGTGAAAGATATTGCCTTTTTGGCCTCCAGCGCTGATGCATCAAGCGCAGGAAGCTATCAAATCAATAGCAGCAGGGGCCGCATCGCCACACGCAGCCTGGTGATCGCCACGGGCGGGCTGTCGATCCCGAAGATCGGCGCGACCGACTTCGGCTACCGGCTCGCCGAGCAGTTCGGCATTCCGCTGGTGGAGCGCCGGCCGGGCCTGGTGCCGCTCACCTTCGACGCGCACGCCTGGGCGCCGTACGCCCAGCTCTCGGGCCTGGCGCTGCCCGTGCAGATCGCCACCGGCACCCCTGACCGCCCCCAAGCTCCGCCGCTCCGCGGGTCGCCGCCCCCCGAGGGGGCCGTTTCTGCCTCGGGGCGGCCCAGCGGCAGAAAGAAAGAGCGCACGGCCTTCCTGGAAGACCTGCTGTTCACCCACCGGGGCCTGTCGGGCCCGGCGGTGCTGCAGATCTCCAGCTACTGGCAACCGGGCACCCCGCTCGCCATCGACCTGGCGCCCGGCGTCGATTTGCCCTGGGCGCTGGCGGCGGCCAAGGCCCGTTCGAGGAAGCTCATCGCCAACGAACTGGCCACGCTGGTGCCCAGCCGCCTGGCCGACACCTGGGCCCAGCAGAGCCCGGACTGGCAGCGCCCCATCAACGAGGCCGCCGACAAGGCCCTGGCACGCCTGGCCGACCAACTGGCGCACTGGGAGCTGGTGCCCACCGGCACCGAGGGCTACAAGAAGGCGGAAGTGACGCTGGGCGGCATTGACACCCGGGCGCTGTCGCAGCAGACGATGGAGGCCAAGGCCCAGCCCGGCCTCTACTTCATCGGCGAGGTGGTGGACATCACCGGCTGGCTGGGCGGCTACAACTTCCAGTGGGCCTGGGCCAGCGCCCACGCCTGCGCGCAGGCACTGCCGGCCGGCTGAGCGGGCATCAATCTCCGACAACCTCGCTCCAGCGCGCGTGGCCGAGCCAGTTCCGCAGCGCGGCGGCGCCCGGTGGCGTGATGGAGAGAGAGCGAGACCCTTGGCTGCGAACGAGCCAGCCAGCGCCCATGCAGTGCGCGCACAGCATGGCGCCGAGCCGCCCTGCCACGTGCAGGCGGCGCTCGCTCCAGTCCAGGCACGGACGGCACAGCGGGCGACGGCTCGCCCCCGCAGGCGCGCTGCCCGCAGGCGCGCCGCCCGCAGCATCCAGCCCGATCAAGCCCCCCACCACCACGGCCCGGTCGGTGACATGGCTGCCCTCCTGCCCCTCGAACACGACTGCGCCCTCGGCCAGCAGATGACCGGCCATGGTCACGGCCAGCCTGCCTGCCAGGTGGTCGTAGCAGGTACGGGCTCTGCGCAGCGCCGCATCGCGTGGCCCTACCACCGGACTGCGCGCAGCCGGGGCCTGGTGCGCCGCCAGTTGCATCAGCCCTTCCAACCACCGCGCCACGTCGGCGCAGGCCAGGCGATGGTATCGGTGGCGTCCCTGGCTGTGCACGGCCAGCAGGCCCGCCTGCACCATCAGGGCCAGGTGCCGGCTGGCGGTGGCCGGCGTGATGTGCGCGGCATCGGCCAGCTCGCGCGCGGTCAGGGAGCGACCGTCCATCAGCGCCAGCAGCATGCCCGTGCGGGCGGGCTCTCCGGCGAGGGCTGCGATGTGGGCGATCTGGTTCGTGTTCATGCCGTCCAGTGTGCTGCAGTGGCCGGCAGCGATGCTTCGCTCCGCAACGAAGCATCGCGGCCGGCCAACGCGGTCCACTCACCGGGCTGCAGCGCCGCTTCAGCTCCGGGCGGGCCCGAGTCCCGCACCGGCCATGTCCCGTCACCCGCTCATCCAAGGACCTGCCCATGATCTTCACCTGCTTCATCCGCTACCAGCTCGATCCTTTCCAGATCGACGCCTTCCGGGAATATGCCGAGCACTGGGGACACATCATTCCGCGCTGCGGCGGACACCTGCTGGGCTACTTCCTGCCCAGCGAAGGCACCAACGACGAGGCGTGGGGCATCATCGCCTTTGACAGCCTGGCCGCGTACGAGGCCTACCGCGCCCGTTTGCGGGCCGACCCCGAAGGCCGGGCCAACTTCGAGCGGGCACGGCGCCAGCGCTTCATCCTGCGCGAGCAGCGCACGTTCACCGAGGTGGTGGACGGCACGTTCCAGTGCCCCGCGCTGGCGCCGCATCCGCCCCTGTCGGCGCCGAACCTGGCGCCGGGAGCCGCGGCATGATCGCCGTCATCTTCGAGGTCATGCCCAGCCCGGCGGGCCGGCCGTTCTACTTGGATTCCGCCGCTGCGTTGCGCGCCGAACTGGAACGCATGGACGGGTTCGTCTCCATCGAGCGCTTCGAGAGCATGAGCCAGCCGGGCAAGCTGCTGTCGCTGTCCTTCTGGCGCGACGCGTCAGCGGTCGCGCGATGGCGCCGTCACGGCCCGCACCGCGACGCGCAGGCCGCCGGGCGATCGGGCGTCTTCACCGATTACCGGCTTCGGGTGGCGACGGTGATCCGGGACTATGGTCTCAACGACCGCATGCAGGCCCCCGCCGATTCGCGTGCCGTTCACGATGGCGGCGAAGCCGGCGCGAAGCGCCCGCGCGCGTGACCGTCCACCCAGTCGGCCAGCGCCGCCACCGGCAATGCCCGGCTGAAGTGAAAGCCCTGCAGCTCGTCGCAATCCAGCGTTTCCAGGGCCTGCGCGGTGGCCTCGTCCTCCACGCCCTCGGCCACCACCTTCAGGCCCAGCGTGTGGCCCAGGGCGATGACGGCGCGGGTGATCGCCATGTCGGCCGGGCTGGTGAGCATGTCGCGGATGAACGACTTGTCCACCTTCAGCTTGTCGATGTCGAAGCGCTTGAGATAGGCCAGGCTGGAGTACCCGGTGCCGAAGTCGTCGATGGACAGCTGCACGCCCAGCGCCTTCAGCGCGGCCAGCTGCTGCTGGGCGGCGCCGGCGTTTTCCATCAGCTGCGACTCGGTCAGTTCCAGCTCCAGCCACTGCGCGGGCATGGCGCAGCGGGCGAGCAGCAGGCGCAGGTCGGGCACGAGCTGCGGATCGGCAAGTTGCGCGGCCGACAGGTTGACCGACACCGGCAGGCTGCCTAGCGGCGCCGCGCCGGCGACCGGGTGCTGCCAGCGCACCCACTGCTCGCACGCCTGCTCCATCACCCAGCTGCCGATGGGACGGATCAGGCCGGATTCTTCGGCGATGGGAATGAATTCGCCCGGCAGCACCTGGCCCAGCACCGGGTGGTTCCAGCGCAGCAGGGCCTCCAGGCCCGTCATGCGGCCGCTGCGCGCATCCACGCGTGGCTGGTAGTGCAGCTCGAGCTCGTCCCGCTCCATCGCACGGCGCAGTTGCTGCTCCAGGGCCTGGCGGGCCTGCACGCGCTGGTCGGTCTCCAGCGAATAGAGCCGCGCCATGTCGCGCCCGGTGGTCTTGGCTTCATACATGGCCGTGTCGGCGCGGCGCATCAGCTCGTCGATGTCGGTCCCGTCCTCGGGGTACACGGCGATGCCCACGCTGCACGACACGTTCAGCTCGTGCCCCTGCACCGGGTGGCTCTGGCGGATGGCCGGGATCAGCCGCTGCTCCACGGCCAGCAGCACATCCTCGGCGCTGCCCACGCTGGGCATGACGATGACGAATTCGTCGCCGCCCAGCCGGCTGACCGTGTCGCCCTGGCGCGTGGCCTGGGTGAGCCGCCCGGCCACCGACCGCAGCAGCCCGTCGCCGATGTGGTGTCCCAGCGTGTCGTTGATGGCCTTGAAGCGGTCCAGGTCGATGAACAGCACGGCGACGCGCTCCCTGGTGGCGCTGGCCTGCGCCAGCGCGACCTGCAGACGCTGCACGCAGAGGGAGCGGTTGGGCAGCTCTGTGAGCACGTCGTGGTGCGCCAGGAACTGGATGCGCTCCTCGCTGCGCTTGCGGTCGGTGATGTCGATGGCGATGCCGATGTGGTTGGCGACCGCGCCGTTCTTGCCCTCGCGCACGGCGGACACCATCAGCCAGGCCGGATAGGTGTCGCCCGAGCGCCGCCGCAGCCGCACCTCGCCCTGCCAGGACTCCTTGTCCTTGAGCGTGCGCGCGATCACGACGCCCAGCGGCGGGTCGCGCTTGTCGTCCAGCAGCACCGCCAGGTGCTCGCCGATGACCTCGTAGAAGTCGTAGTTCGTGCTGCGGCAGAAGGCCTTGTTCACGCTGACGATCTTCTGGTCCTCCGTCATGATGATGATGCCCTCGGAGGAGGCCTCGAACACCTTGGCCCACAACTCCAGCCGCTGCTCCATCAGCTTGAGCGCGTTGATCGGCGTGAAGGCCGTGAGCATGGCGTCGCGCCCCTGGAAGCGCAGGCACCGCGCCGACAGCACGGCCCAGAGCGGCTCGGCGCCGCCCTTCCAGCGCACTTCGAACTCATCGACCACGCCGTGGTCGGCGAGCCGCTGGAAAAAGCGCGCCCGCACGCCGGGCTCCAGCCCCCGGTGCCATGGGTCGCGCAGGGTGTCGCCCAGCCAGAGGCTGGCCGGCGCGTTGGCGTGCAACACCTCGTGCTCGGGCACCGACGTGACGACCATCGGGACGGGGAAGGCCTCGACCAGCTCGCGCTGCGCCTCGGCGGCGCGGGCGCTGGCGGCCAGCTCCTGCTGCAGCAGCCGCTCGCGGTCCAGCTGGGCCAGCATGCCGTTGAAGGCGGTCACCAGGCGGCCGATCTCGTCGCCACTCGTCCAGTGGGCGCGCAAGCTGTGGTCGCCGCTGCGGCGCACCTCGTCGGCGACGCGCGCCAGCTGCTGCAGCGGCTTGGCGATCTGCCGCGCCACCAGCGTGACCAGGCTGAGGATGCAGCCCAGCAGCAGCACGGCCGTGCCCAGGTGCAGCCACATGCGGGCGAAGAGGTCGTCCACCCGCGCATAGAGCAGTTGATCGAGCTGGAGGGTGCCCTGCTCCCACGCGGTCTGCAGGTTCAGGTGCAGGGCGCGGTGCCGGTCGGGCAGGTCGGCGAGCGCGGCCGACGTCTCACCCTGCGCGATCGCCTGCAGCAGCGACTGGAAGTCGGCCCCCGCCGCCTTCAGCGCCTCGCGCTGCTGCGTCAGGGCCGAGCGCATCTCGGCCGAGCCGGCGATGAACGCCTGGTTGTAGTCGGAGTCGATGCCGAGCATCACGGCGTCCAGCCGGCCGGCGAGCGTCAGCAATTCGGCCGACCGATGGCCGCCCGGGCTGCCCTGGCGCACCGAGGGTGTGGTGAGAAACACCACCGTGTCGTGCGTGACCTGCAGCAGTTCGGGAAACCGCAGCAGGATCAGCGACATGACGTAGTAGCTGTCCAGGTCGGGGTCGAGGATCAGGTTGGACTGGTTGCCCACGGTGGTCAGCAATTCACGCCCCTCGCGCAGCAAATCGCCCCGCGCCGCGGCCCTTTCGCGGCCCGCCACGGGCGCCGTGTCGGCATCGACCGACTGGCGCAGCAATGCCTCGAAGCGCCCGGCGGGCTCGGCGGTCTTCAGGCGCGCGTCATGCAGGGCGCGCGCCTGCACCAGGCGCTCGAGCACCAGCGTGGGCGGCACGCCGTCGCCCGCCGTGAACGCGCCCATCAGCGCGTCGCGGATGACCGATGCATACGCGGTGCCGACGATCTCCTTGCGTGCGAAGTCGATCGCCAGGAATTTCTCGTGGATGAGGATGCCCGATACGTAGATGACCGCGGTCAGATCGAGCAGATAGATGAGCATGAGCTTGCGGCCCACGCTGAGCCGGCCCAGCCAGCGCGAAACGCGTTGCATCATGTCGATGGATCGGGGGAAGCCAGGAGATCGCCACCTCGCGGAATGCGAAGAAAAACAACGGCCGCAAGGCGGTAAATAACCAAAGTTAACAAAGCAAATTCCAAGCCCATTACTCGGGAAGCTGCGGCCACGCGCTCTCGGCGCCACCCTTGCTGGTAGACGCACGGCAAACAGGGGCTATAATCTCCGGCTTTGCTGGCAAACCCCGTCGGCCAATACTAGTTATAGACGGGAATTTCGCCGCGTATGGCTTTCAGGCCCGATCTCCTGAAAACCCTCTGCCGGCACACATTGGAAATATCGAGCTGATGACCACCATTCGCGTGAAAGAGAACGAACCCTTCGACGTGGCGCTGCGCCGCTTCAAGCGCACCATCGAAAAGCTGGGCCTGCTGACCGACCTGCGCGCCCGCGAGTTCTACGAAAAGCCCACCGCCGAGCGCAAGCGCAAGAAGGCGGCCGCCGTGAAGCGCCACTACAAGCGCGTTCGCAGCATGCAACTGCCCAAGAAGCTGTACTGATCCGTACCGCCGGCGTTCAAGCCGACAACCCGCGCTAGGGACGCCAAGCGCGGGTTTTTTCGTTTTTGCGGGTCTGCGAAAAGCCCGTCCAGCAGGGTTGCAGCGCCTTAGCAGTAAGTAGCACGACCGTCTGCGGCGCTGCGCCTCGCCGGAAGTGCTTCGTGCAAACCCATCTTCTCTGCCATCAATATCAAGGAAGCCACCATGGGCCTCAAGGAACAGATCACCGAAGACATGAAGACCGCCATGCGCGCCAAGGACTCCGAGCGCCTGGGCACCATTCGCCTGTTGCAGGCGGCGATCAAGCAAAAGGAAGTGGATGAGCGCGTGGCGCTGGAAGACGACGCGGCCATCGTCGCCATCGTCGACAAGCTCATCAAGCAGCGAAAGGACTCCATCGCCGCCTTCGAAGGCGCCGGCCGGCAGGACCTGGCGGACAAGGAGAAGTCGGAACTGGTGGTGCTGCAGGCCTATCTGCCTGAACGCATGTCGGCCGAGGAAGTGACCGCCGCCGTGAAGGCCATCGTGGCCGAGTTGGGCGCCGCCGGGCCGGGCGACATGGGCAAGGTGATGGGCGCGGTCAAGACGCGCCTGGCGGGCAAGGCCGACATGGGCCAGGTCTCGGCCGCAGTGAAGGCGGCGCTGGCGGGCTGAAGCACCGTCAGGGGCGCGGGCCTCGCCCCGCGTCATCGCACCTCATGCGGCAGCCGGGCCCGTGGCCGTGGTCGCCGCCTCCACGGCTGCGGCCGCGGGATGCGGGTGCGCCGCCATCAGGGCGTCGTCCCGCGCCTGGGCGCGCAACGCGGCCGGGCGCTGCAGGTGCGGCATGGCGTAGTCCTCGAACACGGCCTTTTGCTCGAGCATGCCCATGCGCATGTAAAAGCCCAGCAAGGAGGCCAGGTACAGATCGGCGACGGTGAACTGCTCTCCGGCCACGCAGGACCTGCCGGCCACGGCCTGCTCGAGCGTGCGCATCAGGTCGGCTTCCTGGCCGTAGCCGGCCTCCATCGCGGGGGCCAGCGCGCCATATTTGCGCGCCGTCAAAAATGACTCCATCGGGCCGGCCGCGAAGAAAAGCCAGCGGTAGCACAGGCCCCGCAGCGCGGAGCCGGGCGGTGGCAGCAGCGCACGGTCCGGCGCCAGGTCGGCCAGGTGCAGGCAGATGGCCGCGCCCTCGGTGATGGTGACGCCGCCGTGGCGCAAGGCGGGCACCTTGCCCATGGGGTTGATGGCCAGGTACTCGGGCGCCTTCATGGTGGTGCCGTAGTCGAGGATCACCTCGTCGTAGGGCAACCCGGTTTCCTGCAGCATCCAGCGGCTGACACGGCCGCGCGACATGGGGTGGGTGTAGAAGATCAGGGGTTCGGCGCTCATGGCGGCTCCAGGGGTGAAAGAGCCTGCAGTCTGCGCGCCGCCACTGTCAGATCCTGTCAGCAGTGCCGGTGATCCCAGGCCCGGGGAGCTTGCGCAGGCGCTCCTGCTGCCACCGCCGCAGCAACTGGTGCCGCATGGCCGGGTAGCGGCGGCCCGTGTCTTCCAGCGACAGCACCCGGTCGGCCCGGAAGTGGCGGAAATCCTGGCGCAGCTCGCACCAGCCCGCCAGCATCCGCAGGTCGGCCAGGAAGGCCATGGCGAAGGGCCACACGGTCCGGTCGGTCACGGCGCCGTCCGCATCGGTGTAGCGCATGCGCACCGCGTGGCCGGCCCGGATGGCGTGGCGCAAGGCCTGGAGCCAGGGCTCGGTCGCCGGGCCCGACCACTGGGGCGCGAACAGCCCGCTGGTCTCCACCTCCAGCCGCAGCAAGGGCGGCAGCGTGCCGGCGATGCGCTCCATGGCCTGGCCCGCCGCCCGCGCGAGCTCCGGGTCGGCATGCGAGGCCACCCAGCGGGCGCCGAGCAAGAGCGCCTCCAGCTCTTCGGTCGGGAACATCAAGGGCGGCAGCAGGAAGCCGGGGCGCAGCTGGTAGCCCACGCCCGCGTCGCCCGCCACGTCGGCCCCCTGCTCGCGCAGCACGGCGATGTCGCGGTAGAGCGTGCGCAGGCTGACCTCCAGGCGCTCGGCCAACTGGGCGCCGGAGACGGGCTGGCGGCAGCGGCGCAGCTCGTCGAGCAACCGCAGCAGCCGCGCCGAGCGGACGGGGCGGCTCATGCGGCGCCTCCGCCATCCCACGCCTGGCGGGCGAAATGCGCCTGCAAAAATTCGACGCAGACGCGCACCTTGGCCGACCGCTCCAGCCGGGTCGGGTACACGGCCCAGATGTTGGCCTCCTGCCACCATTCAGGCAGCAGCCGCACCAGGCGGCCGGAACGCAGCTCCGCCCCCACGTCCCAGAGCGAGCGCAGCACGATGCCTCGCCCATCGACCGCCCACTGCACGGCCATCTCGCCGTTGTTGGCCGACAGCGGGCCGCGCACCTTGACCGTCTCGTCAGCGCCGCCGCTGCGCAGCCGCCAGACGCCGAAAGGGTGGTCCCGCTCCTTGATGACCAGGCAGTCGTGGCTGGCCAGATCGGCCACGCTGCGCGGCACGCCCTTGCGCGCCAGATAGGCCGGCGCGGCGCACAGCACCCGCTGGTTGTCGGCCAGCCGGCGGGCGATGAGGTGCGGCGCGATCTCATCGCCCACGCGCACGTCGAGGTCGAAGCCTTCGCCCGCCACGTCCACCAGCCGGTCGAACACTTCCAGGCGCACCTGCAGGCCGGGGTGCCGCTCCACCAGCTGCGACAACACCGGCGCGACGACCCGCCGCCCGAAGCCGAAGCTGCAACTCACCTTGAGCAGGCCGCGGGGCTCGCGCCGGGTCACGGCCACCTCCTGCAGCAGCTGGTCCCAGTCGTCGAGGATGCGCTGGGCCCAGTGGAAGACTCGCTCGCCCTCCTCCGTCACCGCCACGCGGCGCGTGGTGCGGTGCAGCAGCTTCACCGCCAGTTCCTCCTCCAGCAGGCGGATGCGCTTGCTGACGTAGGCGGGCGAGGCGCCCAGCTCGGTGGCGGCCTCCGCAAAGCTCGCCCGGCGCACCACCGCCGTGAAGACACGCAGGTCGTCGGTGGCGGGATTTTTATGCACGATGTGTGAACAATGGAACCACAGTGCGCGGATTGTATTGCCGGGCGGTTTGCCGAAGAATCGCGGCACCTCGTTGCAGCAGGCGGCGCTTGCCGCGCTTCGACCCCCTTCACCCTTTCGCTTCGGCAGGAGAGAGTTACGCATGTCCAGTCTTCCCACCACCACCTTCAAGATCGCCGTGTTGCCGGGCGACGGCATCGGCAAGGAAGTGATGCCCGAGGGCCTGCGCGCCATCCAGGCAGCCGCCGACCGCTTCGGCTTCCAGCTGCAGCTGCACACCTTCGAATGGGCCAGCTGCGACTACTACGCCGCGCACGGCCAGATGATGCCGGACGACTGGAAGGCGCAGCTCTCGGGCATGGACGCGATCTTCTTCGGCGCCGTGGGCTGGCCTGCCACCGTGCCCGACCACGTGTCGCTGTGGGGCTCGCTGCTCAAGTTCCGCCGGGAATTCGACCAGTACATCAATCTGCGCCCCGTGCGGCTCTTCGAAGGCGTGCCCTGCCCGCTGGCCGGGCGCAAGCCGGGCGATATCGACTACTACGTGGTGCGCGAAAACACCGAAGGCGAATACACGTCGCTCGGCGGCGTGATGTATGAAGGCACCGACCGCGAGATCGTGATCCAGGAATCTGTCTATTCGCGCCACGGCGCCAACCGCCTGCTGAAGTACGCGTTCGACCTGGCCCAGAGCCGCCCGAAGAAGCATGTGACGCTGGCCACCAAGAGCAACGGCATCGCCATCAGCATGCCCTGGTGGGACAAGCGGGCCGACGAGGTGGCCAAGGACTATCCGGGCATCACGCTGGACAAGCAGCACATCGACATCCTCACCGCCCGCTTCGTGCTGCAGCCCGGCCGCTTCGACGTGGTGGCCGCCACCAATCTGTTCGGCGACATCCTCTCCGACCTGGGCCCGGCCACCACCGGCACTATCGGCCTGGCACCCTCGGCCAACCTGAACCCGGAGCGCAGCTTCCCCAGCCTGTTCGAGCCCGTGCACGGCTCGGCGCCGGACATCTACGGCAAGAACATCGCCAACCCCATCGCCATGGTGTGGTCGGGCGCGCTGATGCTGGACTTCCTCACGCGGGGCCAGGGCGCGGGGCGGCAGGCGCACGATGCCATCGTCGCAGCCATCGAGGAGGTCATCCGCTCCGGCCCGAAGACCCCCGACCTGGGCGGCACGGCCAACACCACGCAGGTGGGCGAGGCCATCGCCGCCGCCATCGCCCAGGGCTGACCGGCAGCCGCCCGGTGCGACCGTGGCGGGGGAGTGGCAGGGGCCGGCCCGATAAACTGGGCGGCCCTTCCACTGCTTGACCCACCGGCATGCGCCTGACCGCTTTGTTTCGCCCCCTGGCCGCCGCGAGCGCGGTGGCCGCCGCCGCGCTGGCCGGTTGCGGCAGCACGCCCCCGGCCGGCCCCGGCGGCGCTGCGTCTTCCGCGCCGCCGCAGGCCGCCACCCCATCCACGAACGCATCCATCAACGCGCCCGCCGCCGTCAGGATCGGCGTCGCCCTGGGCGGCGGCGCGGCCAAGGGGTTCGCGCACATCGGCGTCATCAAGATGCTGGAGGCCAACGCCTTCGCGCCGGCCGTGGTGGCGGGCACCAGCGCCGGGAGCGTGGTCGGCGCGCTCTACGCCGCCGGCATGAATGCATTCGAGCTGCAGGAAAAGGCCGTGGCGCTGGACGAAACCAGCATCCGCGACCTGCAGCTGTCGTCCGGCGGGCTGGTGCTGGGGCAGAAGCTCGAGGACTACGTCAACGCGCAGGTGCGCAACCAGCCGCTGGACAAGCTCGCCAAGCCATTCGTGGCGGTCGCCACGCGGCTGGAAGACGGCGAGCGCACCGTGTTCGCACGCGGCAACACGGGCCAGGCGGTGCGCGCCTCCAGCAGCGTGCCGGGGGTGTTCCAGCCCGTCGCCATCGGCAAGTACCACTTCGTGGACGGCGGCATCGTCAGCCCGGTGCCGGTGGACGCGGCACGCCAGCTGGGCGCCGACATCGTGGTGGCGGTGGACATCTCCAACAAGGCGCGTGGCCAGACGCCCGCCGGCATGCTGGGCACGCTGGGCCAGTCGATCGCCATCATGGGCCATAAGCTGGGCCACGCCGAGCTTGCGCGTGCCGACGTGGTCATCCGCCCGCAGGTGCTGGACATCGGCGCGGCCGATTTCACGCAGCGCGCCAGCGCCATCCTGGAAGGCGAGAAAGCGGCCCTGGCCGCCATGCCGCAGATCCGCGAGCGCGTCGCGCAGTGGCAGGCGGCCCGCGCCGAGGCCGCCCGCATCGCACAGCACAAGGCCGCCGAAGCGCAGCGCCAGGTCTGCCTGGAGCAGCGCACGCGGCTGCAGAAGCTGGCGGGCATGGCGGGGCTGGACGGCTCCTGCCCGGCGCCCTGACTGACCCCATCGGGACGCGCCCACGCGCTCCCATGGCCAGCCCGGCCTCGGGCTGAAGCCCCGGCCCGCCGATGCGTCACCGCCCCCGCGCCTCCCTCAGGCATTCCACCAGCGCCTGCGTCACAGCCGTCTCTTCGCGCCCGCGCATCCGGATGATCCCCACCGGCGGCAACTCCACCGGCACGGGCAGCTTGAGCACTGCCACCATGCCCTGCTCGGCGCAGTGCCGGGCCACGGCGCGCGCCATGAAAGCTACGGCGCCGCGCTGCTGCACGAAGGTGATCTGCGAGAGGAACGACGCCGATTCGACGATGTCGGCCGGCGGATGCAGGCCGTGCGCGAAGAACTGCTGCTCCAGCTTCACGCGCAGCGAGGCCCAGGGCGGCGGAAGCACGCAGGGCTGGGCGGCGATGTCGGACCAGCGGGGCTGGCGCTTGCGGGCCAGGGCATGGCCGGGGCGCACCACGGCCACCATCGGGTCGTCGTAGAGGGCCTCGGTCTCCAGGTCGGGCGAGGCGTAGCCGGGCTCCAGCCGGCCGACGAAGAGGTCCAGCTCGCCCAGGCGCAACTGGGGCAGCAGGCGCGTGAGGTCGCCCTCCTCGATCAGCACCGTGACGTGGGGCGAGCGCGCCTTGAGCCGCTCCACGGCCTGCGCCAGCAGCCCCGGCGTGGCGGCGACCATGGCGCCCACGCTCACGCGCCCACGGGCGCCGCTGGCCTCGGCGGCGATCTCGTCGCGCGTGCGTTCGTAGCCCGCCAGCACCGAGCGGGCGAAGCGCACCACGCTCGCGCCCGCCGCCGTGGGCTCGGTGCCGCGTGTCGAGCGCTCGAAGAGCGGCAGGCCGAACAGGCGCTCGATCTCGGCGAGCGTCTTGGAGACGGCCGGCTGCGTGACGGAGAGGAACTCCGCCGCCCGCCCGACATGGCGGAACTGGTCGAGCGCCACCAGCATCTGCAGGTGCCGCAGCTTGAGATTGGAGCGCAGCACGCGGTCGATCTGGGCCATGGGGTTTCATTCCTTCCGGGTTATGAAGAGAGTCCATATTTTCATTGGATCGGCATGGCCTGCGCCTGAACAATGGCGGCTGTCAGCACCCGAGACCAAGAAACAGGAGACAAACCCATGCAGACCCCACGCTGCGGCCGGCGCCAGCTTGTGCTGGGCGCCCTCGGCACCGCCACGCTCGCCCTCGCCTCCGCGCCCTCGCGCCTGCTGGCGCAAGGCACCTATCCCGACCGCCCCATAACCTTCATCTGCCCCTGGCCCGCCGGCGGCACGGCCGACCAGTCGATGCGCACGCTGTGCACGGTGGCCGGCCGCGTGCTCGGCCAGCCGATCGCGGTGGAGAACCGGGCCGGCGCCTCCGGCATGATCGGCTCCAAGGCCCTGGCCGGCGCGAAGCCGGACGGCTACACCATCGGGCAGATCCCGATCTCGGTCACCCGCTTCTCGCAGCTGGGCACGCTGCAGGCCGATCCGCGCAAGGACTTCACCTACATCGCGCGCACCTCCGGCCAGACCTTCGGCATCGCGGTGCCGGCGGGCTCGCCCTTCAAGACGCTCAAGGACTTCGTCGAATACGCCAAGGCCCATCCGGGCAAGGTGACCTACGCCCACGCCGGCGTGGGCGGCGCCACGCACGTGGGCATGGAGGAATTCGCCAGCGTGGCCGGCATCCAGCTGAACCACGTGCCCTACAAGGGCGGCGCCGAGGCGCTGCAGGGCGTGCTGGGCGGCCACGTGGATGCGCTGGCGGACTCCAGCTCCTGGGCGCCGCACGTGGAGGCCGGCAAGCTGCGGCTGCTGGCCACCTGGGGCGAGCAGCGCACCGCGCGCTTCAAGGACGTGCCGACGCTGCGCGAGCTGGGTTGGGACGTGGTGGTCGATGCCCCCAACGGCATCGGCGCGCCCAAGGGGCTGGACCCGGCCGTGGCGGCGAAACTGCGCGATGCCTTCCGCCAGGCCGTGGCCAGCCCCGAGTTCAAGGCGGTGGCCGACAAGCTCGACGCGCCGCTGCTCTACCTGGACGGGCCCGACTACGAGAAGTACGTGAGCACGGTCTACGCGAAGGAGACCGTGCTAATCGACAAGCTCAAGCTGCGCGAGCTGATGAAATCCTGACCACCCCACCGATGATGAAAGCACCGCATGCCCAGCCTTGACAGTCCTCTGCTGCACCTGCACCCCCACGACAATGTGCTCGTCGCCAAGACCGGGCTGGTGCTCGGGCAGGAGATCCCCGAGCTGGGTGTGCGCGCGCGCGCGCAGGTGCCGCCGGGCCACAAGATCGCGGCGCGGCGCATCGCCCGGGGCGAGCAGGTCAAGAAGTACGACACGGTGATCGGCGTGGCGACCCGCGACCTGGAGCCCGGCGAGTACGTGCACAGCCACAACCTGGAACTGGTGGACTATTACCGCGACCCGGCCTTCGGCGCGGACGTGCGCCCGGTGACCTATGTGCCCGAGGCCGAGCGCGCGACCTTCCAGGGCTTCGTGCGGGCGGACGGCGGCGTGGGCACGCGTAACTTCGTCGGCATCCTGTCGTCGGTGAACTGCTCCGCCACGGTCATCAAGCAGATCGCCGCGCATTTCACGCCCGAGCGGCTGCGGGACTTTCCGCACGTGGACGGGGTGGTGGCGTTCGCGCAGACCAGCGGCTGCGGCATGTCGTCCCCCAGCGAGCATTTCGACGTGCTGCGCCGCACGATCGCGGGCTATGCGCGCCACCCGAACCTGGCCGGCGTGCTGATCGTGGGCCTGGGCTGCGAGCGCAACCAGGTGGATGGCCTGGTCGAGTCCCAGGGGCTGGAGCCCGGCCGGCTGATGCGCACGATGGTCATGCAGGACGTGGGGGGCACGCGCGCGACCATCGCCGCCGGCATCGCCGCGATCGAGGACATGCTGCCGGCGGCCGACGCGGCGCGCCGCAGCACGGTGCCGGCGAGCCACCTGAAGATCGGGCTCGAATGCGGCGGGTCGGACGGGTTTTCGGGGATCACCGCCAACCCGGCGCTGGGCGCGGCCATGGACGTGCTGGTGCGCCACGGCGGCACGGCCATCCTGTCGGAGACGCCGGAGATCCACGGCGTGGAGTTCATGCTCACGCGCCGCGCCATCACGCCCGAGGTGGGCCAGAAGCTGCTGGACCGCCTGGCGTGGTGGGAGCGCTATGCCGCCGGCCAGAACGCGCAGTTCAACGGCGTGGTGGGCCACGGCAACCAGGCCGGGGGACTGGCGAACATCTTCGAGAAATCGCTGGGCTCGGCCATGAAGGGCGGCACCACGCCGCTGCGCGCCGTGTACGAATATGCCGAGCGCATCGACGAGAGCGGCTTCGTCTTCATGGATTCGCCGGGCTACGACCCGGTGGCCGCCACCGGCCAGATCGCGAGCGGCGCGCAGCTGATCTGCTTCACCACCGGGCGCGGCTCGATGTTCGGCAGCAAGCCGGCGCCGACGATCAAGCTCGCCAGCAACACGCCCATGTACCGCCGGCTGGAAGAAGACATGGACATCAACTGCGGCGTGATCCTGGACGGCGAGCTGACGGTGCCCGAGATGGGCGAGCGCATCTTCGCGCAGATCCTGCGGCATGCCAGCGGCGAGGCCACCAAGAGCGAAATGCTGGGCCTGGGCGACCACGAGTTCGTGCCCTGGCATCTGGGCATCGTGAGCTGATCCGCTATAGAAACAATAGCTGTATGCGCTGGATCCACCGGCGCTGGCGGCCCATTTGACCTTGAAACCACCATGTCCCAGACCCCGACCTCGCCCCTCACCCGCCCCGAGCTCATCCGCCACGCCAACTTCATCGCCGGCCAGTGGACCCCCGGCCCCGGCGCGCTGCTGCCCGTCACCAACCCCGCGACCGGCGAGGTGATCGCCTCCGTGCCCGACTCCGGCGCGCCCGAGGCCCTGGCCGCACTTCAGGCGGCCCACGCCGCCTTCCCCGCCTGGCGCGCCCTGCCGGCCAAGCAGCGCGCCGCCATCATCAAGCGCTGGAACGACCTGGTCGTCGCCCACACCGACGACCTCGGCCGCCTCATCTCCCTGGAGCAGGGCAAGCCGCTCGCCGAAGGCAAGGGCGAAGTCGCCTACGCGGCCAGCTACATCGAATGGTTCGGCGAAGAGGCGACGCGCATGAACGGCGAAGTCATCCCCGCGCCCGTGCCGGGCCGGCGGATGTTCGCGCTGAAGGAGCCCGTGGGCGTGGTCGCCGCCATCACGCCCTGGAACTTCCCCGCCGCCATGATCGCGCGCAAGATCGCCCCGGCCCTTGCCGCCGGCTGCACGGTGGTCTGCAAGCCCGCCGAGGACACCCCGCTCACCTCCCTGGCCCTGGTGCTGCTTGCCCACGAAGCGGGCGTGCCGGCGGGCGTGCTCAACATCGTCACCGCCTCGCGCGAAAAGACCCCCGAGGTGGTCGACGTGTGGCTGGATGATGCCCGCGTGCGCAAGATCACCTTCACCGGCTCCACCCCCGTGGGCAAGCACCTGGCGCGGCGCAGCGCCGACACGCTCAAGAAGCTCTCGCTCGAGCTCGGCGGCAACGCCCCCTTCATCGTCTTCGAGGACGCCGACGTCGAGGCCGCCGTGCAAGGCTTCATGGCCGCCAAGTTCAGAAACGGCGGGCAGACCTGCGTGAGCCCCAACCGCGTCTACGTGCACGCCCAGGTGCACGATACCTTCGCCCGGCTGCTGGCCGAGAAGGTGGGTGCGCTGATCGTGGGCCCGGCCAGCGATCCCCATTCGCAGATCGGCCCCATGATCAACGAGCGGGCGGTGCAGAAGATCGAGCGCCACGTGCAGGACGCCCGCGCGCGGGGTGCGAAGGTGCTGACGGGCGGCAGGCGCCTGACGGAGCTGGGCGCCACCTACTACGCGCCCACGGTGCTGACAGGCGCGGACGCCACCATGGCCTGCGCCTGCGAGGAAACCTTCGGGCCCGTGGCACCGCTCACCGTGTTCGAGAGCGAAGAAGAAGTCATCGCCGCGGCCAACGACACGCCCTTTGGCCTGGCCGCGTACTTCTACAGCCGGGACGTGCGGCGCATCTGGCGGGTGGCCGGGCTGCTGGAGACGGGCATCGTGGGGGTGAACGAAGGGGCACTGGCAGCCGAGGCGGCGCCCTTCGGGGGAGTGAAGGAGTCCGGCTATGGGCGGGAGGGCTCCACGCATGGGCTGGAGGACTACCTGCACACCAAGTATGTGTGCCAGGGTGGGCTGGACTGACTTGCCCGGCACTGCTTTTTCTTTCCCAATGGCATTTTCAGAAAGCACGAGACACATGCCCGCACACAACCCCTTCAAGGCAGCCCTTGCCGCCCGACGCCCCCAGATCGGCCTTTGGCTCTCCATGGCCGACCCGTACCTGGCCGAAGCCGCCGCCACCACCGGCTACGACTGGCTGCTGATCGACGGCGAGCATGCGCCCAACCACCTGCGCAGCACGCTTGGCGCGCTGCAGGCGGTGGCGCCCTACCCCTCGCAGCCCGTGGTGCGCATCGCCGAAGGCAGCACCGCCCTCATCAAGCAGGTGCTGGACATCGGCGCACGCACGCTGCTCGTGCCGATGGTGGACACGCCCGAGCAGGCCCGCGCCATCGCCGCCGCCACCCAGTACCCGCCCCACGGCGTGCGCGGCGTGGGCAGCGCGGTGGGCCGGGTGTCGCAGTGGAGCGGCCGTGCCGATTACCTGGCGGTGGCCGACGACGAGGTGTGCCTGCTGGTGCAGGCCGAGACCGTGACCGCCCTGAGCCACCTGCCCGCGATCTGCGCGGTGGAGGGCGTGCACGGCGTCTTCATCGGGCCGGCGGACCTGGCCGCCTCCATGGGCCACCGGGGCAACCCCGCGCACCCGCAAGTGCAGGCCGCGATCGAGGACGCCATGCGCACCATCGTCGCGAGCGGCAAGGCCGCCGGCACGCTGACCTCGGACCCGGCGCTGGCGCGGCGCTATCTCGACTTGGGCTGCACCTTCGTGGCGGTGGGAGTAGACGTGTTGATGTTCGTGGGCGCGGCGCGGCGGCTGCGGGCACAGTTCAGCGAGGCGGCCGATGGGGTTGTCGCCGAGCCGCAACGAAGTGCAGCTTATTGAATGGCTGGCGGAAGCAGGCCACGGCAACGGTTGGAGTCAGCTCCGCTGCGCCAGCCCAGCATCCCGCACCGCTCAGCGGGCCAGTTGCGTGGCGCTCGTCTCCAGTTGGAACGAACGCTCGGACCCCGCGCTGCTGGTGACCGCAGAAGGCTGCGAACGCGCCGGCTGGCTCCAGGTCGCTACATTGCCGAACAGCGCGGCTTGCATGTCCCGGCCATTCATCTTGAAGGACACGACTGCGACAACCGCCAGGACGGCAATGGCCGCTGCAAGCCAGAACACGCGCACGTCGCCCATGCCTTCCTCGCCGTGGGCCGGGCCAGCAGTGTGGCCGGATATCACCTGCTCTAAAGAATGTCGCATGCAGTCCTCCGGGATGGGCACGGCACACACGCCATGCAGATAACACAGGAAGTTACCGAAGGGACGTTTTGCGTCATGTCGGACACATGCTTTTGGTGATGGGAGCACTTGCCGCTGCAGGAGCTGCGGGTGGATCGGCCTCCAGAACGATGGCACTTCGTCCTACGCTGCGCGCTCAGGCCTACCCAGCAAACTTTGCGGTGTCGATACCCCCTCGACACCTCCCTCCCTTGCGACTTTCGCAAGTTGACCCGCCCCCGTGGCGGGTTTCTTTTTTGGCGTGGGCCAGTCCGGTTGTGTGGCCTCTTTCGCATGGACGCAGGGTCCGGTAGCAACAGCAAATCGGGCCCGGGCTCGCACGGCGGCCCGCCTGTAAAACCTCCTGCAAGGCCGAGCTTCATGGCGTACTTTCGGGGCCACCATGGAAAAAAGGTGCAGGAATCTCGCTGCACCTTTTCTTCCTGGTATCCAACATGCGCTCAATGCGCATGTGCCCTCTCCCCGCCATAGCGGCGGGGCGAAGTGGGCTATTTGCCGTCCTTGCCGCCGTTGGCAGCACTGCCGGTCTGGGTGGAAGGCATTGTTGCCGATGCACGGTCACCGGTGCCGGAGTTCACGCGGGTCTTGTCCGAACCGGTTGCCTTGCTGCCCGACTTGGAGTGATCCATGCCGCTCTTGGAACCCGTACCGCCGTGGGTGCCGGAGCCATGCGTGCCCGCTGCGGCCCCGCCCTGTCCCGACGAAGAGGTGGTGCCGCCCATGGACGACGAGGAGCCTGCCGCGCCAGCGGTGCTGCCCGCGCCACCGCCCATGCCGCCGGAGCCCGAAGCGCTGCCGCCCATACCGGCGCCGGTGCCGCCGCCCGACTGGGCCATTGCCGGGCCGAACATCAAGGCACCGGATGCGCACAGTGCCGCGAGAAGTTGCTTGCTGACCATGAGAGAGTCTCCTTGAGTGAAAGTTGAGGACTTGAAGCTAAGGCCACGGCCGGGCTCGAACTGTGGTCCCCGTCGCCCCGAGGGTGTAGGACTTCAACTGCCGGGCGCGTGATGCGGCCTGTCGGTCAAAGAAGGCCTGCAGCCCGCCGGTCACGCGCCACCTTGGCGAGCGGGTGGCGCGACTGCGGCGGTCGATGGGCTGGCACTGCCAGCAGCCTGGCCCTGGGGCGTGCCAGTACCCGACTGGAAAGCGCCCATGGCCATGCCGATCACCACCGCTGCTGCGACGATGGCCAGGATGATCCATGCGGCCCGCCGCCGGTCTTGCCCCGGGGGTGTACGCCGGGTATGGGATGGCAGGTCGGGCCGGCCGGTTTCTCTGTCCTTGGTGGTGTCCATGGTGTGGCTCCTGAAGGTGGGATGGCGATCCCCCAACACTCCGCCCTTTGCACCCGGCGCCGGCGTCAGACAGATGGCTGGCTGCCTGCAAGCCACGGCTGTCCCCCTGCACCACCACCCACCCTACCCGATCCGACCCGACCCGATCCGACGCGAGCGGCATGGCCGTGACTGCTCAGGACCCTCGTCCGGGAGTGAGCTGGACCGTGCCCAGCGTGCCGACCGGCTCAGGCGCGAGCCAGTGCACCCAAAAGCCTCTCAACCAGGCGAGCGAATAGAGAACACACACGGTCCCCAACCCCCACTGCGCGCCCTGCCACGCCACGTAGAACCCATAGGGCTGCCCGAGCAGCCCGAGCACGCATGCCCAGCGCCGGCAAGACGCATGGCGACTTTGCGAGAGCCATACCGCGAAGGCACCCCAGCCAGCGATGGCGAAATAGTCCATCAGTTCAGGCGCACTTCGAAATACGCCTCTTCCGCTTCACCGATATGCGACAGCGCGCGATCCCGGGCGGTGGAAGCAGCGCGCTGCCATCGCAGGACCACCGCCTTTTCGACTTCCGACACCGTGTCGGCATGCTCCATGCCGCACATGACATCGAACGCCGCGGTGACTTCATACGGGCCGCCCAGCAGCCGCTCGAGCTCACGCGCATAGCGCGCCTCGGCGGCGAGCCTGGCATCGCCAGGCAGCGAGGATGGGGCGTCGCACAGGGCGACTCGGTAGGGGACGTCGGGGGATGGCTGCATAATCGATCTCCATGAAATACTGTTTAAATTTACAGTATTCCATACAGATGCCGCAAGTCATTTGTGGGTGAAGTTCTGCCCAGACCGGGCGGCCCAGCGGCCCCAAAAGAAAAAGCCTCCCAGGCCGTGGACCTGGGAGGCTTTGTACCAATGGTTAGTTGGTAGGCGCGATTGGACTCGAACCAACGACCCCCACCATGTCAAGGTGGTGCTCTAACCAGCTGAGCTACGCGCCTGTTTGTATTCGAGAATGCGATTCTAGCAGTAAAAAACAGCCCGCCAGAAAAACCCGCCGCATTCTTTTCTTTCTTGTGGCGATGCGCCGCATGTCCGTTCGCAGGGGCGCGCGGCTCATCACCGCCGCCGGGCCGAACGCACGCCCGGCACCGTGGCGACGATGGACAGCACCTTGCCCAGCCGGCCGGAATCGGCCACCTCGACGGTGAAGGTCATCCAGGCGGTGCCTTTGACGGATTGGGTCTGCACGCCGATGACGTTGGTCTTCTCGCGCGCGAAGACTTCGGAGATGTCGCGCAGCAGCCCCTGGCGGTCGGAGGCTTCCACCGATACGTCCACCGGGTACACGGCGGCCTGCGCCGCCGGTGCCGCCGATGTCTTGGGTCGGCCCCACGCCACCTCGATCACGCGCTCGCCGTTCTGGGCCGCCATCTCGCGGAAGTTGCTGCAGTCGGCGCGGTGCACGCTCACGCCCTTGCCCCGCGTGACGAAGCCGCGGATGGCGTCGGGCGGCGCCGGCTTGCAGCACTTGGCCAACTGCGTCATCAGCGAATCGATGCCGACCACCAGCACGCCGCCCTTGCCGCTGGGATCGGGTGCCCGCGCCTTCTTGATCGGCGAATAGTCGTCGGCCGGGGCGGCAGGCTCCGGCGGCCGCAGCAGGGTCTCGATGGTGCGCAGCGAGAACTCGTCCTTGCCCACCACTTCGAAGAGCGCGTCGGCCGTCTTGAAGCCCAGCTGCACGGCCAGGTCGTCCAGCTTCATGGCGGTGCGGCCCTCGCGCTGCAGCAGCTTTTCGACGGCCTCGCGGCCCCGCGCCACCGTCTCGTGCGTGGCCTGGGCGTTGAACCAGGCGCGCACCTTGGCCTTGGCGCGGTGGCTGATGAGGTAGCCCAGCTCGGCATTGAGCCAGTCCCGCGAGGGGCGCCCTTCCTTCACGGTGGTGATCTCCACCGTCTGCCCGTTCTGCAGCGGCGTGTTGAGCGGCACCATCACCCCGTCGACGCGGGCGCCCCGGCAGCGGTGACCGAGGCTGGTGTGCACCGTGTAGGCGAAGTCCACCGGCGTGGCGCCCTGCGGCAGCTCGATCACGGCGGCCTCGGGCGTCAGCACGTAGATGCGGTCTTCGAAAAGGCCGCTGTGCCGGGCGGAGCCGACGAGGTCGCGCTCCCACGCCAGCAGCTGGCGCAGCACCGCGATCTTCGCGTCGTACTCGCCGCTGGCCGACACGCCGGCATAGCCCTTGGTGCCGGCCTCCTTGTAGGCCCAGTGCGCGGCCACGCCGTGTTCGGCATGGTCGTGCATGGCCTGGGTGCGGATCTGGATCTCGATGGGCTTGCCCGTCTCGTCGCGCACCACCGTGTGCAGCGACTGGTAGCCGTTGGGCTTGGGGCGGGCGATGTAGTCGTCGAACTCCGCTTCGAGCGGGCGAAACTGCTGGTGCACCCAGGACAGCGCCGCATAGCAGTCCTTGACGGTGGGCACCACCACGCGCAGCGCCCGGATGTCGAACACCTGGTCGAAGTCGAGCGCCTTGCCGCGCATCTTCTTGACGATGCTGTAGATGTGCTTGGGCCGACCCTGCACGCTGGCGCTGATGCTGCGCGCACGCAGCTCCGACTCCACGCGGCCGCGCAGCTGCTCCATGTAGAGCTCGCGCTCGGCGCGCTTCTCGTCCAGCAGGCGGGCGATCTGCTTGTAGGTCTCGGGTTCGAGGAACCGGAACGACAGGTCTTCCAGCTCCCACTTCATCTGCCAGATGCCGAGCCGGTTGGCCAGCGGGGCGAACACCTGCAGCGCCTCGCGGGCGATGCCGGGCGACACCGGGCGCTTGCTGGCCGCGTAGTAGCGCAGCGTCTGCAGGCGCGACGCCAGGCGCAGCATCACCACGCGCAGATCGCGTGAAAAGGCGAGCAGCATCTTGCGCACGTTCTCGGTCTGCACCACCGGGTCGTCGACCAGGGTGCCCGCCAGCTGCGCGTCGCGGGCCTGCTGCTGCACGCGCATGAGCTTGGTGGTTTCCACGGCCAGCGCCGCGAAGTGCTCGCCGAAGGCCTTGCTGATCACTTCCTCGGGCTTGTTGAGGTGCGATGAGGCGTGCACCAGGTAGCTGGCAGCCTGCATCGCCTCCGAGCCGCCGATGCCTTTCAGGATGGCGGCCACGGCGTCGGCATGCTCGAGCGTGTTCTCGCCCGTCTCCAGGGTCTCGCCGGTCAGCAGCGGCTCGGCGAAGGCGCGGGCGCGGGCCAGCGCGTCCGCCTGGCCGGGCAGCGCCTGCGCGGTCGCGGCGATGAGTTGCGGCACGCCGTCGGTGCGCGGGCCGGGGTGGCCGGCGCCGGGCACGGGCTGGCCGATGGTGCTGCTCTTCATGCGTGTCCACCTTCGCCCTCGGGGCCCACCTCGATCTCCAGAAACCGCGCGACGGCCTGCACCTGGTCATCGGCCACCAGCGTGGGCGCATGGCCCACGCCGGCGAATTCGATGCACCGGGCCTGCGGGCCGCGCCGCGCCATCGCGGCGGCCGTGGCGGGCGACAGCAGGTCGGACTCGGCGCCGCGCAGCAGCAGCACCTGGGCCGCGATCTGGTCGTAGAGCTGCCAGAGCAGCGCCTCGCCCGCACGGGCGGCCTCTCCGGTCACGGCGCGGAACGGCAGCGCGATGGCCGGGTCGTAATGCAGCGTGAAACCGCCCTGCTCGTGCGGGCGCAGCATGGCCCGCGAGAGGGCCAGCCACTGCGCGGGCGTGTGCGGACCGAAACTGCGCGAGATGGCCCACAGCGCGTCCGCCGCCTGCTGCTCCGAGTCGAACCTCACCGGCCGCCCCAAGTAAGTGCCGATGCGCTGCAGCGCCTGCCACTCGATGACCGGGCCCACGTCGTTGAGCACCAGCCGCCGCACCGGCACGGGCAGCGGCAGCCCGGGCTGCCCGCACACCGCCATGCCGATCAGCCCGCCCATGCTGGTGCCCACCCAGTCCAGCGTCGCGATGGGCGCCCGCGCATGCACCTGCGCCAGCAGCGCCAGCATGTCGCCGGCATACACGGGCACCTGGTAGCCCGCGGGGTCGGCCAGCCAGTCGCTTTGGCCACGGCCCGCCACGTCCGGGCAGATAACGCGGGCGTGCCGGCTCAGGCGCCGCGCCAGCACGTCGAAGTCGCGCCCCTGGCGCGACAGGCCGTGCACGCAGAGCACCACATGGGGGTGCGCCGCGTCGCCGGTGCCGTTCCACTCCCAATACGCCATGCGGTGCCCTTCGCCAGGGGTGATGGGTACGCCCGCCGCAGCAGCGGCGGACACGCCCGGGCAGTGGACATGGTTCAGCGTGGGTTCGGTCATGGCAAGAAACTGCGCGAAAAAGGAGGGCGCCACCGGCGCTTGATATGCTGGCGGCCATCCTAATTCATTGGAAAGCGACTCTCATGCTGAACGGCAAGACCGCCCTCGTCACGGGCTCCACCAGTGGCATTGGACTGGGCATCGCCAAGGCGCTGGCGCGCCAAGGGGCCAACGTGGTCATCAACGGTTTCGGCGACGTCGACGGGCCGCGCGCCGAGGTGCTGGCCGCCGGCGAGGCGGCCGGTGCCCGCGTGGCCTACCACGGCGCCGACATGAGCCGGGCCGCCGACATCGAGGACATGATGAAGTACAGCGCCAGCCAGTTCGGGCGCGTGGACATCGTGGTCAACAACGCCGGCATCCAGCACGTGGCGAGCGTGCAGGACTTCCCCGCCGAGAAGTGGGACGCCATCATCGCCATCAACCTCACCAGCGCCTTCCACACCACGCGGCTGGCGCTGCCCGCCATGCGCGCGGCCAACTGGGGCCGCATCATCAACATCGCCTCGGTGCATGGCCTGGTCGGCTCGGCGCAGAAGTCGGCCTACGTGGCGGCCAAGCACGGCCTCGTCGGGCTGACCAAGGTCACGGCGCTGGAGAACGCCACCTCCGGCGTCACCTGCAACGCCATCTGCCCCGGCTGGGTGCTGACGCCGCTGGTGCAAAAGCAGGTCGATGCCAAGGCGGCGGAGCACGGCATTTCCAACGAGGAAGCCAAGAAGATGCTGCTCGGCGAGAAGGAGCCCTCGATGCAGTTCACCACGCCCGAGGAGCTGGGCGAGCTGGCGGTGTTCTTCTGCACCCCCGCCGCCGCCAACGTGCGCGGCGTGGCCTGGGCCATGGATGGGGCCTGGTCGGCGCAGTAGGCCGCTGTCGAGCCGGCAACGGCCAATAGCTACACTTTTCATAGCACCCGGCGCTTATAAATCAAGCGCCAGGGGCCAAAAACCCTTGCAAAATCTGCCCCATGCCGACCTGGCCGGGGCAGGAGCGGTGACCGTGGTGTGGTGTCGCCGGCTCAGCGCAACTGCACCGAGCCCGACACGTTGACGACGACCTGCGCCTTGCCGGCCTCGGCCGGGATGCCGCTGTCCTCAGCACCCATCAGCGTGACCGACGCCGCCTTGGCCATCATCGGCATGCGCGGGCCCGGAATCATCTCGTTGTTGTTCACCGCCACCTCGCGCAGCGTGTAGCCGCTGAAGCCGAAGCCGCGCGCCAGTTCAGTGGCCCGGGTCTTGAACGCCTCGATGGCGCGGGTCTGCGCCTCGCCCTCCACCTTGGCGCGGGCCTCGCGCGACAGATCGAAGCCGACCTGCGAGATCGAGAGCGTCTGGATGCGTGCGGCGGTGGACGTGATGCGCGGAAAATCGCGCCCCTGCAGCACCAGTTCCGCCCGGCCCTGCCAGCCGTTGACCTTGCCGTCCTTGCCATAGCGCGGGTAGAGGCCGAAGGTGCCCGTGCGCACGTCTAGCTGCTGGGGCTTTGCGTCCCGCTTGGCTTCTGTCAAGGCGGTGTCGATGGCCTGGCGCAACTGTGTCTGCACCGCGTTCGCATCCGCGCCCTCCTTGGTGGTGCCCAGTGTCATTACCAGCACGTCCTGCTGCACCTCCACCGAGCCGGTCGCCGACAGCTGCAGCACGTTCTCGGGCACCGGGTTGATTCCTTGGGCAAAAGCGGTCCCAGCGCAGGCCAACAGGGCGCCTGCCGCTATGAATTTGCGAGTGTTTTTCAGTTTCATCGAACGCTTTCCATTCAGGTTGGCGGCTCCATGCGAGCCAGGTGGCGCCACCATAAGCGGGTTTGGCCGAACGGTTTGTCAACGCATTCCGATGCCGGTGCATGGCGGGGCAAGACTTGTAACAGTTGGTCATGGTGTGGCCAAAAACGTGAACTTTGGTCTCCAACATGGTCAGAATTGGCTCTGTTACAAATAGGACCTGGGAAAGAAATGGCCACAACAACCAACCGTACCGACAAAGTTCTCGTGGTGGACGACGACGCGCGCATTCGCGATCTGCTGCGCCGCTACCTGACCCAGGAGGGCTTCGAGGTCATGGTGGCCGAAGACGGCAAGGCGCTGAACCGCATTCTGCTGCGCGAAACCGTCGATCTCATCGTGCTCGACCTGATGATGCCGGGCGAGGACGGCCTGTCCATCTGCCGCCGCCTGCGCGCCGCGAACGACCGCACGCCCATCATCATGCTGACGGCCAAGGGCGAGGACGTGGACCGCATCGTCGGCCTGGAAGTGGGCGCGGACGACTACCTGGGCAAGCCCTTCAACCCCCGCGAGCTGCTGGCCCGCATCCACGCGGTGCTGCGCCGCCGCCCCCCGCAGGAAGCGCCCGGCGCCCCCTCGGGCGAGAACGAGGTCGTCACCTTCGGCCCCTTCACGTTCGACCTGGGCACCCGCGCACTGCAGCGCAACGGCGAAGAATTGCCGCTCACCACCGGCGAATTTGCCATGCTCAAGGCGCTGGTGCGCCACCCGCGCCAGCCGCTGTCGCGCGAGAAGCTGGCGCTGCTGGCCCGCGGCCGTGAGTTCGAGCCCTTCGACCGCAGCCTGGACGTGCAGGTCTCCCGCCTGCGCAAGCTGGTGGAAGTGGACGCCGCCGCGCCGCGCTACATCCAGACCGTCTGGGGCGTGGGTTACGTCTTCGTGCCGGACGGCGCCAACTAGCCTGACCGGGTGCCGGCCGCACGGCCCTCTCCGCTGGCGGCGCCGGCGGCGGTCGCGGCGCCCGCCCTCTCCCACCCCACCGCATGAGCGCTTCCTACGACGCATCCTCGGATGCCACCAGCCCGGCCCCGCTCGACACGCCGCCCACGCCCCGCGTGTCGCGTGGCCGTGTCGGGCTGAACCTTTTCTGGCGCACGTTCTTTTTGCTCGCCCTGCTGCTGGTGGGCAGCATCCTGGCGTGGCTGCAGACGCTGCGTGCGCTCGAATTCGAGCCACGCACCCTGCAGACGGCCCAGCAGATCGCCTCGCTCGTCAACCTGAGCCGGGCCGCGCTGGTGCATGCCGACGCCATCGCCCGCGTATCGCTCATCAAGACCATGGCCGACCAGGAAGGCGTGCGCATCCTGCCGCGCGAACCGGGCGACCATTTCGAACTGCTCGACCCGACCGCGCTGGGCGCGCGACTGACCGAGGAGCTGACGCTGCGCCTGGGGCCCGGCACCATCGTCGCCAACAACGTGAACGGCGAGGCAGGCCTCTGGGTGGGCTTCACCATCAACGGCGACCCGAACTGGCTGCTGATGGACCGCTCGCGCCTGAGCGCGGCCGGCGGCAAGACCTGGCTGATCTGGCTCATCACGGCCGGCGCGCTGTCGCTGGCCGGTGCCGCCGCCATCGCACGCCTCATCAACCGGCCGCTCAAGCAGCTGTCGTACGCCGCCAACCGCGTGCGCGACGGCGACTTCGCCGCCAGCCAGCTGGACGAAGAGGTCGTGACCAGCGAGATCCGCGAGGTGAACATCGGCTTCAACCGCATGGCGCAGAAGCTCGCCAAGCTGGAGCAGGACCGCGCCGTCATGCTGGCCGGCATTTCGCACGACCTGCGCACCCCGCTCGCCCGCCTGCGGCTGGAGACGGAAATGAGCGTGACCGACGACGTCGCCCGCGAGCACATGGTGGCCGACATCGTGCAGCTCGACGCCACCATCGACAAATTCCTCGACTATGCCCGGCCCGAGCACGTCACCCTCGTGCCGGTGAACCTGCACGGCGTCGTGTCGTCCTGCGTGTACGCGGTGCAGAACCACCGCGAACTGCAGATCACCATGAACGTGCCGGAAGACCTCAACGTGATGGCCGACGAGGTGGAGCTGGCGCGCGTCATCTCCAACCTGCTGGAGAACGCCCGGCGCTACGGCAAGTCGGCCGACACGGGCACCACCACCGTGGACATCGCCGCCAAGGGCCGCGAGAAGTGGGTGCTGGTCAAGATGCGCGACCATGGCAGCGGCGTGCCGCCGGAGCAGCTGGCCAGCCTGACCAAGCCGTTCTTTCGCGGCGACACCGCCCGCACGGCAGCCGCGGGCGCGGGGCTGGGCCTGTCCATCGTGGACAAGACCGTGCAGCGCATGGGCGGCATCTTCGCGCTCGCCAATTCGTCCTCGGGCGGGCTGGTGGCGCACATCCAGCTGCAGCGGGCCGAGCTGCCCGCCGGCAAGGACCCCAAGCAGCGCCTGCAGCGCCCGCAGATCAAGCGGCACCTGCCGCCGCGCGAGACCGACGTCGGCCCGCTGACCTGACCTCGCCGCGCGTGCCCGAGCGGCGCAGGTTCAGGCCTGGCGCACCAGCAGCGTCGCTGCCCGCGCCTCGATGGCCAGGCCCTGCCCCACGGGCCCGAGCCGCTCGGCCGTCTTGGCCTTGATGTTGACCTGATCGTCCCGCAGCCCCAGCGCCGCGCAGATGCACGCGCGCATGCCCGGAATGTGCGCGGCGAGCCGGGGCGCCTGGGCGATCACGGTGCTATCGATGTTGCCGATCTCCCAGCCCCGCTCGCGCACGCGGCGTGCGGCCTCCACCAGCAGCGTCACCGAATCGGCGCCCTTGAATTCCGGGTCGGTGTCGGGAAAGTGGCTGCCGATGTCGCCCAGCGCCGCCGCGCCCAGCAGCGCGTCGGTGATGGCGTGCAACAGCACGTCGGCATCCGAATGCCCGAGCAGGCCCAGGGTGTGCGGTATCTCCACGCCGCCGATGATGAGCTTGCGCCCGGGCACCAGCGCGTGGACGTCCCAGCCTTCGCCAATTCGCAGATCCATGTGTGTCCTCTTCGATGGGTTCGGGCCCGGCCGGCGGCCAGCACTCGGCAGCGGCCCGTTCAGAAAATGGTGCGCGCCGGCACCGCCGACGCCTCGCCGCGCTGGCCGCCGAAGCGCTCCAGCGTGGCGCCGTGCATGCGCTGGGCCAGCACGGCGGCGGCCAGCGCGAAGTCGTCCGGATACGTCACCTTGAAATTCTGCGCCCCGCCGGGCACCAGGCGCGGGTGCAGGCCCATGGCCTCCATGGCACTGGCCTCGTCGGTGGCCTGCGCGCCGAATTGCTCGAGCGCCTGCAGCAGCGGCGCCAGGCGGAACATCTGCGGCGTCTGCGCCAGCCATTTGTCGCTGCGGTCCACCGTGCCGGCCACGCGCACGCCCCCGAGGCCGTCGGTCGCGGTCTTGAGCGTGTCGGCCAGCTTGTGCGCCAGCAGCCCCCCCACCGCGTCGCCCGCGCAGGCGTCGATCAGCGCGTCGATCTGCGCGGTGGTGACCAGGCAGCGGGCCGCATCGTGCACCAGCACCCAGTCGTCGCCCTCCGCCCCGCGTTCCTGCAGTGCCCGCAGGCTGGCGCGCACCGTGTCGGCCCGGGTGGCGCCGCCGCAGGGCAGCACGAAGAAGGTGGTCAGGCCGTGGACGTGGCTGTCGAAGAACGAGTCGCCCGGCGCCACGGCCACCAGCGTGCCCAGGAGCCGGCCCACGCCGGCGAAGGCGGCCAGGGTATGCATCACCAGCGGATGGCCGGCCACCGGCTGGTACTGCTTGGGCAATGGCACGCCGCCCGCGCCTGCAACGCCGCCGGCCACGGCGCGCGCGCCCACGCCGGCGCAGGGCAACACCGCCCAGAAACGGCCCGCGGCGCCCAGGGGCACGGTGGAGGTGAAGGCGGCTGGAGCGTCGATGGTCATTAGGCGCGGATTCTACGAGCCACCTCGGATTGCAGCGGCGGGCGCCGCCCCCATATGAAGCGCTGGCCAGCCGCGTTCCCTTCGCAGGCTGCGCCGCTGCGCCGGGCACGCGGCGATGTCCACGCCCCGGTCGTTCATAAAGACATTCCCTAGAATCTTCCGATGGCCGTCGCGCCGCCTCCGGCGCAGCTTCGCACCCCGGCGCCCACGGCCCCCAGCCCCCACCTCCGCATGGAACTGCCCAAACTCTCCCCCGGTAAACGATTCACCCTGCCCCGGCCCGTGGGCAGCGCCGACGCCCTGCTGCTGGCCCGCCTGGGCGAGCGCGAGAAGGCCGAGCGCCGCACGGTGGCGATCGTCACTGCCGACGCCACCGACGCGCAGCGCCTGATCGACGAGATGGCGTTCTTCGCGCCCGGGCTGCGCTGCGCGCTGTTCCCCGACTGGGAGACGCTGCCCTATGACACCTTCTCGCCGCACCAGGACCTCATCAGCGAGCGCCTGGCCACGCTCTGGCGCATCAGCCAGAAGGACAGGGACACCGGCGCCGACGTGGTGCTGGTGCCCGCCACCACCGCCCTCTACCGGGTCGCGCCGCCATCGTTCCTGGCGGCCTACACCTTCCACTTCAAGGTCAAGCAGAAGCTGGACGAGGCGAAGTTCCGCGCCCAGCTCACCCTGGCCGGCTACAGCCACGTATCGCAGGTGGTGAGCCCCGGCGAATACGCCGTGCGCGGCGGCCTGATCGACCTCTTCCCCATGGGCTCGCCCGTGCCCTACCGGGTGGACCTGTTCGACGACGAGATCGACTCCATCCGCACCTTCGACCCCGACACGCAGCGCAGCCTCTACCCCGTGCCCGAGGTGCGCCTGCTCCCGGGGCGCGAATTCCCCATGGACGACGCGGCCCGGGCCAAGTTCCGCAGCCGCTGGCGCGAGCTGCTGGAGGGCGACCCCACCAAGAGCCGCATCTACAAGGACATGGGGCAGGCGATAGCCACCGCCGGCATCGAGTACTACCTGCCGCTCTTCTTCGAGGAAACGGCCACCGTGTTCGATTACCTCGGGGCTGACGCCACCGTGGTGCTGCACGGCGACCTGGAGCCGGCCTTCCAGCGCTTCTGGCAGGACACCCGGGAGCGCTACCGCCTGGTGCAGGGCGACCCTCATCGCCCCGCGCTGCCCCCGGAATCGCTGTTCCTCGGCATCGAGCAGTTCTACACCCGCGCCAATTCGCACGCGCAGCTGTCGCTGCGGCCGGGCGTGGACGACGTGGCGGACAACCCGCACTTCCAGAAGCTGGGCGATCTGTCGGTGGTGCGCGGTGCCGAGGACCCGCTCGCGCGCCTGCACGGCCACATCCGCAACACGCAGCACCGCGTGCTGCTGCTGGCCGAAAGCGATGGCCGGCGCGAAAGCCTGCTGGACTTCCTGCGCGCCTCGGGCGTGAACCCGCCCGCCTTCGATTCGCTGGCCGAGTTCCAGGGCCAGGGCGATGAGAAGGTCGGCATCGCCACCGCCGGGCTGGCCACGGGCTTCGCCTGGCTGGAAGAAGGCATCGACTTCGTCACCGAGACCGAACTCTTCGCCGCCGGCGTCACCACGCGCCGCCGCAAGAAGCAGGAGCAGGTGAGCGATGTCGAGGCGCTCATCAAGGATTTGTCGGAGCTGACCCTGGGCGATCCGGTGGTGCACAGCGCGCACGGCATCGGCCGCTACCGGGGCCTGATCCACATGGACGTGGGCCAGAAGAACCCGGACGGCAGCCCCGCGATGCAGGAGTTCCTGCACCTGGAATACGCCGACAAGGCCGTGCTCTACGTGCCGGTGAGCCAGCTGCAGCTCATCAGCCGCTACACGGGCGTATCGGCCGACGAGGCGCCGCTGCACAAGCTGGGCAGCGGCCAGTGGGAAAAGGCCAAGCGCAAGGCGGCCAGCCAGGTGCGCGATTCCGCCGCCGAGCTGCTCAACATCTACGCCCGCCGGGCGGCGCGCCAGGGCCATGCCTTCCGCTACAGCCCGCAGGACTACGAGCAGTTCGCCAACGACTTCGGCTTCGAGGAGACGGCCGACCAGAACGCCGCCATCCACGCCGTCATCCAGGACATGATCTCGCCCCAGCCCATGGACCGGCTGGTCTGCGGCGACGTGGGCTTCGGCAAGACCGAGGTCGCGCTGCGCGCCGCCTTCGTGGCGGTGACGGGCGGCAAGCAGGTGGCCTTCCTCGCGCCGACCACGCTGCTGGCCGAGCAGCACTACCAGACGCTGGTGGACCGCTTCTCCAAGTGGCCGGTGAAGATCGCCGAGGTCTCGCGCTTTCGCTCCGGCAAGGAGATCACCGCCGCCATCAAGGGCATCGGCGACGGCACGGTGGACATCGTGGTGGGCACGCACAAGCTGCTCAGCGAATCGACGAAGTTCCACAACCTGGGCCTGCTCATCATCGACGAGGAACACCGCTTCGGCGTGCGCCACAAGGAGCAGATGAAGGCCCTGCGCGCCGAGGTGGACGTGCTCACGCTCACCGCCACGCCCATCCCGCGCACGCTGGGCATGGCGCTGGAAGGCCTGCGCGACCTCAGCGTGATCGCCACCGCGCCGCAGCGGCGGCTGGCCATCAAGACCTTCGTGCGCAGCGAGGGCACGGGCGTGATCCGCGAGGCCGTGCTGCGCGAATTGAAGCGCGGCGGGCAGTGCTACTTCCTGCACAACGAGGTGGAAACCATCGAGAACCGCCGCCAGAAGCTGGAGGAAATCCTGCCCGAGGCCCGCATCGCCGTGGCCCACGGCCAGATGCCCGAGCGCGAGCTGGAGAAGGTGATGCGCGACTTCGTGGCGCAGCGCTACAACATCCTGCTGTGCTCGACCATCATCGAGACCGGCATCGACGTGCCCACGGCCAACACCATCATCATGAGCCGCGCCGACAAGTTCGGCCTGGCGCAGCTGCACCAGCTGCGCGGCCGCGTGGGCCGCAGTCACCACCAGGCGTATGCCTACCTCATGGTGCCGGACGTGGAGGGCCTCACCAAGCAGGCCGCCCAGCGGCTGGACGCGATCCAGCAGATGGAGGAGCTGGGCTCGGGCTTCTACCTCGCCATGCACGACCTGGAGATCCGCGGCGCGGGCGAGGTGCTGGGCGAGAACCAGAGCGGCAACATGCTGGAGGTGGGCTTCCAGCTCTACAACGAGATGCTGAACGAGGCCGTGCGTTCGCTCAAGGCGGGCAAGGAGCCCGACCTGCTCAGCCCCCTCTCGGTCACCACCGACATCAACCTGCACGCCCCGGCGCTGCTGCCCGATGACTACTGCGGCGACGTGCACCTGCGCCTGTCGTTCTACAAGAAGCTCGCCACCGCCCGGACCAGCGACCAGATCGACGCCCTGCTGGAAGAACTGGTGGACCGCTTCGGCAAGCTGCCGCCGCAGGCGCAGACGCTGATCGACGTGCATCGTCTGCGCGTGCTGTCGCAACCCTACGGCGTGGTCAAGGTGGACGCGGCGCCCGGCGTCATCACCATCACCTTCAAGCCCCAGCCGCCGGTGGACCCGATGGCCATCATCCACCTGATCCAGAAGAACAAGCACATCAAGCTGGCGGGCAACGAGAAGCTGCGCATCGAGCGCGAACTGCCCGAGCCCAAGGACCGGGCCCAGCTGGTGCGCGACGTGCTGCGCAGCCTGGGGCAGCCGCTGGCGGTGCTAGAAAAAGCATAGCACCAGGCCCAGTTGGAATGGGCGCCAGAGGCCGATTTGGCTTCACATGTTGCCTGCGGCGGGGAGCGCGGGCCACACGTATGTCCGTTTCGTCCAATACGCCGGCGCGCCGCCCTTTCACGATGGCGCTTTGCCCGCGATACTCCCGCGATACTGACACCGCCATGCGCCTGGACTACTACCCTCCCACGCCGCCCGTGCGCTCGCTGCTCACCATGCACGCGGTGGTGCACGGCGTCGATCGGGCGCGGGTGGAGGTGCTGCCCGCCATGCTGCCCAACGTCCACATCCGGCTGGCGGGCGACTGCAGCTACCAGTTCGGCGACGCACCGCCGGTGGCCGCGCCGCCCGTCGCGCTGATCGGGCCCACGCGCTCGGCCTACCGCATGGCCTTCGGGCCGGGGTTTCGCCTGCTCACCATCGGCCTGCTGCCGCAGGGCTGGCTGTCGCTGGTGCGCGTGCCGGGGCAGCAGTGCGCCGACCAGCTCTTCGCCGCCGACGACCTGTGGGGCGCCACCGCCGTGGACCGGCTGCTGGCCCAGCTGCACGACGCGCCGCTGGACGGCGGCCATGCGCGCACGGTGGAGGCCTTCCTGTGCGGCGCGCTGGCCGAGCCGGCGGCGCAGCGCATGCGGCAGCTGCAGGCCGTGGACCAGTGGCTCGAAGCCTCGGCCAGCCTGTCGCTGGACGAGCTGGCGGGCCGGCTGAACGTGGGCGGCCGCCACCTGCGCCGGCTCACCGAGGAAAGCCACGGCATGTCGCCCAAGGCCCTGGCCATGAAATACCGCGCGTTGCGGCTGGCCGCCGCCTTGAGCCGGCAACCCGAGCCCCCGGCGCCCGGGCACGGCCTGGAGCAGGCCCTGCTGCTCTACACCGACCAGTCGCACGCCATCCGCGACTTCCAGCGCTTCGTCGGGTGGACGCCGGCCACCTTCGGCAACGCGCCTGGCGGCACGGCGCGGGCCACCCTGGCGGGCCGGCTGCGCGCCGGAGCGTGCCGGCCGCTGGCGCTGCTGAGCTAAGCCTTCGGTGCCAGGGCCGCCACGGCCACGGCGGCATGTCCGGTCCATCCAATACCGCCGGCCGCCCGGTTTCCATAATGCCTGGCATTGGAGGAACCATGCACCGACCCGACCAGAATCCACTCCCCCAGCGCCGCGCCCAGGGGCTTCGCGCGCTGCGGCGCGCCGCCACCGCCACCTGCGCGGCCCTGGCGCTCGGCCATGGCGGCGCCTCGCTGGCGGCGCCCTATCTCATCACCTACACCGGCACGGTGACGACTTCTGACATTCCCGGAGTCGAATCGGACACCGCCTACCTGGTCGCGGTGGCGATGGACAACGGCGGCAACTCCGCCGTCAACCAGACGTGGAATGCCAGCCACCTGCGCTGCGTCGTCTGGTACTTCGGCGCCAACGGGGACCGCGTGTTCGTGCAGAACCTGACGACCGCACCGCCCACCGACGTGGCAGGCGCGGCCACCACCAACGGCGCCGGCGTGCTGACAGGCATGTTCTCGCAGATCACGGCCGCCCCGGTGAGCGGCCCCACGGGCTCCTACAGCGTGACCAACCTGCAGCCGCCCACCAGCGTGCTGTGGTGGATCAACGGGCTCAGCCCCATCTTTCGCTACAACGGCCAGGAGATCAGCGCCCTGGCGGACGAGGTGCCCGTCGCGCCCAGCGCCTGGCAGGCACCCACGCCCCTGGGCGCGCTGGATACCGGCGCCTGCGCGCAGCCCGCGGCCGCGCCGGTCGCCACGCCGGTCCCGGGGCTCGGGGTTCCGGCGCTGGCCCTGCTGGGCGGGGGGCTGGCCGCGTCGGCGGCCTGGGTCTCGCGCCGCAGGCAGCGGCCGAAGCAGGGTTGATCCAGTAGCGCTTCGGGGTCAAAGTGCCCCGTGGCGCTTGATCCACGGGCGGGTAGCGCTATTCAATCGATAGCAAACCGAAGAATTGGGTGCGGGACTTGCTTGGTGCCAAGGGTTCAGCCATCCCCCGCATCTTCAAGGAACCGCCATGTCCGCCACGCGCACCTTCCGCGCCCTCACCGTCGCCCGCGCATCGACCTGCGCCCTGGGCGCTCTTGCCGCGCTGCTCGCCAGCAGCGCCGCGCAGGCCCAGGCGCAGCCCGCCTATCCCGACCGGCCGGTCAAGGTGATCGTCGCGCTGCCAGCCGGCGGCAGCGCCGACATGATCGCGCGCACCGTCTCCACCCGAATGGCGGCCGAACTCGGCCAGCCCTTCGTGGTGGACAACAAGGCCGGGGCGTCCGGGCAGATCGGCACGCCGCTGGTGGCCCGGGCCGCGCCCGACGGCTACACGCTGATGGTGTCGCCGGCCTCGTTCCTTACCACCAACAAGAGCATCTTCAAGACTCTGCCCTACGACCCGCAGGCGGACTTCGTTCCGATCACCCGGCTGGTCAACCAGCCCATGGTGCTGGTGGTGAAGGACGGCAAGCGCTTCCCCGACGTGGCCGCCGTGCTGGCCGCCGCCAGGGCCGCGCCGGGGCAGCTGACCTACGCGTCGTCCGGCGACGGCAGCCCCCAGCACCTGGCGGCGCTGATGTTCGGCACCCGCACCCGCGCCGATCTGCTGCACGTGCCCTACAAGGGCGGCGCTCCCGCCGTCAACGACACCCTGGCCGGCACCGTGGACATGATGTTCGCCGTGCTGCCCGAGGCGCTGCCCCACATCCAGGCGGGCAAGCTGCAGGCGCTGGCGCTGATGAGCCCCGAGCGCTCGCCCGTGCTGCCGCAGGTGCCCACCATGGCCGAGAGCGGTGTGCAGCAGGTGGAGCTGTCGGCCTGGGTGGGCCTGTTCGCGCCCGCGAAGACGCCGCAGCCCGTCATCGACCGCCTGCAGCGCGCCGCCCATGCGGCGCTGGCGGGCGACACGGTCGCCAGGCTGCAGGCCAGCGGCATGGAGCCCGCCCCCGGCACCGGCCAGCAACTAAAGGACAGCATCGCGAGCGAGATCAAGCTGCACGCCGAGCTGGTGAAGGCGGCCGGCCTGGTGCCGCAATAGTTCGCACCGGGCGGCGGGGATAATCGGCGCGGTCCCATCCATCCACCGTCCCATGAACGCCGCCACCGAATTCGCCCCGGGTCTCGCCCTGCAGGCCCACGCCCAGCCGCACCCCCTGTCGCACTACAAGCTCATCGCTTTCGACATGGACTCCACGCTCATCAACATCGAATGCGTGGACGAGATCGCCGACGCCGCCGGCCGCAAGACGGAGGTGGCCGCCATCACCGAGGCGGCCATGCAGGGGCTGATCACCGACTACAAGGAGAGCCTGCGCCAGCGCGTGGCGCTGCTCAAGGGCGTGACGGTGCAGCACATGGAGCAGGTGTTCGCCGAGCGCCTGCGCCTGAACCCGGGCGCCCAGGAGCTGGTGGCCGCGGCCAAGGCTGCCGGCCTGACGACGCTGCTGGTGTCCGGCGGCTTCACCTTCTTCGCCGACCGGGTGAAGGCGCGCCTGGGCATCGACCTGGCCCGCTCCAACCGGCTGGAAGTGCAGGACGGCCAGCTCACCGGCCGCCTGCTGGACCAGGCCTGGGGCGACATCTGCGATGGCGCCGAAAAGCGCCGCACGCTGCTGGAAGTGGCCTCGCTGATGGGCATCGATCCGGCGCTCGCCATCGCCGTGGGCGACGGCGCCAACGACCTGCCCATGATGGGCGTGGCCGGCCTCTCGGTCGCCTACCACGCCAAGCCGGCGGTGCGGGCCCAGGCCGACGTGGCGATCAACGAAGGCGGGCTGGACCGGCTGCTGGAAGTGCTGCGCTGACCAGCGGCCCGGGCAGCGCCGGGAGCGGGGGTTTTCCCGAATCGATCGCTCCTGATTCGATAGCACCCTGCGCTTGACTCACGGGCGCCCCAGGCTGTTTTCATGCGATTCCTTCGCAAACCGAAAAACAGCATGAAGTTTTGCCCCGTTATATGAATATGAAAATAAAAACGTGGGCTGCACCGATTTGGGGCACTACACTGGCCGCATCCATTGCCATCCAGTGAGCGCCTCCATGTCTCTCAAGAAAGCCCTTTCCGCCATCGCCCTGGCCTCCCTGGCCCTGGGTGCCCACGCCGCCGACGCCGTGCTGAAGGTCGCCGCCTCCGCCGTGCCGCACGCCGAGATCCTGAACTTCGTCAAGCCGCAGCTCAAGGCGCAGGGCGTCGATCTGCAGGTGCGCGAATTCAGCGACTACATCCAGCCCAATGCAGCGGTGGAGGACAAGCAGCTCGACGCCAACTTCTTCCAGCACCAGCCTTACCTGGACAGCTACAACAAGGACCGCAAGAGCAGCCTCGTCGCCGTGCCGGGCGGCAAGGTGCACGTGGAGCCCTTTGGCGCCTACTCGAAGAAGATCAAGTCGATCGGCGAGCTGAAGGACGGCGCCACCATCGCCATCCCCAACGATCCGTCGAACGCCGGGCGCGCCCTGCTGCTGCTGCAAAAGCAGGGGCTCATCACGCTGAAGGACCCGCGCGTCATCACCTCCACGCCCATCGACATCGTCAAGAACACGAAGAAGCTCAAGTTCCGCGAGCTCGAGGCCGCGCTGCTGCCCCGCGCGCTGGACGACGTGGACCTGGCGCTCATCAACACCAACTACGCCATCGAGGCCAAGCTGAACCCGGTGAAGGACGCGCTGTTCATCGAGTCGGGCGATTCGCCCTACGCCAACCTGGTCGCCGCCCGCCGCGACCGTGCGAGCGACCCGAACATCCAGAACCTGGTGAAGGCGCTGCACACGCCCGAGGTGAAGCGCTTCATCCAGGAGAAGTACCAGGGCGCGATCGTCCCGGCGTTCTGACGGGCGGCCCCTGCCCTGCCTGCCCTGCCTGCCCTGCCTGCCCTGCCTGCCCTGCCTGCCCTGCCTGCCCGGCCTGCCCGGCCTGCCCGGCGCCGTGCGATGCAAGGCGCCTTTTTTTCGTCACGCCTGCAGGTCGGCCAGGCCGCTGCCCACCCACCAGGCCAGCCCGAACATGGTGGCGCCGGTGACGAAGTCGAGCACCCGCCACGCGGCCGGGTTGGCGAACACGCCCTGCAGCCGCCGCCCGGCCACGGCCAGCAGGACGAACCAGACCAAGCTGGCGCAGGCCGCGCCGGCGACGAACACCCACTTGAGCCCGCCGTCCTGCCGGGCGCCGATGGAGCCGATCAGCACCACCGTGTCGAGGTAGACATGCGGGTTCAGCAGGGTGATGACGGCCAGCGCGCCCAGCACGCCCACCACGCTGCGCTCCGCCAAGCCCGTGGCCCGCAGGCCCGCCTGCGGCGCGAAGAACGCCCGGTGCCAGGCGAAGCAGCCGTAGCCGAAGAGGAACACCGCGCCGCCCAGCGTGAGGTAGTAGGCCAGCACGGGCGAGGCGCCCAGCAGCTGCGCCATGCCGCCCACGCCCACGCCGATCAGCACCGCATCGCTCAACACGCACCAGGCCACGCAGGCATGCACGTGCCGGCCTTGCACGGCCTGCCGCAGCACGTAGAGGTTCTGCGCACCGATGGACACGAGCAGCGACAGGCACACCGTGAAGCCGGCGATCCACGAAGCCGATACGGAGGGTTGAAGAAGATTCCACATGGCCCCGATTGTGAAAACCGGGCAACTTTAAGTAAACTTAAAACTCCTAACCAATGTGAAGCAAAACTGAATGCTGGACTATGCCGGCCTGCAGGCCCTGGCCGCGGTTGTGAGCGAGGGCAGCTTCGAGCGCGCGGCGCGCAAGCTGCACGTCACCCCCTCGGCGGTGTCGCAACGCGTGAAGCAGCTGGAAGAGCGCGTCGGCCAGGTGCTGGTGCTGCGCGGCACGCCCTGCACGGGCACCGACGCGGGCCGGCGGCTCTGCGTGCACGTGGAGCAGGTCGCGCTGCTGGAAAACGAGCTGCGGCGCGCCAACCCGGCGCTGATGCCCGACCACGAGGCGCCCGCCCCGGCCGTCAAGCTGGCGGTGAATGCCGACTCGCTCTCCACATGGTTCATGGAGGCCATGCACGCCTATACGGCGGGCGGCAACGAGCTGCTGGACATCCGCATCGACGACCAGGAACACACGGCGCAGCGCCTGCGCGACGGCGAGGTGCTGGCCGCCGTGACCGCCACCGGCACGGCCATCGCGGGCTGCAACACCTGGCCGCTGGGCACCATGCGCTACGTGGCGGCGGCCAGCCCCGCCTTCGTCGCCCGCCATTTCGCGAACGGCGCCACCGCCGAGGCCCTGGCCGACGCGCCGCTGATGGCCTTCGACCGCAAGGACCGGCTGCAGGACCAATGGCTGCAGCAACACGGCCTGGCCCTGCCGCGCAGGCCGCCGCCGCGCCACTTCCTGCCCAGCAACTTCGCCTATGTGCAGGCCTGCGAGCTGGGCATGGGCTGGGGCATGCACCCCACCGTGCTGATCGCCAGCCAGCTGGCAGAAGGCACGCTGGTGGACTTCGCGCCGGGCCTGGCCGTCGACGTGCCGATGTACTGGGCGCACCCGCGCAGCGCCCAGGCGGGGCTGGAGCGGCTGACGCGCTGCGTGATGGAAGCGGCGCGGCGCTGGCTGGGAGAGAACGCGTGAGCGGATCGCTGCCGCGGGAAAAATCGCTACACAATTGATAGCTGCCTGCGCTGATCCCACAAGCGCTGCAGCACAATTCGAGCCGAAAAACCGTTGCCGGCCCTACCCACCCCGCCGGGCGGCGGCTCGCAGCGGGGCCAGGAGGTCGCCCAGCCCGTTGTGGTCGATCTCGTGCATCAGCGCCAGCAGCCGGCCCACGTCGCCGGGCGGAAAGCCTTCGCGGGCGAACCAGTTCAGGTAGTTGCCCGGCAGGTCGGCGATGGGCGTGCCCTTGTGCTTGCCGTAGGGCATCGTGACGGTGAACAGGCGTTCGAGCTGGGCCGGGTCCATGGGCACCACCGGTTCAGCCGCCCGCGCGCTTGACCTTGTAGCCCTGCGCCTGCAGCGCCTGCATCACGCGCTCGACATGGTCGCCCTGCACCTCGATCACGCCGTCCTTCACCGTGCCGCCGGTGCCGCAGGCCGCCTTGAGCTGCTTGCCCAGCTGCGCCAGTTCGGCGGCAGGCAAGGGCGCGCCCTTGACCAGCGTCACCGCCTTGCCGCCCCGGCCCTTGGTTTCGCGCGACACGCGCACGATGCCGTCGCCCGCCGGCACGGCCGCCGCGGCGCGGTCGGCCGCGCAGGAGCATTGGCCCACCGGCTTGCGGCAATCGGGGCACATGCGGCCGGCGTCGGTGCTGTAGACCAGGCCGCCCAGGCCGCCCAGGTCGCTCAGGCGCATGGCGGGCTCCGGTGCAGGGGGACGACAGGAAGGTGCATGGGGCAGGAGGGTCGAAAGGGCACGATGGCGCCGATTATCCCGGCGCACGGTGCGTGCCGCACAATCGCGCCATTGTCCTTTTTTGGCCCCTGCCCACGCCCGGCAACGCCTGGCGCGTCGGCGCGGCGCCGCCACCGCCTCACACCATGCCCTTTGCCGCCCTCGGCCTCTCCCCCGCTCTCGTTCACGCCGCCGAGGCGATGGGCTTTTCCTCCCCCACGCCCATCCAGTCGGCGGCCATTCCGGTGGTGCTGGCGGGCCGCGACCTGCTGGGCTGCGCCCAGACCGGCTCGGGCAAGACGGCCGCCTTCGGCCTGCCGCTGCTGCAGCAGATCCTGCCCCCCGCGCAGGCCGCCGGTGCCGGTGACGGCCCCCGGCGGGTGCGCGCGCTGGTGCTGGTGCCCACGCGGGAACTCGCGGCCCAGGTGGGCGAGGTGCTGCGCGACCTCGCCCGTCCCCTGCAGGCGGCCCGGCTGAAGGTGGCCGTGGCCTTCGGCGGCGTGTCGATCAACCCACAGATGATGGCGCTGCGCGGCGGTGCCGACGTGACGGTCGCCACGCCCGGCCGGCTGCTGGACCTGGTGGAGCACAACGCCCTCTCGCTCGCCCACGTGCAGACGCTGGTGCTGGACGAAGCCGACCGGCTGCTGGACCTGGGCTTCGCCGAAGAGCTGGACCGGGTGCTGTCGCTGCTGCCGGCCCGCCGCCAGAGCCTGCTCTTTTCCGCCACCTTCCCCGATGGCGTGACCCAGCTCGCGCAGGCCCTGCTGCGCGACCCGGTCCGCGTGGAAGTGCCGCACGAACCCGCCACCGCGCCCGACATCGCCCAGCGCGCCATCGCCGTGGACGAGAAGCGCCGCACGCAGCTGCTCAAGCAGCTCATCCAGGAGGCCGGCTGGAGCCGCGTGCTGGTGTTCGTCGCCACGCAGTACGCAGCCGAGCACGTGGCGGAAAAGCTCTACAAGGCCGGCATCTACGCATCGCCCTTCCACGGCGGGTTGAGCCAGGGCGCGCGCCGCCAGGTGCTGCAGGAATTCAAGGACGAGCGGTGGCAGGTGGTGGTGACCACCGACCTCGCCTCCCGCGGCATCGACATCGCCGACCTGCCCGCGGTGGTGAACTACGACCTGCCCCGCGCCGCGGCCGACTACGTGCATCGCATCGGCCGCACGGGCCGGGCTGGCGCCAGCGGCGCGGCGGTGACGTTCATCACACCGCAGTCGCTCGCCCACTGGCGGCTCATCGGCCGCAAGCAGGCCTTGCCGGCGCTGCCCATCGAGCAGCTTGCCGGTTTCGAGACTGAACTGGCGGAAACACCGGTGGCCGAGGGCCCCTCGGCCCACCCGCCCAACTCCGCGCCGCAGCGGCCCGGCAAGCTGCCGCCGGGCACCGGCGGGGTGAAGGGATCGCGGCCGAGCAAAAAGGACAAGCTGCGTGCGGCTGCAGCTGCGGCTGCGGCGGCCTCGCCCGCCGGCCGGTCAGAAGACTGAGCGGCCCGGCCGCGCTGGGGCGGGGCGGCCAGGCCGCACCGAGCTTGGCGCGACACCACCACCCGACACAGCCATCATGCGGCCAGACCGATCAGTCGCCGCCCCCACCTCCGCCACCGTCACCCCCGTCGCCACCGGCATCGCCACCGTGGCCATCGTCATCGTGGGAGTGGGCGTGCCCGTCTCCTGAAGCCTCTCCGCGCCGAGGGGGTAGTCCCTCGCCCGGCCGGGCGACGATCTCGACATAGAACTGCGCGGCGCCCGAGGCGGCCACGCCGTCGATCAGGCGGGTGAGCTCTTCCTCGCGCACGGGTGCGGCGTCCTGCTCGGTGGTGCCGAAGCGGCAGTCGAAGTCCCAGAAGCGCGCCCCTTCCGGCAGGGGGCGGCGGCGTTCGCGGCGCAGGTAGCGGTGGATGTCGTGGCGGGCCGCGTCCAGCAGACGGTCGCGGTGCTTGCCTTCGATGTGAAGCTGATAGGTCTTTCGCATGCCCGATCGTAACCCGCGACCGCAGCGCCCATCACTCTGCTTTTCATAGCACCCCGCGCTGATCCGTCCAGCGCTGGGGCGCGTTTTCATGCTCAATACAGGTCGCCTGCCCTGCTCGCCGCAGGGAGCACGCGGGCGGGCAGCGGATAGCCCGGGTCGGTGTAGCCTGGCGTGGACGGATGGCCGGGCGCCACCAGCGAGTCCACCAGCGCCTCGTCTTGCGGCGTGACCTGGTAGCCCAGCGCGGGCGCGTAGTCCTGCCACTGCTGCAGCGTGCGCGGGCCGGCGATGACCGCGCTGACGGCGCGGTGCGCCAGCACCCAGGCGGTGGCGAACTGCGCCAGCGTCACGCCCCGGGCCTCGGCGTGCTGCTTGAGCTGCTGGGCGATGACGAGCGATTCCTCGCGGAACTCGGTCTGCGTCATGCGCCGGTCGCCCCGGCCGGCGCGGGTGCCTTCCTGCGGCGGCTGGCCGGGCGGGTATTTGCCGGTCAGCACGCCGCGCGCGACGGGGCTGTAGGGCGTCACGCCGATGCCGTGGTATTCGCAGGCGGGCAGGACCTCGACCTCGGGCATGCGGTTGAGCAGGTTGTAGTAGGGCTGGCAGACCACGGGCCCCGGCATGCCCAGCTGGCGGGCGCCGTGCACCAGCTCGGCGATGCGCCAGGCGCGGAAGTTGGACACGCCCCAGTAGCGGATCTTGCCGGCGCGCAGCAGCGCGTCGAGCGCGAACAGCGCCTCTTCGAGGTGCATGCCGGGGTAGTCGCGGTGCAGGTAGAGCACGTCCACATGGTCGGTGCGCAGGCGCTCCAGGCTGCAGTCCAGCTCGCGCAGCATCCAGCTGCGCGAGTAGTGCACTTCGTTCACCGCGTCCGACATGCGGTTGCCGAGCTTGGTGGCCAGCACCCATTCGTGGCGCTGGCCCTGCAGCAGCTGGCCGACCATGGTTTCCGACGCGCCCTTGGTGTAGACGTCGGCCGTGTCGATGTAGTTGACGCCCTGCTCGCGGGCGTCGGCCACGATGGCGGCGGCTTCGTCGCGGCTGGTCTGGTCGCCGAACATCATGGTGCCCAGGCACAGGGCCGACACTTTGAGGTTGCTCTTGCCCAGGTTGCGGTACTGCATGGTTCAAAGCCTTTCAGTGGTGGTTCGGTCCAGGCCGGGCGATGCGGATGCGCCCTCGGCCGGTTCGACAGGCGCGGGTCAGTAGTGCGGCGGCAGCTCGTCGCGCAGGTTGCGCTCGCCCGCGCCGCTGCCGGCCTCGGGCATTTGCTGGCGCAGGAGCGCCACGGTGCGGGCCAGGGCGTCGATCTCCTGCTGCTGGCGGTAGATGACGAGGTTGAGCTGGTCGAGCAGGTCTTCGGTGTAGCTGGCCTTGATCTCCAGCTCGGTCAGTCGCTGCGCGTCGTCGGAAGGTGCGGAAGGCATGGTGGCTCAACCCACCACGGCCTGGCCCAGCCGCGCCACGCCCTCGCGGATCTTGTCCACGTCGGCGGTGGCGAACGACAGGCGCAGCGTGGCGTGGTCGGGGTTCGCGCAGAAGAACGGCGTGCCGGGCACGAAGGCCACGCCCTTGTCGATGGCGCGCTGGGCGAGCACGTTGCCGTCGGCGACCTTGCCGCCGGCGCCGGTCAGCCGCGCCCAGAAGAACAGGCCGCCGCGCGGCTGCACGAAGGTGACGGCGTCGCCCAATTCGCAGCGCAGCGCGTCGCCCATGGTCTGGGCGCGTTCGGCGTACACGCCGCGAACGTGGTCCAGCGTGGCGGGCATGCGGCCCGCCTTGAGGTACTGGGCCGCCGTGGCCTGGGCGAAGGTGCTGGTGTGCGCGTCGCTGAACTGCTTGCACATGGTGGCCTTGGCCAGCAGCTCGGGCGGGGCGATCATCCAGCCCACCCGCAGGCCGGGAGACAGCACCTTGCTCAAGCTACCGCAGTGCACCAGCAGCTCGCGGCTGCCCGGCACGCTGGCCGAGAGGTTCAGCAGGCTGGCCGGCGGCGCCTCGCCAAAGTACAGGTCGCCGTAGGGGTCGTCTTCCACGATCACGGTGTTGTGGCGCACGGCCATCTCCAGCACGGCGCGGCGGCGCGCGAGGCTCAGCGTGGCGCCGCTGGGGTTGCCGAAGGTGGGGATGAGGTAGACGAACTTGGGGCGATGCTCGGCGATGAGTCGTTCCAGCGCGTCGGTCTGCACGCCGTCGCCGTCGATGGGCGCACTGATGAGCTCGGCACCGTAGAGGCGGAAGCACTGGATGGTGGCCAGGAAGGTCGGCCCCTCCACGATCACCTTGTCGCCGGGGCTGATGAGGGTCTTGCCCAGCAGGTCCAGCGCCTGCTGGCTGCCGGTGGTGACGATGAGGTCGGCCGGCGCCACGCCGCTCGCGCCCTTGGCGGCCATCAGCGCGGCCAGTTGCTCGCGCAGCGGGTTGTAGCCTTCGGTGGCGCCGTACTGCAGCGCCGCGCCGGGCTCTTCTTCCAGGGCCTTGGCGCTGGCGGCGCGCAGGCCCTCCACGTCGAACATGGCGCTGTCGGGAAAGCCCCCGGCGAAGCTGATGATGCCGGGCTTGCCCAGCAGCTTGAACAGCTCGCGGATGGCGGAGGTTTCGACGTTATTCAGGCGGTCGGCGAATTGCATGGAAGGAACGCGCAGCGGTCAGTGGAAACCGCCATTGTCGCGCCATCGCCGTGCCATCGCCGCACTCGTCGCCATGCCCGTCGCCGTGCTCGGCTTCGCGAGCGGGCCACCCCTGCCTACGCCGTGCCGCCACGGCAGCCAGCGCGGCCAGGCGATGCCGGGGCGGCGAGCGCAGCGCGCGGCGATCCGGGTCGCGGGTGAGCCAGCAGGCCAGCAGCAGCGGCACGAACACCACCACCAGGGCCAGCATCATGGGCAGCGCCGGTTCCGTCCAGTGCAGCGTCATGGTCGAGCCTCCGGGCGGGCCGGCGGGCGCACCGCCCCGACGTGGCCGAATTCCGCACGGGGCAGGCCGGCCACCAGCAGCCGCATGCAGTGGGCGACGTCGGCGGGGCGCACGTTCAGGTCCACGCACAGCGCGCCGTGCGGGGTGTCGACACGCATGCAGTAGCTCGCGAGCCGCCGCCCCAGCAGATGGTGGAGCGTTCGCCGGCAGGCCAGCGCGTCGGTGGTGGGCAGGCGCACCGGCAGCACCACGAAGGGCGAGCCGGCGGGCCGCGATGGGCCGGGTTCTGGCAGCGCACGGTGCAGCGCGGCGGCGGTGGAGCGATCGAACATGGTGCGAAAGGGCCCAGGAGCGGAGAGACCGCCCTTTGGCCCGGTTGAGGAACACGCCATCACTGTAGGAACCGCCCCGTCAACATGGTGTAAAGACCCGGCCTGCCCGCATATATTCGGCGGAAAGCAGCGCAGCTCCACCGACCTTCCGGCCTGGCTGCGAGCCATCCGACCCAGCCGCGAACGGCCCATCCCCGCATGAAAACCGCGCACATAGAACCTTTTTTCGCCGCGCTCAAGGCCGCGAACCCGCTGCCGAACACCGAGCTCGAATACACCACCGTGTTCGAGCTGCTGGCCGCCGTGCTGCTGTCGGCGCAGGCCACCGACGTGGGCGTCAACAAGGCGACCCGGCGGCTCTTTCCCGTCGCCGGCACGCCGCAGGCCATCCTCGATCTGGGGCTGGAAGGGCTGGAGGGCTACATCAAGACCATCGGCCTCTACCGCAGCAAGGCCCGCCATCTGATGGAGACCTGCCGGCTGCTGGTGGAGCGCCACGGCGGCATCGTGCCGCGCACGCGCGAGGAGCTCGAAGCCCTGCCGGGCGTGGGCCGCAAGACGGCGAACGTGGTGCTCAACGTGGCCTTCGGGCAACCCACCATGGCGGTGGACACGCACATCTTCCGCGTGAGCAACCGCACGGGCCTGGCGCCCGGCAAGAACCCGCTGGCCGTGGAGCTGCAGCTGATGAAGCGGGTGCCGCCCGCCTACGCGGTGGACTCGCACCACTGGCTGATCCTGCTGGGCCGCTACGTGTGCCAGGCCCGCAAGCCGCGGTGCTGGGAATGCGTGGTGGCGCCGTGGTGCGACTACCGGCCGAAGACGCCTGCGCCTTGAGGGCGCACCCCCGTGCGCTGCGGGCGGTGCGGACCTCGAAATTCAAGCGTTTTGGGCCTCACGCGCTTGTTACACAAGGGCCGGCCGCTATCCATTCAATAGCACATCCAGCGCCGGACGCGGCGCGGCGCTTCGGCATCAAGCCCGCAGCTCGCGCATCAGCTGCCCGACGTCGAGCCCCTTGGCCTTTTCCTGGATCTGCGGCACGTAGCGCTGCTGCAGCCCCTTGGCTTCCTCGACCGTGCGGGAGAACGATGCCTTGAGCGAGTCGGTGCTGAGGGTGCGGCCGCCCGCGTAGTACCGCTGCGCCACCTTGCCCAAGGCATAGGTGCTGGCGAACGAAAAGGCCGAGCCGGTGGCGGCGCTGCCCACGGCGCGCCCCATGCCGCCCATCACCTTGCCCAGCAGGCCGCCCACCAGCTTGCGGCCGAACTGCTCGACGTACTGCGAGGTCAGGCCCACGCCCACGGTGGCGAGGAAGTCGGCGATGTGGCGCTTGTCCAGCTCGTAGCCGTAGACCTTGCCCACCCGGTACACCAACCGCGTCTGCAGCGGGATGATGGCCATGGAGGCGAGCGACTGGGGCAGCAGTTCCAGCGCGCCGTTGAGGATGGAGGCGTTGAGGATCATCGAATCGATCTCCGCGTCGCTGACCGATGCAGCGTTCAAGGTAACGCCCGCGCCCGGCGCCGGCGCAGACGCGGGAGCCGCGATGCCCGCGGCGCCGGCCACCCCCGCCGCTGCGGCGGTTGCGGCAGCTGCCGCCGCAGCGCCGGGCGCCCTGTCCCACGCCTCGGCCTGCACGGGCTCGGCGCGCAGCGGGGCATTGGCCAGCGCGTCGGCCTGGCTCACCACCTCCCGCGCCTGGTCGGCGGGCACCTGCAGAGCCGTGGCCAGGCGCTGCAGGAAGGCCTTTTCGGCGTCGTTGCACACGCCGTCGGCATCGCACACGCCCACGGCCATCTCATAGGCAAGCTGGCGCAGCTCGGGGGTGCCCAGGGCGGCGGTGGCGTCTTCCAGGCGCACGCGCTTGAGCAGCACGTCCTGGTAGAGCTTCATCAGGTCCAGGCCGCTGCCGGCGCTGAGCGATTCGGCCATCTCGCGCAGGTGGTCGCGTTCGCGTTCGTCCTTGTGTTCGTCGGCAAAGGCGGCCATCAGGCTGATGGCCATGACGGCACGGGTGTGTTCTGGCTGCATGGGCAAGGGCTTTCCAAGAGTGGGTGGGGACCGCCGGGCGCGGGGGCGCGCCTGCGGGAGAGTCCTGCGCTCTTGGCGTTGTTGTGATGCAGGGACGACAGGCCAGCAGGTGGGCGCTGCGCACGGGTTTTCAACCACCGGCGCGCGGACCGGCTTGGCCGGCGAGGGGCGCCGGGGAATGCGCATGCTGCAGATGTTGCGGTCGCCCAGGCGGCCAGGGCGGCCAGCGCGGCCGGAAGGGTCAGCCCTTGGGCGGCTCGTCGGGCAGCAGGCAGGCCTCGGCCACCTGCAGGTTGTTGTCGCGCGCGAAGTTGATGACGAAGTCCCAGGCCATGGGCTCGTGGCCCTGCAGGTCGCGGTGCACGACCACGCACTTGACGCCGTCGATGGTGGTGGGCACACACCAGGGCGAATAGCTCAGGTGGCTGCCGGGCCGGGCGCCGCCGGGGCGGAACTGGCTCATGACCCCCGCCAGGCGCTCCGCCCAGTCGCTGGGGCGAAAGGTTTTCCCGTCTTGGGTGATGCCTTGTATGAAGACTTCTTTGGAGGAGGGAGAAACCATCGGGTTCGGGGGCTTTTTGTATGCGCGAGGCGGGTTGGGCCGGCAAACGCGCATTCTAACTCTTATATAAGAGCCAGCCGGCAAGACCCTCCACCCTGCCGGCCACGCCAGCGTCGGGCGCACGCGGCGATTCATGCGCAAAGAGGGGCTTGCTTCGCCCGGCGCGGTTCTCGGCGACCGCATGGCAGTGATGCGCAATCGTCAACATCGCGCCATGAAGCACACCCTAGAATCGTGCTTCGCTTTCAAGCCCGCAACCGCACTGTCTGGAGATTGACGCATGACCGCTACCGCCCCGGCCGCTTCCCCCCACGTGATGAACACGTATGGCCGCCTGCCCATTGCCCTGGAACGCGGTGAAGGCGTGCGTGTGTGGGACGTGAACGGCAAGCAGTACCTCGACGCCCTGGGCGGTATCGCGGTCAACACGGTGGGCCACAACCACCCCAAGCTGGTGCCTGCGCTGCAGGACCAGATCGCCAGGCTGATCCACAGCTCCAACTACTACCACGTGCCGCTGCAGGAAGAGCTGGCGAAGATGCTGGTCGAGCGCTCGGGCCTCGCCAACGTCTTCTTCTGCAATTCCGGCCTGGAGGCCAACGAGGCCGCGCTGAAGCTGGCCCGCAAGTACGGCCACGACAAGGGCATCGACAAGCCGGTGGTGGTGGTCTATGAAAAGGCCTTCCACGGCCGCTCCATCGCCACCCTGTCGGCCACCGGCAACCCCAAGGTGCAGGCCGGCTTCGGCCCGCTGGTGGAGGGCTTCATCCGCGTGCCGATGAACGACATCGAGGCCATCAAGCGCGCCACCGAGGGCAACCCCAACGTCGTCGCCGTGTTCTTCGAGACCATCCAGGGCGAAGGCGGCGTGAACCCGATGCGCATCGAATACCTGCAGCAGCTGCGCCAGCTGTGCAACGAGCGCGACTGGCTGATGATGATCGACGAGGTGCAGTGCGGCATGGGCCGCACCGGCAAGTGGTTCGCCCACCAGTGGGCCGGCATCCTGCCCGACGTGATGCCGCTCGCCAAGGGCCTGGGCTCGGGCGTGCCCATCGGCGCCGTGGTGGCCGGCCCCAAGGCCGCCACCATCTTCGGCCCCGGCAACCACGGCACCACCTTCGGCGGCAACCCGCTGGCCATGCGCGCCGGGGTGGAAACCATCCGCATCATGGAAGAAGAAGGCCTGCTGCAGAACGCGGCCGACGTGGGCGCCCACCTGAAGGCGGCGCTGGAGCGCGAACTGGGCGGCCTGCCCGGCGTGAAGGAAATCCGCGGCCAGGGCCTGATGCTGGGCATCGAACTCACCAAGCCCTGCGGCGCCCTGGTGGGCCGCGCGGCCGAGGCCGGCCTGCTGCTGTCGGTCACGGCGGACACCGTGATCCGCATGGTGCCCTCGCTCATCCTCACCCGGGCCGAGGCCGACGAAATCGTCGCGCTGCTGGTTCCGCTGGTCAAGGCGCTGCTGGCCGAATGAACGACTGAATGCACCCATGAAGCATTACCTGCAATTCAACGATCTCACCGCCGACGAATACGCGTACCTGTTCGGCCGCGCCGCGCTCATCAAGGGCAAGTTCAAGAGCTACGAGAAGTACCACCCCCTGGCCGACCGCACGCTGGCCATGATCTTCGAGAAGGCCAGCACCCGCACCCGCGTGAGCTTCGAGGCCGGCATGTACCAGTTGGGCGGCAGCGTGGTGCACCTGACCACGGGCGACAGCCAGCTGGGCCGCGCCGAACCCATCGAGGACAGCGCCCGCGTCATCAGCCGCATGACCGACCTGGTGATGATCCGCACGTACGAGCAGGCGAAGATCGAACGCTTCGCCCAGCACTCGCGCGTGCCGGTCATCAACGGCCTGACCAACGAATTCCACCCCTGCCAGATCCTGGCGGATTTGTTCACCTACATCGAACACCGTGGCTCCATCCAGGGCAAGGTGGTGGCCTGGGTGGGCGACGGCAACAACATGGCCAACACCTGGCTGCAGGCGGCCGACCTGCTGGACTTCACAGTGCACGTCAGCACGCCCGGCGGCTACGAGATCGACGAGAAGCTCGCCTTCGGCGGCCGCACGCCCCGCAGCGGCTGCTACAAGGTCTTCAAGGACCCGATGGACGCCTGCCGCAGCGCCGACCTGGTGACCACCGACGTCTGGACCAGCATGGGCTACGAAGCCGAGAACGAGGCCCGGCGCCTGGCCTTCGCCGACTGGTGCGTGGACACCGAGATGATGGCCGTCGCCCAGCCGAACGCGCTCTTCATGCACTGCCTGCCCGCCCATCGCGGCGAAGAGGTGGAGGCCGACGTCATCGACGGCCCCCAATCGGTCGTGTGGGACGAGGCAGAAAACAGGATGCACGCGCAGAAGGCACTCATGGAGTACCTTCTGCTCGGCCGCGTTGCATGAAATGCAAGGCGGCGGCGCGCCAGCGCCGGCAGACTGTTTCGGCGCAGGCTCATATCCGCGCAGCGGATGTGAAGCGGCCAAGGGCCGCGGGCCGGAGCCAAAACGCACCCTACGCGCAGAAGGCACCCATGGAGTACCTTCTGCTCGGCCGCGTTGCATGAAATGCAAGGCGGCGGCGCGCCAGCGCCGGCAGACTGTTTCGGCGCAGGCTCACGTCCGCGCAGCGGATGTGAAGCGGCCAAGGGCCGCGGGCCGGAGCCAAAACGCAGCCCACGCGCAGAAGGCACTCATGGAGTACCTTCTGCTCGGCCGCGTTGCATGAAATGCAAGGCGGCGGCGCGCCAGCGCCGGCAGACTGTTTCGGCGCAGGCTCATATCCGCGCAGCGGATGTGAAGCGGCCAAGGGCCGCGGGCCGGAGCCAAAACGCACCCTACGCGCAGAAGGCACTCATGGAGTACCTTCTTTTGCAGCCCCACGTGCGCTCATTCTTCAAGCCAAAATGGGCTGCAGCGCTTGCTATACCTGCGCGTCAAGCTATCAATTAGATAGCAATCAAGAACTTCAACGCCCCGGCCGGTGCGAGGGCGGCATGGCCACCGGCTTTTCCGTGGGCGCAGACGCAGGCGCACCCGAAGCCGCATCCCCCGCGCTGCCGCACGACCCGCAGCTCGCGCAGCCCCCGTCGCTACCCCCGCCGCATCCGGGCGACTTCGCGAGGCTGGCATGCACGCGCCCCAGCCGGCCGCGCCAGCGCTGGGGCAGGTAGCGCCACAGCACGTAGAGCGCGGCCACGGCCACGATGAGGCCGACGATCAGGTTCTGCGCCATGCCGTTCATCCTCCGGCGCCGAAGGCCAGCGCCACGCGGTAGGTGATGAAGCTGGCCAGGTACGCCAGCCCGAAGAGATACGAGGTCATCACCAGCGGCCAGCGCCAGCTGTTGGTCTCCCGCCGCACGGCGGCGATGGTGGAGATGCACTGCGGCGCGAAGATGAACCACACCAGCAGCGACAGCGCCGTGGCCAGCGACCAGCTCTGCGCGATCAGCGGGCCCAGCTGCGCGGCGGTTTCCTCGCCGGTGGCCGACAGGGCGTAGACGGTGCCCAGCGCCCCCACGGCGACCTCGCGCGCCGCCATGCCTGGCACCAGCGCGATGGAGATCTGCCAGTTGAAGCCGATGGGCGCGAAGATCACCTCCAGCGCGCTGCCGATGCGGCCCGCGAAGCTGTATTCGATGGCCGGGCCGGTGGCACCTTCGGGCGCGCCCGGGAACGACGACAGGAACCACAGCAGCACGGTCACGGCTAGGATGATGCCGCCCACGCGGCGCAGGAAGATCAGCGCCCGCTCCCAGAGGCCCAGGCCCAAGCCCCGGGGGCTGGGCCAGCGGTAGGTGGGCAGCTCCATCAGCAGCGGGGTGGCGCCGCCGCCGCTGCGCAGCAGCTTGGCGACCCAGGCCACGCCCATGGCGCTCACGATGCCGCCCACGTAGAGCGCGAACAGCACCAGTCCCTGCAGGTTGAACAAGCCCGCCACCGTCCGCTCGGGAATGAAGGCCGCGATCAGCAGCGCGTACACCGGCAGCCGGGCCGAGCAGGTCATGAGCGGCGCGATCATGATCGTCACCAGCCGGTCGCGCCAGTGCGGGATCGACCGCGTGGCCATGATGCCGGGAATGGCGCAGGCGAAGCTGGAGAGCAGCGGGATGAACGAGCGGCCCGACAGCCCGACGGTGCCCATCACGCGGTCGAGCAGAAAGGCCGCGCGCGGCAGGTAGCCCGAATCCTCCAGCACCAGGATGAAGAAAAACAGGATCAAAATCTGCGGCAGGAACACGATCACGCCGCCCGCGCCGGCGATGACGCCGTCGGTGAGCAGGCTGCGCAGCGGGCCTTCGGCCATCGCCCCGTTCACCGCGGCGCCGGCCGCCTCGGTGGCGGCCTTGATCCAGTCCATGGGCGTCTCGGCCCAGCTGAAGACGGCCTGGAACATCAGGAACAGGGTGACGGCCAGCAGCAGCAGGCCCCAGACCGGGTGCAGTACCACCGCGTCGATGCGGTCGTCGCGGCGCAGGCTGACCTGCGGCTCGCGCACCGCCAGGTCCATCACGCGTCGCACTTCCTGGTGCAGCTGCAGCACCTGCTGCTGCGGGTCGGCGGCAGGGGCCGTGGATGCGGCCGCGCGCGGCACCAGCGAGGCCAGCACCGCGGGCCGCACGGTGTCCAGCCAGCGCACCAGCTCCTGCGCGCCGCCGCTCTTCACGCCCACGGTGGCCATCACCGGCATGCCCAGTTCGCGCGACAGCACCTCGCGGTCGATCGCGATGCCCTGGCGCTCGGCCATGTCGCTCATGTTCAGCACCAGCACCATGGGCAGGCCGAGCGCGCGCGCCTCCAGCACCAGCCGCAGGTTCAGCCGCAGGTGGGTGGCGTCGGTCACACAGACCAGCAGCTCGGGCGCCGGCTCGCCCGCACGGCGGCCGGTGACGATGTCGCGCGTGACGGCTTCGTCCGCGCTCTGGGCGTTCAGGCTGTAGGCGCCCGGCAGGTCCAGCACGCGCACGCGCCGGCCGCTGCCGGTGACGAGCGAGCCTTCCTTGCGCTCGACGGTCACGCCCGCGTAGTTGGCGACCTTCTGGCGGGCGCCGGTCAGCAGGTTGAAGAGCGCCGTCTTGCCGCAGTTGGGGTTGCCCAGCAGCGCGATGCGCAGCGGCTGCGCCGCAGTGGCGGCGGACGGGGTGGTGGCCGTGGCGCCGTTCATGCGCCGGCCCCGTCGCGCCGCACCTGCACCAGGGCGGCTTCATGGCGCCGCAGGGCGAAGGTGGCCTGGCCCACGCGCACGGCGATGGGGTCGCCGCCGGGCAGGCCGCTGGCCACCACGCGCACCGGCTCGCCGGGCAGAAAGCCGATCTCCATCAGGCGCAGCACCATGTCGCGCTGCGCGGCGTCGCCGGCGGTGCGCAGGCCGGTGACGATGGCGGGGACATGGCGGGCGAGGGTGTCGAGTCCGACGGACGGCGCGCATGCGGCGGCCGGCGCCAGGGGGGCCGAAGGGCCGTCCTGGATGGTTGTCATGGGTACCTGTTTGAAATGATATTAATTCTCATTTTACGACCCAACGAAGGTCGAGCGCCGGCATGGGTCATCGGGCAGCCTCCGCTCGCTTATGCTGCAGCCCCGCCGCACCCGGGTCGCCACGCCCGCGCACCCCCGTGACCACCGCCCCGCCCGAACATCCCTGCCTGTCATGCGGCGCCTGCTGCGCCAGCTTCCGCGTCGACTTCTCGGTGCACGAAACGCAGGCTGCCGGCGGCGACGTGCCCGACGGCCTGGCGGTGGAGGTGACCGATGGCACTGCCCGCATGCGCGGCACCGACCACGCCCAGCCCCGCTGCGCCGCGCTGACCGGGCGCGTGGGCCTGCGGGCGGCCTGCGGCATCTACGAATGGCGCCCTTCGCCCTGCCGTGAGTTCGCCGCCGGCAGCGAGGCCTGCCAGCGCGCGCGCCGGCGCCATCAGTTGCCGCCGCTCGAAGGCGATGCGGCCACGCTGGCCTGATCGCGCAGTGCCGGGGGCGCCGGCACCGGCACCGGCAGCCCGCCCACCTGGCCCTTGAATTCCTGCAGCGAGAAATAGGTGTGCGCCTGCCGCACGCCCGGCAGGCGGTGCAGCTTGCGCTGCAGCAGGTCGGAATACGCGTCCAGGTCGCGCGCCACCACCAGCAGCAAAAAGTCCGCCGGGCCGGAAATGCCGTGGAACATCACCACCTCGGGAATGGCGCACACGGCCTCTTCGAAGGCCCGCGAGGCGATCTCGTTCTGGTGGTCGATGCCCACCATGACGAAGGCCATCACGCCATAGCCCAGCGCACGGCGGCTCAAGGCGGCGTGGTAGCCGGTGATGACGCCGTCGTCCTCCAGCTTTTTCACCCGCCGCCAGCAGGGCGACTGCGACAGATGGGCCATCTGCGCCAGTTCGCCCGAGGTGAGCAGGGCGTTGGCCTGCAGTGCCGTCAGCAGCTGGAGGTCGATGCGATCGATGGGTGGCTGCATAAAAATTCCTCTAAATCGACTTGATAGACTGGATTATTCAATTTTTCATCTTCATGCAAATAGAGACGTGACTTATCCCAGGTCGTACGAATAGCATCGGCTGCCATCCGGCTGATCCACCAACCCTCGCCATGACCGCACCTTCCCGCCTTTGGGACATTTCCGCGCCCGTCCACGGCGCCACCCCGGTCTTTCCGGGCGACACGGCCTATGCGCAGGCGTGGTGCGCCACCATCGGCCCCGGCTGCCCGGTGAACGTCAGCGCCATCACGCTGTCGCCGCACGTGGGCACGCATGCCGATGCGCCGCTGCACTACGACGCCGCGGGCGCCGCCATCGGCGACGTGCCGCTGGATGCGTTCATCGGCCCTTGCCGCGTCATCCACGCCATCGGCCGCGGGCCGCTCATCACCTGGGACCACATCGCGCATGCGATGCCGAGGGGCGGCGGCGCCCTGCCCGCCCGCGTGCTGGTACGCACCTACGAGCGCATGCCCGTCGACCGCTGGGACGGGCAGCTCACGGCCTTCGCGCCCGCCACCATCGAGCGGCTGGCCGACGAAGGCGTGGTGCTGGTGGGCATCGACACCGCCAGCATCGACCCGGCCGACAGCAAGACGCTGGAGAGCCACCAGGTCATCCGCCGCCGCCACCTGCGGGTGCTGGAGAACCTGGTGCTCGACGACGTGCCCGAGGGCGACTACGAACTCATCGCCCTGCCCTTGAAGCTGACCACCGCCGACGCCTCGCCGGTGCGCGCCGTGCTGCGCCCGCTGGGCTGACGCCACGGCGCTATCTTTTTGAATCATTTCGGCCTCTAGCGCTTGGTCCGCCTGCGCATGCAGCTATAAAAAAGTGAGCAACCACCCATGACCACCACATCCACCCTCACCCGGCAAGCCTGCCAGGCGCGCGACGCCGCCGACCCGCTGCGCGGCCTGCGCGAGCACTTCACGCTGCCGCCGGGCGTCATCTACCTGGACGGCAATTCGCTGGGCGTGCTGCCCCGCGCCGCCGCCGGCCGCATCGCCGACGTGGTGACGCGGGAATGGGGCACGGACCTGATCCAGTCGTGGAACAGCGCCGGCTGGTTCGACCTGACGCAGCGGCTGGGCGACCAGCTGGCGCCGCTCATCGGTGCGCGGGCGGGCGAGGTGGTGTGCACCGACAGCACGTCGATCAACCTCTACAAGGTGCTCTCCGCCGCGCTGAACATCGCCCGGGCCGACGCGCCCGGCCGCCGTCGCATCGTCAGCGAGCGCAGCAACTTCCCCACCGACCTCTACATCGCCGAAGGCCTGTGCAAGGAGCGCGGGCTGGAGCTGGTGCTGGTCGAGCCCGAGGAGATCGGCGCCGCGCTGACCCAAGAGGTGGCGGTGCTGATGCTGACCCATGTCAACTACCGCACGGGCGCCATGCACGACATGGCGGCCGTCACCGCACAGGCCCATGCGGCCGGCATTCTGTGCGTGTGGGACCTGGCGCACAGCGCCGGCGCGGTGCCGGTCGACCTGCACGGCGCGGGCGCCGACTTCGCCATCGGCTGCGGCTACAAGTACCTGAACGGCGGGCCGGGCGCGCCCGCCTTCGTGTGGGTGCACCCGCGCCATGCCGACCGCTTCTGGCAGCCGCTGTCGGGCTGGTGGGGCCATGCGGCGCCGTTCCAGTTCACGCCCGACTACCAGCCCGCGCCCGGCGTGGCGCGTTATCTCTGCGGCACGCAGCCCATCATCAGCCTGTCGGCCCTGCAATGCGGGCTGGACGTGTTCACGGCGGCGCAGAGCCTGGGCAGCATGGCCGCGCTGCGGGCCAAGTCGCTGGCGCTGACCGACCTGTTCATCGCGCTGGTCGAAGAACGTTGCGCGGGCCACGGCCTGGGCCTGGCCACGCCGCGCGATCACGCCCAGCGCGGCTCGCAGGTCTGCCTTGAAAAAGACGAAGGCGCCTACGCCATCGTGCAGGCGCTCATCGCGCGCGGCGTGGTGGGCGACTTCCGCAAGGGCGACGGCGGCACCGGCCGGCACAAGGACATCCTGCGCTTCGGCTTCACGCCGCTGTACATCGGCTTCGAGGATGTGTGGAATGCGGTGGAGCACCTGCGGCAGGTGCTGGAGGCGGCCGAATGGCAGCGCCCCGAATTCAACCGCCAGCACGCGGTGACCTGAACATGTGCCCGCACGCCCCCACCCCTGCGAGCGCAACTCCAACCCCGCCCGCCGGGTCGCCGGAATCGGTGGTGCACGAGGAACGCGCCCAGCTCGACTTCAGCCGCAGCATGAGTTATGGCGACTACCTGCAGCTCGACGCCATCCTCACCGCGCAAAAGCCGCTCTCGCCCGCGCACGACGAGCTGCTCTTCATCGTGCAGCACCAGACCAGCGAACTCTGGATGAAGCTCATGCTTCACGAGCTGCGCGCCGCCATCGCCCACGTGGCGCGCGACGAGCTGCAACCGGCCTTCAAGATGCTGGCGCGGGTCTCCAAGATCATGGAACAGCTGGTGCACGCCTGGGACGTGCTGGCCACCATGACGCCGCCCGAATACAGCGCCATGCGGCCCTACCTGGGGCAGTCGAGCGGCTTTCAAAGCTACCAGTACCGCAGCATCGAATTCGCGCTGGGCAACAAGAACCGCGCCATGCTCAAACCCCATGAGCACCGCAGCGACCTGCTGGAGCAGGTGCAGGCCGCCTACGCCGCGCCCTCGCTCTACGACGAGGCCCTGCGCCTGCTGGCCCGGCGCGGCATCGCGGTGCCTGCCAGCCACACCGACCGCGACTGGACGCAGGCGTACGTGGAGAGCGACGCCGTCGAGCAGGCCTGGCTGACCGTGTACCGCGACCCGCAGACGCATTGGGACCTCTACCAGCTGGGCGAGGAACTCACCGACCTGGAGGACGCCTTCCGCCTCTGGCGCTTCCGCCACGTGACCACCGTGGAGCGCGTGATCGGCTTCAAGCGCGGCACCGGCGGCACGGGCGGGGTGAGCTACCTGCGCAAGATGCTGGACGTGGTGCTGTTTCCGGAGATCTGGCGGTTGCGGACGTCGCTGTAGGGAGCCTTTGTTGCACAAATCGCCCCGGCACACCGGTACAGGACTTTGAGCACCAGGATGCGCACCATCACCTGGCGTCCTTCCTAGGCAGCACTTCGTCGATGAAGCCTGCCAAGGCTCATGGAAGGTCACCTCTTTGCCTGCCTCGATGGCGCTTCTGATCTCTTCCCCGGCTCCTCCGCTTACGGTGAGTTGGGGGAAAGCCGTGTGCCGGTTGTTTTCGTTGATGGCGTAGATCTTCGGCCCCTGGCTCTGTGCGATGGCAATGGCCTTCAATGCGCTGATGCCTTGCTTGCAATCCTCTTTGGCCGGGTTCTGTGTCTGGCCGTTCTCATCCTGGTACCGGCACTGGGTTTTGTCCACCCAGTATTGCTCTGGCACGGCGTGTTCCATGGCGCTGGCGTGCTGCTCCCGCATCTTGTTGTAGGCAATCCAGCGTCCTGCGCTGCGGGCCTGCCGTTGCTTGTGAGTTCTGCTTTGGTGTTAATGGGGAAGCTGGGGTTGTCGTCTTTCACCAAGCGGATGTGCCGCAGGTGCCCGATGTCCATGTTCAGACCATGGAAGCTGATGCCGGTGGTGACGATGCCGTACGGCTTGTTGGGCTTGACTTGGGCGTGGAAGAGGCCGTAGCCCAGTGCGGGCAGGTCAAAGGTCTGGGCCTGGTAAGGCGCCGTCTACCCACGCGGCGCTGCGTTGGTCGGCGTAAATTTGGTAGCGGAACTGGGTGCGCAGGCTGTCCGGCACTGGTACCCAGGTGTCGGATGTGCTTTGGCCGGGGATGTATTGGGTGCCTCGACCCATTAGTCTAAATGCCTTGAATTTCCCGCTTTTAACCTCTCGTAAGCTTCTCTGAATGTTTCGTCCAACTCCCATGCACCTATATCTAGCTCATTTCGCCAATCGTCATAACCCTGTAGTACATAGAGATAGGTGCTTAACAATGCAGCATCACTCTTGAATCTACAAAAAATCTCTCCAAGGTAGTCGAAAATAAAATCCCGCCCATTACTCCAGCCACCAGATTTCAGAAGAACTTGAAGAGCTGCGTGCTTTTCATTGAAATTTAATTGTTCATAAATACTTAAAATATAATCCCTTACTGCAATTCGACCCGCCTCGTCAAGATGGATGTCATCCCCCATATACCGCCACAACTCCATTATCCTATCCTCCCTATTTGGAGGTTTTGATTTATTTATATCTTCGATATGTTTTTCATATTCTAGCATGGTTATTCCTTAAAATTGGCGCCAAATATATTTTCAACATCTATTCGAAAGCAGGTATTTTTATACATTTGCTGCGATGACATCCCTGGAATATTGCCACCCTTGGGGTAACCATAGGGTGGAAGTCTTCTAAGTTTGTTGATTGTCGACGCCCCCATATCGGCAAGCGTCGGCAAGAACTTATTAGGAATCCAGGGCTCAGCCGCTGCTCGTACGAGCATGTTATTCATCCCTATCTCGGCCTGCTCCACCGTGACGCCTACACCGGGTTTTCCATAGAGAATTTCGCCCTTTAGGGTGTTGAGCGTCTTACCGCCATTGTTGTCACAGTATGCACTCTCTTGAACCTGCAGTCGTACAGTGGGTGGAGAACATTGTGGCCGACCAGACGCTGCGGATGCATTGGTGTTTAGTATCACAAGTGCCGCAGCCACCCCCGCTGCCAAGCCTGTTCCCGCCGTCAAGGCGGCTGCAATAGCCGCTACAGCAAGCACCACCACGATGGTCAGTACTGCTTCCTTAATAACATCTTGGTAGCAATCCCAAAGCTCAGATACCGTGTTGATGGCCGAGTAAACCGCTGCGACACCTACGGAATAGGTCGTGTTGAGAATTTCTGGATCTACGGATATCGGTGGTGCGCCAATACTAAAGTAGCGCATCACCTTAAGCCCGCCTTCGTCAAACAAGAGGTTTCCTCCGTTCCCCTTGCCCTCAATGATGTAGGCCCCCGCCCCAGTCTCTGGATCCGTGATGGTGTAGCCGTGTCCCGTCCACCCGTGCGCACTGATGGGGCTTTCGTGGAATGTCACCTCCTTGCCCGCCTCGATAGCATTCCTGATCTCAGCTACAGCCCCTCCGCCCAATGCAAGCTTTGGCAAAGCCGTATCCCGGTTGCTCTGGTTGATGGTGTAGATCTTCTGACCCTGACTCTGGGCGATGGCAATGGCCTTCACCGCACTGATACCCTGCGTGCAGTCTTCTTTGGCAAAGTTCTGCGTTTGTCCGTTTTCATCCACGTACCGGCACTGGCTTTTGTCCACCCAGTATTGCTCCGGCACGGCATGTTCCATGGCACTCGCGTATTGGCCCCGCATCTTGTTGTACGCGATCCAGCGGTTTTGCGCTGCCGACTTGCCGTTTTGGGTCAGCTCGGGCTTGTTGTTGATCGCGCTGCCTGGGTTGTCGTCCTTCACCCAGCGGATGTGCCGCAGGTGCCCGATGTCCATGTTCAGGCCCTGGAAGCTGATGCCGGTGGTGACGATGCCGTAGAGCTTGTTGGGCTTGACCTGGGCGTGAAAGAGGCCGTAGCTCAGTGCGGGCAGGTCAAAGGTCTGGGCCTGGCTGGATGCAATGGCGCCGTGGCTTTGCAGGCTGGCGAAGTAGCCCCAGACCGTGGCGGTGAGCAGGTCGCCCGTCAGATTCTCGCCTGTCATGCCTGCCAAGATGGTGGCCCGTTGGTCTTGCGGGGCGGTCTGGGCTTGCTGCAGCTTCTGCTGGGTGGCTTGCATCCGGGTTTTGAGGGCTTCCATCTGCGCGAGGCTGATGCCCTGGATGCTCACGCCCAGCGCGGTTTGTTGGCCAGCGATGAGTTGGTCTTGGGTTTCATCCCAGTCCTGGCCCTGGCTGCCGTAGCGGGTGAACGCGCCTGCGCCCACGGGTTCGCGGCCTGCGCTCATGGCGGGGCCTGTGGCAACGGTGCTTCCATCCACCCGGATTTCCGGCTTCAGGCGGATGCTGCCGGGCAGGCCTTTGGGGAGTTGGCTGGGGTCAAGGTCCTGTCCGGGCGGGGGCGTGGGGATGAGGGCTTCTATGGCGGCCTGGTCTGCGGGGCTGGCAGCTACCCAGGCCATGGTGACTTTCTTGCCTGCCAGGCTGGCGGTGGGGGTTTGCCAGCTCAGTAAGGGGCTGTCTCCCCACGCTGCGCTGCGTTGGTCGGCGTAAATTTGGTAGCGGAACTGGGTGCGCAGGCTGTCTGGCACTTCGCTGAACTGCTGGGTTCTGGCCTTGATGACATAGGGTAAGGTGCCAGCCAGATAGGGCAGTGGGTCGATGCTGGCGTTTCGGGTGCCCAGCACGTCGCCCACGGTGCTTTTGCCGCCGTTCTGGCTGTCGATGTAGGTTTTGAGTTGGTTTTGGTAGGCGTTTAGCTGGCTTTGCAGGGCCGTGGTGTTGAGGTTGCGTACCCAGCCTTCCTGGGCGTTGCTTTGTGAGCCTTGGCTAGCGGCGTCGAGCAGGGCCTGGGCATCCAAGGGCACTGCGGTTTGCAGATCCATGCCTGGCTGAAAGGTGTATTGCTTATAGCTGGCGTCCAGGGGTACCCAGGTGTCCGGCGTGCTGACGCCTGGCACATGCCTGGCTCCCCGGCCGGGCTGGTACTGGATCAGGGCCTCCACCCAGACATGCTCCAAGCGGAAGGCGAAGTCCTGGCCGGACTTGGTGAGCACGGTGTTGGGCACGCCGCCTTGGCTCAGGACTTGTTGAGCGGCATCGGCGGTGAGCGCGCCGCCCACCCAGTTCTGCACCTGGGCAACGGGCAATTCCACGGTACCGTACACGTAACGGGCGGGGATGCCGCTGGCGCGCAGCAGAGCAATCAGCAGACTATTGGTGTCGAAGGCGTTGCCGCGTTTCTTGTCGAGAGTGTCTTGCGCACCTTGCACGCTGCCGTGGCTGGGAAAGTAGTGGATGTTGTCGTGCACCCACTGGTAAATTTTGTGGGGGTTATTGTCCAGGCTGATGGCCAGGGCTTTGATTTCTGGGGTTTGTTGCGCGTCAATGGTGGCAGCCAGGTCTGCCGTGCCAGGTGCGGTGGCAGCCTGGCTGCCGTAAGTACTGGCACTGGCGGTGGCTTGTGTTTTGGCGGCAAGGGTGAGGGCCAGCTTTTGCTGCAGTTCAGCCTGGGTGGTGGCGGGCAGTGACTTTTTGACGGCCTCCACCTGCCAGGGCATGTTGCGCAAGTTGATAGGCAGGTGGGTGGCAGGACTGGCCGAAGCGGCCACCAATTTACGCAAGGCCTGCACGGCAGCGGCATCGCGACCATCGGTCTTGACGACGGCTTGCAGTCGCTGCAGCAGCGCGTGGTTGCGGGCGGCAAAGGTTTCTTCGTGCGCGCGTTGGCGCTGGATGATGCTGTCGTCCACCCCGGCGGCTTGCCAAGTGGCGCGCAGGGCGTCCCACTCGGCCTGCAGCGCTTCGGCTTGCTGCTGCACGCTGTCTACAGTGGGCAGGTAGGCGGCGGGGTTGCGGGTGGCAGCAGAAGACGGGCTGGCCTGCAGGATGTTGCCCATGTTTTGCAGAGAGGCGGCGTAGCGCTCCGCCCCGCTGGTTCGCAGGTCTTGCTGCGCCGCGTGGTTGCGCTGGGCAGTTTGGGCGTGCACCAGCGGCAGGGCCAGGCTGTTGAGGATGGATGCGACCACCAGGGTGCTGATGCTGCGCTTGAACCAGCCTGCAGGCTTGGCGGTGCTGCACAGCATGGGGCCTTGCATGGGATGGTCACGCCCAGCCAGAGGCGCGCGGGTTGGGTGACTGGCGTCGGGCATGTCGGTCTTCTCCCTCGGGTTCATATTTGTAGGTATTTCGGGTCTTGCTGGTGCCGGGCTCATTGCGCGCTCCCCGGCTTGTTGTCGTTGCGACGGCGGGCGCGCAGCTTGTGCACGCGCACACCACCCATGCCCAGCAGGGCCACGGCGGTCAGCAACAGCTGCCAGAGCGCATTCACGGGAATGGGGATGGCACGCTCAGGCTCAGGGCCGCCAGGAGCGACAGGGTCAGCCAGCACGCGGTAGCTGGTGCTGGCGGTGGCCAGCAGCACATCTGTGCTGTACGACTGGATCGACTCGGCGCCTGCGGCTGCGGCTGCGCTCTGCAGGTTGTTGCCGCTGCCCAGCAGCTTGGCCTCCACAGCATAGGTACCCACGGGCGCATCTTTGAGCAGCTGCTGGACGTCCAGCGCCCGCATGCCGCTGGCAACCAGTTGTCCCAACTTATGGGTGTGCGTGAACACCACGGTGCCGTGGGGATTGCGCACGGTCAGTGTCACCCGGGCGTCATCCACCACCGCGTTGGCTGTCAGGTTGCGCACGAGGTTGTCCAGGCGCACACGATCGTTCTGGCTGTATTCAGCCTTGTCGGTGGCCAGGGTCAGCGTGGCTTTGGGCGCATTCAGTGCACCACCGGCGGTGATGGCAAACAGGCTGCTGGCGGTACCCACCACTTCGCCGCTGGTGTCGGTCAAGGTACCGATCAGGGTGTAGTTGCCTGCGCGGTAAAGGGCGGTGTTCCATGGCTGGGTGTGGTTGACGGTGGCGCCCGGCAGCACTTCGCCCAGGGGGGCTGCAGCAAAGCGCGCGATTTCGTCGCCATTCGCGTCGGTGATCCGCAGCACGATGCGCAAGGTGGCAGGCACACGCCCCTGGTTGGCAACGGCGGCCTGTAGCTGCACAGAGGTCTGCGCTGGGTAACTTTGCAGATCCGTGCCCACGGTGAGCTTGGCGATGGTCGGCTCGGACCCAGAGGCGCCTGCCGAGTAGTTGGCGCCAACGATGGTGTGGTAGCTGTCGTCCTGGCTGAAGCCGGAAATGGTCACCAAGAATGGGCTGTCTGCCTTGATGCGCCCTGGCCCGACAGGAATGGGGATGTTGCCCGCGCTGTAGCCGGTGCTGCCCACGGCGGAAAAGAGACCCACGTCCACCGCCACGCCATTGAGTTGCAATGTGGCCAGCGCAGGGGTGGGAATGGCTACGTTCAGGTAGTTTTCCTGGTAGGGCGACAGATTCGTGGGCGCGGTGAACACATAGTCCGACAGAACCTGATCGATGCCGTTGATGTACGTAAAGGCCGGATCGCCCAGGCTGCCCCCCGTGGTGATGGTCGAGCCTTTCATGAACTGGCCGACCAGGACAGGCTTGGAGGCCTTGATCTGGAGGCTTTCGGCATTTTCGATCTCGTAGAACTCACCGGCGGCAAGAGTCTTGACCACGGCGCCGTCAACTTCGAGGGTGGTGCCATCAGCGTCGGCCAGGATGCGCACCAGATTGCCCGCAGCGCCAGTGTTCGCGGTTTTCGGAATCACGTAGTTGGCCGACCAGTGGTTCACGGGTGGTAGCTGGGTGAAGAGGTGGTCGCAATACCCAGCGCCGACCGGAATGTTGGCGCACTGCGCCCCTGCAAAAACGGCGATGGGCTTGTTGGCGGAAATCGTTGTCCCCGTGGGGTCGTTTCCACTGGCTGTCGTGTAGAGCACGGACTGCCCTTTGTTGAGCCTGACTTCGAAGGGTGCATGGGCTGGCTGTCCGCTGTTGAGCACCACGGCGGGCGTTACGACCGCAACCGTGCCGTCTTCCGTTGCGGTGAGCGACATCTGCAGTTCTGAATAGGCATACGTCCAGTCCAATACCCGGTACTTCGTTCCCAGTGCAGTAACGTCCAGGAGATAGGTCATGTCTGTCGTGTATTGCTCCCGGTTCAGGAAGTAGGCACTGACGGGCTCGCTGGCATAGACAAACAAGGCTTTGCCCAAGACCGTGTCGGCCGGCGACAGGAACTGGTCGCTCGGAACCATGAGTTCGGCAACCCCGCCGGCATCGATGGTGAAGCCGTAGTTGATGGCACCGTCGTTGCTGGCCACGGTGCCGGACGTACCTTGTGCACCGAAGACGAACAGGTAGCCCACTGCGGCAGAGGAGTTGTTGGGGTGCCCCACTGCAATCGTTCGCAAGCTGCCGTCGCCCATCTGAATGCCCTGGCTCACGGCCAGCGGGATGTTGACTTCCGAACTGGCGGCAACGTCGTACCCTCGGCTGGAGCCTTTGTATCCCGCTGCGCTGGCCGCGAGATTCCAACGCCCCGGGGTGAGGCCGCTGAATTCGTAGTGGCCCCTGGCGTCGGTGGTGGTTTCCGTTACTTTGGTGCCTGCCAGGATCACTTCGGCACCGACCAGCGGTTGCCGGCTTTGGGCATCCAGCACCATGCCGTGAATGCGGGTGCTGCCGATGACTTGCGGCACCAGTTCGACGGGAAGGCGGTAGCTGAGACCTGCCTGCAGGTTTGTAGAGAAGACGGCGTTGTCATATCCGGGTGCGGATACCTGCACTTGGGTAGCGCCCGCGTTCAGCCCCGAGGCTTGGGCCGTGCCAGCCGCGTTGGTCTGCAGCACATGCGGGTTGCTGCCGGTCAACGTGATGGTGGCATTCTCGACGGGCTGCAAGGTGGCTTTGTCGGTCACGCTCACCAGTATCCGGATGGGTTGGCTGGGGTCGGTCTGCTGCTGTAGTGACACATCGAACTGGTGCGTGCGCCCTTGCACAAGGGTGAGGCTTTGCACATGGGCCTGGTAGCCTGGTTTCTCGATGCGGACATCGCGCACGCCGGAGAATTCGGGCACGCCGCCGATGGCATAGCGTCCTGCCGCATCTGTGGTGGCCATGCGGCCAGTTCCTTCAACGGTGACAGTGACCCCCGCCAGTGGCAGGTAGCTGCCGGCATCCGTGATGACTCCACGCAGCATGGTCTGTGTAGGCGCGCCCGGAGCCATCGGGGCCAGCGTTACCGGCAAGTTAATGCTATGAATGCCCTGCACCTGGATGGTGAGGATGCGGCTGTCGTGGCCGCTGGCCGACACTGCCACCGTATTGTTGCCCGCGACAACGCCGGTGGCAAAGCTCACTTCACCTTGCGCATTGGTGTTAGTGCTGATGCCGTTGAGCACCACGGTGGCACCCGGGATCACGCTGCCTGTAGCTTGGTTGGTCACCACTACCTTCAGCGTGCTTTGTCCTGCAGTACGACCGATGAAAAACGGATCAACCCGTACTTGCTGGCCTGCCGCAGCATCAAAGCTGGCTTCATAGGCGGGATAGGTGGAGTACGCGGCCTTGAGGCTCATCGCACCCGGTGGCACATCTGCCAGCGTGTATTCACCGTTGGCATCGGTGACGGCCGTCAGCGCGCCCACCATGACGGTGGCGTTGGCTGCCTCAAGGTAGGTGCCGCCACCGTCGGTGTACTTGGCGACACCGGTGATGGTGACAGTGCTGGCGTTGCCTGCATTCGCGGCTTTAAGTCGAATGGTGCCCAGTTCCAGGGCCTGGCCTCGTTGCAAGGGCAGGTCAACACGCATGGGCAGGTAGCCCGCAGCCTGGATCAACAGTGTTTCGGACCCCGGGCGGAGCTGGAAGAGGGCAAATCGACCGTTGGTGTCAGTCAACGCGCTGAGTCCCTGTGTCTGCAGGCTGGCCTGAAGCCGCTGAGTGGCAGGCCGGTTGCGTCGTCGATGACCAGGCCCTGGATGGATGCCGCATCGGGATTGGTGGCAGGCTGGCCCGCCAGCCACAAGGCACGCAGGGCCAGCGCAGTGGGGTAGGCATCGTCCTGCCAGCTGCCGTTGGCAAGCTGTGCCGTTTCGAGCGCGGCGATGGCGCAGCTTTCGCTGCTGGCGTCGTTGAGCGCGGGCAGCATGGCCAGCAGTGCTTGTGCGGTGCGCTCCGTGCTGCCCCAGGCGCCATTGCCCTGGCGTTGTCCGTCGAGCCATTGGCGGGCGTTGGCTAGTGCTGCCGCAACACTGCCGAGATGGCGCAGACCCTGCAGAGCCTGCAACACCAGTGCGGTAGGAACGACTCCATCTTCATCCTGGGCGAGAGCCCAGTGGCCGTCAGTCTGCTGCTGGCCCAGCAGCCAGTTGGCCACTTGCGCGATCTCTGGTGAGGTGTTGCGCCCTGCCATCAAAGCAAACAAGGCCCAGGCGCTGTCTTGCACATTCGCGGGGTACGCTGGGGCAGCACCAAAACCCCCACCGCCGGCTGCATGAGCCTCCAACCAGTCCAGGTGTGCGGCGGGGCTGCCGCCCGACTGGATGGCCGCAATGGCCTGGCGCGCACGGTACTCGGTGGTATCTACCGTTGGCAGTGCGATCGCATCGAACAACGCCTTGTCGGGGTGGACTCCAACCTGTCGTAGCGCGGCAGCTGTTTCTGCGCGCACTTGTAATGGCAGGGCCACTGAGCCTTGCTCTTGCACAACGGTGCCGGTCGGCACTATTTGGGCTGAAAGCCATGTCTGTGCACGCGTCATGCTCGTAGCTTCCGCATGACCCATAGCCGCCAGACCCAATAGCAAAGCAAATGTGAAATTGGCCAGCCATTTAACAATTCCGGATGAGCGCACACCACCACTGTGCATGACGACAGGCACCATATTCTCCCTCCCAATCCAGCTCAATACGGCTGGTAATCACCGCGACGAGCGGCGGCTGAGAAAGCTTACAGGGAGAAAAAGGCCCAGCCAAGTTGGTGACTCGCGGTAGCTATTGGGGTGAACGATTCAAGAATAGAAAAATCCGTCAATTACACAATTGTTCACGCTCACCCGCTGCGACGGATGCATCTCGAATAATCGCCAGATCCTGTTTCCAGCGGGGATTTCTGCACGATCGAAGTGATTCCTTTCTGGGCTACCACATTAAGTCCACTACTGTAGTGGTGACCAGCTTCAAATAGCTGTCATCGCACACTGCCCCCGCACAGGCCATTGAAGTGGAGCGGTGCGGGTAGTACGCGTGCGGCAAGCTGGCTACGTCGCATCGGTGCGCAGTGGGGATGCCTCTGCACGAATCGCTGCGTCGCGTGCAGCTGCGGACTCGGAAGGCCTGCAGCGTTGAACGCCATCACGTTTGGCCTTGCTGCCGCTTGCGGCTCGCACTCGTCCGATCCTCGCTCGAAGGATGCAGAGCGTCCTGAGTGCCCGCTTGACGGGCTTGCCACTTACTGCCCCACCGCCTCGCTGATCGTCACCGTGCGGTAGTCCTTGTCCGCGGTGATCTCCGACTCGGCGAACGGCACGCGCAGCCACTGCTTGGCGCCGTAGGCGCGGGTGTAGTCGCCGTAGTGCGCCGAGGCCGGGTCGTCCGAGAGCGAGAAGGTGAGGAAGGTGTGCGCCTGCACCCCGCCCTGCGGGAAGCTCACCACCTGCATGTAGCTGTTGCCGTGGGGCTGGCCGTCCATGGTGTAGCCGCCGCGCTCCAGCGGGTTTTCGGAGCAGGTAATGGTGAAGTAACCCACGTCGCCGCAGCCGCCGTAGAGCGCTATGCGCTCGCCGCCGCGTGTGGCGAAGAGCAGGTCGCCGCGCTGCGCGTCCATGGCGAAGCCGCTTTGCACCACCTGGGCCACGGCGGCGGCAAAGGCGGTGCGCAGCGCGGGGGCGGCGCTGGAACTCAGGTCGCGCGGCGTGTTGACCGGGTCGCTGGCGCTGAAGGGCACGGCATAGAGCTGTGCCGCCGGCACGGCGGCCTGGGCGCGGCGCCAGAAGGCGTCCCACACGTGCGAGCCGCGGGCGTTGGCGTTGCCGGTGTTGTCCCAGGCGCGCAGCGCGGCGCAGGCTGCTGCCGCGTCGGTGCCGGCACTGCCCGTACACACCATGTCCAGCGCCTGGTCCTTGAACCGCTCGGCGCTGTAGACGCGGCTGTTCAGCACCATCTGGCGGACGATGGCGCTCGTCGCCTGCGTGCCGGCGTAGCCGTCGGTGCCGGCCAGCCGCTGCTGCGCCATGGTGTGGCCCAGCCGCGTGCGCAGGGTCTGCGGCGTGCCGGTGGCGCCGAAGATGGCCGGGTAGCCGGTGAGCGGCGCTGCGGGGTTGGCGAGCCAGTAGCTGTCGTTCATGTTGGCCACGTAGTCGCCGCGCAGCAGGCGCGGCATGCGCGCGGGGCCCACGGCGCCCGTCTGTGCCGAATCGGTGTCGGTCTGCCAGTCGCAGGCGCTGCGCGAGCCGTCGAAGAACGGCACGTTGGGCAGCGCGGCGGCCACGGCGCGGCCGGCGGCGGTGGTGCACGACGCCACCTGCTCGGGCGACACGTTGGGCACGGCGCCGATGTCGGCATACCAGGTGCGGCCGTCGCCCCGGCCCACGGCGACGGTGTTGACCCAGGGAATGGCGGATTCCTCCCGCTGGATGGCGATGAATTCGTCCAGCGATCTCGCCTGGTTCCAGCGCATCCAGTTGCGGAAGGTGCGCAGGTTGTCGCCGTTGATGTCGCGGATCGCATAGGCCGTCGTCTGGTTCCAGCCCAGCGCTGGGTTCAGCGCGGCCAGGTTCACCAGGGGGCCGTATTCCGAGCGGTAGAGGGTGCGCGTCAGGTCGGCCGTGCCGCCCGACGCGGTGCGCGTGGGCACGGTGATGGTGCTGGCCGTCATCTTCACCGGGCGGCCGTCGCGCAGGTAGCTGGTGGGGTCGCCCGAGGCGAGCGTCAGCTGGTAGAAGCCGAAGCGCCGCGCGGTGGAGACCGTGTGGCTCCAGGCCACGTTGTCGTTGAAGCCGATCAGCACCACGGGAATGCCCAAAAAGGACACGCCGCTCACGTTCAGTTCGCCGGGAATGGTGATCTGGGCCTGGTAGAAGCGGTCCGGCCCCTTCCAGAACCAATGCGGGTTGCCGAACAGCACCGAGCTGCCCTCGCCCGTGACGGACGCGCCGAAGCCGAACATGTTGCTGCCGATGCCCCGCGTGCCGCCCACCTGCAGCTCGGGCGCGCGGGTGCGGGCCGGGTCCACCGCCGCCACCTGCTGCGGCGCCGCGGCGCCCATCGCCCTGGTGGCGGCAGCTGCCGGCGCCACCGGCCCGGCCTTGCTCGCGGCCGGCGCGGTGGCGTTGGCGATGGCGGCAGCGAAGTTGCTGTAGCCGCCCGCCAGGTTGGCCGCGATCATGCGGCGCCACACGTCCTGCTCGGTCACGGGCGCGACCCAGGCCTCGTTGCGGCAGGCCGCGTGCGCCGTGGCGGCCACGTCGCTGCCGCCGGCCTTCACGCTGCGCACGTAGCGGTTGTAGCCGGCCGTGAAGCCCTTGACCATCTGGCGCAGGTTCTCGGGCTGCGCGGCGATCATGCGGTCGACCACGTCGCTGGAGATGACGTGGCGATGGAAGAAGTCGGAGTCGATGTTGCTCGGCCGCCCGAGCGTGCTGTCGTTGAGCACCTGCGTGTCGCCGCCCAGGTAGCGCGAGCGCTCGCCTCGGTAGGTGAGAAAGCCGTCGGCCAGCGTGCAGAGCGTGTCCTGCGCCTGGACATAGCCGTAGCCGTAGCCCGCGCCCTGCCAGTTGGCGGCCTTGATGTGGGGCACGCCCATGCTGGTGCGGCGGATCTCCGCGTTGAGCGACGTGCCCGCCCCGCCGCCCCCTCCCCCGCCGCCATCGCCGTTGTCGCTGCCGCCGCCACCGCAGGCGGCGAGCGCGGCCAGGGCCAGCAAGGAAAGCGGCCGGGTGCCGCTGCGGACGATGGGGTGCATGGTGTGTCTCCGGTGGATGGGGCCGGTGGCGCCGGGGCGGCGCCGCTGCGGCCGGGCACGGGTCTGTTCGCTGCCCGCTCGTGGGGTCGTCGCCCTCTGATGCCGGCAGGCCGCCGTCGGGGCCTGGCCAGCATGGGGCGATGGCGGCGTTCTGTCCATCGGTTCACGCCCGGGGGTATTCTTGGCCGCACATTCCGCTGCTCCCCCCTGCCTGACACCGCGCCCGGTTCGCCCTTCACCGGGCGGCCTGGTCCCAGCTCCTCACCCATGCCCTCTTCTTCTCACCTTCCGCTGCCCACCAAGGAACAGATCGCGCTGCTGCCCCTCTTCGAAGGGCTCGATCTGGACCGCATCCGGCTCATCCGCACCGACGACGATGCGGTCGCCGCGCTGCGAGCGTTGATCGATTCACCCGTGCTGGGGTTCGACACCGAATCCAAGCCCACCTTCGTGCGGGGCGACGTGTCGGACGGCCCCCACCTGGTGCAGTTCGCCACGCTGGAGCAGGGCTGGCTGTTCCAGCTGGCCACGCCCGGCTGCCGCCGCGCCGTGCAGGCGTTGCTGGCCGCGCCGCACCTGGTCAAGGCGGGGTTCGGACTGGACAACGACCGCAGCCAGCTGGCGCGGTCACTGGGCGGGCCGGTGCATGCGCTGCTCGACCTGGACACCGTGCTGCGCCGCCTGGGCTATCCGCGCTCGATGGGCGTGAAGACCGCGATCGCGCTGCTGTTCGGCCAGCGCTTCGCCAAGTCCAAGAAGATCGGCACGTCGAACTGGGCGCAGCCCCAGCTGACCGACGCGCAGCAGCGCTACGCCGCGAACGATGCCTACGCCGCGCTGCGGGTGTATGAGGCGCTGCAGGCCGCGTCGCCCGCCCGCCCGCTGCTCGATGGAGCGGGCGCGGACCATCAGGGGGCCACCACGCAGCCGCCGGCACGGCCGGCCGGCCCGCGGGGGCGCTCGGAGCGGCCAGCGCGCCAGCCGGCGGAGACGAATGCAGGCCCCGCTCCAAGTGCCGCCCTCCAGCCTGCGCCGGGGGCCGACGCTTCTTCGGATGCGCAGAGCCTCCAGGTCCGCCAGAGCGTGCCAGTGCTGCGCATCGACGGGGTGGACGAGGCCTTGCGCTTTTATGTCGGGCTGCTGGGCTTCTCGGTGAACTGGCGGTTGCCCGACGCGCAGCACGGCGGGGCAGAGGCGACGGCGGAACCGGCGCCCCCGTCCGCCGCGCCCCGCTACCTGCAGGTGTCCCGCGCCGGCTGCGTGCTGCACCTGTCGGAAGACGAACGCGACGGCACGCCGGGCGCCATGGTGGTGCTGCGCTGCGAGGGGCTGGTGGCCTTCCACGCGGAGCTCACCGCGCGCGGCTATGCCACCCGACGGCCCGGCGTGGAGAAGGCGCCATGGGGCGGAGACCTGATGACGCTCACCGACCCCTTCGGCAACCGCCTCCGGTTCCTGGAGGAATGAAGCCCTGAAGGGCGGCGCGAACGCCGGCCCTCGGGCCCATCCCGGGCCAAGCCCGTCGGTCCCGCTCTGGCCCCTGCACGGGCTGGGACGCCCCTTCAGCACCTGGTGCCGGCGCCGCTGCGTCGGCGGCCCTCGCAGCATTTGCTACTTTTTTTATAGCTACAGGCGCTTGTAGGATAAGCGCCGGCGCATGTTTTGACCCAGAATTTCACCCCTGGTGATCGGCGAACCGCTCGAAGCAGGCCTTCAGCGCATGCTGCCAATGGTGCTTGTCGGGCTGCGGCACGAAGCTGGCTTCGAAGCTGTTGAACGCCAGGTGGTAGGCGTCCTTGGCGGTCAGCGCCGGCACGGCCTCGAAGAGCTGCACGAAGTTGTCGTTGATGTAGCCGCCGAAGTAGGCCGGGTCGTCCGAATTCACGGTCACCGCCAGGCCCGCGTCCAGCAGCCGCTTGAGGTTGTGGTCCGCCAGGTCGGGGAAGACCTTGAGCTTCTGGTTCGACAGCGGGCACACGGTGAGCGCGATGCGTTCTTCTGCCAGCCGCTGCATCAGCGCCGCGTCGTGCACGGCCTGCACGCCATGGTCGATGCGTTCCACCTTCAGCACGTCGAGGGCGCTCCAGATGTAGGCGGGCGGTCCTTCCTCGCCCGCGTGGGCCACCAGGCGCAGGCCCAACTCGCAGCAGCGGGCGAACACGCGGGCGAACTTCTCCGGCGGGTGGCCGACCTCGCTGCTGTCCAGCCCCACGCCGACGAAGCGGTCCTTGAACGGCAGGGCCTGCTCCAGCGTCTGCAGCGCGTCGTCCTCGCTCAGGTGGCGCAGGAAGCAAAGGATCAGCGCGCTCGATATGCCCGTTTCCGCCCGCGCATGGGCGCAGGCGCGGTGCAGGCCGGCCACCACCACCTCCATCGGCACGCCGCGCGCGGTGTGCGTCTGCGGGTCGAAGAAGATCTCCGCATGCACGACGTTGTCGGCCGCGGCCCGCGCCAGGTAGGCACGCGCCATGTCGTAGAAGTCTTGCTCCTTCAGCAGCACGCTGGCGCCGGCGTAGTAGATGTCGAGAAAGCTCTGCAGATCGGTGAAGGCATAGGCGCTGCGCAGCGCCTCGACGTCGGCGTAAGGCAGCGCCACGCCATTGCGTTCGGCCAGCGCGAAGATCAGCTCGGGCTCCAGCGAGCCTTCGATGTGGATGTGCAGCTCGGCCTTGGGCATGGCGCGCAGCAGGTCGGGCAGGCGCTTCGGGGGAATGACGGGGATTTTCATGGGGCGGCTCCGTGGCTTCGTAGTGCGGCGATGGGTGAATGATGCCTTGTCCGCAGCGCTCAGTGGCCGGATGTGACGAGCCAGCGGCGGGTGCTGGCCCCGGTCCCGCCCTGTCCGTCGCAAAATCGCGCCCATGAATCTGCGACAGATCGAAGCCTTCCGGGCCGTGATGGTGACCGGCTCCGTCAGCGGCGCGGCGCGCCTGCTGCATGTGTCCGTGCCCGCGATCAGCCGGCTGTTGTCGCACACCGAGAGCCGGCTGGGCTTCGCGCTGTTCGAGCGCGTCAAGGGGCGCCTGCACCCCACGGCCGAGGCCCGGCGGCTGTATGTGGAGGTCGAGCAGGTGCACGGCGGCGTGCAGCGCATCGGCAGCCTCACGCGCGAGCTGGCGGTGCGGGCACGGGGGTTCGTGAGCATCCTGTCGAGTCCGAGCCTGGGGCAGATGATCGTGCCGCTGGCGATCGCCCAGCTGCGCACCACGCTGCCGGACCTGCAGGTGCACTTCCATTGCCTGAACCACGCGGCGCTGAAGGAGCGCATCCTGCAGCAGCGGGCCGACCTGGGCATTTCCACCTTCCCGGTCGATCACCCGAACCTCGTCACCCGCCCGATCGCCGCCGCCCGGCTGCTGTGCGTCTGCCCGCGCAGCCATCCGCTGGCCGCTTACGAGGAGGTCGGCACCGATGAACTGCTGCCGCACGATCTCATCGGCTATCCGCACGGCTCGCCGCTGGGGCTGCGCATCGACCAGATGTTCGCGGACTGCGACAGGGCGCCGCGCTTCCACGTCGAGGTCACCTCGCCCCACTATGCCTGCGCGCTGGTGCATGCCGGCGCCGGCGCCGCGCTGGTGGACGCGTATTCGCTGCAGGGCTGGCTGGAGTCGCGCTTCAAGGTGATTCCGGTGCGGGGCGCGCAGCCGATCGTGGCCGACCTGGTCCATTTGCAGAGCGCACCGCTTTCGCCCGCGGCCGATGCGCTGCTGCACGCGCTGCACAGTGTGCTGCTGCAATGCGGGCTGGCGTTGCCGTTCTCGGACGACGCCGCGACCGGCTGAGCCCCCTGAGCCGCGGCGAGGCGCGCACCAGGGTGGCGTCGCGCCCCATGCACCCGCCCCCTGCCGGTGCGTGGCGCGCCGTGCTGCACCGCGGCGAGGCAAAGGGTTAACAACGGGTTAAAGCCGGGCCACAAAGCGTCATTCGACGCGCCGGACACCGCTTCGAATAATCGATGGCACCACCACCGATGCAACGAAGAAAAGAAGGTTGTTCCATGAGCATGCGCCCCGCCGGCCCCCGCCGGTTCCTCGACCTGGCCGTCGCCCAGATGGGCCCCGTGCACCTGGCCGACAGCCGGCCCTCCGTGGTCGCCCGTTTGGTCGCGATGCTGCGCGAGGCGCACGGCCGTGGCGCGCGCTTCGTGGTGTTTCCGGAACTGGCGCTCACCACGTTCTTCCCGCGCTACTGGATGCCGGAGGCGGAGGCGCACGAGCACTTCTTCGAGCGCAGCCTGCCCGGACCGCAGACGCAGCCCCTCTTCGACGCGGCGCGCCAGCTCGGCGTGGGCTTCTACCTCGGCTACGCGGAGCTGACCGCCGAGGGGCGCGGCTTCAATTCGGCCGTGATCGTCGGACAGGACGGCGCCATTCGCGGCCGCTACCGCAAGATCCACCTGCCCGGCCACGCGGACCACAAGCCCGAGGCGCCCTTCCAGCACCTGGAGAAGAAGTTCTTCGAGGTGGGCGACCTGGGCTTCCGCGCCTTCGACACCGACGGCGTGCGCATGGGCATGTGCCTGTGCAACGACCGCCGCTGGCCCGAGACCTACCGCGTGATGGCGCTGCAGGGCGCCGAGGTGGTGGTGCTCGGCTACAACACGCCCTCGCTCAACATCCACTGGGCCGAGCCGGCCCACCTGCGCACCACCACGCACCTGATCTCGCTGCAGGCCAATGCCTACCAGAACGGCATCTGGGTGGCCGCGGCCGCCAAGTGCGGATCCGAGGACGGGCACCACCTGATCGGCAGCTCGGTCATCGTCGCGCCCAGCGGCGAGATCGTCGCGCGCACCACCAGCGAAGAGGACGAGGTGATCTGCGTGCGCGCCGACCTGTCGCTGGGCGAACACTTCCGCGAGCACGTCTTCAACTTCGCCAAGCACCGCCGCCCCGAGCACTACCGCCTGATCGTCGAGCGCACCGGCGCGGGCGATCCGCTGCCCTGAGCCTGAGCCGCCCCCAGGCCGTCACCGCATTCCCCGCCCCCTGAGAAAGCCCACCATGATCCACCGCAAGCTGTACCGCTCCCTCGCCTTCCTGGCCTCGGCCGCCTGCCTGTCGGCGGCCTCCCTGCCCGCGCAGGCCGCCTGGCCCGAGAAGCCCATCACCTTCGTCGTGCCCTCGGCCGCCGGCGGCTCGCCCGACGTGCTGTCGCGGCTCGTGACCAACGAACTCTCCAAATCGCTCGGCGTGCCGGTGGTGATCGAGAACCGCCCCGGCGCCGCCGGCAACATCGGCATCATGCAGATCAAGAGCAAGCCTGCCGACGGCTACACCATCGGCTACGGCAACGTGAACACGCTGGCCGTGAACCGCACGCTCTTCAAGAAGCTGCCCTACGACGTGGACCGCGACCTGGTGCCCGTGGCCCATGCCTTCGATCTCTACAACGTGCTGATCGTGCCCAAGGAATCGCCCATCCAGGACGTGGCCGGACTGGTGGCCGCGGCGCGCAAGGCGCCGGGCAAGCTGTCGTTCGGCGCGCCCGGCGTGGGCACCACCGGGCACATGGGCGGCGAGCTGTTCCGCAGCATGGCGGGCATCGACGTGCTCTTCGTGCCCTACAACGGCGGCCCGGCCGCGCTGCAGGACCTGATGGGCGGGCGCATCGACTACCTGTTCGCCAACTCGTCCGAGGTCGGCCCGCTGGTCGCCGCCGGCAAGGTGCGCGCCCTGGCCGTGAGCAGCGCCAGGCGCATCGCGATGCTGCCCAGCGTACCCACGCTCGACGAATCCGGCGTGAAGGGCTACGAGACGGTGGCCTGGGGCGGCGTGGTGGCGCCGCACGGCACACCGCCCGAGATCGTCACGAAGCTCAATGCCGCGATCAACGCCGCGCTGGCCACGCCGGCCGTGCGCGAGGGCCTGACCAAGCTCGGTGCCGTGCCGGCCGGAGGCACGCCAGCGGACTTCCAGCGCACCATCGACCGCGAGACCAAGCGCTGGGGCGAGCTGATCGAGCACAACAAGATCGAGAAGCTCGACTGATGGCCGGGTCCGCCACCCCCGCCCGCACGCTGCTGCGCGGCGGCCTGCTCATCGACGGCAGCGGCGCGCCGCCGCGCGCCGCCGACCTGCTCGTCGAAGGCGACACGATCGCCGCCGTGCTGGAGCCGGGCACCGGCGCCGAGGGCGATCACGCGGTGATCGACATCGCAGGCCGGGTGCTCGCGCCCGGCTTCATCGACTCGCACACCCACGACGACGGCTACCTGCTCGCCCATCCCGACATGGTGCCCAAGGTTTCGCAGGGCGTGACCACGGTGGTGACCGGCAACTGCGGCATCAGCCTGGCGCCCGTGCCGCCGGGCCGCGCCCTGCCGCAGCCGCTAGACCTGCTGGGGCCTTCGGAACTGTTCCGGTACGCCGATTTTCCCGCCTGGATGCAGGCGCTGCGCGATGCGCCCGCCGCGGTCAACGCGATCCCCCTGGTGGGCCACGCCAGCCTGCGCGTGAGCGCGATGGACGACGACCTGCAGCGCCCGGCCACGCCGCAGGAATGCGAACGCATGGCCCGCTTGCTTGAAGAGGCGCTGGAGGCCGGTGCGTTCGGCATGTCCACCGGCACCTTCTACCCGCCCGCGCAGCACGCCACCACGCAGGAGATCATCGACATCGGCGCGGCCATGCGTGGCCGAAACGGCATGGTGTATGCGACCCACCTGCGCGACGAATCCGACCATATCGACGCGGCGATCGAAGAAGCCCTGGACATCGGCCGAGCACTCGGCGCCCGGGTCGTGTTCTCGCACCACAAGCTGGCCGGCGAGCGCAACCACGGCCGTTCGGTGGAGACGCTGGCGCGCATCGACCGCGCCGCCCTGCTCCAGCCGGTGTGCCTGGATTGCCACCCCTACCCCGCCACGTCCACCATGCTGCGCCTGGACCGCGTGCGGCTCGCACGCCGCACGCTCATCGCCTGGTCAAAGGGCGAGCCCTCGGCCCAGGGCCGCGACTATGCGGACCTGCAGCGCGAATGGGGGCTGTGCGACGAGGCAATGCTGCAGCGGCTCGCCCCCGCGGGCGCGATCTACTTCCTGATGGACGAGCGCGACGTGGAGCGCATCCTGGCGCATCCGCGCACCATGGTCGGCTCCGATGGCCTGCCGTTCGATCCGCATCCGCACCCGCGCCAGTGGGGCACCTTCACGCGCATCCTGTCGCGGCTGGTGCGCGACCAGGGCCTGCTGACGCTGGAAGCGGCCGTGCACAAGATGACCGGCCTGGCCGCCGAGAACTACGGGCTGGCGGACCGGGGCCTGCTGCGCGCTGGCTGGAAGGCCGACCTGGTGGTGTTCGACCCCGCGCAGGTGCAGGACGTCGCCACCTTCGACCACCCCGTGCAGGCGAGCCGCGGCATCGAGGGCGTATGGGTCAACGGCCGGCAGGTCTGGGACGGCGGGCAGCCGACGGGGCAGCGGCCGGGCCGGGTGTTGATGCGCTGACCAAGGACGGCCCCCAGAAGCCCGATAAAGGCCAGGGACTGACGGGCCTTTGGCCCGGGATGGACCGCCGCATTCGTGCCGGCCCGCATGACGGCCTTCGTGCCAAGCCCTCATGTCGAAGGCTGGCCGCCCAGCGGACGGCCCTGCCTGCGATGCACCGCGCACCGACACGAGGCGCCCGGCGTTACGCAGAACCAGCAAAAAGGGCTGCCCTCGGGCAGCCCTTCTTTTGTTTGCGCCCTCCACAGCCGGTTTCGATCCGGCGGTGTGAAGACCGGCTTACTTCTTGTCGCCGCCAGGCACGTTGCCTTCCACGCCCTTGACGTAGAAGTTCACGCCGCCCAGGAACTTGTCGTCCGCCACGGCGTCCTTGGCCAGCACTTCCTTGCCGTCCTGGCCGACGATGGGACCCTTCCAGATCACGAAGCTGCCGTCCTTCAGGCCGTTCTTTACGGCTTCGACCTTGGCCTTGGCATCGGCGGGCACGTCTTCGGCGATGGAGACCAGATCGATCGCACCTTCCTTCACGCCCCACCAGCTCTGGCCGGTGGTCCACTTGCCGTCCAGCGCGTCGCGCGTGGCCTTGATGTAGTACGGGCCCCAGTTGATGATGGCCGAGGCCAGGTGGGCCTTGGGGCCGTAGGCGGTCATGTCGCTGTCCCAGCCGAAGGCGCGCTTGCCCTTTTCCTGCGCGGTCTTGAGCACGGCGGGCGAATCGGTGTTCTGGAACAGCACGTCGGCGCCGCCGTTGATGAGGGAGGTTGCGGCCTCGGTTTCCTTCGGCGGGCTGAACCATTCGTTCACCCACACCACCTTGGTCTTGATGTTCGGGTTGACCGACTGCGCGCCCAGCGTGAAGCTGTTGATGTTGCGGATCACTTCGGGGATCGGCACCGAGCCCACCACGCCCAGCGTGTTGGTCTTGGTCATGGCACCGGCGATCACGCCGGCCATGTAGGCGCCTTCGTAGGTGCGGCTGTCATAGGTGCGCACGTTGGCGGCGGTCTTGTAGCCGGTGGCGTGCTCGAACTTCACATCGGGAAAGTCGGGAGCGATCTTCTGGATCGATTCCATGTAGCCGAAGGTGGTGCCGAAAATCAGCTTGTTGCCCTGGCCGGCCATGTCGCGCAGCACGCGCTCGGCATCGGCCGACTCGGGCACGCTTTCGACGAAGCTGGTGACGACCTTGTCGCCGAATTCCTTCTCGATGGCCTTGCGGCCGTTGTCGTGCGCGAACGACCAGCCGCCATCGCCCACCGGGCCGACATAGGCGAACGCGATCTTGAGCGGCGTGGTGGCTGCTGCGGGCGCGGCGGCGGCTGCGGGCGCGGCGGCTGGAGCAGCAGCGGCGGGCTCCTCCTTCTTGCCGCAACCCACCAGGGCGGCGGCGGCCAGGGCGGACAGGCTGGCGGTCTGCAGGAAGGATCGTTTGGTCAGTTGGGTCATGGCTTGTCTTTCTGGGAAGATCTCAATCGAAACGAAACAACACGGAAACGGCGAAACGGCGAAACGGCGAAAAGGGGCGGCGGATTATGAGCCGGCGTGGAACGGCTTGCCCAGCGAGGCCGGCATGTTGGCGCGGATCCAGGCCGGGTTGCGCGAGATCAGCGCCAGCACCACGATGGTGGCCAGGTACGGCAGCATGCTCAGCAACTGGCTCGCCACCTGCACGCCGGACGCCTGCAGGTGGAACTGCAGCATCGTCACGCCGCCGAACAGGTAGGCACCCAGCAATACCCGTGCCGGCCGCCAGGTGGCGAAGGTGGTGAGCGCCAGCGCGATCCAGCCGCGGCCGGCCACCATGCCTTCGACCCAGAGCGGCGTGTAGACGGTGGAGATGTAGGCACCCGCCAGCCCGCAGAGCGCGCCGCCCGCCATCACCGCCATGAGGCGGATGCGGCGCACCGGATAGCCCAGCGCATGGGCCGATTCGGGCGATTCGCCCACCGAGCGCAGCACCAGCCCGGCGCGCGAGCGGTAGAGGAACCACACCAGCGCCGCCACCAGCAGTACGGTCAGGTAGACCAGCGGGTGTTGGCGAAAGAGCGCCGGCCCGACGAGCGGGATGTCGCCCAGCACCGGAATGGCGTAGCGCGGCAGCTCGGGCAGCTTGGCCTGCACGTAGCTGATCCCGGCGAAGGCCGAAAAACCCACGCCGAACAGGCTGAGCGCCAGGCCCGTGGCGTACTGGTTGGTGTTGAGCCAGATCACCAGCATCCCGAACACGGCCGCAAGCAAGGCGCCCACCGCCATGCCGGCCGCGAAGCCCAGCCAGGTGTTGCCCGTGTGCACCACGGTGGCGAAGCCCGCGATGGCCGCGCAGAGCATCATGCCCTCGGCGCCCAGGTTGACGATGCCGGCCTTCTCGTTGATGAGCAGGCCGAGCGCGGCGATGGCCAGCACGGTGCCGGCGCTGAGCGTGGCACCCAGCAGCAATGCGTAGGACTCCATCAGCGGGCTCCTGGTTGGGGGGATGCGCCGACCCAGCGGACGCGGTAGGCGATGAGCGTGTCGCAGGCCAGCAGCGTGAAAAGCAGCAGGCCCTGGAACACGCCGGTGAGCGACTTGGGCAGGCCCAGGCGCGACTGGGCCAGCTCTCCGCCGATGTAGAACATGCTCATCAGGATGGCCGAAAACACCATGCCGACCGGGTGCAGCCGCCCCACGAAAGCCACGATGATGGCCGCGAAGCCGTAGCCGGCTGGCACGAAGGGCGTGAGCTGCCCGATGGGGCCGGCCACCTCCAGCCCGCCCGCCAGGCCCGCAGCGCCACCCGAGATGAGCAGCGCCGTCCAGAGCGCACGGCGCGACGAGAAGCCCGCGTAGCGCGCCGCCGCCGGCGCCAGCCCGCCCACCTGCAGCGCGAAGCCCGCCCGGGTGCGGAAGAGGAAGACCCAGAGCGCGGCCGCCGCCGCCAGTGCGATGGGCAGGCCGATGCTAAGGCGCGAGCCTTGCAGCAAACGGGGTATCTGCGTGACACGCTCGAACATCTTGGTCTGCGGGAAGTTGTAGCCCATGGGGTCTTTCCACGGCCCATAGACCAGATAGCCGAGCAGCTGGGTGGCGACATACACCAGCATCAGGCTGACCAGGATCTCGTTGGCGTTGAACCGGTCGCGCAACAGAGCCGTGATGCCGGCCCAGAACATGCCGCCCAGCACGCCGGCCAAGAGGATGGCCGGGACGATCCACGGGCCGGTGGTCTTGTCGGCCATCAGGGCGATGCCGCCTGCCGCCACCGCGCCAATGACGAACTGCCCTTCGGCGCCGATGTTCCAGACGTTGGAGCGGAAGCACACGGCCAGCCCAAGCGCGATGAGCAAGAGCGGCGTGGCCTTGACCATCAGTTCGCCGATGGCGTAGGTGGATTTGATGGGTTCCCAAAAGAAGATCTGCAGGCCGCGGACCGGGTCCTTGCCCAGCGCGGCGAAGAGCGCCACGCCGATCAGCACGGTGACGGCCAGCGCCAGCAGCGGCGAGCCGTAGGTCCACCAGCGCGAGGCCTGCGGACGGGCTTCGAGCTTAAGCATGGGCCACCTCCTTCACCCCGTCTGCGGGCGTGCCAGGCTGGTCCCACAGCCCACTCATCCATTCGCCGATGCGCTCCACCGTGGCCTCCTTGCGGTCGATGGAGGGCGACAGATGCCCCTTGGCCACGACGAGCAGACGATCGCAGATCTCGAACAGCTCGTCGAGCTCTTCGCTCAGCACCAGCACGGCGCAGCCGGCGTCGCGCAACGCCAGGATCTCGCCACGGATCTGCGCCGCGGCGCCCACGTCCACGCCCCAGGTCGGCTGCGAAACGATCAGCAGCGCGGGCTTGGCATCGATCTCCCGGCCAACGATGAACTTTTGCAGATTGCCGCCGGACAGCGACTTGGCGGCCGCCTGCGGACCGCCTGCCTTGACGTGGAAGCGGTCGATGATGGCCCGGGCATGGTCGGCCAGCGCGCCGGTGCGCAGCCAGCCGCCCGCGCCCACGCAGTTGTCGCGTGTGAGCAGCAGGTTGTGCGCCAGGCCCATGGTGGGCACGGCGCCGCGGCCCAGGCGTTCCTCGGGCACGAAATGCAGGCCCAGCGCCCGGCGCTGGCGCGGATTAAGCCGGCCGGCGGGCCGGCCCGCCACCTGCACCATGGCCGGCTGGGCGCGCTGGTCCTCGCCCGACAGGGCATAGAGCAATTCCTTCTGGCCGTTGCCGGACACCCCGGCGATGCCCACCACCTCGCCCGCGCGCACCTCGAAGTCGAGGCCGATCAGGTCGACGCCGAAGGCGTCGGTGCGCGGCAGGCTGAGCGACTGCACGCGCAGCACGGTGTCGCCCCGACGGGCCGGGCGGTGATCCAGGGCCGGCGGCTCGGCGCCGATCATCAGGCGCGAGAGGGAGGCGTTCGATTCCTCGGCCGGATTGCACACCCCGGTCACCTTGCCGCCGCGCAGCACGGTGCAGGCGGTGCACAGGGCGCGGATCTCATGCAGCTTGTGGCTGATGTAGAGGATGCTGCAGCCTTCGCTGGCCAGCTTGCGCAGCACCACGAAGAGCTTTTCGACCGCCTGGGGCGTGAGCACCGAGGTGGGCTCGTCCAGGATCAGCAATTGCGGCTGGGTGAGCAGCGCGCGGATGATCTCCACGCGCTGCATCTCGCCCACGCTCAGCGTGTGCACGGGGCGGTGCGGGTCGATGTCGAGGCCGTACTCGGCAGCCGTGGCGGTGATGCGCTGGGTGACTTCGGCCAGCGTCAGGTGCTTGTCGAGCCCCAGCCACACGTTCTCGGCCACGGTCAGCGTGTCGAACAGGCTGAAGTGCTGGAACACCATGGCGATGCCCAGCGCGCGCGCCTCCTGCGGGTTGCGGATGTGCACGGGCTGGCCGTTGAAATGGATGGCCCCTTCATCGGGCTTGACGGCGCCGTAGATGATCTTCATCAGCGTGGACTTGCCCGCGCCGTTCTCGCCCAGCACCGCGTGCACCTCGCCCGGCTGCACGGTGAGCGAGACGCCGCTGTTGGCCACCACGGCGGGGTAGCGCTTGGTGATGCCCGCGAGCTGCAGGCGCGGTGGCGCACCGGCGGCGCCAGCGGCCGCTGCGGGGGAGGAAGCAGAAGGTTTCATGGGGCGATTGTGGCTCAAGTTCTGCAGGGATCCTGGGGACCACATCCGCATTCCGCGCTGGCGGAGCGGGCACGGCCAGCTATTGTTTTCGTAGCGATGCGGCCACGGCCTTGACGCTTTCGCGCAACCACAGCGCGGCCGCCGAATGGTGCGATCGGGCGTGCCACAGCTGGTAGTACACGAGGCGTGGAAAGGGTACGGGACACGGCAGCACGGCCAGTGGCAGCCTCTCGGTGAAACGTTCGCAGAACTGCCGCCCGGTGGTCAGCACAAGCAAGCTGGATGCCACCATGTCGGGGATCACGCTGAAATGCGCGCACCGCGCGGCGATGCGGCGGGTCAGGCCCTTGGCGTCCAGATGCTCGTCGATCACGCCGCGCGCGCCGGGGTGGGTGGGCGTGGGGGCGATGTGCTCGGCGGTCAGCCATTCGTCGGCCGTCCAGCCGCGCCGCACGGCCGGATGGCTGGCGGCCACCAGGCAGACCACCTCGTCGCCGAAAAGGCGCGCCATGTGCAGGTCTTCGGGGGGCTGCTGCCAGTTGCCGATGACCACGTCCACCTCGCCCTGCTCCAGGTGCGCGTGGTAGTGCACGTCGGCCGACAGGGACATGACCTCCACCGGGCACAAAGGCGCCTCTGCCTTGACGTGGGCCATCAGGCGGGGCAGGAAGAGCGGATCGAGATAGTCGCTGGCGGCGATGCGGAAGGTGCGGGTGGCGGTGCGCGGATCGAAACCGCGCGCGTCGGAAAACAGCGCCTCGGCCGACCGCAGGATGGCGCCCGCCGGCGCCACCATGCGCAGCGCCGCGTCGGTGGGCTGCATGCCGGCGCCCGAGCGCACCAGCAGCGGATCGCCCGCCAGTCCGCGCAGGCGGCGCAGCGCGGCCGACACCGCCGGCTGGTGCATGCCCAGCCTGACGGCGGCCTTGGAAACGCTGCGTTCGGTTAGCACGGTATGCAACACCCTGATGAGATGGAGGTCGATCTTGTCGAAGAGGGCTTGGTCTCGCATACGGGGTGCTGCATTCCTGTCATACGGCGGCGCGTATGCCGCCCGGGGCCGTTTGTCGCAGCATGGCAAAACCTGCGCGCAAGGCGCCAGAGCTGCGGCTGTCACGGCGGCTCGAAAGTGGGTGGCGGCAACTGTACACCGCACCCCTGCGGCGGCTGGATGCCAACGCACCGTGCGAGCCCGTGCGCCGCCAGCCGGCACGCGGTGTGCTTTCGCCCTGCGGCAGGCCACAATCACCACGAACCCATTCCGCGCGACCCACGGCCATCACGCAACCAGGCGCTCATCACGCATGACCCAACTCTCTACCCGCCCCATTCGCTTCATCCGCCGCGGCCAGACCCTGGTGCTGCACGGCGTGCCCCCCGACCGCACCCTGCTGGAGGTGCTGCGCGAAGACTTGGGCGCCACCGGCACCAAGGAAGGCTGCGGCGAGGGCGATTGCGGCGCCTGCACCGTGGTGCTGGGCGCGGCCCGCGACGGCCGCGTGCACTACCAGGCCATCAACAGCTGCATCCGGCTGGCGCATTCCATCGACGGCATGGCCGTGTGGACGGTGGAAGACCTCACCGCCGACCCGCTGATCCAGCCTGCCGCGCTCCAGGGCGGCGACGGCGAACGGGCAGCCGCCCCACCCGCCGGCAGCTTGCACCCCGCCCAGGAGGCGATGGTGCAGTGCCACGGCTCGCAATGCGGCTTCTGCACGCCGGGCTTCGTGATGAGCCTCTTCGGCATGTACCAGAACCATGTCTGCCAGGGCCGCGAGATCACCCGCGCCCTGGCGGCGGAGGAACTCTCCGGCAACCTGTGCCGCTGCACGGGCTACCGCCCCATCCTGGATGCGGCCGAGCAGATGCAGTCACTGCCCGCCGTGCAGGTCGACGCACCGCTTTTGCTACGAAAACTGGAGCAGCTGGCGCTGGATGGATCGGCGCAGGAGGCCGATTCGGCCTATATCGCGCCGACCACGCTCGAGGCCCTGCTGGCCGCCCGCGCCGCCCAGCCTGCGGCCCAGGTGGTGGCCGGCACCACCGACGTCGGCCTGTGGGTGACCAAGCAGCACCGGCAATTTCCGCAGGTGCTGGACGTGACCCGGGTCGCGTCGCTGCGCCGCATCGAAGAAGCCGGTGGCGTGCTGCGCATCGGCGCCGCCGCGTCGCTGACCGATGCCTTCGCGGCACTGTGCGAGCGCTGGCCGCAGCTGCACGGCTTCGCCACGCGGTTCGCCGGGCTGCCGGTGCGCAACTCGGGCACGCTGGGCGGCAACGTGGCCAACGGCTCGCCCATCGGCGACTCGATGCCGCTGCTCATCGCGCTGGGCGCGCACGTGGCGCTGGCCAGCGTGCGCGGCGAACGCACGCTGCCGCTGGAAGACCTCTACACCGGCTACCGCCAGAACGTGATGGCGGCGGACGAGCTGCTGGTGCGCATCGACGTGCCCCTGCCCGCGGCGGATGGCCGGCTGGCGGCCTACAAGGTCTCCAAGCGCTTCGACGACGATATCTCCGCCGTCTGCCTGGTCGTCCATCTGCAGGTGTCGAAGGGCCGCGTCGCCGCCGCGCGCATCGGCGCGGGCGGCGTGGCCGCCACGCCGGCCCGTGCGCGCCAGACCGAGGCCGCGCTGACCGGCCAGCCCTGGACGCTGGCCACCGTGCAGCAGGCCGCCGGCGTGCTGCAGTCCGAGTTCAGCCCCATCTCCGACATGCGGGCCAGCGGCGAATACCGCCGCGCCGTGCTGGGCGCGCTGATGGAGCGCTTCTGGCGCGAGAGCCCGGAGGGCGCGCACGGCGCGAACGGGGTTCCGCAGCCGATATCACTGGACCAGTTGCACGCGCAGCTGCCCGCCGTGCTGGCGGCCAGCCTGTCGTCCGGCGCCCGGGAGGTGGCAGCATGAACACCCACGCCACCCCCGTGAGCCGCGACGCCGGCGACGACCCCGTGGCCGCCCGTGCCGACGCGCAAGGCGCCGCCGGTGCCATGGCCGCCCAGCCGCCCGTGCCGGCCAGCGCGCCCGCGCACGCCATCGCCATGGGCCGCTCGCACCCGCACGAAAGCGCGCGCGCCCAGGTCGCCGGCCTGGCGCACTACATCGACGATCTGCCCGAGCTGAAGGGCACGCTCTATGCCGCGCCCATCCTCTCGCCCGTGGCACACGGCCGGCTGAACGCGGTGCGCGCCGACGCGGCGCTGGCGCTGCCCGGCGTGCGCGGGGTGGTGCTGGCGGCCGACGTGCCGGGCGACAAGCTGCTGGCCGCGTTCGCGCACGACGAACCCGTCTTTGCCACGGACACCGTGCAGCACGTCGGCCAGGTCGTGGGCCTGGTCGTCGCCGACTCGGTGATGCTGGCGCGCCGCGCCGCCCGGCAGGTGACGCTGGACATCACGCCCCTGCCCGCCGTGCTGACGGTGCAGGAAGCCCTGGCGCGCGAAAGCTACGTGCTGCCGCCCGTCTTCGTGCGGCGTGGCGACGCGCCGGCCGCGCTGGCCCAAGCGCCGCACCGGCTGCAGGGCACGCTCGAAGTCGGCGGCCAGGAGCATTTCTACCTGGAGGGCCAGATCGCCTACGCCCTGCCGCTGGAGCAGCGCCAGTGGTGCATCTACTCCAGCACCCAGCACCCGGGCGAGGTGCAGCACTGGGTGGCCCACGCCCTGGGGCTGGACAACCACGCCGTGCGCGTGGAATGCCGGCGCATGGGCGGCGGCTTCGGCGGCAAGGAGACACAGGCCGGCCACCTGGCCGTGTGGGCCGCCGTGGCCGCGCACAAGCTGGGCCGGCCGGTCAAGCTGCGGCTGGACCGCGACGACGACTTCATGGTCACCGGCAAGCGCCACCCCTTCGCCTACGAGTACGACGTGGGCTACGACGACAGTGGCCGCATCACCGGCCTGAAGCTGCACATGGCCGCCAACTGCGGCTTCTCGGCCGACCTCTCCGGCCCGGTCGCCGACCGCGCCGTGTTCCACGCGGACAACGCCTACTTCCTCGAAGACGTGGAGATCGCGTCGTACCGCTGCAAGACGAACACGCAGAGCCACACGGCCTTCCGGGGCTTCGGCGGGCCGCAGGGCGTGATCGTCATCGAGGCCATCCTGGGCGACATAGCCCGCGCCCTGGGCCGCGACGCGCTGGACGTGCGGCTGGCCAACCTCTACGGCACCACCGAGCGCAACGTCACCCACTACCAGATGCCGGTGGAAGATAACGTCCTGCACGATCTGCTACCGAAACTGGAGCGGACCGCCCACTACCGGCAAAGGCAGGCGGCCATTGCGGCATGGAACGCGGGCAGCCCGGTGCTGAAGCGGGGCATGGCCATCACCCCGGTCAAGTTCGGCATCAGCTTCACGGCAACGCTCTTCAACCAGGCCGGCGCGCTGGTGCACGTCTACACCGACGGCAGCGTGCAGGTGAACCACGGCGGCACCGAGATGGGCCAGGGCCTGCACACCAAGGTGGCGCAGATCGTGGCCGACGAGCTGGGCGTGCCGATGGAGCGGGTGCTGGTCACCGCCAGCGACACGGCCAAGGTCCCCAACGCCAGCGCCACGGCGGCCTCCAGCGGCACCGACCTGAACGGCCGCGCCGCGCAGTTCGCCGCGCGCAATGTGCGTGAGAACCTGGCCGCCTTCGTCTGCGGGCTGGACGGTTGCGGCGCGGGCTCCATCCGCTTCGAGGGCGGGCGCGTGATCTCCCCCGTCCAGGAGCGTGCCTGGGAGGACGTGGTCCATGCGGCGTACGCCAACCGCATCCAGCTCTGGAGCGACGGCTTCTACCGCACGCCCAAGATCCACTACGACAAGACCACGCTGACGGGCCGGCCCTTCTATTACTTCGCCTACGGCGCGGCCTGCACCGAGGTCGCCATCGACACGCTGACCGGCGAATCGCGCTTGCTGGCGGTGGACATCCTCCACGACGTGGGCCGCAGCATCAACCCGGCCATCGACGTCGGGCAGATCGAGGGCGCTTTCGTGCAGGGCATGGGCTGGCTCACCACCGAGCAGCTGGTGTGGAACGACCGCGGCGTGCTCTCCACCCACGCGCCCAGCACCTACAAGATTCCCGCCACGGGCGACGTGCCCGCGCACTTCAAGGTAGACCTCTGGCACGAAGCCAACCGCGAGGACAACGTGGGCGGCAGCAAGGCCGTGGGCGAGCCGCCCTTCATGCTGGCCATCAGCGTGTACGAAGCGCTGCGCAACGCGGTGGCCGCGGCGCGGGGCGGCGATGCGCCGGTCCAGCTGCAGGCACCCGCCACGGCCGAGAACGTGCTGCGGTCACTGGGCCGGCTGGGCTGACGGGGGTGCGCGGCGGGCGCGCGCCCTGAAGCCATCGAGGCAGGGTCACCCGCGCATCAACGCGCCCCCTTGGCGCGCGGCCGGCTCCACGCCGCGAACAGCGCGCCGCCCAGGCCGCTGCCGATCGCCATGCACGCCAGCCCCACCCAGGTGCGCGTGGCGTAGATCAGCACCGGCATGGGGGCCGCCGCGTCCACCACCCGCACGGCGGCGACCAGCCCGGCCGTCGCGGCCAGGACATACAGCGCCGTGCGCCCGGCCGGCCAGCGCCGCGACAGCCAGGCCGCCACCGCGAACGCGGGCAGCCAGCCGGCCAGCACGATGCCGGCGTAGATCGGGCCGAAGCCTGCCAGGTCCTGCGCCGAGGTGAGCATGCGCGTGGTCGGCGCGATCGTCAGGCCCAGCTCCGCCAGCGCGGCCAGGTTGAACTGCGTCTGCACCAGCGTGCCCCAGGCAGCGGCGAACAGCAGGGCCAGGCCGAAGGCGAGCAAGGGCCGCAAGTGCCGCCGCCAGGTGACGGGCTCTTCAGGAAAACCGGCTGCGAGCAGGGACATGGCTTTGGCGTGGGGCTGGTCGATACTGCCGCCATGATGCCCACTTCGCGCCGCCCCACCGAACGCCCCCGGCTCCGCAGGGGCACTGCCTGGCGCCGTTGGCTCGGCGCCGCGGCCTTCGCCTGCCTGGCAGCGCTGCCGCTCGTGCCGGCCCAGGCCGCCGGCTACCGCGTCGAGACGGTAGCGAGCGGGCTGGAGTTTCCGTGGGCCGCCGCCTTCCTGCCCGACGGCCGACTGCTGGTGACCGAGCGGGCCGGGCGCCTGCGCGTCATCGCGCCGGGATCGGATGGCCGGCAGGCGTTGCAACCGCAGCCCGTGGAGGGCCTGCCGCCCGTGCTGGTCGCGGGCCAGGCGGGTCTGTTCGACGTGCTGGTCGACCCGGACTTCGCGCGCAACGGCTGGATCTACCTGTCGCTCGCCCACGGCACGCCACAGGCCAACCATTTGCGCGTGGTGCGTGCCCGCCTGCACGGCCAACAGTTGCAGGAGGTGCAAACCCTCTTCACCTCCCGGCCGGCCAAGCGGCACGACCAGCACTTCGGCGCGCGCATGGCGCTGCTGGGCGACGGCACGCTGGCCATCACGCTGGGCGACGGCAACGTGGAGCGCACCGACGCGCAGCGGATGGACACGCACCTGGGCAAGACGGTGCGGATCGCCCGCGACGGCGGCTTGCCGGCGGACAACCCCTTCACTGGCCGCGCCGGCGTGCTGCCCGAGATCTACAGCCTGGGCCACCGCAATCCGCAAGGCCTGGTGTTCGTGCCGGCGCTGAACGCGCTTTACCAGCACGAACACGGCTCCAAGGGTGGCGACGAGCTCAACCGCATCGTGCCCGGCGCCAACTACGGCTGGCCGCTCGCCACCGGCGGCGTGGACTACACCGGCGCGCGCATCACCCCCTACCGCACGTTGCCGGGGGTCGAGCCGCCGCTCGCGGAATGGACGCCCTCCATCGCCCCGGCGGGCATGAGCTATTACGACGGCGCCCTCTTTCCCGCATGGCGCGGCAGCCTGTTCATCGCGGCGTTGAAGGAGCGCTCGGTGCGCCGCGTGCCGCTGCAGGGCGGTGTGCCGGGCCCGCAGGAGACCTTGTTCGAGGAGTTGGGCGAGCGCCTGCGGGACGTGCGCGCCGGGCCGGACGGCGCGCTCTACCTGCTGACCGACAGCGCGCAGGGCCGCGTGCTGCGCATCGCGCCCGCCCCGTGACCCGCAGGCCCGGCGCGGTCGCCGGCCGCCTTCACGGCTGCAGCCGGGTCGTGTGCACCCGGTTGCGCCCGCGCCGCTTGGCCTCGTAGCAGGCCATGTCGGCGGCGCGCAGCAAATGGGTGACGTGCTCCTCGCCCGTCACGCTGTCTTCCAGCACCACCAGCCCCACGCTGGTGCTGACCAGGAAGCTGCGGCTGCCGAAGGAAGGCTCCCAGGCGGCGATGGCCAGGCGGATCAGCTCGGCGATCTCCTGCCCCCGGGAAGGCGAACAGGCGGGAAGCACCACGGCGAATTCATCGCCCCCCAGCCGTGCGGCCCACCCCACGTGGCGCACCTGCTCCTCGATGAGGCGCGCCACGTGCTGCAGCACCTCGTCGCCCGCGTCGTGGCCCGCGACGTCGTTGATGACGGTGAAGTGGTCCAGGTCCATGAAGAGCACCGCCAGCGCGTCGGCCTCCGAGCCAGGCGGTGGGGCCGGCACCGTGGCGCCGCCCTGGGCGCGCACGCCCATGAGTTCGCCCAGCCGCTCGATGAAGGCGCGCCGGTTCAAAAGGCGTGTGAGCGGATCGTGGCCGGCCGCCCAGCCACGCAACTGGCGCGAGCCCCGCTCGGCGGTGATGTCCTCCAGCAGCCATACCGTGCCGGCCGACGCCGGCCCGGGGGTGGCCGATCCCGCGCGATAGGCCAGCACCCGTGCCCAGACCGAGCTGCCATCCTTGCGGCGAAAGCGCACGTCCCCGTCGAAGCTGCCGTGCGCGGCGAAGGCCTGGCGCACGCGGCTGCGCCACTGGTCGTAGTCGCCCTGGCTGGCATGCATGGCGCGGGCGGGCAGGCCCTGCAACTCGGGCGGCGAATAGCCCAGCATGCGAGCGGCCTGCACGCCCGCCACCTCCAGCACCTCGCCCCGGGTGATGACGATGCCGACCGGGGCATGCGCCAGCAGCGTGTCCAGCCGTACCGCCGTGATGCCGGCCTGGCGCTGCTCGCGCGCACGCTGCGAGGCCATCTGCGTGCAGACGCTCACCAGCGCGTCGACCTCGCCACGCGAGCGCGGCCACCCATCGCCCGCGTCGCCTTCGCCCGCCGGCGCGCGTAGCATGCGCCGGGCGCGCAGGCCCAGCAGCGCCAGCGGCCGGGCGATCCACAGCATCGCCAGGCCCGCCAGCAGGGCGACGGCCAGCACGCCGCCCCCGGCCATCCACCATGCGCCGCGCTGGGCGCCCTCGGCCGGCGCCATCAGGGCCTGGGCGTCGCTCACGCGGGCGACCATCCACTGCGGCAGCGGCACGCCCGCGATGCTGACCACGTGGCCCGCCATGCGCTCGGTGAAACCCCGGCCCTTGAGCGGCTGCTCCTGCTGCTGCCAGCGGGCGTAGACGGCTGCCAGCCCGGGCTCGTCGCGCACGTGGCCCAGCACGCGCTCCCGCTGGGGGTGCGACAGGATCACGCCCTCGCGGGTGAAGACGATGAGGCGGGAATCTTCCCGCGCCGGCATCGCCATGGACTGCGGCAGCAGGCCCTGCGACTGCAGCCGCAGGACGCCGGCCACGGCGCCGCTCACCGGGCCCTCGCCCTGGCGCAGCGGCATGGTGAACATCACCCGCGCCTCGCCCGGCGCGGTGCCGATCAGGTCGGACACCAGGGGCTTGCCATCCACGATGGTGCGCAGCAGGTAGTCGCGCTCGATCGGGTCGAGCGCTGCCGCCTGCTGCAGCTTGCCGTACTGCAGGTTGACGCTGAGTTGGCCGTCCTTGCGCGCCACCTGCATCGCGTCGAAGAAACGCACCGCGGGCAGGCCCTGCTGCACCAGCCATTCCAGCGACTGCGGATAGTCCAGCAGGTTCGGAGCGATGCCGTCGGCCACGGTGCCCAGCACGCGCTGGCTCTGCTCGATCTTGCTGGCCAGCAGGCGCGCCACCATCTCCACTTCGTCGTTCTGCTGGCTGACCAGCCGGCGCATGGCGGCCTGCGTGGAGGCATAGGACACCAGCCAGGCAGCGGTGCTGCCGGCCAGCAGCACGGCCAGCAGGGCCACCGCCACCAGCTTGACGACCAGTGCACCGGGCAGCGGCCAGCCCGGCGGATCGGAGGAGATGGAGTCCGGCGAGGGGTCGAAGGACGAGTCGGCCGGCGCGAATGCCGCGTCGCGCCCGCCCGCTGCCTCGGCCGCTGGCGGTGTCATGCCGCCTCCGCGCAGGAGGCACCTTGGATGAGCGACGACGGGCGAGAAACTCGGGGCATGGGCTGAAAAAAAGGGGCGGCGCGATCGAGGGTCGTGCCCCAATATACGCAGCGACCCTAAAGGCCCGGGTCCGGGGCAACCCTCAATGCCTGGCAGGAAAACCCTGCCCCGCGCCACGCCGGCGCGGCGCCGCCCGGCAGGCGTTTCATACGGGTTCGCATTCAGCCGGCTGACGAGGCGGAAAGCCGAAGACAGTGCTCTAGCACGGCGGGGCGAACCAACGAAGCCAGACGATCGCACGCGAAGCCGTATCAGCCGCCGGCCACGCTCTGCAGCGCCTGCGGCCGGGGCAGGTTCAGCACGCTGCCGGTGCCGGCGATCAGACCGTGCTCGCGCAGCTGCCGCAGCACGCGCGAAAGCGTTTCGGGGGCGATGCCGAGTTGCGCCGCGATCAGCCGCTTGCGCTGCTGCAGGGTGACGCGCAGCGTGCCGTCATCGCCCGGCTGGGCATGTTGCAGCAGCCATTGCGCGCAGCGCGCCTCCGCGTCCTGCGCCAGCCGGCTCACCGCCAGTTCGGTCTGGCGGCAGTAGCCGCTGGCCAGGCTGTGCACCAGCTCCCGCACGGCGGGCGCGAGCGTCGCCACGCCTTGCTGGAACACATCGACCGGCACGCGCCGCACCGCCACGCGGGTGTCGGCGACCATGTCGACCGCGCAGGGCTGCCCCAGCAACGCCGCCGCGGCATCGAGCCAGAACGGCCCCTGCACGACGCCCAACTGGTGGCGCATCTGGCCGTCCTCGCGCACGCCCAGCAGCACGCGGCCGATGTCCAGGTGCAGCACCGTCGCCGGCCGCTGGTGGCGCTCGCGCAGCACCTCGCCGGCGGCGGCCCATTCGGGCGCGCAAAGGGGGTCGAGAGAGGGTTGGACAAACATGGCGCGACTGTGCCGGCGCGTGCCCCGCAGCGTGTTGAGGGAGGTCAAGGGATGCACTCCCGCAGCGGGCATCGAGCGCCCGGAACAGGGCGCGTCGCGCAACCACCGGGCCGAGCGGGCGCGGCGAATGCAAGCAACCTTCAAGACAACGCGGCTGCCCCAAGGCACGACCTGGAGGCATGGAGTTTGCTAGCGGTTTTCAGCTGGATACGTTTAGCGCATATTCCAACCGTTTGCGCCATGGCGCCGACGACTCCTTTCCGTTGTCTTTTCATCCACCTGCAGGAAACACCATGAAGAAAACCCTGATCGCCCTCGGAACCACCCTGCTGTGCGGCGCAACTGCCCACGCCCAGAGCAAGGTCGAGATCACCGGCCTGACCGACGCATTCGTCGGCTCGATGAAGATGGCGGGCGACCCCAACCGCCGCTCGGTGGTGGACAGCGGCGGCATGACGACCTCGTGGTTCGGCTTCAAGGGCACCGAAGACCTGGGCGGCGGCCTGAAGGCCAACTTCCAGCTGACCTCGTTCATCAAGGTGGACACCGGCACGCAGGGCCGCTTCGCCAACGACCCGTTCTTCTCGCGCGACGCCAACGTGAGCCTGTCGGGCGACTTCGGCTCGGTGCTGCTGGGCCGCTGGATGGCGCCCAACTTCCTGCCATCGGTGGTGGGCAACCCGTTCGGTGATTCTTTCGTGTTCTCGCCCCTGATCCTGCACAAGGACGTGCCGCTCTTCAACGGTACCGGCTGGCGCGCGATGACCCCGTCCGACACCGGCTGGTCGAACCAGCTGGTCTACAGCACGCCCAAGTTCGGCGGCTTCTCGGCCAACGTCCAGTACCAGTTCGGCGAGCAGCCGGGCCAGGGCGGCAAGAACAACTTCGGCGCCAACTTCTTCTACTTCGGCGGCCCGCTGACCCTGACCGGCTTCTACGAGAACACCGACATCGCCAACCCGACCAACACGCTGCTGGCCAACAACCAGAAATACTGGATGCTGCTGGGCGCGTACGACTTCGGCATGGTCAAGCCCTTCCTGAGCTATGGCGAGAAGAAGATCAGCGACACGGCCGACACCAAGGGCAAGACCTTCCAGGTCGGCGCATCCGCCCCCATCGGCAACGGCAAGCTGCTGGCCGAATGGGTCAAGACCGACTGGTCCACGCCCGACGTCAACCGCAAGACCTTCTCCGTCGGCTACGACTATTTCCTGTCCAAGCGCACCGACGTCTATGCCGTCGTGATGAACGACAAGATCACCAACCAGCGCAGCGGCAACAGCATGGGCGTAGGCATCCGCCACCGGTTCTGAACGGCGCGTGCCGCCCCCACGCCGTGAACCGGCGCGGGGCGGCGATGCCCTCCGAAGGCACGGCGGAGCCACCCGCCGTGCCTTTTTTCGTGGCCAGGCCGATGGTTCGAGGTGTTTTGAGGCTCGGGCGCCCGTCCATCAAGCGCTTATAGCTATCGAATTCATAGCAGCTGCGGCCGTATGCCAACGCGGGCGCCGCTGCCGGCTTTTCCGTGCGGCGGAAGCCACCCGGCAGCCTCGGCGGTGTCATGCCGCTGTCACCGCCCGGCCCTAAGGTGGCCCATCGCTTCATCTGGTCATCATGGTGTCCTTCCTCGCCGCCGCGCCCGCGCCTGTGCCCGTCCACGCGCCGGCGCACACCGCCCTGCCCGCGTTTGTGCCGCCCGCGCCTGCGCCTGCGCCGGCTTCCGTGCTCGAGCTGCTCTCGCCCGCCGTGCGCGAAGGCACCGGGCCGCTCGCCCGGCTGATGCGTGGCGGCGGCCTCTACTGCGTCTTCCAACCCCTGGCCGACCTGCGCGAAGGCTCGATCTACGCGCACGAGGCGCTGATCCGCGGGCCCGAGGGCTCCGCGCTGCACCGGCCCGATGCGCTGCTGGAGATGGCGCGGCAGGAGCGCATCCTGCAGGACTTCGAGCTGCTGTGCGTGGTGCTCGCGCTGTGGCAGTGGGGCCGCGAGGGGCGCGCCGGGCGCGTGTTCGTCAACATCAGCGCCGATGCGCTGGTGTCCGGCGTGGCGATGTGCGGCGCCGGCCTGCTGGGCCGCACCGTGCGCGAGCTGGGCGTGTCCGCCCGCATGGTGGTGCTGGAGATCACCGAGCATGAGCGCGTCTCGGACATGGCCTCGCTGCGCGCCGCGCTGCGCGAGGTGCATGCCTGCGGCGCCCGCCTGGCGCTGGACGATTTCGGCGACGGGCATTCGAGCCTGCGGCTCTGGTCGGAGGTGAAGCCCGACTTCGTGAAGATCGACAAATACTTCATCCGCGACATCGCCGAGCACCCCGAGAAGCTGCAGATGCTGCAGGCCATCAAGGGCATCGCCGAGGTGTTCGGCACCACGCTGGTGGCAGAAGGCATCGAGACGCGCGAAGAGCTGCGCGCCCTGCGCGACCTGGACATTCCCTACGGCCAGGGCTACCTGCTGGGCCGTCCGGCACGGCTGCCGTTCGAATCCATCGAGCCCTCCGCGCTGGAAGCGCTGCGCGACCGGCGCGTGGCCGTGCTGCCGCACCAGGGCCAGCATGCGCGCCCGGGCATCCTGCGCAATCTGCTGGTGCTGCAGGCGCCCACGGTGGAGCCCGACACCCCCAACGACGAGGTGGCGCAGCTCTTCAAGACCCATGCCGAGCTGCACGCGGTGGCCGTGCTGGAGGGCACGCGCCCGGTGGCGCTGATCAACCGCCAGCAGTTCATGAACCACTACGCCACGCTCTTCTTTCGCGAAGTGCACGGCCGCAGGCCCTGCAGCGCCTTCGCCAACCATGCGCCGCGCGTGGTCGAGCTGGACTGCGACGTGGACCAGCTGGTGGGCATCCTCACCTCGCAGGACCAGCGCTACCTGAACGACGGCTTCATCGTGACCGACAACGGCCGCTACATCGGCCTGGGCACGGGCGACCAGCTCGTGCGCGGAGTGACGGAAGCGCGCATCGAGGCGGCGCGCCACGCCAACCCGCTCACCTTCCTGCCGGGCAACATCCCGATCAGCCTGCACATGCAGCGGCTGCTGGACAGCGGCACCGAGTTCGTCGCCTGCTACGCCGACATGAACCACTTCAAGCCGTTCAACGACTACTACGGCTACTGGCGCGGCGACCAGATGATCCGCCTGCTGGCGCGGCTGTCGGTGGCGCACTGCGACGCGCAGCGCGACTTCGTCGGCCACGTGGGCGGCGACGACTTCATGCTGCTCTTCCAGAGCGGCAACTGGCTGCAGCGCTGCCGCGACCTGGTGGCGGCCTTCGCCGCCGAGGCCCGCAGCCTGTTCGACGACGAAGCGCAGCGCGCCGGCGGCATCTGGGCGGAAGACCGGCACGGCGTGAAGCGCTTCTTCGACTGCACGACGCTGTCCATCGGCGCGGTGCGCGTGGCGCCGGGCCGCATCCAGCGCGCCGAGGAAGTGGCCAACCTGGCGGCGCTGGCCAAGCACGATGCCAAGCTGTCGCCCAGCGGCATCGCATGCATGGCCGCGGCGCTGGCCGGCACGGGCGGGGTGCCGCAGGTGCTGCACTCCACGCCCGCTGCGGCGTCGGCGAGGGCGGCCACCTAAAATCGGCCGGGTGAACGCACCCCTTCCCACGCCCCGCCGCCCCATCCGCGACCTGCCCGACGAGCTGATCAGCCAGATCGCCGCGGGCGAAGTGGTCGAACGCCCCGCCTCCGCCGTGCGCGAACTGGTGGACAACGCGCTCGATGCCGGCGCCACGCAGATCACCGTGCGCCTGCTGGCCGGCGGCGTGCGGCTGATCGCGGTGGAAGACGACGGCGCCGGCATTCCGCAGGACGAGCTGCCCATCGCGCTGCGCCGCCACGCCACCAGCAAGATCACCAACCTGCACGACCTCGAATCGGTCGCCACCATGGGGTTCCGGGGCGAGGCGCTGGCCGCCATCGCCTCGGTGTCGGAGATGGCGCTGCTGTCGCGCACGGCGCACCAGGCCAGCGCCTTTTTGCTGGAGGCGCGCAGCGGCGAGCTGCGGCCCGCGGCGCGCAGCACCGGCACCACGGTGGAAGTGAAGGAACTCTTCTTTTCCACGCCAGCCCGGCGCAAATTCTTGAAGACCGACGCCACCGAACTGGCCCACTGCGTGGAGGCCGTGCGCCGCCATGCGCTGGCCCGGCCGGACGTGGGCTTTGCCATCTGGCACGAAGGCAAGCTGGTCGAGCAGTGGCGCGCCACGCTGGCCGCCGGCGATGGCCCGCACGACGCCGACGCGCTGCAGCAGGCATTGGCGCGCCGCCTGGCGGACGTGCTGGGCGAGGACTTCCTCGCTGAATCGGTGGCCGTGCGGCACCGCTCCGGTGCCGTCACCGTCACCGGCCGCGCCGGCCTGCCCGATGCCGCCCGCTCCCGCGCCGACCAGCAGTTCTGCTATGTCAACGGCCGCTTCGTGCGCGACAAGGTGCTGACCCACGCGGCGCGCAGCGCGTATGAAGACGTGCTGCACGGCCACAAGCAGCCGGTGTATGCGCTCTATGTCGAGATCGACCCGCTGCGGGTGGACGTGAACGTGCACCCCACCAAGATCGAGGTGCGCTTCCGGGACAGCCGCGAAGTGCACCAGGCCGTGCGCCACGCGGTGGAGAACGCCCTGGCCGCGCCGCGTGCGCAGGCACTGGCCCAGGCGGCTGCCGCTGCGGGCGCACCAGGCGCAGGCGGCGCGGGCGGTGCGGGCACAGCGGGCACAGCGGGCACAGCGGGCACCGACGGCGCCCCGGCTGCGGCGGCCAGCCAGTTTTCTACAACGAATCGGCCTGCAGCGCTTTATTCATCAGCGCAGAGTGCTATTAAATTTGATGAACGGCCCGGCCACAAGGTGTCCGACCTGCAGGCGCTGTGGGGCTCGCCATCGACGGCCACCGAGACTGCCGTGCTCCCAGCGGGCACGCCACCTTTCGAGCCGCTGGGTGCAGAGGCGGCCCAGCCCGTGGCCGCGCCGCAGGCGACGGACTGGGCGACGCCCGTGCCACCCCGCCCCACGGCCACTGCCGTTCCCGATGCCACCACCTGGCCGCTGGGCCGCGCCGTCGCGCAGATCCACGGCGTCTATATCCTGGCCGAGAACGCCCAGGGCCTGATCGTGGTGGACATGCATGCCGCCCACGAACGCATCGTGTATGAACGGCTCAAGGCCCAGGTAGATGGCGGCACGCGCATCGCCAGCCAGCCGCTGCTGATTCCCGCCACCTTCGCCGCCACGCCCGAAGAGGTGGCGACGGCCGAGTCGCAGGCCGATACGCTGGAGATGCTGGGCCTGGAGATCTCGCCCTTCTCGCCGCGCACGCTGGCGGTGCGGGCCGTGCCCACCACGCTGGCGCACGGCAACCCGGTGGAGCTGGCGCGCAGCGTGCTGGCCGAGCTGGCGGCGCACGACGCCAGCACCGTGGTGCAGCGCGCCCGCAACGAGATCCTGGGCACCATGGCCTGCCACGGTGCGGTGCGCGCCAACCGCCGGCTGACGCTGGACGAGATGAACGCCCTGCTGCGGCAGATGGAGACCACCGACCGGTCCGACCAGTGCAACCACGGCCGCCCGACCTGGCGCCAGCTGTCGATGAAGGAGCTGGACGCGCTCTTCCTGCGCGGTCGGTGAAGGGTTCGGGCCGATGCGCCGGGGGGCGTTCGGCCCAGCCGGGCCGTCCGCCCTGGCTTCGCCAGCCAGCCCCGAGTCTCAATCGTCCCGCGCCGCCTTGGCCTGGTCCGGGAAGTCCGAGAACACGCCATCCACCCCCAGGCGGAAGAAGCGGCGGTACTCCTCCTTCGCGTCGCCCTTGTAGTCGGACGTGAGCCGCTTGGCCTCGCTGCGGAAGGTGTAGGGGTGCACGAAAAGGCCGGCGTCGTGGGCGTACTCCACCACCCGGGTGGGCTGCATCAGCACGCGGTCGCGCTCGTCGATGACGCCGTCGCCGTTCAGGTCGTCCGGCTTGCCGTCGCGGTTGGCATCGACTTGGCGCGAGGGGATGAGATAGGGCTTCCAGGGGCCGATGCCGTCCGCGTAGGTCTTTACTTCCTTCAGGCCCTCGGGCGTGAGCAGGCTGGCGAAGGTGCGGCGGTCGCCCGCCACGGCGAAGTCGTAGGGCTTGTCGTAGGGCGCGGTCAAATCGATGCTGCCGTCGGCGTTGACGTCGTTCGCGTCCACCAGTTGCACCAGCCGCACCTGGGTCTTGCCGCGCAGGTACTTCAGGTTGGAGACCTCGAACGACTGCAGGATGACGGGCGAGTCCTTGGCGGTGTAGCCGTACTGCGAGAGCGTGCCGAGCAGCCGGTCTTCGAGCGGCAGGCCCAGGCGCGCGTGGTAGGTCGGGTGCTTGGTCTCGATGTACACGCCCACGCTGCGGTTCAGGCGCCGGCCCTCGCTGCGGGCGAGGTCGAGCACCTCGGCCAGCGTCGGGATCTGGAAGCGGCCGTTGAACGACTGGTCGCGCTCGGGCAGGGGCTGCACGGCGCGCAGCGTCTTGATCTCGGCCAGCGTGAAGTCGGACGCGAACCAGCCCTCTTCGGTGACGCCGTCCACCACCTTCTTCGTCTTGCGGCTGGCGAACTCGGGGCGGGTGGAGACGTCGGTGGTGGCGGTGATGTTCGGCTCGTGGCGGGCGATCAGAACGCCATCCTTGGTGGCCACCAGGTCGGGCTCGATGAAGTCGGCGCCCATCTCGATGCCGCGGCGGTAGCCCTCCAGCGTGTGGTCGGGCAGGTAGCCGGCGGCGCCGCGATGGCCGATCACCAGCGCCTTCTTGCCGTCGAGCGTGGGGTCGTTGTCGTCGCCGCCGCAGCCGGCCAGCAGCGCCGTGGCCACGGCGGCGGCCAAGGCCGTCTTTCCCAAAATCTTTCGGGTCATGGTGTGTCTCTTTCTCAGGTCGAGGATGGGCGGGCCGGTCCAGCCCAGTGGCACTGTGCAGTGCTTCGATGACAGGCACAAGTCGAAGAAGCACCAAGTCGGCACCGACATTTGCACCAGTTCGGTTCAAATTTCCTCCAATGGCGCTGAAAAATCCCTCGAACGGTGCACCCAGCCGGACCGGCTCTCCATAATGTGGCGCCCGCCCGCACCCCGGCATGCCCGCGTGCCGTCAGCGGCCCCGCCCTCCCCGTCGCCACAGAAAGTGCTTTCCATGTCCCATGCATCCGTCGGCCAGTTTCTCGAACAGGTCGCCCAGCGCAACCCTGACCAGCCCGAATTCCTGCAGGCCGTGACCGAGGTGATGGAGAGCCTGTGGCCCTTCATCGCGCAAAACCCCCGCTATGCCGAGCAGGCGCTGCTGGAGCGCCTGGTGGAGCCGGAGCGCACGATCACCTTCCGCGTGTGCTGGACGGACGACGCTGGCCGGGTGCAGGTCAACCGGGGCTACCGCATCCAGCACAGCATGGCGATCGGGCCGTACAAGGGCGGTTTGCGGTTTCATCCGTCGGTCAATCTGTCGGTGCTGAAATTCCTCGCCTTCGAGCAGACGTTCAAGAACGCGCTGACCACGCTGCCGATGGGCGGCGGCAAGGGCGGCTCGGACTTCGACCCCAAGGGCAAGAGCCAGGGCGAGGTGATGCGCTTCTGCCAGGCGTTCGCCTCGGAGCTGTACCGCCACGTGGGCGCCGACACCGACGTGCCGGCCGGCGACATCGGCGTGGGAGGGCGCGAGGTGGGCTTCATGGCCGGCATGGTCAAGAAGCTGACCAACCGGGCCGACTGCGTCTTCACCGGCAAGGGGCTGTCGTTCGGCGGCTCGCTGGTGCGCCCGGAGGCGACGGGCTACGGCACGGTGTATTTCGCCCAGGAGATGCTCAAGACCCGGGGCCGGGCCATGGACGGGCTGCGCGTGGCGGTGTCGGGCTCGGGCAACGTGGCGCAGTACGCGGTCGAGAAGGCGCTGCAGCTGGGCGCCCGGGTGGTCACGGTGTCCGACTCCGGCGGCACGGTGATCGACGAGGCCGGCTTTACGCCCGAGAAGCTCGCCCTGCTGATGGAGATCAAGAACCAGCGCTACGGCCGCGTCGGCGACTATGCCGCGCAGGTCGGCGCCCGCTTCGAGGCCGGTGCGAACCCCTGGCATGTGCCGGTGGAGGTCGCACTGCCCTGCGCCACGCAGAACGAGCTGCAGGCGCAGGATGCGGACCGCCTCATCGGCAACGGCGTGCTCTGCGTGGCCGAGGGCGCCAACATGCCATCGACCATCGAGGCGGCCAAGGCCTTCGAGGCGGCCGGCGTGCTGTATGCGCCGGGCAAGGCCAGCAACGCGGGCGGCGTGGCCACGTCGGGCCTGGAGATGAGCCAGAACGCGTCGCGCCTGGCCTGGCCGCGTGAAGAGGTCGATGCGCGCCTGCTGAAGATCATGCAGGGCATCCACGCGGCCTGCGTGCGTCACGGCCAGCGGGCGGACGGCAGCGTGAGCTACGTGGATGGCGCGAACATCGCCGGCTTCGTGAAGGTGGCGGACGCGATGCTGGCGCAAGGGGTGGTTTGAAGCCAAATCGCCCTCTGGCGCCCATCCCACTTGGGCCTCATGCTATGTTTTTCATAGCAATCGACTTTACACGCGCGTGTTTCAGTCCGGCAGCACCCAGGTGTCCCTCCAGGGCACGCCAGGCAGCGGCTCGTAATGCGCCACCACCAGGGCGCGCGCGCCCTGCCTCGCGCAGCCGGCCAGCGCTGCCTGCAGGTGGTGGATGGACGGCCTATCGAGCCCGGCCACCGGCTCGTCGAAGAGCGTGAGCTCCGCGCCGCAGGCGAATCCCGCAGCGAACAGCACCTTGCGCCGCGTGCCGGTGGAGAGTTGCTCCATCGGCTTGTGCAGGTGCGGCAGAAGATCGAAGCCCTGGACGTGCAGCGCGAGGGCCTCGCCGTCCCAATGCGGATAGAGCGCGGGCAATTGCGCGAACCACTGCGCCGGGGTGACGGCATCGAGCCCGCTGGAGCGCGGCTCCACCCAGAAGACGTGCGGCGCCCCGGGCGACCGGCAGGGTGGAAGCGGCAGGCCGAGCAGCTGCGCGGACCCCGCCTGCGGTGCCAGAGCGCCCGCGAGCAGCCGCAGCAGCGTGGTCTTGCCCGCGCCGTCGCCGCCCAGCACCAGCGACACGCCGGGGCGGATACGCGCGCTCCAGTCGCGCAGCAGCGGCCGGCCGGGGTAGCCGAAGCTCCAGGCCTGCGCGTGCAGGATCGGGGTGTCAGAGGGCGGCGTGGCCGGCAGGGTCCGTGAGAAATCCGTCGAAGGCATGGAGCGCGGTGATCGAGTGGCGGAAAGAGAGAACGCGGCGGTCGGGGGCGAACGCCGGCCTCCTGCGGCGCATTCGACGATGCCGCAGAATGCAAGCCACCGATCATCCCACCGCACCATGGCTCGCCTCGACTACCTTGAATTTGACTACAGCGAAGACGATGAAGGCACCGGCACCTGGGACGCCATCGCCAGCGTGACCGACGCCCACCTCGTGCCATTGCAGGACGAGATCGTGCGGCTGCTGGCCTGGGCCACCGAGCAGTTCCCCGGCCGGCGCGGCCCCGTCGAGGAAGGCGGCGCCTGGGATTACGACCTGCAGAGCGAACCCGACGACGCGCCATTGCAGACCTTGCACTACGACCCCGCTTCCCGGCGGCTGCAGCCGGCGGTGGAGCGCCACGCCGGCGTGCGCCACACGTTCACCCTGTCGCTCAGCGGCAACCGCGAGTTCGCGCAGGCGCTGCAGTCCGCCTTCGGGCTGGAATGACGGTGGCGCGCTCCGAAGCCCCGGCGCCCGCGCGCGGCGCTCCCCGCTCGCTGATGGGGCTGCTGCCCTTCTTGCGTCCCTACGCCGGCCGCATCGCCCTGGCCGGCGTGTTCCTGGTGCTGGCGGCGCTGGCCACGCTGGCCTTTCCGTGGGCGCTGCGGCAACTGATCGACGGCGGCTTGGTCGGCGCGGACAAGGCGACGCAGGCCATGGCGCTGCGCGGGCATTTCGCCCTGCTGTTCGGCGTGGCGGCCGCGCTGGGCGTCTTCTCGGCGGCACGGTTCTACATGGTCAGCTGGCTGGGCGAGCGGGTGACGGCCGACCTGCGCAACGCGGTGTATGCCCACGTGCTGCGGCAGAGCCCGGAATTCTTCGAAACCACGCAGACCGGCGAGGTGCTGTCGCGGCTGACGGTGGACACCACCCTGGTGCAGACCGTCGTCGGCTCGTCCCTGTCGATGGGGCTGCGCAACGCGGTGCTGGGCCTGGGCGCGCTCGCGATGCTGGTCTGGACCCACCCTTACGTCATGGTGCTGGTGCTGGTGGCGATCGTGATCGTGGTGCTGCCCACGCTGTGGATCGGGCGGCGCGTGCGGCGGCTCTCGCGCGCCAGCCAGGACCGGGTGGCCGACGCCAGCGCCATGGCCGCCGAAGTGCTGAACGCCATTCCCGTGGTGCAGAGCTTCACCGCAGAGCCGCGCGAGGCGCGCCGCTTCGAGGCCGCCACCGACACCGCCTTCCAGGCCGCCGTGCGGCGCAGCGGGGCGCGTGCCGCGCTGGTGGCGTTCATCATCATCACCAACGCCGCCCTGCTGCTGTGGGGCCTGCACCAGGGCACGCAGGCCGTCATCGCCGGCACCCTGAGTGCCGGCAACCTGGGGCAGACCGTCGTCTACGTGATGTTTCTCGCGGGGGCGGTGGCCGTGCTGGGCGAGGTGTACGGCGACCTGCTGCGTGCGGCGGGCGCGACCGAGCGGCTGATGGAGCTGCTGGCGACGAACGCCTCGATCACGTCGCCGATGGCCCCGGAGGGCCAGGTTCTTCCGTCGGCCGGCGCGCCGGGTGCGAACCCGGCGGCAGGGAAAGCTGCGGAGGCAGCGCCAGGCAGTTCGCCGCCCATCGCTTTGGCGTTCGACAACGTCAGCTTCGCCTACCCGTCCCGGCCGGGAGTGGCTGCGCTGCAGGGTTTCGACCTGGCACTGCGCACGGGCGAGACGGTTGCGCTGGTCGGTGCCAGCGGCGCGGGCAAGAGCACGGTGTTCCAGCTGCTGCAGCGCTTCTACGACGTCCGCGGCGGCCCGCTGGATGGCGGCCGCATCACGCTGGCGGGCAGCGACATCCGCACGCTGCCGCTGCACACGCTGCGCGGCCAGATCGGCATCGTGCCGCAGGACGCGGTCATCTTCTCCCGCTCGGCCCGCGAGAACATCCGCTACGGCCGGCCCGACGCCAGCGACGCGGAGGTGGAGGCCGCCGCCCGCGCCGCCTACGCCCACGGCTTCATCGAGGCGCTGCCGGAGGGCTACGACACCTTCCTGGGCGAACGCGGCGTGCGGCTGTCGGGCGGGCAACGCCAGCGCATGGCGATCGCCCGCGCCCTGCTGAAGGATGCGCCCGTGCTGCTGCTGGACGAAGCCACCAGCGCGCTGGACGCCGAGAGCGAGCGGGTCGTGCAGGCCGCGCTCGAAGCCGCGATGCACCGGCATGCCGGGCGGCGCACGACCCTGGTCATCGCGCACCGCCTCGCCACGGTGCAGAACGTGGACCGCATCGTCGTGCTGGAGCACGGCCGCATCGTCGAGCAGGGCCGGCACGAAGCGCTGCTGCGCCAGGGGGGTGTCTATGCCCGGCTGGCGGCGCTGCAGTTCGCGGCGGATGGACCGGCTCAGCCTTGAGCGGGCCCAAAGAGGTCTGCTTGGGTGGGGGCCGAGGCCCCAGCGGTCGACCGGGCTGCCCGCTCCACCCGCCTGGCGGGTCTTCGGGCGCGCCCTGGGAAGGGCCTGCACAGCGCTGAGCGCCCGGCAGCGGCAGCCTACTGCAGGGTTTCCTTCGCGCCGACCGGCAACGCCAGCGGCATCACCGGCACGCCCTCTTCCAGCAGCTCCATCGCCTGCTCGCGGGTGGCTTCGCCCCGGATGGAACGTTCGGCGATATCGCCGTGGTGCATGCGCCGGGCTTCGTCGGCGAAGCGGCTCCCCACATCTTCGGTACGCGCGGCGATCTCGCGCGACAGCTTGAGCCAGGCGGCCTGCAGCTGCGCCTGCATCTGCCGGAGCGCCTCTCGGTCTGCGGCGGGGGGCGCCATCTCCGCAGCGGCGGGCGGCTGCTGTGGGGACGAAGCCGCGCCGGCCTGTGCGCCGGGGGCCGGGGCGTCCTCCCGATGGCGTGCGCCGCCGGGAGCCGGCCTTGCCCCCAGGTTCAGCCGGGGCGCGCTCAGCCCCTTGCGCACCTGGCTGCTGCCGCAGAGCGGGCATTGCACCAGGCCGCGCTGCTGCTGCGACTGGTAGTCGTCTTCGGAGCCGAACCACCCCTCGAAACCATGCCCGTGCCCGCAGAAGAGATCGAGGACTTTCACGGTACGAGGAAAAAGTGGGATGGATGGGTGGGTGGACGGATGGGCGGAGCAGGTCGCCCGGGGAGCCCTGCGCTTCGTCGTCCGCTCAATCGCGGCGACGCAGCAGGTATCGATAGACGAAGCCCGGGAACGCCAGCGTCACGAACAGCGTGGCCGTGATGGCGTAGAACTCCCAGCCCTGGGGCGAGATCTGCCCGGCGCGACGCTCCAGCAACAGGGCCAGGCCCCCCACCACGGCGTAGAGCAGCGCCATTTCGGCCAGTCGCCCGCCGAGTGGCTTGCGTGCGCCGGCGCGGGGCCCGACGATCAGCCAGCGCTCGTTGATGAAAGGCAGGTTGGCCGCCAGCAACGCAGCCACGATCACCAGCCAGACGGCACCGGTTTGCGACATGGCGAGATGATCGTGTGGCGAAGGCTGAAAAGAGCCGGAAGACTGGGCGGGCGCTGGGCGCCCGCGCCCTTCCTTAGGTCGCGAGGGCGCGCACGACGGCGTCGGCGCACAGGGCCATCAGGCCGCCGGGCAGCAGGCCCAGCGCCACGATCAGGGCGCCGTTGAGTGTCAGCACCACGCGCACGTCCATCGGGGCGGACACGCGGGTCGCCGTCAGCGGCGCGTCGAAGTACATCACCTTGATGACACGCAGGTAGTAGAAGGCGCCGATCAGCGACATGACCACGGCGAACACGGCCAGGGCGATGTAGAGCGTCTGGCCCGAGGCCACCAGTGCCTGCAGCACGGCGAGCTTGGCATAGAAGCCCACCAGCGGCGGCAGACCCGCGAACGAGAACAGGCAGATCGCCATCACGCCGGCATAGAACGGGCTGCGCTGGTTGAGCCCGGACAGGTCGGCGACTTCCTCGCTCTCGAAGCCCTCGCGCGCCAGCAGCAGGATCACGCCGAATGCGGCGAGCGTGGTCAGCACATAGGTCACCACGTAGAACATGGCGGAGCTGTAGGCGTTCTCGACGGCCGTGGCATCGACGTTGCCATTGATCACGCCCGAGAGCAGGCCCAGCAGCACGAAGCCCATCTGCGAGATGGTCGAGTAGGCCAGCATGCGCTTCAGGTTGGTCTGCATGATGGCGGCCAGGTTGCCTACCAGCAGCGAGCCGATGGCCAGCACCGCCAGCATCTGCTGCCAGTCGATGGCCAGCGGCAGCAGGCCGTCCACCAGCAGGCGGATGGTGATGGCGAAGGCAGCCAGCTTGGGCGCGCCGCCGATCACCAGCGTGACCGCGGTGGGCGCGCCCTGGTACACGTCGGGCACCCACATGTGGAACGGCACGGCGCCCAGCTTGAAGCCGAGGCCAGCCACCACGAACACCAGGCCGAACACCAGCACCTGGTGGCGGATCTGGCCGGAATTCACGGCCTTGAAGACCTGGCCGATGTCGAGCGAGCCCGTGGCGCCGTAGATCATCGACAGGCCGTAGAGCAGGAAACCGCTGGCCATCGCGCCGAGCACGAAGTACTTCATGGCCGCCTCGGTCGAGACGGTGTGGTCACGGCGCAGGGCCACCAGCGCGTAGCTCGACAGAGTGAGCAGTTCCAGGCCCAGGTAGATCACGAGGAAGTTGTTGCCCGAGATCATCACGAAGATGCCCAGCAGCAGGAACATCGAGAGCGTAAACATCTCGCCGCCGCGCAGCATGTCGCGGTCGGCCGCGTAGGGGCGGCCGTAGACCAGGGTCACCATCATCGCGATGGTGGCGAAGCACTTGAGCCAATTGCCCATGGCGTCGCTGACCACCATGTTGCCGAAGCCGTAGAAGGTGCTGCCGCCGGTGGCGTACATGGCCTGCAGCGCGGCGACCACGGCCAGCGTGAGCATGGTGAGCACATAGGTGCCGGTGCGCCGGGCGCTGGAGACCCCCAGGTCCACCAACGCGATCACGCACGCCATGACCAGAAGCACGATCTCGGGGTAGATCGCCAGCCAGCTGATGTTGTCAATCATCTCGTCTCTCTCGGTTCAGTCTGGTGGGTCAGTTGAGCTTGGACAGGGCCACGTGCTTGAGCAGCTGCGCGACGGACACGTCCATGACGTCGGTGAATGGACGTGGATAGAGGCCCATGTACAGCACCGCGATCGCCAGCACCGCCATCACCAGGAATTCGCGGGCGTTGATGTCCTTGAGTTCGCGGACATGGTCGTTGGCGACAGGGCCCAGATAGACGCGCTTGTACATCCAGAGGGTGTAGGCGGCGCCCAGGATCAGGGCCGTGGCGGATGCGAGACCCACCCAGAAGTTGAACTTCACGGCGCCGAGGATGACCATCCACTCGCCGACGAAACCGGCGGTGCCCGGCAGGCCGCAGTTGGCCATGGCGAACAGCAAGGCGAACGCCGCGAACTTGGGCATGGTGTTGACCACGCCGCCGTAGGCCGCGATCTCGCGGGAATGCACGCGGTCGTACAGCACGCCGATGGACAGGAACATGGCGCCCGACACGAAGCCGTGGGCGATCATCTGCACGATGCCGCCGGAGACACCGAGGTCGTTGAAGATGAAGAAGCCCAGCGTGACGAAGCCCATGTGAGCGACCGACGAATAGGCGACCAGCTTCTTCATGTCCTTCTGCACCAGCGCCACCAGGCCCACGTAGATCACGGCGACCAGCGACAGCGCGATCATCAGCCAGGCCCATTCGCGGGCGGCGTCGGGAGCGATGGGCATGGAGAAGCGCAGGAAACCGTAGGCGCCCAGCTTCAGCATGATGGCCGCCAGCACGGCGGAGCCACCGGTGGGCGCTTCCACGTGCACGTCGGGCAGCCAGGTGTGGACCGGCCACATGGGCACCTTCACCGCGAACGCCGCGAAGAACGCGAAGAACAGCAGGGTCTGCGCCGTGCGGGACAGCGGCAGCTGGTGCCAGGTGGCGATGTCGAAGCTGCCACCCGACTGGTTGTACAGGTAGATCAGCGCGATCAGCATCAGCAGCGAGCCGAGCAGCGTGTAGAGGAAGAACTTGAACGCCGCATAGATCTTGTTCGGGCCGCCCCAGACGCCGATGATCAGATACATCGGAATCAGCGTGGCTTCGAAGAACACGTAGAACAGCATGCCGTCCAGCGCGCTGAACACGCCGATCATCAGGCCGGAAAGGATCAGGAACGCACCCATGTACTGGTTCACGCGCTCGGTGATGGCTTCCCACGACGCGATCACGACGATCACGGTGATGAAGGCCGTCAGCGGCACGAACCAGAACGAGATGCCGTCCACGCCCAGGTGATACTGCACGTTGAAACGCTCGATCCACATGGCTTTCTCGACGAACTGCGCAGCGGCGCTGGCGTTGTCGAAACCGCCGTAGAGCGGCACCGTCACGGCCAGCCCGACCAGGGCGCCGACCAACGCCAGCCAGCGCACCATCGGCGCCTGTTCGTCACGCCCGAAGGCGAGCAGGAGGATGCCGAACGCAATCGGCACCCAGATCGCAAGACTCAACCAACCCATTTTTATTGTTCTCCTACTTGTTGAGCCAGACGAAGTACGTCATGAGCGCGAACACGCCCAGGATCATCACCAGCGCATAGTGATAGATGTAGCCGGACTGGAACCAGCGCACCACCGAGGCGATGCGGCCCACCAGCTTCCACGAGCCGTTCACCACCAGGCCGTCGATCAGCGCCTGGTCGCCGCCCTTCCAGAGACCGGTGCCCAGCACGCGGCTGCCGCGGGCGAACACGTTCTCATAGACCCAGTCCACGCCGTACTTGCCCTCGAGGGCCTGATAGACGCCGATCTTCTGCATGGCGGACTTGATGGCGGTGGGCCAGGCAGGCATCACCATGTAGAAGACATAGGACACGACCACGCCGGCCAGCGCCAGCCAGAACGGCGCAGCGGTGAAACCGTGCAAGGCCATGGGCACCCAGCCGTGGATGGCTTCGGCCAGCTCGGCCATGGCACCGTGCTTGGCGCCGTCCACGTAGATCACGCCCTTGAAGAAGTCGCCGAACAGCATGGGCATCAGTGCGATGGCACCGATCACCACCGACGGGATGGCCAGCAGCATCAAGGGGCCCGTCACCACGAGCGGCGACTCGTGCGGCTTGGCGTCGTGGCCGTGGCCATGGTGGTCGTCGTGGTGGTCGTCGGGGTGGTGCGCATCATGGTGATGGGCGTCGGGGTTCTGGTCGTAGCGCTCCTTGCCGTGGAACACCAGGAAGTACAGCCGGAACGAATAGAACGCGGTGATGAACACACCCGCCAGCACGGCGAAGTTGGCGAAGCCGGCGCCCGGCAGGTTGGTGGCGTGCACCGCCTCGATGATCGCGTCCTTCGAATAGAAACCGGAGAAGAACGGCGTGCCGATCAGCGCCAGGTTGCCCAGCAGAAAGGTGATCCAGGTGATGGGCATGTACTTGCGCACGCCGCCCATCCAGCGGATGTCCTGGTTGTGGTGCATGCCCATGATGACCGAGCCGGCACCGAGGAACAGCAGCGCCTTGAAGAACGCGTGGGTCATCAGGTGGAACACGGCCACCGAGTAGGCGGACGCGCCCAGCGCCACGGTCATATAGCCCAGCTGCGACAGCGTGGAATACGCGATCACCCGCTTGATGTCGTTCTGGATGATGCCGAGCACGCCCATGAAGAGGGCCGTGATGGAGCCGATCACCAGGATGAAGTTGAGCGCGGCATCCGACATCTCATAGAGCGGCGACATGCGCGACACCATGAAGATGCCGGCCGTCACCATGGTGGCGGCGTGGATCAGCGCGGAAATGGGGGTCGGGCCTTCCATCGAGTCCGGCAGCCAGGCGTGCAGCGGGAACTGGGCCGACTTGCCCATGGCGCCGATGAACAGGCAGATGGCGATCACGGTGACCAGCAGCCAGCCCGTGCCGGGCAGCAGCGTGCTCTGCAGTTCGGGCAGCTTGGAGAAGATCTCGCCATAGTTCAGCGTGCCCGTGTACGCCGCGATCAGGCCGATGCCCAGGATGAAGCCGAAGTCGCCCACCCGGTTGACCAGGAACGCCTTCATGTTGGCGAAGATGGCGGAAGGACGGTTGTAGTAGAAGCCGATCAGCAGATAGGACACCAGGCCCACGGCTTCCCAGCCGAAGAACAGCTGCAGCAGGTTGTTGCTCATCACGAGCATCAACATCGAGAAGGTGAAGAGCGAGATGTACGAGAAGAAGCGGTTGTAGCCGTCGTCTTCCTGCATGTAGCCGATGGTGTAGATGTGGACCATCAGCGACACGAAGGTCACCACGCACATCATCATCGCGGTGATGCTGTCGATCAGGAAGCCGACTTCCATCTTCAGGCCGCCGACCACCATCCAGGTGTAGATGGACTGGTCGAAGCGCGCCCCATCGGAGACCACGCTGTTGAACGTGAGGGCCGACAGGATGAAGGCGATCAGCACGCCGAGGATCGTCAGCGTATGGCTGCCGCCGCGGCCGATCTTGTTGCCGCCAAAGGCTGTGCCCCAGATACCCGCGAGCGCGGAACCCACCAGCGGCGCCAGGGGCACCGCCAGGAGCATGGATGCAGAGAGGGTTTGACTCATTCTTGAGAACCTTGCTTGTGTCCGGCGACCATCAACCCTTGAGGGTGTTGAGGTCTTCCGCGTTGATGCTGGATTTGTTGCGGAAGAGCAGAACCAGGATGGCCAGGCCGATGGCGGACTCGGCGGCGGCCACGGTCAGGATGAAGAACACGAACACCTGGCCGTGCATGTCGCCCAGGTAGTGGGAGAAGGCCACGAAGTTCATGTTCACCGCCAGCAGCATCAATTCGATCGCCATCAGCAGCACGATCAGGTTGCGGCGGTTCAGGAAGATGCCGATCACGGCCATGGCGAACAGCATGGCTCCCAGCGTCAGAAAGTGGCCCAGGGTCAACGTCATGCCTTCTTCTCCTCGACGGCGGCGGCCACGGGAGCCGGTTCTTCAGCCTTGCGCGTGGCAGGCACCTGCACCATCGCCACGCGGTCGCTGGCGCGCACGCGGATCTGCTCGGACGGGCTGATGGTCTTGTTGTCCTTGCGCTGGCGCAGGGTGAGCGCGATGGCGGCGATCATGGCCACCAGCAGGATCACGGCGGCGATCTCGACCGGGTAGAGATACTCGGTATAGAGCAGCTTGCCCAGGGCGCGGGTGTTCGAATACGGAATGGCCTGCCCCGCCGCATCCACCATCACGGCGACGGCCTTGGGCTCGTCCATGCCGCGGAAGCCGGTCATCAGCACCGCGCCCATCTCGAGGGCGATCAGCGCGCCGATGAAGGCGGCCAGCGGGAAGTGCCGCCAGAAGCCCCGGCGGACATGGTCGATGTGGATGTCCAGCATCATCACCACGAACAGGAACAGCACCATCACCGCGCCCAGGTAGACGAGCACCAGCGCGATGGCGAGGAATTCGGCCTTGAGCAACAGCCAGATGGCCGCAGCTTGGGAGAAGGCGAGGATCAGATGCAGCACGGCGTGCACGGGGTTGCGCGCGGTGATGACCCGGAAGGCTGCGTACAGCAGCACGACCGAGAACAGATAGAAGAAACCAGTCTTGGCGTCCATGGATCGGGTCTTTGTAAAGATCAGGCGGGAGCAGCGCCGCTCAGCGGTACTTGGCGTCCGCGGCCTTCGCTGCGGCAATCTCGGGCTCGTAGCGGTCGCCCACGGCCAGCAGCATTTCCTTCGTGAAGTACAGATCGCCGCGCTTCTCGCCGTGGTATTCCAGGATCTGGGTTTCCACGATGGAGTCGACCGGGCAGCTTTCCTCGCAGAAGCCGCAAAAGATGCACTTGGTCAGGTCGATGTCGTAGCGCGTGGTGCGCCGGGACCCGTCGGCGCGCACGTCGGACTCGATGGTGATGGCCAGCGCCGGGCACACCGCTTCGCACAGCTTGCAGGCGATGCAGCGCTCTTCGCCGTTTTCGTAGCGGCGCAGCGCGTGCAGGCCCCGGAAACGCGGCGACAGGGGCGTCTTTTCTTCAGGAAACTGCACCGTCACCTTGCGGCGGAAGGCGTAGCGGCCGGTCAGTGCCATGCCCTTGACCAGCTCCACCAGCATGAAGCTCTTGAAGAAATCCTTGATCGAGAAAGGTGATGCAGAAGCAACAGCAGTCATGGTTGTCCCCGCCTAGTTCCAGATGTTCCAGGGCGAATGCAGCCAAGCGCCCACGATAAGCAGCCACACCAGGGTGACCGGAATGAAGATCTTCCAACCCAGACGCATGATCTGGTCATAGCGGAACCGCGGAAAGGTCGCGCGGATCCAGATGAACATGGACACCACGACGAACGTCTTCAGGCCCAGCCAGATCCAGCCCGGGATGAAGCCCAGTGCCTCGACCGGCGGCAGCCACCCGCCCATGAACATCAGCACGCCCAGGATGGACACCAGCCACATGCTGGCGTATTCAGCCAGGAAGAACACCGCGAAGCCCATGCCCGAGTACTCGACCATGTGGCCGGCCACGATTTCCGCCTCGCCTTCGACCACGTCGAACGGGTGGCGGTTGGTTTCAGCGACGCCCGAGATCAGGTAGACGATGAAGATGGGCAGCAGCGGCAGCCAGTTCCAGGAGAGGAAGGTCAGGCCCATGTCTGCCATGGTGCCGCGGCCCTGGCTCGCGACCACGTCGATCAGGTTCATGCTGCCCGACACCATGATCACCACCAGGAAGCAGAAGCCCATGGCGATCTCGTAGCTCACCATCTGGGCCGATGCGCGCAGCGCACCCAGGAAGGCGTACTTCGAGTTCGATGCCCAGCCGGCGATGATGACGCCGTAGACCTCGATCGAGGTGATGGCCATGATCAGCAGCAGGCCTGCGTTCACGTTGGCCAGCACGGTTTCGGGGCCGAAGGGAATGGCCACCCACGCGGCGAGCGCCGGCATGATCGCCATCAGCGGGCCGAGCACGAAGAGGCCCTTGCTCGCGGCCGCAGGCTGGATGATTTCCTTGGTCAGCAGCTTCAGGCCGTCGGCCAGGGGCTGCAGCAGCCCGAACGGGCCGACGCGGTTGGGACCGTGGCGAACCTGCATGAAGCCCAGCAGCTTGCGCTCCCAGAGCGTCAGGTAGGCGACCGCACCCATGAGCGGCGCCACGATGGCGACGATCTTCAGCAGGATCCAGAGCACGGGCCAGGCAGCGGCCGTCCACCAGGTGTAGGGCAGCAGATGCAGCCCGCCGTTGTACAGCGCGTCGATCATGCTGCGACTCCTTCAGCTGCGTAGCGGGCATCGGCCGTCAGTTGCAGCGACGTGGCACGGCGCACCAGGCCATCGAGCTGGTAGATGCTGGCCACGACCGGCTCGCCCACGGCGGCGCCTTCCGCGGCTGCGGGCGCTTCCGAGGTCGTGTTGTCCAGGCTCTCCGCGGGCAGGAAGTCCAGCGCCGCGGCGCCCGGCGCCACGCCGGTGGCCTGCGCCAGCACCTGTTGCGAGGTCTCGAAATCGAGGCCCGGCACACCCAGCAGGTTGCCGAGCACGCGCAGCACCTTCCACGCCGGACGGGCGTCGCCTTGCGGCTTCACCACCGCATGGAAGCCCTGCAGCCGGCCTTCCGCATTCGCGAACGTACCCGAGGTTTCCGAGAACGGCGCGATGGGCAGCAGCACGTCGCTGAATTCCATGTTCGCCTTGAATGGGCTCAGCGTGACGACCATGTCGGCCTGCGCCAGGGCGCGGCCGGCTTCGACGCCGAAGGCGGAGTCGTACACCGGCTCGGTGTTGAGCAGCAGCGCCGCCTTCAGGCCGCCGGTGAGCATCTGTCCGGCGTTCAGGCCGTTCGACTGCGGCTGCGCGCCGACGAACTGCGCGCCCACGGTATTGGCCGCTTCGGTCAGGTAGCCCACGGTCGCATCGGTGTGCGCGCCGATCCACTGCGCCATGGCGAGCAGCTGTGAAGCCTGCGCATGGTGCGCGGCGCCATTGCCCAACAGGATGGCACGGCGCTCGCCCGACAGCAGCGCCTGGGCGATGCCACGCGCTTCCTCGCCGATTTCGCCCACGGCGTGGGGTGCGGCAACGTTCTTTTCCTGCGCGATGGCGGCAGCGATGGCACCGAGCGCGCCCAGCCATTCGGCGGCGGGCATCACCACGGACCGCTCGACGGGCATGGCCCAGTCGTGTGCCTGGCTGTGGATGGACGTCACGCGGCAGCCGCGGCGGGCGGCCTGGCGGATGCGCTGCGCGAACAGCGGATGGTCCTTGCGCAGGTTGGAGCCCACCACCAGCACGGATTGCAGGGTGGACAGCGATGCGATCGAGGTGCCGAGCCAGCGCACGCCTTCGAAGGCAGTGAACTCGGCGTTGCGCAGGCGGTAATCGATGTTGTCGCTGCCCAGGCCACGCACCAGCGCGCCGGCCAGGTACAGCTCTTCCAGCGTGCTGTGCGGGCTGACCAGGGCGCCGATGCGGCTAGCACCGTGGTCGTTGCGCACGCTCTGCAGGCCATTGGCCACGTACTCCAGCGCAGTCTGCCAATCGACTTCCTGCCACTGGCCGCCCTGCTTCAGCATGGGGCGGGTCAGGCGGTCGTCGCCGTTGAGCGCTTCGTAGGAGAAGCGGTCGCGGTCGGCGATCCAGCACTCGTTGACGTCTTCGTTCTCCAGCGGCACGACGCGCATCACGCGGTGGTTCTTGACCTGGACGATCAGGTTGGCGCCGGTCGAATCGTGCGGGCTCACCGACTTGCGGCGCGACAGCTCCCAGGTGCGGGCGCTGTAGCGGAAGGGCCTGCTGGTCAGTGCACCGACGGGGCAGATGTCGATCATGTTGCCCGACAGCTCGGAGTCGACCGTGTCGCCGACCACCGTGGTGATTTCGGAATGCTCGCCGCGGTGGATCATGCCCAGCTCCATCACGCCGGCCACTTCCTGGCCGAAGCGCACGCAGCGGGTGCAGTGGATGCAGCGGCTCATCTCTTCCATCGAGATCAGCGGGCCGACGTCCTTGTGGAACACCACGCGCTTTTCTTCGTCGTAGCGCGAGGAGGAACCGCCGTAGCCCACGGCCAGATCCTGCAGCTGGCATTCACCGCCCTGGTCGCAGATCGGGCAGTCCAGCGGGTGATTGATGAGCAGAAACTCCATGACCGACTGCTGGGCCTTGATGGCCTTGTCGCTCTTGGTGCGCACGATCATGCCCTGCGTCACCGGCGTGGCGCAGGCGGGCATGGGCTTGGGCGCCTTCTCCACGTCCACCAGGCACATGCGGCAGTTGGCGGCGATGGAAAGCTTCTTGTGATAGCAGAAATGGGGAATGTAGGTGCCCGCCTTCTCGGCCGCATGCATCACCATGCTGCCTTCGGCGACTTCCACCTTCTGCCCGTCCAGTTCGATTTCAACCATATGCGTTCTCGAGGTCAGGCAGAGGCAGGCGCCTGGGGAGTCTGTTGTCGGATCAGCGCTTCGAACTCGGGGCGGAAGTGCTTGATCATGGCGCGCACGGGCATGGCCGCTGCGTCGCCCAGGGCGCAGATCGTGCGCCCCTGGATGTTGTCCGCCACCGAATTGAGCAGGTCGAGGTCGCCCACGCGCCCTTCGTTGTGCTGGATGCGGTCGATCACGCGCCACATCCAGCCGGTGCCTTCACGGCACGGCGTGCACTGGCCGCAGGATTCGTGCGAGTAGAAGTACGACAGGCGCAGCAGGCTCTCGACCATGCTGCGGGAGTCGTCCATCACGATGACGGCGCCCGAGCCCAGCATGGAGCCGGCCTTGGCGATGGAGTCGTAGTCCATCGTGCATTCCATGATGATGGATGCCGGCAGCACCGGGGCGGACGAACCGCCGGGAATCACCGCCTTGAGCTGCCGGCCCTTGCGCACGCCGCCGGCGAGTTCCAGCAGCTTGGCGAACGGCGTGCCCATGGGCACTTCGTAGTTGCCGGGCTTCTCCACGTCGCCGGACACCGAGAAGATCTTGGTGCCGCCATTGTTCGGCTTGCCGCAGGCGAGATACGCCGCGCCGCCGTTGCGGATGATCCAGGGCACCGCCGCGAAGGTCTCGGTGTTGTTGATCGTGGTGGGCTTGCCGTAGAGGCCGAAGCTCGCGGGGAACGGGGGCTTGAAGCGCGGCTGACCCTTCTTGCCTTCCAGCGACTCCAGCAGGGCCGTTTCCTCGCCGCAGATGTACGCGCCGAAACCGTGGGCCGCGTGCAGCTGGAAGCTGTAGTTGCTGCCCAGGATCTTGTCGCCCAGATAGCCCGCCGCACGGGCTTCTTCCAGCGCCTCTTCGAAACGGTCGTAGGTCTGGAAGATCTCGCCGTGGATGTAGTTGTAGCCCACGGAGATGCCCATCGCGTAGGCCGCGATGATCATCCCCTCGATGACGATGTGCGGGTTGAACTGCAGGATGTCGCGGTCCTTGCACGTGCCCGGCTCGCCTTCGTCCGAATTGCAGACGAGGTACTTCTGGCCGGGGAACGAGCGGGGCATGAAGCTCCACTTCAGGCCCGTCGGAAAGCCCGCGCCGCCGCGGCCGCGCAGGCCCGATTCCTTGACGGTGGCGATGACCTGGTCCTGCGTCATCGGCTCGCCGCCATCGGTGCCCAGGATCTTGCGCAGGGCCTGGTAGCCGCCGCGGGCCTCGTAGTCCTTGATGCTCCAGTTCGTGCCGTCCAGGCCCGCATAGATCTGCGGCTCGATGTGGCGGTCGTGGAAGCAGGTCTGGACGCCCGTGGCCTGGAACTGCGAGAGGATTTGTGCGGCGGTGGTCATGCGCGCTCCTCCACACGGCCGGGCGCGGCGCCTTCGGCCTGCCGGAGCCCGTCCACCAGCTGGTCGAGCTTGTCGTTGTCCATGAAGCTGCACATCGTGCGGTCGTTGACCAGCATGACGGGGGAATCGGCGCAGGCGCCCAGGCACTCGGACTGCTGCAAGGTGAAGAGGCCGTCCGGCGTAGTCTCGCCCATGGCGATGCCGAGCTTCTTTTCCAGGTGGTGCAGCGCCTTCTGGCCGTCGCGCAGCTGGCACGGCAGGTTGGTGCAGACGTTCAGCTTGAACTTGCCCGTCGGCTGCTGGTTGTACATGTTGTAGAACGTCGTGACTTCGTGCACGGCGATCTGCGGCATGCCCAGGTATTCGGCGATGACGGCTTCGCTCTCGGTGCTCACCCAGCCCTGCTCCTGCTGGACGATGGAGAGGCACGCCATCACGGCCGACTGCTTCTGCTCGGGCGGGTACTTCGCCACTTCGCGCGCGAAACGCGCCTTGGTCGCTTCGGTAATCATCGATCAATCTCCCCGAACACGATATCCATGGTGCCGATGATGGCCACCGCGTCGGCAATCATGTGGCCCCGCGCCATTTCGTCGAGGGTCGCCAGGTGGGCGAACCCCGGGGCACGGATCTTCAGACGGTAGGGCTTGTTGGCGCCATCGCTCACGAGGTAGATGCCGAACTCGCCCTTGGGATGCTCGACGGCGGCATAGGCCTCGCCCTCGGGCACGCGGAAGCCTTCGGTGAAGAGCTTGAAGTGGTGGATCAGCTCTTCCATGTTGGACTTCATGGACTCACGCGACGGCGGCGCCACCTTGTGGTTGTCCGTGATGACCGGGCCGGGGTTGGCACGCAGCCAGTCCACGCACTGCTTGATGATGCGGTTGGACTCGCGCATTTCCTGCACGCGCACCAGGTAGCGGTCGTAGCAGTCGCCCGTCTTGCCCACCGGCACGTCGAAATCGACGCGGTCGTAGGCGTCGTAGGGCTGCTTCTTGCGCAGGTCCCAGGCGATGCCCGAGCCGCGCAGCATCGGGCCGGTCATGCCCAGGTTGAGCGCGCGCTCGGGCGTCACCACGCCAATGCCGACGGTGCGCTGCTTCCAGATGCGGTTGTCGGTCAGCAGGGTTTCGTACTCGTCCACGCACTTGGGGAAGCGCTTGGTGAAGTCGTCGATGAAGTCGAGCATCGAACCCTGGCGGTTCTGGTTCAGCGCGTCGATGGCCTTCGCATTGCGGATCTTGTTGACCTTGTACTGCGGCATCGAGTCGGGCAGGTCGCGGTAGACGCCGCCCGGACGGAAATACGCCGCATGCATACGCGCGCCCGACACCGCTTCGTAGATGTCGAACAGGTCCTCGCGCTCGCGGAAGGTATAGATCAGGATGGTGGAGCTGCCGCAATCGTTGCCGTGCGAACCGAGCCACATCAGGTGGTTCAGCAGACGGGTGATCTCGGAGAACATCACGCGGATGTACTGCGCGCGCAGCGGCACGTCGAGGCCCAGCAGCTTCTCGATGGCGAGGCAATAGGCGTGCTCGTTGCACATCATCGACACGTAGTCCAGCCGGTCCATGTAGGGCAGCGACTGGATGAAGGTCTTGTGCTCGGCCAGCTTCTCGGTGGCGCGGTGCAGCAGGCCGATATGCGGGTCGGCGCGCTGGACGACTTCGCCGTCCAGCTCGAGCACCAGGCGCAGCACGCCGTGGGCGGCCGGGTGCTGGGGCCCGAAGTTCAGGGAGTAGTTCTTGATTTCAGCCATGGTGGATCACTGAGCGCCGGAACGCCTCAATGCAGGCCTCCGTAATTGTCTTCGCGGATGATGCGGGGCGTTACCTCGCGCGGCTCGATGGTCACGGGCTCGTAGATCACCCGGCGCTGGTCGGCGTCGTAGCGCATCTCGACATGGCCGGTCAGCGGGAAGTCCTTGCGGAACGGGTGGCCGATGAAACCATAGTCGGTCAGGATGCGGCGCAGGTCGTTGTGGCCGTCGAACACGATGCCGTACAGGTCGAACGCTTCGCGCTCGTACCAGTTGGCGGAGTTCCACAGCTCGGACACCGAAGCGACCACGGGCAGGTCGTCGTCCGGGCAGAACACCTTGACGCGAACGCGCTGGTTCAGGCTCACCGACAGCAGGTGGGAGACCACGCCGTAGCGGGCACCCTCCACACCGACGTCGCGGTAGGCGGAATAGTCCACGCCGCACAGATCGACCAGCTGCTCGAACTGGCAGCCCGGCGCATCGCGCAGGATCTGCATGGCAGCCAAGTAGTCGGCGGCAGAGACCACCACGGTGACCTCTTCCAGTTGCACCGTGATCGAACGCAGCTTGTCGCCCAGGGCGCCAGCGATCACATCCCGCAGCACGTCGGGGCGAATGGCAATAGCAGTCATGTTCGGGCCTTCAGACGCGCGCGATGGTATTGGTGCGGCGGATCTTCTGCTGCAGCTGGATGATCCCGTAGATCAGCGCTTCGGCCGTGGGCGGGCAGCCCGGCACGTAGACGTCGACCGGCACGATGCGGTCGCAGCCGCGCACCACCGAATAGCTGTAGTGGTAGTAGCCGCCGCCGTTGGCGCAGGAGCCCATGGAGAGCACCCAGCGGGGCTCGGACATCTGGTCGTACACCTTGCGCAGCGCCGGCGCCATCTTGTTGCACAGGGTGCCGGCCACGATCATCAGGTCGGACTGGCGGGGGCTGGCGCGGAACACCTCGGCGCCGAAGCGGCCGATGTCGTAGCGCGCAGCGGCCGCGTGCATCATCTCGACCGCGCAGCAGGCCAGACCAAAGGTCATGGGCCACAGCGAGCCGGTCTTGGCCCAGTTCACCACCGAGTCGTAGCTCGTGGTGATGAAGCCTTCCTTCATCACGCCTTCAATCATCGTGTCGTCCTTTGTTCTGGCCGTTCATTCCCAATCCAGCGCACCCTTTTTCCACTCGTAGGCGAAGCCCACGACCAGGATGGCCAGAAAGATCACCACGGCGATGAATCCCGTCAAACCCACATCGTGCAGGGCAACCGCCCATGGGAAGAGGAATGCGATTTCCAGATCGAAAAGAATGAAGAGGATGGCGACGAGGTAGTACCGGACGTCGAACTTCATGCGGGCGTCTTCGAAGGCTTCGAAGCCGCATTCGTAGGGGGAGTTTTTCGCCGCGTCGGGGCGATTGGGGCCGAGGACATAGCCCAGGATCAGCGGGACGGCGCCCACGCCGATGCCGACCAAAATGAACAGAAGAACGGGGAGGTACTGATCGAGGTTCATCTGGAGGATTTGCTCATCGCTGAGGACTCCCCACACACGCTCCGTTGCAGAGCATGTGAGGGGGCCTTTTGATTGGTGCCGTCGGCGAGACTCGAACTCGCACAGCTTTCGCCACTACCCCCTCAAGATAGCGTGTCTACCAATTTCACCACGACGGCTGATTTATGTACCTGGATGGCATGAGGAACCTTTGAGGTTTTGGCTTGTCCAGGCAATCCGTGATTCTACTCCGGAAATTCCCTTACCTCGCTCACACGAGGTCACGGAAAGCAGATTATTTGGTCGGAATCTGGCCCGCGCCGGATGCCGGCGTCGCTGGCACGGCAGGCACTGCGACAGGCGCTGACGCCACCGGGCGCGCACCCGCCGGCACGGCTGCGGCCGGGCCGCCTTCCAGCACGCTGCCGGTGGTCGCCGGGCGGGCGTTGCTGAAGTAGGCCAGTGCCAGCGTGGCGACGAAGAACACCGCCGCCAGCACCGAGGTGGTGCGCGACAGGAAGTTGGCGCTGCCGCTGGCGCCGAACAGGCTGCCCGAGCCGCCGCTGCCGAAGGCCGCGCCCATGTCGGCGCCCTTGCCGTGCTGGATCAGGATGAGCCCGATCATGCCCAGCGCGGTGAGCATCTGGATGGCGAGGATGACGTTGACCAATACATTCATTCTTCAGTACTCCTGTTTTGATAGCAGCCGGCGCAGATCTTCAGCGCGCTGCGGCAATGATTTGCAGAAAATCGGGGGCCTTGAGCGAGGCTCCGCCCACCAGCCCGCCGTCGATGTCGTTTTCAGACAACAGCTGAGCGGCATTGGCCGCGTTCATGCTGCCGCCGTAGAGCAGCGGGATGCGGTCGGCCTTGTCGGTCGCGGCGGCCAGTTGCGCGCGCAGCACGGCGTGCACTTCCTGGGCCTGCGCCGGCGTGGCCGTGCGGCCGGTGCCGATGGCCCAGACGGGCTCGTACGCGACCACGATCTCGCTGATGCAGTGGCCGTTGACGTGGATCACGGCAGCCAGCTGGCGTTTGACGACCACCTCGGTCTGCCCTGCTTCGCGCTCGGCCAGCGTCTCGCCCACGCACACGATGGGCGTGATGCCCGCCGCCAGGGCGCGCTGCGCCTTCGCGGCCACGACGGCGTCGGTTTCGCCGTGGTACTGGCGGCGCTCGGAATGGCCGACAAGCGCGTAGCGCACGCCGAAATCGCGCAGCATGGCTGCCGAGACTTCACCCGTGAAGGCGCCCGACTCGTGCTGCGACACGTCCTGCGCCGCCAGGGCGATGCCGGAGCCCGTAACCAATGCCTGCACCTGCGCCAGGTAGGCGGCCGGAACCGCCACGGCCACGTCGCAGGTGGGCGGCGAGGCCAGCCCATCCTGCAGCGCCTTGAGCAGCGCTTCGTTGGCGGCCAGGCCGCCGTTCATCTTCCAGTTGCCGGCGATGAGTTTCTTTTTCATGCGGTCCACGTCAAGACAATCTTGCCGATGTGTTGATTCGATTCCATCAGGGCATGGGCCTGCGCGGCGTCGCCGGCGTCCAGCGTGCTGTGGATCACGGGGCGCACGGCACCGGATTCGAGCAGCGGCCAGACGTCCTTGCGCAGCGCGCGGGCGATCGCGCCCTTGAACTCCACCGAGCGGGGCCGCAGCGTCGATCCGGTCACCGTGAGCCGCTTGCGCAGCACCAGGCTGGCGTTGAACTCGGCCTTCACCCCGCCCTGCACCGCGATGATGACCAGGCGGCCGTCCTCGGCCAGGCATTCCACCTCGCGGCTGACGTAGTCGCCCGCCACCATGTCCAGGATCACGTCGACGCCGCGGCCTTGCGTGATGCGCTGGACTTCGGCGACGAAGTCGTGCGTCTTGTAGTTGACGGCATGGTGGGCGCCCAGCGCCAGGCAGGCGGCGCACTTGTCGTCGCTGCCCGCCGTCACCACCACCGTGGCGCCGCGTGCGCGGGCCAGCTGGATGGCCGTCACGCCGATGCCGCTGCTGCCGCCCTGCACGAGCAGCACCTCGCCCGCCTGCAGGCGGCCGCGGTCGAAGACGTTGCTCCACACCGTGAAGAACGTTTCGGGCAGCGAGGCCGCCTCCACGTCGCTCAGGTTGGCCGGCACCGGCAGGCATTGCTCGACCGGCGCCACGCACCACTCGGCATAGCCACCGCCCGCCAGCAAGGCGCAGACGCGGTCGCCGATGCGCAGGCCGGCTTGCGCGAGCGTCTCGGCTTCGCCGCCCTCGACCACGCCGGCCACTTCCAGACCGGGAAGGTCCGAACTGCCCGGCGGCGGTGCGTAGTGGCCCTTGCGCTGCAGCACGTCGGGGCGGTTGATGCCACTGGCCGCCACGCGGATCAGCAGCTCGCCCGGACCCGGCGTGGGCACGGGCCGCTCGCCCAGTTTCAGCCCTTCAGGCGGGCCGAACGCCGTGATTTCCACGGCGCGCATGACTCGGTTCATCGGGATGACCTTGTGACCTTGTATGGGATCGAAAAACAGCTCCGGCGCTTGTCGCACAAGCGCCGGCAGCTATCGTTTCAGTAGCAATCAGCCGTTGAACTGGCCGCCGTCGGCGCTGGGCGCGGCGTGTTGCTGCTGCGCCTCGGCGCGGCCGCCATCACGGCGCTCGCCCCGGTCCTGGCGCTCGGCGCGCTCCGGACGGCCACCCTGGTCGCCCGCGGGGCGGTCCAGCAGGGCCTTCATGGACAGCTTGACGCGGCCCTTCTCGTCCGTCTCCAGCACCTTCACCTTGACGATCTGGCCTTCGGTCAGGTAGTCGGTGACCTTTTCCACGCGCTCATGGGCGATCTGGCTGATGTGCAGCAGGCCGTCCTTGCCGGGCAGCAGGTTGATCAGCGCACCGAAGTCCAGAATCTTGACGATCGGGCCTTCGTAGATCTTGCCGATCTCGACTTCGGCCGTGATCTGCTCGATGCGGCGCTTGGCTTCGTCGGCCTTGGCGTTGTCGGTGGCGGCGATGGTGATCGTGCCGTCTTCGTCGATGTTGATCTGGCAGCCGGTCTCTTCGGTCAGCGCACGGATCACGGAGCCGCCCTTGCCGATCACGTCGCGGATCTTCTCGGGGTTGATCTTCATCGTGTAGAGCTTGGGCGCGAAATCGGACACCTCGGTCTTGGCTTCGCCCATGGCTTCCTGCATCTTGCCCAGGATGTGCATGCGCGCTTCCTTGGCCTGGGCCAGTGCGACCTGCATGATCTCCTTGGTGATGCCCTGGATCTTGATGTCCATCTGCAGGGCGGTGATGCCGGCGGTCGTGCCGGCCACCTTGAAGTCCATGTCGCCCAGGTGATCCTCATCGCCCAGGATGTCGGTCAGCACGGCGAAACGGTTGTCTTCCTTGATCAGGCCCATGGCAATGCCGGCCACATGGGCCTTCATCGGCACGCCGGCGTCCATCATCGACAGGCAGCCGCCGCAGACCGAAGCCATCGACGAGGAACCGTTCGATTCGGTGATCTCCGACACCACGCGGATGGTGTAGGGGAATTCTTCCTTCGTCGGCAGCACGGCGACGAGCGCGCGCTTGGCCAGGCGGCCGTGGCCGATCTCGCGGCGCTTGGTGGAGCCCATGCGGCCCACTTCGCCGGTGGCGAAGGGAGGCATGTTGTAGTGGAACATGAAGCGGTCTTCGAACTCGCCGGCCAGCGCGTCGATGCGCTGCGCGTCGCGCTCGGTGCCCAGCGTGGAGATCACCAGGGCCTGGGTTTCGCCACGCGTGAACAGGGCCGAGCCGTGCGTGCGGGGCAGCACGGAGTTGCGGATCTCGATGGGGCGCACGGTGCGCGTGTCGCGGCCGTCGATGCGGGGCTCGCCGGCCAGGATCTGGCTGCGCACGATCTTCGATTCGATGGCGAACAGCAGGTCACCCACCTTGCCGGCATCGAACGGCTCGCCGCTTTCCTTCAGCGACGCCATCACGCTGGCATTGGCTTCGCGCAGGGCCTGCGTGCGGGCCTGCTTGCTGCGGATCTGGTAGACGGCGCGCAGCTTGTCTTCAGCCAGGCCCTTGACCTTGGCGACGAAGGCTTCGTCTTCGGCGGGCGCCTGCCAGTCCCACACGGGCTTGCCGGCGTCGCGCACCAGCTCATGGATGGCGTTGATGGCGATGTTGGCCTGCTCGTGGCCGAACACCACGCCGCCCAGCATGATTTCTTCGCTGAGTTGCTGGGCTTCGGATTCGACCATCAGCACGGCGGCTTCGGTGCCGGCGACGACCAAGTCCATCTGCGAATTCTTGCGGGCGGTCTGGCCCGGGTTCAACACGTACTCGCCGTTGATGTAGCCCACGCGCGCGGCGCCGATGGGGCCGGCGAACGGGATGCCGGAGATGGCCAGCGCAGCGCTCACGCCGATCATGGCGGCGATGTCGGCATCGACTTCAGGGTTGAGCGACACGGTGTGGATCACCACGTGCACTTCGTTCAGAAAGCCTTCGGGGAACAGCGGGCGGATCGGACGGTCGATCAGGCGGCTGGTCAGCGTTTCGTGTTCGCTGGGCTTGGCTTCGCGCTTGAAGAAGCTGCCGGGGATCTTGCCAGCGGCGTAGGTCTTCTCGATGTAGTCGACGGTCAGCGGGAAGAAGTCCTGGCCGGGCTTGGCCGATTTGGAGGCCGCCACGGTGGCGAGGATGACGGTGCCGTCGATCTCTACCAGCACGGCGCCGTTGGCCTGGCGGGCGATTTCGCCCGTTTCCATGACGACGGTCTTGTCGCCCCACTGGAAGGACTTGGTGACTTTGTTGAAGATGGTCATGCGTATTTCCTATGCTTCGGTTTTGATAGCTGGCTGCCCAGAGCCAGCAAGGGCCGGAGACCCAAGTCAGAACACGATGCCATTCCAGTGGGCCTGGGGCCCGGGCACCGAACCCAGGACCATTGGAATGACACAGCTTCGCTCTGCTTATGGAGACTCCGAAGTAAAAAACGCCTGAGCTAGCGTGCTAACCCAGGCGTTTCGGCATGCGAATGCGCTTACTTGCGCAGACCCAGCTTGGCGATCAGCGCCGTGTAGCGGTCAGCATCCTTGGCCTTCAGGTAGTCCAGCAGCTTGCGGCGGCGGCTCACCATGCGCAGCAGGCCGCGGCGACCGTGGTGGTCCTTGGCGTGTTGCTTGAAGTGGGGGGTCAGCTCGTTGATACGGGCGGTCAGCAGTGCGACTTGCACTTCTGGGCTGCCGGTGTCGTTGGCGGCGCGGGCGTTGGCCTTGACGACTTCGGCCTTGATGGAGGATGCGATCATTGGATTTCCTTTGTATGGAGGCGGGCCGCCAGAGTCGCACCCTGCAAGGGCGGATCGGAGCGGCGGCTGGCGCCCCCGGTTTACTTGCGCTGGCGGCTGGAACGGCCACCGGCGTGCGTCTTGCACCATGCAAAACCGGCCGATTATAACCCGAGCCACTTTTTCAGCCGCCCCACCCCCTCCGCCAGCCGGCCCGTGTCCTGGGAGGCGAAGCACCAGCGCAGCCAGCCTTCGGCTTCGTCGGCGAACGCCACGCCCGGCGCCAGGCCCAGGCCCGCCTCGGCCACCAGGCGCTTGGCCAGCGCCAGCGAGTCGGGCTGACCCTCCAGCCGGAAGAACGCGTACATGCCGCCCTTGGCCGGCGCGACGGAGACCCCGGGCAGCGCCTGCAGGAGCGGCACCAGCGTGTCGCGGCAGGCGCGCATGTGCGCCACCACCCGGGGCGTGATGTCGGCCTCGTGCGCCAGCGCCGCCAGGCCGGCCCGCTGGGTGAAGACGCTCACACAGGAGGTATTGAACTCCACCAGCTTGCCCATGTGGGGCGTCAGCGCCGGCGGCATCACCAGCCAGCCCAGGCGCCAGCCCGTCATGAGAAAGCTCTTGGAAAAGCTCTGCACCACCACCAGCCGGTCGTCCGGCTGCGCGATGTCGAGGAAGCTGGGAGCGCAGGCGTTGGGTGTCGGCTCGTAATACAGGCGTTCGTACACCTCGTCGGCCAGGATCCAGGTGCCGGTGGCGCGGCAGTGCGCCAGGATGGTGCACTGCTCCTGGGCCGACAGCGTCCAGCCGGTGGGGTTGTTGGGCGCATTCAGCACCAGCAGGCGCGTGGCGGGGGTGATGGCGGCCAGCAGCGCGGCCATGTCCAGCGCCCAGGCGCCGTCCGGCTGCGGGCTGAGCGGCACGCAGCGCAGGCGTGCGCCCAGCACCACGGGCTGGGCCGTCAGGTTGGGCCAGACCGGCGTGACCGCGACGACCTCGTCGCCAGCATCCAGCAATGCCTGCATCGCCAGCATGAGCGCGTTCACGCCACCCGAGGTGATGGCGATGCGGTCCATGCCCACCGCGCCGTGCAGCCGGCTGGCATAGGCCGCGACCTGCTCGCGCAGGTCCGGCAGGCCCAGGTTGTGGGAATAGAAGGTCTCGCCGCGTTGCAGGGAGGCCACCGCCGCATCGCGGATGACCTGGGGCGTGGGCTCGTCGCTTTCGCCGAACCAGAAAGGCAGCACGTCGCCACGGCCCATGCCGGCGTTGGCGACTTCACGGATACGGGATTCCTGCAGGGTGGCGAGGGTGGCGCGCATGGGCTGGACTAATGAACGAGTGGAATGAAAACGGAACGCAGGCACTGTAGCGGAACGTCAACCCGCCTTGCCTTTGCGGCCGAAACCCGCGCACCCGGCTTATATTGCGGCCAGGGAGATTGCTTCATGATTCGAGCCCACGTTTCACCAACATCAGCGGTGCGCCAGCGGCGCAGCCGTCCGTTCCTGCGCCATGCCATCACCTCGCTGGCCCTGCCTTGGGCGCTCGCCGGGATGCTGGCAGCCGCGCCGTCCCAGGCCGCCGCCGCCGACAAGACGGCCAGGGTGGCATCCGCCAAGGCGCCCAAGCCGCACAAACGAGCTGGCCTGCGCGTGAAGGACTCACAGAACCATTCGGGCGAGACCCCGGCCCAGCGGGACCGGCGCCTGCTGCGCGAATGCAAGGGCCTGCCGAACGCGGGCGCCTGCCGGGGCTACGCCCGGCCCTGAACCGATCCGGCCACCCCCGCGTAGGCGGGTCGGCCGGCGAGGCGCGGTCGCCCTCAGGCAGGCGCGACCACGCCCCGGCCGGAAAAGTGCCCTTCGGCATTCGCCAGGAACTGATCGATGCTGCTTTGCACTGCCTCGGGCGACCAGCCGGCCACGTGCGGGGTCAGCAGCACGTTGTCCAGCGCGATCAGCGACTCGGGCGGCGCCGGCTCGCTTTCATAGACATCGAGGCCCGCGCCAGCGATGCGGTGCTCGCGCAGGGCGGCCGCCAGGGCGTCGGTGTCGACCACGCTGCCGCGCGAGATGTTGACGAGATAGCCCTGCGGGCCCAGCGCATCCAGCACGTCGGCGCCGATGCGGTGGCGGGTGGCGGGGCCGCCGGGCGTGGCGCAGACGAGCACGTCGCACCATTTGGCCAGGGCCTCCAGGCTGTCGAAATAACGGTGGTCCACGCCCTGGCGCGGCTGGCGGTTGTGATAGCCCACCGGCATGTCGAACGCGGCGGCGCGCCGTGCGATCTTCTGCCCGATGGCCCCCAGCCCGAAGATGCCCAGGCGCTTGCCCGACACGTTGGGCGGCAGCGGGATGGCCGTGCGCCAGACGCCTTCGCGCACCAGCCGGTCCAGCGGGCGCAGGCCGCGCACGACGCCCAGCAGCAGCCCGAAGGCATGGTCGGCGACGCATTCGTCGTTGGTGCCGGCGCCCGTCGCCACGGTGATGCCGCGCGCACGGGCGGCCTCCACGTCGATGTTTTCATAGCCCGCGCCGAGCGCGCAGACCAGCTCCAGCGACGGCATGGCCACCATTTCCTGCGCCGTCAGGCCCGTCGAGCCGATGGTCAGCACAGCACGGAACCGCTCGCCCTGTGTGGCGATGGCCGCCGTGCGGTCCGACGCGGTCGGGGCGTAGTGCAGGTCGTAGCGTTCGGCGATCTGTGCCTGGTGGCCCGGCGCCAGGGTGTGGATGACGAGCAGGGGGATCTTGGGATCGGTCAAAGCATCAACTCCAGATATTGCTACCCTTTCGATAGCGCAAAGCCCAATCGCATGGAGCGCTGCAGCCCGAAAAGGCCAGAACCAGACAGTGGGGTACGCAGTGGAACCCCCATGGTGCCGATGGTAACCATGCACGAAACTTGCTCGGCCTTTCCGGCCGCGCCTTCGGCGCTTTCCACGCCGCGGCCCCCCCTTCGCTCCACGGCTGTCATCCGTGCGGGGGCACCGTCCGTTAGCTGAACTTTCCACTGCTTCGCCACTCAGTCCGATCCATGATGAAACGCTGGTCCGTCTTCTCCTGCCTCGCCCTGGCCATGGCTGTCACGGCGGGCTGCGCCACGCTCGACGCCAAGCAGCGCGAATGGATCTTCCAGCCCAGCGACCGGGCCTGGGGCGGCATGCAGATGACCGACGGCATGCAGGACGTGTGGATCGACTTCCAGTCCACCGTCACCTCGCGCGCCGAGAAGCTGCACGGCCTCTGGATGCCGGCCGGCCAGGCCGACGCGCCGGTGCTGCTGTACCTGCACGGCGCCCGCTGGAACGTGACCGGCTCGGCGCCGCGCATCCGCCGCATGCAGGAGATGGGTTTCTCGGTGCTGGCGGTGGACTATCGGGGCTTCGGGCGCAGCAGCGCGGGCCTGCCCTCCGAAGCCACCGCGCTGGAAGACGCCCACACCGCCTGGCGCTGGCTGGCTGGCAAGGCGCCGCGCAGCGACCGCTACATCTTCGGCCACTCCCTGGGCGGCGCCATCGCCATCGACCTGGCCGCGCAGGTGCCGGACGAGAAAGGCACCATCGTCGAAGGCACCTTCACCAACATCGCCGAAGTGGTCAGCACCTTCAAGTGGGGCTGGCTGCCGATCTCCGGCCTCATCACTCAGCGCTTCGAGTCGGCGCAGAAGGTGGCCCACATCGGCTCGCCGCTGCTGGTCGTGCACGGCAGCGACGACCGGCTCATCCTGCCGTCGCTCGGCCGCAAGCTCTACGAGGCGGCGCAGGAGCCCAAGCGCTTCGTCGTCGTGGAAGGCGGCACGCACCACAACACCAACGACCTGGGGCAGGACCAGTACCGCGAGGCGCTGGCCGACCTGTTCAAGCTGGGCCCGCCGGGCAGCGGCGCGCAGCAGGCGTCGGCGGTGCCGGCGCAGCGTATCTGACCGGCCCGCTGGCGGCCTGCCCGTGACCTGAACCCAGGCCGGCAGGCAGCGGCAGGACGGGCACCAGCGCCGGTCGGCGCAGGGCGCGCGGCGCGCCAGGGCGGCCGTCTCTGGTACCCTCGCCCGCACCATGTCCGCATCCTCCGCCGCCCCCGGGTCGGAGCCCTTGCCGAGCACGGCCCTGTCACCCGGCCTTGCCGTGGTCGTGCTGGCCCTGCTGCTGAGCATTCAGCCCGTCACCACCGATCTCTACCTGCCCGCCCTGCCCGCGCTCACGCGCAGCCTGGGCGCCAGCGTCGCCTCCGCCCATCTCACCCTGAGCGCGCTGCTGCTGGCCTTCGGCGTCTCGCAGCTCGCGTGGGGGCCGCTCTCCGACCGCTTCGGCCGCCGCCCCATCCTGCTCGTCGGCCTGGCGGCCTACACCGCCGCCTCGGTGGGCAGCGCGCTCGCGCCGTCCATGGACTTGCTGGTGGTGTGGCGCACGGCCCAGGGCGCGGCGATGGGCGCGGTGGTGATGTGCGCCCGCGCCATCGTGCGCGACCTATACACGCCGCTGGCCGGCGCCCGCGCCATGTCCAAGGCGCTGACCGGGCTGGGCCTGATCGCCTGCCTGTGCGCCCCGCTGGGCGGGCTGCTGGCCGATGCGCTGGGCTGGCGCGCCGCGCTGCTGGTGCTCACCGCCTATGCCATCGCCACGCTCACCCTGGTCGCGCTGCGCCTGCCCGAGACGCTGGCGCAGCGCAACCCGCGCGCCCTGCACCCCGCCACGCTGGTGCGCACCTGGGCGCACGTGCTGGGCACGCCCGCGTTCTGGGCGTTTTCGCTGCTGACCACCGCCAGCTACGGCGGGCTGTTCACCTTCCTGGCCGCATCGTCCTTCGCCTTCATCGACGTGCTGGGCCTGTCCCGCACGGCCTACGGCATGGCGCTGCTCTCCACGGCGCTGGCCTACCTGCTGGGCACGCTGCTGTGCCGGCGGCTGCTGGCGCGGCTGGGGCTGGTACGCACCGTGGCGCTGGCGGGGGCGCTCAGCGCGGCCGGGGGCTGCGGGCTGGTGGCTTGCTCGCTGGCGGGCTGGCCCTCGCCCTGGGCGCTGCTGCTGCCCTTCTATCTCTTCATGCTGGGCCACGGCATCCACCAGCCCTGCGGCCAGAGCGGCGCGGTCGGCCCGTTTCCGCAGGCCGCGGGCGTGGCCTCGGCGCTCAACGGTTTCATGATGATGCTGGCGGCCTTCGGCAGCGGGGCCTGGCTGGGTGCGCAGCCGGCCGGCACCGCCCTGCCGCTGGTGCAGGGCGTCGCTTTCTGGGCGGCGCTGCTGGCCGCCATCGCGTGGACGCTGGTGCCGCGCTTCGCCGGAGGCCTGCATGCCTCGCGCTGACGCCTGGCCCGCCGCCATCGCCCTGGCCGGCCCCACCGCCTCGGGCAAGACCGCCGGCGCGCTCGCCATCGCCCAGGCGCTGGCGCCCGCGCTGCCGGTGGAAATCATCAGCGTCGATTCGGCGCTGGTCTATCGCGGCATGGACATCGGCACCGCCAAGCCCAGCGCCGACGAGTTGGCCCGCGTGCCGCACCACCTGATCGACATCCGCGACCCCCTGCAGGCCTACAGCGCGGCCGAATTCGTGGCCGACGCGCAGCGCCTCATGGGCGAGATCCGCGCACGCGGCGCGCTGCCGCTGCTGGTGGGCGGCACCATGCTGTACCTGAAGGCGCTGGAAGGCGGCATCGACGACATGCCGCCCGCCGACCCCGCCGTGCGCGCCCGGCTGGAGGCCCAGGCCGCCGCCATCGGCTGGCCCGGCATGCATGCCGAACTGGCCCGCGTCGACCCCGTCACGGCCGCGCGCCTGGCGCCAGCCGACAGTCAGCGCATCCAGCGGGCGCTGGAGGTGTGGCATGTCTCGGGCCAGCCGCTCTCCCACTTCCACACTTCCAAAAAGATAGCATCAAGCCCAGGCGCACCGGGCGCCATCGCCCTTTTTTCTCTGGAACCGCAAGACCGCGCTTGGCTGCATGGGCGCATCGCCCAGCGCTTCGACGCCATGCTGCAGGCCGGCTTCGTCGACGAAGTGCGTCGCCTGCGCGCCCGTGGCGACCTGCACCCGGACCTGCCCTCGATGCGCTGCGTGGGCTACCGCCAGGCCTGGGAGGCGCTGGACTTCGAAGCCGCTACCGGCCAGTGGCCCGCCGCCGACCTGCGCGAACGCGGCGTGGCGGCCACGCGGCAGCTGGCCAAGCGCCAGATCACCTGGCTGCGCGGCATGCCCCAGCGCCAGGTCATCGCCTGTGACGCGGCGGACGCCACCGGCACGCTGGTGCGCCGCGTGCAGGCGCTGCTGGCCGAGAGGCCCGCGCCATGAACGCCGCCGCGCCCCCCACTCCGGCGAGCGATGCCGCAACCGGCCCGGTGCTCACCGTGACCGGCCTGGGCAAGCACTATGGCGAGGAGGCCGTCTTCCGCGGTGTCGACCTGCAGGTGCAGCGCGGCGAATTCATCGCCATCGTGGGCGACTCGGGCGTGGGCAAGTCCACGCTGCTCAACTGCCTGGCGGGGCTGGACACCTGGGACGAGGGCCGCATCCTGCAGGGCGACATCGACCTGGGCACGCTGGACGACACCCAGAGGGCACTCTGGCGGCGGCGGCAGGTGGGCTTCGTGTTCCAGGCCTTCCATGTGCTGCCGCACCTGGACGTGGCGCAGAACGTGGCCCTGCCGCTCATGCTGCTGGGCCGGCAAGACCCCGCCCGCGTCGACCGGATGCTGGCCGCCGTCGGCCTGCAGGGGCTGGGGTCGCGCCTGCCCCAGCAGCTGAGCGGCGGCCAGCTGCAGCGCGTGGCCATCGCCCGCGCCCTGGTGCACCGCCCCGCCCTGCTGCTGGCCGACGAGCCCACCGGCAACCTGGACCCTGGCACGGCCTCGCGGGTGATGGAACTGCTTCAGGCACAGACCCGCGAAAATGGCACGGCGCTGGTGCTGGTGACGCATTCGCAGGCCGCCGCGGCGCTGGCCGACCGGGTGTTGCGGTTGCGCATGAACGGTTTGGCAACGTCGGGGTGAAGCGCCACCGGCCGGGCCGTGAAACGGTTCATCGCCCGAACGCTGGCGCACTCCTTTGGGGGGGCACGCATCACATCTTCAACGAGGCGCCATTGCAAAAGAGCGGCTTGAATGTGCTGGACGTGGCGCGCAGCAGCCCGTCCAGCACGCTGCACTGCCGGTTGCCGTCGGTGAGATATTTGCTGTCGCCCGTGGCCTTGTAGGCGCAGATATCGAACTGCGCGATTCTGTCGTAGCTATAGACCTGCGGATCCGAGGTATCTCCCGGGTACTTCAGTTGGCTGCAGGCCGCCAGACTGCCAGAGCCAGAGCCAGAGCCAGAGCCAGAGCCAGAGCCCGAACCCGAGCCGGAACCGGAACCGGAACCGGAGCCGGAGCCGGAGCCGGAGCCAGGGGGTGCGAATCGCACGTCGCTCTTGCCCAGCGTCACGGCCCCGGAACCCGCCGCCTCGATGGCCAGCATGGTTTCATCCTTGGCCACCAATCCAGCGATGGTGGTGCCGCCGGTGCCCGCAACCAGCTGGACCTTGCCGATCGCCTGGTAGCCGGTCTTCAGCAGATTGTTGTCGTTGTCGATGGTGATGTCCGACGGAACGCCCGCCACCTCCATGCCGCGCGTCCCTGCCCTGAACTTGGCCAGCTTGTTGTACGCGTCGACCACGGACTCGCCGTTGCTGCTGCCGGCAAAGCTGATGTAGGTGGTGGACGCAGCAGGAGGGGAATCCTCCGAGGAGCCGCCCCCGCCGCAGGCGGCCAAAAGGCCCATGGCTGCGCCCATGAGACCGAGGCGGACCGGGGCAAGGCGAGAAGCGGAACAAGGAGAAGCAACAGGGAACGTCATGGTGGGTCCTGGGATGAGAGGCTTGCGAAGAGGACGGGCGTGGCGCTCGGGCCACACACACCCGGCTGTCCACGACACGAGTGTTCCTTGCCAAGACCATTCGAGCCATGATGCAGATGCACCATGCGGGCTGGCGCGACCACGCGTCACGGCCGCCGCCGCACGTGCCGACCGCACGACCGCAACCAGCCCACTGCTGCTCGTCAAGCCATGCCCTCCAGCACGCCCCAAGACCCGAGCGACCTCCTGCTGCGCCTATACGCCATGGCGCACGAACATGCCATCGACGCGTTCCAGGACGACGCGCTGCGGCTGCTGCAGACCGTGCTGCCGTTCGACTCGGCGATGTGGGGCACGGCACGGACCACTGCGGCGGGCATCGACATCCATACGCTGCACTTGTTCGAGCAGGGCACCGACATGATGGCCGAGTACGAGCAGGTCAAGCACCTGGACACGGCGGCGGCCAGCCTGATGGATCGGCGCCGGGGCACGGTTCGCGTCCATGCACCCACCTGGCCCCGTCATGGCGAGCATCGCCGGTTGGGAGACCATATGAAGCGCTGGGGGTTGAACAACAACTTCATCACGGCCGACAACGACACGGATCGGAGATTCGTGCACTGGATATCCCTGTTCCGCGCCGACCCCGAGGCCGAGGCGCAGGCGCACGAGACGGCGTTCGTGCACCAGATCGCGCCCCACGTGATGCAGGCGCTGGCCATCAACCGGCGCATGCATCTGCGCGAGGTGCACCCGGCGGGGCCGCCGCCCTGCGGCACGGCGATTGCCGACCTGCGCGGCGTGATCTACCACGCCGACGAGCCCTTCAAGGCCATGCTCCGCACCGAATGGCCTGGCTGGCCGGGCCAGGTGGTGCCCACGGCGGCGCTCGACGTCTTCCTGCGCGGGCAGGCCTGCCATGCGGGCCGCACGGTGGTGATCCGCCACCATGCACGGCATGGCCTGTTGTTCCTCAGATGCCGGCCGCGCTGCGCGGCGGACGGGCTGACGCCGAGCGAGCTGCGCGTGGCGGAGCTGACCGCCCAGGGCAACAGCTACAAGGAGGTGGCTGCCCGGCTCGGGCGCTCGCCCGCCACCGTGCGCAACCAGCTGAGGGCCGCCTACGACAAGCTGGGGGTTTCCAACGTCGCGCAGCTCATCGACGCGCTGCGGCGGCTGGAGTAGTCGCCCACGACCATCCGGCGCGCCGCCCGCGAACGCCCGCAAACGCCCGCACAAGCCCCGCTGCGGGCCGCTGCCAGACAATGCGGTGGGTGAACCCCATCGCCTGCATGCCCTCGCCATTCGTCTCCACCCCGCTCGTGCGCCTGCTGCGCAGCTTTTCCTGGCAGGAGCTGCGCCACCACCCCTGGCGCAGCGCGGCGGCCGTGGTGGCGGTGATGCTGGGCGTGGCGCTGGGCTTCGCGGTGCACGTGATCAACGCGTCGGCGCTTCAGGAATTCTCGCAGGCGGTGCGTTCCGTCAACGGGCAGCCCGACCTGGAGCTGCGCGCCGCGCAGGGCGCGCTGCCCGAGTCGGTGTACGCGGCCGCCGCGGCCCACCCGCAGGTGGCGCTGGCCAGCCCCTGGCTGGAGATGACCGTGCAGGCCCGCACGGGCGACGGGCCGGCGGGCGATGCCGGGGGCCCGCCGGCCCCCGTGGCGCCGGTCGCCCTGCGCCTCGTCGGCGCCGACGCGCTCACCCTGCCGGCGGTGGCGCCCGCCCTCATGCCCCAGGCCTTCGCCGGCGCGCCCCGGCTGGCGATGCTCTCGCCCGCCACCGTCTTCCTGAACGCCGCCGCCCTGCAGGCGCTCGGCGGGGCGGACCGGGGCTCTTTTGCCGCTACGTCGGCCCCGGCGACGGCTGCGCCCTGGGCGCCGCGCACCCTCACCCTGCAAGCCGGCCTGCGCACCTACACCGTGCAGGTCGCCGGCACCGTGGCCGCGGCCGGTGCGCCGCTGGCGGTGATGGACATCGGCGCCGCGCAAGACCTGTTCGGGCGCGGTGGGCAGCTCACCCGCATCGACCTGCAGCTGCGCCCCGGCGTGCAGCGCAGCGCGGTGGAGCGCGAACTGCAGGCCCTGCCCGGCTGGCCCGGCGGCGTGGTCGTGGCCGAGCCCGGCGACGCCGCGCAGCGCGTGAGCAATCTCTCGCGCGCCTACCGCGTCAACCTCACCGTGCTGGCGCTGGTGGCACTGTTCACCGGCGCCTTCCTCGTCTTCTCCGTGCTGGCGCTCAGCGTGGCGCAGCGCGCGCCGCAGTTCGCGCTGCTGGCGGTGCTGGGTGCCACGCCCCGCGAGCGGCGGGCGCTGGTGCTCGCCGAATCGGCCGCCCTCGGCCTGCTGGGCAGCGCGTGCGGCCTGGCGCTGGGCACGGCGCTGGCGGCCCTGGCGCTGCGCGTGCTGGGCGGCGACCTGGGCGGCGGCTACTTCGCGGGCGTGCGGCCCACACTGCAGTGGAGTGCCACGGCCGCCGGCGTATACGGCCTGCTGGGCGTGGCGGCGGCGCTGGCGGGCGGCTGGTGGCCGGCGCGTCAGGCGCAGCAGCTGCCGCCCGCGCAGACCCTCAAGGGGCTGGGCGGCCAGGGCGCTGGCGCCGGCCGGGGCGGCGCCCTGGGCCTGGCGCTGATCGCCGCGGCGGCGGGGCTGGCCTTCGCGCCGCCGGTCTGGGGCGTGCCGCTGGCGGCCTACGCGGCCGTGGGCCTGCTGCTGGTGGGCGGCATCGCCCTGCTGCCCTGGCTGGTGCAGGTGCTGCTGAACGCTGTGCAGCCGCTGGTGCAGCGCCACGCCTTCACCCACCCGTTGCCGCTGCTGGCGCTGGAGCGCGCCCGCCGCATGCGCGGCACCGCCGCCGTGGCCGTGGGCGGCGTGGTCGCCTCGCTCAGCCTGGCCGTCGCCCTGACGGTGATGGTGTCGAGCTTCCGGGGCTCCGTCATCCAGTGGCTGGACGCCGTGCTGCCCGCACCGCTCTACGTGCGCATCGCCGCCGCCGGCAGCGGGGGCGACGAGGCCACCGCCACCTTTCCGGCCGGCTTTGCCGAGTCCGTCGCCCGCCTGCCCGGCGTGGAACGCCTGCAACCGCTGCGCGTGGGCAACCTGCTGCTGGAGCCGACCCGCCCCGCCGTCGCGCTGCTGGCCCGCCAGGGCCTGGGCACGGGCGCGGACGCCGCCCAGGCCCTGCCGCTGGTCAGCGCCGCGCTGCCCGTTCCCGCAGGGCGCGTGGGCGTGTACGTGAGCGAGGCGGTCGTGCAGCTCTATGACGTGCGGCCGGGCATGGACTGGCCCGCGCTTTCCCAGGCTTTCAGGCCGCTGGCGCAGGTGGATACAGCGCACCTAGCTACATTTTTCATAGCAGGTGTATGGCGCGACTACGTGCGCCAGTTCGGCGCGGTGACGCTGGACCGGGCGGATTTCATCCGGCTGACGGGCGATGAGCGCACCACCGACCTCGCCCTGTGGCCGGCGCCGCGCGCCGACGAGGCGGCGCTGCGCGGCGCCATCTCGGCGCTGGCACGGCAACTCGGGCGACCGGCCGGCGCAGCGCAGGGCGAGCCGGATCGCAACGGCACCGGCAGCGAAAGAAGTGCCGCGCAGGCCGGCACGCTGCCAGCCGCCGCCGTGCCGCTGGAATTCAGCTCCGCCGCCGCCATCCGCGAGCGGTCGCTCGCCATCTTCGACCGCAGCTTCGCGGTCACCTACTGGCTGCAGGCCGTGGCGATCGGCATCGGGCTCTTCGGAGTGGCCGCCAGCTTCAGCGCCCAGATGCTGGCGCGGCGCAAGGAGTTCGGCCTGCTGGTCCACCTGGGCCTGACCCGCCGCCAGGTGCTGGCGGTGGTGGCCGGCGAAGGGGCCGTGTGGACGGCGGTGGGCGCTATGGCCGGCACCGTGCTGGGCTGGGCCGTGTCGGTGATCCTGGTGCACGTCGTCAATCCGCAGAGCTTTCACTGGACCATGGAGCTGCTCGTGCCGGTGGACCGCCTCGGGTGGATGGCGGCTGCCACCATCACGGCCGGCACGCTCGCGGCATGGTCGGCTGCTCGGACGTCGATGTCGCGGCAGATGGCGGCCGCCGTGAAGGAAGATTGGTAACACTGGCTTTGCCCGGGTAGCAATTTGTTCAGACTCGAATACATTCACCCAAAATGTTAACCACCGTCAATTGACGACACGGCTTTCACAACGGTGCTTCCTCGCCCGGATCCGACGCCGCTTCGCCGGGTATTGCACGGTTGCCGCCCAAGGAGTTCCCATGATTCGACCGTCCCTGCGCTGGGTTGCCGGTGCCGCGCTTTTGCTTTCCCTGTGCGCTCCCGTGGCGGCTCAGGTGGTGGTACCGCCGGGCAGCTCGCTCGACGTGGCGGGCGGAGCCATCGACATCGGCTGCACTTCGCTCGACCTGCAGGGCACGCTCAACCTGGGCGGTGGCACCTTTTCTTCGGACTCCGACGCCATCTTCGCCTCGGGCTCGGACATCACCGGCACCGGCGGCACGATCTCCCTGGGCGGCAACCTGTCCGCCAACGGGACCAACACGGGCAACAACACGCTGGTGCTGCGCGACGGCTGCAATGTCGGCAACACCTCGCAACTGAGCGGCACCATCACCGTCCAGAACCTGGTGTTGCAGAGCACCACGGGGCGCACCTTCGTGCTGCCGCAGGGCGCCAACATCACAGTGCTGGGCGCGCTCACCCTCCAGGGCACCGCAGCGCAGCCGGTGCAGCTGACCTCGTCCGGCGGCACCGCCGTGATCAACCTGGGGCCTAACGCCACCGTCACGCGCAATTTCGCCAATGTGCCGGCCAACGTGCAGATCGGTGCGGCCACCTCCCCGGCGGCCATCCCCACGCTGAGCGAATTCGGCCTGGTCCTGCTGTCGCTGCTGCTGGCGGCGTTTGCCTTCCGGAGCCGGCGCGACCGCACGGCCTTCGGAAGCCATTCCGGCTGAAACTGCCCCCGGGCATGGCCCGGCCCCCTCCCCTCGAACACCCGCTCTGAAACAGAGAAAAGGATGGTCATGTCCAAGTCCCACCCCCGCCCAGGCGCCCATTGGGCCGCCACTGCCGTGTGTTCCGTCTTCGCCCTGCATGCCGCTGGCGTGATGGCGGCGGACATCTCCGCCACCCCGCCCGCCGGCGGCGGCTTCGTTGTCAAGGGCTCCGGGGGCCAGGAGCGGCTGCGCGTTCAGGGCACGGGCGAGGTCTATGTGCCGGGCATATCGTCATCGGGCACGAGCAGCAACCTCACCTGCCATGACGGCGCCACGGGGCAATTGACCAAGTGCAATCCGGGCATTGGCGCAGGTGCGACGGGTGCGACCGGGGCCACCGGCCCAGCAGGCGCCGCGGGCGCCACGGGTGCCACCGGGGCAACGGGCCCTACCGGATCCACAGGTGCGACGGGTATGACCGGACCGACCGGGGCCGGCGGAGTCGGCAGCACGGGTGCCACCGGCCCCACGGGGGGGACCGGAGCAACAGGGTCGACAGGCGCAATGGGACCGACAGGCGCGACCGGGCAGACGGGTGCCACCAGCCCCACCGGGGTGACTGGAGCAACGGGGTCGACGGGCGCGACGGGACCGACAGGCGCGACCGGGCAGACGGGCGCCACCGGGGCTACGGGGGCGACAGGCATTCAGGGCCCTCAGGGTATTCAGGGTCCCAATGGATCGACGGGGGCCACTGGTCCTACGGGGGCGACCGGCAATACCGGTGCAGCCGGGCCCGCAGGTCCGACGGGAAGCGTCGGCACCCTGACGACTTCCACGTCGGCCACGACCAACTGCAACGGTGGCACCGGCCAGGACAACTTGACGGCCGTCTGCTCGTCGGGCAACGTGGTGTCGGGCGGCTGCAATTCGGCAGACTTCCTGAATACCATCGCGACGTCCCGCCGCTCCGCGGCCAACCAGTGGTCCTGCAAGTTCAATTGCACATCGGCTGCCAACGTGACGGCCGAGGCCTACTGTCAATAAAGCGGCCCCAGAAGCGCCGCAACTGCAGCGCTTTGACACCCACCACGGGGGCCACTGGTGCCCCCCATCCGATCCGCAGTGACACGCCCCCGCATCTGCCTGAACATGATCGTGAAGAACGAGGCACCGGTGATCACCCGGTGCCTCGCTTCCGTGCGGCCGCTCATCGACCACTGGGTGATCGTCGACACGGGCTCGACGGACGGCACGCAGGACATCGTGCGCCGCTTCCTGCAGGATGTGCCCGGCAGCCTGCACGAGCGGCCCTGGAAGAACTTCGCCCACAACCGCAACGAGGCGCTGGAGCTGGCGCGCCCCCAGGCGGACTACCTGCTCTTCATCGACGCGGACGAGCAGTTGCGCGTACCGGAAGGCTTTGCGTGGCCCCGGCTGGAGGCCGACGGGTACATGTTCACCTGCCGCATGAACGACTGCGAGTACCTGCGCAACGCGATGGTGGCCACCCGGGTGCCATGGCGGTGGGAGGGCGTTCTGCACGAGTTCCTCGCCGCGCCCGCGCACGGTGCCTGGCAGACCGTGACCGGGCCGCTGATCGATGTCTCGCACGACGGTGCGCGGGCGCGTGATCCGCAGACCTATCTGCGCGACATCGCCGTGCTGGAGCAGGCGCTGCGCGATGCGCCCGGCAACACGCGCTACGCCTTCTACCTAGCCCAGAGCCTGCGCGACGCGAGGCGGCTGCAGGAGTCCCGCGAGGCCTATCGGCGGCGTGCCGCCATGGGCGGGTGGGACGAAGAGTGCTGGTATGCGGCGATGCAGGTGGCGGTGCTCACCGAACAACTGCAGGCTCCTGCGCACGAAGTGCGCGAGGGCTACCTTGCCGCCTATGCGCAGCGCCCCCGGCGTGCCGAGCCGCTGTGCGAGCTGGCGCGCTACCACCGCCTGCGTTCGGAGTTCGCGCTCGCCCATCTCTACGCCCAGGAGGCTGCGCGCATCCCCCGGCCGGACGACATCCTGTTCGTCGACGCGGCCGTCTATGCCTGGCGCGCCCTGGACGAGCTGACGGTGAGCGCCTTTTACGTGCAGGACTTCGACCAGGGCCGATCGGCGCTGCAAAGGCTGCTGGACCAGCGGCTCTTCCCTGCAGCGGAGGCCGCTCGCATCGAGGCCAATCGCCCGTTCTTCGGGCTGTAGGCGCCGTGCCGGCCGGGCGCACCGCACCGGAGTGCCTGCGATACTCGTCCGCATGACCGCACATTCCTCCAGCGGATGGCTGCCCGCCGCCATCGCGCGCATCGAAGCCGACTACCACCGCAGCGCCGACACCCACCTGATTCCCCTGCCCCTGCCGGGTTACGCGGCGGCGGGCATCGACCTCTACCTGAAGGATGAGTCCACCCACCCGACGGGCAGTCTCAAGCACCGGCTGGCGCGGTCGCTGTTCCTCTACGCGCTGTGCAACGGGTGGCTGCACGAGGGCTCGACCATCGTGGAGTCGTCCAGCGGCTCCACCGCCGTGAGCGAGGCGTACTTCGCCCGCCTGTTGGGCCTGCCGTTCGTGGCGGTGATGCCGCGCAGCACGTCGGCCGAGAAGATCGCGCTGATCGAGTTCTATGGCGGGCGCTGCCATTTCGTGGACAGCGCGGCCCAGGTGTACGACGCCGCCCGCGCCGTGGCGGCCGAGACGGGCGGGCACTACATGGACCAGTTCACCTACGCCGAGCGCGCCACCGACTGGCGCGGCAACAACAACATCGCCGAAAGCATGTTCACGCAGATGGCGCACGAGCGGCATGCGGTGCCGCGTTGGATCGTGGTGGGCGCGGGCACGGGCGGCACCAGCGCGACCATCGGCCGCTACGTGCGCTACCAGCGGCATGCCACCCAGGTGTGCGTGGCCGACCCGGCGGGCTCGGTGTTCAGCGCCTACCACCGCACGGGCGTAGAGACGTTGACGGCGCCGGGCTCGCGCATCGAGGGCATCGGCCGCCCGCGGGTGGAGCCGAGCTTCATCCGCACGCTGGTGGACCGCATGGAGGAAGTCGCGGACGACGATTCCATCGCCGCCATGCGCGCGCTGTCGCAGTTGCTGGGCCGGCGCGTGGGACCGTCCACCGGCACCAACTTCGTCGCCATGCTGCGGCTGGCGCGAGAGATGCGCGAACAGGGGCAGGAAGGCTCCATCCTCTCGCTGCTCTGCGATTCGGGCGAGCGCTACCTGCCGACCTACTACGACGAGGCCTGGGTGCAGGCACGCATGGGCTGCTGCGCGGCGGCGGGTGCGCGCATGGATGCCTTGCTGGCCTGAAGGCACCTGGCCATGCCTGCCCGGCCCCCGCTGCCCACTGCCCTGCCCCACACCCTCCTGGGTGCGGCGACCCATGCCATGGACCGCCGGCGCTGGCTGCTTGCCGCGCTGGGCGCGGGCGGCGGCGCGGCGGGCTGGCTGCTGCCGGCGGGCATGGCCCGGGCGCTTGCGCCGCGCAGCCTGGTCTTTCCGCGCGACCACGGCAGCCACCCGGACTTGCGCACGGAGTGGTGGTACATCACCGGCCAGGCGCTGGCGGGCGGGCGGCGCTGGGGTTTCCAGGTGACGTTCTTCCGCTCGCGGGTGGACGCGGCGCAAGGCATGCGCTCGGCCTTCGCGGCGCGGCAGCTGGTGTTCGCGCATGCGGCGCTGACCGACGTGCAGGGCCGCAGGCTCCACCACGACCAGCGCATCGCCCGCGCCGGCTTCGGCATTGCCGAGGCAGCTGAGCACGACACCGACGTGCGGCTGCGCGACTGGTCGCTGGTGCGCGCCGATGGCAGCGCGCCCGGCACCAGCCGCTACACCGCCCGCGTGCAGGGCGCGCAGTTCGGGCTGGAGCTGACGTTCGTCACCACCCAGCCGCTGCTGCTGCAGGGCAGCGCCGGCCTGTCGCGCAAGGGACCCGAGCCCGTGCAGGCGAGCCACTACTACAGCCAGCCGCAGCTGGCGGTGGCCGGCCACATCACGCTGGAGGGCCAGCGCATGGCGGTGGACGAGCGCAGCGCGCCGCACGACCGGCGAGCCTGGCTGGACCACGAATGGAGCGAGGCGTTGATGCACCCCGACGCCGTGGGCTGGGACTGGATCGGCATGAACCTGGAGGGTGGCGCCGCGCTCATGGCCTTTCGGCTGCGGCGCGCCGACGGCAGCGCGCTGTGGGCCGGCGGGTCGTGGCGTGCGGCGGGCGAGACTGCGCCGATCGTGTTCGGCGCGGGCGACGTGAGCTTCACGCCGCTGCGCCACTGGCAGAGCGGCGTGACCGGCGCCCGCTACCCGGTCGAGTGGCAGGTGGCCACGCCGCGTGGGCGCTTCACCGTGCAGGCGGTGCTGGACGACCAGGAGCTGGACAGCCGAGGCTCCACCGGGGCCGTGTATTGGGAGGGCCTGAGCCGCCTGGTGGACGCCAGCGGCAGCGCGGTGGGCCAGGGTTACCTGGAGATGACGGGCTACGCTCGGCGGCTGGAACTGAGTTGAGCCGCCCGACGGCGAGGGCATGGCGCCCTCGCCGCCAGGGACGAGGCGGCATTCCCCACCGCGTGGAGCACTGCCCCATGACCCACGCTATTTATTTGATAGCGGCACCCCCAGGTGGAGCAAGCGCCAGAGGCTGTTTTTTCCTGAAAGAATCGGTTTGACAGGCTCAGTGCGCGCCCGGCCCGGGCCGCTGGCCGCGGCCGGCACGGCGGCGTTCCAGCCACGCGATGATCTCGCCCATGATGCCGCGGCGGAAGGCCAGCACGCAGACCACGAAGATCAGCCCGGTGACGATGGTGACCGATTCGCCCAGCGTGCGGAACCATTCGACCCCGCTCAGCGCAGCCAGCAGGTTGCCCAGCTCGCCGATCTTGTTTTCCAGCAGCACCACCACGGCCGAGCCCACCAGCGGGCCGCTGAGCGTGCCCAGGCCCCCCACCAGCGTCATCAGCACCACGTGGCCGGACGACGACCAGTGCACGTCGGACAGCGTGGCAAAACCCAGCACCAGCGTCTTGAGCGCACCGGCCAGACCGGCGATGGCCGCCGAGATGACGAAGGCCAGCAGCTTGAAGCGGTTGGTGTCGTAGCCCAGCGAAATGGCGCGCGGCTCGTTTTCCTTGATGCCCTTGAGCACCTGACCGAAGGGCGAGTGGATGGTGCGCACGATCACGAGGAAGGCCACCACCACCACCACCAGCGCCACGTAGTACATGGTGAGGTCGCTGGCCAGGTCGATCACGCCGAAGAGCTTGCCGCGCGGCACGCCCTGCAGGCCGTCCTCGCCGCCCGTGAACGGCGCCTGCAGGCAGGCGAAGAACAGCATCTGCGCCAGCGCCAGGGTGATCATGGTGGAGTAGATGCCCTGGCGGCGGATGGCGAAGAAGCCCATCACCAGGCCCAGCAGCGCGCCGGACAGCAGGCCCGCCAGCAGGCCGAGTTCCGGCGTGGCGCCCCAGGCCTTGACGACGTGGCCGGTGACGTAGGCCGAGCCGCCCAGGAAGGCCGCGTGGCCGAAGGACAGCATGCCCGTGTAGCCCAGCAGCAGGTTGAAGGCGGATGCGAACAGCGCGAAGCACATGAGCTTCATCACGAAGACGGGGTACGCGCCGAAGAAGGGCGCGGCCACGAGGCCGACGAGCAGCAGGCCGTAGCCGATGGTGGTGAGGTTCTTTTGGTTCATGCGATGGCCTCTGTTCTTTTCACTTCTCTTTGCCGAAGAGGCCGGCGGGGCGGATGAGCAGGACGATGACCATGATGACGAACACGACGGTGGAAGACGCCTCCGGGTAGAAGACCTTGGTGAACCCCTCGATCACACCCAGGCCGAGGCCGGTAAGGATCGAGCCCATGATGGAGCCCATGCCGCCGATCACCACCACCGCGAACACCACGATGATGAGGTTCTGGCCCATCAGCGGCGTGACCTGGTAGACCGGCGCCGCCAGCACGCCGGCGAAGGCGGCCAGCGCCGCGCCGAACGCATAGGTGAGCGTGATCATCACCGGCACGTTGATGCCGAAGGCTTCGACCAGGCGCGGGTTTTCGGTGCCGGCGCGCAGGTAGGCACCGAGCTTGGTCTTCTCGATCACGTACCAGGTACCCAGGCACACCACGATGGACGCCACCACCACCCATGCGCGGTAGTTCGGCATGATCATGAAGCCGAGGTTGGTGGCGCCTTCCAGCAGCTCGGGCGTGTCGTACCCCAGGCCCGAGACGCCGTAGATCGAGCGGAACACGCCTTCGATGAGCAGCGTCAGGCCCAGCGTGAGCAGCAGGCCGTAGAGGTGGTCGAGCTTGTAGATCCAGCGCAGCAGCAGGCGCTCGATGACCACGCCCAGCAGCCCCACCACCAGCGGCGCCGCCACCAGCATCACCCAGTAGTTCAGCCCCAGGTAACTCATGCCCATCCAGGTGAGCAAGGCGCCCAGCATGAACAGCGCTCCATGCGCGAAGTTGATGACGTTGAGCAGGCCGAAGATCACCGCCAACCCCAGGCTGAGGATGGCGTAGAACGAGCCGTTGACCAGCCCCAGCAGGAGCTGGCTCAGCAGGGCCGGCAGGGAGACACCGAAGATTTCCATGGGGTGACGCGCGTGGTGAGGAAAGGGATCAGGTCAGGTGGGCGATGCGGGTCGGAACGCGGCGGCGGCGTTGCGCGGCCTGGCGCGGCAGCCCGCCGGCGCCTGCCGCCGGGCCGCCAGCGGGCCACGCGGGGCTCACTTCCAGAGCGCGCATTTGCTTTCCGCCTTGGTGGTGAACACCTGCTCGCCCGGCAGCTTCTTGACGAGCTTGTAGTAGTCCCAGGGGCCGGTGGATTCGCTGGGCGCCTTGACCTGCATGAGGTACATGTCGTGCACGTACCGGCCGTCGCCGCGCAGCGTGCCGGAGCTGAAGAAGTCGTTCATCTTCATGCCGCGCCAGGTTTCCATGACCCTGTCGGCCTCGATGGACTTGGCGGCCTCGACGGCCTTCAGGTAGTTCATGGTGGCCGAGTAGTCGGCCGCCTGGATCTCGGTCGGGCGGCGCTTGGTCTTTTCCATGAAGCGGTCGGCGAACTTGCGCGTCTCGTCGTTCATGTCCCAGTACCAGCTGGTGGTGAACTGCAGGCCTTCGGTATTGCGCAGCCCCAGGCTGTGGATGTCGCTGAAGAAGATCAGCAGGCCGGCGAGCTTCATGCTCTTGCCGATGCCGAATTCCTTGGCGGCCTTGATGGAGTTGACCGTGTCGCCGCCGGCGTTGGCCAGGCCCAGCACCTGGGCCTTGGAGTTCTGCGCCTGCAGCAGGAACGAGGAGAAGTCCGACGCGTTCAGCGGATGACGCACCGAGCCCACCACCGTGCCGCCCTTGTCCTTCACGACCGCGCTGGTGTCGGCCTCGAGCGCGTGGCCGAAGGCGTAGTCGGCCGTGAGGAAGAACCAGCTCTTGCCCCCGCCATCGACGATGGCCGCGCCCGTTCCCTTGGCCAGCGCCACGGTGTCGTAGGCGTAGTGCACGGTGTAGGGGCTGCACTGCTCGTTGGTCAGGGCCGAGGTGGCGGCGCCGTTGTTGATGAACACGCGCTTCTTTTCCTGCGCGACCTTCGCCATGGCGAGCGCCGTGCCGGAATTGGTGCCGCCGAAGACCATCGTCAGACCCTGCGTGTCGATCCACTCGCGGGCCTTGCTGGCCGCGATGTCGGCCTTGTTCTGGTGGTCGGCCGAGAGCAGCTCGATGGGCATGCCCAGCACCTTGCCGCCGAAGTCGTCGATGGCCATCTGGATGGCGACGGCGCCGTTCTTGCCCTCCACGTCGGCATAGAGGCTCGACATGTCGGTGATGAAGCCGATCTTCACCTTGTCCTGCGCCTGGGCCGCGCCTGCAGCGGCGAGGCCCAGGGCGGCCGCGAGCGCCAATCGAGTGAACTGCCGGGTGCGTGGGTGCTGCATGGTGTCTTGTCTCCTGCTGATGTTGTGGGGTGTGGTGGAACGGCGCCGGGCGCAGCCGGCGATGAGCGAAGCCGGTCTGCCCAGCTCAGCTCATGGCCTGCTCAATGCGGGCTGCTCACTTCCAGAGCGCGCACTTGCTGTCGGCCTTGGTGGTCCAGACCTGGTCGGCCGGCAGCTTGGCGACGACCTTGTAGTAGTCCCACGGCTCCTTGGACTCGGCCTGCGACTTGACCTGCATCAGGTACATGTCGTGCGCGAAGCGGCCGTCGGGACGGATGGTGCCCTTGGCGTAGAAGTCGTTGATGGGCGTGGACTTCAGCTTTTCCATGACCTTGTCGGCGTCGATGGTCTTGGCGGCGTCGACGGCCTTCAGGTAGTTCATGGTGGCGGAGTAGTCGGCCGCCTGGATGTCGGTGGGCATGCGCTTGGTCTTGGCGAAGAACTTGCGGCCGAACTCGCGCGTCTTGTCGTCCAGGTTCCAGTCCCAGCTGGTGGTCAGCAGCAGGCCCTCGGTGTTCTTCAGGCCCAGGCTGTGGATGTCGGTGAGGAACACCAGCAGGCCGGCCATCTTCATCGTCTTGTTGATGCCGAATTCCTTGGCGGCCTTGATGGCGTTGATGGTGTCGCCGCCCGCGTTGGCCAGGCCCAGGATCTGCGCCTTGGAGTTCTGCGCCTGCAGCAGGAAGGAGGAGAAGTCCGACGCGTTGATCGGGTGCTTGACGTTGCCCACCACGCGGCCGCCCTTTTCCTTCACCACCTTGGCGGTGTCGGCCTCCAGCGCGGCGCCGAAGGCATAGTCGGCCGTGAGGAAGAACCAGTCCTTGCCGCCCTGCTGCACCACCGCGCCGCCCGTGCCCTTGGCCAGCGCCACGGTGTCGTAGGCGTAGTGCACGGTGTAGGGGCTGCACTGCTCGTTGGTCAGGGCCGAGGTGCCGGCGCCATTGACGACGAAGACGCGCTTTTTCTCCTGCGCCACCTTGGCCATGGCTAGTCCGGTGCCGGAATTGGTGCCGCCGAAGAGCATGGTCAGGTTCTGCGTGTCGATCCATTCACGCGCCTTGCTGGCCGCGATGTCCGCCTTGTTCTGGTGGTCGGCCGTCAGCAGTTCGATGGGCATGCCCAGCACCTTGCCGCCGAAGTCGTCGATGGCCATCTGGATGGCGACGGCGCCGTTCTTGCCTTCCACGTCGGCATAGAGGCTCGACATGTCGGTGATGAAGCCGATCTTGACCTTGTCCTGCGCATGCGCGCCGGAAGCCGCCAGGCCCATGACGCCGAGGGCCAGGGCCAGTTGAGTGAGTTGTGCCTTCATGGGGTTGTCTCCTGTGGAACGGGTGGAAATCTCTGACAAACAGGGCGAGGCTGCAGCGCGGGGGTCAGACGCCGAGCAGCTCGTTCAGCACCGGCATGCGCGCTTCGAGTTCGGACGCGCCGAATTGCAGCGCGATGCGGCCATGCTCCATCACGTAGAAGCGGTCGGCCAGCGGCGCGGCGAAGCGGAAGTTCTGCTCCACCATCACCACCGTGTAGCCCTTCTCGCGCAGCGTGACGATCATGCGGGCCAGCGCCTGCACGATCACCGGCGCCAGGCCTTCCGAAATCTCGTCGAGCAGCAGCAGCTTGGCGCCGGTGCGCAGGATGCGCGCCACGGCCAGCATCTGCTGCTCGCCGCCCGACAGGCGCGTGCCCTGGCTGTGGCGGCGCTCGGCCAGGTTGGGGAACATGGCGTAGATCTCGTCGATCGGCATGCCGGGCGTGCCGGTCTTGAGCACGGGCGGCAGCAGCAGGTTTTCTTCGCACGACAGGCTGGAGAAGATGCCGCGCTCTTCCGGGCAGTAGCCCACGCCCAGGTGGGCGATGCGGTGCGTGGGCATGCCGATGGTCTCGACGCCGCCGATCTTCACCGAGCCCTTGCGCGCGCCGGTCAGGCCCATCACCGCCCGCATGGTGGACGTGCGGCCCGCGCCGTTGCGGCCCAGCAGGGTGACGACTTCGCCCGGCTGCACCACGATGTCGACACCGTGCAGCACGTGCGACTCGCCATACCAGGCTTCGAGGTTGCGGATCTCCAGCGCGGGCTGGCCCGTGGAGGTGTGCGGGGCGGCCATCAGTGCGCTCCCTGCAGTTGGCCGTCGGTGGTGCCCATGTAGGCTTCCATCACCTGCGGGTTGCGGGAGACTTCTTCATAGGGCCCTTCGGCCAGCACGGCGCCGCGCTGCAGCACGGTGATGCAGTCGGCAATGGTGGCGATGACTTTCATGTTGTGTTCGACCATCAGGATGGTGCGGCCGGCCGACACCTTCTTGATGAGCTGCGTGACGCGGTCCACGTCCTCGTGGCCCATGCCCTGCGTGGGCTCGTCGAGCAGCATCAGCTCGGGCTCCATGGCCAGCGTGGTGGCGATCTCCAGCGCGCGCTTGCGGCCGTAGGGCAGGTTCACGGTCATCTCGCCGGCCAGGTCTTCCAGGCCGACCTCGGCCAGCAGCTGCATCGCCCGGTCGTCCAGCTGCCGGAGCGTGCCGGCGCTGCGCCAGAAGTGGAACGAGGTGCCGAGCTGGCGCTGCAGGCCCAGGCGCACGTTCTCCATCAGCGTGAGGTGCGGGAACACGGCCGAGATCTGGAACGAGCGGATCACGCCGCGCCGGGCGATCTGCGCCGGGTGCTCGCGGGTGATGTCGTGGCCGTTGAACAGGATGGTGCCGGACGTGGGCTCGAGGAACTTGGTCAGCAGGTTGAAGCAGGTGGTCTTGCCCGCGCCGTTGGGCCCGATCAATGCATGGATCGAACCCCGCCGCACGGCGAGATTGACATCGCTGACTGCCGTAAAGCCCTTGAACTCTTTGGTCAGGCTGTGGGTTTCGAGAATGACGTCGCTCATGCGCTTGGGGCGGCTCCGTGGTGGGGGTGACGGCGGCCTGGCGCAGGGCCCGGACGCTGTCCCCGAAGGAATGTTGCAGCGCATCGTAAGTCGGGCCCGCAAGCCCGCGACATGGGGCAAATGCCTATGTAGAAACGCTATGCGGGCCAACCCTGTCAGTCTGCGCCACAGGCCCCACGGCCAGCACCACGGCGGCTTCGTCGGCCTGCAGCACCACCTTCGCCCGGCTGCGCAAACCGCTGCCCGGCGGCGCGAAACCGACCATCTGGACGCCGGCGTCGAGCTGCGCCGAAATCTCGTCGCCCGCCGTGCCCCGCGATAAGCGCGTGACCCGGCCCGACCATGCGTTGGGCCCCGGCGACGCCGCAGCGCCCACCCCCGCCACGCGTACCGCGGTGGCCTTGCACAGCGCCTGCACCGGCAGGCCGGGCGCCAAGCCCAGCAGCTCGGCGCTTTCGCGGGTGATGCGGGCCCGCACCACCAGCGCATGGCTCGCCGGCCCATCGCCCGCCAGTTGCACCTGCACCAGCGGGCCGTGCCGCTCGATGGCCGTGACCACGCAGGGCCACTGGTTGCGCATGCTCGTGCGCACCGCCAGCCGGGCCACGGCCTGGTGGCCGCCCGTCACGCTGGCATCGACCTGGGCCAGCGCCATGCGCCGAGCCTGCTCCACCGCGCCGGCCGCGGCCAGCAGCTGGCGGCCCGCATCCGTCAGCCGCGCACCTCCGCCGCCCGCGCCGCCCACCAGCTTCTCGACCAGCGGCACGCCCGCCAGGTTGGTGAGCGTGTCCACCGCCTGCCAGGCGGCCTTGTAGCTCACGCCCACCTGCCGCGCCGCCTGCGAGATGGAGCCGCCCTCGCCGATGTGGCGCAGGATGTCGATGCGTCGGTCGGCCATGCCGTGGCCCAGCGCTTCGGAAAAAGCCAGTCGTCGTTCTTGCATGGCCCCATCATGCCGCCGTCGGCGCCGGGGTCGCGCGGCGGCATCGTCGCCCGGCCCGCGCCGGCCGGGCAGCTACCCGCTCTCGCTATACTTCGCTATTCATCGATGGAATAGCGATCGGTCCCCATGCACCTTGCCTCACCGCCGACCTCGGCCCGCGCCAGCCTCTTGGGCCTCATCGGCCTGGCATTCGTCGCCAGCCTTTCGGCACCGGCCCGTGCGGACGAGGTGTCGGTCGCGGTCGCCGCGAACTTCATCGCGCCCATGCAGCAGATCGCGGCGGCCTTCGAGCGCGAGAGCGGCCACCAGGTCACGCTGTCGTCCGGGGCGACCGGCAAGTTCTATGCACAGATCACCCATGGCGCGCCCTTCCACGTGCTGCTGGCCGCCGACGACACCACGCCCCAGCGGCTGGAGCAGGAGGGCCGCGCCGTCGCGGGCTCGCGCTTCACCTACGCGGTGGGCCGGCTGGTGCTCTGGAGCGCACAGCCCGGCTATGTCGATGCCGAGGGCCAGGTGCTGCGCACGGGCGACTTCGCCCACCTGGCGGTGGCCAATCCCAAGCTCGCGCCCTACGGCCTGGCGGCGCACCAGACGCTGGAGAAGCTGGGCGTGGCCGACCGGCTCAAGCCCCGCTGGGTGATGGGCGAGAACATCGCGCAGACCTACCAGTTCGTCGTCACGGGCAATGCGCCGCTCGGCTTCGTGGCACTGTCGCAGGTGATGGAGAAAGGCCGCATCGCGCGCGGCTCGGCCTGGCAGGTGCCGGCCGACATGCACGACCCCATCCGCCAGGATGCGGTGTTGCTGAACAAGCGCCAGGGCCATGCCGCCGCCACGGCGCTGCTGGCCTATTTGCGCTCCGAAAGCGCCCGGGCCGTGATCCGCTCTTACGGCTACTCGTTCTGAACGGGCGGTCCCTCACTTCTGCCTGTGCTCGCGGCACCCCATGCACCTGTCGGCTGAAGATTGGTCGGCCATCGGCCTGACGCTGCGGCTGGCGGCCCTGACCACCGCGCTGCTGCTGGTGCTGTGCACCCCGCTCGCCTGGTGGCTGGCCCACACCCGCTCGCGCTGGCGCGGCCCCATCGCGGCGGTGGTGGCGCTGCCGCTGGTGCTGCCGCCCACGGTGCTGGGCTTCTACCTGCTGGTGCTGATGGGGCCGGCGGGGCCGCTGGGCACGCTCACCCAGTCGTTGGGCCTGGGCACGCTGCCCTTCACGTTCGCCGGCTTGGTGGTGGGTTCGGTCGCCTATTCGCTGCCGTTCGCCGTGCAGCCGCTGCAGCGGGCGTTCGAATCGCTGGGCGCGCGCCCGCTGGAGGTGGCCGCCACCTTGGGCGCGGGCCCGGTGGACCGCTTCGTCACCGTGGTGCTGCCCCTCGCCCGGCCCGGTTTCATCACCGCCGGCATCCTGAGCTTCGCCCACACGGTGGGCGAATTCGGCGTGGTGCTGATGCTGGGCGGCAACATCCCCGGCGTGACGCGGGTGGTGTCGGTGCAGATCTATGACCACGTCGAGGCCATGGAATACGCCCAGGCTTACTGGCTGGCGGGCGGCATGGTGGCGTTCTCGTTCATCGTGCTGCTGGCGCTGCAGTGGTGGCAGCCTGAGCGCCCCCGCCCATGACGCAGCCCCCAGGCACCCCTGTGATCGACGCGCGGCTGCGGCTCGAGCGCCCGGACTTCACGCTGGACGTGGCGCTCGCGCTGCCCGGGCGCGGCATCACGGCGCTGTTCGGACCCTCGGGGTGCGGCAAGACGAGCGTGCTGCGTGCGCTGGCCGGGCTGGACCGGGCGCAAGGCCTCGTCGTGGTGAATGGCGACGTGTGGCAGGACGACGCGCAGGGCCTGTGGCTGCCCACCCACCGGCGCGGCCTGGGCTACGTCTTCCAGGAAGCCAGCCTGTTTTCGCACCTCACCGTGCGCGGCAACATCGACTACGGGCTGCGCCGGCTGCCGGCCGCCCGCCGCGCCGTGGCGCTCGAGCAGGCCGTCACCTTGCTGGGCATCGGCCCGCTGATGGAGCGCCGCCCACACACGCTGTCGGGTGGCGAGCGGCAGCGCGTCGCCATCGCCCGGGCGCTGGCCGCAAGCCCCCGCGTGCTGCTGATGGACGAGCCGCTGGCCGCGCTGGACGCCCCGCGCAAGGCCGAAGTCATGCCCTACCTGGAAGGGCTGCAGCGCGGGCTCGACATTCCGGTGATCTACGTCAGCCATGCGCAGGACGAGGTCGCCCGGCTGGCCGCCCATCTGGTGCTGCTGCGCGCCGGGCGGGTGGAGGCCGCCGGCCCCACGGCCGAGCTGCTGGCGCGGCTGGACCTGCCGCTCGCTCACGGCGACACGGCGGCGACGGTGGTCGCCGGCACGGTGCTGTCGCACGACGCCGAGGACCAGCTGACCACCGTCGGCTTTTCCGGAGGACAGCTGCAGTTCGCCTCGGCCGGGCACCGCCAGCCCGGCCAGCCCCTTCGCCTGCGGGTGCAGGCCCGCGACGTCAGCCTGGCGCTGGCCCCGCCGCAGGGCAGCAGCATCCTCAATGCCGTGGCCGTTCGCGTCGTGGCGGTGCAGGAAGACGGGCCCGGCCAAGTGATGGTGGCGCTGGACGCGGCCGGCACGCCGCTGCTGGCGCGGATCACGCTGCGCTCGGCCCGCACGCTGGGGCTGGCCCCGGGCCTGCCGCTGTGGGCGCAGGTCAAGGGCGTGGCGGTGCTGGGCTGAGCACCCGCCGCTGCCCCATGGTGCGTACGCCCCCGCAACGGGCACTGCCCACACCACTGTGGTGCAAAAGAGGGGCATCCGACCCCGGCAACCCCGGCATGACGGCCCCGCATCGCCCTCCCAGTCGGGCACGAATCCTGCTCAGCGTTTGACAGAGCCTGCGGCAGTGCCGCCGCCGGCTCACCAGCCTCCGCCAACGACGGCGGAACCCGATGGCCTGGCGGCCTTGCCGCCCCGGTCGTCGGCCGTTCCCACCCGACTTACGCCCGCGTCTCGCGGGGGCACATGTCACGCGCCGCATCCTCCCTTTCGATGCCCGGCACGCCGACCTGCACACCCCCGCCCGCCGTGGAATTGCAGGATCACCCACATGAAAATCATCGTAGTAGGCCATGGCATGGTCGGCCACAAGCTCCTGGAAGAACTGGAGCAGTTGAAGGTTGCCGCCGAGGTGACCGTCCTTTGCGAGGAGCCGCGTCCGGCCTACGACCGGGTGCACCTGTCCGAGTTCTTCTCGGGCAAGACGGCCGAGGAGCTGTCGGTCGTCGAACCTGGGTTCTTCGAGCGCAGCGGCTTCACCCTGCGCCTGGCCGCCCGGGCGGCCTCCATCGAGCGGCGCAACAACACCGTCACCACGCTTGACGGCGAGGTGCTGCACTACGACAAGCTGATCCTGGCCACCGGCTCGGTGCCGTTCGTGCCCCAGGTCCCGGGGCGCGACCGCCCGCACTGCTTCGTCTACCGCACCATCGAAGACCTGGAAGGCATGAAGGCCAGCGGCGCGCACTCCAAGACCGGCGTGGTGGTGGGCGGGGGCCTCTTGGGCCTGGAATGCGCCAAGGCCCTGCGCGACCTGGGCCTGGAGGCGCACGTGGTCGAGTTCGCCCCGCGCCTCATGACCGTGCAGGTGGACGACGGCGGCGGCCGGGTGCTGCGCAGCAAGATCGAGGCGCTGGGCGTGCAGGTGCACACCAGCCGCAACACGGTCGAGATCACCCACGGCGCCACGGCGCGCCACCGCATGGTGTTTGCCGACGGCACGCACCTGGAGACCGACATGATCGTGTTCTCCGCCGGCATCCGCCCCCGCGACGAGCTGGCCCGCCAGTGCGCCCTCGCCCTGGGCCCGCGGGGCGGCGTTGCGGTGGACGACCACTGCCGCAGCAGCGACCGCGACATCTACGCCATCGGCGAGTGCGCTTCGTGGAACGAACAGCTCTTCGGGCTGGTGGCACCCGGCTACGACATGGCGCGCGTGGTGGCGCGCCACATCGCCGGCCAGGCCGATGCGGCCTTTGCCGGCGCCGACATGAGCACCAAGCTCAAGCTGATGGGCGTGGACGTCGCCAGCATCGGCGACGCGCAGGGCAAGACGCCCCACTGCCGAAGCTACCAGTACATCGACGAGCGCAAGCAGATCTACAAGAAGATCGTGGTGAGCGATGACGGCAAGACGCTGCTGGGCGCCGTGCTGGTGGGCAATGCCGACGAATACGGCACGCTCTTGCAGATGGCGCTCAACGGCATCGCCCTGCCTGAGGAGCCCGAATTCCTGATCCTGCCCTCCAGCGACGGCAAGGCCAAGCCGGGCCTGGGCGTGGAGGCGCTGCCCGACACCGCCCAGATCTGCTCGTGCAACAACGTGAGCAAGGGCCAGATCTGCGCGGCCGTGGGCGAAGGCGCCTGCAGCATCGCCGAGATGAAGGCCTGCACCAAGGCGGGCGCCACCTGTGGCGGCTGCGTGCCGCTGGTCACCCAGGTGATGAAGGCCGAGATGGCCAAGCGCGGCATGGCGGTGAACAACCACCTGTGCGAACACTTCCCCTACTCGCGCCAGGAACTCTTCCACCTCGTCCGCGTGGGCGAGATCAAGACCTTCGACGATCTGCTGGCCAGGCATGGCCGTGGCCTGGGCTGCGACGTGTGCAAGCCGGTGGCGGCCAACATCTTCGCGTCGGTATGGAACGAGTTCGTGCTCAAGCCCCAGCTCGCCAGCCTGCAGGACAGCAACGACTATTTCCTCGGCAACATCCAGAAGGACGGCACCTACTCCGTCGTGCCGCGCATGGCGGGCGGCGAGGTCACGCCCGACGGCCTGATCGCCGTGGGCCAGGTCGCCAAGAAGTACGGCCTCTACACCAAGGTCACTGGCGGCCAGCGGGTGGACCTGTTCGGCGCGCGCGTCGAGCAGCTGCCCCTCATCTGGGAAGAACTCATCGCCGCCGGTTTCGAATCGGGCCATGCCTACGGCAAGTCGCTGCGCACGGTGAAGAGCTGCGTGGGATCGACCTGGTGCCGTTACGGCGTGGGCGACAGCGTGGGCCTGGCGGTGGAGCTGGAGAACCGCTACAAGGGCCTGCGCGCGCCGCACAAGATCAAGTTCGGCGTGTCGGGCTGCACCCGCGAGTGCGCCGAGGCGCAGGGCAAGGACGTGGGCATCATCGCCACCGAGAAGGGCTGGAACCTCTACGTCTGCGGCAACGGCGGCATGAAGCCGCGCCATGCCGAGCTGCTGGCGTCCGACCTGTCCAGGCAAGAGCTGGTGCGCCTGGTGGACCGGTTCCTGATGTTCTACGTGCGCACGGCCGACCGCCTGCAGCGCACCAGCACCTGGCGCGACAACCTGGAGGGCGGCCTGGACTACCTGAAGGGCGTGGTGGTGAACGACACCCTCGGCCTGGCCGCCGAGCTGGAAGCGCAGATGCAGCACGTGGTGGACACGTACCAGTGCGAATGGAAGACCGCCGTGACCGACCCGGCCGTGCGCCAGCGCTTCCGCACCTTCGTCAACAGCAGCCAGCCGGACAAGCACATCGTGTTCGTGAACGAGCGCGGCCAGATCCGCCCGGCCCGCGCCGACGAGCGCGCCCCCGCCGCGGCCGAGGAAGGAGCCGCATGACGTCCTCCACCGCCGCACCGCAAGAAGCCATCGATACGCAAGCCGCCATGAGCACCGAACTCGCACCCTTCCACGACATCTGCGCGGTGGCCGACATCGTGCCCGCGACCGGTGTCTGCGCTTTGGTGGAGGGCCGCCACGTCGCGGTCTTCCGCATCGGCCAGGACCGGTTCCACGCCATCGACAACGTCGACCCCCAGTCCGGCGCCAGCGTGCTCTCCCGCGGGCTCGTGGGCAGCCTGGGCGATCGGGTGGTGGTCGCATCGCCGCTTTACAAGAACCATTTCGACCTGTGCACGGGCGAATGCGTGGAAGCGCCCCAGCACTCGGTGCACGCGCACACGGTGCGCGTCGACGCCGGCCGCGTGCTCGTCGCGCTGTCCCGCTGAGCCACCGCTCACCCCATCATCGATCCCTCTCGACTACACACACCATGGCCTATCTAGCCCCTTCCGAATTCGTCACCAAGATGGTGGACTCCGGTGAATCCAAGCTCCTGATGTCCACCCGGGACACGCTCATCCGCTCCTACATGGCCGGCGCCATCCTGGCGCTGGCCGCCGCCTTCGCCGTATCGGTCACCGTGAACACCGGCAACGCGCTGGTCGGCGCCATGCTGTTCCCGGTCGGCTTCATCATGCTGTACCTGCTGGGGTTCGACCTGCTGACCGGCGTGTTCACGCTGGCGCCGCTGGCCGTCTTCGACAAGCGGCCGGGCGCCACCTGGGCCGGCGTGCTGCGCAACTGGGGGCTGGTGTTCTGCGGCAACTTCGCCGGCGCCTTCACCGTGGCCGTGTTCATGGCGATCATCTTCACCTTCGGCTTTTCCGAGGCGCCCAACGCCATCGGCCAGAAGATCGGCCACATCGGCGAAGGCCGCACGGTGGGCTACGCGGCGCACGGCGCGGCGGGCATGCTGACGCTCTTCATCCGCGGCGTGCTGTGCAACTGGATGGTCTCCACCGGCGTGGTGGCGGCCATGATGTCCACCAGCGTGTCGGGCAAGGCCATCGGCATGTGGATGCCCGTCATGGTCTTCTTCTACATGGGCTTCGAACATTCCATCGTGAACATGTTCCTCTTTCCCATCGGCCTGATGCTGGGCGGCCAGTTCACGCTGATGGACTACCTGATCTGGAACGAGATCCCGACCGTGCTGGGCAACCTGGTCGGGGGCCTTACCTTCGTGGGCGCCACGCTCTACTCCACCCACTACAAGACCGCGCCCAAGCGCCGCGTCGGCTGACCCCAGGGCCTGCAACCCCATGGCCCACGGCCTGCGCGTGACGCTCGGCCAGCACTCGCTGGCCGGCGCGCACGGCGCCAACCAGGACTTCCACGGCGCGCTGCTGCCCACCGGGCACCTGCTCGCCAGCAAGGGCATCGCCCTGGCGCTGGCCGACGGCATCAGCTCCAGCGACGTGAGCCAGGTGGCTGCGCAGGCGGCGGTGCGGTCGTTCCTGGACGACTACTACGCCACGTCCGAGGCCTGGTCGGTGCGCCGGGCGGCGCAGCGCGTGCTGTGCGCGACCAACTCGTGGCTGCACGCGCAGACGCAACGCGGCGAAGGCCGGTTCGAGAAGGACCGCGGCTATGTCTGCACCTTCACCGCGCTCATCCTCAAGGGCCGGCAGGCCCACCTGCTGCACGTGGGCGACGCACGCGCCTACCGGCTGCACCCGCAGGCGCTCGAGCAGCTGACGGACGACCACCGGGTGCGCCTGTCGTCGGCCGAGTCGTACCTGGGCCGCGCCCTGGGGATCGGCGCGCACGTCGAGATCGACTACCGCCACTGGCCCGTGGATGCGGGCGACATCTACCTGCTGGCCACCGACGGCGCCTACGAAGGGCTGGAAGCCGCGGACGTGCACGCCGCGCTGCATCTGCACCGCGACGACTTCGACGCGGCCGCCGCCACGCTGACGGCCCTGGCACGCCAACGCGGCGGCGCGGACGACGCCACCGTGCAGCTGCTGCGGGTGGACGCCCTGCCCCCGGCCGATGCGCCCCTGCCGCACGCAGCGCGTGAAGGCCTGGCACTGCCGCCCGCGCTGGCGCCGCGTGACCGCTTCGAAGGCTTCACCATCGTGCGGGCGCTGCAGGTGAGCGCCCGCAGCCACGTGCACCTGGCCACCGACGACGCCACCGGCCAGGCCGTGGTGCTGAAGACCCCGTCGGTGGACCTGCGCGACCAGCCGGCGTACCTGGACGCCTTCGCGCTCGAGGAATGGGTGGCGCGCCGCATCGACAGCCCCCACGTCGTGAAGGCCTGGGCGGGCCAGCGGCCGCGCAGCCATCTCTTCACGGCGCTGGAATACATCGACGGCCAGACCCTGGCGCAATGGATGGTGGACCACCCCCGGCCCACCCTGGCCGCCGTGCGCGCGCTGGTCGAGCAGATGGCGATGGGCCTGCACGCCCTCCACAGCCGGGAGATGCTGCACCAGGACCTGCGGCCCGAGAACGTGATGATCGACGCACACGGCACGGTGCGGCTGATCGACCTGGCGGCCGCGCACGTGGCGGGCCTGGCGGAAAGCGGCACGGGCGAGCCGGCCGGGCAGCCCCCCGGCACGCTGCAGTACATGGCCCCCGAGGTCTTGCTGGGCCATCGCGCCAGCCCAGGGGCCGACCTGTTCTCGCTGGCGGCCATCGCCTACCAGATGCTGACGGGGCAGCTGCCCTACGGCCTCGACGCATCGCGCGTGCGCACGCCCCAGGACATGCGCCGCCTGCGCTACACGCCGCTGCGCCACCTGCGGCCGGAGCTGCCCGACTGGCTGGACAGCGTGCTCGCCAAGGCGCTGGACCCCGACCCGCTGCGGCGGCAGGAGGCAGCCTCGGAGCTCGCGCACGACCTGCGCGCCCCCGCCCGCTCGTTCTCCCGGCGCCGCCGCACGCCGCTGATCGAGCGCAACCCGGTGCGGTTCTGGCAGGGCCTGTGCCTGGTGCTGGCTCTGGCGCTGGTGGGCGTGCTGGGCTGGCGCGTGCCGGGGCTGTGAGCGCTCAGGGCTGGGCGCTCAGGGCTGGGCGTTCGGGAAGAACAACTGCTCGCCGCCCACCTTGTACTGGGCGATGGTGGTCTGCCCGGCGGGCGAAACCACCCAGTCCACGAACTTCTGCGCGTCGGCCGCCTTCACGTGCGGATGGCGGGCGGGGTTGACCACCATCACGCCGTACTGGTTGAAGAGCCGGGTGTCGCCTTCGACCAGCACCGCCAGCGCGGCGCGGTTCTTGAAGTTGAGCCAGGTGCCCCGGTCGGCCAGCACGTAGGCGCCGCTGGAGGCGGCTATGTTGAGCGCAGGCCCCATGCCGCAGCCGCATTCCTTGTAGGCGCCGCCCTTGCCGCCCTCGCCCACCACCATCTTCCAGTAGCGCAGTTCGGCCGCATGCGTGCCGCTCTTGTCGCCCCGCGAGACGAATTCGGCATTCGCCGCGGCGATCTTGCCCAGGGCAGCGACGATGTCCTTGCCGCGCGTGCCGGCCGGGTCCGCGGGCGGGCCGATCAGCACGAAGTCGTTGTACATGACCGGGTAGCGCTTGGTGGCCCAGCCGTCGGCGACGAACTTCTCCTCCGCCGCCTGGTCGTGCACGAAGAGCACGTCCGCGTCGCCGCGCCGCGCCATGTCCAGCGCCTGGCCGGTGCCCACCGCCACCACCTTCACATCCACCCCGCTGGCCTGCTTGAAGGCCGGCATGAGGTGGCCGAAGAGGCCCGACTGCTCGGTGGACGTGGTGGACGCCATGGTGATGGACTGCGCCGATGCCACACCGCCGGATGCTACAAAAACAATAGCTACAAGCGCTTTACTCATGAGCGCTGGAGGCCGAAAACACTTGCAATCGATGCTCTGATTCATACCATTTCTCCTTTGACGAACAGGCGGGCCGCTTCGGGCAGCGGTCCATGAAAGAAATCGTGCACCGGCAGATCGGCCATCACGCGGCCATGCTCCAGGTACACCACGCGGCTGGCCAGGCGCTTGACCTGGCCCAGGTTGTGGCTGCTGAACACCATGGTGACGGGGTGCGCCGGGCCGCCCGCGCCATGGCCGGCGGCGAAGTCGGCCATCAGCGCCTCGACCTCGCGCTTGGCATGCGGATCGAGGCTGGCGGTGGGCTCGTCGAGCAGCAGCACGTCGGGCCGGCGCGCCCAGGCGCGCGCCAGCGCAAGGCGCTGCTGCTGCCCGCCCGAGAGCGTGCGCGCGTTCTGCGCCGCCGCCTCCAGCAGGCCCACGCGGCGCAATGCGGCCAGCGCCTGCAGGCGCGCCGGCTTCCACGGCACGCCGCCCAGCCACAAGCCCAGCGCCACGTTGTTCAGGGCGCTGGCGCGCAGCATGAAAGGCCGCTGGAACAGCATCGCCTGGCGGCTGGCGGCATCGCGCGAAAACTGGCCGGCGGTGGGCGCGGCCAGGCCATGGAGCACGCGCAGCAGGGTGCTCTTGCCGCTGCCGTTGGCACCCACCAGCGCCAGGCGCTCGCCCGGCACCACCCGCAGATCGACCGCCGCCAGCGCCTGCACGCGGCCGTAGCGCACGTCCACCCGCTGCAGCGCGAAGAGCGGTGTGGCGGCGCTCGCGTCGCAGGCCGGGGTCGGCTCAGAGGTCTCGGCCCAGGGGCGCGCGCTCATGCGGCGACCCCGATGGACGGGGCCGCCACCGCCCCATCGACCCGCTCACGCCAGCGCCGCAACAGCGCGATGCACACGTTCAACGCCAGCACCACGGCCAGCAGCACGAAGCCCAGCGCCAGCGCCAGCGGCAGGTCGCCCTTGCTGGTCTCCAAAGCGATGGCGGTGGTCATCACGCGGGTGAAGCCGTCGATGTTGCCGCCCACGATCATCACCGCGCCGACTTCGGAGATGGCGCGGCCGAATGCCGCGATCAGCACCGTGAGCAGCGCATAGCGTTCGTCCCAGGCCAGCAGCAGGCTGCGCAGCAGCGGGCCGGCACCCAGCGACCGCAGCTGCTCGCCGTGGGCGCGGTCGGCGTCTTCCACCAGTTGCCGGGTCAGCGCCGTGACCACCGGCAGCACCAGGATGGCCTGTGCCAGCACCATCGCCTTGAAGGAAAAGAGCCAGCCCCAGGCGCCCAGCGGCCCGCTGCGCGAGAGCAGCAGGTAGACACCCAGCCCCACCACCACGGAGGGCACGGCCAGCAGCGTGTTCAGCACCGCCAGCACGGCGCCGCGCCCGGCGAAGCGCGCCACGCCCAGCCAGGCGCCCAGCACCAGGCCGGCGCCGCACGCCAGCGCGCAGGCCGTCGCGCTCACGGCGAGGGAGCGGGCGACGATGGTCCACAGAGCGGCATCTGCGGAGGTCAGGAGATCGAGCGCCGTGGCCGCGCTCTGGGTCATCGTGGACATGGGTTGTGGGCTATCGTATGCAGCACATCAATGTCCAGCGATATGAAACCTCGTGCATAGGGTCCAGTTCCACTACACGCTCAGCCGCGACGCGGGCGACGCGCTCATCCGCAACCCGTTGCTCGACACGCTGCAGGCCGTGGCGCAGCACGGCTCCATCTCCGCCGCCGCCCGGTCGCTGGCGCTGTCGTACCGCCATGTGTGGGGCGCGCTCAAGCGCTGGGAGGACGAGCTGGGCGGCGAGCTCATCATCTGGGGCAAGGGCCAGTCGGCGCAGCTCAGCGAATTCGGCACCAAGCTGCTTTGGGCCGAGCGCCAGGCGCAGGCCCGGCTCGCCCCGCAGATCGAGGCCCTGCGCGCCGACCTGGAGCGCGCCTTCGCCGTGGCCTTCGACGACCGCAGCCATGTGCTCACGCTCTACGCCAGCCACGACGATGCGCTGTCGGTGCTGCGCGCCCACGCGGCGGCGCATGCGTCGGCGGCACCCGCGTCCGGCGGCGACGATGCCGCTCCCGGCCACGCGGCGGGCGGCGGGCTGCATCTGGACATCCGCTTCACCGGCAGCGTGGATGCCATCCGCGCGCTCAACGAGGGCCGCTGCACGATCGCCGGCTTCCATACGCTGGAGCAGCCGGCCGCCGATTCGCTCGCGGCACGCACCTACCAGCCGCTGCTGCAGCCGGGCCTGCACAAGGTGATCGGCTTCGCCCGCCGCACGCAGGGGTTGATCGTGGCGCGCGGCAACCCGCTGGGGCTGCAGTCGCTGGCCGACGTGGCACGCACCGGCGCACGCTTCATCCACCGGCCCATCGGCACCGGCACCCGCGTGCTGCTGGGCGACCTGCTGACCCAGGCGGGCCTGCAGCCCGGCGACATCGACGCGGCCGGCAGCGGGCGCATCGAGCCCTCGCACGGCGCGCTGGCGCAGGCCATCGCATCGGGCGCGGCCGACGCCGGCATGGGCATCGAGCTGGCGGCGCGGGCGCGCGGGCTGGACTTCGTGCCCCTGGTGCACGAGTGCTACCACCTCGCCTGCCTGAAGTCGTCGCTGGAGCAGCCCGCCACGCGGGCGCTGCGCGAGCTGCTGCAGACGCCCGCTTGGCAGGAGCGCATGGCCGCCATGCCGGGCTACGCGCCCATGCGCTGCGGCGAGGTGCTGTCCATGAGCCGCGTGCTGCCCTGGTGGAACTTCCCGGCGGCGCGGCGCCGGCGCGGGTCGTCCGCCGGGGCCCGGTAGCGCCGGGCGCCCGCAGCGGCGCCCCGCCGCCACCGTCGCACGAGCGGCGTGCGCACGGCCTGCACGCGGCCTGCATGCGGCGGCTGCACCCCCGCGGAAACCCCGACGCCGCGGCCTTCACCTATGGAAAACCCCAGCCTATTGCGTCAGCCTTTTTTAAGGAGGCGAGCCTTAGGATGCGCTGTAATCGCCCGACCCCGCACCACGGGCCGGCCACGCGCCGGCCCGCCACCCCATTTCTCTACAGGACGCACACCATGTCAGGGCTTCTCAAACTGGCGTTGGGCATCGACTGGATCTCCACAAGGCTCAGCAAGCTGGCCGGCTGGGCCGTGCTGGCCGCCGCGCTCATCTCGGCCACCAATGCCGTCGTGCGCTACGGGCTCGACCTGAGTTCCAACGCCTGGCTCGAGATCCAGTGGTACCTGTTCGGCACCACGGTCATGCTGGGCGCGCCCCTGGTGCTCAAGCTCAACGAACACGTGCGCGTGGACATCATCTACGGCAAGCTGCGCGCGCGCGGGCAGGTGCTGATCGACCTGTTCGGCCTCCTCTTCTTCCTGCTGCCGGTGATGGGCCTGCTGACCTGGCTGACGGTGCCGTTCTTCTGGAACATGTTCGTCACGCAGGAGATGTCCGGCAACATCGGCGGGCTGATCCGCTGGCCCGCCGGGCTGCTGCTGCCCGTGGGCTTCGGCGCGATGTTCCTGCAGGGGGTGGCGGAGATCATCAAGCGCGTGGCGGTGCTGACCGGCGACCTGGAGATGACCACCCACTACGAAAAGCCGGTGCAGTAAGCCCCGCCCCGTTCCTCGCCCACCCGATTCCTCAGCGCAAGAGATTTCAGCATGCACATGGAAAACTTCGCCCCGATCATGTTCGCGGGGCTCATCGCGATCATGCTGATCGGCTTCCCGGTCGCCTTCTCGCTGTCGGCGCTGGGGCTGTTCTGCGGCTTCTTCGCCATCGAGATGGGCTGGTTCCCGGCCAACTTCATGGCCAACCTGCCGATCAACATGTTCGGCATCCTGTCGAACGACCTGCTGCTGGCCATTCCGTTCTTCACGCTGATGGGCGCGGTGCTCGAGAAATGCGGCCTCGCCGAGGACATGCTCGATTCCATGGGCCAGCTCTTCGGCCCCGTGCGCGGCGGCCTGGGCTACTCGGTCATCATCGTCGGCTTCATCCTGGGCGCCATCACCGGCACCGTGGCCGGCCAGGTGATCGCCATGGCCATGATCTCGCTGCCGGTGATGATGCGCTACGGCTACAACATGCGCTACGCCACCGGCGTGCTGGCGGCCTCGGGCACCATCACGCAGTTGGTGCCGCCCTCGCTGGTGCTGATCGTGATGGCCGACCAGCTCGGCCGCTCGGTGGGCGACATGTACAAGGGCGCCTGGGGTCCGGCCATCCTGCAGGTGCTGATCTTCGCGATCTACACCTTCATCCTGGGCCGCTTCCGCCCCGACTTCGTGCCCGGCCTGCCCAAGACGGCGCGCACGCTGCACGGCTGGGCCCTCTGGGGCAAGTGTCTGCGCGGCATCATTCCTTCGGCCATCCTGATCTTCGCGGTGCTGGGCTCCATGGGCGGCCTGCCGTTCATGGACCACGCCATCGCCACGCCCACAGAAGCCGGCGCCATGGGCGCGGTGGGCTCGCTGATCCTCGCGGCCATCCACAAGCGGCTGAGCTGGAAGCTCATCAAGGAAGCCATGGACGGCACGATGCGCCTCACGGCCATGGTGGTGTTCATCCTGATCGGCTCGCGCGTCTTCTCGCTGGTGTTCCAGGGCGTGGACGGGGCGATCTGGATCGAGCACATGCTCACGGACCTGCCGGGTGGCCAGATCGGCTTCCTGATCGTGGTGAACATCTTCATCTTCTTCCTGGCGTTCTTCCTCGACTTCTTCGAGATCGCCTTCATCATCCTGCCGCTGCTGGGCCCGGTGGCGCACAAGCTGGGCATCGACCTGGTGTGGTTCGGCGTGCTGCTGTGCGTGAACATGCAGACCAGCTTCATGCACCCGCCCTTCGGCTTCGCCCTCTTCTACCTGCGCGGCATCTCGGACACGCTCTTCAAGGAAAAGCGCATCGACAGGCCGGTCAAGTCCAGCGACATCTACATGGGCTCCATCCCCTGGGTGGTCATGCAGGTGCTGCTGGTGGCGATCGTGATCTTCTTCCCGCAGACCGTGACCGTGTTCCTCGACAAGGAAGTCGTCGTTGACGTGGACAAGGTGCAGCTGGAAATGCCGGCGGACAGCCAGCCGCAGCAGGAAGGCAACATCGACATGGAAAACCCCTTCGGCAACGCCCCTGCCGCGGCGCCCGAGGGCGCGGCCAGCACCCCGCAGTGAACACTGGCGCAACCCAGGATGCCGTGACCGGCCACACGGCGCCGACGGCCCCGCCGTCGATGGAGAGCGCTGCCTTCCCCCCGCTGGTGCGGGCGCTGGCGGTGCTGATCGTCGCCAGCCTCGCGGCGCTGGCGGCCTGGTCGCTGCCCACGCTGAGCGAGGCCGACTGGAACTTCACCGCCCTCTCCACCTTCGGGCTGGCGGCGGTGGTGATCGGCTGGGTCGGCTGGTGGATGGTGTTCAGCCGCACGCGCCTGGCGGGCGACACCGTGGTGCAGACCTGGCTCTGGGACAAGGAGGTGCACGCCGCCGACGTCGCCACCTTCAAGATCGTGCACTGGCCCTGGGTGCAGGCCATCATCGCGCCGCGCATGCTGCTGCGCCGCCGTGGCGGCAGCATCACCTGGATCCACTCCGCCGACCCCGCCCTGCTCGTGGCGTTCGGCCATGCGGTCGTGCGCCAGGGCATGGCGCCCGTGCCCGCGCCGGCAGCCGGGCCGTCGGCCTGACCACCTCGCGCAGCCCCGTCGAGCGGGGCTGGCCGGCCGGCTGCGGACAAGCGCTTTTCCTACAGCAGGCCTTATCGGGCGCTGTCTGCGCAGGGCCCGCCGCCATGGCGTAATTCCGGCGACGGCCTCCCGCTGGCAGCGGCTGGCCGCACTGTCCCACTCGCACGGATCGATCCGCCCATGTCCACTCCCGCACCGCCCCCAGATCCTTCCGCCTCTGCCTCCCGTCCGCCGCGGATGCAGATCAATCCGCCCGTCTTCTATCTCTCGGCCGCGCTGGTGCTGGCCTTCGTGGTCTACGGCGCGGTGTTCACCCAGAACGCGGGGCAGGTGTTCAACGCCATCCAGGCCTACATCGTGGCCGACTTCAGCTGGCTGTACGTGGCCAGCACGGCGGGCTTTCTCTTCTTCGCTGTCTTCCTGATGGCCAGCCGCTACGGCGACATCAAGCTCGGACCCGACGACTCGGAACCCGAATACAGCTATGCCTCGTGGTTCGCCATGCTGTTCAGCGCGGGCATGGGCATCGGCATCATCTTCTTCGGCGTGGCCGAGCCCATCCAGCACTACATCGCGCCACCCACCGGCGAGGGCGGCACCGTGACCGCCGCCCGGCGGGCCATGACGCTCACCTTCTTCCACTGGGGCCTGCATGCCTGGGCGATCTACATCGTGGTCGGCCTGGCGCTCGCGTACTTCTCGTTCCGGCGCGGCCTGCCGCTCACCATCCGCTCGGCCCTCTATCCGCTGATCGGCAAGCGCATCAACGGCCCCATCGGCCATGCCGTGGACATCTTCGCCGTGCTGGGCACGATGTTCGGCATCGCCACCTCCCTGGGCCTGGGCGTGCTGCAGGTCAACGCCGGCTTCACCTACCTGTTCGGCATTCCGTCCTCGCTCTGGGTGCAGATCGCGCTGATCGCTGTCACCACCGCATTGGCGACCGGTTCGGTGGTGGCGGGCCTGGACAAAGGCGTGCGGCGGCTGAGCGAGCTGAACATCGGCATCGCGCTCGTGCTGCTGCTGTTCGTGCTGTTCACGGGCTCCACCGTGTTCCTCCTCAAGGCCTTCGTGCAGAACATCGGCGCCTACCTGGGGGACGTGATTCCCCGCACCTTCGCGCTCTACGCCTACGAGCCCAATCCCTGGTTCGGCGACTGGACGCTCTTTTACTGGGGCTGGTGGATCGCGTGGTCGCCTTTCGTGGGCATGTTCATCGCGCGCATCTCGCGCGGCCGCACCATCCGCCAATTCATCTCCGGCGTGCTGCTGGTGCCGGTGCTGTTCACCTTTCTCTGGATGACAGTGTTCGGCAACACCGCGCTGCAGATGGAGATGACCGGCGTGGCGCCCATCGCCCGGGTGGTCGACGAGAACATCTCGGTGGCGCTCTTCGCCATGCTGGAGCATCTGCCCTGGGCCACCATTTCGTCGGGGCTCGCCACGCTGCTGGTCATGCTGTTCTTCGTCACCTCGGCGGACTCGGGCGCGCTGGTGATCGACATGATCACCTCCGGCGCGGAAACGCCCTCGCCCGTGTGGCAGCGCATCTTCTGGGCCGTCACGGCCGGGGTGGTGGCGGCCGTGCTGCTGGCCACCGGCGGCCTGCAGGCGCTGCAGACGGCGGCCATCGCCAGCGCGCTGCCCTTCGTGGTGGTGATGATCCTGATGTGCTATGGCCTCCTGCGCGCGCTGCAGACCGAGAACGCCATGCCCGGCGGGCTGCCCATCGTCGCCACGGAGGACGACGATGCCGGTATGACCTGGGAACAGCGCCTGGACTCCATCGTGCGCTACCACCCGCGCGCCGAGATCTTGGCCTACCTGAAAGACACCGCGACGCCCGCGCTGCAAGCGGTGGCAGCGCAGGTACGCGAGCGCGGCCTGGACGCCGCGGTGGAGCAGACCGACCAGCGGGTGGCGCTGGTGGTGCAGCACGGCGAGCGCGGCCCGTTCGAATTCGCGGTGCGGGAACGCGACTACCGCATGCCCAGCTTCGCCTGGGCCGACGGCAAGAGCGACGGCGCGCGCCGGCACTACCGCGCCGTGGCCCGCACCACCGACGCCGAGGCGTCGCACGACGTGACCGGATTCACGCAGGAGCAGCTCATCCACGACTTCCTGGTGCGCTACGGGCGCTTCCGGGCCGCTCGGCGCATCCCTTGACGGCGCACCGCCCCGCGCCTGGCCAGGCGTGAAAAAGCCCGCCGAAGCGGGCTTTGGTCGCGGGGGCCGTGAAGCCTTAGAGCTTTTGCGCCTGCATGAAGCGGTCGAAGGTGCCTTCGGTGAAGCGGAACCAGGCGTTCTGGTCGGCCAGGAACTTGGAGTAGTCGGGGTAGATCTTCTTCCACTCCGGGTTGCTGTTGTTCAGGTCGGCATAGATCTGCTGGGCCGACTTGAACGCGGCGTTCATCACGTCCTGCGTGAAGGGGCGCAGCTTGGTGCCGGAGCCCACCAGTTGCTTGATGGCCACCGGGTTGCGGGCGTCGTACTTGGCCAGCATGGAGATGTTGGCGTGCGATGCCGATGCCTCCACCACGGCCTTGTATTCGGCCGGCAGGCCTTCCCAGGCCTTGGTGTTGATGTAGAAGTCCAGCTGCGGGCCGCCTTCCCACCAGCCGGGGTAGTAGTAGAACGGCGCGACCTTGTTGAAGCCCAGCTTCTGGTCGTCGTAGGGGCCCACCCATTCCAGCGCGTCGATGGTGCCCTTTTCCAGCGCGGGGTACAGGTCGGCGCCGGGAATGGATTGCGGGATCACGCCGAACGGTTCCAGCACACGGCCAGCGAACGGATTGGTGCGGAACTTCAGGCCCTTCAGATCGGCGACCGACTTGATTTCCTTGCGGAACCAGCCGCCCATCTGCGCGCCGGTGTTGCCGCCCGGAAAGTTGATGATGTTGTACTTGGCGTAGAACTCACGCATCAGCTTCAAGCCGTTGCCTTCGTACATCCAGGCGTTCATCTGGCGGGCGTTCAGGCCGAAGGGCACGGCGCAGCCCAGGCAGAACGTCGGGTCCTTGCCGTAGAAGTAGTAGGGCGCCGTGTGCGCCATTTCGACCGAGGCGCTCTGCACGCCGTCGACCACGCCGAACGCGGGCATCAGCTCGCCGCCGGCGTGCACCGAGATCTGGAACTTGCCGCCCGTGCATTCGCTGACCTTCTTGGAGAACACTTCGGCCGTGCCGTAGATGGTGTCCAGCGACTTGGGGAAGCTCGAAGCCAGGCGCCAGCGGATGGTGGCCTGCGCGTGCACGGCCGGGGCGGCCCCGGCGGCGAGTACGCCGGCGACGCCCGCGTGCTTGAGGATGGAACGACGGTCCATGGAAGATCTCCGATGTGATTGCGAAACCGGGGCGGCCGGCCTTGCAGGCACTGCGCTCGCCCCTGGCTGTTTCAGCCGGAAGCGATTGTAGGAACCGCCTTCTCGCGCACCGTTGGGGGTTTTCCCGCGCAGCCGGGCCCCGGCCGCACCGGATTCAGCTTTCTGCAAGCCTTCTCGCATCGGGCGGCCGCACGGGCGCCCGGCTCACGTTCAACCGGGCAGGAATCGCGCGCGGATCGACGCCTCGATGCCCGATGCGTCCAGCCCCTGCAGCGCCAGCAGGGCGCCCGGGTCGCCATGCTCGATGAACACGTCGGCCAGGCCCAGCTGCAGCAGCGGCACGGCCAGGCCCGCCGCGTTCAGCGCCTCGCCCACCGCGCTGCCGGCGCCGCCCATGATGGCGCCCTCTTCCACCGTCACCAACGCATCGTGGCTGGCGGCCAGCTCCAGCAGCAGGGCCGTGTCCAGCGGCTTGGCCCAGCGCATGTTGGCCACCGTGGCGTCCAGCGCCTCGGCCGCCTGCAGCGCCGGGTAGAGCAACGTGCCGAAGGCCAGGATGGCGATGCGCTGCGGCGCGTTGCCACTGCCCTTGCGGCGCACCTCGCCACGGCCGAAGGGCAGGCCCTCCAGACCAGCGAGCGGCGCCACGCCGGCGCCGCTGCCGCGCGGGTAGCGCACGGCGACGGGGTGGTCCTGCTCGAAGGCGGTGGTGAGCAGCTGGCGGCATTCGCGCTCGTCGGCCGGGCAGGCCATGCTCATGTTCGGGATGCAGCGCACGAAGGGAATGTCGTAGGCGCCCGCATGCGTGGCGCCGTCCGCGCCCACCAGGCCCGCACGGTCGAGCGCGAAGACCACCGGCAGCTTCTGCAGGGCCACGTCGTGGATGAGCTGGTCGTAGCCGCGCTGCAGGAAGGTGGAATAGATCGCCACCACCGGCTTGACGCCCTCGCAGGCCATGCCGGCCGCGAAGGTGACGGCATGCTGCTCGGCGATGCCCACGTCGTAGTAGCGGCCGGGAAAACGCCGCTCGAACTCGACCATGCCGGAGCCCTCGCGCATGGCGGGCGTGATGCCCACCAGCCGCTCGTCCTTTTCAGCCATGTCGCACAGCCACTGGCCGAAGACCTGCGTGAAGGTCTGCCTGGCCGGGGTGGCGGGCTTGACGATGCCGACCGTGGGGTCGAACTTGCCCGGGCCGTGGTAGGCCACCGGGTCGGCCTCGGCCAGCTTGTAGCCCTGGCCCTTCCTGGTGACCACGTGCAGGAACTGCGGGCCCTTCAGGCCCTTGATGTTCTCCAGCGTGGGGATGAGCGAGTCCAGGTCGTGCCCGTCGATGGGGCCGATGTAGTTGAAGCCGAACTTTTCGAATAGGGTCGCGGGCACCACCATGCCCTTGGCCTGCTGCTCGAGGCGCTTGGCCAGCTCCAGCAGCGGGGGCGCGTTCTTGAGCACGCTTTTGCCCACGTCGCGCGCCTTGGCGTAGAACTGGCCGCTCATCAGCTGCGCCAGGTAGCGGTTCAGCGCGCCCACCGGCGGGCTGATGCTCATGTCGTTGTCGTTCAGGACGACCAGCAGGTTGGCATCGGCCACGCCCGCGTTGTTGAGCGCCTCGAAGGCCATGCCGGCCGTCATCGCACCGTCGCCGATGATGGCGACCGCGCGGCGGTCCTCGCCGCGCTGCTTGGCAGCCAGCGCCATGCCCAGCGCCGCCGAGATGCTGGTGCTGGAGTGCGCCGTGCCGAAGGTGTCGTACTCGCTTTCGGCGCGCTGCGGAAAGCCCGAGAGGCCGCCCATCTGGCGCAGCGAACCCATGCGGTCGCGCCGGCCGGTCAGTATCTTGTGCGGATAGGTCTGGTGGCCCACGTCCCACACCAGCCGGTCGCGCGGCGTGTCGAACACGGCGTGCAGCGCCACGGTGAGCTCGACCGTGCCCAGGTTGGAGCTGAGGTGTCCGCCGGTCTGCGAGACGCTTTCCAGCACGAAGGCGCGCAGCTCGGAGGCCAGCTCCTTGAGCTCGGCACGCGACAGGCGGCGCAGGTCCGCGGGGTCGTTCACCGTCTGCAGCATGGGATAGGAGTTCGTGGGCATAAGCTACTTTTTTGATAGCAGCCGGCGCTTGATTGACGAGCGCGCGGCCGATTCGATTCAAATTTCGGGCTCCGGGGCACCCGGGCGCTCAGTGCGAGCGGGTCACCACCATGTCCGCCAGCGCCGCCAGCGCCCGGGTGTCCGGCAGGCCGGTGGCCTGCAGCGCGGCATGGGCCTCGGCCAGCAGTTCGTCGGCATGCGCGCGAGCCCGGTCCAGGCCCAGCAGGGACACGTAGGTGGGCTTGTCGCTCGCGGCGTCCTTGCCGGCGGTCTTGCCTAGAGTGGCGGAATCGGCGGTGACGTCGAGGATGTCGTCCACGACCTGGAAGGCCAGCCCGATGGCGGCGCCATAGCGCAGCAGCGGTTCGGCGACGGCGGGGGCCGCCTCCGCGCAGGCAGCGCCCATGGCCACGCTGCCCTGCAGCAGCGCGCCGGTCTTCAGGCGGTGCATGCGGCGCAGCTGGGCTTCGTCCAGCCCCACGCCGACGCTGGCCAGGTCGATGGCCTGGCCACCGGCCATGCCGTCGGCACCCGCGGCCCGCGCCAGCAGACGGCACAGCCGCGCCTGCATGGCGGGCGGCACGCCGTCTTCGGGCGTCAGCAACTCGAAGGCGAGGGCCTGCAGCGCATCGCCCGCCAGCAGGGCCTGGGCCTCGCCGAACCGCACGTGCACCGTGGGCTTGCCGCGGCGCAGCACGTCGTTGTCCATGCAGGGCATGTCGTCGTGCACCAGCGAATAGGCATGGATCAGCTCCACCGAGCAGGCCGCGCGCAGGGCCGCCTCGGGCAGGCCCCCGGCGGCCTCGCTGGCGGCCAGCACCAGCAGCGGCCGCAGGCGCTTGCCGCCGTCCAGCACGGCGTAGCGCATCGCATCGCCCAGGCCCGCCGGCGCATCGCCACGCACCCATTGCGACAGCGCCGCTTCCACGCTCTGCAGTTGCCCGTCGCTCCAGCCGCCCAGGTCGAAGCCGGGCGCCGGGGAAGTGGTGGTGCGGGCGGGCGTCATCGGGCGGCCGCTCATTCCTGCGTCCACGGCTGCAGCGTGCCTTCGTCCAGCACCTTGATCTGGTCCTGCACCGCCTCCAGCCGGCCCCGGCAGAATTCCAGCAGGGCGGCGCCGCGCTGGTAGCCCGCCAGCATCTGGTCGAGCGGCAGTTGGCCCGACTCGATGCGGCCCACGAGTTGCTCCAGCTCCTCCAGCGCGGCTTCGTAGCTGGCGGGCTCGGCAAGGGGGGCGGGCTGGGCGGGGGGTGGCGGGGCCTTGAGCATGGAGGGGGGCGCGGCCTGGCGGCGCACTGTCAAAAACCTGCGATTCTAGGGGCCAGCGCCCGCCGGCGCCTCCCCGGCGCGAGCGCGGCGGCGACACCCGCCTCGCCGCAGCCGGCCGGGCGCTCCCCGTACTGGTGCAATACACATACCGGCCGGGCGGAAATAACCCCACCGGCTACAATCCCATTCCTTCCATCGAACCGGCTGTGGGTGTTTTGCTCGGCCGGTTTCGTTTTTTCCACGTGCGCACCCGCACCTCCCTGTGGGGAGTCTTTAGGTCAGGTCTTCATGTCTGATTTAAGTCTTCAACTGCAGCAGGCCGCAAGCCAACTACCAGTTTCAAGCTACTTCGACGAAACGCTCTTCCAGCGCGAGCTGGAGACCGTCTTCCAGCGCGGGCCCCGCTACGTGGGGCACCAGCTGTCCGTGCCCCATCCCGGCGACTACCATGCGCTGCCCCAGGAAAAGGAGGGCCGCGCGCTGGTGCGCAATGCCCAGGGCGGGGTCGAGCTGATCTCCAACGTCTGCCGCCACCGGCAGGCCGTGATGCTACGGGGGCGCGGCACGCTGCAGGGCCAGGGCAAGGGCCATGCCGGCGGCAACATCGTCTGCCCGCTGCACCGCTGGACGTATGCCCCCTCCGGCGAGCTGCTGGGCGCGCCGCATTTCTCGCACGACCCCTGCCTGAACCTGAACAACTACGGCCTGCGCGAATGGAACGGCCTCATGTTCGAAGACAACGGCCGCGACATCCACGCCGACCTGGGCCGCATGGGCCCGCTGGCGCAGCTGTCCTTCGACGGCTTCACGCTCGACCGCGTGGAGATGCACGAGTGCAACTACAACTGGAAGACCTTCATCGAGGTCTATCTGGAGGACTACCACGTCGGCCCGTTCCACCCGGGCCTGGGCAACTTCGTCACCTGCGACGACCTGAGCTGGGAGTTCGGCCAGCACTACTCGGTGCAGACGGTGGGCGTGGCCTCCACCTTCGGCAAGCCGGGCTCCGACGTCTACCGGAAGTGGCACGAGGTGCTGCTGAACTACCGCGAAGGCAAACTGCCCGAGCGCGGCGCGATCTGGCTGACCTACTACCCGCACATCATGGTGGAGTGGTATCCGCACGTGCTCACCGTCTCGACCCTGCACCCGGTCAGCCCGACGAAGACGCTGAACATGGTGGAGTTCTACTACCCGGAAGAGATCACGGCCTTCGAGCGTGAATTCGTCGAGGCGCAGCAGGCCGCCTATATGGAGACCTGCATCGAGGACGACGAGATCGGCGAGCGCATGGACGCCGGCCGCCGGGCGCTGTACGAGCGCGGCGACAACGAGGTCGGCCCCTACCAGAGCCCGATGGAAGACGGCATGCAGCATTTCCACGAGTGGTACCGCGCGCAGATGGGCGACGCCATATCCCAGCGGTGATTCCCCCCATTGCTACCAAAAGCATAGCTGCCAGCGCCGATGTTTCGGGCGCTGGCAGCTTTTTTCATTCCTAGATTCGACTCACTGCCCATGCACGCCCTCTGGATGGTTCTGGCTGCCTTCATCTTCGCCAGCATGGGGGTGTGCGTGAAGTTCGCATCGGCGCACTTCAATTCGGCCGAGCTGGTCTTCTACCGCGGCCTGATCGGCATGGCCATTCTGTGGGGGCTGGCGCGGGCGCAGGGGGTGTCGCTGGGCACGCGCTTTCCGGGCATGCATGCCTGGCGCAGCCTGATCGGCGTGACCTCGCTGGGCTCCTGGTTCTATGCCATCGCCCACCTGCCGCTCGCCACCGCCATGACGCTCAACTACATGAGCAGCGTGTGGATCGCCGCCTTCCTGGTGGGCGGCGCGCTGCTGACTTGGCGCCCCAGCGGCGCCCAGCCGCGACCGCCGCTGCAGGCCACGCTGGTGGCCACCGTGCTGGCGGGCTTTGCCGGCGTGGTGATGATGCTGCGCCCCAGCATCGGCGACAACCAGGGGTTCGCCGGCATGGTGGGGCTGCTCTCGGGGCTGACCGCCGCCTTCGCCTACATGCAGGTCATGGCGCTGTCGCGCCTGGGCGAGCCCGAGACCCGCACCGTTTTCTACTTCGCCGTCGGCTCGGCGGTGGCGGGCGGCGCGGCCCTGCTGGTGACGGGCACCTCCGACTGGCCCGGCTGGCCCGCGCTCTGGCTGCTGCCCATCGGCGCGCTGGCCGCCGCCGGCCAGCTGTGCATGACCCGGGCGTATGCGCGCGCCATGACGCCGCGCGGCACGCTGGTGGTCGCCAACCTGCAGTATTCGGGCATCGTCTTCGCCGCGTTCTTCAGCGTGGCGCTCTTCGGCGACGTCATCCCGCCGATCGGCTGGCTGGGCATGGCGCTGATCGTGGCGAGCGGCATCGTCGCCACCGCGCTGCGGGCACGGGCGGCACCGGGCGCGCCGGCCGAGGAACGCTGAGCGCCGAGCGCGCTGCGCGGCGGCCCCCTCACACACCCACCACACCCACGCTTTGCCGGGCCGGCCCGCGCAACGTGAACCAAGGTCCAGCGCGGCCGGAACCGGCGTTTTTGCAGGCGCAGTCCGGCATGCCGCCGGCCGAGGCAGTGCCACAATGGCCGCATCACAGCACCCGCCGACCCGCCATGCCCTCTGCCTACACCACGCTGATCTCCGTGCCTGAACTGCAGGCGTTGATGGCCAGTGCGCGCCCGCGCATGGTCTTCGACTGCAGCTTCGACCTGATGCATCCGTCGTCAGGCGGCGCGCAGTACCTCGAGGCGCACATTCCGGGCGCCGTGCATGCCGACCTCGACCGCGACCTGAGCGCCCCGCACGGCGCGCCCGGTGCCGGCGGCGTCATCGTCGCGGCCGAGGGCGACGAGCCCGCATCGGGCGGACGCCACCCCCTGCCCAACCGCGAGCGGCTGGCCAGCTGGCTCTCCAGCATCGGCTTCGCCAACGACATGCAGGCCGTGGTGTACGACCGCAACGGCGCCAACTACTGCGGCCGCCTCTGGTGGATGCTCAAGTGGGCCGGCCACGACGCCGTGGCCGTGCTGGACGGCGGCCTGCAGGCCTGGCAGAGCGCCGGCCTGCCGGTGGCGAGCGGCGAGGAGCCGGCGCACTTCCAGTCCAACTTCCGGCTCGGGGCGCCGCTGCGCGAGCTGGTTACCGCCGACGAGGTGCAGGCCCGCCTGGGCCAGCCCGGGCAGACCATCGTCGATGCGCGGGCCACGCCCCGCTTTCGCGGCGAGGTGGAGCCGCTCGACCCCGTCGCGGGCCACATCCCGGGCGCGCTCAACCGCCCCTTCCCCCAGAACCTGGGGCCGGACGGCCGCTTCAAGTCGGCCGAGCAGCTGCGCGCCGAGTTCGACGCCCTGCTGCAGGGCCGGCCGGCGGGCAGCGTCGTGCACCAGTGCGGCAGCGGCGTGAGCGCGGTGCCCAACCTGCTGGCGATGGAGGTCGCCGGCCTGGGCCCCACCGGGCTGTTCGCGGGCAGCTGGAGCGAATGGTGCAGCGACGCCAGCCGCCCGGTGGAGCGCGGCTGAAGCGGCGCCCTTCACGCCCCCTGACGCCGCTCTGACGCTTTTCACGCGCCCACCCCACGCCATGCGCGCCGTTTGCTACTTTGGCCCCGCCCGACGCAACGGGAACCTGGCTGTGCCGCCGGAAAGCCTGCTGGCGACCTGCGCGGAGTACGCCCGGCGCAACGGCCTGACCGGCCTGCTGGCGGTAGCGGAGGGCTACTTCCTGCACTTCATCGAAGGCGACGACGCCGCCCTGCGCGGGCTGCTGGCGCGCACCAGCGCCTTCTGGAACCACGAACAGCCGACGGTGCTGTTCAACCAGCGCATCACCGAACGCAGCCACGGGCAGTGGAGCGTGGCGCTGGTGCAGTCGTCGCCCTCCACTGCCCGCCAGACCAGCGAGCGGCTGGCCACCATCCGAAGGTTCCTGGCCGCGCACCGGCTGGCGGCGGTCACCGACGCGTTCCGCTACTTCCTCACGCCCAACCGCCTGCCGCGCCCCGACACGGCCTCGGGTGGCGCCGGCGGCGAGGCGGGCGCGGTCAAGCAGGCGGCTGTGTTCAGCAACTCCGTGCTGTGGTTCCACCCCATCTTCAGCCACCTCACCGAGCGCTTCGGCACGCCCGCCTGTTCCCTGAAGATCTCCGACACCGGCCGTGACGCCGACACCTACCCGCTCGACTATGCCGACGTGGCGGACCCGGGCGCCGGCGCCGTGCGTCTGGTGGGCATCAGCGAGAACCTGCTGGGCTCCACCCTCGCCTCGCCGCTGCTGCGCAACGTCGACCTGGTGGTGTTCCTCATGCGCCGCAGCGGCCACGGCAGCGACACCGACTTCGTCGCCCGGGCGCTGGCCCACGAGATGGTGCGCCAGGCCCGGCCCGAGGTGCTGTTCATCACGCCGCCGGGCGTGCCGGAACTCTCGGGCAGCCTGCATGCGCTGGCCCAGGCGAGCGGCTTCTCGGCCTTCGAGACAGCGGGCTCGGTGCTCCTGGGCGGGCCGATCTGGGACGCCATGCAAACGCGGCTCGCTGCCATTCAGCCCCGGCCGCCGGCGCGCTCGGGCGTCGTGCTGGACATCGATCTGTCCCAGCCCTGGCCCGGCGTGGCGGCTGGCTGAGCACGCGCCGCCTCAGCGCCGCTGGCGCATGGGCATGCGGTCGATCTCGGCGAAGACTTCCCGCAGGTCCACGTCAGCGCCTTCCCTCATCTTCACCCCGCCGTCCTTGCCCACCAGCACGAAGGTCGCCGGCCCCTGGGCGCCCAGTTCCAGCGCGGCGAGCAAGGCCGCCGTGCTGGCGGCCGGCAGCGCCTGACCGTTGCGGCTGCCCTGGCCGGCGACGACGGTGTAGAGCGCCATGTCGCGCTCGCGAAAGCCTTCGCGCAGGGCCGGCTCCCGCAGGGCGGCGTTCAGCCGCACGAGCAGCGGGTCGTCCGGCGCCGGCACCACGACCACCACCGGGCGGGTCTTCCAGCGCTCGGCGGCGAGCGGGTTGCCGTCGGCCCAGGCGGCGGCGGCGGGCAGCGCCAGGCCGAAGGCCACGGCGGCATGGGTCATGAAGGTCGGGCTCATCCCGGTAGTGTCGTGACGGCCCGGCGCGCGGTGCGTCGGACGGCGGCCCGACCCGGTGGAGCGCCGCACCGCGCTGGTTGCAGGGGAGCCTTCGGCACGACTTTCACACATTCCAGAATGAGATCGATTCTCAACGCCTAGAATGCAGCGGCCCGCGCCACCTGCGCGGAGCCAGCCGGGTGCGCCCGCCTGCGCCCTGGGCCGCGCAGCCACCCCGGGGCGCGCCCGCGCCAGCGGGCCCCCTCGGCCAGCCGCTCACCTCTTCGTGCACAAAATGGGCTGCAGCGCTTGATCCATCAGCGCGGGCAGCTACGCTTTTGATAGCAAATGCATGAAGCCTGCTGATTTTCAACCCTGGAGTTCTCTTCATGACCCGTCCCTTGCACCCGCTCGTCACCGCCTGCCTGATGGCCGCGCTCGCCGGCACCGCCCAGGCCCACCAGGTGTGGATCGAAGCCAGCGGCAACCAGGCCCGGCTGCACTTCGGCGAATACGCCGACAACCTGCGCGAGACCTCGCCGGGCGCGCTCGACAAGTTTGAAGGCGTGCCCGTGCTGGCGCAGCAAGCCGGCGGCCAGAGCCGCCAGCTGCCCGGCCAGCGTGCGGCCGGCGCCTTCACCTATGCGTTGCCCGCCGGCGCTGCCGATTCGCTGTTCGCCGAAGCGCCCTACCCGCTCATCGACCGCAGCAAGGCCGGCAAGCCCGCCCTGCTGTGGCGCCCTGCCGCGCGCTGGGTGGCGGGCCTGGGCAAGCCGGTGGCTGCCACTGCGCCGCTGGACCTGGTGCCGACGGAGCGCGCGGGAGAGCTGCGCGTGGTCTTCAACGGCCAGCCGCTGCCCAAGACGCAGGTGACGCTGGTGTCGCCCTCCGGCTGGGCCCGCGAGGCGCAGACGGGGGCCGACGGCACAGTGCGGTTCGCGCTGCCCTGGAAGGGCCAGTACGTCGCCGAGGTGAAGCACGCCGACACGGCGCCGGGCGAGCGCAACGGCGCCCGATTCGGCGAGACCAGCTACATCACCACGCTGACCTTCGCTCAGGCGGAAGGCATGGAATCGCCCGCCCTGCCGGCCGCGCCCGGGCACTGACGCGGCCTCCGTGCGGCGCCCTCACCCCAGCCACGCCTGCGCCAGCCAGCCATAGAGCGGTATGCCCAGCACCAGGTTGAACGGGAACGTGATGCCCAGCGACAGGCCGACGTAAAGGGCCGGCCGCGCCTCCGGCATGGCGTGGCGCAGCACGGCGGGCACGGCGATGTACGAGGCGCTCGCGCCCAGCACGGCCAGCAGCGTGGCCTCGGGCACGGCCAGGCCGGCGATCCGCGCCAGGCCCAGCGCCAGCAGCCCGTGCGCCACCGGGCCGACGACCGCGAACAGCGCCAGCGGCAGGCGCTGCGCGCCCAGCCCGGTCACGTTGCGGGCGGTGAGCAGCCCCATGTCGAGCAGAAAGAACGCCAGCAGGCCCTTGAAGAGATCGACGGTGAAGGGGTGCATGGCGGCTTCGCCCCGCTCGCCGGTGACGAGCCCCACCAGCAGCGCGCCCAGCAGCAGCACGGCGCCGCCATCGGTCAGCGCCTCGCGCAGCACGGGGCCGAGCCGGGGGCCGTGGCCCATGGCGGTGCGGGCGCCGCCGCCGCCGGCCAGCACCGCCTGCCCACCCGCCGGCAAAGCGCCCCCCGCCGGCTGCCGCAGCCACTGCGCCATCACCACCGCCAGCACGATGGCGGGCGACTCCATCAAGGCCATCGCCGCCGCCATGTAGCCGCCGGCCGGCGTGCCCTGCTGCTCCAGCAGGTGGCTGGCCGTCACGAAGGTCACGGCGCTGACGCTGCCATAGGTGGCCGCCACCGCCGCCGCGTCGAAGGGCGGCAGCAGCCGGCGCAGCACGCACCAGGCGATGGCGGGCACGGCGATGGCCAGCACCAGCGCGCAGCCGAGCGCGGCGGACACCTGCGCCGTCCAGCCCGACTGGGCCAGCGCGAAGCCGCCCTTCAGGCCCAGCGCCATCAGCAGGTAGAGCGACAGGAAGCGCGACAGCGGCGCGGGCACCTCCAGGTTGGAGCGCAGCAGCCCGGCCGCCAGGCCGAGCACGAAAAACAGGATCGCAGGGTCGAGAAGGTGGTTCATGGGCTGCGATGCTAGGGGTCCTCAGCGATCCTGGAAAATCGATACTATCGATCGACTTCATCGAGGTTTCTCTATGCATGCCACCTTTCGCCAGATGCAGCTGATGCTGGCGCTGGCCGAGACCGGCTCGGTCACCGGCGCGGCGCGCCACTGCCATGTGACCCAGCCCACCGCGTCGATGCAGCTCAAGGAGTTGTCCGACGCCATCGGCCTGCCGCTCTACGAGCGCGTCGGCAAGCGCCTGCACCTCACCCAGGCGGGCGAGGCCGCCGCGCAGACGGCCCGGGCCATCGCCGCCGAGTGGGAAACGCTGGAGCAGCGCGTGGCCGCGCTCAAGGGCGTGAGCCAGGGGCGGCTGCGGATCGCGCTGGCCAGCACTGCCAAGTACTTCATCCCGCGCATGCTGGGGCGCTTTTGCGCCGAACACCCGGCGGTGGACGTGTCGCTGCAGGTGCTCAACCGCGACGGCGTGGTGCAGCGGCTGCTGGCCAACGAGGACGACCTCTACATCCTCTCCATCCCGCCGCGCAACGTGCCGCACGACCGGCAGGTGCTGCTGGGCAATCCGCTGGTGGTGATCGCCGCGCAGGACCACCCCCTGGCCACGCGCCGCCGGGTACGGCTGGAGCAGCTGCTGAAGGAGCCGTTCATCCTGCGCGAGACCGGCTCGGGCACACGCCTGGCGACCGACGAGCACTTCAAGTCGCTGGGCTTCGCGCCCCGCGTGCGGCTGGAGCTGGGCAGCAACGAAGCCATCAAGCAGTCGGTGGCCGCGCGCATGGGCCTGGGGCTGGTGTCGCGCCATGCCCTGCCGGCCGAGCCGGCCAGCGAGGGCGTGGCGATCCTGCGCGCCGAAGGCATGCCCGTGCCGTCATCGTGGTACGTGCTGTGGCCGCAGGGCAAGCGCCTGTCGCCCATCGCCGAGAACTTCCTGCGCCAGCTGCTGCAGCAGGCGCGCGGGTGGGAGGTGCACTCTTGAGCGATGCGGTGGCCGGCCGGCCGCTCAGAAGGTGTGAATGAATCCGACGAGCCCGAGCGGGCCGCACAAACGCGTTCCGTCAAGGCGCAAAGCGCAGCCATAGCTCGGGCTATGGCGAGCACTTGCAACGCCGAGGGGGCGTGTTTTTGCGGTGCGAGCGGGCATGGCGGGTTCTTTTACACCTTCTCAAAAGTCGAACTGCGCCGACACGGTGAGCGTGCGCGGCAGACCCGTCGTGGAATAGCTGTTGAGCCCGGTGATCCAGTAGGACTTGTCTGACGCGTTTTCCAGGTTGGCGCGGAACACCACCGGCTTGCCGGAGAGCTGGGTGGCATAGCGCGCACCCAGGTCCAGCCGCGTCCAGGACGGCGTGCGCAGCGTGTTGGCGACGTCGCGGTACACCGAGGACGAGCTGACCACGCGGCCGTTGAAGCTCAGGCCCTGCAGCCATGGCGTGTTCCAGTCCACGCCCAGGTTGTAGTTGACCTTGGGCACGCCGGTGGCCGTGTTGCCCTGGTTGACGCCGCCCTGGGTGCGGGTGAGCTTGGCTTCGTTGAAGGCGGCGCTGGCCATCAGGCGCAGGCCGCGCTGCACTTCGCCGTAGGCCGTCAGTTCCAGGCCGCGGTTGCGCTGCTCGCCGTCGAAGCCATAGTGGTTCAGGCTGGGGTCGATGGTGGAGACGGAGGTGTAGGCGCTGGGCCGCTTGATCTGGTAGACGGCGGCCTGGGTCGTGAGCCGGCCCCAGTCCACCTTCACGCCCACCTCGACCTGCCGTGACTTGAAGGGTGGAATGGTCTCGCCCGCGTTGTCGTAGGCGGGCGTGGCCGTCTCGGACACCTTGCTGCCCCGCGACAGGCCGGCGGTGTAGTTGGCATAGATCGACGTGTTCTTCGCGGGCTTGAAGACCACGCCGGCGAGCGGCGTGGTGCTGCTCGACTTGTACTGGCTGGACGAGGCGCCGGTCGCCACGTTGAAGCCTTCGTAGTCCATGGTCTGGCGGCGCAGGCCCACCGTCACCAGCAGGCTGTCGTTCAGCAGGGCCAGCGTGTCGGCGATGGCGATGCTGTGCTGGTGGTTCTCCACGCTCTTGGCGGGCGCGCCGCGCACGCCGGTCATCGCCGGAGCCGGCACCGGGTCGTACAGGCTGGAGCGGGCGCTGCCGCCGGTGGCGTAGAAGTAGCCGGTCTCCTGCTCCATGTAGTTCAAGCCCAGCGCGACCGTGTGCTTGACGGCGCCGGTGGTGAAGCGCGTGCGCAGGCCCACGTCGGCCGCCTTCGAATCGGTGTATTGGTCGTACCAGGCATTGCGCACCGTGAAGTTGCCGTTGGAGTCGAGCCCCAGGCCGCCAGGGAAGTCCTGCCGGTAGTCGAGTTTGGACCAGCCCACGCTGCCATACACCGTGGTGCCGGCGCTGATGTCATGCTCCAGGCGCGAGGTCACCAGCTTGAAGTTGTCCTTCAGTTCGGTGTTGGGATAGAAGGCGGTGCGCGTGTCGGGCACGGCCGGAATGCCGCCCGTGGTCGGCAAGGTGATGTGGTTGCGGAAGTCGTCGGTCTCGCCGCGTGTCGCGGTGGCGTCGAGCGACCAGCGGGTGCGCGCGCCGGCATAGTCCAGGGCGATGGAGCCCAGGTTCAGGTTCTGCTTGCCGCCGTCGATGGTGCCTTCGCCGCCGCGCACCAGGCCGTTGACGCGCACGCCCCACTCGTTGTCCTCGCCGAAGCGCCGGCCCACGTCCAGGTGGGCGGCCAGGTTGGCTTTGCTCATGTAGGTGGTGGTCAGGCGCGTCAGCGGCGCATCGCCCGCACGCTTGAGCACGGTGTTGATGCTGCCGCCCACGCTGCCGTTTGGGCCCACGCCGCTGGTGAGCGCACCGGGACCTTTCAGCACCTCCACGCGCTCGATCATCTCCAGCGGAATGCGCGTGGACGGCGCAAGGCCGTAGAGGCCGTTGATCGCCAGGTCGCCGTTGGGCATGGTGAGCCCGCGGATCTGGAATTCGTCGCCGAAGCCGCCGCGTGCGGCGAGCGGGCGCACCGAGGCGTCGTTCATCACCACGTCCGACACGCTCTGCGCCTGCTGGTTCTCGATCAGCTCGGACGTGTAGTTGGTGGTGCTGAAGGGCACGTCCATCAGGTCCACCCGGCCGAGCAGGCCCAGGTCGCCGCCCCGGGCGAGCTGCCCGCCCGAATAGGTCTTCTGCAAGCCGCCGATGGCCTCGGCCTGGTCGCTCACCTCCACCTGGGAAAGCGTCTTGTCGGTCGCGGGCTGCGCCATGGCGCCGGCGGTCGCCGCGAGCAGGCCGGTGGCCAGGCCCTGGCGAATGCGATGGGCCAGCGGGGAAAGGTTCAAGCCGGCGGATGAAGGGAAGCTGCGGTCGTGCATGGTCATTGTTAAATGGGAATCACTCCCAATTATCACGACAAGTCGGCAGGCAAAACGATGCTCTTGCGCGGATTCCACGTGGCGACCGCCAGCGCGCGGCGCGCGCCCGTCGCGCACACCCTATCGGCCGCTCAACATCTTCAACCCCAGCCCCACGAACACCGCGCCGGCGATGCGGTCGAGCCACAGGCCTGCGCGCGGGCGGCGGCTCAGCCACGCACCGATGGAGCCGGCGAAGTAACCCAGCAGGCCGAACAGCAGCGCCGCCTGCACGGTGAAGGCCAGCCCCAGCGCCCCAGTTGCAGCGCGACCTGGCCTTGGGCCGGCACCACGAATTGCGGCAGGAACGACAGAAAGAACAGCACCACCTTGGGGTTGATCGCATTGGCGAGCATGCCCTTGAAGAACAAGCCGCGCAGCGACTGCGCGGGCGCCGCCTGGGCGGAGGCCACACCGCCACCCCCGGTGCTGCGCAGCGCCTGGATGCCGAGCCAGATCAGGTACGCACCGCCCACCCACCTGAGCGCGGTGAAGGCGACCGGGGAGGCGGCGATCAGCGCGCTCACCCCGACCACGGCCAGCAGCGTGTGGCTCAGGCACCCCAGCGCGCAGCCCAGCCCGAACACGATGCCGGGCCGCCGGCCCCGGGACATGCCCATGCCCAGCACCATGAGGTTGTCGGGGCCCGGCGTGGCGGTGATGAGCACGGCGGCGACCAGGAAGGCGATGAGTTGGGCGGCAGTCAGCATCGGGCGATGATAAGCAGCGGCGCAGCGCCAGAAACGACGAAGGCCGCGCCCTGCGGCGCAGCCTTCGACGGGTGGGAGCGTGCCTGCCGGGCGCAGGCGGCCGGGGTCACACGTTGGTGATCGACACGGCGCGCGTGTTCAGGTGCGCTTCGATGGCCTCCGGGCCGCCTTCGGAGCCGTAGCCCGAATCCTTCAGCCCGCCGAAGGGCAGTTCGGCCGACGGAGTGGCTGGCTGGTTGATCCACAGCATGCCCACCTCGACCCGCTGCGACAGCAGGTGCGCGTGCTTGAGCGAGCGGGTGAAGGCATAGCCGGCCAGGCCGTAGGGCAGGCGGTTGGCTTCGGCGATGGCGTCCTCGATCTTCTCGAAGCCGCGCACGGCGGCCACGGGGCCGAAGGGCTCTTCGTTGAAGATGCGGGCGCTGAGCGGCACGTTGTCCAGCACCGTGGGCTGGAAGTAGTTGCCTTCGCTGCCGATGCGCTCGCCGCCGGCCGTGACCTCGGCGCCGCTCTGGACGGCGTCCTGCAGCAGCTCGGCCATGGCGGTGACGCGGCGGGGGTTGGCCAGCGGGCCCATCTGCGTGCCCTCGGCCAGGCCGTCGCCCACCTTCAGGCCCTGCGCATGGCGGGTGAGCGCGGCAACGAAATCCTTGCGAATGCTCTCGTGCACCAGAAAGCGCGTGGGCGAGATGCAGACCTGGCCGGCATTGCGAAACTTGGCGCCCCCGGAGGCCTTCACCGCCAGCTCGACGTCCGCGTCGTCGGCCACGATCACCGGCGCATGGCCGCCCAGCTCCATCGTCACGCGCTTCATGTGCTTGCCGGCCAGGGCCGCCAGCTGCTTGCCCACGGCGGTGGAGCCGGTGAAGGTGACCTTGCGGATGACGGGGTGCGGAATGAGATAGCTGGAGATCTCGGCCGGATCGCCATACACCAGGCCCACGGTGCCGGCCGGCACGCCCGCATCGGCGAAGGCGCGGATCAGTTCGGCCGGGCTGGCCGGGGTCTCTTCTGGCGCCTTGACGAGGATGGAGCAACCCGCGCCCAGCGCGGCGCCCAGCTTGCGCACCACCTGGTTGATGGGGAAGTTCCAGGGCGTGAACGCGGCCACCGGGCCGACCGGGTCCTTCAGCACCAGCTGGCGCACGTTCAAATTGCCGCGCGAGGGCACGATGCGGCCGTAGATGCGCATGCCTTCGTCGGCGAACCATTCGATGATGTCCGCCGCCGCCATGGCCTCGACCTTGGCCTCGGCCAGCGGCTTGCCCTGCTCCTGCGTCAGGATGCGGCCGATGGCTTCGGCGCGCTCACGCATCAGGCCGGCGGCGCGGCGCATGATTTTTGCGCGCTCGACGGCGGGCAGGTCGCGCCAGGCCTCGAAACCCTTTTGCGCCGCTTCCAGCGCGCGGTCCAGGTCGGCACGGCCGGCATGCGCGACCCGGCCGATCTCCTGGCCGGTGGAGGGGTTGTGCACGGCAATCGTTTTGCCGTCGGCCGCGTCCTGCCACTGGCCGGCGATGAAGAGTTGCGTGTTGGGATAGGTCATTCGAATAGCTCCTTGCAGGATTGGAAGGGGATGCGCTTGCACTTTCGACCCCACTCGCCCGGAGGGGTCACCCGGGCCCGCAGGCCGGCGAGCGCGGCAGCAACCAAGCACTATAGGTCGGCTGCCGCAGTCCTGCAGGCTCGCCCATGACAACCCTGTGCCATCGGGTGTCCAGAGACCTCGCCGAGCCGCTGCACCGCCCGATGAAGATAAGAATGGTTCTCGATACCCTCTAGAATGCCCGCCTGGCCGCACGGCGCCGCTGCCTCGCGGCCGCCTGATCCTGCGCCCCTGCCTCAGCCACCCGCTGCCGTCCGCGCATCCGGGAAGCCAATTCCGCCACCGTGCCTCATTTCATCGACGGAAAGCCTTCCATGCGATTCACGCGATTGCCTCGTCTCAACCTCGTCGCCGCAGCCGCGCTGCTGGCCAACGCCACCGCGCCGGCCCATGCCCAGGCTCAAGCCCCGGCGCCCGCCGCCACGCTCGCGCCCGTCACGGTCAATGCCAACGCGGAGGGCGAGAACCCCACCGCGCCCGTCAGCGGCTTCGTCGCCAAGCGCGCACTGTCGGCCACCAAGACCGACACGCCGCTCATCGAGACACCGCAGGCCATCAGCGTCATCACCCGGGACCAGATGGAAGCGCAGGGCGTGCAGACGCTGCGGCAGGCGACGGCGTACTCGGCGGGCGTCGTGTCGAACTACTTCGACAGCCGGCAGGACACCTTCAAGGCACGCGGGGGCGACGTGACGCAGTACCTGGACGGCATGGTGCGCTTCATCGGCTACTGGAACGACACCCGGCCCGACCCCTATACGTTGGAGCGGGTGGAATTCCTGCGCGGTCCGTCCTCGGTGCTGTACGGGCAGGGCAGCGTGGGCGGCGTGCTGAACCTCACCTCCAAGCGCCCGCAGGCCGAAGCCCTGCGCGAGGTGCAGGTGCAGGTCGGCAGCCATGCCCGCAAGCAGATCGCCGCCGACCTGACGGGCAAGCTCACCGAGGACGGCCAGTGGCTCTACCGCCTGGTGGCGGTGGGGCGCGACAGCGACACCCAGGTGGACCACGTGCCCGACGACCGCCTGGTCTTCGCCCCCACGCTCACCTTCAAGCCCAGCGCCGCCACCTCGCTCACGCTGCAGTTCACGCACCAGAAGGACGAAAGCGGCTCGATGATCGGGTTCTTCCCGTGGCAGGGCACGCAGCTGCCCAACCGCTACGGCCAGATCCCGACGTCCACCTTCATCAGCGAGCCCGGGTGGGACCGCTACGACTCCGAGAGCACCACCTGGGGCTATCTGTTCAGCCACCAGCTGGGCAACGACTGGACGGTGCGCCAGAACCTGCGGCGCAGCCTGGGCGAGGTGGACTACCGCACGCTCTACACCAGCTTCGCCGCCAACGCGGCGCGGGGCCGCCCCGCCCGGCCGGTGTTCAATGCCGACGGACGCACCGTGGTGCGCGACGCTTCCTGGACGGTGGGCAATTCGCGCATGCTGCTGGTGGACACGCAGCTCGAAGGCAAGCTGCGCTGGGGCGAGACCGAGCACACCGTGCTGGGCGGCATCGACGTGCAGCGCAACCACTGGGGCCAGCGCACCTGGCGTGCGCTGGCGCCGTCCATCGACGTCTACGCCCCGGTTTACGGCAACTTCACCGCCCCGGCCGACACGGCCCTCGTGCGGCAGCCCGACGTGGAGCAGCGCCAGCTGGGCTTCTACGCGCAGGACCAGATCAAGTGGGGCCGGCTCACCGCCACCGTGGGCCTGCGGCACGACCAGGCCAAGAGCGAGACCCAGGGCCGCCCCGCCGCCGCGGGCGACGACAAGGCCTGGACCAAGCGCGCCGGTGTCACCTACCAACTGGACGGCGGCTGGGCGCCCTACCTGGGCTATTCCGAGTCGTTCCAGCCGCTGGGCGGGGCCGACTTCTACGGCGCGCCGTTCAAGCCGCAGCGCGGCGAGCAGTGGGAAGCGGGTGTGAAATGGCAGCCCGAGGGCCAGGGCATCTCGGCCTTCGCGTCCATCTACCAGCTGCGCGAGAAGAACCGCAAGACCACCGACCCCGGCAACCCGCTCAACAGCCTGCAGATCGGCGAAGTGAAGACCAAGGGCTTCGAGGCCGAGATGACGGCCAGCCTGGCGCGCAACTGGGACTGGACCGTGGGCTATGCGTACACCGATGCCGTCATCTCGCGCAGCAATGCCGGCGACCAGGGCCAGCCCGTGGCCAGCGTGCCCCGGCACACGGCCTCGAGCTGGCTCATGCACCGCTTCGCCAGCAGCGGCCGCGGCGGCTGGACCGTGGGCGCGGGCCTGCGCTATACCGGCTCGCAGTGGAGCGGCACCAGCGCCATCACCACGCCCTCCGCCCTGCTCACCGATGCGCTGGCAGCGTACGACGCGGGCCAATGGCGCCTGGCGCTCAACGTGACCAACCTCACCGACAAGGTGCAGATCACGCAGTGCCTGGCGCGGGGCGACTGCTTCTACGGCCAGCGCCGCACGGTCACCTTGACGGGCACGTACCGCTTCTGACCCGGCTCAGCGCGCTGGCGGAGCGGCAGCGAGCCACCCGCCGCCGACCACCGGATCGGCCGAAGCCAGCGCGCCGGATGCGCCTTCCCCCCAGCCGCCGCCCAGCGCACGGATGAGGCCCACCGTCGCCGTTTGCTGAGCGGTGCGCACCTGCAGCGCCTGGCGGCGGTTGCGCAGTTCGCTGCGCCGTGCGTCCAGCAGTTCCAGCTGGCTGACCAAACCGTTGCGGTAGCGCGAATCGGACAGCTGCGTGGCGCGCCGGGCGGACTGCACGGCCCGCTCCTGCGCCTCGGCCTGGCCGGCGAGCAGGCGCAGGGCGCCCAGCTGGTCCTCCACCTCGCGGAACGCCGTCAGCACCTGGCCCTTGTGCGCGGCCATGGCGCCCTCCAGCCGGGCGCGGGCGCCCTCTTCCTGCGCGGCGCGCTGGCCCCCGTCGAAGATCGGCAGCGACAGCAGCGCACCGATGCCCCAGGACCGCGCCGACCACTTGAAGAGATCGCCCAGCTCGGGCGACGCGAAGCCGCCGTTGCCGGTGAGCGTGACGGCCGGAAACCACGCCGCCTGGGCCACGCCCACGCGGGCCTGCGCGGCCAGCACCGCCGCCTGCGCCGCCGACACGTCGGGCCGGCGCGCCAGCACCGTGCCCGGCACGCCGGCCGGGATGGCGGGCAGGGCCGCTTCGGCCGGTGCGGGCGGCACGGTGAAGCCGGTGGCCACCTCGCCCAGCAGCACGGCGAGCGCATTGCGCAGCAGCACCTGCTGGCGCTCCAGCGCCAGCGCCTCGGATTCGGTGGCCGCCACCTCGGTCTGCACGCGGGCCAGGTCCAGCTCGGCCACGTCGCCCGCCTGATAGCGGCGCTGGGTGAGGCGCAGCGTGCCCTGGTAGGCATCGAGGCTCTCCTGCACCAGGGCGCGCTCGGCCTGCACGGCGCGCAGCTGCAGATAGGTCTGCGCCACGTCGGCCTGCACCATCAGCCGGGCGCTCTGCAGCAGCGCAGCCCGCGCCTGCGCGTCCAGCCGCGCCGCGTCGCTGGCCTGCGACAGGCGGCCGAACAGGTCGAGTTCGTAAGACACGTTCAGGCCCGCCGTGGCCAGCGTGGCGGGCACGGGCCCGCCGGAGGCCGTATTGGCGCCGGCCTGCCGGGCCACGCCCGTCGATGCGCCCACCTGCGGCGCCCGGTTGGCATCGGCCGAACGCAGCAGCGCCCGGGCTTCGGCCAGGCGCGCAGCGGCTTCCTGCAGGCTGGTGTTGCCGGTGGCGGCACGCTCCACCAGGTCGTTCAGCACCGGGTCGGCAAAGCTCTGCCACCAGGCGCCGCGGGGCTGCGCTTCAGCGGGCGCGGCGGTCGTCCAGAGAGGCGAGGTGCTTTCCGCGCTGAAGCGGGTGGGCACGGGCACACCGGCGTGGGCAGGCTGCGTCAGGGTGGGCGTGCCCACGCAGCCGGCCAGCACCAGGGCGGCGGCCAGCGGCAGCAGCCGCACCGCCCGGCGCACGTGAACGGCGGAACTGTCGAAGGAAGCCATCAGGGAATCAGCAGACATGGTGAAAGGTCCTCGTTGGTTTGCTTGGCTTGCGGCGTTTCATTCGTGCTGGCCGCGCGGCGCGGCCAGCACCGGCTGGGCGTTGGCACCCAGGCTGCCGGCGTCGGGCGGGCTGATCGGCGCCACGTGGCTGCCGTGCTGCTGCAGCGGCCGGTTGCCCGCCATGCGGCGCAGCACCACGTAGAACACCGGTGTGAGGAAGAGGCCGAAGGCCGTCACCCCGATCATTCCGGCGAACACCGCCACGCCCATGGCGCTGCGCATCTCGGCACCCGCGCCCGTGGACAGCACCAGCGGCAGCACGCCCATCACGAACGCCAGCGAGGTCATGAGGATGGGGCGCAGCCGCAGGCGGCTGGCTTCGATGGCGGCCTGCACCGGCGTGCGGCCGGCGAATTCGAGCTCGCGCGCGAATTCCACGATCAGGATCGCGTTCTTGGCCGACAGCCCCACCAGCACGATGAGCCCGATCTGCGTGAACACGTTGTTGTCGCCGCCGGTCAGCCAAACGCCCGCCATGGCGGCCAGCAGGCCCATGGGCACGATCAGGATGATGGCGATGGGCAGCGTCAGGCTCTCGTACTGCGCGGCCAGCACCAGGAACACCAGCAGGATGGCGATGGGGAACACCAGCACGGCCGAGTTGCCTGCCAGGATCTCCTGGTAGGTGAGTTCCGTCCACTCGAAGCCGATGCCCTGCGGCAGCGTCTCGGCGGCGATGCGCTCGATGGCGGCCTGCGCCTGGCCCGACGAGTAGCCGGGGGCGGGCCCGCCGTTCACGTCGGCGGCCAGGAAGCCGTTGTAGCGCATGGCGCGCTCGGGGCCGAAGCTGTTCTCGATCTTCATCAGCGCCGACAGCGGCACCATCTCGCCCGTGGTCGAGCGCACCTTGAGCAGGCCCACGTCTTCCGCCCGGGCGCGGTAGGCCGCATCGGCCTGCACGCGCACGCTGTAGGTGCGGCCGAACTGGTTGAAGTCGTTGGCGTAGAGGCTGCCCAGGTAGATCTGCAGCGTCTCGAAGATGTCGGTCACCGGCACGCCCAGCTGGCGCGCCTTGGTGCGGTCGATGTTCGCGTAGAGCTGCGGCACGTTGACCTGCCAGCTGGTGAAGAGGCCGGCCAGCTCGGGCGTCTGGTAGGCCTTGGCCATGAAGGCCTTCACCGCCGCGTCCATGGCTTCATAACCCAGCGAGGCGCGGTCCTCGATCTGCAGCTTGAAGCCGCCCGTCGTGCCCAGCCCGGCCACCGGCGGGGGCGGGAACATGGCGATGAACGCCTCCTCGATGCTGCCGAAGGCCTGGTTCAGCTGGCCTGCGACGGCGCCGCCGCTCTGGTCGGCACGGGTGCGCTCGGCAAAGGGCTTGAGCGTGACGAAGACGATGCCGGAGTTGGAGCTGTTGGTGAAGCCATTGATCGACAGGCCCGGGAAGGCGATGGCGTCTTCCACGTTCGGGTTCTTCTTCACGATCTCGCCCATGCGGCGGATCACGTCGTCCGTGCGGTCCAGCGTGGCGCCGTCCGGCAGCTGGGCGAAGCCGACCAGGTACTGCTTGTCCTGCGCGGGCACGAAGCCCCCGGGCACCGCCTTGAACAGCCCCCAGGTGACGAACACCAGCGCGGTGTAGATCACCAGCATGAGCGCCTTGCGGCCGATGACGCGCTGCACGCCGCCGCTGTAGGCCTGCGAGCCGCGGTGGAACACGCGGTTGAAGCGGCGGAAGAACCCGCCCAGCACGCGGTCCATGCCGCGCGTCAGCGCGTCCTTGGGTTCGTGGTGGCCCTTGAGCAGCAGCGCGCTCAACGCCGGCGACAGGGTCAGCGAATTGATCGCCGAGATCACCGTGGAGATGGCGATGGTGACCGCGAACTGCCGGTAGAACTGCCCCGTCAGACCACTGATGAAGGCCAGCGGCACGAACACTGCCACCAGCACCAGCGCGATGGCGATGATGGGGCCGCTCACCTCGCGCATGGCCTGGTAGGTGGCCTCGCGGGGCGACAGGCCCGCCTCGATGTTGCGCTCGACGTTCTCCACCACCACGATCGCGTCGTCCACCACGATGCCGATGGCCAGCACCAGCCCGAAGAGCGACAGCGCGTTGATCGAGAAGCCCAGCAGGTGCAGCACGGCGAACGTGCCCACCACCGACACCGGCACCGCCAGCAGCGGAATGATGGAGGCGCGCCAGGTCTGCAGGAACAGGATCACCACGACCACCACCAGCGCGATGGCTTCCAGCAGCGTCTGGATCACCGAATGGATGGAGGCGCGCACGAATTGCGTGGGGTCGTAGGCGATGCGGAACTCCACGCCCTCGGGCATGTGCTTTTGCAGCTCGGCCATGGTGGCGCGCACGTTGGACGAGATGTCGAGCGCGTTGGAGCCCGGCGCCTGGAACACGCCCATGCCGACGGCCGGGTCGTTGTTGAGCAGCGAGCGCAGCGAGTAGTCGGCTGCGCCCAGCTCCAGCCGGGCCACGTCGCGCAGGCGCGTCACCGCGCCGTCGGCGCCCGTCTTGACGATGATGTCGCCGAATTCCTCGACCGTCGCGAGGCGCCCTTGCGCGTTGATCGACAGCTGCATGTCCACGCCCGGCAGGCCCGGCGACTGCCCGACCACGCCGGCTGCGGCCTGCACGTTCTGGCCGCGGATGGCGGCCACCACGTCGGCGGCCGACAGGCCGCGCTGCGCGACCTTCTGCGGGTCGAGCCAGGCGCGCATGGAATAGTCGCCGCCGCCGAAGATCTGCACCTGCCCGACGCCGGGAATGCGCGCCAGCCGGTCCTTGACGTTGAGCACCGCATAGTTGCGCAGGTAGTCGATGTCGTAGCGGCCGTTGGGCGAGACCATGTGCACGACCATGGTCAGGTCCGGCGCGCTCTTGACGGTGGTGATGCCCAGGCGGCGCACTTCCTCGGGCAGGCGCGGCTCGGCCTGCGAGACGCGGTTCTGCACCAGTTGCTGCGCCTTGTCGGGGTCGGTTCCCAGCGCGAAGGTCACGGTGAGCGTCATCACGCCGTCGGTGGTGGCCTGGCTGCCCATGTAGAGCATGCCTTCCACGCCGTTGATCGATTCCTCCAGCGGGGTGGCGACGGTCTCGGCGATCACCTTCGGATTGGCGCCGGGATAGGTGGCGCGCACCACCACGGAGGGCGGCGCGACCTCGGGGTATTCCGAGATCGGCAACGCGCGCAGGGCGATCAGCCCCGCCAGGAAGATGAGCACCGACAGCACCCCGGCGAAGATGGGGCGGTCGATGAAGAAGCGAGAGAGGTTCATGGTGTTCTTGCCCTGGTTGCGGCGCCGTCTCAGGCCGCCGGTTGCTTGGCGGCGGCGCGCGCCTGCCGAGCGTCGCCGCCCTGTTCGGCCTTGGCGGCCATCGGCACTTCCTGCGGGGCGATGGCAGCGCCCGGGCGCACGCGCTGCAGCCCGTTCACGACGATGCGCTCCCCGGCCTTCAGGCCCGAGGTGACGACGCGCAGGCCATCGACCGGCGCGCCCAGCTGCACTTCGCGGTACTCCGCCTTGTTGCCCTCGCCCACCACCATCACGAACTTCTTGCTCTGGTCGGTGCCGACGGCGCGCTCGTTGATGAGCACGGCCTGCGCGCTTCTGGCCTGGCCCATGCGGATGCGGGCGAACTGGCCCGGCATGAGCGCGCCATCGGCGTTGTCGAACACGGCCCGCACGCGCACCGTGCCGCTGCGTGCGTCGACCTGGTTGTCGATGAGCTGCAGGTGCCCGGTGTGCGGCGTGCCGCCGGCCGTGCCGGTGCCCATCTGCACGGGGATGCGCTCGATTTGGGCGCGGGCGCCCTGGCCGCCGCGCAGGCCGCCCAGCGCGCGCGCGACGATCTGCTCGTCGGTGTCGAAGCTGGCGTAGATCGGGCTCACCGACACCAGCGTGGTGAGCACCGGCGCGCCGGCGCCTGCGGCCACCAGGTTGCCCTGGGTGACCTCGATGCGGCCGACGCGCCCCGAGACCGGGGCGCGCACCTGGGTGTAGCCCAGGTTCAGGCGCGCCGCCTGCAGCGCGGCCTGGGCGGCGTGCAGGTTGGCGTCGGCTTCGCGCTGGGCGTTCATGCGCTCGTCATGCTCGCGTTGCGCGATGGCCCGCTCTTCCCAGAGGCGCGTGGCGCGCTCCATTTCGCTGCGGGTGTACGACACGCGGGCCTGCGCGGCGGCCACCTGCGCGGCGGCACGGTCCACCTCGGCGGCGAAGGGCGCCGGGTCCACCGTGAACAGCAGGTCGCCCTGGCGCACGAGCGCGCCTTCGCGGAAATGCACGGCCTGCAGGGCGCCCGCCACGCGCGGCCGCACGTCCACCCGCTGCACGGCTTCCAGCCGGCCGGAGAACTCGTCCCACAGCGACACCTCCTGCTGCACCACGGCGGCGACGGACACGGGCACGGCGGCCGGCGGCGCGGCGGCGGCCTGGGGCGCTTCCGCATGCGAGGTGCCCAGGCCGAAGACAGCACCCCCGGCGGCGGCCAGGGCCACGGCGGCGCCGGCGGCGGTCCACCAGCGGCGTGCGGAGGATGGAGCGGGCGCGGCCGCCGGCAATGCCTCTGGCGTGCGGACGGGCTGGGAATCGGGCTTCGACGGGTCGTTGATGTGTGTCATGGTGGTTCCTCCTTGTGTTGCAGGGCCGGGCGATTCGGTGCGATGGAAAAAAACGCGGGCAAAGCGGTGCCCTCCGGCGCATCGGGCCCGGAAAAAACGAACGGTGGTTGAACGCCGTGCGATCGGCAGGCGTGTGCAGTCTCCGACCTCAACCGTGGTTGAGGTCAAGCGGAAATCGATGGGTGACGGCGGCGGCAGCGCGGCGCCGCGCGATCAGAGGACTTAAGGGCTCACAGCGGCGGCCGACATCGCGTCGCCTCGAAGAACTGGCGCAACTGCGCCTGCACCTCGGGCGCGCAGGGGCAGTGGCCGGCGCCCTGCTGCAGCAGGGCTTCGGGCCACTGCGCGGCCTGGTTGAAGATGTGGCGCGTGACGGGCTGGCCGGCGGCTTCGAGCCGCGCGGCGTAGGCCAGCGCTTCGTCGCGCATGGGGTCGTCGCTGCCCACCAGCACCAGCGTGGGGGGCAGCCCGGCCAGGCGCTGTGCGGCGGCGGGCACGGCATAGGGGTGCTCGGCGTCGCGGGTGCAGCCCAGGAACTTGGTCCAACCCATCGACCACTTGCAGGCGGTGGCCTCGCCCGTGGCGGCACGCACCGAGGGCGTGCCCACGCAGGGGTCGAGCATGGGCGACAGGAGGATCTGTCCGGCGATCGGTGGGTGCGACTGGTCGCGTGCCATCAGGCCCACGCCCGCAGCGAGGTTGCCGCCGGCCTCTTCGCCGGCCAGGTAGACCGGCGCGCCGGCCCCGGCCAGCCGCGTGCGGTGCTTGAAGGCCCACTGCAGCACGGCATAGCCCGTCTCCAGCGGCTCCGGGAACGGCGCGAGGGGATAGGCCACCGACACCACCAGCGCGCCCGCGCCCTGCAGCAGGGTGGCCACGGTGCCGCCGTTGTCCAGGTCGCCCGACACGAACGCGCCGCCATGGAAATGCACCACCAGCGGCAGCGCCGCAGCCGGCGCGGTGCCCGTCTTCGCCTTGGGCTTCTTGCCGTACACCCGCACGCCGACCTGCCGGCCGGGCGCCACGTCGATGGTGGCGTCGGCGCAAGCGGGGGGCGCAGGCGGGCTGGGCGGTGGAGCAGCGGAGAAGGGAGATGACATGGGGTGGGTCCCTGACAGGAGGCCGGGTGATGAGCAATGTAGCGGCCCCGGTCGGCACGATAAACCCGCGAATGGCCATTGCTCTGTTTCCAAACGCGGAACAATGCACGCCCTGCCCGCGTGTGAGAATTCTTCCACCCCGACCAGGGATGAGGAAGGACAAGCCATGGACCAGATCCAGGCCATGCGCATCTTCGCGCGGGTGGTGGAAGCCGGCACGTTCACGCGCGCGGCCGATTCGCTGCATCTGCCCAAGGCCAGCATCACCAAGCACGTGCAGGCGCTGGAAGCGCGCCTGCGCGTGAAACTGCTCAACCGCACCACCCGGCGCGTCACCGTCACCGCCGACGGGGCCGCCTACTACGACCGCACGGTGCGGCTGCTGGCCGATTTCGACGACATCGAGGCGAGCATGGGCCAGGCGCGCTCCAGCCCGCGTGGCCGGCTGCGCGTGGACGTCGGCTCCTCCGTCGCGCGGCTGCTGATCCTGCCGCGCCTGGCGGAGTTTCAGCAGCGCTTTCCCGACATCCAGATCGACCTGGGCGTGAGCGACCGCACCGTCGACCTGATCGGCGACAACGTGGACTGCGTGATCCGCGGCGGGGAGCTGGCGGACCAGTCCCTGGTGGCGCGGCGCATCGGCAATCTCGAATTCATCACCGTCGCGTCACCGGCCTACCTGGCGCGGCACGGCACGCCGCAGCACCCGCTGGATCTGGAGCGCGGCGACGGCGCCCACCGCTGCGTGATCTACTTTTCGCCAGTGTCCAGCCGCCGCTATCCGCTGGAATTCCACCGCGATGGCGAGGTGCTGGAACTGGCCGGCCCGTCGCAACTGGCGGTCAATGAAAGCAACGCCTACGTGACCGCGTTGATGGCGGGGCACGGCGTGGGCCAGATCACCACCTTCCAGGCCGACCAGCCGCTCGCCGAAGGTCAGCTGGTGCGCGTGCTGCCGGAATGGACGCAGCCGCTGCTGCCGGTCTATGTGGTGTACCCGCCCAACCGCCACCTGAGCGCCAAGGTGCGGGCCTTCGTCGACTGGGCCGCGGAGCTCTTCGCCGGCGACCGGCTGCTGCAAGCCCCGCCCGGCACGGTCTGAGCGACGGGAGCGGCCGGCGAGGCTGGCGCGCGCAGCGGGCGGGCCATGCGCAGCGGCATGCCAGGCGCCGAAGCCAGGCAATTGCTACAATAATAATAGCTATATGCGCTTATGCAGCAAGCGCTGTCGGTCATTTTCCCTGTGAAAACGACGTGAATCGGCGCAGGGCGTATGCTCCCTCGCCATGCATGACGACCCCACCCTGCCACCGACCGCCACCCCCGCTGCCGACGCCAGCGCATCCGCTGCCCCTGCAGCGGCGCCGGTCCGCTCCAGAGACCCGCTGCACGGCGTCACGCTGGAGGCCATGGTGGTCGCGCTGGAGCGGCATTTCGGCTGGCGCGGCCTGGCCCAGCAGATTCCGGTGCGCTGCTTCCAGAGCGACCCGAGCGTGTCGTCGAGCCTGAAGTTCTTGCGCAAGACGCCCTGGGCGCGAGAGAAGGTCGAAAGCCTCTATCTCTTCATGCTGCGCGAGCAACGCCGCCAGGGGCAGCGCTGAACCTGTCGCGCCGGAGTGGGGTGAAAGCGGTGCGGCCATCGCGCCGGCGTGCGCCCCCATCGGCAACCGCTGGCGCTCCCCCTCCGCCACTGACGGGCACCAGGGCGCAGCTCGTCGCAGGCCGATGGCGCCTGCCGAAGGCGGCCGGCACAGTGACATCACGGACGGCCATCCCGCGCCGCCCTGTCCTACCGGAGAGCCTTTCCATGCACCCCTTCATGGCTTCTTTCGACGCCGCCCTGTCCACGGGCCGCCGTCTTGCACCCCGCTCGACGCTGGCCGCCGCGGCCTGGCTGTTCATGCTGTCGGCGGGCGCCACCGGCGCGCTGGCGCAGCAGGCCGCGCCCCCTGCGGGCGCCGCCAATGCCCCCACCACCGCCACCACCGCCACCACCAGCACCGCGACCGCCGGGACTGCCGTGCAGGCAGCCCCATCGGCCGCGGCCGGCAGCGCACCGTCCGCCCCTGCCCCGCTGACCCGCGCCCAGGTCATCGCCGAGCTGGAATGCGCACGGGCGTCGGGCGAGATGGAGGCCGCGATGCTGCAGTCGTATGGATTGCCTTCCACGGCACCGGTGCAGCGGCCGGCGGGCGGCAGCGGCTGCACCCTGCCCACCGCCCGTCGCTGAGACGGCGCATGAGCCGGCGCTCCCAGGCGCCACGGCACCCGGGGCCGACGCTGCGGCGCTGCCCCGGGCAGCAGGGCGGGCGTGCCGGGCGCGTCAGTTCGGCACCGGCACCAGGAAGTCGCGGCTGATGCCCGCGCCCAGCTCGTTCACCCGATCCAGGAACTGCGTGAGGTACGCATGCAGGCCGGTCGCGAGGATCTCGTCGATGCGGCCATAGCGCAGGTCGGCCAGCAGCCGGCCCGCCTTGCGCTGCGTCTCGCCCGACTGCTCGTTGGACACCACCGCCAGGTTCTCCGCCACCTCGTGCAGGCTGGCATGCAGCGAACGCGGCATGTCGCGGCGCAGGATGAGCAGGTCGGCCACGCGCTCGGGCGTGATGACGTCGCGGTAGGCCTTGCGGTACACCTCGAAGGCCGACACGCTGCGCAGGATGGCGCTCCAGTGATAGAAGTCGAATTCCGGCGTGGCGCGGCGCGGGTTCTGCACCGAGCCGTGGAAGTCGCTCTGCACAGCGTGGAATTTCACGTCGAGCAGCCTGGCCGTGTTGTCGGCCCGCTCCAGGAACGTGCCCATGCGCAGGAAGTGGAAGGCCTCGTCCTGCAGCATGGTGCCCAGCGTGACGCCCCGCGACAGGTGCGAGCGGTACTTCACCCATTCGAAGAACTGCGCCGGGTCGCGCTCGAACACGCCGCCGTCCAGTTGCCGGCTCAGCTCCAGCCAGGTCTGGTTCTGCGTTTCCCACACCTCGGTGGTGAGCGCGCCGCGCACGGCCCGCGCGTTCTCGCGTGCCGCGCGGATGCACGACACGATGGACGACGGATTGGTGCCGTCGTGCACCATGAAGTTGAGCACGCCGGCGGCGGTCACCTCGCCATGCTTGGCGGTGTAGGCGGGCATCAGTTCGCTGATCGACAGCAGGCCTTGCCAGCCTTCTTCGGAGACCGCGGCGGATTGGGGCAGCAGGGACGTCTCGTAGTTGACGTTCAGCATCCTGGCGGTGTTCTCAGCTCTCTCCGTGTAGCGAGACATCCAGAACAGATGATCGGCAGTGCGACTCAGCATGCAGCCTCCTCGGGCAAAGAACCCCGCACGCGCTGCGCGCGTCCGCAGTGTTGTGGCGAAAGTCCGCCTGCGGCGGCCTTTTCTGCCCGCTCGGTGTAGCGAGACATCCAGAACAGATGATCGGCAGTGCGACTCAGCATCTCAGACTCCTCCCAGGGTTTGCGTCATGCCGCCCATGGTCTGGGTCTGGGTCATGCCGCCGATGGTCTGCGCTGGCGCAGGAAATGGCACCGGTGGCGCGGTGCTGTCTTCTCCCAGCACCCAGGTGTCCTTGGTGCCGCCGCCCTGCGACGAGTTGACGACCAGCGAGCCTTCCTTGAGGGCCACGCGGGTCAGGCCGCCTGCCGCCATCTGCACCTTCTGGCCCGACAGCACGAAGGGCCGCAGGTCGATGTGGCGCGGGGCGATGCCCGACTCGACGTAGGTGGGGCAACTGGAGAGCGACAGCGTGGGCTGGGCGATATAGCCGGCCGGGTTGGCGACGAGCGCGGCGCGGAACTCCTCGATCTCGGCCTTGGTGGCGGCCGGGCCGATCAGCATGCCGTAGCCGCCCGCGCCGTGGACTTCCTTCACCACCAGTTCATGCAGGTGGTCCAGCACGTACTTCAGGTCGTCTTCCTTGCGGCACATCCAGGTGGGCACATTGGCCAAAATGGGCTCTTCGCCCAGGTAGAAGCGGATCATGTCGGGCACGTAAGGGTAGACCGACTTGTCGTCGGCGATGCCGGTGCCCACCGCGTTGCAGATCGCCACGTTGCCGGCGCGATAGGCGTTCATGAGGCCCGCGCAGCCGAGGGTGGAGGTGGGACGGAAGACCTGCGGATCGAGGAAGTCGTCGTCGACCCGGCGGTAGATCACGTCCACCCGCTGCAGGCCGCGCGTGGTGCGCATGTAGACGAAGTTGTCCTTGACCACCAGGTCCTGGCCCTCGACCAGCTCCACGCCCATCTGCTGGGCGAGGAAGGCGTGTTCGAAGTAGGCGCTGTTGTACATGCCGGGGGTGAGCACCGCCACGGTGGGCTCGGCCGCGCCGGCCGGGGCGCTGGCGCGCAGGGTGTCGAGCAGCAGGTCCGGGTAGTGCGCGACGGGCGCCACTTTGTGCAGGGAAAAGAGCTCCGGGAAGAGCCGCATCATCATCTTGCGGTTCTCCAGCATGTACGACACGCCGGAGGGCACGCGCAGGTTGTCTTCCAGCACGTAATAGACGCCCTCGCCGTTCGCATCGGGCGCGCGCACGATGTCGATGCCCGCGATGTGCGCGTACAGGTCGCGCGGCACGTCGACGCCCACCATCTCGGGGCGGAACTGCGCGTTGCGCATGATGAGGTCGGAGGGCACGATGCCGGCGCGGATGATCTCCTGGCCGTGGTAGACGTCGTGGATGAAGCGGTTGAGCGCCGTCACGCGCTGCACCAGGCCCTTCTGCATGTGGGACCATTCGTGCGCGGGAATGATGCGCGGGATCAGGTCGAACGGAATCAGCCGCTCGGTGCCGGCGCCGCCCTCGTCCTTGGCGCCATACACCGCGAAGGTGATGCCGACCCGGCGGAAGATCATCTCCGCCTCGGCGCGGCGCGCCTGCATCGCTTCTTCTGGCTGTTTGCCCAGCCACTGGCCGTAGCGTTTGTAGTGTTCCCGCACGTCGCTGCCCTGAAACGGCAGTGACGCGTACATCTCGTCGAACTTCTGCATAAAAAGCGGTGCCTCCTGCGTCCAGCATAGCAAGTTGTGCGCCTGAATTCCGTCAGACGGGTGCGAGATTTTTTCCAATCTTCAAGCAGGGGCGTCTCTCTCGGTACGGCCGGCTACCCGTCTGCCGGGTCCGCGCCCTGTGCGGCGCCGTCGCCGGGCACGTGGTGCCAGTAGCGCCGCGCCAGCGCGCGGTGGCACCGCACCTGATCGGGTTGCGCCGACGCCCATGCGATCGCGCCGCAACGGTCGGTGCGGACCAGCTCGATGCGTTGGCCGGCGTACCGCGCGGCCACATCCGCCGCCGGGTGCCCGAAACGGTTGCGGTAGCCCGCCTGTACCCAGGCGGTGCGCGGCGCCACGGCCTGCAGGAAGGCCGGGCTCGACGACGTGCGGCTGCCATGGTGGGGCACCAGCAGCACGTCGGCGCGCAGGGGCGCGCCGCGGGCGACCAGCTCGGCCTCCTGGGCGCGCTCGATGTCGCCGGCCAGCAGGGCCGCCGCGCCGCGGCCGGACCCCGAAGCAGCCGCGTCGATGCGCAGCACGCAGCTGTGCGTGTTGGGTGCGCCCACGGCAGGGTCGTCGCCCGGCGGTGGATGCAGCCACTGGAAGCGCACGCCGTCCCACTCCCACGCCTCGCCGGCGGTGCACGGCACTATGGGCCTCAGTTGCCGCAGCGGGTGGCCCGCCTCCACCGAGCCGCGCACATCGGCCCCCGGCTGCTGGCCCAGCACCGCCGCCGCGCCGCCCGTGTGGTCGATGTCGCGGTGGCTCAGCACCAGCCGGTCCAGCCGTTCGCCGGTGGCGCGCAGCAGCGGCACCAGCACGCGCTCGCCGGCATCGCTGTCCTGGTGGTAGCGCGGGCCGGCATCGTAGAGCAGCGCATGCCGGGCGGTGCGCACGATCACGGCCTGGCCCTGGCCGACATCGGCCGCCAGCAGATCGAACTGCCCCGGCGGCGGGCGCGGCGGCTGCCACCAGAGCGCGGGCAGCAGCAGCGGCAGACCCAGCAGGCGCACCGTCCAGGGCAGGCGCAACGCCAGCAGCGTGCCCCCGGCCACGGCGGCGGCGCCCGCCCAGAGGGGCGCGATGGCCAGCGACAGCTGCGCCCAGGGCCAGTCCGCCAGCCACTGCAGCCCGGCGGACAGGGGCCGCACGGCCCAGGCGGCGGCGTCCCAGAGCGGCGCCCACAACATGCCGCCCAGCGCCAGCGGCGTGACGACCAGCGTGGTCCACGGAATGGCGACGAGGTTGGCCAGCAGCCCCACCACCGACACCTGCCCGAACAGCAGCAGGCTGAGCGGGGTGAGCGCCAGCGTGACCACCCACTGCTCGCGCAGCATGGAGCCGAATCGGCCCCGGGCGCCGGTATCGACGGGGCCGACAGCTCCGGCACTGCTGGCAAACAGCACCGCCACCGCCACGAAGCTCAGCCAGAAGCCCGCCTGCCACAGCGCCCAGGGGTCGAGCAGCAGCACCGCGGCGCAGGCCAGCAGCCACACCTGCGGCCACGGCCAGCGGCGGCCCGACAGCCGCAGCAGCGCCACCACGGCCAGCATGCACACCGTGCGCTGCGCCGGCACGCCCCAGCCGCTGAAGAGCGCATAGCCCGCCGCCAGCAGCACGCCGCAGGCCAGCGCCGCCGTGGGGGCGGGCACCGCCAGGCAGAGCCGCCGCGACCGCCGCCAGCCCGCGCCCACCAGCCGCGCGGCGAGCCAGGCGAAAAGCGTGATGTGCAGGCCGGAGATGCTCATCAGGTGAGCCACGCCGGTGGCGCGGAACACATCCCAGTCGGCGCGGTGGAGAAGAACAAACAAGTCCTACTCCCGAACAATAGGTCCTACCTCAGCAAGTTTTCATCAATAGGTCCTACGCCAAAGCATAGGAACCATCCCTGTAGTCAGAGACAAAAGGTCCTACTTTCGAAGGAGCCGACAAGCATCCATATCTCACTGGGCACCAGTTGAGAACGGGCTTGTTTGAGCCTTGGCCCAAGAATAGGGCCCAGCTCGAAGGGAAACGACACTCTTCTGCTTGTTTCGACAATAGCTACCACGCTCAAACCCGATGTTGAACAAATGGTGCTACTCCAGCCTACCCCACCTCGTTCAAACCGGAGTTCCGTCGTCTTTCCTGTGAGGCGTATAGCACCCCAGCAGAGGCCGGTTGCTTCCGCAAATGCGGGTCGAAACCGGCCTGAACGTCAACTTTAGCCCTGATTTGTGGGTAAGACGCTGTCCAGGCAACTGTCTGCCAACTGAAGCGCGCAGGGGCTAATGGTCGCTGGAACCAGCTTTAACCTTGCGGGTCTTCAAGGGCACAGTCCCCCGTGCCTTCGACCCTACCCTCTCGGCAGTTGCTTTCTTGGCGGCTACAGCTCTGGCGGCAACCCTAGTCGTGACCACCCAGCGCTCCGTCTTTGCCTGACCTGCAGCTTCCGCAGCTTCAATCAGCAACTCTGCTTTGACCAACAACTCCGAGGCGCTGAGGCCGAGCGCATCGCACATCTGGGCGTAGGTCTGAAGGCTGATGGACATCTCGCCCCGTTCGGCCAAGCCGACCGTGTTCCGATAGATGCCTGCTTTGTGCGCAAGACCCTCTTGCGAGAGCCCTGCCTCAAGGCGGGCAGCACGGAGCACAGAACCGATGGTGGCCAGAAAATTCATGCGGGCGGGATTCAAGAAACCTTTCAGTCTCTGCATTGCCCATTTACCGGTCTACCCAATATATTGCCCAAACCTCGGTAACGGAATAGACTGTGGCCCCGACCTCAGCGCCTGTTCCGCCGCAACCTTCGGCTTTCCGCGCTGCCTCTTTCAGTATTCGCACGCCCAAGAAGCTGCTATGGACCGCCACGCCCTTCGCACGTCCCTCAGGGATGAAATCAAGCTCGCAGACCTCGGAGCATCCGAGAGCCGTGGTGTTCGTGCCTGGAACGCGGTGGAGATGCCAGGCAAGTTCTGGATTCATGCCCGGCGCACCGAGGACGGCGCGCGCGGCACCGCTGACCGGCGTCACTGGATGACCTGCAACTTCTACGAAGCGCTGCGTTTCGGGCGCGGCGAGAACGTGACGTCCTTCAGCTTGTATGTCGGTGTTTTCACTCCGAGTACCGCATGTGGGTTCGTGTTTGGCGAGGTCGTCGAAGTACTGCGCGCTGTGCCGACCGGAGCGTTCTTTGTCAGATATGGCAACGGCTTCTCTGTGATGTTGAGCCGCGACGGCCGGGATGATGAGTTGACCCCAACTGGCTTCGAACCCTTCTACCGGGCAGACGCATGGCGACCGAGCTAACCTCACGACCCGATGGCCGCATGCAGGTCGCTGAAGCCTTGCCGCAGCGAGGGCTGCTACTTCTCGACATAGATGACGTGCTGTGCATGTCCCAGCCATTTGGCGGTTACCACGCAAGAGGCGCGCTCTGGCGGCCAGGCGATGAATCGAAAGACATTTGGGAGAAGCTGTTTCATCCCAAGGCGGTGACAGCGACGCAGGAGCTAATGAGGGAGTGCCGCCCTCGGGTTGTGCTCACCACAAGCTGGCTCTCCATCCTGGAGCGGCAGCACTTCGTCGAAGTCTTCCTGCGCACGGGGCTCGAAGCTGTCGCCGAAGCCCTTCATGAGCATTGGGACGCGCCTGCGGACCTCGGCGAGTCGCGACACACCGCCATTTCCAACTGGCTCAAGGCACATCATCGCGGTGAGCCCCTCTTGATTCTTGATGACTTGCAGAGCGGCGAAAGCTTGGTGGAGTCGGAATGGGACGCGGCTGGCCATCAAATCTTGTGCGAGCCCGAGCGCGGCTTCCACGCGGGCCTGCTTCCGAAGGCTATGCAGGCGCTGCGAACACCTTACGTGAAGCCGGCGTGGTGGTGAACGTGATGGAGCGGATGCGACTGACCATGCATGTGGAAAAGAGCGACGTTCTGCTGCGCACGGACTTTCGCCAGGCCGGAAGCGCTTCCCAAGTGTCGCGGTGCCTGCGGGTACTGTGTCTCGAGGGCTCGCTGATGCGAATTGGTACGGGGATTTACGCGAAGACTCGCGTGAGTTCCGTAACCGGCCAACTCATCCCAAGAGGGAGTCTTGAAACGCTGTCCAAGCAGGTTCTCGAACGTCTTGGCATCGAAGTGCGACCTGGTCGCGCTACCGCGGAATACAACCAAGGGATGACGACACAGTTGCCTGGTCGACTGGTCGTCAATACCGGCCAGCGCCGCATCAGCCGAATAATCGAAGTCGGCGGGCGTCGGCTTATGTACGAGCGTGGCTAAACCTTCGCGCAAGCCGGTTCTGTTCCTTGGCGTGGACAGCGTGCTTTCGAGCAACGCGTACTCCAATGACCACGGCGCTACGCGAGGTAGCAATCGGTCATCAAGCGTGGCGCCAAGTTCCCCCGAGAAGCTCTTCGCCGGGAACGCGGTAGCCGCACTCAACCAGCTACTTTCTGAGGTCAAGCCGCAGGTCGTGCCGATGTGGCGGATTCGACTACTCGACCGTGAAGGGTTCTTTGCGCTCTTCGCGTTAGCTGGCCTCAACATCAAGCTTGACAACCTGCATCCGGCGTGGTCGGCGCCAGAGACTTCTGGCCCTGACCGAAGGGCGAGCGTTTCAAGTTGGATTGAAAGGCACTATCGGGGCGAAGGTTTGCTCATCCTTGACAGCGAAACTTCCGGTGCAACGTTCATAGACACGGCATGGATGAAGTCCGGGCATGTGATTCTCTGCCCCGACGGCGTCGGTTTTCATGCCGACCAACTTGACGCCGCCCACGCTGCGTTGCGCCGGCCTTCGCAGTCCGGCAGCGCGTGGGCCGCGCCTCAATTCGAACCCGACCAACGTCAGCGGGAGCTCATCGCCGAAGCGGAACGGCTGAGCGCGCAAGCGATGGTGTCGGGACATTTCGTTCCGCCCGAACTCGAGCGGTGCATGTGGGATGAACAGCGTCTGGCCTCGTTCGCGCCCACGCATCACGCGCAGGACGAGCAAGTCATACCGACGCTTTCAACCCAGGCGACCCCGCCGCCGCGCAAGCGTAAGGTGATACAAGGGCGTAACGGGGGATGAGTTCACCAAAACCGGATACACGGTCTACGTCTGCTGCTCGCCGTGACGGTAGGTGCCCGTTACAAGGGCTTCCACGCAGTTTTTCCAACGCTCAAAAAGTCAGCCCCTTACACAGTCGATGCCACCGGCTCCCGGACATCACGCGCGTGTCCGGAGATTGCCTCCATCAACGCAGCCAGCGCAGCCCCCCACTCCAGCCGCTCCTGCTCAAGTCGCACACGACCGCCCCATGTGCCCGCGCGCAAGTGCTCATAGACAGCCTTTTCCTCTGCAGTCAGTCCTTCGAAAGCCCCATTGGCACACAACGCCGACTCCTGAACCCAGAGTGGCCGGTGCGCCAAAAGTGTTGCTTCATCCATCAGAACGGACCGAATCTGAGAAACGGCCTTGCGGGCGCGGTCCAGGATTGCAAAACCATGGGAGTCGATGTCTCCCCAATACACAACGTCAGCACTCTGCAACCAGGGCAGAGCTCCCAAAGCGCTCACCGCATTTCCGAGCTTCATGACGAGCACGGTGTTCGCGACATCTGGAAGCGCCAGCCCTGTTTCGAGGTTCTCAACAATCACGACGGCTGCCGGAGAAATGGGCAATCTGCCAAGCTCCCCTACTGGCGCCTCAATATCACCCAACCCCCCGACGAGGCTGCGCAGCGTAGGACAGAGCAATCGGATGCGCACTCGATGAGCGGGCTTCTTCAGGCCTACCAACGCATGGAAGTCACCGCCCTCACCTCCAGTCCCGCGTATCGCGCGAAGAAGACCAGCCACGAGCCCCGTGCGTTTCTCCAACCACTTTGTATCCAGCCCCTCCACCGGAAGTTGCCGTAGATACAGGCCCGACGCCGGATTCGCGTTCAACCACGCCAGCAGGCCCACCAAGCGTTCAAAGTCCTCGGCAGAATAGTCCGCAAGCACATCGAACCGAGAAACCAAAGCATTGCCCTGCGCAAGCATCGGCCACCGACTCGACAGGCGTTGATATCGCTCGCAGGCAAGCCCCCAACGCCTGGACTGACCAACTGCATCCGCCACAACGGCAGCGCTTTCAAAGCTTAGCCGACTGGGAAGCCGGTGCCGGCCAAATCGCGCAAACTGCCGTTCTTCGAACAGGACCTCTCCTGGACCAGTCCGTAACTGCCAAGCGGCCGCCCACCCCCTGACCGCGGAAGCATCCTCCGCAATGTCCTTGTCGGTTGGGACGCCCAGCGCCACGACCAACGGCCAGGTTCCTTCTCCGGCCAGCCAGTTCTGATGATGGTTGTTGAAGCGACGAACCAAAAAATCGCGCGCGGCCTCAAGAGACAGTAGCTTCTTCGACATTGCGCACGTCCTGGCTCAGTTTCAGTCGATGAGACTCACTGTCGTATTCGATGGGGATGACCGCCGACTTTTTGCGGTCCTTGATGTGCACAAAGCATGCGCCGCCGATGAACGGCTCCAGCGTCATCACCGACTTCAACGGTGTCGCCACAATCATCTGGAACCCGAAGGTCTTGAAGATGTTCATGGCCATGGCCGTGAACTCCGCATCCGCCTTGTCGAACGCTTCATCCAGCACCACGGTGGAGTAACGGGGAAGTGCCCTGTCCTGACCGCCAAGCTGGTATCGAAGCGCTGCGGCCAAACAGGTTGCAGCCAGCTTCTGACGCTGACCACCAGACTTGCCTGCGCCACTGCGGTAGACCTCGACCTCCAGGTCGTCCTCGTCCAGTTCTCGAGCAACGAACTCCACGTGCTGGCGCACGTCGAGCACAAAATTCCGCCAGTTTTTGTCTGCGGTTTCCTGGCTCGCGAGACGCTTGACGAGGGCTGCCAACGCTTTGAAGCGCTCTTCGGCCAAGTCGCGGGCGTTGGAGAACGAGTGGCTGAGCGATTCCTTGAGGCTCGCACGGAACAGGCGCACATCCTCGAGGGACTTGTCGGTCGTGTCGATAACGAGGTGCGTACCTGGATTGAACGGCGCCGTCTGCAGGCTTTCATTGACGAGTTCCATGCGCGACCGAATGGCCGAGCGCTCCTCGTCCAGCTTCGTGGTGAGCAGCGTGAGGTTCTGGTCGCTCTGCTCCCGCAGAAGGCTAAAGAACCTGTCCTCGAACGCAGGCAGGTTGTCGTCCTCCAGCCGTTTGAGCTTCGCCAGATAGTCATCGGCGCTTTCGAGCGTCGCATCAAGTCCGCCAGCAAGCGCAGGCCACACCCGGTTGAAGTCCGCAAAACGCTGCACGATGGAGTTGCGGAGGTCCGACAACCGGCTTTCCAGTGCCCGGAGCTCCGAATTCAGGCCGCGCTCAACCAAGTTGGTCACATGGTCGAGACTTTCCAAGGTGACCACCTTCTCCGTGGCCTCGTACCGGACAGCAATCTGCTCGGCGAACGCAGGTGGGCGGTCTGAAGTCGGCCACAGTCGGGCAAGCTCTTCCAGCTTTCCATTTAGGCGGCTGATGTCTGCAGCAATGGCCTGCCCTTTGCCGTCTTCCGTGTTCTTCTTTCCGACAGCCTGGGAATGCACGCCTTCTTGCTTCCTGATGCTGTCATTCAGCGCTGCAAGGTCCGGCCGAGCTTCACGCTCAGCCTTCAACCGGCTGGTCAGGTCGTTGATTCGTGTCAACAACGACCCGACGTCCACATCGTTCCAAGTTAGGTTGGACAGGTTTTGGCAGTGCAGCATCTGCGCCTGCTGGGTTTCCTCCTCTTTCCCAATCTTGCGAACGGTCTCTTCCAGCTCGCTGATGCGACCGCCGATTTCCACAGCCTGCTGCTTGAAAAGTGCCAGCTTTTCCTTGTTGTCGAACCCCAGGACCCACTGATTGCGGTCGTTGACCGAGTGGCGGTCATTCTTCTCATGCCGCATCGTGCTGTGCTTGACCTGCCCCTCCCGGGTGACCGCGCGCGAAGCATTGCGGAACGCCTGCAGGGTGTCGGCGCACTCGAAGTCGAAGGAATGCTTGAGCTCCTCCCGGACCCAGTCCCCGAAACTACCTGACGCCATGTTGAGCTTGCGCACCAAGGAATTGGGCCCAGGGGACCGCCCCGAGGTCTGGGGGATGGTTCGGAAGTACACCAGCCGTTCACCGATGTTTCGCTCATTCAGGTAAGCCGACACTGCAGAGTAGTGCTTCTCGTCCACGAGGATGGCCCGCGCGAAACCACCCAGGACACGCTCGATGGCACCACGCCAAGCCGTTTCCTCGGCTCGCACCTCGACCAGTTCGCCGACAAACGGCAGCTTCTCTTCCGGAATCGAGAGGTCCCGAGCCATGCGCTCGCGCAGGTCGACCAGCCGTGCCGGCAAGTTCGACTTCTGGCGTTCAAGCGCCTTCACCTCAGCGACGACCTTCAGGAAGCCCTCATTTGCCCTGCGCAACTCGTCCTTGACACCATCCTTCCGTTCCTCGACCTCCTTCTTCAAGTCGCGGGCCTTCAACACCCGCTGCTTGGCGGCTTCGACACGCTGAACAAACCACACCACGGAATCCGGGACAGCCCAGCCCATGGCTTCGCATGCCGCTGCGGCCATGTCCCGCTTGCCGATACGGATGGGCTTTTCAGCTTCAGCCGCCTTGATGTCATCTTCGAGCCGGACCAGGACGTCGGCCCCCATGTTGAGCTTCTGCCGTTGAAGGTCCGTCAGCTTCTGGAACTCGTTTTCGGCAATGGACGCGAGTCGCAACGCCTCCTGCCTCGACCCCTCCCTGTCCACTTCGAGTTCTGCAATGCGCTCATCGAGAAGAAGCTTGCGCCGGTGTTCTCGATATTGGTCAATGGCGGTCTGTATGGCCAGCAAGCCATTGCTTTCAAACTTTACCCGGTCCAGTTCCCCATGTTCTTCCCGAGCCGGGACCAGCGTCTGAATTTGCTTGCGTGCAGCAACAACCTCCTGGTGCGCCTCGTTGAGCTCCCCGAATTCATTGACCAAGCTTGCGGCGATGCCGAAGGTTTCGGGCTCATCCAACATGAAGTCCCGCAAGAACACGTTGAGGTCGCCCAGGTTCTTGGCGGATTGCGTCTTGTGCAGCAAGCGCAATGCACGCTCGTTCTCGATGCCCAGCAGCCGGCGAAAACGCTCTTGGTAGGCGCTGAACTCCGTATGCACCTTTGCATCAGGCAAGTCGTGCTTGAAGCGTCGAGCATCGAACTCGTTCTTCGCGAAGAATTCCAGCTCCTGAACATCAAACTCCCGTTCAAGCGTCAGGTACACACGCTTGGCATCACCCGGGGCGGTCGAATTTCCCTTCACCCACAGAACTTGGGCAAGCACCACTACACGCCCCAGTTCATCACGGTAGGTTTCCGCGATGGCCGACCACGTCGTGCCGCTACGCAGGTACTGCGACACATATTCACCGGCTTCGCCGGTCTGCTGCGCCCAAGCCCCTCGAAGGTACGTCATGACGCTGCGGTCCCGGCCATTGCGCTCGGCCTCGCGCGCCGCAACGTTGAAGTCCACCCATTTCGGAGGCGTCAGCAGTGCAGCATGCGCATCCAGGACCGTCGACTTGCCGGAACCCGATGGGCCGACAAAAAGATAGCCTTCTTTCGGAATGGGATAGTCGAAGACATTTGAGAACGTTCCCCAGTTGAACGTCTGAATCCGTGCGAGACGAAATTGGTCACTGCTGCCGCCAAGCAGGTCGGCTTGAGAAAACGGGTTCATTGGGCTTCCTCCTCATCCGCAGACTGTTCGTCGTCATCGCCATCAGATGCCCCACTGGAACCGACTCCGCCAGGGGAGGCAGCCAAAGTGGCATACGTGCGAGTGAGTTCCTGAATTTCCTCGGCGGAGAACAGGAGTTTGAGTGTTGGCGAGACCTCATAGCGCTCCCCCGACCCACGGATGGACTGCAGCAGGCTCAGCTTCTTCGCCTTGTCGACCGCATTGACGACCTGCCGTGCGAACTTGGCGTGGTCGGGGTTGTTCTCTTTTTCGAACACCGCCAGATGTTCTTGCATGTCTTCTCGCGACACAACCGCCCGGTCGCCCTGCGCATCGGCCTGCGTCAACCGCTGTCGCAGGAAAAGCAGCAGCGCCGTTTCCAGGAATGTGAGCGAAGCCTTGCGCAACAAGATAGGAACATCTAGGTCTTCAGATACGACTTGCCTCGTAAAGGCGACCTTCTGCTCATGGTCGATGACGACTTCAAGGAAGAGGTCATGCATGCGCGAACGGATGGCGACCTCGTCGCGCAGCAGGACTGGCCAGAGCTTCGACTGGCGACGGGCGTCTACCGAGGGGCCGAGAAGGAGTTGAACCAGGACCCGTCGGGTATCGATGGGCAATGCCCCCGTATCCCCTTGGAAGGTCGCAGCTTCGGCAACAGCAGAATCTGCCGCCGCATCGTCTGCAAAGGGCTCATCCATCGCGTCAGTCAACGAGTTCAAGATAGCGCTCCCTCATGAAATAAATAGTGGGAACCTTGGCGCGGCGCTGCACCTCGTCGTCCCCTTCCCAGACCACCAACTCTGTACCGTCGGTCACTTCCCCATGCTTGGAGCCCAGGGCGACGTAGCCGACAACACTTCCCAAACCCTGCTCCGCGGGATACTCAGCAAGGACCTGCGCGATGGACACCTGAGACTGCCGCTCCAAGATGGCCCGCACATGGGCTTTGAGCGTTCGAAAGTCGATTTCCGATTGCCGAACCAGCTCGCTCACCGTTTCGAGGTCCAGTTCGGACGGCTCGGCTGCCTGCATCGAGGAGTCGGTCACGCGCTCCGCCGGGTCATACAGCGCCCACTGGGACACTGACCTGATACGGCTGCTGGACTGCATGAGCTCAAAGCCCACCTGTTCGTTTGGCCGCACGTCGTCCTTGGCGCTCAGCGCAGCCTGCGTCGCCGCTTTGAGGAGGCCGTGCAGACGACGGTGCTCCAGGAATTCCCGGCTCTGGACAAAGCTTTTAAGGCTACGTGCGAAATGCTGCAGGACGTCGTGCACCCCTCGTCCTTCGTTCAACAAGGCCCCAGTAAGTCCCAACAAGAATTTGCGCTCCTGCGACTCCAGCTGTCGCGCGAAGGGCCGACCAGTCACCTCATCCAACGACTCGCGCAGCGTCGCGGCCTGCTCGCTGTCCGTCAGCAGCCGCCAGAACGCATGGAAAGTTCTGCCGGCATCGCTTTCACCAATGAGGTCGACCCCGGCAAAGAGCTGCTCCAGCACATCGCCGCGGCTCCCTTCGTTTTCCATCAAGCTCTGACGAAGACCTCGGTTCAACCTCTCGAATTCATCACGAACGCTTCGAAAGTCGGCCGCGAGTTCTTGTGCCAAGCCGATGACTTCGCGCGCCCGTTCAACGGCGCGGTCCGGGGCAAGCGCTTTGACCCCACCGCGTTCGACCTCGGCAATCGTCCGGTCAATGCGGTCGCGCTCCGCGCGCAGGGCCGCCAGGCGCGATTGCGGATTGGTATCGGTCTCCTCCGCCAGCCGTGACAGCTGGTGAATCACGACGGACAGCCGGCTCTCCGTCGCAGTGGTTCGAGGCTTCAAAAGCCCTGTCACAAAGCGCAGTGCTGTCAGCGCGTCAACCGACAGCTCGTACTCCTCTTCGGAAGCCCCCGCAGGAAATCGACGCGTCAACCACCCCTGACTGAGCCACTCTGCGACATATGCCTGCGGCGTTTGCGGAAGCTCCTCCCCAACAGCCCGTAGCGCTTCGATGTCCCGGGTCAAGCGTTCATGAAGCACCGAACTTGGAAGCGTTTGCCCGGATTCCACGAACAAGGACTGCAGCATGGCAATCACAACCGGCCCCTTGTTGGCGGCCAACAGGCGCCACAAGGGTTGTTCGCGAAGATTGCGAAGGGCGGCCGCGCCTCGAAGAGCTTTCATGCCACATCCCCGGCAACGTCAAACCTGCTGACTTCTCCCACAGAGACCTCCAAGGCTGATGTCCAATTGCGCCAGTATGCATCTATTTATTATTCGCGTCTATTTTTTATTCTCGTATAGTTTTTGTACCCATGAGACAATTCGAGGGATGACACAGCCAGATGCCAAGCCGCCCACCAAAGCGGAACAAGCCCCCGGTCGCGCCTCTGGCCGGTGGAGCCAGGACCGCCGCTTGGAATTCATAGACTTCCGCCTGCGCTGGAACGGCCGACTCAACCGCAGCGACCTCATGGAGTTTTTCGGTATATCCGTACCTCAAGCGTCGCTGGACATCGCCAAGTACACCAGCCTGGCGCCAGGCAATCTCGTGTATGACCGCAGTTCTCGGGTCTACACGGCGCCTCCCGAATTCCAGCCCCTCTATCCCTCCAGCGATGCGGGCCGATTCCTAAACGAACTACTGGAGAACAGTGCAGGACTGCGGGCTGAACAAAGCAGCTTTCTGGCCTGGGGCCCTCCAGTGGCAACCGTACCGGCGCCCAGTCGGAATTTTCGGACCGACGTTCTGCTCGCACTGTTGCGCGCCATCAGGGAAGGGACGGCTATCCGCGTGCAATACCAGTCCATGACACGTCCACAGCCGACCTTGCGCACGATTGCGCCGCATGCCCTGGCTCATGACGGCTTCCGCTGGCACGCGCGCGCGTTCTGTCATACGCGCAAGGAGTTTCGTGACTTCGTCATCGCACGCATGCTCGAAGTCACTGGCACCGAGCCAGGCATAGCCAATCCGGCAGAAGATTCGGAATGGCACACCATCGTCCCGTTGGTTTTGACTCCTCACCCCAAACTGTCTGAATCCCACAAGCGCGCAATTGAGCTCGACTTCGGCATGGAAGATGGACAGGTGGAGTTCCATTGCCGGCGAGCATTTCTCTTCTATGCGCTGCGTCACCTTCGGCTTGAACTGGCTGAATCCGCCAAGCCCGAAGCACAACAAATCGCGCTCAGGAACCGTGCGGAAGTCGAAGCCTTGATGCCAGGGTTCGTTCGACAGACATAGCAATTTCCCTGCTTGTACCACTTCCAGAAACCATTGGATACATGTATGGTGGAGCTCTATACAGCCGGGAAGAGCCCACCATGTCCGAGGGAAAGAACGTCTCCGTCAGCTTTCGCGTGTCCGCGCGCTTCAAAGCGTTGCTGGAAGCCGCAGCAGCACGGAACGACGCTCCCAAACCAACATGCTGGAGATGCTCTTGTTCCAGCACTGCGATGCGCATGGCATCGAGGCTCCCGAACTCAAGGCTGTCAACGGAACGCCGGTGGAAGGGCCGACTAAGTGAACTTGCAATCTATTCTCGCCACAGCTCCAACTCCCGTCCTGGCTACCGGAGCTGTGCTGGCATTCCTCATCTTGGTATTCCTGACGGTCTTTCTCGTCCCGGGCGTCCTCCACTGGAATCGGCTGAGGTCTATTCAGAAGGACATCAAGCGTTTTGACTCTAAGAACTCCGCTTCGGAGTTCAAGAAGGTCTTTGCACGAGACCGGCGTTTGGCACACCTTTGGAAGGAGTACCAAGACTCCTTGCATATTCAGCGCGAGGAACGTGATGGGCAGCTCACCATCATCGCAACACGTGCAACAGCGCCTGCCGAGCTGTACTTCAACAGCCAATTCGTGGTTGACAGCCGGCTTCGTACGGAGTTCTTCAAGCACCTCCCAGGTCTATTCACCGGCATCGGCATCATTGGCACCTTCAGCGGGCTTATCGAAGGCCTGCGCCAGTTCCAAGTCAGCGAAAACGCCGCCACCGTTCGGGATAGCTTGCAGTCGCTCATGCACCTCGTGGGCGAGGCGTTTCTTGTCTCCGCAGCCGCCATTGCCGCAGCAATGCTCGTGACGTTCATCGAGAAACTGCTCCTGGCTTCCCTCTATCGTCGTACCGAGGAAATTGCCCACGATATCGATGCGAGATTCGACTCGGGCGCTGGAGAGGAATACCTGTCGCGCCTCGTACGCGCCTCCGAGGACTCCGCCAGCCAGTCCAAGATTCTCAAGGACGCCCTAGTCAAGGAAATGGGCGAACTGCTTCGGGAGTTGACTTCCGCTCAAATCGCTGCATCAAAAGACGCCCAATTGCAGCTAGTAGACCGCCTAACCCAGACCTCGAAAGAGCAAGTCGACGCGTCCCGGGAAGACAACAAGGCACTGGGAGCCACCATTGCAGAGAGCATCCAACAGAGTCTCCAAGGTCCTCTGCAAGACATAGCCAGCACAGTCAAGTCTGCAAGCGGCGACCAAAGCGCGACGGCTGCACGCATGCTCCAAGACGTCATGGCGAGCTTCAGCCAGCGTTTGAATGACCTGTTCGGCGGGCAGATTAGCGGCCTCAGCGACCTTAATCAGCAGACAGCCAAGGGCATCCAAGACGCTGTCGGAACATTGCAGATGCTCGTCGCCAACATGGAGGAATCAAGCCGACGTTCCACAGACACAATGGCCGAGCGGATGGCGCAAGCCATTGAAAAGATGGAGGCTCGGCAAGAAGCAATGAACGCCCAATCCGCTGCGTTCATCGAGCAGATTCGACAACTCGTTGCATCGTCGCAGTCAGAGACGAACACCAAGCTTCAGACCACACTGGAGGCTATCGGGGCCCAGGTGGCGGGCATGCTTGCCACCTTGAACGACTCTCAGGCTGCGGTGTTCGAAAGCAATCGTGCTCGTGAGCAAGTCATGGCGGACCGCACAACCAGTGCCGTCAACAGCATGTCCGAATCGGTGGAGGCCGCCATCAAGGAAATCGGCGTGGCCTCCACGCAGATGGCCCAGAACGTCGCGGTCCTAACCCAAACCACCAGCACCTCGGTCGACAAAATGAACGCCGGTGCCGAGCAACTGGGAGCTGCCTCTCGAAACTTCGCCGTGGCGGGCGAGCGTGTCACCGGCGTGCTCGGACAAGCGGCAAGCGTCACTGCCAAGCTCGCCGAAACATCCGGTGCACTTACAGCCGGGGCCTCCACTTTGCAAGACCTCTTGCGTGACTATCGCGTCCAACGTGACGCAGTCGGTCAATTGGTCGCCGAACTGCGAGAAACTGTCGAACTCGCCAGGAAAGAGGCCTCTCTCACAACCGACATCCTCGCACGCATCGAGAGTTCGGCGACCCGATTGGGAACCGCTCAGAAGCAGGCCGATGAGTATTTGGAAGGTGTCAGCAGGGTGCTTGGTGAAGCCCATACGACCTTCGCCACTGAAGTTCGGCGTACCCTGGAGAAAGCCAACACAGAGTTCCACACGAAGCTCGGTGCAGCCGTAGGCCTCCTGTCCTCCGGTGTACAAGAGTTAGAAGTGACGCTTGCATCCATGGGCAACATGAAGCCAGCACGGGTTTAAGCCATGGTGGGGTCCAAAATTATCATTAAACGCGGCAGCCGAGATGAGGCGGAGAAACCATTCTGGATTTCCTTTGCAGACCTCATGACGGCTCTGATGGTTTTGTTCCTCGTGGTGATGGGCGTTGCGCTGCTCGCTGTAACGAAGAACGTGACCGAACGCGAGAAGGCGGAAGAACAGCACCGCAAGGACATCGAACGCATCCTCGAGCGGTTCACGGAAGCGGCAAAACGCTATGACGGTATCAAGGTCGACAAGGAGCGTCGCGTTATCGACTTCGGCGACCGAGCCCGGTTTGCCTTTGGTAAATCCACGCTGACTTCGGACCAGGAGAGCGTCCTGCGGCAGTTCGTGCCGGAAATCCTCACACTGGCCAATGAAGACTTGGGCAAACGCGTGCTCAAGCGCGTTGTCGTTGAAGGGTACACGGACAAGACTGGTTCCTATCTGAGCAACTTAAATCTCAGCCTGCAGCGCAGCCAACGGGTCCTGTGCACGATGTTTGCGACCAACGGCACCAGCGTTCTGTCGGCTCCGCAGAAGGAAGACGTCCGAAGCCTCTTTCTCGTCGGTGGCTACTCCTTCAATGCTGCGAAGGAAACCGACGAAGAAAGCCGCCGGGTAGAAATGCGAATGGAGTTTCTGGGCATCAACGAGCACCGAGCGCCGGCGCCGGTAGAGTCCGGAAACTTCGGAGAGTGTGCACTGCGATGAGCCCGCTCGACCATCTGGCTTCGCTGCTCCGGACCGGGACCGAAGAAGGCTCACGCGCACTGGCGGTTTCCACCGAAATCGACGCCGTACTGACGAAGATACGAGCGCGCGCCAAAGGGTCAGCTCCACAAACTTTGTCCGAGGACCAGCAACTCGATGCTGTGTGCAGGTTCTGGCACAGCCAAGAAATCGCATCGTTCCGGGACGCCTACTTGCTGTCTTGGGGCCTTTGTCTACCGCACAAGCCAAGTGGGTCCTGTGTCCTGGAAGACCGCCCTCGGCTGGAGGCCGTTCTTGGTGGCGTCGATAGCTGGTCCGCGCGTCCGAGCGCCTTCCGTCGCTGTTATCAGGGGTTGGCGAAAAGCTACTTCACCTACGACGCATTCGGCGGCAACGCCCCCGCGACGGCCCGCAACAACTGGAAGCTGCTGCGCGAATATCTGCACGACAAGAACAGCCTCATCAGGGACAGGCAGGTCAACCCAGACTGGGTGGCCACCGCCATTGGCAACAGGCAACTGTTCGGAGAGAACCCCTGCGCACCTTATATCGATGAGTTGCTGCGGGGCGATGCCAGTGCCATCGACCATCTCTGCGCAGAACTGGGCATCGCCAAGGCCTCCTGGTTCTTGCGCGAACTTGTCCTCGCCCAAATCCGTGGAGCAACGCAGCTGAGCGATAGCCAGTTCAAAGGCCTGCTGCCCCGGATGCTGGAGCTACTTGCAAACAACGATGTGCTGCGAGACCGTGGTCTCGTCATGCTGCTAGACAGGTACGTGAAAGTCCCCGGCATGCATCTGCAGCAGAACCTGCGGGACTGGTCAGTGCTTTGGTGGGGAAATCCATGGCTCCCTTCTAATGAAACACGTTGGGGCGGGGTCGTGCCCGAGGCACGGTCGATGGTCTCCGAGTGGCTCAAGAAAGAGTTCATAGAAACTTTTTTCACCAAGCTGGCAGAGGACGGTCTGGGCGACCGCCGTCGCATGGAGTTTTGGACACGTTACGTCAAGGCTATCGACCGCATCGAATTCGCCCTTGGGTCGACGGCGCGCAATGCCCGTGACCGGGACTTTGTTGCTCTGCGCAAGAAGATGGATGGTCTCATTTGTCATCTCGACGCATCGGGTAGCAACAACGCCTTCATCATGCGGATGGGCGACCTGGTCGCCGTCGAGTTCAGTGGCATGGGTAATGCCCTGTACGGGTACGACGCCCGCAGGTCCGTTCCATTCGACACGGCTGAACCGCTACGCCTGCCGCAGTACGACCACAATTCGCTCAAACAGAAGAACCGCAGCATCCTGTGGCTCAGCCACCAAGATGGCATCAACGGCTGGTCCAAGTGGGAACAGATGTTCGACGCCAAGTTACGCGAGGAGTTCGGCATCAAGCCCCAGACCGCTGCGACGCGCGTAGCTCGGCCCTCGGAGCCCCTCGCAACGCGACCGCCCGAAAATGTTATGCCACCCCGTGAGCAACCTGCGGCTGAAGGCGCAGGCGCAGGCGCGGAGGCCCCCCGGCACTACAACCGGTTTGCCTTGAACAAACTGGCCAATCGACTTGGTTTGCGCATCGAGGACAGAACGCCCAAGGGCGGCAGCCTCTGGGTCCTTACAGATGACTCCGACCCACAGGTCTCCGAAATTCTGTCCACCTGGGGCTTCCAACACAAGGCTGACAAGGGCTGGTGGAGATAAGAAGAACACATGTTCCAGTTATTCAAGAAGAACGCAGCACCTCCGTCCGAATGGGTGCGTCGCTGGTCGCCGACCGGCCTGGTCATCGCTCGTGGCCCCGGACATGGCGGCGGCGTACACCTGCGCGACCCCATGGTCGGCGGGTTCCTTACTCAGTTGGCTGATGATGGCCTTGCGGTCGAAGTCGAAGATGGTTTTCTTCTGGGATGGGATGCGTTGTACGCCACCATCACCGATGCCGCCTATGCCTCGCTTCCCGAAGTCCTGTCTACGCCTCCTTTCACGAAGGCGCTACCTGTACTCCAAAGCAGTAACTCGTTGACCGACGAAAACTTCTCCATCGCTATCGCAGGTTGGCGAGACCGTGATGGAGCACCTCAGGACTGGGAGCTCACGGGTCCGCTGATGGCGCGCGAAGACTGCTCGGAATTGATGCAACCCAAGCAGTGGGAGCTCTTCAAAGCGGTTGTTGCCTTTGCTCGACGCTCCGATTCAGAGCGCACCGATATCGCACATCGCCAAGCTTGGGGCAGCATCCGAAAGCTCGCACTTCAAGCAGGTGCGCAGCTCGACGATTTTCTTTATCGGTCAGTGGTGCTGACTCCAGAAAAGCTGGAGATAGGGCTGCGGCGCTCTGAAGTGGTCGACAACGACCATGTGGTGGAGATAGAGCCTGGCTTCGAGGGAGCCCCTTCGGATTGGCTGGACGCATTCGACCGCAGCAAGGACGTTCGAGACCGCTATGACATCGTCACGCCGGAAGGAATCATCCAGATTCTGGTGACCCCCAAGGTCCGCACCGTTTTACAAGAAATCAAGCGACTACCCGGCCGGCGAGTCGCAGGCAGCCGAGCCCAGGCCTTCCTGGTCAACCCATACGCCACGTTGGGCGATGACGCAGTCGATGTCATCGTCGAGTCTCAGTTCGAGAAGGCCCGTGAAGACGCGGGACTCGCATACGAGCGATTTACCCCTGTGTTTGAGCGTGACGCTTCGGGGTACCCCCTACAGGTGGGCTTGCTCATTGAAACGGCCAACACCAGTGGTCCGACAACATCGCAGAAAGAATGGCTGGACGATGCTCAACTCAACGTGTTCGTTCGAACCCTTCACACCGCACTTGCCCGCAACTTCCAACTCGTCGCCTGGCATGGATATGACCTTGAGGTCCAAGGCGACACACAGCGCCATCTTGAGGAACTGAAAGAAGCGCTCGCTCGGCGGAGCGCCCCGCCTACCCTGGTTTCGTATGCCCAAGTCCATGACCTCAGTGGCTACAGCTCACGCGTGGAAGGCATCGGTGTCGAGAAGCCCTACTACTCCCCTTACATCACGAAAAAGGACGAAGGAGAAGGATGGTTCCCGGAGAACGTACTACCCGTAGTCGTTTACCAACCGGCAGACGGTGGAGAGCCAGTAGCCGTTCCGACAAACAAGACGGCCATTGAGCGGTTGGAAAAAGCGATAGCTGCAGCACAGCAATCCGGGGCATCAACCGTAAAGACGTCTTGGCTGCCTCAGGACATCCCGCTGGATGAAGCGACAGCCATCGTCAAAACGTTCAAGGAAGTCTTCAAAGACCTCGAAGATAGGACGGTCCCGCCACCAACACTGACGCCACCACCGCCAAGCGCGCAGAAAAAGCAGCTCGTATTGCGAGCAAATATTCAAGCACTGGAGTACGAAGAACTCCGTCGTGATGCGTTGGAGTCCGTTCCGTCCGAACCAAAAGTGCCGCAGGCCATTCGCCCCGAGTACCCCCTGATGAAGCATCAGCGGGAGGGCCTGGCCTGGATGCAGCATCTGTTCAGCCTCCAGAGCGACTACCAGGTGCGCGGTGCGGTCCTTGCCGATGACATGGGCCTGGGCAAGACGCTCCAGTTGCTTGCCTTGATGGCATACCTCATTGAGAAAGAACCCTCAATTGAGCCCATGCTCGTGGTCGCGCCCGTGTCTCTGCTAGAGAACTGGGCAGAGGAAGCTCGCAAGTTCTTCCGGGAAGGCACACTTCCACTGCTGACCGCCTACGGTGATGCACTGGCGCCTCTGCGAGTGCCGCGCGCCCAGGTGGAGCAGCGCCTGCAAACCGACGATGGGCTCGTGAAGTTTCTGCGACCAAACTGGGTTGGTGACGCCAAGGTTGTTCTGACCACCTACGAAACCCTGCGTGACCTGGAGTTTTCGTTCGCTGCGCAGAAGTGGTCACTGATGGTCTGCGATGAGGCTCAACGCATCAAAAATCCTGCGGCGATGGTGACCCGCGCCGCGAAGAAGCAGAACGTAGCCTTCAAGATTGCCTGTACGGGTACTCCCGTGGAGAACACGCTTGCCGACATGTGGTGCCTGTTCGACTTCGTTCAGCCCGGCCTACTCGGTGCTCTCAACGACTTCGGGCAACGCTACCGCAAGCCAATTGAGGCCAAGACGGATGAAGAGAAGGCCCGCGTTGAGGAACTCCGGACTCGCATCGCTCCGCAAATTCTGCGGCGGATGAAAGCGGACGTGGCAACTGAACTGCCAAAGAAGATTGTTGTCGAGGACTGCCGCAAGCTGTCGCTGTCCAGCACGCAGCGCAACCTGTACGCCAAAGCCATCGACAGTTTCAAGAAACGTGGCGACCCAGACCACCCCACGCCGTTCAAAAACCATCTGGGGTTGCTGCACTACCTGCGCCTTGTCTGTACCGACCCGCGGCCGCACGGTCTGAATGTCTTCAAGCCAGAGCCGACCAAGCAGTACCGAGAGAAGGCTCCCAAGCTGGATTGGCTATTGGCGCAGCTACGCCAAGTGCAGAATAAGCAAGAAAAGGCTATCGTATTCTGTGAGTTTCGGGAGATTCAGAGGCTCCTGCAGCACTACATTGAGGCTGAGTTTGGTCTCAAACCAGACATCATCAATGGCGACACAAGCGCCTCGGCCAGCCATACCGCCAGCCGACAAAAACGCATCAAGGCCTTCCAAAAGGCTCCCGGATTCGGTGTCCTCGTCCTTTCTCCAGTGGCCGTTGGCTTCGGAGTGAACATCCAGGCAGCGAATCACGTGGTCCACTACACCCGGACTTGGAACCCTGCCAAAGAGGACCAAGCCACCGACCGGGCATACCGCATCGGTCAGAAGAAGGACGTTTATGTCTACTACCCTGTCGTCTGGGCTGAAGACTTCACGACTTTCGATGTGAAACTAGACCGGTTACTCACCTACAAACGTGGTTTAGCCGAAGACATGCTCAATGGTTCCGGCGACGTGAACCCCGGCGACTTCAATATTGCGGATGTTGTGCCCGCCGCCGATAGCTTGGATATTGATGAGCGTGTCACCCTGGATATGGCACTGCGCATGAGCTGGCAGCACTTCGAGTGCCTCACTGGCGTTCTATGGACGAAGCAAGGATACGACTGCTATCGCACTCCAGGCACCGCAGACAATGGGGTGGACGTCGTCGCGCTGGCGTCGTCCAAGGGGAAATTGGTACAGGCTAAAACCAGTGGAAACCAAGGCACCTCACTGAACTGGGATGCCGTGAAGGAAGTGGTGACCGGAGAAGCCTTCTACCGGCGGCGGCATCCAATGGTGGCCTTCGACAAGGTTTGCATCACCAACCAGTTCTTCAACAGGCAAGCGCATGAAAATGCCGCATTGAACTCCGTAGAACTGCTGGACCAAAGTCATCTGGCAGAACTATTGGGGCGCCACCCGGTAACAATGTTGGAGGTTGAAAGAATGCTGTATTCCGAGTGGTCCGATATCTCATCGAATCAATAGCCATGAAGCCCTGCGATTTCTGACCTGACGCTAGAAATCCTCCTTGGCCCGCTTGAATGCACCTGTTGACCACGCCGGTCATGAATACTCGCAGCCAAGCAATCCTCCGCAGTGTTAGCGCCAATTCTTAACTATTTATAGTCCTCGCCGGCTCAGCAGCCTTGCTTGAGCGTCTGGTGCGTAGCGACATTCCGCGGCCTTCTTGTCATCGCAACAAGATTGCAAGAACAGGCATCCGTATTCTCCGGCGCCGCAGCCGGTATGTGGTACTTCTTGTCCCCGACCAGCGAAGCCTCTCAACGACTCGCAGCATACTTAATCGCCGGACGTAGAAGTCCAGAAGCGTGATAGCGAGCGTCCGCGGCCCGCCCCTCGCTTACCCAACTCGGTACCCCTCGCAATAAGCCTAGAGTCGTGACCGTGTTCTGTCACGCAGGTCAACCTGCTGGACACCGATGGCTCGCATGCACTGAAGAAAGAACACTAGCGTGAACTTGCCTCGGCTGATGCGGTTCCCGATAGCCTTCTCGTCGTCCTTGATTCCAAGGACTTCCAATTTGCTGACCAGTTCTCGGTAGGTCACTCCCTGTCGCGCGAGCTCAGCCTTGAGTAGTTGCTTGGCCTCAGCCTCCCACTCTTTGTCCACCGCGGACTTTGGTTGCGTTTTCACATCGATATCAGTGTGTCTTCCTTGCATTCGATGCATTTTTGTCGCTGATGATGCTTATTTGCAGAATACATCGTATACGATGCATATTCATCGAATACATTGACAAATCACATACGGCGATATCCGTATAGAAATTTCTACACCTTGAGCGCTACACGACATGCATGCGCCTTGGCCATGTCTAGGAAGCGACGTTCGCTTCTCCAGTAGTTCCTCAATTGAAGTAAGCCCTATGCATCACCCTTGTTCTCTTAGCCCGTCACAGCCGCACTCTCCCCATTCCATCGAGCAACCGCAATGAGCCGCGGCATCAAGAAGTGGAGCGAAGCACGCATCGCCGAGCTCCAGAACGAGGGACGCGGAAGCGGTCACCACGCCTCATATCAACCCTGGGTTCGTATCACGGACTTCCATTCGCGAGGGCGTACGCATGCGCCCTACAGCTATCGAACAGGCCGCAACCACGACCTACTTTCGGACGGCGAGAACGAGACCTTCGCGATGCTGGAATGGCGCCTAGACAATGCTGACATCCGTGAGCAGTTCCCGCTCGACCGCGACATCTCGCTGGAAATCGCTCACGAAATCAGTGTGCCGCATCCGTACTACCCAAGAACTGACGTTCCGTACGTCATGACACTCGACTTCCTGGTCACAAGGATTGTCGAAGGCCAGGAAGTCCTGAAGGCGTACAGCGTCAAAGAGCAGAAAGCGCTCACTCCAGAGGTGGTGGCGCGCCTTGAAATCGAACATGCCATCTGCTCGGGAATGGGGCTTTCCTACGACATCATCATCAAGGAGCGCCTGCCGCATGCCAAAGTGAGAAACCTTCTGTGGATTCGGAAGGCTCAACTCGAGCCAGATGCAGCAGAGCCTTACGCCGGCTTCTATGAAGAGCATCAGTCGCGCATGGTGCAAGACCTCGCAGCAACCAGCTTTTCCGGCTCACTGGTGGACTACTGCACGAACTACGACAGGCGCTGCAGCATCGATGCTGGAACAGGCATGCGCGTAGCACGCATGCTGCTGGCCAACCGCGCGTTGTCGATGGACCTCAACAATCCGCGCCCGGAGCGCGCGCCTCTAGCGAGCTTTCAGTTGTCCGCTGTCCCGGGACGCCTTCGCGCGGTGGGAGGAGCTTGATATGGGTGTCACCTACTTCAGAAACGATGTCGTGGCGTCCAAGGATGGGAGTCTCTATCGCATCCTCCATATTGAAGTCGTGGGCAAGGCTAAAAATTCAACGTGCGCGTTGGTAGGACGCGCCTGGCTTATCCATCTCACAGAACCATTGGCACTTCCGTTCGAAGTGCACCTTGACCTGCTGTATGCAGAGTACGAGGCACACACCATTGAGCCGGCGGTCAACCGTCGAGAATCCTCTGACCTATTCCAGCCAAAAACAAAAGCCTTCCGGCGCGCTCCGTCGGCTGCGAGCATCGCGCTCAGCCTCAGGGCATACGAGCGCATATCCACTCTTGTCGACAACCCTGCCATCCTCAATCCGACGACAAGGCATGCACTGCTCATTCAGCGCTCAAAGCAGACGGGGGGCGGCACACCCAAGACGATGCTGAAAGACCTGCGCGACTGGTGGCAAGGAGGTCAAACACAGGACGCTCTCTTCGGCAAGTACAGCTTGTGCGGGCGACTCGATGTCGTCGGTACGGCAAAGCGTGGGCGCAAGCGCCAGGCAAAGGGCGACCTGATAGACGCCGGAGAAGCGGCATTGCAGCCCTATCAGTTGGAACAATATGACCTGGACAACATGCGTGAGGTCCTCGAGGCGTACTACTTCGAGGAAGGAAAGCAGCGTACGCTGACGGCGACCCTTCAGCACCTCCATGAAACACGATACACATTCATTGATGGCAACGGGGATGAATGTCTACGTCCCGAGCGGGAGTGTCCGAGCTACCGACAGTTATCTCGCTTCCTGAAAACCAATTACCCCTTGCACGTTCGACTTTCCCGACGCAAGGGCGAAAAGCGGTTCGCTCAAGAAGACCGTGCGACTGAAGGGTCCATTCAGATTGAGTGCCATGGTGCCGGCCACATCTACGAATTCGACGCCACCATTGTTGACGTGAAGCTAGTCTCGACAAAGGACAGGTTGAAAATCGTAGGCAAACCGACGCTGTACCTCATCATCGACCGCCACAGCCGACTCATTGTTGGCTACTACCTGGGTTTTGAGAACGCCTGCTACACCGCGGCCATGCAGGCAATTCTGAGTATTGGCGAAGACAAGGATGCGCTTTGCGAGCGCCTCGGGTTGCCCTACGACCCTACGGATTGGCCGGCTCACGGCGTCTTGCCGGAAATGTTCCTTGCGGACCAAGGAGAGCTTGTCAGCATGGAGGCCCGCAGAATCGGAATGTCTCTGCGCAGCACCATCTCAAATGTTCCAGGCCTGCGGCCAGATTGGAAGCCACTTGTTGAATGTGGCTTCAAGATGATGCACGCCATCATTGCACCGGATACGCCCGGGTACGCCCCAGATGCGGAAGCACGCAAGCGCCGCAGCATCAATGTCGACAAAGACGTGGCTCTAAACATCACCGAGTTCACCACCATCATCGTCGCTGCCATCATCAGGCACAACAAGACGATGCAAAAAGGCTACCCGTTGACCGACGACCAGGTGACGGACCTCCAACGTCCGATTCCTCGTGAACTCTTTGAGCACAGCGTCCAGCGGCGCATGGGCTCGCTCGACCGCATGAACTTCGAGAAAGTGAGAGCGGAATTACTCCCACGAGGAGAGGCAGTGGTCACGGCGGACGGTGTCTCATTCAAGAAGATTCTCTTCTCTTGCCCCGAGGCAAGAGAACGTGGCTGGCTCGTTCAAGGTCGGAAAAAGCGCATGCCTATCCAGGTCGCGTTCGACTATCGGCTCGTCGATGAAATCATCCTCTACTCCCCGAATGGAAATGGCGAGTCATTCGTTGCAAAGTTGACCAAAGATAGCGTCAAGTTCGAAGGCATGAGCTTCAAGGAAGTGGCTCAACACTTCCACGACGTGGAAGAACTCACCGCGGACGCTGTCGAGGTGAAACGGCAGGCGCAATACGATTTCCACAAATTGACGAAGCCCGTCATTGATGCAGCGGTGAAGGAGATGAAGTCCATCACAAAAGGCATATCGCGCTCTAGCCGTCGTAAGGACGTTGCACCTGCCCGCGCAGAAGAGCTCAGGGACGAACGCGCCGTTCTGGTCGATATCTCCAACATGCAGGCAGCCATCACGGAAGACCCACGGACTGCTCCTCAACCCGCGGAGGCAGCAAGACCGACGGCCCAAGTCATACACATCAATCAAGCACAACAGGCCAAGTCCTCGAATGACGAACTGCCCGGCGCACCAGCTATCGCAGCCACCACCGGTCCGCATAAGTCACCGCTGGCTGCGCGCATGGCCGAGTTTCGCCAGCGCATTCGATGAGCCCTATGACACCGTCGTATTTACCACCTCACGTCCAACTCGCCAATTACAAGCAGCAGCAGCAAGCACGCTATTCTGGCAACAAGCTCATTGAAGCGCTGCCGCTGCCACTCAGCGAGGAGCAAGTTATCGAATCGCTGGAATTCCTTCCGAAGTTCGATGAATCCTCGCGTCAATGGGCCCGCCACGACCGCCTGCGAGAACTGCTCAGCCTGAATAACGTCATGGTTCCACTCACTTCACATGTTGAACTGGCGCTTACGCTGGACAACATGCTGCGCGAGGGCTACATCGGCCGACGTCCGATGTCTCCCGAGCACGTGAGCATCTACCAAGAAATCCACGAGGATGCCCAGAAGCCAAGGGAGTTTCGACAAAGCTACGACACGGTGGCCCCTAAGCTTTCGGCGTCCATCATCGGCGTGTCTGGCATGGGAAAAACAACCACCATCCAGCGATGCTTGGCTAGATACCCACAAGTCATCTATCACCCAGACCTGGACCTCTACCAGATTACGTGGCTGCACTTTGAAATGTCGAAGGATGGCAAGGGCGTCAAGGCCTTGCTGTCGGCCATCATCCATGCAATTGCAGAACTCATCCCTGACAACACCTATGTCGAGGACCATCTCAAAAAGGGACGAGCCACCGACGCAGCCCTACAGACATCCGTTCGCATCCTGCTGAACAAGCACTGTGTTGGACTCCTCATTCCGGACGAGGTGCAAAACGCCGCCAATACCCGAGGTCAGTCAGACCAGGTCGTCATGACCGAACTCACGACCTTGGCCAACAAATCGAAGAATCCGGTCCTCTACATCGGCACGCCAAAGGCGGAGAAGGTGTTGGGCTTGGACATGCGACAAGCACGGAGAAGCCTGGGGATGGGGCTTGGCAGCTGGTCACCGCTACCCCGCTATGACGTCGTTCAGGACGAGGCAACGATGCAGCTTGTCGAAGCTGACGGTGAGTGGGTCTACTTTATGGAGTGCCTATGGAGGTACTGCTGGATGAGTACGCCACAACGGCTCACGCCTGAGTTGCTCGATGCTTTCTACGACTGCACTCAGGGCATCATCGACTTGGCCATCAAACTGTTTATCGTCGTTCAGGCCCGCGCTATTCTGGATGACCTCGACACGCTGAGCGTTCAGCTAGTTTGGTCCGTCTATGAAAGCCAGTTCACGCTGGTGCATCCGATGGTCACAGCCCTGCGTAACGACGACCGCGAAGCGTTGATGATGTTCGAAGACGTGAAATCTCTGCACGTCGAAACTCTCATGGAAGGCTTGGAACGCCGGCAACGCCTCACCCGTATCCGCGCCGCGTCTGCACGCCCAGGGTCTCCTGACTTCCAGTTGCGGCTTGTCAATGCTGGCACGGCGTTGGGCATGCCGGTTGAAGACGCAAAGGTGTTGGCGGTGGAAGTTGAACGAGACGGCACCGCGAAAAACATGTTCGATGCAGCAGCTCAGTTGGCGAAGAAGGCTGCACCTGTCAAAAAGGGAAACTCCAAGCCAAAAGGTTCGTCCAAAGTCGAATCGACACAGGTCTCGATTCCTTCGTTCCCGGGCATCGAACATCGTCCGGACGACTTCCGCCATGCCATCGTGCGCGCCGCAACAGAGCGCACCTCAATCGTTGAGCAGTTGTTCGCATTGCAACTCGTACGAGAACCCGAGAATGCGCTTTGGGCTGCCTGAGCTTACCTACTCCCTATCCGGACGAGCTCATTGGAAGCGTTCTGGCGCGGGCCGTTATTCACAATGGCCTGGCACCTAAGCGGTTGGTCGCACATCTTCTAGGCACACCGGGCAGGAGCAACTATTCAATGTTTCTACCCACCAATCTGCCGGACCTTGCAATCCAAACTCGCACAGACGCCAAGACACTGCTCTGGGGTCACACCGTTTTTCCGTACGCCGTGGCTTTCATGCCCACGGCAGAGGTGCACCGTCTTGAGAAGAAGCTTTTGGTTGGCTGCACAGCCGACCAAGGCTCGACAGCTTCCTTGGTGAAGTCAGTGACCCATGGTCTCCCGACGTTTCGATACTGTCCTTGGTGTGCGCGGGAGGAGCTCCTCGAAAAGGGGGAGAGTTATTGGCATCGCGTCCATTGCTTGCCGGGCGTCCGGATGTGTCTAAAGCACGGAAACCCGCTACATGGCACTGGCACTCGTCCAACAACCTTGGCTCAGAATCTCTTGATGCCGTTGCCGCATCGACAACGTCGGCAAGCTGAGCCTCCAAGCTGTTCTTTGGCATTGCTCCACCAAGTCGCGCAGACATCCGCCGCCATCTGTCATGGCACCTGGACGCACCATAGGGAGTGGCTCCGCAACTACCGCTCACGAGCAACATTCCTGAATCTAACGCTGCCCAATGGGCTAGTCGCAGGCACACGCATGGCCTTCGAACTGAAGGAAGCATTCAGCCCGGAGTACCTTTCAGATTCAGGATGCGACTACGCCGCCGTTGAGAAGGCATGGCCTGCGCTGATGGTCCGAGAGCGATGCAGCGTTCCCTTCGCACCTGCCAAGCATGTTCTGCTGTCGGCGTTCTTTGAGCACTACCAGTCTACGGCCTCATCGTTCTCCTATCGAAAGCCGGGAAAGGCTCCTGTCGATTCCGTCAAGTTAGACCGTTTGCTTGCCACGGCAGTGAAAAAGCGGGCCGACGCGGCTATCTGCCGCCAGGAAATAGTGACCGTTAAGAGCCTGCTGGAAGACACCGGAAAATGGCAAGTCTTCCGGCATCACCGGGCCTTACTTCCACTGACGCTGGAACAGATTGAAGCCTTCAAGAAATCGGAAGCCTCGCAAAGGAAGACAGGCGGACGTGAGGCGCATGCCAAGAAGCTGTTGGCAATCCAGGAGGGCCGGCAGAAGCCGTTCGTCTACAAATATCGGCTGCGTAAAAAATCATCTATTTCGGTGACCAAAAGGTCGGCCGAAGGCGTTTGAGCAGACCTACAAGCCGCGAGTTAAGCGGTCAAACTTTGAAGCTGAAAATCAAATTGATGCCCGCTAGACGTGCCACATCGTCGAGATAAAAACTGCCGCTACACCTTCAAACAGAAGGATGTAGATTGTGGAACTAATAACAGGTATAGATTGGCATGAAGGAAGTCCTACGGCGCATGCTGTCGTCGGCTGGAGCAAGTGCATAAATATAAGCATTGAGGACCTTCCATCCCGGGGACTCCCAGTCTTGGACCAGGTTGCGCGAATAGTCACAGTAGATTTAAGCAACTGCCAGACGGCGACATTCGAAGAATATGCTTTTGCATTTAATAGACCATATGCGCAGACATCTCGGCATTCAACTTGGTCTATTCTCAATGCGAGGACACGGCTCGTCATCCCGGCTCTAGTCTTTCTACGAGCGTTTATCCGGCCAGGCCGGGTGCTGATGCCTCAGCTTTTCAAACCACAATCACTGGACGATGTTTGTGTGTTCGCACGCAACGAAGGCGAATATTTTGTCCGCTCGCTCAGTCCGCTTGGCGATGTAAGGAAAACTCGAGACAGCACAATTATGGCGCCCTTATCGTGGTTCTACTGCTTCCCGTCTGCCCGGCGAGCCTGGGCAAGCGTCTATCAAGCCGCAAAGGAAGGTCGATTGCATTTCGAGCTTCCAAAAGCATCCATAACGGTCAGCATGAGGGGCATGCGAGTTGGCTCCACCGTATATGCGACCCAACTCAGTCTTCTTAAAATAGAAGCGCAAGAGGAACCAATTGAATTTGGCGTGGGCCACCCTCAAGTTATCGAAGCTTCTGCTCACTCGCGCGCGGGTAAGCGCGACCCGCAATGTTCATCTTTGGGCAAAGAGTACCAAAAACTCACCGATGCAGAGTGGGAGGTGGTTCGCCCACTTCTGGCCAGTCCAAAGGGAAAAATTCCGGTCGATAACAGGACCCTACTGGACTGCATTTTGCAGAAGCGGTATACGAGCATGACCTGGGATGAAGTTGCAGCGCTGCATAACGTTCCCGTGCCGAGAGTAACCACCGCCCAAAGACGCTGGAAGACCGACACAAGACTGAACAGCGTTATGGAACGGCTAAATGAAATGCGAAATGCCGCACCATGATTCTCTGTCCATGTCAAGGATGTGCTTAAACTTAGGCGACAACTCGAAATGAAACTAATAGCTTTCAAGTGGAACACCGAAATTCTGTTTTGCTTGCCTCAAGCCTTCCCCTCGCTGACTACCGTTCGCTGAGGAGGCGCTGTATCCGATAATTGCACCAGACCAAGACCATAAAGTCACCCGGCGGCATCAGGGTGCGATTGATTGAGGCCTTGGACGCAATGGCGACCTTCGTGACCTCTGAGGACTTGATGCCGGTATAGCCGAATTGTCGGTGGTAGGCGTCAGCGGCATGCTGGTGCGTGAAGTCATCGGAGCACTGGTTTTCGGAGCCATCGCGGGCTACGGAGCCTGCTACCTCCTGAGCGACATCGACAGCTACCCGGTGGAAATTCTCATCACGCTGGCCCTGGCCACGGCGGGCTACAGCGTCGCTGAGAGCTTGCACGTTTCGGCGCCCCTTGCTGTGGTGGTCATGGGTTTGGTCGTCGGCAACCACGGCGCCTCTAAACACATGTCAGAAAAGACCCGTGAACATCTGTTCAGCTTCTGGGGGCTGCTCGACGAGTTGCTCAACCTGGTGCTGTTCGGCCTCATCGGCCTGGAGCTCATCGCCTTGTCCTTCCGTGCGGTGGACATCTGGGTTGGTATCGCGGCCATTCCAGTGGTACTTGTTGCCCGCGGCCTGAGCGTCGCCGCACCAATGACGGTGCTGCGGCGCTTTCGACGCGTCAGCCCACACGCCGTGAAAATTCTGACATGGGGCGGACTGCGTGGAGGCATTTCCATCGCGTTGGCGCTTTCGCTGCCTGAATTCCAGGGCCGCGATATGGTCCTGGGCGTGACCTACGTCGTGGTCGTCTTCAGCCTGCTCGTGCAGGCTACGACTTTGGGCCGGATGATTCGGCATTTCTCAGTGCCGACCAGCATTCCAGAACCGAGTGAACCGCGCAAGTAGACCAATAGCTACGCGCTGACTTCCACAAAACCGGCAACAGCCCCCATTGGAAATCTGCCAATAGAGGTCCCCAGCCCTCCCGACTCCCGCGAAATTTCCTTTTTTGGAACCGGCTTCCGACTCCTTATAAACGAGTGTGTATAAGTGTTTCAAGTCAGACTAAGATGTATCACGCGAGGCCGCTCAGACCTCGAAGGAGCATTGGAATATCGCCTGACGAGTCGGTGAGGGGTGTGCTTCCCCTTCACGCCTGCGCGGGGCGACCACTTGAAGAAGGAAGCCATGTCGAAGGTCAGCATCGAGCGTATAACCAAAATCGTGCGCCTCATCCGTCGGCACGGTGCAGTGTCGATGGATACGTTCCTGACAGAGCTGGAGGTCTCGAAGGCCTCTGTAAAGCGTGACCTCGATTTTCTGCGAGACCGGCTCGGGTGCCCCCTTGACTGGGACCGCAGCCAGCGCGGCTGGGTCATCCATGACGAGCTGGCCGATGGCGGCCGGTTCGAACTTCCTGGAGTTTGGTTCAACTCATCCGAGGTCTTTGCTCTGCTGACGATGCTTCATCTGGTGGAGGGCGTCCAGCCCGGCCTGCTGGACGAACATGTCGGCCCCTTGAAATCCCGCTTCCGCAGCCTGCTCGCTGAAGGTACAAAGTCGGCCAAGCCGATTGAACGCAAGCTCAAGCTCATCCATTTCGCGCCCAGGAAGGTTGAACCCAAGCACTTCCAACTCATCGCCGGCGCCTTGCTGGACGGCAAGCGCTTGCATCTGCGGTACCTCAACCGTGACCGCAAGGAGCACACGGAGCGCACCATTTCTCCTCAACAGCTGGTGCACTACCGCGAGAACTGGATGTTGGACGCGTGGTGCCACACCCGCAATGCCCTCAGGTCATTTGCACTGGAAGCCGTTGCCGACGTCCGCGTTGTGGATGAGCCCGCGCAGGAAGTCAGCCAGGACGAGATGCAGGAGCACTTCCGTAGCGGCTACGGCATCTTTGCCGGCCAAGCGGCCCACCGCGCACGCTTGAAGTTCACCCCAGAGCGAGCGCAATGGGTCAGCAAGGAGACTTGGCACCACGACCAGTCAAACGAACTCCTCGAGGACGGCAGCTACGTCCTTGAAATTCCATACTCCAACGACCAAGAGCTGTTGATGGACCTCCTGCGCCACAGCCCGGAAGTGGAGATTCTGGAGCCCCCGGAACTGCGACAGCGCCTACACGCCGCATTGTGCGCCGCAGCATCGAAAAATCTTCCTGCAGCTGTTCAGTAGGTCGTTATTTGAACCAGTGCACTCGCAAGAATGCCTTCCATGCTCGACGTTTTCCGGGCTAGGAGTGCAAGATGAAAGTGAATTTCGCCCATATTCGGGAGCGTGCACAGAACGGCGGCTGGATTAATTTCGCCGTTTTCGATGCCCGCTCGTCCTCTGGCTCCCGGGATGACAACTCCCAGTTGCTGGCCCAACTGACGGCCAAAGCGCGGGGTGCGAACCTTCGCGTCGACCAAGCAGCCCTCGCCTTCATGTCCGGCAGACGGCTGCAGTTCTTCGGAAGCCCACCCCTGGTGGATTTCCTTTCTCGCAGTGGGCTCCCGAGCTGGACCCACTCCCTCAACGCGTAACCACACAGGAGACTGAAATGGCAAAAAACGACCCCGTTGGAGACAACGCCCGCCGCGGCGCTGTGCGCGACCGCTCGCAGTGTTCAATCCCACCAACCAGACCTGGACCAAGCGCGACGCCGGCAACGGTCGCTTCATGGACCAAAAGAAGGACGGCGAGCCCTTCAAGGGCGTCCGCAAGGAGCACAAGTAGTCAACACGCTGTTCGGGAGACCGGGCAGCGTTCGACTTTCATCAGACCAGCCGGGTTGACGCTCCGGGGAGTGGAATACGGAACTTGATGATGTTGCCCTTTGCCTAGCCCGCGCAGGCACATCCCCTCGAGGTGCTTGCGCTACTTGCTTTACGCGCCATGCATGTCACCTTCGGTTTGAATCTTGATGCTCGACAGGGCCCTTCGCCGCAGAGCTCCTTCAACACACCTGTTGTCGGACGGCTCGGCTTGGCTAGGCCTCAGGTGGCGGCAGCAGGTCAACCACGGTCCAGCACACTAACCGAGGTAGTCTTACTGGGGAGGAGAACTGCCAATGTGGCATGACAACGAAACAACCGTTGATTACCTGAACTTTGGTGTCGTCGCAGATGCCTGCGCAAATCTGCTGAGGCAGGCAAAGGGGGAGCCGATTTCAATCGGTGTCTCTGGCGGATGGGGGGCAGGCAAATCGTCGCTTGTCCGGATGGTTCAGAAGCGATTGAGTGCCAAGCCGGTCCAAGCCGCTGGGACGTCATCAGGAACAGCGCAAACCACAGCGCCCAAACCAGTCGATAGCGACGAGGAGAATACCTATGTGGTAGTCACCTTTAATCCTTGGCTTTACCAGGATTTTGAGGGTGCCCGCAGCGCGTTGCTACAGCAAGTTGGAGACGAGTTGCTCCGGCAAGCAGGCAAAGACGAAGGTCTGCTCAAGAAGGCCAAGCGCCTGATTGCTCGCATCAACGTCCTCAGGCTTGCCCAGATGGGGGGAGAGCTTGCCGCAACGGTCGCCACAGGCGTCCCAATTGGTGTTGCCGGTAGGGCTGTGATGCAAGTCGCCGGGTTTCTCGGATTCGGAGATGACAGCAACGACAGTAAAGTCGAAAAGGTCGAAGGCAAGGACTTTGACGGCCTTCTGAAGCCCGGAGAGCCTATCTCACTACCTAGTGAGATTCATCTTTTTCGCAAGGCGGTGGAAGAGCTTCTGGAGGAACTCAAAATCACCTTGGTGGTCTTTGTCGATGACTTGGACCGATGCCTTCCGAAAACGGCCATCGCGACACTGGAGTCCATCCGGCTGCTTCTGTTCCTCAAGCGCAGCGCCTTTGTTGTGGCGGCGGACAACGACTTCATTGAGGGTGCGGTGCGCGTTCACTTCGCGCAAAGCGGCATTACCAAGGACGTCGCGACGAACTACTTCGACAAGCTTATACAGGTACCGCTGATGGTTCCGAGGCTTGGCCTCAACGAGGTAAAGGCCTACCTCGCTCTTCTGCTCATGCAACATGCCTGTGCCCAGGAACAGTTCGATAAGGCTCAGTTCAATAACGCGCTAGAGGCCATTCCTGAACGTCTGAGAGCTAGCTGGAAAGGCGAAGCCATCACATCGGAATTCTTGGTCGCCACGGTCGGCCCAAGCAACGCCGAAATGGTAAAGCTCATGAACTTGGTTGAAGGTCTGGCCCCCTTGCTCAGTCAGTCCAGCGATGTGGCTGGCAATCCCCGCCTGATGAAGCGCTTCTTAAACACGGTCTACTTGAGGAAGGCATTAGCGGAGCCTCAGGGCATCGACCTGGACATACCGGCGCTGGCTAAGTGGCACCTGGTCGAACGCTGTGATAGCGAGTTGGCCAATGCCCTCGCCGGCATGGTCACATCCAAGCAGGATGGTCGCGTGGAACTGCTTCGTCAGGCCGAGGAAGCAGCGGCAAAGGGTACACAGCTTCCAGACCTCTTCACAAAGGCCCAGTTTGCGCCAGGCTGGCTGCTTCTTGAGCCCAGGCTCGGCGAGTTGGATTTGCGCCCCCTCCTTCACCTTAGCCGCGACACCGTGGTCCGCGACTTTGGGATTGATGAGTTGAACGCAGATGGCCGTGAGCTCAGGGATGCTCTCTTGGTCGCTCGTACAGGAAATCAGGCGCTGACCGCCGCCATACAGAAGGCAGGTGCGGTGCAAGCGCAGTTTGCGATGGAGCGGGCTTGGCAGCTCTCAACGGGCAAACGTACTTGGAAGAAAAACGAGGACATGGTGATGCTCCTAGAGCCGTGCCGCACATTCAAGGAGCTTGGAGCGAAGGCATCCGCACTGCTTTCGCAGGCCCCCGTAAAGGACGTTGGCCCTGGAATTATCCCCAAGCTATATGCGGAAGAGTGGGCTCGTCCAATTGTTGAGAACTGGCTCGCGGACACGAACTCGTCACAGCTAACCAAGAATGCCATCCGCGGTGAGAAAGGCAAGTCGAAGTAATGGGTACCTCCACATCCTCTAAGGGCGGCAAGAAGGGGTCCCCTTTCGACCCAGAATGGCTAGTACCTGATTCCGGTAGTGGAGCAGGTGGCGGTGGCGACGGCTCGCCGGATGGGCAGGGCGATGGCGAATCTGGCGATGGCGATGGCGCGGACGGCCAGGACACATCTGACTCCATTTCCGTGAGCCCTCGCTACGGCTCGGCGAAGGCGAGCTTGTCTTCGTACCTAGGTGGCGGAGGACGAAGCGCACTGAAGTCCGCCGTCCGCAAGATGGTCAACTCCGGGATGGGTGGCTCCCGGCGAGCGACCAGCAGTACGCGAGCAACTGCCGCCGGCGCAGGGCAATTGGGTAGCTTCTTGGCCGCCGCCCGTGACGGAACCAACCAAGAAGTTACGAACTGGGTCGCCAATGTTCGGGCGCAAAACCTGCCAGCCAACGAGCTCATCCTTGAAATCATCAAGGAGGTCATGCCCAACTCCGGAAGCCTCGACGACGAGTCATTGCGCAACGCCGCCACAGATGCGCTTGCCGAGCTTTATGAAGCCAACCCTGGCGTAGATATTTTCCAACTCACCAACGAGCAGATTGACGAAGTCATCGCAATCACAGTGGCGAACGAGGTTAGCAACCGCATGGACCTACAGTTGGGCCAGTCCTACGAGAAGCTCAAGTACGACGCGCGACAGATTCAGGATTTTAGAAATGACATGCGCGAGTACGTTCAGGGACAGGTCCGCGTCGTAATGGAGCAACCCGGCATGAAGGGCCAAACCCCAGAAGCCTTGGCAAAGAATGTCCACTCAATGGCATGGAAAGTGTTCGGTTCCGAATGAAGATTCTCTGCACCACCGTTGAGCAGCTGCCAGCGCAGCTTCCTCCTGATACTCGCGTCTTCACCTTCAACAAGAGCGCAAAGCGGGAAAGCGTCGGAACCATCGCGCAGGGCTGGAGAGGGTCAATCAAGCGCAAGGGCTACTCGCCTTCCCCTGCGTGTTGGGACTTTGTTCAGCTCTGTCTTGCGGTCTGTGCGGCTGACCTGGCGTGTCTTCGGTCAACCAGCGCTGATGGGTGGACTCGGACTATCGACCTGACTGTAGCAATGGCTGAACCTGTCCGCTGGCAGCCATGGATTGCACATGTTGAACACATGCTGAAGGTCCTTACCGGTGACTACTGGACACTCCACTTCGTCGATGGAGGGCAGCTTCCGCCTAATGGAAAGCCCAGGCCTCACGATAGCGACTGCGTTTCGCTTCTGTCTGGTGGACTCGATAGCCTTATTGGTGGCATCGACCTCGTTGCGCAGGGCCGACGGCCCATGTTTGTATCTCAGTTGGCTCACGAAGACTCGGAGAAGCAAATTCGCTATGCCACGGCTCTTGGTCGTTCGGCAACGCATTGCCAATGGAGCCACAAGATTAGCTTTACCGGGCAGCGTGAGACGTCGACCAGAGGGCGCTCGTTGGCGTTTTATGCGTTCGCAGTGCTTGCAGCGTCGCGTATCCCGGGCATGCCCGTGGACATCTTCGTCCCGGAAAACGGCTTCATCTGCATCAACCCACCTCTCGTACCTGGACGCATGGGAAGCCTGAGCACAAAGACCACGCATCCCCTTTTCATTCGGCAAATGCAGCAACTGCTGGATGGGCTCGGTGTGCTGGTCAATTTCAAGCTTCCGTACAAGTTTAAGACCAAAGGGGAGATGCTTTCCGAGTGCCAGAACCAGGCTCAGCTCAACCAACTTGCCGCCACGACAACTAGCTGTGGGCGGTACCGTACATACAACAGGACGCACTGTGGCCGATGTGTCCCATGCATGATTCGTCGGGCATCCTTCCTCAAGTGGGGAGGCCCAAACAAAGATACCACCAACTACGTGCACTCGAACCTCATTAGCTCCGCGAAGTCCAGCGGCCCGGACGACCCAATGGCAGCAGCCCTTGCGGTTCTGGCCGCTAGAGACAAGAGTATTGACCGGTTCCTCGGTGCTTCGCTCGCCTTCGCTACAGCCTCGGAACGACCTTTCTACCGACAGACTCTTGAGAAAGGGTTGGCTGAACTCGAAGCCTTGCTCATTGGAGATGGTCTACTGTGATGGACTTTCACTGCCACCTAGACTTGTACAAGCAGCCAAGGGAGGTGTACAGGCAGGCAGTACTGCGAAATGAATTCACTTGGTTGGTGACAACAAGCCCGAAGGCCTTCGCGGCAACATCTGCGGCTCTTGGTCGCTCAGAAAGGGTGCTCATCTCTCCAGGGCTACATCCGGAGATTGCTGGGCAGCGTGCCAATGAAATCAATCTCTTGCTTGAGCAAATGGCCCAGTGCAAGGGGGTCGGGGAGGTTGGACTTGATGGGTCGGCCAGGTACAAGGTGAGCTATGCAATCCAGCAGTCGATATTTGCCGCAGTCGTCGCCCGCAGTGCCGAACTCGGGGGACGCGTCCTAAGCATCCATTCTCGGGCTGCCGCTTCAGATGTACTTCGCGAACTCGCCCGACACCCTGCCTTCGGAGTTGCAGTCATGCACTGGTTCTCAGGGTCGATTTCAGAGTTACGAAGTGCAGCAGCCATGGGCTGCTGGTTCAGTGTTGGCCCCGCCATGTTCGCCTCGGCGAATTGCCGTCGCCTTGTTGCTGCGATGCCCAAGAACCGTGTAGTTCCTGAAAGTGATGGCCCGTTTGCCCACATAGATGGCGAACCACTTATGCCCTGGTGCGAAGACCGCACAGTCGAGCTCGTGAGCGCAACTTGGAAGGTCCCCAAGGAAGAGGCGGCCAGCAATCTCCAAGAGAATTCCCGCCAGTTGCTACAGCTACTAAGCGATTGAATTCCGACTTGAGCTTATGGAGTGCGAGCCCCCCGCTTCAATGGCCGACGCGACCAAGGCACGGCACTGTGTTGGTGCAAACGGACCCGCTACCGGCAAAGGCCAGAGCTGCTGTCGTGCCGCCCCAGAGTAGGACTTGATTGACCATCAGTTGGTCACCAACCACAACAGCAAAGTAGCTCCATTTGTCAAAACTTACCAAGTCGCTTTTGGCTTGAGAGGGAAGCCAGCGTAGGACTTGATTGTCAACGACCAGCGGTCGATGGCGCGCTGGTCGCCGGTGACCAGGGCCGCCACCACGCCGGCGGCGCGCCGGGCGGCCGCGGAGTCCGCTGCGGGACCTTCGCTCGCCAGCCGCTGCAGGATGGCGTCGCGCACCCGCTGGCGGGCCTGCTCGACCGGGTGGCGGGCCGTGGCCGCCAGCAGCCGGGGCGGCGCATCGCGCGGGCCGGCGCGCACATAGCCCGTGGCCTGCACGCCTTGCTCCCACAGCATCAGTTCGTAGTCGAAGCCGTGCGGGTTGCGCGCGCCGTGCGGGGCCTTCAGGCGCACGGTCAGCTCCCAGCGCTCGCCCGCCCGCACCGTGGGCGGGGGCCTCTGCAGTTCCGCCACCGCCAGTGACAATGCACCTCCACCCGCACCCGCACCTGTCCCCCCGCCTGCGTCCCGGATGAACGGCCCGAAGTACCAGGACACGTCGATCGATTCCGGCACCCGCACGGCCGCGCCGTCCAGCCGCGCGGACTCCACCGCGAGCCGCATGCGCAGCGCCCCTTCGAGCGACTGGGGCATGGCGGCCACCACGGCGGTGATGCGCACGTCGCGGCCCTCCAGCGCGGGAGCCAGCGCGTGCGAGAGGAACACGCCGGCCCGCAGCCCGCACGCCGCGAACGCCAGGCCGGCGCCCACGCACAGCGCCCGGACATGGCGCCGCCACCGGCCGCCCGGTACGAAGGCGAGCCCGCCGCCGGCCGCCAGCGCCGCCCCGGCCAGCAGCGCGTAAGCCCCGGCCGGCCAGAGCGCCGCCTGCTGCAGTTGCAGGGCCGTGCCCAGCAGGGCGCCCAGCAGCAGCGCCGGCAGCAGCCAGCCCGCCTGCCCGCGCTGCGTGGCAAGCGGTGGAGCGGAGGCTGGAGTCGAGCCATGGGCAGGCATGCGGACATGCTAAGGCCAAGGGCACGCGAGCGGTGGCGGGCGGTCCGCGCTATGTAACACTTGGCGCAGGTTGGGCGGCGGCCACACCGGGCCTCGGGGGCGGCGGCCGCACCGGGCCCAGCCCGCCGTGGAGCCGCCCTCGCTCCCTTCCATCCACTTTTCCTCCATCCGCAAGACTGCAAGGACTGCCATGAGCGTTTACGACAAGCTGAAAGAACTCCAGATCACCCTGCCGCCCGTCTCGGTGCCTGCGGCGGCCTACGTGCCCTATGTGGAGACGGGCAACCTCGTGTTCCTTTCGGGCCACATTGCCCGCAAGGACGGCAAGCCCTGGGCCGCTCAGTTCGGCCGCGACATCACGACCGAAGAGGGCAAGGCGGCCGCGCGCGCCGTGGCCATCGACCTGCTGGGCACGCTGCATGCAGCCACCGGCGGCGACCTGAACCGCGTCGCGCGCATCGTGAAGGTGATGAGCCTGGTCAATTCCACCGGCGACTTCACCGAGCAGCACCTGGTGACCAACGGCGCCAGCGAACTGCTGGGCCAGGTGTTCGGCGACAAGGGCGTGCATGCCCGCAGCGCCTTCGGCGTGGCGCAGATCCCGATGGGCGCCTGCGTCGAGATCGAGCTGATCGCCGAACTGTCCTGAAGCACCACCGCCCCATGACCGCTCCCGTCCAAGAAGCCCCCCTGGTCCTGTCCATCCAGTCGCACGTCGCCTTCGGCCATGTGGGCAACGACGCGGCCATGCTGCCGCTGCAGTTGCTGGGCATCCAGCCGGTGGCGGTGCACACGGTGCAGTTCTCCAACCACACGGGTTATGGCGAATTCAAGGGCCAGGTGTTCGCGCCCGCGCACATCGCCGACGTGCTGGACGGGCTGCGGGCGCGCGGCGTGCTGGCGCGCTGCACGGCGGTGCTGTCGGGCTACCTGGGCGATGCCGGCGTGGGCGAGGCCATCCTGGCCGCGGTGCAGGAGATCCGCGCCGTCCGTCCCGGCCTGCACTACCTGTGCGACCCCGTGATGGGCGACGTGGGCCGGGGCGTGTTCGTGCGGCCCGGCATTCCCGAATTCCTGCGGCGCCGGGCGCTGGCGCAGGCCAGCATCATCACGCCGAACCACTACGAGTTCGAACTGCTGCACGGCGCGCCGCTGGCATCGGTGCAGGAGGCCATCGCCGCCGCGCGCGCCCTGCTGGGCGTGGCGCCCGGCACCGGCCCGTCGCTGATCGTGGTGACCAGCCTGCGTACGCCCGACCTGCCGACCGACCGCCTGGCCACCCTGGCGGTGACGGCGGATGCCGCCTGGCTGGTCAAGACCCCCTACATCGATCTGCAGCCCCTGCCCAACGGCATGGGCGACGTGTTTTCCGCCGTGCTGCTGGGCCACCTGCTGCGCGGCCAGCCCACGGCGCAGGCCGTGTCGGGCGCCGTCAGCAGCCTTTATGCGCTGGTCGCCCGCACGGCACCCGGCCAGCGCGACCTGCCGCTGGTGGCCTGCCAGAGCCAGATCGCCGCGCCGGCCGAATGCTTCTCGGCCGAGCCGTGCAGCGCCGGCTGAGCAGCGGCCCACCGCCGCTTAGTTCATGCCCAAACGGCTGGCAGCGCTTGATACATCAGCGCGTATAGCTATCAAAAATATAGCATCGACCGGTATTGGCCACCGGCGGCCACGGGCCCGCCTCGCCTCTTTCATTCCACCCGCGTGACCGACGTGGGCTTGAAGCCCAGGTCGGCCGCACGGCCCTTGCGCCCGCGCGGAAAGCGCGCGTTGTTCAGGCTGCGGATCTCCAGCGTCTCTTCCCGCTCCTTGCCGCCCCGGCCCACGCCGGCGATGCGCACGCTGCGGGTGTAGGCCGCCGCGCCGGCCAGCGTGTCCTTGTCGTCCAGGTCGATCAGCATCAGGCCCCGGCCGCCGTTGGCCATCTGCTTGAGCTCGGTGATCTCGAAGGTCAGGATGCGCCCGCCGGTGGAGGCGCAGCACACGTGCGTGGCGGGCGCCAGGGCCTGCCCGCCGCTGGTGAAAGCCGCATGCGAGGGCTTGCACAGCTGCTCGCCTTCTGCCAGCGTGACGAAGGCCTTGCCGCTGCGGTTGCGCGCCGTCATGTGTTCCAACGCCGCGATGAAGCCGTAGCCGCCGGAGCTGGCCAGCAGCAGCGCCGCGCCGGCCGGGCCGGCGAAGTAGTGCAGCGGCTGCGTGCCGCTTTCCAGCTCGATCAGCGTGGTGATGGGCTGGCCGTCGCCGCGCGCGCCGGGCAGCTGCGCCACCGCCACCGAATAGACGCGCCCGTTGCTGCCGAAGACGATGAGCGTATCGACCGTGCGGCATTCGAAGGTGGAATAAAGCCCGTCGCCCGACTTGAAGGCGAAGCTGCCCGCATCGTGACCATGGCCCTGGCGCGCGCGCACCCAGCCCTTTTGCGAGACGACCACCGTGACCGGCTCGTCCACCACCTTGACCTCGGCGACGGCCTTCTTCTCGGCCTGGATGAGCGTGCGGCGCGCATCGGCGAACTGCTTGGCGTCCGCCTCGATCTCGCGGGCCATCAGGCGGCGCAGGGAGGCGGGGTTCGCCAGGATGTCTTCGAGCTTGCCCTGCTCCTCGCGCAGCTCCTTCAATTCCTGCTCGATCTTGATGGCTTCGAGCCGCGCCAGCTGGCGCAGGCGGATCTCGAGAATGTCCTCGGCCTGCCGGTCGGACAGGTTGAAGCGGGCGATGAGCGCGGCCTTGGGCTCGTCGGCCGCGCGGATGATGGCGATCACCTCGTCGATGTTGAGCAGCACGATCTGCCGCCCCTCGAGGATGTGGATGCGGTCCAGCACCTTGTCCAGCCGGTGCCGGCTGCGCCGCGTGATGGTCTGCTGGCGGAAGTCCACCCACTCCTGCAGCATGCGCCGCAGCGACTTCTGCATGGGCTTGCCGTCCAGCCCCACCATGGTCAGGTTGATGGGGGCGGACGTCTCCAGGCTGGTGTGCGCCAGCAGCGCGGTGATCAGCTCCTGCTGCGGCACGCGGCCCGTCTTGGGCTCGAAGACGAGACGGACCGGCGCGTCCTTGCTCGACTCGTCGCGCACCACGTCCAGCACGCCCAGCAGCGTGGCCTTGAGCTGCACCTGCTCGGCGCCCAGGGCCTTCTTGCCGGCCTTGACCTTGGGGTTGGTGAGTTCCTCGATCTCCTCCAGCACTTTCTGGGTCGAGACGCCGGGGGGCAGCTCGGTCACCACCAGCTGCCACTGGCCGCGCGCCAGGTCTTCGATCTTCCAGCGGGCGCGCACTTTCAGGCTGCCGCGCCCGGTGCGATAGGCATCCTGGATGTCGCCCGCGCTGCTGATGATCTGCCCGCCGCCCGGGTAGTCGGGGCCGGGAATCAGGGCAAAGAGTTCTTCGTCGGTGAGCCTGGGGTTCTTCAGCAGCGCCACGCAGGCGTCGGCCACTTCGCGCAGGTTGTGGCTCGGGATCTCGGTGGCCAGGCCCACGGCGATGCCGCTGGCGCCATTGAGCACCGCGAACGGCAGGCGCGACGGCAGCTGGCGCGGCTCTTCGGTGGAGCCGTCGTAGTTGGGCACGAAATCCACCGTGCCTTGGTCGATCTCGTCGAGCAGCAGGCCGGCGATGCGGGTGAGCCGCGCCTCGGTGTAGCGCATGGCCGCCGCGCCGTCGCCGTCGCGGCTGCCGAAGTTGCCCTGGCCGTCGATCAGCGGGTAGCGCTGGCTGAAGTCCTGCGCCAGGCGCACCAGCGCGTCGTAGGCCGACTGGTCGCCGTGCGGGTGGAAGCGGCCCAGCACGTCGCCCACCACGCGGGCGCTCTTCACCGGCTTGGCGGCGGTGTTGCGGTTGGGGCCGCTGTAGGCCAGGCCCATGCGCTCCATGGCGAAGAGAATGCGCCGCTGCACCGGCTTCATGCCGTCGCACACGTCGGGCAGCGCACGGCCCTTGACCACCGAAAGCGCGTATTCCAGATAGGCCCGCTGGGCGTAGCCGGCCAGGCTCTGGCTGTCGTCCGATGCGGGCTGCGAAAGGTCGAGGGTGGGTTGGTCGTTGTCGCTCATGCGTCGGGCAGGAAAAAGAAAAAGGAAAGGAAGGCGGCAGCCGGGGCGTCGCCCTGTCTGTCGTTCACCAAACGGTCAGCGCAGGTCGGGCGCGGCGGTGGTGGTGGCGGTGGTCGTGCTCAGGGGGCCGGCCAGCTCCATGCGCACGCGCCCATTGGCGGCGCGCGCGGCCGGCGGAGCCGCCCTGGCGGGCTTGAGCAGCGCGTAGAGCCCCATCACGCTCTTCACGTAATTCTGCGTCTCGCGGTAGGCCGGAATGCGGTCGCCCGCGCGGCGCACGGCGCCCTCGCCGGCGTTGTAGGCGGCCAGCGCCAGGTCGAGCCGGCCTTCGAACACATCGAGCAGGTGCCGCAGGTAGCGCGCACCGGCGGCCACGTTGGTGCCGGGGTCGGCCAGTTGCTGCTGCACCGACCGCCGGGGTGCGCCCGCCACGCCGAACCGCTGCGCGGTGGCCGGCATGACCTGCATCAGCCCCACGGCGCCCCGCGGCGACACCGCCTGCGCGTCGAAACCGGATTCGGTGGCGATCACCGCCTGCAGCAGCTCGTAGTCCAGCCCCTGCTGGAGGGCGGAGGCCCGCAGGTGGTGCTTGACGCGCTTGACCTCGGGGGCGATGTCGAAATACGCCAGCCGCCGTGCACCCGCCGCCGTGGCCTCGGGCGCGGTGCCGGGCGCGACGATGCCGGTGCCGGCGGCGTTGCCATCGACGGTGGAATCGAACACGTCGCCACGGAAGTAGAGCGTGTAGCGCTCGTCGATGCGCTCGGCCGCGAAGTGCGTCACGCCCCGCTCATCCACGTGCGCCCACAGGTCGGCGTGCGCCGACTGCTGCGAAAACCATAGCAGCATGCCCAGGCACATCAAGCGCCAGCGGCCAAAAACACCTTGAATCATGTCAGCACCTCAGGGGCACGGGGCCGCATTCAGATGTCCACCTCCACGGCGTCGCCGTGCAGCTCCATCAGCTCGCGCCGCGCCGCCGCCTCGCCCTTGCCCATCAGCTTGGTGATGAGCCCGGCCGTGGCCGCGAAGTCCAGCGCGCCCAGCTGCACCGGCAGCAGGCGGCGGGTGTCGGGGTTGAGCGTGGTTTCCCACAGCTGTTCGGCATTCATCTCGCCCAGGCCCTTGAAGCGGCTGATCTGGCATTTCTCGCGCGGCACGCCGTCCTTGGCGGACTTGTCGAGGATGGCCTCCAGCTCGCCCTCGTCCAGCGCATAGACCTTGGAGGCCGGCTTCTTGCCGCGCGCGGGCACATCCACCCGAAAGAGCGGCGGCCGCGCCACGTAGATGTGTCCCGCCTCGATGAGCTTGGGGAAGTGGCGGAAAAAGAGCGTGAGCAGCAGCACCTGGATGTGCGAGCCGTCCACGTCCGCATCGGACAGGATGCAGACCTTGCCGTAGCGCAGGCCGGAGAGGTCCGGCGTGTCGTCGGGCCCGTGCGGGTCGACCCCCAGCGCCACCGAGATGTCGTGGATCTCGTTGTTGGCGAACAGCCGGTCGCGGTCCACTTCCCAGGTGTTGAGCACCTTGCCGCGCAGCGGCAGCACGGCCTGGCATTCCTTGTCGCGGCCCATCTTGGCGCTGCCGCCGGCGGAATCGCCCTCCACCAGGAAGACTTCGTTGTGCGACAGGTCGCGGCTTTCGCAATCCGTGAGCTTGCCGGGCAGCACGGCCACGCCGGAGCCCTTTTTCTTCTCGACCTTCTGGCCGGCCTTCTGGCGCGTCTGCGCCGCCTTGATGGCGAGTTCGGCGAGCTTCTTGCCGTAGTCGACGTGCTGGTGCAGCCACAGCTCCAGCGCCGGCCGCACGAAGCTGGACACCAGCCGCACCGCGTCGCGCGAATTGAGCTTTTCCTTCACCTGGCCCTGGAACTGCGGGTCCAGCACCTTGGCCGACAGCACGTAGCTGGCGCGGGCGAATACGTCCTCGGGCAGCAGCTTGACGCCCTTGGGCAACAGCGAATGCAGTTCGATGAAGCTCTTGACGGCGTTGAAGAGGCCGTCGCGCAGGCCGGCGTCGTGCGTGCCGCCCGCGCTGGTGGGAATCAGGTTGACGTAGCTCTCGCGCACCGGCCCGCCCTCGTCGGTGAAACCCACGCACCACGACGCGCCCTCGCCCTCGGCGAAGCTCTCGCTGTGGCGGTCGGCGAAACCCTCGCCCTCGAAGAGCGGGATCACCGGGTCGGCCGACAAAGTCTGCGCCAGGTAGTCGCGCAGGCCGCCCTTGTACTGCCAGCTCTGGGTTTCCTTCGACTTCTCGTTGACGAGGGTCACCGTCACGCCGGGCATCAGCACGGCCTTGCTGCGCAGCAGGTGGGTCAGCTCGCCCATGGGCAGGGCGGCGGTCTCGAAGTACTTCGGGTCGGGCCACACGCGCACGGTGGTGCCCTGCTTGCGCTCGCCCGCCGCCAGGGGGCGCGAGGTCAGCGGCTCGGTGACGTCGCCACCCTCGAACACCAGCTGGGCGATCTTTCCCTCGCGGTGGGTGTAGGCCTCCAGTCGCAGCGCCAGCGCGTTGGTGACCGAGACGCCCACGCCGTGCAGGCCGCCCGAGAAGCTGTAGGCGCCGCCCTTGCCCTTGTCGAACTTGCCGCCCGCGTGCAGGCGGGTGAAGACCAGCTCGATCACCGGCGCCTTCTCTTCCGGGTGCAGGCCGAAGGGAATGCCCCGGCCGTCGTCCTCCACGCTGACCGAGCCGTCGGCGTGCAGCGTGACCTTGATCTTCTTGCCGTGGCCGGCCAGCGCCTCGTCGGCGGCGTTGTCCAGCACTTCCTGGATGATGTGCAGCGGGTTGTCGGTGCGGGTGTACATGCCCGGGCGCTGCTTGACCGGCTCCAGCCCTTTCAGGACGCGGATCGAGCCTTCGGAGTATTCGCTGCTTGCGGAGGAGGATGCGGGTTTGACTGCCATGGCGGCGGATTGTAGTGCTGGATATAACCACAGCCCGCATGGCTGGTTTAGCCCCGGCTTGCGCATGGCAGAGGTGGGCGAGACGCCGCCGCGTCAGCGGCCGCAGGCGGATTTGGCTACATTCGCCGGATGCATCAAGAAACCACCAAACTGTCCATGGGCCAGGTGCTGCTGTGCGGCGCCGCCATCGTCACGCTGTCGATGGGCATTCGCCATGGCTTCGGCCTGTGGCTGCAGCCCATCACGCAGGAGATGGGCTGGACGCGGCAGACCTTCGCCCTGGCCATCGCGGTGCAGAACATCGCCTGGGGCGTGTTCGGCATCTTCGCGGGCATGGCGGCCGACCGGTTCGGCGCCTTCCGCGTGCTGATGGGCGGGGCGGCGCTCTACGCGGCGGGCCTGGCCGGCATGGCGCTTTCGCCCACGCCGGTGCTGTTCGCGCTCACGGCGGGCGTGCTGATCGGCGCGGCGCAGGCCGGCACGACCTATGCCGTGATCTATGGCGTGCTGGGCCGGCAGATCGCGCCGGAACGCCGTTCCTGGGCCATGGGCGTGACGGCGGCGGCGGGCTCGTTCGGGCAGTTCCTGATGGTGCCGGTCGAAGGCCAGCTCATCGCGCAACTGGGCTGGCAGGAGGCCCTGCTGGCGCTGGCGGTGATGGTGTTGCTGATCGTGCCGCTGGCCTTCGGCCTGCGCGAGCCGGGCTTCGGCGCCTCGGCCCCAGCGGGTGCGGCGGCGCCGCGCAAACAGTCCATCGGCAGTGCCGTCTCGGAGGCGCTGCACCACCCCAGCTTCCTGCTGCTGACGGCGGGCTACTTCGTCTGCGGCTTCCAGGTGGTGTTCATCGGCGTGCACATGCCCAGCTACCTGAAGGACCACGGCCTGTCGCCCCAGGTGGCCAGCTACGCGCTGGCGCTGATCGGGCTCTTCAACATCTTCGGCACCTACATCGCCGGCACGCTGGGCCAGCGCATGCCCAAGCGCTACATCCTGGCCTTCATCTACTTCGCGCGGGCGGTGGCCATCAGCGTCTTCCTGCTCGCGCCGCTCACGCCCATGTCGGTGTACGTCTTCTCGGCCGTGATGGGCGCGCTGTGGCTGTCCACCGTACCGGTGACCAATGCGACAGTGGCGCAGATCTTCGGCGTGCAGCACCTGTCGATGCTGAGCGGCTTCGTGTTCTTCAGCCACCAGATCGGGAGCTTTTTGGGCGTGTGGCTGGGCGGCTACCTGTACGACCGCACCGGCAGCTACGACGTGGTGTGGTACCTCTCCATCGCTCTGGGCGTGTTCGCCGGCCTCATCAACCTGCCGGTGCGCGAGACGGCCATCGTGCGGCAGCCACGCCCGGCATGACGCCCGCCGCCACCCCCCATCGCCGCGCCGGCCGCTGGGCGGCGGGCCTGGCCTGGGCGGGGGCCGCCGCCCTGCTGGCGGTGGTGTTCCTGCTCTACTCCCAGCCCGATTTCATGGTGATGATGGCCGACCAGGTGTGGTCATGCTTCTGAGCCTAAAAATGGGACGGAAAAGCCCTCCAGCGCCCGTTGCGCATGGGCGTATAGCTACAGTATTCATAGCATGACCCTGCATGGCGGCGAAGCTCCCTCCGACTGGATCCGGCGCTGGTCGCACCTGGTGCCGGCGCGCAGCAGCGTGCTCGACGTCGCCTGCGGCCGGGGCCGCCATGCGCGCTGGATGCTGGGCCTGGGTCATGCGGTGACCGGCGTGGACCGATCGGCCGAGGCCCTGGCCGAGCTGGCGCGGACAGGCGCGGACGCGGCTGCGGCCCACCCGCCCGCGCCGGCGATCGAGGCCGTCTGCGCCGACATCGAATCCGGCCCCTGGCCCTTTGCCGGCCGCCAGTTCGGCGGCGTGGTCGTCACCAACTACCTCTGGCGGCCGCTGCTGCCCACCCTGGTCGCCAGCGTGGCACCGGGCGGCGTGCTGCTGTATGAGACCTTCGCCGCCGGCAACGAAACGGTCGGCCGCCCGGCGCGCCCGGACTTTCTGCTCGCGCCCGGGGAACTGTGGGCCGTCTGCCAGGGTCTGCGTATCGTGGCGTTCGAAGACGGCTGGCTGCCGTCGCCCGAGCGCTTCGTGCAGCGCATCGCCGCCGTGCGCGAACGGCCCGGCAGCGCCCCGGCGCGCCATGCGCTCCTGCCGCCGGCGGCGCCGGGCATGCCCGCTCCCGGAGCGGGCGCCGGCTGAATCATCCCTAGTTAGAATGCTCTTTTACCGTTTCACCACGCGGACATGACCCTCCCCAGCGCCCCTCTCACCGGCAGCATCGTCGCCCTCGTCACCCCCATGCACGAAGACGGCAGCGTGGACTACCCCACCCTGCGCCAATTGATCGACTGGCACGTCGCCGAGGGCACCGACTGCGTCGGCGTCGTGGGCACCACGGGCGAATCGCCCACGGTCAACGTCGAAGAGCATTGCGAGATCATCCGCGTGGCGGTCGAGCAGGCCGCCGGCCGCGTGCCGATCATGGCCGGCTGCGGCGCCAATTCCACGGCCGAAGCCATCGAGCTGGCCCGCTTCGCCAAGAAGGTGGGCGCCGACACGCAGCTGCAGGTCGTGCCCTACTACAACAAGCCCACGCAAGAGGGCCAGTACCAGCACTTCAAGGCGATCGCCGAGGCCGTGGGCGACCTGCCCATCGTGCTCTACAACGTGCCCGGCCGCACTGTCGCCGATATGCTGCACGACACCGTCCTGCGCCTGGCGCAGGTGCCCGGCATCATCGGCATCAAGGAAGCCACGGGCAACATCGAACGTGCGCAATGGCTCATCCGCGACCTGCCCAAGGGTTTCGCCGTCTACTCGGGCGACGACCCGACCGCCGTGGCCCTGATGCTCTGCGGTGGCCAGGGCAACATCAGCGTGACGGCCAACGTCGCGCCGCGCCTCATGCACGAGCTGTGCGTGGCCGCCCTGGCGGGCGATGCGCGCCGCGCCATGGAAATCCAGTTCCAGCTGATGCCCGTGCACAAGCACCTGTTCGTCGAGGCCAACCCGATCCCGGTCAAGTGGGCGCTGCAGCGCATGGGCCATTGCGGCGGCACGCTGCGCCTGCCGATGACGCCGCTCGGTACGGCCAACGAGGCCATCGTCGAAGGTGCCCTGCGCGCCGGCGGTCTGCTTTAATCCGGTCCGCCGCAGCCCGAACCCGCCGCTTCGGCACTTCCAGATCACCTGAGGATTTCCGCGTGAACGCTACCACCCGCCTGGGCCTGCTCGGCCTCGCCATGGCCCTGTCCGCCTGCTCCGTTCTCGAGAACGACAAGATCGACTACAAGAGCGCCACCAAGGGTGCGACGCTCGAGGTGCCGCCCGACCTGCGCCAGCTCTCCACCGATTCCCGCTATGTCGTGCCCGGCGGCACGGTGTCGGCCGCTGCCTTCGAGGCGGGCCAGGCCCAGCGCCCCGTGGGCAAGGCCAACGCCGCGCCGCAAACCATCGGCGACGTGCGCATTGAGCGCGACGGCAACCAGCGCTGGCTGGTCGTCAACCGCCCTGCCGACCAATTGTGGGAGCCGGTGCGCGACTTCTGGCTCGAAAACGGCTTCGTCTACACCACCGAGCAGGCCAACCTGGGCCTGCTGGAAACCGACTGGGCCGAGAACCGCGCCAAGCTGCCGCAGGACATCATCCGCTCGACCATCGGCAAGATCTTCGACTCGGTGTACTCCACCGGCGAGCGCGACAAGTTCCGCACCCGCCTGGAGCGCGGCCCCAACGGCACGACCGAGATCTTCGTCAGCCACCGCGGCATGATCGAGGTGTATTCCAACACCCAGAAGGACACCACCGTGTGGCAGCCGCGCCCGGCCGACCCGGAGCTGGAGACCGAATTCCTGCGCCGCATCATGGTCAAGCTCGGCGTGAGCGAGGAGCAGTCCCGGGCCGTCGCCGCCGCGCCCGCGCAAGTGGTACCGGTGGCCCGCATCGCCAACGTGGGCGGCGCGCCGGCCGTGCAGATCGACGAGCCGTTCGACCGCGCATGGCGCCGCGTCGGCCTGTCGCTGGACCGCACCGGCTTCACGGTGGAAGACCGCGACCGCAGCCAGGGCGTGTACTTCGTGCGCTACGTGGCCCCCACCGACAAGAAGGAGCCCGGCTTCTTCGGCAAGCTCTTCAACCGCTCGCCCGACGCGGTGCCGCCGCTCAAGTACCGCATCGTGGTGCGCAGCGAAGGCAACAAGAGCACCGTCTCCGTGCTCAACGCCGCCGGCGCGCCCGAATCGTCCGACAACGCCCAGCGCATCGTGCGCGTGCTGGCGGACGACCTGAAGTGAGCCAGCCCGGGTGCTGCGGTTTCGCAACCTGGCCAGCGGCAGCACCGGCAATGCCACGCTGATCGAAGGCGGCACCGCCGGCGGCGGTCCGCGCCGCCGCCTGCTGATGGATTGCGGCCTGGGCATCCGCATCCTCGAAGGGAGGCTCGGCGCCGCGGGCATCGCGCCCGCCCAGCTCGACGCGGTGTTCATCACCCACGAGCATTCCGACCACATCGGCTGCGTGCAAAAACTCGTTCTGCGCCACCGCGTGCCGGTGTGGATGAGCCAGGGCACGCACGAAGCCCTGGGCGCGCCCGACTTCGACGGGCTGCTGCGCATCGCGCGCGATGGCGAGGCGATCGACCTGGGCGCGTTCGAGGCCCGCCCCTTCACCGTTCCGCACGATGCCCGCGAGCCCCTGCACCTGCGCTGCAGCGACGGCGCCACCCATGTCGGCCTGCTGACCGACCTGGGGCATGCCTCGGGGCACGTGCTGGACCAGCTGCGCGACTGCCACGCGCTGCTGCTGGAGTCGAACCACGACCCGGAGATGCTGCAGGCTTCGGGCTATCCCGCCTTCCTCAAGCGGCGCATCAGCGGCCGCTTCGGCCACCTGCCCAATCACGTGTCGGCGGACATTCTGCGCACTGTTCGCCACAGCGGCTTGCGCCGCGTGGTGGCGGCCCATCTCAGCGCGCAGAACAACCACCCCGACCTGGCCCGCGCCGCCCTCGCGGACGCCCTGGGCTGGCCGCTCGAAGCCATCGACGTGGCGCACCCGCGCGAGGGCACCGGCTGGATCGACGCGGGCTGACGCTGGGCCAGCAGCCCAGTCCGGCCCGCGGAAACCACCTGAACAGGCCACCCGCCAGACAACCGCCAGACGAAAAAAAGCCCCGACACGGCGTGCGGGGCTCGGAGTCGGCACCGGGCCGCAGCCCGATGCGGAGTCTGTTCGCTTACTTGGCGGCCGAAGCGCCGGTAGCGGCAGCGGCGGCTGCGTCGGCAGCAGCCTTGGCGGCGTCGGAAGCAGGAGCGGCAGGCGTCACAGCGGCCGATGCGGGAGCCACGGGAGCGGATGCGGCAGGCGTCACGGCGGGCGCGGGCGTCACGGCGGGAGCCGGTGCGGGCGCGGGAGCGGCTTCTTCCTTCTTGCCGCAGGCGGCGAGGGCAGCAGCGGCGATCAAAGCAGCCAGAACGACGGAATTCTTCATGTCAGGTTTCCTCTTGGACAAACGGGATTCTTTTGAATGGACACCACGTCCGACTCTTGCAGCGGTCCGGTTGGCAGGCGGCGCCTGGTGGCGCGTGCGGTATTTGAAGCCAACAGTAAATTATAGGGAATTTCGTCAATACTGACTAACACTGACGGGGCTTGCACCAAGGTTCACAGTGTTCGCCCAGGCGGCCCTACAGCCCCAGCGTCGTGGCCGGAAAGCCCGGCCCGCTGCGGCGCACCAGCCACTCGTCGAGCGCCCCGCGCAGGAGGGCTCGCCGGTCGGGCGACTGGCCGTACAGGCCCACGCAGCGGTCACGGTCGAGGCGGTGCAAGTGCCAACCCGGCGACCAGAGCATGCTGGGCACCTCCTGCGATGGCGAGGACGCCGCCTTGCGCGCCGTGACGATATGGCCCCAGGTGCCGCGCCACTGCACGAACCGCGCGTGCTGCCGCACGACGGCACCGAAATCGGCCGCCAGGATCGTGAAGCTGCGGCCCGACCGTGACCATGTGTGCAAGGCATCCACCACCGCCCGCTCGCCCAGCGGCCAGTCGTGGAAGTCCGGGTCGCTGATGACGATCTCGCGCCAACCCTCGCGCGCGGCGCAGGCCAGGGCATCGCGCACCCACTGGCGAAAATCCTCCCGGCCGGCGAAGCGACCCTCGGGCAGGTCCGGCGCGGCGGCGGGAGCGTCGCTCATGGGCGAGGGGCCTCGTTCACGCCTGCGGCGCCCGGGCGTGGGCCCAGCCGCTGTCGCACCACGCGGACAGCAGCTCGAGCGCATCGTCGCTGGCCCGCGCCAGGTCGCGGGCGGTGAGCCCCCGCTCGTCGGCCAGGCGGCGCATCAAGGTCGCATCGCGGCCGGCGGCGCGGTAGCTCTCGCCATTGATGTACACATGCTTGTCGTCATACATCATGCGGGTGCGCCGGTCGAGCGCAACGCCCTCCAGCAGGCCGCTGGCGGGCGCGGGGTCGAACCAGACGTTGGGCTTGGGCTCGGTCAGCGATTCGCCGAGCGCACGCTCCACCGACAGGGGATCGGCCAGCGCGCGGCGCACCGCGTCGCGGGCGAAGTCCTGCAAGGCCGGCGGAATGGCGCCGGGCTGGGCCACGGCGTCCTGCTTCGGGTCGCGGTAGAGGGGCGTGTCTTCGTCGTCGGTGGCCTCGTCGGCCAGGCGCAGCAGAATGCTCTGCGCGATATCGGCGCGGCGCGGCGACCGGAACCCGATGGAGTACGTCATGCACTCGCCCTCGGCCACCCCGTCGTGCGCCCAGCGGGGCGGCAGGTAGAGCATGTCGCCGGGTTCGAGCACGAACTCCTCCTCCGGCTCGAAGTTGTCCAGCACCTTGAGCGGAATGCCTTCGCGCAGCGTGAAGTCCTTCTGCCGGCCGATGCGCCAGCGGCGCCGGCCATGCGCCTGCAGCAGGAAAACGTCGTAGCTGTCGAAATGCGGGCCCACGCCGCCGCCGTCGCTGGCGTAGCTGATCATCAGGTCGTCGAGCCGCGCCTCGGGCACGAAGCGGAACTGCTGCATCAGGGCGTGCGTGGCATCGTCGTGCAGGTCCACGCCCTGCACCAGCAAGGTCCATTCGCGGGTGGCCAAAGGCGGCAGGGAACGGCGGGCGAAAGGCCCGTGGCGCAGCCGCCATTGGCCTTCCCTGTGCTGCACCAGGCGCGACTCCACGCCCTCCTCGCCCGCGAGCGCGAACAGCTCCGCACGGCCGACCGCCGGCGCGAAGCCGGGCACGGCCCGCCGCACCAGCAGCGGCTTCTTGTGCCAGTGGGTGCGCATGAACTGCGCGGGCGTCAGGCCTGCAAGCAGGGACAGGGGCGAATGGACATCCATGGGGTCGGGGCGGCCGCGTTCGCGGCAGTGGTCAAGCTGCGACAATTCTCCTATGGAAATCAAACAACAATGTGTGGTCGCCTTGACCTGGGTCTTGAAAGACACGCTGGGCGAAGAACTCGACGTGCTCGATGAGCCGGTGGAATTCCTGGTGGGCGGGGACGACCTGCTCGAGCGGGTCGAGGAGGCGCTGCAGGGCCATTCGACCGGAGCCAGGCTCGATCTGCACCTGGAGCCGGAAGAAGCGTTCGGCGACTACCAGGACCAGCTGCTGTTCCTCGAGCCCCGGGCACTGTTCCCGGCCGACATCGAAGAAGGCATGACGTTCGAGGGTGCAGCGCTGCCAGAGGGCACGAACCCGGACGCACCGCGAGACGCGCTCTACACCGTGGCTCAGATCTACCCCGAGCACATCGTGCTCGACGGCAACCACCCGCTGGCCGGCATCGCGCTGCGCCTTCACCTGGTCGTGCAGGGGGTGCGCGAAGCGACCGACGAGGAGTTGGAGCGCGGCACCGCGGGCACGGGCTTCTTTCGCATCCAGCCGACGGGCGGGGGCGGCGCGGTGCACTGAATTCGCCTGCTGGGCCGCGTACCCGGCAGCATGCTGGAAACACGAAACGGGCCGCCGTGGCCCGTTTCATCGTGCGCGGCCTCTAAAGGGCCGCCTGGGGCGCCTTACATGCGCGAGATCTGGCCGCCGTTCAGGCGGACGCGGTCGCCGGTGCGCAGATCGCCGGGCGAGGCCACTTCGTAGATCCGCTGGCCGCCCTGGTCCAGATTGATGACGAGGCGATAGCCTTCGATGGCACCATTGTTGCCGCCCCGGCCTTCGATGGCGTTGCCGGCGACGCCGCCGCCGACGGCGCCCAGCACGGTGGCTGCCGCACGGCCGCTGCCGCCGCCGATCTGGTTGCCCAGCACGCCGCCGACCACGGCGCCCAGCACCGCGCCCGCGCCGCTGGTGCGGGGCTTGTCGCGCAGCGTCTCGATCTGGGCGACCGTGCCGAATTCGTTGCCGTACTGGTTGCCGTATTGGTTGTTGGACACCGGCGCGTTGTTGTAGACCGGCTGCGAGGGGTAGTCGTTGTAGCGCGGCTGCTGGGCGCATGCGGCCAGCGAACCTGCAACGACGAGGGAAGCAGCCAGGGAGGCGAGACGGGTGGAAGAACGCATGGTGGAGACTCCTTTGTCGATGCAATGGCCGGCAGCGCCGGAACGTTGACCGATTGAACCATTGCACACATTTGCGCTGCTGCGAGCCAAGGGCTGCGTGCCATGCCGGTCGAAGCCAGGCCGGCGCGTCATCCGTGGTCCGACAGTGCGCCTCCTGCGCTGCAGCCCTTCAACTCATTGCTTGCCCGTCGAGCCGTAGCCGCCTTCGCCGCGCGCGGACGCGGTGCCGAAGTCGCTGACCACGTTGAACTGCGCCTGCACCACGGGCACGATGACCAGTTGCGCCAGCCGCTCCATCGGCTGCAGCGTGAAGGCGGTGTCGCTGCGGTTCCAGGCGCTCACCATGAGCTGGCCCTGATAGTCGCTGTCGATCAGGCCGACCAGATTGCCCAGCACGATGCCGTGCTTGTGGCCGAGCCCCGAGCGCGGCAGGATCAGCGCGGCGTAGCCCGGGTCCTGCAGATGGATGGCGATGCCCGTGGGCACCAGCTGCCAGGCATTGGCCTCGAGGGTGAGCGGCGCGTCGAGGCAGGCGCGCAGGTCCAGGCCGGCGCTGCCGGGAGTGGCGTAGGCGGGCAGTTGCTCTGCCATGCGGGGGTCGAGAATCTTGACGTCGATCTTCACGGAACAACCATTCACTTTCTGTGCTGGGAGGCTTGCTGCAGTGCGTGCCAGACGCGCTGCCAGAACGAGGCCGGCGCGGCGCGCCCGGGGGCCGGAGCGGCGCCGGCGCGGCGCGGTGACGGGGGCCTTACAGCCGCGCCAGGAACCTCTGGCCCGCCGCGAGCGGGCGCGCTGCCGGGCTGGCGCACGGCCGGGGGCCGGCGGGTCAGCTGCTCGACATAGCGGGCGAAGTCGCCGTCGGGTGGCGTGTCCGCGTCCAGGCGGGAGGGGTCGAGCGGCATGCGGGGCTTTCGGTCGAATGGGGAGGCGGGCGGGCTGGCGGGGTGGCGGGTGGCCACGGGATGGCGGGCGAGGCCTCGCTCAGCGCAGCGGCGCGACACGGCTGGCGATGTCCGCCACCAACTCGCGGGCCAGCGCCTGCTTGGAGGCCCGGGGCAGCGTGCGGTGGCCTTGCTCGTCAATCAGCACCAGCGTGTTGTCGTCCTGCCCGAACGTGGCCGGGCCGATGTTGCCCACCAGCAGCGGCACGCCCTTGCGCAGCCGCTTGGCGCTGGCGTGCTCCAGCAGGTTCTCGCTCTCGGCGGCAAAGCCCACGCAGAACAGAGCGCCGGACCGCGCCCGCTCGGACTTCGCCACGGTGGCCAGGATGTCTTCGTTCTCCACGAAGGCCAGCGTGGGCACGGCGCCAGAGCCGTCCTTCTTGATCTTCTGGCCGCTCGGCTGCGCCGGGCGCCAATCCGCCACAGCGGCGGTTGCTATGAAAATACTAGCGCCCTGCGCTTGGCTGGCAACCGCCTGGAGCATTTCCTGCGCGGATTGCACCGGGATGCGCCGCACGCCACGCGGCGTGGGCAGGTGCACGGGGCCCGAGACCAGCGTGACCTCGGCACCGGCCTCGCGTGCGGCGCGGGCGATGGCGAAACCCATCTTGCCGCTCGAGAGATTGGTGATGCCGCGCACCGGGTCGATGGCCTCGAACGTGGGGCCGGCCGTGACCAGCACCCGCTGGCCGGCGAGCCGCTTCGGGGTGAAGAACGCCGACAGCTCGTCCATGATCTCGGGTGGCTCCAGCATGCGCCCGTCGCCGGTTTCGCCGCAGGCCTGGTCGCCCGTGCCCACGCCCAGCACGGTGGCGCCGTCGGCCGCCACCTGCGCCAGGTTGCGCTGGGTGGCCGGGTGCGCCCACATCTCGCGGTTCATGGCCGGGGCCAGCAGCAGCGGCACGCGCCCGGCCGGCCGCGCCAGGCACAGCAGGCTCAGCAACTCGTCGGCCCGGCCCTGCACCAGCCGGGCGATGAAGTCGGCGCTGCACGGCGCGACGAGGATGGCGTCGGCCTCGCGGCTCAGGTTGATGTGCGGCATGTTGTTGGGCTCGCGCGCGTCCCACTGCGAGCCGTACACCGCGCGGCCGCTCAGCGCCTGCATGGTGACCGGCGTGATGAACTGGCCCGCGGCCTCCGTCATCACCACCTGCACGGTCGCGCCGGCCTTGATGAGCAGCCGGGTCAGCTCGGCGGCCTTGTAGCAGGCCACGCCTCCGCTCAGGCCCAGAACGATGTGTTTGCCAGCAAGCTCAGTCATGGGGGCGCAATTTAGCAGACGGGTGCCATGCCGCCGGCCTGGCGGGCCGGCGGGCGGTCCGTGCCCGCCCTCTATAATCCCAATTTCCCACCACCAAAAAAGACATGACCAAATTTGTCTTCGTCACCGGCGGTGTGGTGTCTTCCCTGGGCAAGGGAATCGCCTCAGCCTCCCTTGCTGCGATCCTCGAATCGCGCGGCCTCAAAGTCACCCTCATCAAGCTCGACCCGTACATCAACGTGGATCCGGGCACCATGTCCCCATTCCAGCACGGTGAAGTGTTCGTCACCGACGACGGCGCCGAGACCGACCTCGACCTGGGCCACTATGAGCGTTTCATCGAAACGCGCATGAAGAAAACCAACAATTTCACCACCGGCCGCATCTACCAGTCGGTGCTGGAGAAGGAACGCCGCGGCGACTACCTCGGCAAGACGGTGCAGGTGATCCCGCACGTCACCAACGAGATCCAGGAATACATCAAGCGCGGCGCTGGCGTGGGCACCGACGACGCGGTGGACGTCGCCATCGTCGAGATCGGCGGCACCGTGGGCGACATCGAATCGCTGCCCTTCCTGGAGGCCGTGCGCCAGCTCAGCCTGAAGCTCGGGCCCAACAACGCGGCCTTCGTGCACCTCACCTACCTGCCGTGGATCGCCGCGGCCGGTGAACTCAAGACCAAGCCCACGCAGCACACGGTGCAGGAGCTGCGCAAGATCGGCATCCAGCCCGACGCGCTGCTGTGCCGCGCCGACCGCCGCATTCCCGACGAAGAGCGCGCCAAGATCTCGCTCTTCACCAACGTGGCCGAATGGGGCGTGATCAGCATGTGGGACGTGGACACCATCTACAAGGTGCCTCGCATGCTGCACGAGCAGGGTCTGGACGGCCTGATCTGCGACAAGCTGCGCCTGAATACGCCGCCCACCAGCCTGAAGCGCTGGGACCAGCTGGTCTATGAAACCACCCACCCGCAGGGCGAGGTCACCATCGCCATGGTGGGCAAGTACGTCGATCTGTCGGACAGCTACAAGTCGGTCAACGAGGCCCTGCGCCATGCCGGCATGAAGAACCATGTGCGCGTGAAGATCGAGCACATCGACTCCGAAACCATCGGCGCGGCCGACGCGGCCGAGAAGCTGGCGAAGTACGACGCCATCCTGGTGCCCGGCGGCTTCGGCGCGCGCGGCGTGGAAGGCAAGATCAGCACAGCCCAGTTCGCCCGCGAGAACAAGGTGCCCTACCTGGGCATCTGCCTGGGGATGCAGGTCGCCACCATCGAATACGCGCGCAACATGGCGGGCCTGAAGGACGCCAACAGCACCGAGTTCGAGGCCACCACGCCGCATCCGGTGATCGCCCTCATCACCGAATGGAAGGACGAGGACGGCACGATCAAGAAGCGCGATGCCAATTCCGACTTGGGCGGCACCATGCGCCTGGGCGCGCAAAGCTCCGACGTCGCCCCCGGCACGCTGGCCCACCAGATCTACGGCAACGTGGTGACCGAGCGCCACCGCCACCGCTACGAAGCCAACGTGAACTACCTGGACCAGTTGCGCCGTGCAGGCCTCGTGATCTCCGCGCTCACGCAGCGCGAACAGCTCACCGAGATCGTCGAGCTGCCGCAGAGCGTGCACCCCTGGTACATCGGCGTGCAGTTCCACCCCGAGTTCAAGTCCACCCCCTGGAACGGCCACCCGCTGTTCAACGCCTTCATCAAGGCCGCGGTCGAGCACCAGGCCGGCCGCGCGCCGGCCCTCGCTTCGGCCACCGCGGCAGCGGCGGCGGCGGCGGCCTGACCGGGCAGGAGAGACAAGCCATGCAACTGTGCGGTTTCGACGTCGGCCTGGACCGGCGCTTCTTCCTGATCGCGGGCACCTGCTCCATCGAGGGGCAGCAGATGTCGCTCGACGTCGCCGGCCAGCTCAAGGCCATCTGCGAGCCGCTGGGCATTCCGCTGATCTACAAGGGCTCGTTCGACAAGGCCAACCGTTCGTCGGGCACCAGCAAGCGCGGCGTGGGGCTGGAGGCGGGGCTGAAGATCCTCGATGAAGTGCGCCGCCAGTTGCAGCTGCCCATCCTGACCGACGTGCACGACACATCCCACGTCGCCGAGGTCGCGAGCGTGGTCGACGTGCTGCAGACCCCCGCCTTCCTGTGCCGCCAGACCGACTTCATCCGCGCCGTGGCGCAGTCGGGCAAGCCGGTGAACATCAAGAAGGGCCAGTTCCTCGCGCCCTGGGACATGAAGAACGTCATCGACAAGGCCCGCGCCGCCGCCGAAGAGGCCGGCCTCTCGCCCGACCGGTTCCTGGCCTGCGAGCGGGGCGTGAGCTTCGGCTACAACAACCTGGTGGCCGACATGACCAGCCTGGCCGAGATGCGCAACTCCGGCGCGCCGGTGGTGTTCGACGTCACCCACTCGGTGCAAAAGCCCGGCGGCCAGGGCACGGTCAGCGGCGGCGCCCGCGAGATGGTGCCCGTGCTGGCCCGCGCCGGCGTGGCCGCCGGGGTGGCGGGTCTCTTCATGGAAACCCACCCTCGCCCCGCCGAAGCCTGGTCCGACGGCCCCAACGCCGTGCCCCTGGGCCGCATGAAGGCGCTGCTGGAAACCCTGGTGGCGCTGGACGACGTCACTAAGAAGAACGGCTTCCTCGAAAACGACTTCGCCGCCTGATTCCTGCCACCGCAACCATAAAGAGACAAGCACCATGCCCAGCGGATACGTCATCGCCAGCGTCAACGTCACCCACCCCGAGCAGTACGAGGAGTACAAGAAGTGGAGCACCCACGCCATGCAGGTGCATGGCGCCGAGGTCTGCATCCGCGGCGGCAAGGTCGAGGTGCTGGAAGGCGACTGGAACCCCGGCCGCATGGTCGTGCTGAAATTCCCCTCGTTCGAGGCCGCCCAGGCCTTCTACGACACCCCCGAATACCAGAAAGCCAAGGCGGCCCGCGAGGGCGCGGCCGTGATGCGCATGGTGTGCGTCGAAGGCGTCTGACCCGAGAATGCTATTCTTTAGATAGCAAACTGCGCAAGCGAATCAAGCGCTGGCGGCCGATTCGGACATTGAACATCGGCCCCACCCACCCGGTTTTGAAACTCTCCCTGAAGGAAACCCATGAGTGCGATCGTTGACATCGTAGGCCGCGAAGTGCTGGACAGCCGGGGCAACCCCACCGTCGAATGCGACGTGCTGCTCGAATCGGGCGTGATGGGCCGTGCGGCCGTGCCCTCGGGCGCCTCCACCGGCAGCCGTGAAGCCATCGAGCTGCGCGACGGCGACAAGGGCCGCTACCTGGGCAAGGGCGTGCTCAAGGCCGTGGAGCACATCAACACCGAGATCTCCGAAGCCGTACTGGGTCTGGACGCCTCCGAGCAGGCCTTCCTGGACAAGACCCTGATCGACCTGGACGGCACCGACAACAAGGGCCGCCTGGGCGCCAACGCCATGCTGGCCGTCTCCATGGCCGTGGCCCGCGCCGCCGCCGAAGAGTCCGGCCTGCCTCTCTATCGCTACCTGGGCGGCATGGGCGGCATGCAGCTGCCCGTGCCGATGATGAACGTCATCAACGGCGGCGCGCACGCCAACAACAGCCTGGACCTGCAGGAATTCATGATCATCCCGGTGGGCGCGCCCAGCTTCCGCGAAGCCATGCGCTGGGGCGCCGAGGTGTTCCACGCCCTGAAGAAGATCATCAACGACAAGGGCATGAGCACGGCCGTGGGCGACGAGGGCGGCTTCGCTCCCAGCGTCGAGAACCACGAAGCCGCCATTCAGCTGATCCTGCAGGCCATCGACGCCGCCGGCTACACGGCGGGCGAGCAGATCGCCCTGGGCCTGGACTGCGCCGCCAGCGAGTTCTACAAGGACGGCCACTACGTGCTGGAAGGCGAAGGCGGCATTCGCCTCACGGCCCAGCAATGGACCGACATGCTGGCCACCTGGGTCGACAAGTACCCCATCATCTCCATCGAGGACGGCATGGCCGAAGGCGACTGGGACGGCTGGAAGCACCTGACCGAGCGCCTGGGCAAGAACGTGCAGCTGGTGGGCGACGACCTGTTCGTCACCAACACCAAGATCCTGAAGGAAGGCATCGACAAGGGCATCGGCAACTCGATCCTCATCAAGATCAATCAGATCGGCACGCTGACCGAGACCTTCGCCGCCATCGAGATGGCCAAGCGCGCCGGCTACACGGCCGTGATCTCGCACCGCTCGGGCGAGACGGAAGACTCCACCATCGCCGACATCTCGGTGGGCACCAACGCCGGCCAGATCAAGACGGGCTCGCTGTCGCGCTCGGACCGCATCGCCAAGTACAACCAGCTGCTGCGCATCGAGGAAGACCTGGGCGACATCGCCCACTACCCTGGCCGCGCTGCGTTCTACAACCTGCGCTGAAGCCTGGCGACGCGATGCTGCGGGCCGACCCTGAAGCCCTTCATGCTGCCGCCCGGCGCGCTGGCGTCCCGCGCGCGGCAGCGGCCCGCCCGGCGGGTGCGCCGGCGCAGCTGCCGGCCGGCTGCCGGGGCGGCGCCCGGCCAGGGGTGCAGGCATGACGCAACGCATCGTTCCGCTCGTGCTGCTGCTGTTGCTGGCCGGCGTGCACGCGCAGCTCTGGACGGGCCGCGGCAGCATCGCGCACGTGCAGGAGATGCGGGACAAGATCGCCGCGCAGAACGCCGCCAACAAAGAGGCGCGTGAAGCGAACGAGCGGCTGGCCTCCGAGGTGCACGACCTGCGCGAGGGGCTGGACATGGTCGAGGAAAAGGCGCGCAGCGAACTCGGCATGGTCAAGCCCAACGAGATCTACGTGCAGATCACCAGCCCGCGCCGCTGATGCCCCCGGCACCGGCTGCGCCGCCCCATCCATCGGCCGAGAAAACGGCTTGGGCTGACTGCTCCAAACCCACTACTACCGCCACCCCGGCCCAGCCGGCGGCCACCCCGCTGCGGGTCGCCGTGCTGTCTGCCTTCACGCAAGAGGCCGAGGCGCTGGCGCGCGATCTTTGCCAGCCCGCCACTCCCCCTTCGGCCACCAGCGCGGGCCAGAACCTTCCAGGCGTTTGCGGCGCAGGCCGGCAGGCGGCCTGGAGCGCCGATGCGCGGTCGCCCCTGCTGACCGCGTGCGCGCAGCGGGATGCGTCCAGCACCGCCCTGCGCGATGCGGCGAGCGCCCATGCGCGGACCTACCAGCTGACGCTGCTCTGCGGCCTCGAGGACGTGCCCGCGCGCCGGGCCCAGGAGCCGGGAACGATCGGCGAAGCCGGCATGGACCCGGCCGCCGCCGAGGCGGGGCAGAGCCGGTTGCGCAGCGCGTTGAGCGAAGCCGGCATTGCGTACCAGGTGCTGTATGGCGATGCACAGGCCCGGCGGCTCCAGGCCCTGGCCGCCATCCACGCGGCATGCGGCACGGGCCCGGTCCTGCCCGCATCGCCCGCCGAGCCCGCCCCGGCGGCCGGCGCGGCGATGATGCGCGAGCGGCGTGCCCGCCTGCGCGCCTACGGCTGCGAGAAGTGCAGCGATCCGGAATGCGAGCACCAGCTCTTTCGGCAGCTGCTGGCCGCCCGGTAGCACCGGCCCGGCCGCATCCATCTCATGACGCTACCATTTCAATAGCTAGAAGCGCTTATTCCATGAGCGCAAGGGCCCTATCCGGCCCTTGTGAATCACCCAGCCAGAGGCAGCATTCGCCACATATGGCCGCCGCCCTCCCGGGCGTTCACTGAACCGCGCTCGTGCCGGGCGGCAGCTGCCCTGCCCCGGTGAAGATCTGGGCGGCGTCCACCGCGTCGTAGCGGTACTGCTGGCCGCAGAATTCGCACGCCACCTCGATGTCGCCGCGCTCGGCGATGATGCTGTCCACCTCTTCGGTGCCCAGGCTGCGCAGCATGTTGCTCACGCGCTCGCGGCTGCATGTGCAGGCGAAGCGCGGGCCGTCCACGCCTTGCTGGGGCACGAAGCGCAGCAGCTTCTCTTCCCAGAACAGGCGGCGCAGGATGGTGTCGGTGTCCAGCGTCAGCAGCTCGCTCTGCGTCAGGCTCGCGGCCAGCGTGGCGATGCGGTTGTAGTCCTCGTTGTGGCCGATCTGGTCTTCGTTCTCGCTGTGGCTCATCTCGGCGGCCAGGTTGCCCTCCCCCTTGATGGGCATGCGCTGGATCAGCAGGCCGGCCGCCACGTTGCCGTCGGCCGCCAGCACCAGCGTGGTGTCCAGCTGCTCCGACTGCAGCATGTAGTGCTGCAGCACGTCGCTCAGCTTGTCGAGCTTTTCATGGTGATCGCCGTGCAGCGGCACCACGCCCTGGTAGGGCTGCTGGCCGGGCAGGCGGTTCTTGGGGTCGAGCGTGATGGCGCAGCGGCCGCCGCCGCCCACGTTCACCAGGTCGGACAGGCGGGCCGCGTCGTCGACCTCGCCCGGCACCGACGCGGTGGCGCGCAGGCTCAGGTCGGACTGCACCTCGGCCACGGCCAGCTTGACCGGGCCGTCGCCGAACACCTGCAGCACCAGCGCGCCGTTGAACTTGATGTTGGACTGCATCAGCACGGCGGCAGCCGCCATCTCGCCCAGCAGATCGCGCACCGGGGCCGGGTAGGGGCCGGTGGTGGTGTTGCCGGCACGGCGCGCGAGGATGTCCGTCCACGCATCGGTCAGCCGCACCAGCATGCCGCGCACGGGCAGGCCATCGAAGAGAAACTTGTGGAGTTCAGACACCCTGGGAATTCCTGGAGAAAGATAAAAGAAAACGGTGGCGGGGCGGCTCCGGGCCACCCGCCATGCGCCGCCCGGCGCACCCGGCCGTCAACCGATGCGGTGCAGGCCGGCCCGGAACCGGCGGGCGTTGTCGATATAGCCCTCGGCACTGCGGCGCAGGCCCTGCATCTGCTCGGGCGTCAGTTGCCGCACCGCCTTGGCAGGGCTGCCGAGGATCATCGAGCCGTCGGGAAACTCCTTGCCCTCGGTGACCAGCGCGCCGGCCCCGACCAGACAGTTGCGGCCGATGCGCGCTCCATTCAAGACCACCGCGCCGATGCCGATCAGCGATTCGTCGCCCACGGTGCAGCCGTGCAGCATCACCTTGTGGCCGACGGTCACCCGCTCGCCCAGCGTCAGCGGCTGGCCGAAGTCGGAATGCAGCACGCTGCCGTCCTGCACGTTGGTGCCGGCGCCGATGGTGATCGGGTCGTTGTCGCCCCGCAGCACCGCGCCGAACCAGATGCTGCTGTCCGCCGCCAGATGCACGTTGCCCATGACTTCAGCGCTGTCGGCCACCCAGGCGGATTCCGCCACCTGCGGGGTCGAGCCGTCGAGTTCGTAGAGTGCCATCGGGAGTCTCCTGGAGGTGTGGGGTGAATGAATGCCGGGCAGCGGCCTGCGGGGCAGGCGCCCAAGGCGCGGGGCGCGGCCTCCTAGAATTGTAGGGATGGAGATTCGCCAACGTGCCCTGCAGGTCTTGTGCATCGCAGAACCTGAACAAAAAGCGGCTGCAGCGCTCGAACTGCATGTGCGAGCAGCTACTCTTTCGATAGCAACCGACGCCGTGCTCCACGCGCCGCCGGAGATCGACTTGCCCGGCCGCCCGGCCCGGCCCGAATTGCGGCGCCATACCGAGATGGCGCGCCGCTCCCCGGCCACGCCGCACGGCCGGGCGGTGCTGATGCATGCCATCGCCCACATCGAGTTCAACGCGATCAACCTGGCGCTCGACGCCGTCTGGCGCTTCGCCGGCATGCCGGACGCCTATTACCGCGACTGGCTGCGCGTGGCCGCCGAGGAGGCCAGCCACTTCGGCATGCTGCAGGCGCACCTGCAGACGCTGGGCCATGCCTACGGCGACTTTCCCGCCCATCAGGGCCTGTGGACGATGTGCGAGAAGACGGCGCACGACATCGTGGCGCGCATGGCGCTGGTGCCGCGCACACTGGAGGCGCGTGGCCTGGACGCGACGCCGCAGATCCAGAACAAGCTGCGCCAGATCGGCGCGCCGGACGCGCTCGCGGCGGTGGGCATCCTCGACGTCATCCTGCGCGAGGAGATCGGCCACGTCGCGATTGGTAACCACTGGTATCGATTCGTTTGTGAACGTGACAAGCTCGACGCCGAGCAGTACTACGCCGTGCTCGTGCGCCGCTACGAAGCGCCGCGCCTCAAACCGCCCTTCAACGCCACCGCGCGCAGGGCCGCGGGCTTCAGCGACGCGGAAATGGACTGGCTGCAGCACGGCTGACGCGCATTGCGCCATGCCGGGGCCGGCAGTTCGCCCCGCCCTCACGCCCGGCCCCACGCGGTGCGGCAGTTGGGTGGGCGCCCCGTTCTTTCCTACAATGTGTTGACACTTGCGCAGCCCTGGCGTGTGGCGCGGCCCCTGCTGCCTGCCGCGGCTCCATCCCCCACTTCTCTCATGTCCACCATCCAGCCCTCTGCCGAAGCCGCGAACCCCTCTTCTGCCGCCAGCGGCTCCACCACGGGGTCGATGATCGCGCGGCAGGCCATCGTGAACGACCAGCAGGCCGTCATCGGCTACGAGCTGTTCAACCGGTCGCGCGCGGCGGTGGACCACACCGCGGCCAGCGACGTCATCCTGGTGTTCACCGCGCTCTCGCACGCCGGCACGGAAGACCTGGTCGGCAAGAAGCTGATCTTCGTGAATTGCACGCACGAAAGCCTGGCGGGCGGCCACCTGGAACTGGTGGACCCGGAGAAGGTCGTGCTGGAGATTCCGCCGCTGGGCCATGCCGCCGCGGAAGAGGTTTCCACCCGCCTGCCCATCCTGACCGAGCTGCGCGACCGGGGCTTTCACCTCGCCTTCAACCACACGGTGCTGCAGTCGGCCTACGCGCCGTGGCTGCCGCTCGCCGACTACATCAAGCTCGACCTCTCCGTGCTGGCGCACGACCAGCTGGCGGTGCTGATCAACTATGCCGGCCGGCAGTCCCGCGCCGAGCTGATCGCCGAGAAGGTCGAAACCGCCCAGCAGTACGAGATGGCCGCCAGCAAGGGCGTGCAGCTGTTCCAGGGATTCTGGTTCTCGCGCCCCTCGCTGGTCGAGGCCAAGCTGCTCAACCCCGGGCAGCACAGCATCATTCAGCTCATCAACCTGGTGCGCAACCAGGCCAGCACGGACGAGATCGAGGAAGTGCTGAAGAAGGACGCGGGCCTGGCCTTCAACCTGATGCGGCTGATCAACTCCACCGGCTTCGGCCTGGCGCGCGAGATCACCTCTTTCCGCCAGGCCGTCATGCTGATGGGCCTGAAGAAGCTGTTCCGCTGGGCGGCACTGCTGCTCACCGCCTCGCGCAGCGGGGGCATTCCCTCGGCCGTGGGCCACACCGCGGTGGTGCGGGGGCGGCTGATGGAACTGCTGGCGCTGGAAATCCTGCCGGCCGAGGAAGCCGACCAGGCTTTCGTCGTCGGCATCTTCTCGCTGCTGGACGTGATGCTCAGCATGCCGCTCGCGTCGGCCGTCGGGCTGCTGCACGTGCCCCAGCCGGTGGCCGAGGCGCTGCTCGAGCGCACGGGTACCCTGGGCCAGCTGCTGATCCTGGCCGAGGCCTGCGAGTCGCACGACGATGCGGCCTTCGACCAGGCGGCGCAGCAGCTGGGCCTGACCAGCCAGCAGATCAACTGGGCGCATCTGCAGGCGCTGGCCTGGGCGGACCATCTGGGCGACGAGGGCTGACGACGTCGCGCGGGGCGACCTGCGCGCCAACACGGCGCGCCGGATGACATTCGTTGGAGGTGGCTGCTTCTAGAATGTAAACAATCCTTTGCTACCGTCAGCCCCTTCCATGTCGAGCTCCACCCCCTCCTCTTCGCCCGACTTCCAACCTACCGAACCCGCGGGACTGGAACTGCTCGACCCGCTGGCCGCCGACGATTCGGGACAGCATGTCGTCATCGCGCGCCAGGCCATCCTGGACGAAACCCGCGCCGTGTTCGGCTATGAGCTGTTCGACCGCTCCACCGCCCTGAATTCGCACACCGCCGCCAGCGACGCCGCCCTGCTCTTCAATGCGCTGTCGTATGCGGGCACCGAGGCGCTGGTCGGCCGCAAGACAGTGTTCATCAACTGCACCCACGAAAGCCTGGCGGGCGGCCACCTGGAACTCATCCACCCCGAAAAGGTGGTGCTGGAGGTGCCCACGCTGCCCGAGACCGCCACGCCCGAAGAGATCGAAGGCCGCATTCCCGCGCTGGAGGCCCTGCGCGCCCGGGGCTTTCGGCTCGCGTTCAACCAGAAGGTGCTGCGCCGGGCCTATGCGCAATGGCTGCCGCTGGCGGCCTTCATCAAGCTCGACACCCAGGCCTTCCGGCCCGAACTGGCCGAGCCGCTGGTGAAGTTCGCCCGCACCCACACCCAGGCCACGCTGGTGGCCGAGAAGATCGAGACCGCCGAGCAGCACGAGCGCATGGCCGCGCTGGGCGTGAAGCTCTTCCAGGGCTACTGGTTCGCCCACCCGTCGCTGGTCAAGGCGCAGACCATCCGCCCCTCGCAGGCCACCATCCTGCAGCTCATCAACCTGGTGCGGCGCCAGGCGTCCACGTCCGAGATCGAAGACCTGCTCAAGAAGGACCCGACGCTCTCCTTCAACCTGCTGCGCTTCATCAATTCGTCCGGCTTCGGCCTGTCGTGCGAGATCACTTCGTTCCGCCACGCAGTGATGATCCTGGGGCTGAAAAAGCTGTTCCGCTGGGCGGCGCTGCTCATGACCACCTCGCGCGCCGGCGGCTCGCCACCGGCCGTGGGGCAGACCGCCGTGGTGCGCGGCCGGTTGATGGAGCTGCTGGCCGCCGAGCTGCTGCCCCCCGAGGAATGCGACAACGCCTTCGTGGTGGGCGTGTTCTCGCTGCTCGACACCATGCTGGGCGTGCCGCTGGAAAAAGCGCTGGAAACCGTCGCCCTGCCCCAGCCGGTGACCGACGCGCTGCTTCACAACAGCGGCGTGTTCGCACCCTTCCTGGAGCTGACGAAGGCCTGCGAGACCGGCGACGACGTGGCCTTCGCCCGCGCCGCCGAGACCCTGCACCTGTCCAACCGCCAGATCAACTGGGCCCACCTGCAGGCGCTGACCTGGGCCGAGAGCCTGACGGCCGAGTGACGCGCCGACGGGCGCCGCCCGGCCCACGCACCCGGCCAGGCGGCGCTGCATTTGCTATCAATAAGTGAGCACCAGGCCCAGGCGCATCAAGCGCCGGGGGCCGATTCAAGCTGATATTTCGACCAGCCCGGCCAACGCAGGGCCGCCTTACTGCGCGCGAATGTTCGCGGCGCGGATGACCTTCAGGTTGCTCGCCGATTCCGCCGCGATCTGCCGTGCGAAGTCGGCCGCCTTGCCGCCGGTGGGCACGTTGTCGGATGCCTCCAGCCGGGCGCGCAGGTCGGGCTGGGCCAGCGCCTTGTTGATCTCGGCGTTGAGCCGCTCGAGCACCGGCGCCGGGGTCTGCGCCGGCGCGAAGACGCCGAAGAGCGAGGTGAGGTTGGCCGCGGGAAAGCCCAGCTCGGCCAGGGTGGGCACCTCGGGCAGCGTCTCCAGGCGGCGGGGCGCGCCCACCGCCAGGGCGTGCAGCTTGCCCGCCTTCATCTGCTGCATCACGGCCGGCCCGGCGTTGGTGGAGAGCACCTCGAACTGCCCGCTCAGCGCGTCATTGAGCTGCTGGCCGCCGCCCTTGTAGGGCACGTGCGTGATCTGCGCCTGGCTGGCCAGCATGATCTGCTCGAGCATGATGTGGCCGAGCGAGGCCAGCCCCGACGTTGCCCAGCGCACCTCGCCCGGGCGGACCTTGGCGGCCGCCATGAGCTGGCGGAAGTCCTTGGCCTGCGTGGCCGAGGTGCCCACGAGCAGCACCGGCGAATACATCACGCTCGCCACCGGGGCGATGTCGCGTACCGGGTCGAACGGCGACTTGCCCAGGTGCGGGTTCAGCACCAGCGGGCTGATGGCCGAAAAGCCCAGCGTGTAGCCATCCGGCGCGGCCTTGGCCACCGCGTCCATGCCGATGCTGCCGCCCGCGCCGGCCTTGTTGTCCACCACCACCGGGGTGTTGAGTTGGGCGGCGAGCTTGTCGCCCAGCGCGCGGGCGACCACGTCGCTCACCCCGCCCGCCGGGTAGGCGACCACGATGCGGATCGGCTTGGAAGGCCAGGGCGCCTGCGCGAAGGCGGGCCAGGAAGCGGTGGCCAGCAGGCCGGAAATGCAGAGCGCAAGGCGCCGGGACATGGGAGACATGGAGAACTTCGGAGGTAAAGAACAAAGAAAGGGGATAGCAACCGGACCCGCCCCTGCACCGGCCGGGCTGCCCGGCCGGCCGGTCGATCAATCGGCTAGCTGCAACTGCCGGTCGCGGATCAGGCGCGACCATTTCTCATTGTCGGCCTTCACGAAGGCCGCGAAATCGGCCGAGCCCAGCGAATGCACCTCGGCGCCGGCGGCCACGAACTTGGCCTGCACGTCCGGCTGGGCCAGCACGCGCGCCAGCTCCTGCGCCAGCCGCTCGGTCACCTCGCGTGGCATGCCGGCCGGGCCCACCAGGCCCTGGAAGCCCACCGACTCCATCGCGCCCAGGCCCAGCTCGCGCACCGTGGGCACGTCGGGCAGCTGCGGGTCGCGTCGGGGGCCGGTCACGGCAAGCGCCCGCAGCTTGCCGCCGCGAATCTGCGGCAGGAGCACGGTGCCGGCGTCGATGAGCAGCTGCGTCTGCCCGCCGATCAGGTCCTGGATGGCGGGCGCGCTGCCCTTGTAGGGCACGTGCGTCACGTTCATGCCGGTGGCCTGGTTCATCAGCTCGCCGTTCAGGTGGGTCGAGGTGCCCGCGCCGCCGGAGGCGTAGTTGGCTTCGGCCTTGTGGCTGCGCGCCCACTCCACCCAGGCGCGCAGGTCCTTCGCGGGGTGGTCGGGCCGCGTCACCGCGATGTAGCTGCCCTGGCTGATCTGCCCGATGTACGTGAACTGGCGCACCGGGTCGTAGGGCATCTTCTTTTGCAGATAGGGCGCGATGGCGAAGGGGCCGGTGTTGGCCAGCAGCAGCGTGTAGCCGTCGGGCGCGGCGCGGGTCAGCTCGGTGGCGGCGATCATGCCGCTGGCGCCGGGTTTGTAGTCCATCACGATCTGCTGGCCCAGCGCCTGCTGCAGCGGCACCTGCACGGTGCGCGCGGCGAAGTCGATGCCGCCGCCGGGCGGGTAGCCGACGATCAGCCGGATCGGCTTGGCCGTGGGCCAGGCCTGCGCCGAGGCGACGGTGGACAGCAGCGCCAGCGCGCACGCGCCGGCCCAATGCTTGAAGGTGATGGCCATGTGTCGAGTCTCCGTGTAGGGATGAAAAAGCGCGCCGGCCCCAGAGCGGCCACGGGCGCGCCGAGCGCCATTATGGAAACGCTGCGCACCGCGACGGAAACGCGCCGCACCGCGCAGAGGAATCCGCCACTTCCCCACCCATCCAACGGTGATGACGGGCGGCCCTGAGGGCGGCGGCCCACCCGCCGCGGGTCAGCCGCGCGGATGGTGCCGGGCGTGCAGCTGCTTGAGCCGCTCGCGGGCAACGTGGGTGTAGATGGTGGTGGTGGAGATGTCGGCATGGCCCAGCAGCAGCTGCACCACGCGCAGGTCGGCGCCGTGGTTGAGCAGGTGGGTGGCGAAGGCATGGCGCAGCGTGTGGGGCGACGGCGGCGCGCCGATGCCGGCCAGCTGCGCGTTCTTCTTCACGATGACCCAGAACATGGCCCGCGTCATGGCGGCGCCGCGCTGGGTGACGAACAGGTCGTCGGTCTGCTGGCCCGCCAGGATGGCCGGCCGGGCCTCGGCCAGGTAGCGCTCCAGCCAGCGGCCGGCCTCTTCGCCGAAGGGCACGAGCCGCTCCTTGCCGCCCTTGCCCAGCACCCGCAGCACGCCCTCCTGCAGCCCCACCTGGAAGGTCTTGAGCGTGACGAGCTCGGTCACGCGCAGGCCGCTGGCATACATAAGCTCCAGCATGGCGCGGTCGCGCAGGCCCAGCGGGGCGGCGGTGTCGGGCGCGTGCAGCAGGGCCTCGACCTGGGCCTGCGTCAACGTCTTGGGCACGCGCAGCGGCTGACGCGCCGCCTGCAGCCGGGCCGTGGGGTCGGCGGCGATGCGCCCCTCGCGCAGCGCCCAGTGGAAGTAGCGGCGCAGCACGGTCAGCCGCCGGTTGGCGGACGTGGCCTTGGTGCCGGCGTGCCGGGCGGCGAAGTAGCCTGACAGATCGTCCTCGGCGGTGGCATCCAGCGCCAGCGCGGGCGTCCGCTCCGCGAGCCACGCGGCATACAGCGTCAGGTCCTGCCGGTAGGCGGCCAGCGTGTTGCGCGAGAGGCCGTCTTCCAGCCAAAGGGCGTCGATGAAGGTGTCGATGGCGGTCTGGCTGGTGGCGAGCATGCAAAAACCATAGCAAAAAAAGCCGCCCCGGGGGCGGGGCGGCCTGTTTTGACCGCGGATGGGAGGCGATCGATCAGTCCAGCGCCAGCTTCTGCTTTTGCACGACCTGCTTGTAGATGGCGTACTCGGCCTTGATCTGCTCGGCGAACTGCTCGGGCGTGTTGGCGATGACGATGGAGCCGGTGTCCTCGATGCGCTTCTTCACGGCCGGGTCTTCCAGCGCCTTGCGCACGCCGGCGTTGATCTTGTCGACCACTTCCTTGGGCAGGCCCTTGGGGCCGAGGATGCCGTAGTAGGCCATGCGGTTGACCGGCTCCAGGCCCACTTCCTTGAAGGTGGGCACGTTGGGCAGGGCCGCCACGCGCTGGGGCGCGGCCACCACGATGGGCACCAGGCGCCCTTCCTTGATGAAAGGCAGCGCCGAGGGCAGGTTGTCGAAGATCATCGGCACCTGGCCGGCCACCGTGTCGTTCAGCGCCGGGCCGGCGCCGCGGTAGGGGATGTGCGTGACGAAGGTGTCGCTCAGGCTCTTGTAGAGCTCCATCTGCAGGTGGCCGATGCCCCCCGTGCCGGAGGACGAATACGAGTACTTGCCGGGCGACTTCTTCAGCTCGGCGACGAAGGCCTTGTAGTCCTTGGCGGGAAAGCTCGGGTTGACCGCGATGATGTTGGGCGTGGCCGCGATGTTGATGATCGGCGTGAAGTCGGTCAGCGGGTTGTACGGCGTCTTGGGGTTGATGGCCGGGTTGGCGGCGGTGGACGACACCGTGGCGATGCCCAGCGCGTAGCCGTCGGGGGTGGCGCGGGCGGTCTCGGCCGCGCCCACGATGCCGCCGCCGCCGGGCTTGTTCTCCACGATCACCGACTGGCCCAGGGCCTTGCCCAGGGGCTCCGAGATCACGCGGGCGATGATGTCCGTCGTGCCGCCAGGCGCGAAGGGCACCACCAGGCGGACTGGCTTGTTGGGGTAGCTCTGCGCCATCGCCGTGCCGGCGGACAGCGCCACAGCCGCTGCGATCCAAGTTCTGCGTTGCATGAGTCGATCTCCTGTATTCGAGTAACAGCGGTGACAACCGTGAGGCCGCATCCTATACGTTGACTGCCGGCAGATCGTGGCGGGCGTACCGGGTTTCGATGAGGGGTTTCCCTGGAAGCGGGGCTAACTGTCAGCGTGCCGCAAGGCTTCCATGGCCGAGGGCGGCGGGTATGCTCGGCGGGTGAACTACGCCCAGTTGCTGCTGCCCGATTTCTCGCTCATTTTGGTGGGCTATTTGCTCTGCTGCTTCACGCCGCTGGGGCGCTCGGTGTGGCAGCCGGTGGAAACACTGGTGTACTTCCTGCTCTTTCCGGTGCTGCTCTTCCAGTCCATCGTGAAGAGCCCGATCCGAGTGGGCGAGGCCTCCGGGCTGATCGTGGCCGGCGTGCTGGTGGGCCTCGCGGGCATCGGCCTGGCCTACCTGCTGCCGCGCATGCCGGGCCTGCGCGGGCGCATCGACTTGCGCGACCACGCCGCCAGCGCGCAGATCGCCTTCCGCTTCAATTCCTTCATCGCCCTGGCGCTGGCCGAGCGACTGGCCGGCCCGCAGGGGCTGCTGCTGATCGCCGTGCTGATCGGCGTGTGCGTGCCACTCTTCAACGTGGCGGCCGTGTGGCCGATGGCGCGCGCCGGGCAGACCGGCTTCCTGCGCGAGCTGGTGCGCAACCCGCTGATCGTGGCGACGGCCACGGGGCTGGTCGCCAACCTGCTGGGCTTTCGCATTCCGGGCTGGGTGGAGCCCACGGTCAGCCGCATCAGCGCGTCATCGCTGGCGCTGGGGCTGATGGCCGCCGGCGCGGGCATGCAGTTCGGCACGCTGGCGCGCGGCAAGCTGCTGGCGGTGTCGGTGCTGGTGATCCGGCACCTGGTGCAGCCGGTGCTGGCCTGGTGCATGGCCCGCCTGCTGGGGCTCGATGCCGTGCAGACCACCGTGCTGCTGGCGTTCACGGCCCTGCCCACGGCGTCGACCTGCTACGTGCTGGCGGCGCGCATGGGCTACAACGGCCCCTACGTGGCAGGGCTGGTCACGCTGTCCACCGTGCTGGGCATGGTGAGCCTGCCGTTCGCGCTGGGGGTGCTCAGGCCCCTGTGAGCCGCCGTCGGCAGCGGTGGAGCAAAAGGCCCATCGCTATCAAAACAATAGCTACCGGCGCTTGCTATATGGGCGCCAGAGCCCTATTGGGCATCGAATTCCTGCGCCAGCGCCCAGGCTACGTGCTCGCGCACCAGCGGACTGGCGTGCTCCGCACGGGCGGCGAGCGCGGCGCGCACTGCGGCGTCGCCGGTCTGGCGCAGCGCATTGCCCAGCGCCACGGCCACGTTGCGCAGCCAGCGCTCGTGGCCGATGCGCCGGATCGGGCCGCCTTCGGTCAGGCGCAGGAAGGTGGCTTCGTCCCAGCCGAAGAGATGCACCAGCTGCTGGCCCACCAGCCCGGCCCGCGCATCGAAGTCGGGCAGCCGGCTCGCCTGGGCGAACTTGTTCCACGGGCAGATCAGCTGGCAGTCGTCGCAGCCGTAGATGCGGTTGCCCATCAGCGGGCGCAGCGGCTCGGGAATGGCGCCCGCATGCTCGATGGTGAGGTACGAGATGCAGCGCCGCGCATCGACCCGGTGCGGCGCCACGATGGCCCGCGTGGGGCACACGTCGATGCAGGCCTGACAGCTGCCGCAGTGCGGCGTGACCGGCGCGCTGGGGGCCAGCGCCATGTCGACGTAGATTTCCCCCAGGAAGAACATCGAGCCCGCCTCGCGGTGCAGCACCAGCGTGTGCTTGCCGCGCCAGCCCTGGCCGCTGCGGCTCGCGAGCTCCGCCTCCAGCACCGGCGCCGAGTCGGTGAACACGCGGTGGCCGAAGGGCCCCACCGCCTGGGCGATGCGGTCGGCCAGCTTCTGCAGGCGGGCGCGCAGCACCTTGTGGTAGTCGCGGCCCCGGGCATAGACCGAGACGATGCCCTCGGCCGGGCGACCGAGGCGGGCGAATTCGATGGCCTGCCAGCCTTGCCGCGCCGTGGAATCGGCGAAAGTCGCGGCGGGCAGGTAGTCCATGCGCGCGGTGATGACGCTCACCGTGCCGGGCACCAGCTCGGCGGGCCTGGCGCGCTTGAGCCCGTGCGCCTGCATGTATTGCATCTCGCCATGGAACCCTTGCCCCAGCCACTGCATCAACCCGGGTTCGGCCGAGGACAAATCCACGCCCGCGACGCCGATTTGGGAGAATCCCAGTTCGCGGGCCCAGCCTTGCATTTGAGGAACGAGTTGACTGCTGAACGACATCACGGCCAGATTGTAGAAAGCCCCCTGCCCGCGCACGCCGGCGTGGAGCCGACCGCCGACCCTGCCCGCATCGACTGGCAGGGCGAGGACGACACCGTGCGCTTCGCCGAGCGCCTGGCCGCCCTGGGCGCGGTGCGCGACGCCTTCATCACGCTGCACGGCGACCTGGGTGCGGGCAAGACCACGCTGGTGCGCCACCTACTGCGCGCCCTGGGCGTGCAGGGCCGCATCAAGAGCCCCACCTACGCGGTGGTGGAGCCGCACGACGCGCAGGGCCTGGCCATCTCGCACTTCGACTTCTACCGTTTCAGCGACCCGCGCGAATGGGAAGACGCGGGCTTTCGCGACATCTTCGCCAGCCCCGGCCTGAAGCTGGCCGAGTGGCCTGACAAGGCCGCCGCGCTGCTGCCGCCGGCCGACCTGGCCATCCACATCGATGCGGTGGACGACGTGCACCGGCGCGTCACGCTGCACGCCGGCACGCCGCGTGGCCGCGAACTGCTGCAAGGACTGAGCGCATGAGCGGCGCGACGGGAACCACCGCCGCCGCGGGCCTGGCCGGGGCCTCGCGCCGCCGGCTGCTGATGCAGGCCGGCTCGCTGGTGCTGCTGCTGGGCGCCCAGCAGATCGCACGGGGCGCCGGCATCGTGGCCGTGCGCGTCTGGCCCGCGCAGGACTATTCCCGCGTCACCATCGAATCCGACCGCCCGCTGGTGGCCAAGCAGTTCTTCGTCGCCACCCCGCCCCGGCTGGCGGTGGACATCGAAGGCATCGACTTGAACCCGGAATTGCGCGAGCTGGTCGCCAAGGTCAAGGCCGACGACCCGAACATCGCCGGCATCCGCGTGGGGCAGAACGCGCCCGGCGTGGTGCGCCTGGTGGTCGATCTGAAGCGCGCGGCCCGCCCGCAGGTGTTCTCGCTGCAGCCCGTGGCCGCCTACCAGCACCGGCTGGTGTTCGACCTGTACCCGGCCGTGGCCGAGGACCCGCTGGAGGCCCTGATCGCCGAGCGCCTGCGCGAGGCGCCCACCCCGGCGCCGCTGCCCCACATCGCCGCCAAGCCCGGCTCGCCCACCGATCCGCTCGGCGACCTGATCGCCCAGACCGGGCAGCGCCCGGGCGCGCCCGCGCCCGCCCCGGTGCCGGGCGTGGCCCCGGCCGCGCCGCCGCTCGTCGCCACCGCCCCGCCGGCCCCGCCTCCACCACCGCCGCTGCGGCCGGAACCGGCCGTGCCCTCGGCTCCCGCCATCGCCCGGGCGACCGACCGGCTCATCATCGTGGCGCTGGACCCGGGCCACGGCGGGGAGGACCCGGGCGCCATCGGCCCGGGCGGCACGCGAGAAAAGGACGTGGTGCTCAAGGTGGCGCATCTGCTGCGCGACCGCATCAACGCCACCACCGTGGGGGGCAACCCGATGCGCGCCTTTCTCACGCGCGATGCCGACTTCTTCGTGCCGCTGGGCGTGCGCGTCGAGAAGGCCCGCCGCGTGCAGGCCGACCTGTTCGTGTCGATCCATGCGGACGCCTTCACGACGCCGGCCGCGCGCGGCGCCAGCGTCTTCGCGCTCAGCCAGGGCGGCGCCTCCAGCACCGCCGCCCGGTGGCTGGCCAACAAGGAAAACCAGGCCGACCTGGTGGGCGGCCTGAACGTGAAGGCGCAGGACCAGCACGTGCAGCGCATGCTGCTGGACATGAGCACCACCGCGCAGATCAACGACAGCCTGAAGCTCGGCAGCGTGCTGCTGGGCGAGATCGGCGGCATGGCGCGGCTGCACAAGCCGCGGGTGGAACAGGCCGGCTTCGCGGTGCTGAAGGCGCCCGACATTCCGAGCGTGCTGGTGGAGACCGCCTTCATCAGCAACCCCGAGGAAGAAGCGAAGCTGCGCACGGCCAGCTACCAGCAGCAGTTGGCTGACGCGCTGATGCGCGGCATCACGCGATACTTCGCCAAGAACCCGCCCCTCGCGCGCAGCCGGTCGGTGTAGCCGCGGCCGCGCCGCGCAGGGGCGCCCCGCCACCCACGAGGAGAAGCACCATGGCACTGCCACACGCCCGCTCGGGAGACGTCGTCAGCCTCCTTCCCCCTGCGCGAGAAGATCGCCACCACGGCCACCGCCGCCATCATCAAGGCCACGCAGCTCGAAGTGATCCGGGTGGTGCTGCGCGCCGGCCAGGAGATGCGCCAGCACGACACGCCGGGCGAGATCACCGTGCAGTGCCTGGAGGGCGAGGTGGAATTCCACACCGGCAGCTCCGCGCATCTGCTGGCCGCGGGCGACTTCCTGCACCTGGCGCCCCGGGCGCCGCATTCGCTGCGGGCGCTGAGCGACGCCTCGTTGCTGGTCACCATCGCCCTGGTGGGCAGCTGATGGACCCTGCCGGCGTGGTCGCGGTGGCACCCGCCGACCCGGCGGGATGAGTCCTACAGGAGCCGGCTTCTTCTGCTGACACCCTGCGCACCGGCGCGGCGGGATAGTTGGATCACGTGCTGGATGAGTCCCCTGCCCCCGCGCAGCACTCCCGCACTCCACCCGCCTTTCGCACACGCACATAGGAGCACACCATGAACTTCCGCCATCTTCTGTCCGCCACCGTCTGCGTTGCCGCCCTGGGCCTCGCCGGCTGCTCCACCAACCCCACCAGCGCCCAGGTCGGGACCGGTGTCGGCGCGGTCGCCGGCGGTGTGGTCGGCAGCGCACTGGGCGGCACGGCCGCCACCGTGGGCGGCGCTGCAGCCGGCGCCCTGATCGGCCACGAACTCGGCGAAGACCGCGACCAGCGCCGCCGTTGAGCCCTTGCCCCACCGGGGCACACGTTCTCCAAAGCCCTTTCCAGGCCACCTGGGAAGGGCTTTTCAACTTTCGTCGCGCCACCGCCGCAGGCAGTACGCATGCCTGCACGGAGGGTGCCGTAGCATCGCGGACGAAGGTGAGTCATTGGCGCAGGGCCATCTCCGGGCAGGTGGCATGCCGCGCGGGCACGCATGCCCACATCAGCCCCACTTCATCTCGCCCTTGGCCACCTTCGCGCCCAATTGCAGCGCGACGGGCAGGCCCGCCTGGGGATAGCGCCGGGTCATCGCGGCGATCACGCCGGCACTGTCGGCTGCCTTGGCGACTTCTTCCTCGAAGGCCACCAGGTAGTCGCGGGTGTAGTTCACGGCGGAGACATCCAGCACACCGCCGGCCGAGAGATGGCCAGGCACGACCACGGCCGGCTGGCGGGCGGCGATGGCCTCGAGGTGCCGCACCCAGGCCGCGCGCGAGGCGGGCGTTGGGGTGTCGGCCGTCCAGACGTGCAGGCCCGAGAAGACCAGCACGCCGCCGAACACCGCGTTGAGCGAAGGCACCCGCAGGTAGCGGCGGGCGCCCAGTTCCTGCGCGTGCACGATCTCGATCACGTTGCCTTCCAGGCTCAGCGAAGGGCCGTCGAAGGGCTCGGGGAAGACGATGTCCGACAGCTTCTGCGGGCCGTTGTCCTTGAGCTGCGGAGACCAGGTGTCGATCTTCTTTTGCACGCTGGCGCGGATCGCGGCGATGGTGTCGGACGCGGCCAGCACCCGGGCGGTGGGGAAGGCGGCCTTGATCGCGCCCAGGCTGAAGTAGTAGTCGGGGTCGCCCTGGGTGATGTAGATGGTGGTCAGCGTCTTGCCAGACGCCCGGATCGCCTCGGCCACGGCGCGGCCGTCGGACAGGGAGAAGCCGGCGTCGATGAGGATGGCCTCGCGGGCGCCCGAGAGCAGCACGGGGGCGCGGAAGAAGCCCTGCTCGCCGGCCGGGAAGTGCTGCCACTGCAGCGGCGTGGCGGTGGCCGGCGTGGTGGCGGCGCAGCCCGCGAGGGCGGTGGCGGCGCCGGCGGCGGCGGCGGTTTGAACGAAATGTCGGCGGGTCATCATGGTCGGTCCTTGGGGTGAAGAAGAAAAGAAATGAGGGAAGGGGCGGAGGCGTCAGGCGCCCGCCACCTGCGCCAGGAAGGCCTGCGGGTTGGAGAACACGGCGCTGGAGTGCAGCACCTGCTGCTGCCCGGACTGCTCCAGCACGAAGGCCGGCACGCCGCGTGCGCCGAACCGTTCCGACAGCGCCTGCGCCTGGGCGATGCGCGCCCGGTTGGCGTCGAGCAGGGCGGCATCCGGCCGCGCCAGCCGGTCGGCGGCGGCGCCGAGGCCCAGCTGCGTCAAGGCGTCCGCCAGCATGTGCGACTGGGTGATGTCCAGGCCGTGCACGTAGCGGGCCTGCTGGATGGCCTTGAGCGCCTGCAACTCGCGCTCGGGCGCGGTCAGGGCCACGGCCGTCAGCGCGAGGGTGGCGGGGCCGCTGTCGAACATCTGGCCGAGGTCGCCCAGCACGTCGCGCTGGTACTTCTCCGTGAACCGCTGGCCGGTGAGGCGCTCGATGCGCTGGTCGTTGTTCCAGGCGTAGTCCGCGAAATCGGCGGTCATGGGGCGCGCCCCGGTGCCCGCGAAGAGGCCGCTGGGCAGGAGCCGCAGCGAGACGCCCGGCAGGGCCGCGATTTCCGCCACCGTGCCGCCGGCGCCATAGCACCAGCCGCAGAGAGGGTCGAACAGATAGTGCAGGGTCTTGGTCATGGTCGGGTCCGGAGGGGTCGTTCAGGCAGGGGTATGCAGGGAATGCAGCGATGGTAGGCAGCGCTCATTGACAAATAAATCCTGCCGAGACTGATAATCCGTATGCCAACAGCAAACAATGAACGGGAAGCAGACGCCAGCCACCTGGCCAACCTCAAGCGCATGGCGTACTTCGCGGCGGTGGTCGAGACCGGCAGCTTCACGGCAGCGGCCGAGCGGCTGGGCATCACCAAGGCCGTGGTCAGCCAGCAGGTGGCGCGGCTGGAGCGGGAATTCCGCACGACGCTGCTGACGCGCACCACGCGCAGGGTCACGCCCACCGATGCGGGCCGCGCCTTCCATGCGCGGTGCGCGCTGGTGCTGAAGGAGGCGCATGATGCGTTCGACGAACTGGGCGACGGGGTGGCGGAGCCGCGCGGCACGCTGCGGCTCACGGCCGCGCTGGACTACGGCATCACCACCATCGTGCCGGCCATCACCGAATTCACGCGCAGGTACCCGCTGTGCCAGGTGGACGCGATCCTGAGCGACCAGTCGCTCGACGTGATGTCCGGCCAGGTGGAGCTGGCGATCCGGGTGGGCTGGCTGACCGAGCCGGGGGTGCAGGCGCGGCAGATCGGCGCATTCCGGCAACTGCTGGTCGCCGCGCCCGGGTGGCGAGAGCCGGCTGCCGCCCTGGAGGGGCCGCAGGACCTGGCCCGGCTGCCGTTCGTCGCCCACACCGCCCTGCGCGAGCCCACGCGATGGACGTTCTCGCGTGGCGCGCTGGAACACCGGAGCGTCGCCCTGCAGGCCGTTGTGTCGATCGATGCGACGCTGGCCGTGCGCGAGGCCGTGCGCCTGGGCGCCGGCCTCTCCGTGCTGCCGGACTATGCGGTGGCCGAAGACATCGCCCTGGGCCGGCTGGTCCACGTGCTGCCGCAATGGACGCTGCCGTCGGGGGGCATCCACGCGGTGTTTCCGCCGGCGCGCTTTCGGCCCGCGAAGGTGCGGGCCTTCGTGGATCTGCTGCAGGAGACCGCCACGCCGGCCATCGGCCCCGGCCGGCCGGGGGGCACGCCCGGCGGGTGAGCCCGCTTGCGCAAGCCGCTCACTGCCGCGGCGCTGCGGCACCGCAGGCGTGGATCAGCGGCTCAGGCCCGGACCTGCTCGGGATACAGGCCCTGCACGCGCCCGAAAAGGCGGCCGAGGCCCAGCAGGGCGGCGATGTTCGGGGTGGCCAGGCCCAGCCGCTGGCCGATCTCGTAGGCCGCGCCGACGATGGCGTCCAGCTCCAGGGGACGGCCGGCTTCGACGTCCTGCAGCATCGAGGTCTTGAAGGCGCCCAGCCGGGCCGTCAGCGCCTGGCGTTCCTCCGCGCTCTGCGCGATGGGGCAACCGATGCGCTCGCCGATGGCCGCCGCCTCGCCCATGGCCGCCGCGCAGAAGTCCCGGACCAGGGGGTCGGCGAGGATGCGGTCCAGGGTAGCGCCGGTGAAGGCGCTGATCGGGTTCATCGTCATGTTGCCCCAGAGCTTGTACCAGATGTCCTGGCGCACGTCGCTGCTGGCGGTCGCCTCGAATCCGGCCTGCGCCAGCAGCGCGGCGACGCGGCTGGCACGGGCGCTGGCGCCGCCGCGTGGCTCGCCGACGATCAGGCCCTGGCCGGAGCGGTGCTGCACCAGCCCGGGCTCGGACAGGGCGGCGCCCGCATGCACCACGCAGCCGACCACCTGGTCGAACGGAATCGCCGCGGCGATGGCGCCGCCCGGGTCCACGCTCTGCAGCGGGCCGCCGGCCGGGCCGTCGACGCCGATGCAGAACCACCAGGGCACGCCGTTCATGGCGGGCAGCACCACGGTGTCCGGCCCGATCAGCGGGCCGATGGCCTGCGCCACCTGCGGCAGGGCCGGCCCCTTCACGGCGATGACGACCAGGTCGTACGCCCCGAGCTCGGCCGCGTGTTCGCTCGCCTGCTCCACGGGGCCCTGCAGCCGGCCACCGGCGCCGTCCAGACGCCAGCCGTGCGTGCGCAGTGCCGCCAGCGTGGCGCCACGTGCCAGGGCGCTCACGCGGGCCTGGCCGGCGGCGGCGAGCCGCGTGCCGATGAAGCCGCCGATGGCACCCGCGCCGACGATGCAGACCTTCATGCCCAGGCCCTCCGCTGGCGGCAGTGCAGGTGGCTGCAAGGTCGGGGCCGTTTCTGGAGAGGACATTCGAGCTGCATGGGACTGGAGCGGATGAAACGATGGCTCAGACGGCGGCGGCCTTCTGGCGGCCGGCCCGCCAGGCGCCGAAGAGCGCGATCACGCCGGGGATGAAGATCATCGCCCAGATGATCTTGTCCAGATGCTGCTGCACCCAGGGGAAGTTGCCGAAGAAGTAGCCGGCCGTGCAGATGCCCAGCACCCAGAGCAAGGCCCCGCCCACGTTGAATGCCGTGAACTTCGCCCGGCCCATGGCCGCGACACCGGCCACGAAGGGCGCGAAGGTGCGGATGAACGGCATGAAGCGGGCGATGACGATGGTGATGCCGCCGTACTTCTCATAGAAATCGTGCGCCTGGTCGAACGCCCGGCGGTTGAACCAGCGGGAGTCTTCCCACTGGAACACCTTGGGGCCGAGCTTGCGGCCGATGGTGTAGTTGCACTGGTCGCCCAGGATGGCGGCGGCGAGCAGAACCACGCAGGCGATGGAGAAATTCATGAGCCCGGCGCCGCTGAGCGCGCCCACGATGAACAGCAGCGAATCGCCCGGCAGGAAGGGCATCACCACCACGCCGGTCTCCACGAACACGATGATGAACAGCAGCGCGTAGACCCATGGGCCGTAGCTGGCCACGAAGGCCGCCAGGTGCTTGTCGACATGCACGATGAAGTCGATCAGAAAGCTCACGAGTTCCAAGCCGGTTCCTTTCAAAAAAGCAGCGCGGTAATGTACCGCAGCGCCTTTTTGCGGGAACCGGCGGCCGGCGGTGGCCTACTGCGTCTTGGCGCCGCCCTCGAACCAGCGCTTGACCAGCGCCCGTTCTTCGTCGGTCATGCCGGTGGCGTTGTTCATGGGCATGAGCTTTTGCATCGCCACCTGCTGGTAGATGGCCTGGGCGTGCTGCTGCACGGCCGCTGGCGAATCCACCCGCAGGTTCTTCATCTGCACTTGCTCGCCATGGCAGAGGTAGCAGCGCTGGGCCAGCACCGGCTGCAGCTGGTCGTAGCCGACGGGCTGGGCATCCGCCATGGGGGCGGCCCCGGCGGGCGGCGTGGCGGGGACCACGGAGGGCTTCAGGCCGATGAGGGTGCCGATGATCACCGCCAGCCCCACCAGCGCATAGGGCAGCGGGTGCGCGTTGCGGCCGAGCTTCCAGCCGTGGCGCATCACGAAGAACTGGCGGATGGCGGCGCCGGCGAACATCATCAGGATGAGGATCAACCAGTTCTGCGGATGGCTCCAGGTGAAGCTGTAGTGGTTGGACAGCATGCAGAACAGCACCGGCAGCGTGAAATAGGTGTTGTGCACGCTGCGCTGCTTGCCGCGCTTGCCGTGGATCGGGTCCACCGGCTCGCCGGCCTTCATTTGCGCGATGACCTTGCGCTGGCCGGGAATGATCCAGAAGAACACGTTGGCGCTCATGGCGGTGGCGATCATGGCGCCCACCAGCAGGAAGGCGGCGCGCCCGGCGAACCAGTGGCATGCCAGCCAGGAGGCGACGCACACCAGCACGAAGACCAGCGCGCCGACGATGGCGTCGCCGTTCTTGCGCTGGCCGAAGATGCGGCAGATGGCGTCGTACAGCAGCCAGAAGACCACCAGGAAGGCCAGCGCGACCACGATGGCCGTCGCGGACGCCCAGTCCATGCGCGACTTGTCGATGAGATAGGTGCTGGCGCTCCAGAGGTACGACACGGTGAACAGCGCGAAGCCGCTGATCCAGGTGCTGTAGCTTTCCCAGAAGAACCAGTGCAGGTGCTTGGGCAACTGGGGCGGCGCGCCGGCGAACTTGACCGGGTGGTAGAAGCCGCCGCCGTGCACCGCCCAGAGCTCGCCACTCACGCCCTGCTTCTTCAGGTCGTCATCGACCGGCGGCGTGAGGCTGGAGTCGAGGAAGACGAAATAGAACGACGAGCCGACCCAGGCGATGGCGGTGATGACGTGGACCCAGCGCAGCAGCAGGTTGGCCCAGTCCAGAAGATAGGTTTCCATAGGTTCTCAGCTTTCCGGCGGCGCGTGGGGCGCCGCTCGATGCGATCTGCTCACCACTGCGGGCGCTCTGAGCAGTCGAATGGGGCCGCGCACCTTGGCGTCGTTGTGCAAGGACGTCCGCCGGGGCACCGCTGCGACCTGATGGGTGACGCGAAGTGTATGCAGGAATTGTTCCCACGACCAGCCTGCGCCGCCTTCCATCGGGGCGTGCCAGGAATTTGTTGACGACCTGGGCCCGCGACTCCGGCCGTCTTCAGCCCGGGCCGGGCAGGCACTGCAGCAGTTGCGCCGCCACGGCGATGGCGATCACCTCGGGCGCCTTGCCGGTGATGCCCGGCACGCCGATGGGGCAGGTCACCTGGGCCAGCTCGGCCTCGGTGAAGCCGCGCTCGGCCAGCCGCCGGCGGAAGGTCGCCCACTTGGTGCGGCTACCGATCAGGCCGATGAAGGGCAGGTCGCCCCGGGTGCGGCGGCGCTGCAGGCAGGCGGCGACGATGTCCAGGTCCTCGGCGTGGCTGAAGCTCATCACCAGCACCATCGAGCCTGCCGCCAGCGTGGGCACCGCGCCCTGCACCGGCTCGGAGTGCTCGCAGACGGCGCCCGCCGGCGCATCGGCCGGGAAGATGCCGTCGCGGCTGTCGATCCAGTGCAGAGCGAAGGGCAGCGGGGCCAGCACCCGGGCTAGCGCATGGCCGACGTGGCCGCCGCCGAAGAGCGCCACGGGCTGGCCCCGGGGCCCCAGGCGCTCGCGCAGGGCCGGCAGTTGCTCCGCCGTGATGCATTCGAGCCGCACCTGCACCACGCCGCCGCAGCACTGCCCCAGGCTGGGGCCGAGCGCATGGCGCACCAGCAGGCTGGCGCCCGCGCCGGCCGGCCGCGCGGCGGCCAGCCAGTCGCGCGCGTCGGCGATCGACTGCCACTCGAGATGCCCGCCGCCGATGGTGCCGATGACCGGCCCGCCCCCGGCGAACACGGCCATCCAGGCGCCGGCCTCCCGCGGCACCGAGCCTTGGGTAGACTCCACCGTCACCAGGCAGGCCGGTGCGCCGGCCAGCTCGTCCTGCAGGCGCTGCCACGCCGTCATATCGCCACCCATTCGAGTCCTTCCATGTGCCGGGATGCCCACCAGCCGCTCAGCCTGCCGGCGCGGCCGGGGCAGCACAGCATAGCGAGCGATTACACCCACCATGACCCAGCCGCCCTCGCCTTCCCAGCCGCCACGCCGCAAGCGCCCCTTCTGGTTGCCGGCCAGCCTGATGGCCGCCGCCGCCGCGCTGATGAGCGCCTGCCGCCCTCCCGCCGCGCCGCCGCGACCCGAGGAGACGCGCCCCGCCAGCAGCGAGCCGCCCGCCGTGGTCGGGCCGGTGCCGGCCGAGCGCGGGTCGGCCCGCGCGTCTGCCGCCGCCACGCCGCGCGCCTATCGCCAGGACGCGGCCACCCACCTCTACGGGCTCAACGCCGACCGCATCCACAAGGGCAAGCTGCCGCCGCTGCTCTATGCCATCGGCGTGCTGGAAGTGGACATCGACAAGGCCGGCCGGGTGACCGCCGTGCGCTGGCTGCGCGCCCCGCGCCATGCGCCCGAGGTGATGAAGGAGATCGAGCGCCTGGTGCGCGAGGCGGCGCCCTTCCCGGCACCGGCGCGCATGGGAAAGGTCACCTACACCGACACCTGGCTGTGGGACAAGTCGGGGCGGTTCCAGCTCGACACGAAGACCGAGGGACAGCTGTAGGCCTGGTGGCCGGGTTTCCATGTCAAAACGGCCGCACGCGCTTGCGCATCAAGCGCGTACAGCTATAGTTTCAATAGCAATCAGGAGCCGCGGTAGGTGGAATAGCTCCAGGGGCTGACCAACAGCGGCACGTGGTAGTGCTGGTCGGCATGCGCCACGCCGAAGTCCAGGTGCACCACGTCGAGGAAGTTGGGCTCGGGCAGTTCCACGCCCCGCGCCTGGAAGTAACCGGCCACCTCGAAACTCAGCCGGTAGGTGCCGGCGCGTAGGCTGGCGTTGTCGAAGAGCGGCGTGTCGGTGCGGCCGTCGTGGTTGAGCACCAGCCGCTTGATCAGCGTGGCCTGCCCGCTGGCGGTGGAATACAGCGACACCACCATGCCGGCGGCGGGGCAGCCATGCATGGTGTCGAGAACGTGGGTACTCAGGCCCATGGGGAATCTCCTATGAGGGTGGCCACCGTGCGGAACGCGGTGTGGACCAAAAGTGTATACACTTTTGGTCCATCCGCACTCGCGTATCTTCCATGGAAACCTCCTCCACCAACGCCATCGTCGAATCGCTCACCCGCGCGATCGCCACGCATCGGCTGCAGCCCGGCACCAAGTTGGCCGAGCAGAAGCTGGCCGATCACTTCGGCGTGTCGCGCACGCTGGTGCGGCAGGCGCTCTTCCAGCTGGCGCAGAACCGGCTGGTGACGCTGGAGCCCGCGCGCGGCGCCTTCGTCTCCACCCCTTCGGAAGAAGAAGCCCGGCAGGTGTTCGCCGTGCGCCGCATGCTGGAGGCCGAGATGACGCGCGCCTTCGTGCAGGGCAGCACGCCCACCAAGATCCGTGCCCTGCGCGACCACGTGCGGCGCGAACAGGCCGCCGTGGAGGGCACCGACGCCACCAGCCGCACCGAGCTGCTGGGCGACTTCCACGTGCGCATGGCCGAGCTGATGGGCAACGAAGTGCTGGCCCAACTGCTGGGCGACCTGATTTCCCGCTGCGCACTCATCACGCTGATGTACCAGTCCGCCAGCGCCGCCGCGCATTCGCACGAAGAGCACGGCGCCATCGTCGATGCGCTGGCCGCTGGCGACGAGGAAGGGGCCGTGCAACTGATGCAGGCCCATTTGCTGCATGTGGAGACAAGCCTGGCCTTCGACCACAAACGCCCCCTGAACGATCTGTCCGTGGCGCTGTCGCCGCTGCTGCAACCCTGATACCCCCATGACGCTCTACGACTCCACCCTGCCCTACCCGCGCGACCTGGTCGGATACGGCCGCAACCCGCCCCACGCCCGCTGGCCCGGCGGCGCCCGTATCGCCGTGCAGTTCGTGCTGAACTACGAGGAAGGCGGCGAAAACTCCGTGCTGCACGGCGACGCGGGCAGCGAACAGTTCCTCTCGGAAATGTTCAACCCCGCCGCCTACCCCGAGCGCCACATCAGCATGGAAGGCATCTATGAATACGGCTCGCGCGCCGGCGTGTGGCGCCTGCTGCGGGAATTCGAGCGCCGGGGCTTGCCGCTCACCGTGTTCGGCGTGGCCACCGCGCTGCAGCGCCACCCCGACGTAGCCGCCGCATTCGGCGAACTGGGCCACGACATCGCCTGCCACGGCCTGAAGTGGATCCACTACCAGAACGTGCCCGAAGACGTGGAGCGCGCTCACATGGCCGAGGCGATGGACATCATCCGGCGCCTGACCGGCAACCGCCCCCTGGGCTGGTACACCGGCCGCGACAGCCCGCGCACCCGCCGCCTGGTGGCCGACTACGGCGGCTTCGCCTACGACAGCGACTACTACGGCGACGACCTGCCCTTCTGGATGAAGGTGCAAAAGACCGACGGCAGCGCCGTGCCGCAGCTGATCGTGCCCTACACGCTTGATTGCAACGACATGCGCTTCGCGCTGCCGCAGGGCTATTCGCATGCCGACCCGTTCTTCCAGTACATGCGCGATACCTTCGATGCGCTGTATGCCGAGGGCGACCCGGCCGGCGAAGACCGCCCGAAGATGATGAGCATCGGCATGCACTGCCGCCTGCTGGGCCGGCCCGGCCGCATCACCGCGCTGCAGCGCTTCCTCGACCACATCCAGCAGCACGACCAGGTGTGGGTGTGCCGCCGGCTCGACCTGGCGCGGCACTGGGCGCAGCAGTACCCGGCACCGGCCCTCTGACAAGCAAACAAACGGCCTCTGGCGCCCGTCCCACCTGCGCCAACAGCTCACTTTTCAGGAGCAAAGCACCATGCCACTGACGCTGGAACAACTCAACGCCGCGCCCGCCGCCCAGGCCCTGGCCCTGCTGGACGGGCTCTACGAGCACTCGCCCTGGATCGCCGAGGCCGCGCTCGCCGAGCGGCCCTTTCGCTCGCTGGCGCAGCTGAAATACGCCCTGGTGCGCGTGCTCGCGCAAGCGCCCCATGAAGCCCAGCTGGCGCTGATCCGCGCCCACCCGGAACTCGCGGGCAAGGCCATGGTGGCGCAATCGCTCACCGCCGAATCGACCAACGAGCAGAGCAAGGCGGGCCTCACGCAATGCACGCCGGAAGAGTTCGCCCGCATCCAGCAGCTCAACGCCGAGTACAACGCGCGCTTCGGCTTCCCGTTCATCCTGGCGGTGCGCGGGCCGCGCGGCACCGGGTTACCGAAGCAGGAAATCATCGACACCTTCGCCCGGCGCCTGGGCAACCCGGTGGACTTCGAGATGGCGGAGGCGCTGCGCAACATACACCGCATCGCCGAGATCCGCCTGAACGACAAGTTCGGCGTCGAACCCACGCTGGGCAACGACGTGTGGGACTGGCAGGAAAAGCTGGCCGTGCACAGCGACCCGGGCTTTGCCGAGCTGGGCCAGCTCACCGTCACCTACCTGACCGACGCGCACCGCGCCTGTGCGCAGCGCATCAGCCACTGGATGCGCGACTGCGGCTTCGACGAGGTCGAGGTGGACGCGGTGGGCAACGTGGTGGGCCGCTACCACGGCGCCACGCCGGATGCCAGGATCCTGATGACCGGCAGCCACTACGACACCGTGCGCAACGGCGGCAAGTACGACGGGCGCCTCGGCATCTTCGTGCCCATGGCCTGCGTGCGCGAGCTGCACCGCGCCGGCCGCCGCCTGCCCTTCGGCATCGAGGTGGTGGGCTTCGCCGAGGAAGAAGGCCAGCGCTACAAGGCCACCTTCCTGGGCTCCGGCGCGCTCATCGGCCACTTCAACAACGCCTGGCTCGACCAGCAGGACGCGGACGGCATCACCATGCGCGAGGCGATGCAGCAGGCGGGCCTGTGCATCGACGACATCCCCAAGCTGCGGCGCGACCCGGCCCGCTACCTGGGCTTCATCGAAGTGCACATCGAACAGGGCCCGGTGCTGAACGAGCTGGGCATTCCGCTGGGCGTGGTCACCTCCATCAACGGCGGCGTGCGCTACGTGTGCGAGATGACCGGCATGGCCAGCCACGCCGGCACCACGCCCATGGGCCGCCGGCGCGACGCCGCCGTGGGCGTGGCCGAACTCGCGCTGTATGTGGAGGCCCGCGCCGCACAGGACGGCGACTCGGTCGGCACCATCGGGCAGCTGCAGGTGCCCAGCGGCTCCATCAACGTGGTGCCGGGCCGCTGCCTCTTCAGCCTGGACCTGCGCGCACCCACCGACCCGCAGCGCAACGCGCTGGAGCGCGACGTGCTGGCCGAACTGGCCGCCATCGCCCAGCGCCGGGGCCTCGGCTACAAGGCGGAACAAGCCATGAAGGCAGCGGCGGCGCCCAGCGCGCCGGCCTGGCAGCAGCGCTGGGAGCGCGCCGTGGACGCGCTGGGCGTGCCCGTCTTCCGCATGCCCAGCGGCGCCGGCCACGACGCCATGAAGCTGCACGAGATCATGCCCCAGGCCATGCTGTTCACGCGCGGCCTGAACGGCGGCATCAGCCACAACCCGCTGGAGAGCACGACTGCCGACGACATGCAGCTGGCCGTCGACGCCTTCACCCACGTATTGAACCAACTCGCCACGGAAACCCCATGAGCAACTACCAGCAACTCGACGCCTGGATCGACCAGCATTTCGACGAGGAAGTGCGCTTCCTTCAGGCCCTCGTGCAGGTGCCCACCGACACGCCGCCGGGCAACAACGCGCCCCACGCCGAACGCACGGCCGAGCTGCTCCAGGGCTTCGGCTTCGAGGCCGAAAAGCACGCCGTGCCCGAGGCCGAGGTGCGCGACTACGGCATGGAGTCGATCACCAACCTGATCGTGCGCCGCCCCTACGGCAGCGGCGGCAGGACCATCGCGCTCAACGCCCACGGCGACGTGGTGCCGCCCGGCGAGGGCTGGACGCACGACCCCTACGGCGCCGAGATCGTGGACGGCAAGATGTACGGCCGCGCCACGGCGGTGAGCAAGAGCGACTTCGCCTCGTTCACCTTCGCCGTGCGGGCGCTCGAAGCGGTGGCCAAACCCGCCAAGGGCGCGGTGGAGCTGCACTTCACCTATGACGAGGAATTCGGCGGCGAACTCGGCCCGGGCTGGCTGCTGAAGAAAGGGCTGACGAAGCCCGACCTGATGATCGCCGCCGGCTTCAGCTACGAAGTGGTCACCGCCCACAACGGCTGCCTGCAGATGGAAGTGACCGTGCACGGCAAGATGGCCCATGCCGCCGTGCCGCACACGGGCGTGGACGCGCTGCAGGGCGCCGTGCACATCCTGAACGCGCTCTACAAGCAGAACACGGCCTACCAGCAGATCACGTCCAGGGTCGAGGGCATCAAGCACCCCTACCTGAACGTGGGCCGCATCGAAGGCGGCACCAACACCAACGTCGTGCCCGGCAAGGTGGTGTTTAAGCTCGACCGCCGCATGATCCCCGAAGAGAACCCGGTCGACGTGGAAGCCGACATCCGCCGCGTGATCGCCGAGGCGGCCGCCGCCAAGTCCGGCATCACGGTGGAGATCAAGCGCCTGCTGCTGGCCAACTCGATGAAGCCGCTGGCCGGCAACGCGCCGCTGGTGAGCGCCATCCAGCGCCACGGCGAGGCCCTCTTCGGCCAACCCATGCCCGCCATGGGCACGCCGCTCTATACCGACGTGCGCCTCTACGGCGAGGCCGGCATTCCCGGCGTGATCTACGGCGCCGGCCCGCGCACCGTGCTGGAATCGCACGCCAAGCGTGCCGACGAGCGCCTGGACCTGGAAGACCTGCGCCGTGCGACCAAGGTGATCGCGCGGGCGCTGAGCGACCTGCTGGCCTGACGCACCGGAACGGACCGCGCTGCGCAGCTTGCAGCACCGCGGACAGCGACGTAACCAAGTGCAGCAATCCGCCGGGGCTCGTGAAGCCCGGCCTAAGGCAACGCTGAACAAGTCCCCGCAATGCGGCGCGCTCTGCTCGGGGGATGGGCTGCAAGGCGCCAACCGCAGCAATAGCCGCAGCTATTGCGAGGATTGGCAACGCAGCAGACCGCCCCCGGCAGAGATGCGCCGCGCGCGAAGGGCTTGTTCAGCGTTGCCCTAAACTCCTCGCGGGTTCTGCGGCGGCCGTGTTCGATGGCGGCGGCCCCGCATCCAACAACGACCCGATCACCGAGGAGACCCTTCCCATGCGACTTCGCCCTACGCTGCTGGCCAGCAGCCTTGCGCTGGCCCTTGCCAGCCTGACCGCCTGCGGCACGTCCGCACAGGCCCCTGCCGCGCCCCAGGCCGCCGTAGTGCAGCCGGCGGCAGACCCGCGCCCCGCCGCTGCGCCCGCACCCGCCGCACCGGCCGTGGCAGCCGCCCCGGCCGCCGTGCAGCAGACTGCGGCGGCCCAGGCGGCCAGCGCGGCCTACGACTTCGACATGGACGTCTTCCACCCGGTCGTCGCGCGCAACGGCATGGTGGCGACCGAGCAGGAACTGGCCTCGAAGATCGGCCTGGACATCCTGAAGGCCGGCGGCAACGCGGTGGACGCGGCTGTGGGCATCGGCTTCGCGCTGGCGGTGGCGCTGCCCAACGCGGGCAACCTGGGCGGCGGCGGCTTCATGGTGGTGCACGACGCCAAGACCGGCAAGAACATCGCGCTCGACTTCCGCGAGATCGCGCCCAAGGGTGCCACCCGCGACATGTACCTGGACGCGAGCGGCAAGGTGGTGGACGGCAAGTCGCTCTACACGCACTACGCCATCGGCGTGCCTGGCACCGTGGCGGGCATGGAACACGCCTTGAAGAGCTGGGGCACGATGCCGCTGGCCAAGGTGATCGCCCCGGCCGCCGCGCTGGCGGACAAGGGATTCCCGGTCAGCGAGACGCTGGCCAAGATCCTGCAGCAGGAAAAGAAGAACATGGGCCAGTGGCCCGCCACCCGCGCCATCTTCTGGAAGAACGGCGAGCCGCTCAAAGCCGGCGACACGCTGGTGCAAAAGGATCTGGCGGCCTCGATGCGCCTGATCGGCCAGCAGGGCGCACGCGCCTTCTACCAGGGCGCGATTGCCCAGAAGATCGCGGCCGAGACCGCGCCGCATGCCGGCGCCGTCACGCTGGCGGACCTGCGCGACTACCAGGTGGTGGAGCGCACGCCCACCACCGGCACCTACCGCGGCTACCAGATCGTCACCATGCCGCCGCCCTCCTCCGGCGGCCCGCACCTAGTGCAGATACTGAACATGCTGGAACCCCTGCCGCTGGCGCAATGGGGCGCCAACAGCGCGCAGACCATCCACTACCTGGCCGAGAGCATGAAGCTGGCCTACGCCGACCGCTCCGAATACCTGGGCGACCCCGCCTTCGTGAAGATTCCGCTGAAGGGGCTGACCTCCAAGGCCTACGCGAACGAGCTGCTCAAGACCATCGACCCCAACGCCGCACGTTCGGGCAGAAGCATCAAGCCCGGCAAGCCGCAGCCCTATGAAAGCGACCAGACCACGCACTACTCGGTGGTGGACAAGGCCGGCAATGCGGTGGCGGTGACGTACACGCTCAACACCAACTTCGGCAGCGGCATCGTCGCCAAGGGCACGGGCATCCTGCTCAACAACGAGATGGACGACTTCTCGGCCAAGCCCGGCGTGGCCAACGCCTACGGCCTGGTGGGCGGCGACGCCAACGCGGTGGCCGCCGGCAAGCGCCCCCTGTCGTCGATGACGCCCACCATGGTGCTCAAGGACGGCAAGCCGGTGCTGGTGACGGGCAGCCCGGGCGGCGCCCGCATCATCACCACCGTACTGCAGACCGTGGTGAACGTGATCGACTTCGGCATGAATCCGGCCGAAGCCGCCAGCACGCCGCGCGTGCACCACCAGTGGACGCCGGACGAGCTGCGCATCGAAAAGGGCCTCTCGCCCGACACCATCGCGCTGCTGAAGGCACGTGGCCACAACGTGCAGCTCAAGGCCTCGATGGGGCGCACGCAGACCATCCAGCTGCGGGGCGACGCGCTGTATGGCTACTCGGACCCGCGCAATCCCGACGGCAAAACCCTGGGTTACTGACCGGCCGCGAGGCGCGGCAGCCGCCGCGCCTTGGCCCACCCCACCCGCTGACCGCACAGCCAGCGGGTTTTTTCATTTCAGGATGACTCCAGCACCGGACTTCGCTGGACTACGCCGCAGCCAGATACAACAGGTTTATCAAGGACTTAGGCGAGTTCAACATATGCCGGTGCTTTCCGAAACTTGACCCAGTTCCCTGTCGCGTGGCTCCCACGTGGCCCTTGGAAACCGGGGTCGTTCAAGGAGTCATCATGGCAAAAATCAAACTCACCAAGTCCGCTGTCGATGCGGCACAACCCCAGGCGCAGGCCATCGAACTGCGCGACACCTTGGTCCCCGGCTTCCTGTGCAAGGTTACACCGGCGGGTCGCAAGGTCTTCATGCTGCAGTACCGGACCAATGCCGGCGAGCGGCGCAAGCCGGCCTTGGGCCTCTACGGCGAGCTGACGATCGACCAAGCCCGCTCGCTGGCTCAAGAATGGCTGGCCCAGGTCCGCCGGGGCGGTGATCCCGGCGCCGATAAGGCCGAGGCGCGCAAGGCGCCCACGGTCAAGGAACTGTGCGCAAAGTTCATGGAGGATCACTCCAAGCAGCGCAACAAGCCCAGCACCCGCCGAGGCTATCAAGGCGTAATCGACCGTTGCATCGTTCCGATGCTGGGCCGCATGAAGGTGCAAGACGTGAAGCGGCCAGACGTGGCCGGCGCGATGAAGAAGATGGCCCACAAGCCCGCCGAGGCGAACCGCGCGTTCAGCGTCATGCGCACGATGTTCAACTTGGCCGAAGTGTGGGGCTACCGGCCCGACGGCACGAATCCGTGCCGTCACGTGCCGATGTTCCCCAATGGCAAGGCGACCCACCTCATCAGCGACGAGGACATGGGCAAGCTGTTCCGGCACCTCGACCGGATCGAGGCCGAGGGGCTGGAGAACTACGTCATCCCGCTGGCGATCCGCCTGCAGTTCGAGTTCGCCGGTCGTCGCTCCGAAATCGTCGCGTTCGAATGGACCTGGGTGGACTTGGAGAACCGGCGCGTGGTTTGGCCTGACAGCAAGACCGGTGGCATGTCCAAGCCCTTGAGCGAGGAAGCTTACCGGCTGCTTTCGAAAGCGCCGCGCCGGGAAGGCATGCCCTACGTCCTGCCGTCGCCGCGCCATCCCGGCAAGCACCTGACCACAGACGAGTATTACGGGATTGGTGTCCTGCTGGCCGTACTGCTGACCGCTTGCGGCCAGCAGCCGGCCGAAGACCTGGCCGCGACCTTGGCCGGTTCCTTCCGTGCGGGCTGGAACGGCGCGGATGTTTGCTCTTGCATCATGCGGTTATCTCAGAGGTCGTGTGTGGCGAACGCCGCTGCCAGTCAATTCGGTTTCGTCGTCGGTGGCGCCTTCGCCGTCGTCGTCCAGGCGTTCGATGCAGGCTTCAAGTAGTTCGTGCAACGCGGCAACGCGCTCGATGCCAAGCCGCTCGTTGAGCGCCACCTGCGCCGCTTTCCACGCGCGCTGCCCCTCGGCTCGCTTCGCTCGTCCGGCCTCGGTCGCTTCGACATGACGGCTGCGGGCATCGTTGCCGGCGCCGATCTTCAACCACCCCTGCGCCACCAGCGGCTGCAAGTTGCGTGTCAATGTCGAAGCGTCCATGTGCATCCGCTTGGCCAGGTCACCCGGGCGGATAGGTCCGAGGCCGACGACGTGCGACAGCAATGCGTACTGCGTGTTCTTCAGGCCCGTCTCACTGGCAAAGCGGTCGTAGTGGCGCGTCACCACGCGCGTGAGCTGGCGCAGCTTGAGATTCGTGCAGCCTTGAGGCTTGGCGGTGGTCTTCATGTGATATATTGTACCTACAATTGTTGTATATGCAATTAATTGGAGAAAAGGCGGTAGCGGATGCAAGTCGATGAAATCGTCGCTCAATGGGAAGCGGACTAAGCGCGTGTGCGCGCACGCCAGAGTGCGCCAGGTGCAGAGCCCAGGGGCAAGGTCTTCGGCCGCTCAGGCATGGAGATGTTCGAGGCGATCTTCGCTGGCGAGCTGCCACCTCCGCCGATCAACGAGACGGCCGACATCCTCGGGATTCACATCGAGCCGGGGATCGCGGTCTTCCAGGGGCGGCCGGACCGGCGCCACTACAACCCGCTGGGCACCGTGCATGGCGGCTGGTTCGCCACGCTGCTCGACTCGGCCCTGGGCTGTGCAGTCCATTCGACCTTACCCGCGGGAAAGGGCTTCACGACCCTGGAACTCAAGGTGAACATGCTGCGCGCTCTCAATACGGATGTGCCCTTGGTGCGCGCCGAAGGCAAGTTGATTCACGCCGGGCGCCAGGTCGCTGTGGCCGACGGCCAGATCGTCGGCCCGGACGGAAAGATCTACGCGCACGCCACCACGACCTGCCTGATCTTCGATCACGCAGTTTCTCGCGACGCGGCTTGAAAGCCGCCGTCATCGTTTTTCTGGAGACTCTCATGGCCCAAACCGACATCGTTCTTTGCTCGCCCGTCCGCACAGCGATCGGCACCTTTGGCGGTGCGCTGAAAGACACGCCGGCACCCGCGCTGGGTGCGGTGGTGGTCCGCGAAACCCTGCGCCGCGCAGCGCTCGCGCCCGACGCCATCGATGCCGTGGTGCTCGGCCAGGTGATCCAGGCCGGCGCCAGGATGAACCCCGCGCGCCAGGCCGCCATCGGCGGCGGACTGCCGGTGAGCGTGCCGGCATTGACCGTCAACCGCGTGTGCGGCTCGGGCGCCCAGGGCATCGCGAGCGCGGCGCTCGAAATCGCGGCCGGCCATGCCCGCGCGGTGATCGCCGGAGGCATGGAGAACATGGACCAGGCACCCTATCTGGCTCCGGGCGCACGTTGGGGCAACCGCATGGGCGATGCGCAGATGCTCGACAGTTTGCTGCGCGACGGCCTCAACGATGCGTTCAGCGGTCAGCACTCGGGTTGGCACACCGAGGACCTGGTGGCTCAGTTCGCGATCACACGCGAGGACCAGGACCGTTGGGCGGCGCGTTCGCAGCAGCGCTTTAGCGCCGCCCAGGCCGAAGGGAAGTTCGACGAGGAAATCGTCCCGGTTGAACTGGCCAGCCGCAAGGGGCCGGTGAACTTCGCGAGGGATGAAGCCAATCGGCCGGAGACGACGGTTGAGACGCTCGCCAAGCTCAAGCCTGCATTCCGCAAGGACGGCACCATCACCGCAGGCAACGCACCGGGGCTCAACAGCGGCGCGTCGGCCATGATCGTGGCCGAACGCGGCTTCGCCGAGAAGCACGGGCTGCGCCCGTGGGCGCGACTGGTCTCCCACGCGGTGGCGGCCGTCGAGCCGGGCCTGTTCGGACTCGGCCCGATCCCCGCCGTCAAGCTCGCGCTGGAGCGCGCGCGGTGGCGGCATACGGACATCGAGCGCATCGAGATCAACGAGGCCTTCGCCGCGATCGCGCTGGCCTGCCTGCGCGAGCTGGGACTACCGGAGGATGTCGTCAACGTCGAAGGCGGCGCGATCGCCCACGGCCACGCCATCGGGGCGACAGGTGCGGTGCTGACCACGCGCCTGCTGCATTCGATGCGCCGTGATGGCATCAAGCGTGGCGTCGTGACGCTGTGCATCGGTGGCGGCCAAGGCATTGCGCTCGCGCTCGAAGCGCTCTGAAAGGACACCTCCATGCCCCTCTATCTTGACGACATCGCGCCGGGCCAGCGATTCAACGGCACCACGCGCATACGCATCGAGGATGACCGCATCAGGACTTTCGCCGCTGAATTCGATCCCCAGCCTTTCCACCTCGACGAAGCGGCTGCCGCTGCTTCAATCTTCCGCGGCCTGGCCGCCAGTGGCTGGCACACCGCCGCCGTGACGATGCGACTGCTTGTGGACAGTGAGTTCAAGCCTGCAGGTGGCATCGTCGGCGCGGGCTTCGATGAGCTGCGTTGGCCGCGGCCGTTGCGACCAGGCGACGAGCTGCGCGTTGAAAGCGAAGTGCTGGAAGTGCGTCCATCGAAATCCAGGCCCGAACAGGGGCTGGTCAAACTGCGCACCACCACGCTCAATCAAGACGGCGAGCCCGTGCAGATTTCGGTAGGCAACGTCTTGGTTCCCTGCCGCCCTGGGTCGTAGTGCCAGCATGCCGCGCTTGTTCCTCACCATTGGAGAAATCTATGAAATACACCGCCTTTGGCAGTACCGGCCTCAAGGTGTCACAGGTATCACTTGGCACGGGAAACTTTGGAACCGGCTGGGGCTACGGTGCCGATCCCGATGTCAGCACGAGCATTTTCAATGCCTATGCTGAGGCTGGCGGCAACTTCATCGATTCGGCCGACGTCTACCAATTCGGACAATCCGAGGAGTTGCTTGGTACCTTGCTGGAGGGCCGGCGAGACAACTTCGTGCTGGCTACCAAGTTCACCCGTGGCGCCGACCCCAACGCCAACCAGTTGGTCATTGGCAACAGCCGCAAGGCCATGATCGCCTCGCTGGAGGCGAGCCTGAAGCGGCTGAGAACCGACCGGATCGACATCTACTGGGTACATTGGCCCGATGGTGTTACGCCCACGGAGGAGATCGTCCGAGGCTTCGAGGACTTGGCGCGCGCCGGCAAGATCCTCTATGCAGGCCTCTCGAACTTCCCGGCCTGGCGTTTGGCCCGTGCGGTGACGCTGGCCGAACTTAGCAGGGCCGTTCCGATCGCGGCCGCGCAGTTCGAGCACAGCCTGGTCCGGCGCGAAGCCGAGGTCGACCTGTTCCCGGCGTCGCATGCCTTAGGCCTCGGCATCGTCACCTGGTCGCCGCTGGGAGGTGGCATGCTGACCGGCAAGTACCGCAAGGGCGAGAAAGGCCGAGCGGAGGGCTTTGGCGGCAAGGTGTTCCAGCCCGAGAACTCCGCGCAGCGCACTGATGTGCTCAACACGGTGATTGCCATCGCCGGAGAACTCGGCGCGACACCGGGTCAAGTCGCGATTGCTTGGGCAGGCACCCACGGTTCCGTACCAATCATCGGGCCCCGGTCGCCAGAGCAACTGGCGGACAATCTGGGAGCTCTATCGCTCACGCTGTCAGCCGAACAGGTCGGGCGGCTCGATAAGGTGAGCAGCCCCGTCGCCTTGGCGCCGGCGCGGACGCCGATCCCTTGGGCCGAGGGTGTGGCGCCTAAGGTTATTGCCTGACCCCCACACAACGGCGCGAGGAGATGCCCAGGGAAACTGGCAAGCCGGCGCACGCGGGCCACCCTCGCCGGCGACCTGTCGGTCGCCGTACTCGGCGCGCTGATGTGTCGCTGCAACCGCAGCGGCGTAGCGCAGGCGAGCAGGCCCATCTCGCACATGCTCGAAGCCTTCATAACCGGGGATCGGGATTTAGGAGATCGGCCAAATTCAAGGCCGCGCCGACCAAGCCGTAGCTCATGGCCGGCAGGATTCGCTAGGCATCACTTCAACCGAACGACCACTTTTCCTTTGGCTCGACCCTGCGCCAGGTATTCCAAACCTTCCTTGGCCTGTTCGAAGGGAAACACCCTGTCGATGACCGGTCGAATCTGTCCCGATTCCAGCAAATCGCTGATTTCACTCAGTTGCTTACCATCAGGTCGCACGAAGAGGAACGAGTAGTCGACGCCCTTTCTGGCAGCCAGCCCTTTGATCTTGCGACTCATCAAACTGAACACGAACCGCAGAACGAAGTTCAGCCCACGCGCGCGCGCAAACTGTGCGTCCAGAGGCCCGATGAGCGAGACGATCTTGCCGCCGGATCTCAAAATGCCCACGGACTTCTCGATCTCGTCGCCTCGGAGGGTACCGAGCACCATGTCGTAGCCGCGCAGCACTTTCTCGAACTGCTGCTTCTTATAGTCGACCACTTCGTCGGCACCAAGCTCACTGACCAACTGCACATTGGAAGTGCTGGTGGAGGTTCCGACCTTGGCCCCCATGTGCTTGGCCAACTGGATCGCGAAGGTGCCGATGCCGCCCGATCCCGCCGGGACGAAGACCTTCTGGCCTCTTTGCAGCTTTGCGCGCTCCTTCATGGCTTGCCACGAAGTCAGCCCCACCATGGGGACGGAGGCTGCCTGAACGAAATCCAGCTTGCTCGGTTTGGGAGCCGCCGCGTGTTCAGGCACCACCGCGAACTCGGCGAGTGAGCCTTTGCCGAGATCGAACAGGCAGGCAAACACGGCATCGCCCGGCTTGAATCGCGTCACACGGCCGCCGACCTGCTTCACCACGCCGGCCAGGTCGCTGCCCATGGTGGCGGGCAGATCGAATTTCAGCACGGCCTTGAACATGCCGGTGGGAATCATGTTGTCGATCGGATTCAAGCCCACCGCATGCACCTCGACGAGCATCTCGTCGGGCTGGAGTGTGGGAACGGCGATGTCGGTGAATCCGATGTCGGGCGATTTGCCGTAGCGTTTGAAGGTGAGCGCTTTCATGGTAGGCCTCATGGGTGTTAATGGAAGTTCGAAGGAACTGAAAAGAGAGCGATGTGTGGCCCTATGGAGTTGCCACCCCGGCAGCTCATCCATTGACATCCACGACCGTGCGACCACGCACCTGGCCTTGTAGAACCGGTGCCGAAAGATTCAGGACGTCTGCCAGCCCCACCACCTGCGTGGCACGTGCGAGCTTGCCCAAGTCCAGATCGCGGGCCAGACGCGCCCAGGCATCTTCCCGCGCCTCGCGAGGCGCATTGACCGAGTCGATGCCGGCAAGCGTCACGTTGCGCAGGATGAAAGGCAATACCGAGCCGGGCAAATCGGCACCCTGCGCAAGACCGAAAGCAGCGACGGCACCGCGGTAGCGCGTTTGTGCCAGAACATTGGCCAACGTGTGGCTGCCCACCGAGTCGATGGCTCCTGCCCAGCGCTCCTTGGCGATGGGCGCGCCCGCCTCGGACAACGTGCGACGGTCGATCACCTCGGCGGCGCCCAGCGCTTGCAGATAGGCGGTCTCTTCAAGACGCCCCGTCGAGGCCACGACCCGATACCCGAGCTGGGACAGCAAGGCGATGGCCACGGAGCCGGCACCGCCACCCGCTCCCGTCACCAGCACGTCACCCCTGTCCGGCGTCACACCAGCATGCTCCAGCGCAAGCACGGACAGCATGGCCGTGTAGCCCGCCGTGCCAACGGCCATGGCATCCCGCGTCGAAAGTACCGGTGGAAGCTTGATCAGCCAGTCCCCCGGCACGCGCGCTTTCTGCGCGAAACCACCATGGTGGGTCTGACTCAGCCCCCAGCCGTTGGCGACCACGCGCTCGCCGATCGCAAAGCCGGGGTGCGACGACGATTCCACCGTGCCGGCGAAGTCGATGCCAGGGATCAGCGAAAACTGGCGGATCACCGGTGATCGGCCACTGAGCGCCAAGGCGTCCTTGTAGTTGAACGTCGAGTAGTCGATGGCGACGGTGACGTCACCTGGCATGAGTTCGGTCTCGTCGAAATCGACGAGCGAGGTGGTGATCGCATCGCCGCTTTTGCGGCTCAGCAGTGCCTTGAATGTCATGGTCGTCTCTCCTTGTGGTCGGGGGTCATATGTCGATCATCATGTCGTCGGGCAAAAAAGAGCGTGCCTTTCATGGCACGACGACGAGACGGTGTCGCGCGGCGTGAAGGATCGCGTCGGACAGTACGGGTTCGTCGACGGCGCGAGCCAATACCACCGCTCCAATCATCGTGGCAGCAGTCGCCAACGCGCGCTCGCGCGACGCCTGACTGCCCGCATCGGGTGCGTGGCGCGCGACGATGTCCAATAGTGCTTTGATGCGCCCAGTCGCGGCGCGCCGCACCGTGGGCGATTGGCGCGGTATCTCCGTGCCCAGCGCCGCGGCCGGGCATCCATGCGCTGGGTCACGCACGTGTGCGTCGGAAAGATAAGCCTCCAACAAGGCCCGATGCCCATGGCCTGCAGGCGCTGTCTGCGTGATGCACAGGAAGGTATCGACCACTTCAGCGCCTGCACGGTCGATCAGCTCGGCCAGCATCGCCTCGCGCGAAGGGAAGTGGGCGTAGAAGCCGCCGTGCGTGAGTCCGGCCAGTTTCATGATGTCGGCAATTCCGATGCCGTCGAAGCCGTGGCGACGGATTGCGCGCGCTCCGACTTCGACGATGCGGGCATGCGTCGATTCCTTGGATTTCCTCGACGACCGGCCTTGGGGTGCGGCGCCGTCGTTGGGTAGGTCACGTTTGCGTTGCAAAGTCTTGCCCTTGCTTAACCGCGCGCCCGCAGGCGCCGCGTACGGAATGTGCCCCAGCCACTGTGGAGGGCGGATTTCAGGAAAGCCGCTAGTCCGCTCTCATCGGGCCGGGGGGCTTGTCCTTTGGCGATGCGCTTGAGCTGGCGCGTGTACCACAGCACCTCCATGATGCCCATGCGGTCGACTGCCTTCAGACCAGTGCGGATGGGGCGCACCTGCTGGTCGCTGTCGCGTCCCTGGAGCAATGCCGCAGGCGCGTCGGGATCGATCGCCAACAGCCGCGCCAGGCCCACCACGTCGAGCGCGCCAGCGCGCAGGGCGGCGTTCATGCCGGCAACGGTACGGAACCCGCCTGTCACCATCAGCGGCACCGCTACGGCGGCGCGCACCTTCTCGGCGAATGCGAGGAAGTAAGCCTCGCGGGAAGCAGTGGAAGCCTTCTTCGGCGCCTGCATCGCGCCGCTCATGGCCGGCGCCTCGTAGGTACCACCGGAGATTTCGATCAGGTCGATGCCTGCCTCCACCAGCGCGTGGATCGTCTCGATCGACTCTTCCTCCGTAAAGCCACCGCGCTGGAAGTCGGCCGAATTGAGCTTGATCGCCACGGCGAAGTCCGGCCCGACCTGGCGTCGAATCTCCTCATAGACCGCCAGCACGAAGCGCCGCCGCTTCTCGGCACTGCCGCCCCATTCGTCGGTGCGGCGGTTGTGGTGCGGCGAAAGGAATTGGTTGACCAAATAACCGTGCGCCCCGTGGATCTCCACGCCACTGAATCCTGCCTGCTTGCAGATGGCCGCGCTACGCCCGAAGCGCGCGATGATGTCCTGCATCTCGGCCGGCGTGGCTTCGCGCGGCGTCTCGAAGAACGCCGCCATGTCCTCGCGGAAGGGCACGGCCGATGGCGCGAGGTTGTAAGCGTTCAAGCCCTTGGTCGACTGCTTGCCGGGATGGTTGAGCTGCGCCCAGATCGCCGCGCCCTGGTCGGTGGCCGCTTGCGCCCATTGCTGCAGCACGGGCAGGTCCGAATCGTCTTCGATCACCACGTTGCCTGGTTCGCCGAGCGCGCGGCGGTCGATCATCACGTTGCCGGTCACTATCAAGCCCAGTCCCGACGCGGCCCAGCGCCGGTACAACCGCACCAGTTCCTGCGTTGGCCGGTTGTCATAGGTACCCAGCGTTTCGCTCATCGCCGCCTTGGCCAGGCGGTTGCGCAGCACGCTGCCGTTGGGCAGTTGCAGGGGCTGGTTGAGCGGGTTCGAATCCATGGGCATCTCGATAGGCTGCGGGTCAGGGCGAAAGCATCGAAAAGAATGCGTCGTCAAAACGCGGTGCGTTCGTACGGTGAGGGCTTCTTCGGAGGTTGCAGGAACGCGGTAAGGCGCTGGAACCACATGACCTCCAGGAAGTCGCCGTGGATGACCAGGTCCTGGTTGCCCAGTGCACGCAGGAAGGCCCCCTGGCTGTCCTTGGCCGACAGCGTCGCGAAACCCGTGCCGGCGTCCTTGAAGCTGAAGGTGAACCGCGGCTGGTCCACGAGTCCGGCCACGGAGCGGATGGCGCCGTCGCGGAGGAAGAAGGTCCGGCCGACGCCGGCCTCGGTGCGGATCTGGAACACCAGATCCTTGCCGGCGACGTAGCGGGCGCAATCGGGGTTGGTCTTGATCTGGCGTTGCAACAGTTGCGTGAGCATCCACAGCAGGAATTTGAACTTGAGCATGGTCGTCACCCTTGTTCGCCGAGGAAGTGCACGGCGTGGTGCAGGAAGCGCTGCGGGTACTGGAACTGCGCACCGTGCCCTGCATCGGGGTAGATGAACAACTGCGCATTGGGGAAGTTGCGCGCCATGTAGAAGGAGTTGACGGTGGGCACCATCACGTCGTGCACGCCGTTCAGGATGAAGGTCGGCTGGTGGATCGTGCGCAGGTAGGCAAACGGGTCGTCTTCCGACACGCGCGGCAGGTAGTGCATGTTGGCTTCGATCTGCGCGGCGGCCACCGCCTGCGAGGAGGGCGGATCCTGGTCGGCGCGCGCGTGGCGGCGCTCCCAGAACGCACGTGCCGCCTGCCTGGCCTTCTCGGAGCGCCCGAAGAACAGGTACTCGAAATCCTCGAAGACCGGCATCGGGCGCGGCGCCGTGGTCAGGGCCTTGGGTTCCATCTCGGGATCGCCGCCTCGCGGACCGGTGCCCAGCAGCATCAGCTTGCGCACCAGGTCCGGATGGCGCCAGGTCAGGTCCAGCGCCTGGAAGCCGCCGAGCGAAAAGCCCAGCACGTCGATCTTTTCCAGGCCGAGCGCATGAACGGCTGCGGCTGCGTCGTCGGCCATGTCCTCGATGCGCGTGCGCGGCGTGCCCGTGGAGGATGCGACGCCTCGGCCGTTGAAAAGGATGACCTCGCGGCCTTGAGCTAGGCCATCCGTCATCAACGGGTCCCAGTGGTCCATGCCGCCACGGAAGTGCTGCAGCATCAGCAGGGGCGGCTGCGCGGTGGCAGTGTTGCCCCAGCGGCGGTAGGCGAACCGGGCGCCATCGACCTCGACGTGGCGGGTCTGTGCAGTGATATGGCTGTCGGTCATTGTCCGTTCCTCGGGTTGCCAAGTCATTTCGCCAGGAACGCGAGTGCCCGAGGCACGAAGTCCTCGTGAAACTGGAAAATGCCGCCGTGCCCAGCGTCGGGATAGACGATCAGTTCACTGTTCGGCAAGCGCTTGGCCAGGTCGTAGGTGTTTTCGATCGGGACCATGCGATCATGATCGCCGTTGGCCACGAGCGCGGGTTGCGTCACCACGGAGAGATCCTGCGCTGGTTTCCGGCCCCACGCCTTCAAGGCACGGAGCTGGGCCAGATACGCCCGCACCGAGATCTCCTTGTCGCGGTTGTCCGTACGCTCCTGCAGGCGGCCGAGGAAATTCCTGCCGGCCGCGATGCCGTTGGGTGTGCGCGTGAAGAACAGGTACTGCTTGGGATCCTGGCCGGTGAAGATCGCGCGCATCAGGTCGTAATTCGCCACGCCCGCCACCGTGCTGATGCCCGGCCCCCCTGCGGGTCCCGTCCCTGCCAGGATGAGCTTGCGCACCAGTTGCGGCTCCTTCAGCACGATCTCCTGGGCGATCATGCCGCCCATCGAGAAGCCGAGCAGATCGACCTGCGTGAAGCCCTTGGCCTGGATGAATGAAATGGCGTCGTCGGCCATCTGTTCGATGGTGTCGGCCGGCTTGCCGGTGCTGGCGCCGATGCCGCGATTGTCGAAGGCGATGACGTGGTGCGTGGCTGCAATGCCATCCACCAAACGCGGATCCCAGTTGTCCAGCACGGCTGCCAGGTGCACCAGGAAGATCACCGGCGTGCCGCTGTGCTGCCCCAACTCACGGTAGGCATAGTCCATCCCGTCGACCGTGATGAACTGCGTGGGCACGGTTTTCCATGTGGCGTTTTGCGTGGTCGTTGCGCTGGTGGTGGTGCGCGCGGTCGTCGACGGCTTGTCGGCCGTGGCGCAGGCGGACAGCAGCGCTGCAGACAGCGCGAGCAGGCACAGGCTGGCGCGTGAAAGGTAAGACATGGTTCTTCTCCGGGTCAGATGGGTGGAGGTTTCTGGAAAATCGGGACGGTGACTGAGGGCATTTGCGCGGTTGTCCTGGCCGAAACGCTCACTTCAACTGCTTGGATTGACCGATGTAGTGCCCCAGGCGACGCTCAAGCTCAGCGGGGCCGTGCTGGGCAGCAAGTTGCCCCATGCGGGGCCGCTGCGCCTGAAAACCCGGCCAGGCCAGCGACTGGCTGTATTCGGCGTAGGCGGCGTGCAAGTCGCCGTCCGGTGGCAGCGTGGCGCGATTGACCTGTGCCTTGGCGCCTGCCAGAGCCTGTTTGTCGAAGCTGGCCAGCCGCTGCGACAGTGCGTCGACAAAGGCATCGAGTTCGGCGTCAGGGAGCGCGCGGGTGACCATGCCCAGGCGCTCGGCATCGGCACCGCCGTAGTCCTGGCTGCTCAGGATGACCTCCAGGGCGCGGTCGCGGCCTGCCAGGCGCGGCAGGCGCTCAGTGCCGCCGCCGCCCGGCAAGATGCCCGTGCCGACTTCGGGTTGGCCGAAGAAAGCCTTCTCGATGCTGGCATAACGCAGGTCGCAGGCCAGTGCGAACTCATTGCCGCCGCCTCGGGTGCGCCCGCGAACGCTGGCAATGCTGACGACCGGCAGTTTGCTCAGGCGCAGCACCAGGTCGGTCCAGGTGGACATGGCAGGCGTGCCCGGCAATACGGGGAAGTCCTTTGCTTTGGCCAAGTCGAAGTGATTGATGAAGTAGCCCTCGACCATGCTGTCGAACACCACGACCCGCACGCTGGGGTCGCGTTCGAGTTCCAGCACCAGGGCGTGCAAGGCAGATACCAGCTCTGGCACGACGAGGTTGAAGGGTGGGTTTCTGACCGTGATCCGCCAGAGTTGAGGCGTATGTTTGGTCACCTGCAGCAACGAAGCGCCCGGCTCGGGCGCTGCGTTGGCGGTGGAACCCGTCTGCGGCTGTGCGACAGCGGGTACGGATGCGGCAATTGAGGTCACGCCGGCTGCGGCCATGGCGACGAAGCCGCGGCGCGTCCATTCGTGTGACGGGGCTCCGCCGGGTGTGTTGCTGGCTTGTTTGTTCATGGTGGCGAATCTCGCATGCGGTTCAGTTCGTGGTGCGATAGCGCTCTGCCACCTGCGCCTGCCGGATGTCTCCGATCAGCGTCTGGCGGGCCTTGTTCAGCGCCTCCCAGTGGGCGCCGTCCTGCAGCGGCGGGATCGTCACGAGTTCACGGCGGTCGAAGCCGAGCAGCGCGGCATCCACCAACTCGTCAACGCCCATGAAGTCGGACATCGCGTTGACGGGGATGCCGGCACGCTCCCAAATCTCGGTACGGGTTCCTGCAGGCAACACCGCCTGGACGTAGACGCCCTTGGGCGAGAGTTCGAGGCTCAGCCCCTGGGACAGGAATAGCACGAAGGCCTTGGTCGCGCCGTAGACCGACATGCCGAACTCAGGCGCCAGGCCGACCACGGAGCTGATGTTGATGATGGCACCTTGGCCGGCCTGCACCAGACGCGGGGCGATGGCACTGGATAGCCTGACCAGCGCGGTGGTGTTGAGGGCGACCAGGCGAGCGACGTCGTCTGTCCGCTGGTCGATGAACGGACCGGACAGCGCGGCCCCGGCGTTGTTGACCAGGGTGCCAATCCGGGCGTCCTCGCGCAAACGCTTTTCGACGGCAGCCAAGTCGCCGGGCTGGGTCAGATCGGCGACAAGGATGTCGACCGCAGCGCCGGTTTCTTGGCGCAGGCGCGCCGCGAGCGTTTCCAGCCGTGCTTGGTCACGCGCGACCAGCACCAGGTCGTGGCCTCGGCGTGCAAAACGCTCGGCATAGGCGGCGCCGATGCCGGTGGAGGCGCCGGTGATGAGGACCGTGGGCAGTATGGTCATGGTTGGTTCCTGGCAGTGTCGGGAAAGCTGGCGCAACGGTGGTTGCGCCAGGAGGTAGAAGTGGAGGGAGGTCGCTGTGACCCGGTCAGGACGCGGCGGCCGGCGAGTCCAGGAACAGCGCCGTGTGGGCGACGAACAATTCGGGATACTGGAACTGCGAACCGTGCCCCGAGTCGGGGTAAAGAAGCAGTTGCGCATTGGGAATGTGCTGCTGCAGCGTGAATGCGTTGATGCTGGGCACCATGATGTCGTTGTGGCCGTTGACCACCAGCGTGGGCTGGCCAATCTCCTTCAGGTACGCGTAACGCTCGCCGCGCGGCTGCGTCCAATCGATGATGGAGGCGAACTGGGCTTTCAGGACCTCGACGGAGGACGGCGGGTCCTGGTCCTGGCGCTCGTGCCGGCGCTTCCAGAATGCACGGCCTGCAGCCTGGCTGGCCTCGGAAGGCGAGAAGAAGAGGTACAGGAAATCATCCTCGCTCGGTACGGGATTGCCGGCCACCTGCATCACCCGCTTGTCCGGGTTGGCCTCCCCATTACGCGGGCCCGTGCCGACCAGGACCAGGCGGCGTACCAGGCCCGGATAGCGGTGCGTTAAGCTCTGCGCCACGAAGCCACCGATGGAAAAGCCCAGCACGTCCACCTGCGGCAGGCCGAGCGCCTGGACAAAATCGGCGATACCATCGGCCATGCCATCGACGGTGGTGGCGGGCGCGCCGCCGGAACTGGCCACGCCGGCGTAATTGACCAGGATCACCGGGCGGCCCTGGCCGAGGCCATCGGTGACCAGGGGATCCCAGTTGTCCATGCCGCCGCGAAAGTGCTGCAGGAAGACCAGCGGCGTGCCGGACTCGGCGCCAAAGCGGCGATAGGCGAAACGTACGCCGTTGGCCTCGATGAACTGGGTGGGTGCGCTGATGTGGGTGTTGCTCATGGCATCGACTTCCAAAAAGTGCTGTGAATGGGCTGCTGAAATTCAGGCGGACAGCGCCGGATAGTCGGTGTAGCCCGCAGCGCCACCGCCATAGAGCGTGGCCGGGTTCAACTGAGCCAGCGGGGCATCGGTCTTCAGGCGTTCGACCAGGTCGGGGTTGGCGATGAAGTCGTGGCCGAAGGCGACGAGATCGACCTTTCCCTCCCGCAAGCGGGTTTCAGCCAGATCGCGGGTGTAGCCGTTGTTGGCCAAGTAGGTCTGCTGGAAGCGGCTACGCAGCGCATCGAAGTCGAACGGCGTCGCATCGCGCGGGCCGCCGGTCGCGCCTTCGACCACATGCAGGTAGACGATGCCCAGCGCACTCAGTTGTTCCGCGACGTAGTCGAACTGGGCCTGCTCATTGGCAGAAGGCACGATGCCGCTGGCCGGCGACACGGGGGAAATGCGCACGCCCGTGCGCTCGGCACCAATCTCTTTGGCCACTGCGGCGGTCACCTCGATCAGAAGCCGGGCACGGTTCTCGACCGAGCCGCCGTAGGCGTCGGTGCGGACGTTCGCGGTTTCACGCAGGAACTGGTCGAGCAGGTAGCCGTTGGCACCGTGCACTTCCACACCATCGAAACCGGCCGCGATGGCATTGGCCGCCGCCTGACGGAAACTCTCGACGATGTCCGGGATTTCTTCCAGCGTCAGCGCACGCGGTTCGGACACGTCGACAAAAGCGTTATTTACGAAGGTCTTGGTCTGGGCGCGGATGGCCGACGGTGCCACTGGCGCAGCGCCACCGGGCTGCACCGACACGTGCGAGACACGGCCCACATGCCACAGCTGCACGAAAATCTTGCCACCTTTGGCATGCACCGCATCGGTGACCTGGCGCCAACCGGCGATCTGCTCGGGCGTGTAGAGGCCGGGCGTGTCCTGGTAACCCTGCGCCTGGGCCGACACCTGGGTCGCCTCGGTGATGACCAAGCCAGCCGATGCGCGCTGGGCGTAGTAGGTGGCGGCCAACGCGCTCGGCACTAGGCCGGCGCCCGCACGATTGCGCGTCAGCGGGCCCATGACGATGCGGTTGGCCAGGGTCAAATCGCCCAGGGCGTAAGCGTCAAACAGTGTCTTTTCGGTCATGTTGCAGCGACTCGTCGTGTTGAAAAAGCCTTTATGATGACGTTCGTAATCTTAATAGTCAATATTTTGATGATGATCGACATCAATGTATAGTTGATCTCTCGCACACCCATGAACCCACGATGGCAGAACCATGAAAGTCACCAAGGCGCAGGCACAAGCCAACCGGGCGCACGTTGTCGAGACAGCGTCCGCGTTGTTTCGAGAACGGGGCTACGACGGGGTCGGCGTGTCCGATCTCATGGCGGCCGCCGGTTTCACCCACGGGGGCTTCTACAAGCAGTTCGCATCCAAAGCGGACCTGATGGCGGAGTCGGCCGCCTGTGGCATCGCGCAAACCGCCGCGCTCAGCGCCGGTGCGGACCTGCGGGACTTCGTGCGGGTGTATCTCTCACGTGAGCACCGTGACAGCCGGTCCACCGGATGCACGATGGCGGCGCTGGGCGGGGACGCCGCACGTCAGCCCGAAGCCGTTCGAATGCGCTTCGCGGAGGGGATAGAGTGCCTGCTGGCGGCACTCAACCGGGAGGACAGTGCGTTGGACGAAGTCGACGCCAGACAGTCGCGCGAGCAAGCCGTCGACGCGCTGGCGCATGTGGTCGGCGCCATCGTGCTGTCTCGTGCATGCCCGGACGATGCGCCGCTGGCTGACGAAATCCTGACAGTGTGCCGGGACAAAATCCTGGCCTCGTTGAACCGCTCGTGAGCCGGCTACGTGGCAAGGGCTCCGAAGTGATCGGGACTATGGCTGCTATTTCGACGTGTTCGACGAACTAGGCGAGTTTCGCTTCTTCGAGAGGTTGCCCAAGGCCCTAGCCTAGCGCGCTGTCCTCGCCGGGCAGGTGTCAATGCGCGAGGCCGCGCATCCGGACAATCCAGCCTTGCTGCGCAACTTCCTAAATGGACGTGGTTCAGCGATATCGCAGCAGGTGATCCTTTCGGCATCGCCAGATCCGCACGGTATTCCCACCGCCTCAATGTGACACGCGATGAAACTTCGGCATCTGCGTTACCGTTTCGCCGTAGCCGAAGAACTTCGCTCGCGCCTCCGAAAGGCTCGGCTTAAACAGCCCGCTCTGTCGCGCACCTTCAGGTGACCAAGTCTGCCTCCATTTGGCTTGACCACCGCGACTGCGGACAATTTCCATGCTCGTTTCCTTTTCGAGGAGGCCACAGATCAGCGGGCGCTGTCGATGATGGAGCCACCAACGGGCGTGAGGCTCGATCCGGTAATGAACTGGCTGTCCTTGCTGGCGAGGAACAGCACGACCGGGGCAGTGTCTTCTTCTGGTGAACCGTAGCGACCCAGGGCATTGGTCGCCGCCGGCACGTTGACTTCCGGACCCCACGTTTCAGCGACCGGCAGGACGTTGTTCACGGTGAGCTTGTCGCAACCCTATTCGCGGGCAGCCGTTCGGGTCAGGGCGCGAATGGCCTCTTCGCCATGTTGTAAGGGCCGTAGCCGACCAGCCCGACCACACCGGCCATCGAACCGAAGTAGATAACGCGCCCTTCGCCGCTAGCCTTGAGGTAGGGGTAAGCCGCCTGCATCGCGCGAAGGTATGTGGATGCAGCGACCTTGCTCGCTGCTGTGCCCTTGAGCTTTCCACCGCGAAGCGCCTATGTGGCGCCTAGCTCAAAAAGCGGCAAGAGCACGCGGAGGCTGAAATCTGGTCTAACCTATTGCCCCGTAAGACCTTTCATCGTGCTGTCTGTCTGCACTAAAGACTTGACAGCGGACATTTTTCATGGCCGAATCGGCCGCCGGCGCTCATGGAACAAGCGCCTTTAGCTACAAAATCAATAGCGCACGAAAGTCGTTGACGTTGGTGTGCGTGGGGCCAGTGACCACCAGGTCGCCCAGGGCGCCGAAGAAGCCATAGGCATCGTTGCGGTCCAGGTGCGCCGCGATGCGCAGGCCGGCCGCGCCGGCGCGGGACAGGGTGTCCGGGGCCACGTGGGCGCCGGCGTTGTCCTCTACGCCGTCGATGCCGTCGGTGTCGGCCGCCAGCGCCCATACGCCGGGCTCGCCCTGCAGCGCCTGCGCCAGGCCCATGCAGAACTCCCCCGCCCGGCCGCCCCGGCCACGCGGCGTGCCCGGCGCCTGCGGGCGCACCGTCACCGTGGTCTCGCCACCCGACAGGATCACGCAGGGCCGGGCGAATGGCTGGCCGTGCCGCGCCACCGCCCGGGCCAGGGCGGCATGCACCTTGCCCACTTCGCGGGATTCGCCTTCCATCGCGTCCGAGAGGATGTAGGCCGCCACGCCCGCCGCGCGCGCCGCCTCGGCCGCCGCCTCCAGCGCCTGGCGGGGCGTGGCTGTCAGGTGCACGGCATGGCCGGCGAAGAGCGGGTCGCCGGGCTTGGGCGTCTCCAGCGCGCCGGCTTGCATCGCGGCGCGCACGTCGGCCGGCACGTCGATGCGGTAGCGCTCCAGGATCGCCAGCGCGTCGGCGCAGGTGGTCGCGTCGGGCACGGTGGGGCCGCTCGCGATGATCGACGGGTCGTCGCCCGGCACGTCGCTGATGGTGAGGGTGACCACGCGCGCCGGCGCGCAGGCCGCCGCCAGCCGCCCGCCCTTGATGCGCGAGAGGTGCTTGCGCACGCAGTTCATCTCGTCGATGGCGGCGCCGCTCTCCAGCAATGCGCGGTTGATGCGCTGCTTGTCCTCCAGCGTCAGGCCGTCTGCCGGCAGGGTGAGCAGGGCCGAGCCGCCGCCGGAGATAAGGCACAGCACCAGGTCGTTTCGCGTCAGCCCGTGCGTGAGCGCCAGCATGCGCCGGGCCGCCTGCAGCCCGGCCGCGTCCGGCACCGGGTGCGCGGCCTCCACCACCTCGATGCGCCGGGGCAGGCCGGCGGGCCGGGGCGGCGTGTGGCCGTAGCGGGTGACGACCAGGCCGCCGAGCGGCGCCTCGGCCGGCCAGAGCGCCTCCACCGCCTGCGCCATGGCGCCTCCTGCCTTGCCCGCGCCCAGCACCAGGGTGCTGCCGCCGCTCGCGGCGCTGGGCGGCTCGGGCAGGAACGCGGCGGTGTTGTGCAGCGGCAGCGCGCGGCGGATGGCGGCGCCCAGCAGGTATTCGAGGAAGCGCGCGGGCTCGGTGGCGGGGTCGGGTGCGGGCGATGCAGTGGAAGCGGTGGCGGTCATGAAGGGTCTCCGCCGTGCATTCTGCCGCCACGTGGCACCGGGACCGAACCACGGAGTGCACAGCGACGGAAGGTATCTACCGCGAAGATCGGCCTGAGCGCCAGCCGGCTTGCAGGCGCGCATGGGTCTTGCTCAGCTCTACCCCAGCGCGGGTAAGTCCTAGCTTTTGCACTCGTTCAGGGACTAGGAACTGCATCCATATTTGTATACAAACATGGATGCATGAAACGTGTGCAAACAAATCACCCACCGCACCAAAGCAATGCACCAGGAGAGACCATGTCCACAGCCACACCCCCTGCCGGCGCCATGCCAGCATCCACGGCCCCGTCTGGCCATTCGCCGCATGGCGGCAACGCGCTCATCAAGCCCGACTACCACCCGCGCCTGACCAATGAAGACCTCGCTCCGCTGAAAAAGCAGACCTGGGGCCAATACAACATCTTCGCGTTCTGGATGTCCGACGTGCACAGCGTGGGCGGCTATGTCACGGCTGGCAGCCTGTTCGCGCTGGGGTTGTCCAGCTGGCACGTGATGGCGGCGCTCCTCATCGGCATCGTCATCGTGCAGTTCTTCTGCAACCTGGTGGCCAAGCCCAGCCAGGTGACGGGCGTGCCCTACCCGGTGATCTGCCGCGCCTCTTTTGGCGTGCTGGGCGCCAACATCCCGGCCATCATCCGTGGGCTGATCGCGGTGGCCTGGTACGGCATCCAGACCTACCTTGCCTCCAGCGCCTTCATGATCCTGGCGTTGCACTTCTACCCTTCGCTCGACGCCTATGCCGACGTGGCGCAGCACGGCTTCGCGGGTCTCTCGACCCTGGGCTGGGTATCGTTCATGGTCATGTGGGTGCTGCAGGCTCTGGTGTTCTGGCACGGCATGGAGGCGATCCGCCGCTTCATCGACTGGGCCGGCCCGGGCGTCTATGTGGTGATGGGCATCCTGTGCGGCTGGCTGGTCTGGAAGGCCGGCTGGAAGCACATCGACCTGAACCTGGGCGGCGTCCGCTTCCAGGGTTGGGACGCGGTGCCGGTGATGCTCTCGGCCATCGCGCTGGTGGTGAGCTATTTCAGTGGCCCCATGCTCAACTTCGGCGACTTCTCGCGCTATGGGCAAAGCTTCGATGCGGTGAAGAAGGGCAACTTCTGGGGCCTGCCGGTCAACTTCGTCTTTTTCTCGCTGCTCACCGTCGTCAGCACCGCCGCCACGCTGCCCGTGTTCGGCGAACTCATCACCGACCCGGTCCACACCGTGGGCCGCATCGATTCGACCACCGCCGTGGTGCTGGGCGCGCTCACCTTCATGATCGCCACCGTCGGCATCAACATCGTGGCCAACTTCGTGTCGCCCGCGTTCGATTTCTCCAACGTGGCACCGCAGCACATCAGCTGGCGCACGGGCGGCATGATCGCCGCCGTCGGCTCGATCTTCATCACGCCCTGGAACCTCTACAACAACCCGCAGGTCATCCACTACACGCTGGACATCCTGGGCTCGTTCATCGGGCCGCTGTTCGGCATCCTGATCGCCGACTACTACTTCGTACGCCGCCAGCAGGTGGTGGTGGACGACCTCTACAGCATGGAGCGCGAGGGCCGCTACTGGTACAGCAACGGCTACAACCCCCGCGCCGTGATGACCATGGTGCCGGCCGCGCTGGTGCCCATCCTCTGCGTGATCGTGCCCAGCTGGCGCGGCGCGGCGAACTACGCCTGGTTCATCGGCATGGGCCTGGGCTTCGTCATCTACATGGCCCTGAACCGCCATAGCGGCAACGGCAACGGCAGCGGAAAGAACTGACTCCCATCGTGCGCATCAAGATCATCAACCCCAACACCACCTGGAGCATGACCGACAAGATCGGCGACTGCGCACGCGCCGTGGCGCGGCCGGGCACCGAGGTGATCGCCGTCAGCCCCGCCATGGGGCCTGCGTCCATCGAAAGCCATTACGACGAGGCGCTGGCGGTGCCCGGCCTGCTGCAGGAGATCGCCCTGGGGGAGGCGGCCGGCGTCGATGGCTATGTGATCGCCTGCTTCGGCGATCCGGGCCTGAAGGCCGCCCGCGAGCTGGCGCGCGGGCCAGTGCTGGGCATCGCCGAAGCCGCCATGCACCTGGCCAGTATGGTGGGATCACGCTTTTCGGTGGTGACCACGCTCGGCCGCACGATGGGCCAGGCCTGGCACCTGGCCGAGGTCTACGGCATGGAACGCTTCTGCGCCAACGTGCGCGCCTGCGAGCTGCCAGTGCTGGAGCTGGAAGTGCCCGGCTCCCACGCCCGCGAACGCATCGTGGATGAATGCCGCCGCGCGCTGGCCGAGGACGGCTGCGACACCATCGTGCTGGGCTGCGCCGGCATGGCCGACCTGTGTGACCACATCGGCCAGACGCTGGGCGTGCCGGTGATCGACGGCGTGGCGGCCGCCACCACGCTGGTCGAATCGCTGGTGACGCTGCGGCTGGCGACCAGCAAGCACGGCGAGCTGGCCCGTCCGCTGCCCAAGGCGATGGCCGGTGCGCTGGCCGCCTTCACGCTGGACGCTGCCCCCGCCGCGCCGTAACGGCCCGCCCAGGCACCCCACCCGCCGCCCGGGCCGCGCGGCGGGCGTGATCGACACAGGGGTATTCGCTATTGAAACCATAGCGCCACGCGCTGGACCTCCAAGCCTTTCGCGAGGTTTCCACCGGAAACGCCCCAACCACCTGCGCCAGGCGCTATCTTTTTGGAAGCTTCCCGCCGCCCGGTCGCGCCACAATCCAGCCATGCCCCGCGCCGCTTCCTCTCCTCGCCCCCAGACCCCTTCCGCCGGTGCCGCAACAGCGCGCTCCGCGGGCGCCGCCCCCCGGGCGCGTGGCGCGCAACGCGCAGCCAGCCCGCCCACCGGGGAGCCGGCCCCAGTCCCTGCCGAGGGCGAAGCCACCCAGGCGTCCATCGAAAGCATCGCCCGCGACCTGGCGAGCGCCATCGTCGAGAAGCGGCTGCCGCCCGGCACCTGGCTGCGCGAGGAGGCGCTGGGCCGCGTCTACTCGGTCAGCCGCACGAAGATCCGGGCGGCGCTAGTGATGCTCGCCAAGGACCGGCTGATCGAGACCATCCCCGACAAGGGCTCGTTCGTGAGCCGCCCCAGCGTGCAGGAGGCCCGCGAGGTGTTCGCCGTGCGCCGCATCCTGGAAAGCGAAGTGGTGCGCCTCTTCGTGGCCAAGGCCGGCCGGGCGGACTACCAGCTGCTGGAGCAGCACATCCGCTTCGAGCGCAGCACGCTCAAGACCAGCACCACCGCCGGCCACGTGCAGGAAAAGCTGCTGGGCGACTTCCACGTCGCCCTGGCCGAGGCCGCCGGCAACCAGACGCTGGCGCAGCTGGTCAGCGACATGGTGGCGCGCTGCTCGCTCATCGCCATGCTCTACCACTCGTCGAACGACCCGCACTGCTCGTCGGGCGAGCACGCGGAGTTCCTGCGCATCTGCAAGAGCGGCGACGCCGACGCGGCCGTCGCCTGCATGGTGGAGCATCTCGCCCGCATCGAGGCCAGCCTGGCGCTGGACGCGGGCCGCGCCGACCGGCAGCACGACCTGGTCAAGGCACTGCTGGCCTGAGCACATCGCGCGGCGGACCGGGCGCGGCCGGGGCCGGCCCGGGTTTCCACGGTGGTGGTGGCACTCATTTTGCATACACTTTTTCCATACACCAGTGTGCACGATGCCATCCGAAGGAACCCGCTCCATGTCCACCGCCTCTTCCGCCCTCCACCCCGTGGACCAGCACCTGCCCGCCGGCCAGCTCACCGCCCTGGGCCTGCAGCACGTGCTGGTCATGTACGCCGGGGCGGTCGCCGTGCCGCTCATCATCGGCCGCGCCCTCAACCTCACGCCGGACCTGGTGGCCAAGCTCATCTCGGCCGACCTGTTCTGCTGCGGCCTGGTCACGCTGATCCAGGCGCTGGGCGCCACGCGCTGGTTCGGCGTGCAGCTGCCGGTGATGATGGGCGTGACGTTCGCGGCCGTGGCGCCCATGGTGTCCATGGCGCAGTCCACGGCCGGGCCGGCCGGCGCCGGGCTGATCTTCGGCTCGGTGATCGGCGCGGGCGTGGTCTCGATCCTGATCGCGCCGCTCATCAGCCGCATGCTGCGTTTCTTCCCACCGGTGGTGACGGGCACCATCATCGCGGTGATCGGCATCAGCCTGATGCGCGTGGGCATCAACTGGATCTTCGGCAACCCCGTCGGCCCCACGGCGCCGGCCGTCGTCAACCCCGACCACGTGAAGTGGCTGGCCGAAGCCCAGGCCGCGGCCGGCGCGCCGGGCTCTTCGCTGCCGCCGGTGCCCCAGGGCTTCGCGGTGGTGCCCACCGTGCCCAACCCGCGCTACGGCGACCTGACAGGCGTGGGCATCTCGGCGCTGGTGCTGCTCTCCATCCTGCTGATCGCCAAGTTCGCCCGGGGCTTTCTGGCCAACATCTCGGTGCTGCTGGGCATCTGCATCGGCGGCGTGGCCGCCACGGCCATGGGCCTCATGAGCTTCGACAAGGTGGCCAAGGCGCAGTGGTTCGACCTGGTGCTGCCCTTCGAGATCGCGCTGCCCATCTTCGACCCGGTGCTGATCCTCACCATGACGCTGGTGATGGTCGTGGTGATGATCGAATCCACCGGCATGTTCCTGGCGCTGGGCGAGATGACCGACCGCAAGATCGACCAGGCGGCGCTCACGCGCGGGCTGCGGACCGACGGGCTGGGCACGCTCATCGGCGGCATCTTCAACACCTTCCCCTATACGAGCTTTTCGCAGAACGTGGGCCTGGTGGCGGTGACCGGCGTGAAGAGCCGCTTCGTCTGCGTGGCGGGCGGCTTGATCCTGATCCTGCTGGGACTGCTGCCCAAGATGGCGGCGCTGGTCGAGTCGCTGCCCACCGTGGTGCTGGGCGGCGCGGGGCTGGTGATGTTCGGCATGGTGGCGGCCACCGGCATCCGCATCCTGGGCGCGGTCGATTTCAAGACCAACCGGTTCAACGCGATGATCGTGGCCGTTTCCATCGGCGTGGGCATGGTGCCGCTGGTGGCGCCCAACTTCCGCCAGTGGATGCCGCACTCTATTCATCCGCTCATCGAATCCGGTATTCTGCTGGCCTCGATCACCGCCGTGCTCCTGAATGTTTTCTTCAATGGCGCCAGCCGCGACACCTCCGCGGCCGTGGACGCCGCCCGGCAGGCCGACGCGCACTGACGCCGGCCCGCGCCGCAGGGCGAGCCCCGCACCGGGGTTCGCCGCCCGCCCAGCCCGCCGCCGCGCCGCTCCTGCCGGGGCGGCGTCACGTCATGCGCACAACGCATGGGCCCGGGGCGCCACCGCCCAGGCACGGCGTTAAGCTCGACCGGCACCGCCTTTTTTTGGTACTTCGCACCCTGCACCCTGCAATTTCTCGGGAATCCGTATGACCCAGCAACTCTCCGCCGCCGAAGCCGCCCTGCGCGAAGCCGCGCTCGAATACCACCGCAGCCCCGTGCGCGGCAAGATCTCCGTCACGCCCACCAAGCCGCTGTCCAACCAGCGCGACCTGTCGCTGGCCTATTCGCCCGGCGTGGCCTACCCGTGCCTGGACATCCAGGCCGACCCGTCGCTGGCGGCCGAATACACCTCGCGCGGCAACCTGGTCGGCGTCATCACCAACGGCACGGCCGTGCTGGGCCTGGGCGACATCGGCCCGCTGGCCGGCAAGCCGGTGATGGAGGGCAAGGGGTGCCTGTTCAAGAAGTTCGCCGGCGTCGACGTGTTCGACATCGAGCTGGCCGAGCGCGACCCGGACAAGATCATCGACATCGTGGCGGCGCTGGAGCCCACGCTGGGCGGCATCAACCTGGAAGACATCAAGGCGCCCGAGTGCTTCTACATCGAGCGTGAACTCTCCAAGCGCATGAACATCCCGGTGTTCCATGACGACCAGCACGGCACGGCCATCATCTCCAGCGCCGCGCTGCTCAACGGCCTGGAACTGGTGGGCAAGGACATCGGCGCCGTGAAGGTGGCCGTCTCCGGCGCCGGCGCCGCCGCCATCGCCTGCCTGGACGTGATGGTGGGCCTGGGCGTGAAGCGCGAGAACATCTACGTGGTCGACTCCAAGGGCGTGATCTACGAGGGCCGCGGCCCGCTGGACGAGTCCAAGGCCCGCTATGCGCAGAAGACCCAGGCCCGCACCCTGGCCGACGTGGTGAACGGCGCCGACGTGTTCCTGGGCTGCTCGGCCCCCGGCGTGCTGACGGCCGAGATGGTGAAGACTATGGCCGACAAGCCGATCATCCTGGCGCTGGCCAACCCCGAGCCCGAGATCCGCCCCGAGCTCGCCAAGGCCATCCGCCCCGACTGCATCATCGCCACCGGCCGTTCGGACTATCCGAACCAGGTGAACAACGTGCTGTGCTTCCCCTACATCTTCCGCGGCGCGCTCGACTGCGGCGCGACGAAGATCACCGAGGCCATGAAGCTCGCCTGCGTGCGCGAGATCGCCGACCTGGCCAAGGCCGAGATGAGCGACGAGGTGGCCGCCGCCTACGCGGGCCAGGAGCTGTCGTTCGGCCCCGACTACCTGATCCCCACGCCCTTCGATGCGCGCCTGATCCTGCGCATCGCGCCCGCCGTGGCCAAGGCCGCCGAGGAATCGGGCGTGGCCACCCGTCCCATCGAGGACTATGCCGCCTACCGCGAGAGCCTGACGCGCTTCGTCTACCAGACCAGCATGTTCATGCGCCCGGTGTTCGCCGCCGCCAAGGCCGCGCCCCAGCGCGTGGCCTATGCCGAGGGCGAGGACGACCGCGTGCTGCGCGCCGCCCAGGTCGCGGTCGATGACGGCCTGGCCCGGCCCATCCTGATCGGCCGCCCGGCCGTGATCGAGATGCGCATCAAGAAGGCCGGCCTGCGCCTGCAGCCGGGCCGCGACGTGGAAATCTGCGACCCCGAGGACGACCCGCGCTTTCGCCAGTACTGGGAGGCCTACCATGCCCTCATGGGCCGCGACGGCATCACGCCCGAGACGGCCAAGGCCGCCGTGCGCCGCTCCAACACGCTCATCGGCGCGCTGATGGTGCGCCTGGGCGACGCGGACGCGCTGCTGTGCGGCCTGGTGGGGCGCTTCGACCATCACCTGGACCACATCCGCCACGTGATCGGGCTGCAGGAAGGCACGCCGGGCTTCGCCACCGTGAACGCGCTGATGCTCGACCAGCACACCCTGTTCATCGCCGACACCTACATCAACGAAGACCCCACCGCCGAGCAACTGGCCGGCATCGCCCAGCTGGCGGCGGACGAAGTGCAGCGCTTCGGGCTGCCGCCCAAGGTCGCCTTCCTGTCGCACTCCAACTACGGCTCGTCCACCCGCCCGTCGGCGCGCAAGATGCGCGCGGCCCGCGACCTGTTCAAGCAGGCCGCGCCGCACATCGAATGCGACGGCGAGCTGCACGGCGACGCGGCGCTGTCGGAGAGCGTGCGCCGCAAGTCGCTGATCGAGACCACGCTGGAAGGCGCGGCCAACGTGCTGATCTGCCCCAACCTGGACGCCGCGAACATTCTGTTCAACGTGCTGAAGACCACCGGCAGCCACGGCACCACCATCGGCCCGATCCTGCTGGGCGCGGCGGCCTCCGCCCATGTCCTCACGCCCTCGTCCACCGTGCGCCGCGTGGTCAACATGACGGCCCTGGCCGCCGCCAACGCCGCCGCCGACAAGCTGCGCCGCGCCGGCTGACCGCCGGGTGCCGGGCAGCCGCGCCGACGGCCTGCCCGGCTGCTTTCGGCCGGCGGCGCGCTTAGCGCTCGGCCAGCCGGTCCCACGGAACCTGCAAAACGCCGCGTCCCACGCGGCGTTTTGCATGGCGTAAGCCCGGTTGCACCAGTTTGGTGAGCACTCCATCATCCTGCCCACAAGGAGATGGCCCGATCTGTATACAAAAACGGGCATCGATCTTGCGAACCCCCGGGCGATGGCGCGGCCCTGCCGGCCGCGTTCCTCCCACGCTCTTGACTGAACGGAGTTTCCGCATGAACAAACGATCCCTGCTGCAAGCCGCGCTGGCCTTCGCCTGCGCCGGTGCCTTCTCCATCGCTCAGGCCCAGACGCCCACGCCGATCAAGTTCCAGCTCGACTGGCGTTTCGAGGGCCCCTCCGCCTTCTTCCTGCTGCCCACGGCCAAGGGCTACTTCAAGGATGCCGGCCTGAACGTCACCGTGGACGCCGGCAACGGCTCGGGCGGCGCTGTGCAGCGCGTGGCCTCTGGCGCCTACGACATGGGCTTCGCCGATCTGGCGGCGGTGATGGAATTCCACGCCAACAACCCCGACGCGCAGAACAAGCCCATCGCCGTGATGATGGTCTACAACAACACGCCCGCCTCGGTGATGGCGCTCAAGAAGAGCGGCATCGCCAAACCCGCCGACCTGGCGGGCAAGAAGATGGGCGCGCCGGTGTTCGACGCCGGCCGCCGGGCCTTCCCGATCTTTGCCAAGGCCAACGGCGTGGGCAACGTGCAGTGGATCGCCATGGACCCGCCGCTGCGCGAGACCATGCTGGTGCGGGGCGACGTGGACGCCATCACCGGCTTCACCTTTACCTCGCTGCTGAACCTGGAAGCGCGCGGCGCCAAGGCGAGCGACGTGGTCGTGCTGCCCTACCCCGACTACGGCGTGAAGCTCTACGGCAACGTGATCATCGCCAGCCCCAAGCTGGTCAAGGAGAACCCCGAGGCGATCAAGGCCTTCCTGAAGGCGTTCAGCAAGGGCGCCAAGGAGGTCATCGCCAACCCGGGCGCCGCCATCGCCTACGTGAAGGAGCGCGACGGCATCGTCAACACGCAGCTGGAAACGCGCCGCCTGCAGCTCGCCATCGACACCGTCATCAACAGTCCCGACGCGCGCGCCGAAGGCTTCGGCCAGACCCAGCCCCAGCGGCTGGCACTGATGGCGTCGCAGGTGTCCGACACCTTCGCCACCAAGTCGCGCGTGAATGCCGCCGAGGTGTGGAACGGCAGCTTCCTGCCGCCAGCGGCCGAGCTGAACATCCTGCCGCGCAAGTGAGCGCCGGCGGCACGGCCGGCCCCGGTGCCACCGCCTGACGCCACCTGCCGCCATTTGCTATTCATTTCATAGCATGATGCGCCCATGGAACGGGCGCTTCAGGCCCATTCGATTCAAACCATGCTGGCTGAAGACTCCTATTTCGTGGACTTCCGTGATGTCTGGCTCGCCTACAACGACGAGCTGCTCGCGCAGAACCACTTCGCCGTGGAAGCCATCGACCTGCAGCTGCGCCGGGGCGAGTTCATCGCCATCGTCGGGCCGTCCGGCTGCGGCAAGTCCACCTTCATGAAGCTGGCCACCGGCCTGAAGATGCCCTCGATGGGCAAGATCCGCATCGACGGCGAGCCGGTCACCGGCCCGCTCAAGATCTCGGGCATGGCCTTCCAGGCGCCGTCGCTGCTGCCCTGGCGCACCACGGTCGGCAACGTGCTGCTGCCGCTGGAGATCGTGGAGCCCCACCGCAGCCAGTTCAAGGCACGGCGCAAGGAATACGAGGCCCGCGCCCGCACCTTGCTGCAGAAGGTGGGCTTAGGGGGCTATGAAGACAAGTTCCCCTGGCAGCTGTCGGGCGGCATGCAGCAGCGCGCCAGCATCTGCCGCGCCCTCATCCACGAGCCCAAGATGCTGCTGCTGGACGAGCCCTTCGGCGCGCTCGACGCCTTCACCCGCGAGGAGCTCTGGTGCATCCTGCGCGACCTGCAGGCCGAGCAGCAGTTCAACGTCATCCTGGTCACGCACGACCTGCGCGAGAGCGTGTTCCTGGCCGATACGGTCTACGTGATGAGCAAGAGCCCCGGCCGCTTCGTCGTGCGCCGCGACATCGAGCTGCCGCGCCCGCGCGAGCTGGAACTGACCTACACCAAGGAATTCACCGACATCGTGCTGGAACTGCGCGGCCACATCGGCGCGCTGCGCAAGACCGGCGGGGAGATCACCCAATGAGCATGACCGTCCAACACCGCAAGCAGGTCGAGCGCTGGTCGCCGTGGGTGCTGCTGTTCGCCGTCATCGTGGCGTGGCAGGTCATCTGCTCGGCCTTCAATGTCTCCGAGTTCATCTTCCCGAGCCCGCTGGCCATCTGGAACCAGTTCGTCGAATTCAAGTGGATCATCGCCGGCCACGCCTGGCGCACCTTCTGGGTGACCATGGCGGGCTTCGGCATCGCCATCGTGGTGGGCGTGCTGCTGGGCTTCCTGATCGGCTCCTCGCGCCTGGCGTATGCGGCCGTCTATCCGCTCATGACCGCCTTCAATGCGCTCCCGAAGGCGGCGTTCGTGCCCATCCTCGTGGTGTGGTTCGGCATCGGCGTGGGGCCGGCCATCCTCACGGCCTTCCTCATCAGCTTCTTCCCGATCATGGTCAACATCGCCACCGGCCTGGCGACGCTGGAGCCCGAGCTGGAGGACGTGCTGCGCGTGCTGGGCGCCAAGCGCTGGGACGTTCTGGTGAAGGTCGGCATGCCGCGCTCGCTGCCCTACTTCTACGGCTCGCTCAAGGTCGCCATCACCCTGGCCTTCGTCGGCACCACGGTGAGCGAGATGACCGCCGCCAACGAAGGCATCGGCTACCTGCTGATCTCCGCCGGCTCGTCCATGCAGATGGGCCTGGCCTTCGCCGGCCTGATGGTGGTGGGCGCGATGGCGATGGTGATGTACGAACTCTTCAGCGTGCTGGAAAAGCACACCACGGGCTGGGCCCACCGGGGCTCGCAGGGCGGCTGAACGGCGAGCGGCGTCCTCACGGGGCGCCGTGCGCCACCCAGGCCTGCCGGCGCCGCACCGCCGGCAGGCCGCGATCCGTGGCCCAGCCTCACGAACATCACGAGCGCCACGCGCTGCAAACCGGCTTGTCGGCCGCTGCCGCGTCTTCCTATCAGGCTGCCTGTCAGACAGCCCCGGGGCCCGCCGATGCCGGGTAACCTGAACGTTCACCAGTCCCCACGAGGACGTTCAGGAGAATTCCATGCACCACCGCGGCGACGCACCGGAAGCGTCCCATGGCCGATAGCCTGCCCACGGACGGCCACGGCGCGGTCCACGTCCCCGCCGAGAGCGACCCGCCCAGCGCCGGCGGCTGGGGTTCCATCAAGGCCGTGGCGGGCAGCGTGCTGCGCGACCGGCCGGGCATCGCCGTCGTCAAGGCGCTGGCGCTGCAGAACAAGCACGAAGGCTTCACCTGTTCCAGCTGCGCCTGGGCCAAGCCCGCGCATCCGCACGCGGCCGAGTTCTGCGAATCCGGCGCCAAAGCCACGACCTGGGAGCTGACCGGCAAGCGGGCGGGCGCCGAGTTCTTCGAGCGGCACACGCTGGCCGACCTGGCGGGATGGTCCGACCACGCGCTGGAGGCCGCCGGCCGGCTCACGGTGCCGCTGCGCTACGACGCCTGCCTGGACCGGTACCGCGAGATATCGTGGGAAGAAGCCTTCGAGGGCATCGGCCGCGAACTGCGCGCGCTGGAGCCGGATTCGGTGGTGTTCTACGCATCGGGCCGCGCTGCGCTGGAAACCTCCTACCTCTGGCAGCTGTTCGCCCGGCTCTACGGCACCAACAACCTGCCCGACAGCTCCAACATGTGCCACGAGAGCACCTCGGTGGGCCTGAAGAAATCCATCGGCTCGCCCGTCGGCACGGTGGACCTGGAAGACTTCGAGCACTGCGACGCGATCTTCTTCTTCGGCCAGAACGTCGGCGTCTCCAGCCCGCGCATGTTGCACCCGCTGCAGGAGGCGCGCCAGCGCGGCGTGCCCATCGTCACCTTCAACCCGCTGCGCGAAAGCGGGCTGGTGGCCTTCAGCAACCCGCAGTCGCCGGTGGAAATGCTCACGCCCGGCAGCACGGGCATCAGCACGCAGTACCTGCAGGTGCGCCCGGGGGGCGACGTGGCGGCGCTGACCGGGCTGTGCAAATGCGTGATCGAGGCCGACGACGCCGCCATCGCCACGGGCGGCGCCCGCGTCATCGACGCGGCCTTCGTGGCCCAGCACACGCAGGGCTACGACGAGCTGGCGCAGGCCATGCAGCGCGCTTCGTGGGACGACATCGAGCGCGAATCGGGCCTCTCCCGCGCCAGCCTGGAGCAGGCCGCCCAGACCTACATGGGCGCGCAGCGCGTGATCGGCGTCTACGGCATGGGCCTGACGCAGCACCGCGAAGGCGTGCTCAACGTACAGATGCTGGCCAACTGGCTGCTGCTGCGCGGCAATGTGGGCACGCCCGGCGCGGGGCTGTGTCCGGTGCGGGGCCATTCCAACGTGCAGGGCCAGCGCACGGTCGGCATCACCGAAAAGCCAGAACTCGCTCCGCTGGACCAGCTGGCACGCCAGTTCCAGTTCGAGCCGCCGCGCCACAAGGGGCTGGACACCGTGGGCGCCTGCCAGGGTGTGCTGGACGGGTCGGTGCGCGCCTTCCTGGGCCTGGGCGGCAACTTCGTGCGCGCCGTGCCCGAGACCGCGCTGATCGAATCGGCCTGGCAGCGCCTGCGCCTCACGGTACAGATCGCCACCAAGCTCAACCGCAGCCATGTGATGCATGGCGAGGTGGCCTATCTGCTGCCCTGCCTGGGCCGGGTGGAGATCGACCGGCAGGCCAGTGGCGAGCAGACAGTGTCCACCGAGGATTCGACCGGCGTCATGCACCCCTCGCGGGGCGTGGCGGAACCGGCGGCGGCCACGCTCCGTTCCGAGCTGGCCATCGTCGCGGGCATCGCGCAGGCCACTCTGCCGCCAGAAGGCACCGTGCCCTGGCAAGCCTGGACGGACGACTATGCCCGCGTGCGGCGCGCCATTGCCGACACGTTCCCGAAGATCTTCCACGACTTCAACGAACGTCTGGCCACACCCGGCGGCTTCGCGCGGCCCAACGCGGCGCGCCAGCGGGTCTGGGAGACGGACAGCGGCAAGGCCGTGTTCACCACCCCGCAGGGCATGGACGCCGATCCGGACGAGGTGCCGACCCCGGTGGAGGGCGATGTGCTGCGGCTTTTCACCCTCCGCAGCGACGACCAGTTCAACACCACCATCTACAGCCTGGACGACCGCTTCCGTCGGATCGAGGGCAACCGGCGCGTGCTGCTCATGAATGCCCAGGACATCGACCGGCTGGGCCTGCGGGCGGGCGAGGTGGTGACGGCGCGGACCGAGTGGCGGCAGGACGACGTGCGCCGCGAGGTGGGCGGGCTCACGGTGGTCGCCTACGACCTGCCGCCCGGCTCGGTGGCGGGCTACTACCCCGAGCTCAACCCGCTGATGCCCCTGAAGCACCATGCCCGCGAAAGCCACGTGCCCGCGGCCAAATCGATCCCGGTCCGGGTGCATGCCGGCTGAGCCGTCCTCCACCGCTCGGCCGCCGCCAACTCCTCTTTCTTCGACTCCCTTCCCTTTTCAGCCCGAGAGCCGCCATGCGCCCAGACACCGCCAGCCCATCGCCCGTGCCCTTCCACGCCGCCGTCGAACACAGCGAGCCCGACGAACCCGAGGTGATCGAGGAACTGGATGAGACCCTCGCCAAGATCCGCGAGAAGACCTTCGACAACAGCGGCCACGCCCGGCGCAGCGTGCATGCCAAGGCCCACGGCGTGCTGCACGCCCGGCTGACGGTGCTGCCCGGCCTGCCCGAGGCACTCGCGCAGGGCCTCTTCGCCCAGCCCGGCAGCTACGACGCGATCATGCGGTTCTCGACCAACCCCGGCGACGTGCTTGACGACAAGGTGTCGCTGCCGCGCGGCCTGGGGCTCAAGATCCTGGGCGTGCCCGGCGCCCGCCTGCCCGGCTCGGAGGGCGACAGCACCCAGAACTTCGTTTTCGCCGACAGCCCCGTCTTCGCCGCGCCCACCGCCAAGAAGTTCCTCGGCAACCTCAAGCCCCTGGCGGCGACCACCGACGTGGCCGAAGGCGCCAAGAAGGCGCTGTCGGCCACCCTGCAGGTGGCGGAGCGGGTGGTCGAGGCCTTCGGCGGGCAGAGCGGCAAGCTGATCTCGCTCGGCGGCCACGCGCCCACGCACGTGCTGGGCGCCACCTTCTTCACTGGCGCCGCGCTGCGGCACGGCGGCTACATCGCCAAGCTGTCGCTCGCGCCGGCATCGGCGGCGCTGCAGGCCCTTGCCGGCCAGAAGGTGGATCTGGACGACCGGCCCAACGGGCTGCGCGAGGAGGTCGTCCGCTTCATGGCGGCGCACGGCGCCGAATGGGACCTGCGCGTGCAGCTGTGCACCGACCTGGAGAAGATGCCCGTGGAAGACGCCTCGGTGGAATGGCCGCAGGACGAGAGCCCCTATGTCACCGTCGCCCGGCTGGTGGCGCCGCCCCAGGCCGCCTGGAGCGAGGCCATCGCCGCAGTGTCGGAAGACGGCCTGTTCTTCAGCCCGTGGCGCGGACTGGCGGCGCACCAACCCCTCGGCAACGTGATGCGCGCCCGCAAGCTGGCGTATGAACGCTCGGCGCAGTTCCGCGCCGAGCGCAACGGCACGGCGGTGCGGGAGCCGTCGGAGCTGCCTGCCGGACTGCGATGACAGTCCGAAGGCCGAGCATGGCCGGTGAAGCGGGCGAAAGCAGATCGGCGGCCGACGCTACCGCAAAGCCGTAGCCCCCTCCCCCTTGCTGGCGCCGTGTGCGAAGCTGGGTGATGACGAGCCCGGCATGCAGGAGCGGTGACGAGATTCGCTTAAATTGAGCGCTTCATTCACGCTGTCGCCCCATGCCCCGCTTCGCCGCCAACCTGTCCCTGCTCTACAACGACGTGGACTTTCTCGACCGCTTCGCCGCCGCCGCCCGCGACGGTTTCGAGGGCGTCGAATACCTGTTCCCCTACGCCTGGCCTGCCGAGGTGCTGGCCCAGCGCCTGCGCACGCTGGGCCTGCAGCAGGTGCTGTTCAACGCCCCGCCCGGCGACTGGGAGGCGGGCGAGCGCGGCATCGCCTGCCGGCCCGGACGCGAGGCGGAATTCCGCGCCGGCATCGCCCAGGCCATCGAGTACGCCCAGGCCCTGCAATGCCCGCGCATCCACGTGATGGCGGGCCTGGTGCCGCCGGGCGCGGACCCGGCCGAAGTGCGCGCCACCTACGTCGCCAACGTGCGCCATGCGGCCGAGCAGGCCGCGCCGCACGGCATCCGCATCCTGCTGGAGCCCATCAACGGGCGCGACATGCCGGGCTTTTACCTGAACCGGCAGGACCAGGCCCATGCGCTGGTGGCCGAGACCGGCGCGGCCAACGTGCAGGTGCAGATGGACCTCTACCACTGCCAGATCGTCGAGGGCGACCTGGCGATGAAGATCCGCCAGTACCTGCCCACCGGCTGCGTGGGCCATGTGCAGATCGCGGGCGTGCCCGAACGGCACGAGCCGGACGTGGGCGAGGTGAACTACCCCTACCTGTTCCGGCTGCTCGACAGCCTGGGCTACGAAGGCTGGATCGGCTGCGAGTACCGCCCGGCACGCGGAGCAGCCCCGCACGCCACGCGCGACGGCCTGGGCTGGCTGCGGCCCTGGTTGTCCGCGCCGCACTGATTGCTATCGAATAAATAGCAACAGGCGCTTATATATCAAGCGCCGGAGGCCGATTCGACTAATAACGGTTGGAGAAATTGGCGCTGATGCGCTGGCGCAGGTACTCGGCGCCGGTGATGGGCGGATGCTTTTTCGCCGGGCCTTCGATCAACGCGTCTTCATTCGCCTGCGCGAAGAAGGCCAGGCTGTAGCGCGCACCCTGGTATTCGTGCGGCAGCGGGTTGCGCACGCGGTGGAAGTTGCTGGGCAGCACGTCGTCGCTCCAGCGGGTGAGCATGTCGCCGATGTTGCAGGTGATGACGCCCTCGATCGGGTCCACCGGCGTCCAGGCGCGGCCTTCCATCTCCTTGCCCGGCAGCACCTGCAGCCCGCCCTGGCCGGCGCGCTGAAAGAGCAGCGTGAGGCAGTCGAAATCGGTGTGCGCTCCGGCGCGCCACAGGCCCAGCTCGTCCTTGAGCGCCGGATCGACGGCGAAGTAATGCAGCATGCGCAGCGTGCTCTGGTAGGCGGGCACGGCGGGGTCGTGTGCGCGGGTGAAGAAGTCGGGCGCGAAGCCGAGCTTCCACGCGAAGCACGAGAGCAGCCGCATCGCCACATGCCAGCACTGCGACTCGAACCGCAGCGTGGCCTCCTGGAACCCGGGCAGCTCCTGCTCGGTCGGCCACAGGCCGGCCATGCGCGGGCGCGTGACCTGGTAGGACTCCTTCTGGTCCGGCGTGCGGGTGGACGGGCGGATCTGCGCCTTGTGCTCCCAGCCCGCGTTGCGCGCCAGCGGCCACTGCGCCTTGGTCTCGGCGGGCAGGGCGAAGAAACGCTCCGCCCGCTCGAAGGCGGCGCGGATGTCGTCCAGCGCAATGCCGTGACCGGACACCTGGAAGAAGCCGATCTCCACCGACGCGCTCCAGAGCGCCTCGGCGATCTCTTCCTTGCGCGCCTCGAAGTCGGAGATGTCGATGCAGCGCACCTCGCGCGCTCGCGTTTCCTGGCCCAGGCCGCCCATGCGGGCTTCCTTTTCCAGCTCGGCGATCACGCCCTGGGCGTTGGCGGGTTCATAGACGGGGGTGGGGGCAAGCGTCGGGTCGGTCATGGGGGTGGTCCTCTGGCGATGATGGAAACCCACAAGAACCCGTGGCGCGTGCGGCACGGCGACACGACGTTGGCGGCGCCACGGACTCTTGAAGGGACATGGCAGCAGCCGTGCGCGGGCCGCATCCCCACAAAGGGAGCGGCGGCCCGCGCAGCTGGCTGGCACCGGCTTCAAGAGCAATGACCCGCCGGACCCGGGCCGCGGCGGGTGCCGCCATGCCCAGGAGCCGAACTGAACGCTTCTACTCTTGCCAGGGGCGCATGCAATTCACAGGCCAAGGCGCTTGCACCAAGCCGGCGCAGGCTGGTGGCCACCGGGCCGGCACGCTTCGTGCAACAGCCCCTGCCGAGTAGAAGCGTTCAGCGCGGCCGGCCATCCCACAGCCGGCGGCGCCCGGAAATTGCTCAGTTCGCACCGACAGCGCAGGTGGCATCGCCGCTGCGTGCCGGTTATTCGACTGACCTTTCTCCCCTTGCGAGGAGCCTCCGCCATGCAACGCCGCCACTTCCTCTCCACCGGCCTCTCCACCACCATCGCCGCCGCTGCCACGGGCCTGGGCCTGGCGCCCGCCGTGCACGCCCAGCGCAGCCTGGTGCCGATCAAGTTCACGCTCGACTTCCGGGTGACCAGCCAGACCTCGCCCTTCTTCCTGGCCCTGGCCAAGGGCTACTACAAGGACGAAGGGCTGGACGTCTCCATCGACGTGGGCTCGGGCTCGGTGGCCTCCATCACCCGCGTGGCCAGCGGCGCTTACGACCTGGGGCTGGGCGACCTCAGCGCGCTGGCGGAATTCCACGCGCAGAACCCCGGCACGCCCGTGCAGGCCATCTACCAGTACTACAACCGGGCTCCCTTCGTCATCATCGGGCGGCGCGACCGGGGCATCACCGAGGACTTCATGTCGCTCAAAGGCAAGAAGGTGGCCGCCGCCGCCGTGGAAGCGACCCGCCGCTGCTGGCCCATGGTGGCGCGCTCGCTCAAGGCCGGCCCCGACCTCTTCGAGTGGGTGACCACCGACTTCAGCGCGCGCGACAACGTCATGGTGCGCGGCGACGTCGATGCCGCCACCTACTTCCACGATTCCGCCGTGTCGCTCTTCGCGCGCATTCCGCGCAAGGACCTGGCCGTGCTCGACTATGGCCGCGCCGGCCTGCAGCTCTACGGCAACGCGCTGCTGGCCGGCCGCCTGCTGCAGGACAAGCCCGAGGCGGCCCGCGCCTTCCTGCGTGCCAGCAACCGGGCGCTGCGCGAGACGCTCGCCAACCCCGAGGCCGCCTTCGCCGCCGTCAAGGCCCGCGAGCCCATCCTGAACCTGGACGTGGAACGCGAGCGCTGGGCCATCACACGCCAGTACCTGCTGACGCCCGAGACCGAGGCCAGCGGCCTGGGCGGCGTGCAGCCCGCCGTGCTGGCCCGCCAGGTGGATGAGGTCGCCACCGTCTTCAACCTGCCCGCCCGGCCCGCGCCCGAACGCATCTTCAACGCCGACTTCCTGCCCGCGGCGGCCGACCGCAAGGTGTCCGCATGAACGCGCCCGCAGACTGCACCCTGCCCGCGGAAGTGCCGCTGGGCGATGCCGACGGCCGCTACCTGCGCCAGGCCATCGCCCTGGCCGACACGGCCCGCGCGCGCGGCAACCGGCCGTTCGGCGCCGTCATCGTGGCGGCCGACGGCACGCTGCTGGCCGAAGCCTGGAACGCCAACGGCGAGACCGGCGACTGCACCGCCCATGCCGAGACCTCGGCCATCCGGCTCGCCAGCCCGGCGCACGGGCGCGACACGCTGGCCCAGGCCACGCTGTATTCGTCGGGCGAGCCCTGCGTGATGTGCGCAGGCGCCATCTTCTGGGCCAACATCGGCCGGGTGGTGTACGGCATCGACGCCGAGCGGCTGCGGGCGTTTCGCGGCGAGCGGCAGGACCAGCGCGATGCCGAACTCTCCTGCCGCGACGTCTTCGCCGCCTCGCCCCACGCCATCGAATGCATCGGCCCGGCGCTGATCGACGAGGCCTCGGCCTCGCACGTGGGGGCCTGGAAGGCCTGAGCCCCACCGGCGCTTGCAGCCTGAACAGGCTGCAGCGCCCGTATATCATGCGCATCCCGCTCCTCATTCGATAGCAATCACCGCATGACCTGGCACGCCCGCCTGCAACTGGATTACCGCCGCGAACACGCCCGCACCGTCGCCCGCTTCGAGCACAGCGGGCCGCTGCGCGTGCTGCAGAGCCTCTACCCGGAAGGCGACGCGGTCTGCCACAACGTGCTGGTGCATCCGCCCGGCGGGCTGGTGGGCGGCGACACGCTGGACATCGCCCTCGCCGTTGGCGAAGGGGCGCATGGCCTGGTCACCACGCCCGGGGCCACGCGCTTTTACCGCTCGCTGGGGCCGCTGGCGCTGCAGCGCACGCATGCGGTGCTGCAGGCCGGCGCCCGGCTGGAATGGCTGCCGCTGGAGGCGCTGTGCTTCGACGCCTGCCAGGCCGAGAACCGCCTGACCATGGAGCTGGCGCCGGGGGCCGAACTCATCGGCCTGGACGTGGCGGCCTTCGGCCTGCCCCATGCCGGCAAGCCCTTCACGCAAGGGCAGTTCCAGCAGCACATCGAGGTGCCCGGCCAGTGGCTGGAGCGCGGCCGCGTCGATGCCGCCGATGCGCTGCTGATGGACGGCCCGCTGGGCCTGGCCGGCCACCGCTGCATGGCTTCGCTCTTCTTCGTCACCGGCACCGCGCTCACCCGCGAGCGCCGGGAAGCGGCGCTGGAGAGTGCCCGCGCCGTGCTGGAGGCGGACCCGCTGGCCGCCACCGCCGGCGCCACCTGCCCCAACGACCGCGTGGTGGTGGTGCGCGTGCTGGCGCCGGTGGTGGAGCCGGCCATGGCGCTGCTGCAGCGCGTGTGGGCCGCCTGGCGCATCGCCCTGTGGAAGTTGCCGGCGCAGCGGCCCCGCATCTGGGCGATGTGAACGCCGGCGGCGCGCGGGTCAGGCGGTGGGCGGCTGGCCGCCCGGCGCGCCCGTGGGGCGCCCCGCATCGGGCGCCAGCGGCGACGGGCTGGTCAGGTCGTGGCGGCGCACGGGCAGGAATTCGCCCGCCTCGCGCACGTAGTCCCAGCGCGTCAGCCAGCGCTGGTCGCCGGTGCCCGAGGGCGATGGCAGCCGCTCCAGCGTGATGAGGCTGTTGGGCGCGCTGGCCCGCAGCCGCACCGACACCGCCGTACCGGCCTGCGCCGACCAGAGGCCGGTGATGGGCTCGATCAGCCCGGGCTCGTGCGCGTGGCCCGACAGCAGCAGCTGCGCGCCGGCGGCGCTCCAGCGGGTCAGCGCGCGCTCCGAGCGGTGCGGACGGTGGCTGCGGTCCTGCGGGTGGGCCGCCACCAGCGGATGGTGGCCGACGACGATGCGCCAGGCATCCGGGCGGGCGGCCGACAGCCGCTCGGCCACCGCGTCGATCTGCCGCACCGACAGGCTGCCGCGCTGGTGGCGCCACCAGCGGGTGGTGTTCACGCCCACCACGAGGAAGCCATCGGCGCTGCAGGTGGGCTCCAGCGCGTCGCCCCACCAGCGGGCGTAACGTTCGTAGGCACGGCCGCCCAGCCGTTCCCACCAGGCGTAGAGCGGCAGGTCGTGGTTGCCGGGCAGCACCAGGCAGTGCTCGGTGGGAAGGTTGGAAAGGAAACGGTGCGACTGCTCGAATTCCTCGGCCGTGGCGCGCTGGGTGAGGTCGCCCGACACCACCAGCACCCGCACGCCGAGCCGCGCCGCCAGGCGGGCCACGGCCTCGCACACGGCGGGGTCGTGCGCGCCGAAGTGCAGGTCGGACAGGTGCAGCAGAACGCTCATGCGGGGTGGTGGCCGGGTCAGGCCGGCGCCAGGCCCGCCGCGGGCGCCTCCTCGGCCGCCTGCGCGGCGGGCGCGGGGTCGTCGCTCTTGACGGTGGCCGTGGGGGCCACCAGCCACAGCGGCCGCTCGCCCACCCGGAAGTTGATCGGCGGCGCCATCCACTCGCGCTCGCCGTCGAAGGCCACCTTCACGCGCTGCGGCTTCCAGCTGGCGGGTTCCACCACCATCTCGGTGCAGGCCACGCTGCTGACGGCTTCGTCCTCGCCGAGCTTGCCGCGCACGGCGTTCCACACGGTGCGCGCCATCGACGCATCGCCCGGCTGGGGCTTCAGCATCACCACGGCCAGGCGTTCGCCATCGGCCACGTCGCGCGCCTCTGGAATGCCCACGCGCTGCAGCTGCAGATGGTTGTTGCCCACGAAGAGCGTGGAGACGAGATGCTCCTGCTGCTGCACGGCCGCGCCCTCGTCGGGCCGCACGGACACGCGCCAGCGGCGCGACGCGGTGCCGCGCAGCACGCTCCAGACCGACGAAATGATGGCCACCCAGCGGGTGCGGCCGAAGCGCCTGGAGGCGCGCTCGCGGTCGTCCAGCAGGCGCGGGTACAGGCCCACGCTGGCATTCACCAGGAACATGCGGTCGTTGACGAAGCCCACGCCCACGGGCCGCATGTCGCCGCCCTCCAGCGCCTTCAGCACGTCCTGCACGGCCTCCTGCGGGTCGAGCGACAGCGACTGGTCGCGGGCGAAATAGTTGAAGGTGCCCATGGGCAACACACCCATCGGCACGCCCTCCGCCCAGGCGGCCGTGGCCACGGCGTTGATGGTGCCGTCGCCACCGGCGGCCACCACCAGCCCGGCGTCGGCCTTGGCGGCGCGGGCGGCCTCGTGCGACAGCTGCACGATGTCGGCCCGGGCCTTGGGAACGTGCCACTTCACGGCGCGCTCCTGCAGGTGCGGCACGGCCTCCAGCTTGCCGCGCAGCTGGTCCAGGTCGGCGCCGGGGCGCAGCGGCACCACGATGTGGATCGTGCCGTGGGCATCGGGCCGGGGGGGCAGGTAGGGCTGAGATGGCGTCATGGTGGAACACCCGCGCGGCGGGCTGCCGACAGGGCAGCCTGGACGAGCCGGCGTCGAAACGGTGCGATGGGCCGGATTGTCGGCACCAGCGCGGCCACAGCAGGCCGGAACCCTGCCCCGGGCCGTGTCATCCAATGCCGATAAAAGCCCCCACGGCCGCTCCGCGCGCCGGTGGCGTCACCACAATGGCGCCCTCGCAACGCTTTCACCCCCCGCTCCCCACCCGTTCCGCCGCCATGCCATCGATGCCCCCATCCCCGCCCCGACTCCACGCCCTGCCCAGCCTCTTAGAACGTGTTTACGATCTCCCAGGGGTCGCGCAGCGGTGTGGGCGGGTGGGCTGCAAGGCGCGGTGCGCAGTGGATAGCACGGCTATCCACAAGCGCCGCAACGCCGCAGAGCGCCCGCCCACACCGCTGCCCTTCGGGTTGGAGCGAAATCGGGCGATTGGAGGCTCCGGCTGCTTGCATGGGCACGAGCCCATGCGGCGCATCCGAAGCATCCACTCATCCCGATTGCGCTCCAACGCGATCCCCTGCGAGATCGTAAACACGTTCTTAGCGGCACCAGCAGGAGGCCGGCCATGAGCGGGCTGCACGCCTGGGTCGGCTGGGCCGGCACGCACCCGCTCGCGGTCTGGCTCTGTGGGCTGGTGCTGGCGACCGGCGCGGCAGGCGTGCTGCACGCGGCCCTGGTGCGCGGCGCCGGGCCGCGCCCTGCCTGGCCCGCCCGCCTGCCCCGCCCCTCCGGCCCGGCGGGCCTCGCGGCCGCGATGGTGCTGGCCGCCGCGCTGGTCTGGGCCTGCGCCCACACCCTCGCGCTGATCGCCGACGCCTGGGGCCAGCCCACCACCGCGTGGGCGGTGCTGGACGACGGGCTGGCGGGCACGCTGCGCGCGACGGCCTCCGTCGGCACGCTGACGCTCTTTGCCTGGCTCACGCATTTCGGCGATACCGCCGTGCTGTTCGTGCTGGCCGCCGGCGTGGGCCTGGCCCTGCTGTGGCGCGGCCACCGCATGCTGGCGACGGGCTGGGCCGTGGCGCTGGCCGGCAACGGCCTGCTCACGCGCGCCTTCAAGCACAGCTTCGAGCGGATCCGGCCGGTGCACACGCATGAGATCGCCGTGGCGGACGGCTTCAGCTTCCCGAGCGGCCACAGCAGCTCGTCGCTGGTGGCCTACACCATGCTGGCCTACCTGGCCATCCGGCTATTGCCGCCGCGCTGGCACCTGCCTTCCATGCTGGCGGCGGCGGCCGTCATCGTCACGGTGGGCTGGAGCCGGGTGGTGCTGCAGGTGCACTTCGCCAGCGACGTGCTGGGCGGATGGATCACGGGCGGCGTCTGGGTTACCTGCTGCCTGCTGCTGCTGCAGGGCGCCACGCGCTGGCACCGGCTCCGGTCGGCGGCCATGACGCCGGCCACGGACGGCGCGCTGCGCTGAAAGGCACGCGCCGGCCGGCTCAGCGGGCGGGCGCCTGCTGGCCCGGGGCCGCGACGCGGCCGCGCGTCCGGTCGCTGGCCAGCGACCACGCGAAGATGCCCATGCCCGCCAGGGCCAGCAGCGCGCCCACCCAGCCGGTGGACGTCCAGCCCAGCCCCTGCGCGATCGCCAGGCCGCCCAGCCAGGCGCCGAGCGCGTTGGCCGCGTTGAAGGCCGAATGGTTGAGCGCCGCGGCCAGCGTCTGCGCGTCGTCCGCCACATCCATCAGCCGGATCTGCAGGGCCGGGCCGATGGCGACCACGGTGCCCAGCAAGAAGGTGGCGAGCGCCGCCGTCGCCACGTGGTGCGAGGCGAACACGAAGAACACCAGCACCGCCACCGACCAGGCCAGCAACCGGCCGATGGTGCGCATGAGCGCCCTGTCCGCCATGCGCGAGCCCACCAGGTTGCCCGCCACCATGCCCAGCCCGAACAGCGCCAGCACGAAGGGCACGCCCGACAGGGGCAGGCCGGCCACCTCGGTGAGCGTGGGCTTGATGTAGCTGAATACCGCGAACATGCCGCCGAAGCCGATGGCGCCGATGCCCAGCGTGAGCCAGACCTGCTTGCGCCGCAGCGCGCCCAGCTCGCGCAGCGGGCTGGCGCCCTGGTCTGGCGCGATGGCGGGCACGCCCAGGCGCACCAGCACCACCGCCGCGAGCGCCACCAGCCCCACGAAGACGAAGGCGGCGCGCCAGCCGAATACCTGGCCCAGCGTGGCGGCGATGGGCACGCCCACCAGCGTGGCGCTGGTCAGGCCCAGCATCACCAGGCCCACGGCCCGCGCCCGCTGCCCGGGCGGCGCGAGCGATGCGGCCACCAGCGCAGCGACGCCGAAATACGTGCCGTGGGGCAGCCCCGTCAACAGCCGCATGCCGGCAAGCGACGCATAGCCCGGCGCCAGCGCCGAGGCGAAGTTGCCGAGCGCATACACCGCCATCAGCGCCATGAGCAAGGCGCGGCGGCCCCAGCCGGCCGACAGCACGGCCAGCACCGGCGCGCCCACCACCACGCCCAGCGCGTAGGCGCTGATGACGTGCCCGGCCTCTGGAATGGACACGCCTATGTCGCGCGCCACCTCGGGCAGCAGGCCCATGATGACGAACTCCCCCGTGCCGATGGAAAACCCGCCCACGCCCAGCGCCAGCACGGCGCGCAGCAGCGTGCGGCTGTCCGGCGCGGCAGCGGACGAAGGCGGGGTTTCAGCGGGCAGGGACGGCGTGGACATGGCGGGAGGGGCGGCAAATTGAGGCTGGAGGGTGACTGCGCGGCGCGTGCAACACAGGGTAAACCCTGGAAAACGAAACCATAGCACGGCTCCTTGCGGGGCCCGTGCGGTCGCCGCCGTGCCCTTGCCGGCAGGAAGGGCGTGGCGGTGCGATCATGGCCACCCATTCCACCGCACTTCATCGAGGATCGAGCAGCATGAGCGCACCTACCTGGCACGGCGTGAAGGTCCTGGCCTTCGACATCTTCGGCACCGTGGTGGACTGGCACGGCAGCATCGTGCGCGAGATGCGGTCACTGCACCCCGGCGTGGACGCCGATGCCTTTGCGCTCGCCTGGCGCGCGGGCTACCAGCCGGCCATGCAGCGCGTGCGCAGCGGCGAGCTGGGCTGGACGCGCATTGACGAGCTGCACCGCCTCATCCTGGACGAACTGCTGCCCCGCTTCGGCCTGCAGCACCTGACCGAGGCCGAGCGGCAGCACCTGAACCGGGTGTGGCACCGCCTCGCGCCCTGGCCCGACAGCGTGGCGGGCCTGCGGCGGCTCAAGGCCCGCTACACCCTCACCACGCTCTCCAACGGCAACATCGGGCTGCTCACCCACATGGCCAAGCGCGCCGGCCTGCCCTGGGACTGCATCCTCAGCGCCGAGGTGTTCCGCGCCTACAAGCCCGACCCGGCCACCTACCTGGGCGTGGCGCGAACGTTCGACCTGTCGCCCGGCGAGGTGATGCTGGTGGCCGCGCACCACGACGACCTGGAGGCCGCCCGGGCCTGCGGGCTGCGCACGGCTTATGTGGAACGGCCGCTGGAGTTCGGCGCGGCCCACCCCAAGGACGTGTCGCCGCGCGCGGGCAACGACCTGCACGTGGACAGCCTGCTCGCGCTGGCGCGGCAGCTGGGTGTGCCGGAGGGCGAACCGGACGACGAGACCGACCTGGCTCCCCGCACCTGATCCGGACCGCGCGCGCACGGGCCGCGCACCGGGCGACCTGCCGGGCCGGCCACGCGACGCAGGGCATGCCGCAAGGGCCGGGCAAAACCGCAGCTTTGCGCCGCCGAGGGCCGTTTTTCACCATCGGCTGCCTGGGGCCGCATGGTGCAATGTCCGTCCCTGGAAGCCGCCTTGCACGACGCGGCGCCTGCCCACCCGCCCGACTCCTCCCCATGACCCTCTCCCTCATCGACCGCCTGGCCCGCGACGGCCGCCTGGACCGCATATTTTTGAACGGCGAATGGCTGCCGCCCCAGGGGCGCGCCCGCGCCACCGTCACCGACCCATCCACCGAGGAGGCCGTGGCGGACATCGCCCTGGGCAACGCGCAGGAGGTGGCGGCCGCCGTGGCGGCGGCGCGGCGCGCATTCGCCGACTGGTCCGCCACCGTCCCCGGCACGCGCGCCACGCTGCTGGGCACGCTGCACCGCCTGCTGCTGGAGCGGGCGGAAGACTTCGCCCAGGCCATCTCGCTGGAGATGGGCTCGGCCATCACCGTCGCCCGCCAGGCGCAGGTGCCGATCGCGGCCGAGCACATCCGCGTCGCCTGCGAGCTGGCCGGCAGCTATGCCTTCGTCAGCCAGCGAGAGGGCATGGCCATCGTGCGCGAGCCCATCGGCGTGTGCGGCCTGATCACGCCCTGGAACTGGCCGCTCTACCAGATCACCGCCAAGGTGGGCCCTGCGCTGGCGGCGGGCTGCACGGTGGTGCTCAAACCCAGCGAGCTTTCCCCCTTCAGCGCCCTGCTCTTCGCCGAGGCGATGCACGACGCGGGCTTTCCGCCGGGCGTCTTCAACCTGGTGAACGGCGAAGGCCCCGAGGTGGGCGCCGCGCTCGCCTCGCACCCGGACGTGGACATGGTGTCCATCACCGGCTCCACCCGCGCCGGCGTGCTGGTGGCGCAGGCGGCCGCACCCACCGTCAAGCGGGTGGCGCAGGAGCTGGGCGGCAAGTCGCCCAACGTGATCCTGCCCGACGCCGACCTGGCGGTGGCCGTGCCGGCGGCGGTGGCGGCGGGCATGCGCAACGTGGGCCAGTCGTGCAGCGCGCCGATGCGCATGGTGGTGCCGCGCGCGCGGCTGGCCGAGGTGGAGCGCCTGGCCGCCCAGGCCGTGGCCACCATGGTGGTGGGCGATCCGCGCTCGGAGGCCACCACGCACGGCCCGGTGGCCAACCGGGCGCAGTTCCGCCGCGTGCAGGAGATGATCGGCATCGGCATCGCGGAAGGCGCGCGCCTGGTGTGCGGCGGCCCCGGCCGGCCCGAGGGGCTGGAGCGGGGCTTCTACGCCCGGCCCACCCTGTTTTCCGACGTGCGCTCGTCGATGCAGATCGCGCAGGAAGAGATCTTCGGCCCGGTGATTGCCATCATCCCCTACGACACCGTGGCCGAGGCGGTGGAGATCGCCAACGACACGGTCTACGGCCTGGGCGCCCATGTGCAGGGCCGCGACCTGGCCCAGGCACGTGCGGTGCCCCTGCGCATCCGCTCTGGCCAGGTGCACATCAACAACCCCGCCTGGAGCCCGCACGCCCCGTTCGGCGGCTACAAGCGCTCGGGCAACGGGCGCGAATACGGCGTCGAGGGGCTGCAGGAATACCTCGAGACCAAGGCCGTGCTGGGGTATTGAGCACACCCGCGGCGGCGGGGCGGCGTCCCTGTGGCAATGCCCTCAGGACCGGGCCTTGTGCCGCCACGGCGTGGGCGACAGCGACTGGCGCAGCAGCGCCACGAACGCGGTGGTGCGGGCGCTGCGCGCCGCCCGGGTGCCCAGCAGGGCGATCACGTCCGCGGCCGGCGGCTCCCACGGGGCCAGCAGCCGCTTGAGCCGCCGCTGCGCCAGGTCATCCGCCACGTCCCATTCCGACCGGATGGTCACGCCCTGCCCCGCGACGGCCCAATCGCGCACCACGGCACCGTCGTTGCTGCACAGGGTGGGGTGGATGCGTACCGTGCTGGGCGGGCTGGACGGGTGCGTGAAGCGCCAGAGCGTGACGTCTTCGTCGTTCTCCCGCACGACCAGGCAGCGGTGCCGCGCCAGATCGGCGGGCGAGCGCAGAGGCGGGCCGCCCGCCAGGTAGGCCGGGCTGGCGCAGAGGATGCGCCGGTTGGGCGCCAGCGTGGTCACCACTTCGTCGAGGTGCGGGGGCGGCCCGATGTGCACGACCACGTCGCTGCTCTCCAGCAGGCGCGCGCCCGGGTGGTCCGACAGGTCCAGCGTGACGGTGACGCCGGGGTGCGCACGGGCGAAGCCGTCCACCACAGGCGCGACGTGCAGGCGCCCGAAGCCATGGGGCGCTGCGACCCGCAGGTGCCCGGTGACCGATTTCTTGCGGTCCGACAGCGCCTCCGACAAGGCCTCCAGCGCATCGCTCACCACCGTGCCGTGGGCCAGCACCAGCGCGCCCTCGTCGGTCAGGCTCATGCCGCGCCCGGACCTGTCCACCAGCCGGATGCCGATGCGCTCTTCCAGCGCCCGCAGCCGCTGCGTCACCGCCGGCGGCGTCACGTCGAGCCTGCGGGCGCATTCGGCGAGCGACGCCGACTGCGCCAGCACGCCGAAGAACGCCAGGTCGTCCGAGCCGATCATTAATCTGGTCATTAACAAGCCATGCAGTTTGCATTAATTCTAATCTGCAGCATTCCGGCGCATCATCGGTCTGTGCGGAGGCTGCTGCCCACAGCCCGGCAGGGCCGGCCGGCGCTTCGCCCCCATTGACGGAGAGATACCTTGAACACCCCCCTTGCCCTCGAGCACCCCACCGCCGCCGCGTCCGCGACCACGCTCGCCGACCTGGAAACCCCCTGCCTCGTGCTGGACGCCGACCGCATGGAGCGCAACATCGCCCGCCTGCGCGGCCGCCTGCATGGGCTGGGCGTGTCGTTCCGGCCGCACCTGAAGACGGCCAAGTCCGTGGAGGTCGCCCGGCGCGCCATGACGTCGCCCGAAGGCCCCGCCACCGTCTCCACGCTCAAGGAGGCGGAGCAGTTCATCGCCGCCGGCGTGCGCGACCTGATCTATGCGGTGGGCATCGCGCCCTCCAAGCTCGGCCAGGTGGTCGCGCTGCGCGCCTCGGGCGCCGACCTCGCGGTGGTGCTGGACACGGTGGAGCAGGCGCAGGCCGTCGCCGCCGCCTCGCGCGCGGCCGGCATGCGCATTCCGGCGCTGATCGAGATCGACTGCGACGGCCACCGCTCCGGCGTGCTGCCCACCGACCGCGAGCGCCTCGTCGCCATCGGCCAGGCGCTGCAGGAGGGGGCCGAGCTGCGCGGCGTGCTCACCCACGCGGGCGGCAGCTACGCCGCGCGAGGGGCCGAGGCGCTGCAGCAGTGCGCTGAGACCGAGCGGCGCAGCGTGGTGGATGCCGCCACCATCCTGCAGGACGCGGGCCTCGCCTGCCCTGTGCGCAGCGTCGGCTCCACGCCCACGGCCCACCATGCCAGCGACCTCGCGGGCGTGACGGAAGTACGGGCGGGCGTCTTCATGTTCTTCGACCTGGTGATGGCCGGCATCGGCGTCTGCCAGGTCGACGACATCGCCCTGTCGGTGCTGGCCACCGTGATCGGCCACCAGCACGACAAGGGCTGGATCCTGATCGACGCGGGCTGGATGGCCATGTCGCAGGACAAGGGCACCTCGCGGCAGGCCGTGAACCAGGGCTACGGCCTGGTGTGCGACAGCGCGGGCCGGCCCTATGGCGACGTGATCGTCGCCGATGCCAACCAGGAGCACGGCATCATCACCGTGCGCCCCGGCTCCGGCCGCGCGCTGCCGCAGCTCGCCATCGGCGAGCAGGTCCGCATCCTGCCGAACCACGCCTGCGCCACCGGCGCCCAGCACCGCAGCTACCACGTGGTGCGCGGCACGTCGGACCGGGTGGAGGCCGAATGGCCACGCTTCGGAGGCTGGCAATGAACGGCGCCCCCACCGTGGCCCACGTGCTGACCCACGTGCTGACGGACCAGGCCCCAGCGCCCGCCGGGCACTACACCCAGGCCATCGTCTCGCGGGGCCAGGTGTACGTCTCGGGCCAGTTGCCCATCCGCCCGGACGGCCTGCCGCTCGAAGACAGCGGCTTCGACGCCCAGGCGGAGCAGGCGGTGCGCAACCTGCTCGCGGTGCTGAAGGCGGCCGGCTGCGGCCCCCAGGACCTTGTCAAGGTCACGGCCTACATCGTCGGCGTGGGCCACTGGCCGCGCTTCAACGCCGTCTACGGCGCGCTGCTGGGCGACGCCCGCCCGGCCCGCAGCGTGGTGCCGGTGCCCGAGCTGCACCATGGCTACCTGGTGGAAATCGATGCCGTCGCGGTGCAGCCGCACGCAGCGGCCTGAATCGGCGCTGGCGGAGGCGACGGACGGGCACGCCGGGCCGAATCGCTGAAGAAAAACCGGCGGCGGAGCCCGGAAATGCAAAGAGCCCCCGCAGCGGCGCTGCGGGGGCTCTTGTCGTTGGCAGCGCCGGGCGTAGCCGGCTGCTGGCTGCGATCAGACGGCGGGCCGGCCGGCCACCACCACCGGCACATCGGCGACCACCGCCGGCGCGGGCAGCGGGTGGCCGTCCAGGGCCGCGTCCAGGCGGTCGTGGTCCAGGGCGTTTTCCCAGCGCGACACGACCACCGTGGCCACGGCGTTGCCGATGAAGTTGGTGAGCGAGCGGCATTCGCTCATGAAACGGTCCACGCCCAGGATGAGCGCCATGCCGGCGACCGGCACCTCCGGCACCACGGCCAGGGTGGCGGCCAGGGTGATGAAGCCCGCGCCGGTCACGCCGGCCGCGCCCTTGGACGACAGCATCGCGACCAGCAGCAGGGCGACCTGGTGGCCCAGCGTGAGGTGCGTGTCGGTGGCCTGGGCGATGAAGAGCGCCGCCAGCGTCATGTAGATGTTGGTGCCGTCCAGGTTGAACGAATAGCCGGTGGGCACGACCAGGCCGACGACGGACTTCTTGCAGCCGGCGCGCTCCATCTTCTCCATCAGCGACGGCAGGGCCGATTCCGACGACGAGGTGCCCAGCACCAGCAGCAGTTCGGCCTTCAGGTACTTGATGAGCTTGAACACCGAGAACCCGCAGGCGCGCGCCACGGCGCCCAGGATGACGACAACGAACAGCAGCGAGGTGATGTAGAACGTGGCCACCAGCCCGGCCAGATTGAGCAGCGAGCCCACGCCGAACTTGCCGATGGTGAAGGCCATGGCGCCGAACGCGCCGATGGGAGCGGCCTTCATCACGATGTGCACGACCTTGAACACGGGCACGGTGAGCGCTTCCAGGAAATTGTGCACCGGCCGGCCGGTCTCACCCGACAGCGCCAGCGCCACGCCGAACAGCACGGCCACCAGCAGCACCTGCAGGATGTTGTCGCCCACGAATGGGCTGACCAGCGTCTTGGGGATGATGTCCATCACGAAGCCGGTCAGGGTCATCTCGTGCGACTTGGCCACGTACGAGGTGACTTCCTTCTGGTCCAGGTCGGCCGGGTTGATGTGCATGCCGGCGCCCGGCTGCATCACGTTGGCGACGACCAGGCCGACCACCAGGGCCAGCGTGGAGAAGGTCAGGAAGTACGCCATGGCCTTGCCGAACACGCGGCCGACGCTGCTGAGCTGGGTCATGCCGGCGATGCCGGTGACGATGGTCAGGAAGATGACCGGCGCGATGATCATCTTGATGAGCTTGATGAAGGCATCGCCCAGCGGCTTGAGCGCCGCGCCCCAGGCGGGCTCGAAGTGGCCCAGCAGCACGCCGAGGATGATGGCGACCACCACCTGGAAGTACAGCTGGCGGTAGAAAGGCAGGGGCAGCCGCGGATGGCGGATGTCGGCGGTGGGGATGGGTTGCATGGTGGGGTCTCCGGACGCTGGGCGGTGCACCGCGTGGGTGCAGTCAAGGGTGCCGGTTGTACCGCCGCCCCCCCTGGCGGCCGATAACCTATTGGTATTACGGGGCCACGCGCCCCTATGGAAGGCCGCACCAACATAGGGAAATCCCTAGGGAAGCCCTGCAACGGTCGCCGACGATGCGGCGGGGGACAATCGCTGCGTGCGCTTGCCCTCCCCCTCCCGATCCGTCCTCTGGACGCTGCTGGTCCTCTTCGGCGGCATGGCCGCCAGCATGTTCCTGGCCGGCCACCTGGCCTGGCGGCACTCGCTGCGGGAAGAGAGCGACACGGTGGAGCGGCAGCTGGCGCTCTACGGGCAGACGCTGGAGCAGCGCATCGACCGCTACCGCACGCTGCCCGAGGTGCTGGCGCTCGACGACCAGTTGCGTTCCGCGCTCACCCGGCGGCTGGCACCGCAGGAGGTGGAGCGGCTCAACCACAAGCTGGAGCGGGCCAACGGCGCGAGCCAGTCGTCCACGCTGACGCTGCTGAACGCCCAGGGCCGGGCCATCGCCGCCAGCAACTGGCGCACCCGCACCAGCAACGTGGGGGTGGACTACAGCTTCCGGCCCTACGTGCAGCAGGCGCTGGCGCAGGGCAGCGGCAGCTTCTACGGCATCGGCGTGACGACCGGCGAGCCGGGCTACTTCCTGTCGCAGTCCATCCGCGACGAGCAGGGCCGCACCATCGGCCTGGTGGCCATCAAGATCGCCCTGCAGGAGCTGGAGCGGGAATGGCTGCAGACGCCGGACATCGTGCTCGCCTCCGACGCGCATGGCGTGCTGTTCCTGGCCAGCCAGGACGCCTGGCGCTACCGCCTGCTGCACCCGCTGGACGACGAGGCGCGCGCCGAGCTGAACGCCACGCGCCAATACGCCGACCAGCCGCTGCGCCCGCTGGACTACCGCGTCACCGAACGCCTGGAGGGCGGCGGCCAGGTGGTCAGCATGCAGGCGCCGGCCCTGGCGGGGCGCCGGTTGTGGCACAGCCGGCCGGTGCCGGGCACGCCGTGGCAGCTGCACCTGCTGCACGAGACGCACAGCAGCCTGGCCGACAGCCGCTGGGCCGCCGCGGCCGGCGCGGGCGGCTGGCTGGCACTGGGCCTGCTGGTGCTGTTCGTGCGCCAGCGCCAGCGCCTGGCCCGCCTGCGGCTGCGCAGCCGGCAGGAGCTGGAAACCGTGCTGCAGCAGCACGCGCAGGAGCTGCGCACCGCCCAGGACGGCATCGTGCAGGCCGCGCAGCAGGCGGCGCAGCAGACCGACATGGGCCTGTCGCGCAGCCTGGAGCACCTGCCCCAGGGCGTGGTCATCATCGACGCCGACCTGAAGCTGGTGGCCTGGAACTCGCGCTACGTGCAGCTGTTCCGCTACCCGGCCTACCTGATGCGCGTGGGCCAGCCCATCGAGGCGCTGCTGCGCCACAACGCCCGTCGCGGGCTGCTGGGCCCGGGGCCGATGCAGGAGGCCATCGAGCGCCGGCTGGCGCACCTGCGCAGCGGCACGCCGCACCTGCACGAAAGCGCCAAGGACGACGGCACGGTGCTGGAGATCCGCGGCAACCCCCTGCCCGAGGGCGGCTTCGTCACCAGCTACGCCGACATCACCAGCTACAAGAACGCCGCCCGTGAACTGCGCTCGCTGGCCGACGCCCTGGAGCAGCGCGTGGCCGACCGCACCCGCGACCTGGAGGCCGCCCGGCAGGAGGCCGTGCGCGCCAACCGCTCCAAGAGCCGCTTCGTCGCCGCCGCCGTGCACGACCTGCTGCAGCCGCTGAACGCGGCGCGCATGTTCACGTCGCTCTTGCGCGGCCACACGCTGGACGAGGCGGAGCGGCACGCGGTGGACCGCATCGAGGGCGCGCTGGCCTCGCAGGACGCCATCCTCAGCAGCCTGCTGGACATCGCCCGCATGGAGTCGGGCCAGCTCGAAGTGCACGTGCGCGACGTGGCGCTGGGGCCGCTGCTGCAGGTGCTGGGCCACAACTTCGGCGTGCTGGCCGAGCAGCGCGGCCTGCGGCTGGACTGCGTGGCCACCCGGGCGGTGGTGCGCACCGATGAAAACCTGCTGCGCCGCATCGTGCAGAACTTCGTCTCCAACGCCATCCGCTACAGCCGGCGCGGGCGCATCGTGGTGGGCTGCCGCCGCGAGGGGGACGGCCATGTGCGCATCGAGGTGCACGACCAGGGTCCGGGCATCGCCGAGTCGCTGCAGCGCGAGATCTTCGAGGAGTTCCGCCGCCTCGACGAAGGCCACGCCGACGACCGCGGCGCCGGCCTGGGCCTGGCCATCGTCGAGCGGCTGGGCCGGCTGCTGGGCCACGAGATCGGCCTCAGCTCCCAACTGGGGCGCGGCAGCGTGTTCTGGGTGCGCGTGCCGCTGGGCGACCCTGCCGCCCTGCTGCGCATCGCTCCGCCACCCGCCGCCACCGGCCCGTCCACCGACGCGCCGCTGCACGGCAGCAGCGCCTGGGTCATTGAAGACGATGGTCCGGCCCGCGCCGCCACCCAGGCGCTGCTGCAGCGCTGGGGTTGCGAGGTGCCGCTGGCCGCCGGCGCCGCCCAGGCGCTGGCCCAGGCCCGGCCCGGCCAGGCGCCCCAGCTGGTGCTGCTGGAGGTGCACCTGGGGGACGGCCGCCACGGCCCGGACGTCTATGCCGCCCTGTGCGAGCGCTGGGGCCAGACACCGGCGGTCATCCTGGTCACGGCCGAGGGCGACGCCACGCTGCGCCGCCAGGCGGCCGAACGTGGCTGGGGCTTTCTCGCCAAGCCGGTGCGCGCCCCTGCGCTGCGCGCGCTCATCAGCCAGACGCTGCTGCGGCTGCAGGAAAGCCAGCGGACCTGAGCCGGGGTGTGGCAAGGCCCCAATTCATCAAAAATGATAGCTGCCGGCGCTTATGTATCAAGCGCCAGAGGCCTTTTTGACTCGGAAATTCAACCAGCGATCTGCGCGATCGCCAGACAGGCGCGTCAGCGTCAGCTTGAGCTTGGCTTCAGGGCTCGGGGCTGGTTTCCGCGTCCAGGCTTTTCACCAGCACCGCCGCCTGGGTGCGGCTGTAGCACTCCAGCTTCTTGAAGATGGCGGTGACATGCACCTTCACGGTGTTCTCGGCCAGGCCCAGTTCGTGGGCGATCTGCTTGTTCAGCAGGCCGTCGGCCAGGCACAGCAGCACGCGGAACTGCTGCGGCGTGAGCTGCGCCAACCGGGCGGCCAGCTGCGCATCGGCCTCGGACCGCTCCTCGGCCATGGGCGGGAACCAGCTGCCGCCATCGAGCACCGCCACGATCGCATCGCCCATCGCCTCGGCCGGCGCCGACTTCGGGATAAAGCCCGCCGCGCCGAACTGCTGCGCGCGGCGGATCACCTTGGGGTGGTCGTTGGACGAGATCACCACCACCGGCAGCTGCGGATATTCGCCGCGCACGTGCAGCAGCGCAGAGAAACCGCGCGTGCCGGGCATGGTCAGGTCCAGCAGGACCAGCTCGACCTCGGGATGCTCCTGCAGCGCCGTGCCCAGCGTGGCCGCGCTGGCGGCCTCCAGCGTGCGCATCTGCGGCAGCCGCTGGCGCAGCACGTGCAGCACGGCGGCACGGAACAGGGGGTGGTCATCTGCGACCAGCAGCGTGGGCTCGGACATGGGCCGCAGTCTGCCACGGACGCCGCGCTCCGTGCACCGGGGCCGCGACCGCGGGCTCTTCGCGGCGGGAGGGAGGCTGGCGCCGCCCGTCAGATCGCGACGAGCCGCTGGATGCCCTTTTCCTGCATCTCGCTGCCCGGCCCGCGCGCGATCACTTCGCCCCGTTCCATCACCAGGTACTCGTCGGCCAGCTCTTCGGCGAAGTCGTAGTACTGCTCGCACAGCAGCACCGCGACCGGGTGGCCGTCGAGGCCCTCGTCCGCTAGCTTGCGGATGACGCGGCCGATGTCCTTGATGATGCTGGGCTGGATGCCCTCGGTGGGCTCGTCCAGGATCAAGAGGCGCGGGCTGGGCGCCAGCGCCCGGGCGATGGCCAGCTGCTGCTGCTGCCCGCCCGACAGGTCCCCGCCCCGGCGGCCCAGCATCTGCTTGAGCACGGGGAACAGGGTGTAGAGGTGCTCGGGCACAGGGGTGGACGCGCTCTTGTAGGCCAGGCCCATGCGCAGGTTTTCCTCCACCGAGAGCCGGCCGAAGATCTCGCGGCCCTGGGGCACGAAGCCGATGCCGGCGCGGGCCCGTTCGTAGGGGGTCTTGCCCTGGATGGGCTGGCCGTCGAACGTGATGGTGCCGCTCTTGATGGGCACGAGGCCCATCAGGCTTTTGAGCAGCGTGGTCTTGCCGACGCCGTTGCGGCCGAGCAGGACGGTGACCTTGCCGGGGGAGGCGGTAAGGCTCACGTCGCGGAGGATGTGGGAGCCGCCGTAGTATTGGTGGAGGTTTTGGACGGTGAGCATGGGTTTGAAGTCTTTTGGGCTTGGAGCGCTTGATCTGCCTGGGCCGGATGCTATTAAATTAGTAGTTCCCGAGTGTTATTTTTCTGGGCTTGGGGCTGGGTGGACTGCTGCTGGGCCGCTGCTTCCCGGGGCCGGGTCTCGCCCCGGCGGGCGAGGTCCTTTTCTTTGCTTCGCCAAAGAAAAGGACCCAAAAGAAAGGCGACCCTGCTGTGCGCGTCCCCTCCGCTGCGCTCCGGGGCAACCTGCGATGCTCGGTCGGCGGGTGCTGCCGCAGAACTCACTGCGCGCACTGCGTGCGCTCCGTTCAGACAGCTGCGGCAAGTCAGTGCACGAAGTGCGTGTGTCCTTCGGCACACGCACGCACCCGCCGCCCTGCGCTTCTCGGCACGCACAGAAGGGAGTGGGGAGCCACTCGGGCCATCGCTGCGCTCGGCCCCCAACGCGCGCGCTGCGCGCTGCGCTCCAGGCCAAGCGCAGCGATGGCCCGGATCGGGCTGTCCCACCCCTGCTGGCTGCGCCTGCGGCGGGGCGCTTGCGGGGTGCGCATGCGTGCCGAAGGACACGCATGCTTCAAGCTCTGACTCGCCGCGGCTGTTTGAACGGAGCGCGCCAGCGCGAAGTGAGTTCTGCGGCGGCACCCCGCAAGCGCCCCGCCGCAGGTCCGCCCCGTAGCGCAGCGAAGGGGTCGCAGACTGGGGGTCGCCTTTTCTTTGCTTACTTTCTTTTGGCGAAGCAAAAGAAAGTGAGTGCGCCGCCGGGCGCACATCCCGGCCCCGGGAAGCAAACCCACAGCAACAGCCAAACAAGCAAGTCATCACCGCCCCAAATAAACCTCGATCACCCTCTCATCCCCCTGCACTTCATCCAACGTCCCCTCCGCCAACACCGCCCCATCACAGAGCACCGTCACCTTCTCCGAAATCGTCCGGATGAACGACATGTCGTGCTCCACCACCATCAGCGAGTGCTTGCCTTTCAGGGACAGAAACAGCTCGGCCGTGCGCGCCGTCTCGTCGTCGGTCATGCCCGCCACCGGCTCGTCGAGCAGCAGCAGCTTCGGGTCCTGCATCAAGAGCATCCCGATCTCCAGCCACTGCTTCTGCCCGTGGCTCAACTCACCCGCCGGCCGCGCAGGCTGATGGGCCAGATGGATGGTCTGCAGCACGTCGGCCAGGCGGTCCGACTGGGCCGAGTCGAGCTTGAAGAACATCGACGAGGCCACGCCCTTGTGCGTCTTCAGGGCGAGTTCGAGGTTCTCGAACACCGTGAGCTGCTCGAACACCGTGGGCTTCTGGAACTTGCGGCCGATGCCCAGGGCGGCGATCTGCGGCTCGTTGTGGCGCAGCAGGTCGATGGTGCTGCCGAAGAACACCGTGCCCCGGTCCGGCCGGGTCTTGCCGGTGATGATGTCCATCATCGTCGTCTTGCCAGCGCCGTTCGGGCCGATGATGCAGCGCAGCTCGCCGGGCGCGATGTCGAGGTTCAGGCCGTTGATGGCCTTGAAGCCGTCGAAGCTGACGTGCACGTCTTCCAGGTACAGGATGCGGCCGTGCGTCACGTCCACCTCGCCGGGCACCGCCACGCGCGAGAAGCCTGCGGCGCGGCCGCCGGATTCGGTCTGGCCCAGCGGGGCCGGGGCGTGCGTGCCGCCCACGCGGCGCGCGCCTTCTTCCATCAGGTCGGGGGTCATGGGGCCGTGCCCTCCTCTTTGCGCAGGCTCGCGGCGTTGGCGCCTTCGGCTGCTGCTGCTGCTGCGGACTTCCTTGGCCGGCGCAGCAGGCCGACCACGCCGTTGGGCAGGAAAAGCGTCACGGCGATGAACAGCGCGCCCAGGAAGTACAGCCAGAATTCCGGCGCCGTCACGGTGAGCCAGCTCTTGGCGCCGTTGACGATGAAGGCGCCCACGATGGGCCCGATCAGCGTGGCGCGCCCGCCCACCGCCGCCCAGACCGCGATCTCGATGGAGTTGGCCGCGCTCATCTCGCCGGGGTTGATGATGCCCACCTGGGGCACGTAGAGCGCCCCGGCCACGCCGCACATCATGGCGCTGATGGTCCAGATGGTGAGCTTGTAGGGCAGCGGCGAATAGCCCGAGAACATGACCCGCGTCTCCGCGTCGCGCACCGCCTGCAGCACGCGGCCGAATTTGCTGCGCACCAGCCAGCGGCCCAGCAGGAAGAAGCCCAGCAGCGCCAGCCCCGTGAGCACGAAGAGCAGCATGCGCATGTTCTGCGTGGCGATGGGTTGCCCCAGGATGCGCTTGAAATCGGTGAAGCCGTTGTTACCGCCGAAGCCCGTCTCGTTGCGGAAGAAGAGCAGCATGGCCGCGTACGTCATGGCCTGCGTGATGATCGAAAAGTACACGCCCTTGATGCGCGAGCGGAAGGCGAAGTAGCCGAACACGAAGGCCACGATGCCCGGGACCGCCACGACGAGGATGAGCGTGGCGACGAAGCTGTCGGACAGCGCCCAGTGCCAGGGCAGCTCCTTCCAGTCCAGGAACACCATGAAGTCGGGCAGATCGCTCTGGTAGTTGCCGTCGCGGCCGATCTGGCGCATGAGGTACATGCCCATCACGTAGCCACCCAGGGCGAAAAAGAGGCCGTGGCCCAGGCTCAGGATGCCGGTGTAGCCCCAGATCAGGTCCATGGCCAGCGCGCAGATGGCATAGCACATGATCTTGCCCAGCAGCGCCACGGCGTAGTCCGACAGGTGGAGCGGGCTGCCGGCGGGCACCCACAGGTTGAGCACCGGGGCCACGGCGCACACCACGATGAGCGCCACGATGAAAGCCGACCAGCCGCCGCGGGTGAGCAGCGGTGCAGGTGCAGGCAGTTGGATGGAGGAGGAAGGCGTAGTCGTCGTCATGTTCTGTCTCGATCCGCTCAATCAGCGGTACGCCCCTTGACCGCGAAGATGCCCTGCGGCCGCTTCTGGATGAAGATGATGATGAGCACCAGCACGGCGATCTTGGCCAGCACGGCGCCGGTCCAGCCTTCCAGGAACTTGTTCAGCACGCCCAGGCCCAGCGCCGCATACACGGTGCCGGCCAGCTGGCCCACACCGCCCAGCACCACCACCATGAAGGCGTCCACGATGTAGCTCTGGCCCAGGTCCGGCCCCACGTTGCCGACCTGGCTCAGGGCGCAGCCGGCCAGGCCAGCGATGCCCGAGCCCAGCGCGAAGGCATAGGTGTCGACGCGCGCCGTGTTCACGCCCATGCACGAGGCGATGGGCCGGTTCTGCGTGACGCCGCGAACGAACAAACCCAGGCGCGTGCGGCTGATGAGGAAGGCCACGCCCGCCAGCACCGCGAAGGCGAAGGCGACGATGACCAGGCGGTTCCAGGGCAGCTGCAGGTTGTCCATCAGCTGCACGCCGCCGCTCATCCACGCGGGGTTCTCCACGCCCACGTTCTGCGCGCCGAACACGGTGCGCACCAGTTGCTGCAGCACGAGGCTGATGCCCCAGGTGGCCAGCAGGGTTTCCAGCGGGCGGCCGTAGAGGAAGCGGATCACGCCGCGCTCCAGCACCGCGCCCATCAGCGCCGACGCGCAAAAGGCCACCGGCACGGCCGCGACCAGGTACCAGTCGAAGGCGCCCGGCAGGTATTTCTGGAACAGGCCCTGCATGACGTAGGTGGCGTAGGCGCCGATCATCATCAGCTCGCCGTGCGCCATGTTGATCACGCCCATCAGTCCGTAGGTGATGGCCAGGCCCAGCGCCACCAGCAGCAGGATGGAGCCCAGGCTGATGCCCGAGAACAGCGCGGCCAGGCGCTCGCCCCACTGCAGGCGGTCTTCCACGCGCTTGAGCGCGGCCTGCATGGCGGCCCGGGCCTGGGGGTCTTGTTCGGCACGCAACTGCTCCAGCAGCACGGTGCGCGTGGCGGGGTTGCCGCTTTCGGCCAGCTGGTTCGCCGCCTCGAGCCGGCGGGCCGGGTCGCTGCTGCCGATCAGCATGCGCGCGCGGATGGCCGAGAGCCGGCTTTTCAGGCCCGCGTCCTGCTCGGCCGCCAGGGCCTTTTCGATGAGCGGCAGGCGCGCCTCGTCGGTCTCTTCGCGCAGCGCGTCGACGGCGGCGCGGCGCTGCGCCACGTCGGACGACAGCAGCTGCAGCGACGCCAGCGCGGCGTCGAATTCGCCGCGCATGCGGTTGTTGTTGACGATGTCCTCGGCGTCGGCCGGCACCGGCACGGTCGCGCCCGTCACCGGGTCCAGCCCCTTGTCGTCCTTGACGACGATGGCCTTGCCGCTCGCGATCTTGACCGAATCGTCCGCCATCGCCCGGATGAACGCCACCGTGGCGTCATCGGGCGTCGCAATGGCCTGCTGCAGCGCCGCGATGCGCTCGTCGGTATCGCCCGCAGCCATGGCCCGCGCGGCCTCGGCCGTGAGCGCATGCGCCTGCGCTGCGGCGCACAGCAGCAGGCAGGCGACAAGGCGGTGGAACGTAGAAAAAAGCATGGAAGTGAAACCCGGAGCAAAACGTCAGAAGAAGCAGAGCGCTAGCCACACCCCAGACCAGCAGACGCCGCGGAACGGGCTTCGCCCGGCCGCTGGCGTCGTCCCCCCTCCCACGCGAAGCGTGAGAGAGGGGGTGAAGGCGCGCAGCGCCTCAGGGGGGTGTCACTTCTTTTCGGGTTCGTCCTTCTTCTTGTCATTGCCCTCGATGTAAGGGCTCCACGGCTTGGCCTGGACCGGGCCGGGCGTCTTCCACACCACGTTGAACTGGCCATCGGCCTTGATCTCGCCGATGAACACGCTCTTGTGCAGGTGGTGGTTCTTCTCGTCCATCTTGCTGACGATGCCGCTGGGCGCCTGGAAGGTCTGGCCGGCCATCGCGGCGATCACCTTGTCCACGTCGGTGCTCTTGGCCTTCTCGACGGCCTGCTTCCACATGTGGATGCCGATCCAGGTCGCTTCCATCGGGTCGTTGGTCAGCGGCTTGTCCTTGTGGCCCGGAATGTTCTTGGCCTTGGCGTAGTCGCTCCACTGCTTGATGAAGGCGGTGTTGGTGGGGTTCTTGATCGACATGAAGTAGTTCCATGCCGCCAGGTGGCCGACCAGCGGCTTGGTGTCCACGCCGCGCAGCTCTTCCTCGCCCACGCTGAAGGCGACGACCGGCACGTCCTTGGCCTTCAGGCCGGCGTTGCCCAGTTCCTTGTAGAAGGGCACGTTGGAGTCGCCGTTGATGGTGGAGACCACCGCCGTCTTGCCGCCCTGGCTGAACTTCTTGATGTCGGCCACGATGGTCTGGTAGTCGCTGTGGCCGAAGGGGGTGTACTTCTCGTCGATGTCGGAGTCCTTCACGCCCTTCGACTTGAGGTAGGCGCGCAGGATCTTGTTGGTGGTGCGGGGGTAGACGTAGTCGGTGCCCAGCAGCACCCAGCGCTTGGCACTGCCGCCGTCCTTGCTCATCAGGTAGTCCACCGCGGGAATGGCCTGCTGGTTGGGCGCGGCGCCGGTGTAGAACACGTTCTTGGACAGCTCTTCACCCTCGTACTGCACGGGGTAGAACAGGAGGCCGTTCATCTCCTCGACCACGGGCAGCACCGACTTGCGGCTCACGCTGGTCCAGCAGCCGAAGATGACCGAGACCTTGTCCTGGCCCAGCAGCTGCTTGGTCTTCTCGGCGAAGAGGGGCCAGTTGGAGGCCGGGTCCACCACCACCGGCTCGAGCTTCTTGCCCAGCACGCCGCCCTTGGCGTTGATGTCGTCGATGGCCATCAGCACCGTGTCCTTGAGCACGGTTTCCGAGATGGCCATGGTGCCCGAGAGGCTGTGCAGCACGCCGACCTTGATGGTGTCGGCCGCGTGGGCGGTGATGCCGGCGCTGGCAAGCGCCACGGCAGCGGTAAGGGCCTTGAGGGTGAATCGACGTTGCATGAGGTACGGCTCCATAGGGTGGTAAGGACACGGTCGTGGAGCCGGCGCCAGGCGCCCGATCTCCATCGATGGAACCGATTCTGAAAGCCGCCCTGCGCGCCGCAAATACGCCACATGGCGTACGGTGGGCCGCATGCCGCATGCCGGCCGCGACGCGGGCGCGCTCCCCTTCAGCGCGCGGGCATGCGCAGCGCCTGCACCGTGTCGCGCTTGCGCACCGGGCTGGACAGCACCAGCGACGTGGTGACCGCGCCATGCACGGCCAGCGCATCCACCACCCGCTGCAGGTCGGCCGGCTCGGCGATCGCGCAGCGCACGATGAAGCAGTCCTGCCCGGTCACGCGGTCGGCCTGCAGCACCTCGGGCATGGCGCCGAAGAGCCGCAGGTAGGGCGCGATGCCTTCATGCGTGGTTTCGATGCGGATGATGGCCACCAGGCCCACGCCGATCTTCTGCAGGTTCACCTGCGCGCTGTAGCCTTCGATCACGCCGGCCGCTTCCAGCTTGCGCACGCGCTCGCTCATTGCCGGCTGCGACAGGCCGATGCGCTTGCCCAGCGCGGCCAGGCTCTGGCGGGCGTCGGTCTGCAGGGCCTGCAGGATCAACCAGTCTTTCTTGTCGATGAGCATGGGGTGGACGCCAAGGGCGGTGGAGTGAAGGGCGACGCAGGGCGCCGGCCCACCGCATTGTCGTGCGCGCGCCGCCTTGGCGAGCCAGATGTTCCATCGGTTTCGGGCCCTGCATTCCGATGACCGCCCATGGCCGGCACGGCCCTGGGCGCCTACGCTCGAAGGCCTCTCCACTCTTAGAACGTGTTCAAAATCTTTTCGGGGATCGCGTTGAAGTGCAATCGGGATGAGTGGATGCCTCGGGTGCGCCGCATGGGCTCATGCCCATGCAAGCAGCCGGGGCATTCAATCGCCCGATTGCACTCCAACCCTTCGGGCAAGCGCCTTGCCGGGCGGTCTGCGGCGTTGCGGCGCTTGTGGATAGCCCGAGCTATCCACCGCGCACCGCGCCTTGCAGCCCATCCCGGCAAGGCGCTTGCGCGACCCCGAAAAGACTTTGAACACGTTCTTAGCTCGACCCGCCATGCAACTCATCGGAATGCTCGACTCCCCTTACGTGCGCCGCGTCGCCATCGGGCTGCGCCTGCTCGGCCTGCCCTACGAGCACCGGCCGCTGTCGGTCTTCAGCACCTTCGGGCAGTTCCAGGCCGTGAACCCGGTGGTCAAGGCCCCGACCCTGGTGACGCAGGACGGCACCGTGCTGATGGATTCCACGCTCATCCTGCAGTGGGCCGAGGCGCAACCGCAAGCCCGCGCCGGGCTGACCCCCGCGTCGGCTGACGGCCGGCTGCGCGACCTGCGGCGCACCGGGCTGGCCCTGGCCGCGTGCGAGAAGACGGTGCAGATCGTCTATGAGCGCCATCTGCGCCCGCCCGAGAAGCAGCACGGCCCGTGGCTGGAGCGGGTGGGCGGGCAACTCGAGGCCGCCTACGCGGCGCTGGAAGCCGACGTGGCGGCGGCGCCCGCCAGCGAACCGCTGCACCACGGCGGGCTCTGCGCTGCGGTGGCGTGGAGCTTCACGCAGTTCGTGCTGCCCGGCACCGTGCCCCCGGCGCTGCACCCGGCGTTGGCGCAATTCACCGCCCGGGCGGAAGGCCGGCCCGAGTTCACCGCCTGCCCGCAGCAGGGCTGCTGAACCGCCGCGCGGCCCCACCCTTCGGGCCCAGTAAAAAGGCCGGCTCCGCGCATACGCGGAACCGGCCTGGGGGGCGGGCCGGGGCGCGCCGCATGGCACGCCCGGCTTGCGCGCAAGAGCGTGCTTGCCCTTACTGCTTGACGGCCTCGATCTGCGCCACGATGCGCACGTTCTTCGGCATGCCGAACTGCACGCCGTAGTCCACGCCGAACTGGGTGCGGTCGATGGTGGTCTCGAAGTCGCCGCCGCAGACTTCACGCTTGAGCATGGGGCTCTGGTAGCAGGCGAACTGGTTGGCCTTGAACGTGGCGGGCTGCGACTTGCCCTTGATGGTCAGCTCGCCCGTGACGGACACCAGCTTGTCGCCCTCGAAGACGAACTTGTCGCCCACGAACTTGGCGGTGGGGTACTTGGCGGCGTCGAAGATGTCGGCGCTCTGCAGGTGCTTGTCGAACGGGGGCACGCCGGTGTTGATGGAGGCGATCTGGAAGGTGATGTCCACCTTGCCGGTCTTGGCGGCCTTGTCCAGCTCCACGGTGCCTTCCTTCTTGTCGAAGCGGCCACGGTTCACGGCAGCGCCGAAGTGGCTGATCTCGAACGTGGCGAAGGTGTGGGTCGGCTCCACGGCGTAGGTGGCCGTTTCGGCGCGCGCGGCGCCGGCAGCCAGGGTGGCGGCCACGGCGGCCAGGGCGAAGAGGGATTTGCGCATGTCGATATCTCCAGGTTGAAAAAGGGAAAGGAAGCGTTTGCGGGTCAGAGCTTGCCCACGCCGGTCAGCGCGAGCTTGAACTTGACCTGCACGTCGTCGGCCACCATCGAGGTGTCGGCCCACTCGTTCTCGCCGATCTTGAAGGCCAGGCGCTTGATGCCGAAGGCGCCCGTGGCGGTGGTGATGGCGCCGCTCTGCGTCAGGGTTACGGGCACGGTCACGTCCTGCGTGGCGCCCTTGATGCTCAGCTTGCCCGCCACGTCGTACTTGCCCGGGCCGGTGGCCTTGATGGCGGTGGACTGGAAGGTGGCCTGCGGGAACTTGGGCACGTTGAACCAGGTGGCCTTGGGCAGCTCGGCGTCGGACTCCTTCACGCCCAGCGTGGCGCTGCCGGTGTCCACCGTGAAGGCGATCTTGCTGGTGGCGGGCTTGGCGGGGTCGAAGGCGATCTGCGCGTCGAACTTCTTGAAGCGGCCTTCCACCGGCACGCCCATCTGCTTGCTGACGAAGAGGATTTCGCTCTGCGCGGGCACCAGCGCCTGCTGGGCCCAGGCCGGCGCGGCGGCCATCAGGGTGGAAGAAGCGAGCGCCAGGCCGGCCAGATAGGTGTGGATTCGCATGGGAGTTCCGTCGAAGAAAAACAGCACAAAAAAGAAAAAGGAAAGCGGCGCGGGCGTCTCAGCGCGCGCCCGGCAGCATGCGCGCGACGAGGCCGTCGCGGTCGATGAACTGGTGCTTGAGCGCGGCCGCCACGTGCACCACCACCAGGGCGGCCAGGGCGTAGGCGGTGATCTCGTGCCAGGGCTTGATGGCCTCGGCGAGCTCCGGGCTCACCGGCACGAAGCTGGGCAACGGCAGCACGCCCAGGAAGACGATGGGAAAGCCCGCCGCCGAGCTGTACGCCCAGCCCACCAGCGGCACGATGAAGAAGAGCGCGTAGAGCAGGTGGTGCGTGGCGTGGTGCGCCACCTGCTGCCAGCGCGGCATGGCGCGCAGGGTGGCCGCCGGCAGCGCGGGCGGGCGGTGCGTGAGGCGCCAGATCAGCCTGAGCGCCGACAGCGCCAGGATGGTGACGCCGGCCCACTTGTGCCAGTTGTACAGCTTCAGGCGCTGGGGCGAGAACGGCAGGCCCGTCATGTACCAGCCCACGCAGAACACCACCACGATGGCCAAGCCCACCACCCAGTGCAGGGCGATGGCGGTGCGGGTGTAGCGCGCGGGCGCTGAGCGAGGCAGGGCAGAAGACATGGGGGTTTCGTTGTGGTCTGGAGCAAGGACGCTGCCCGCCAGCCGGCGGGCGCCGTGGCAGTCTAGAGGCCAGGCCGTGCGCCAAGTTTCAACGAAATTGAGCCACCCCTTCAAAAAACATGAATTTTCCCGAGGGCCGGCGGGGGCTTGGCGGCGGCGCACCGGGCCGGCGGGCCGCCCCGGAGGCGGTCAGGGCCGCTCGATCGCCGCCAGCGCAGTGCCGGCCGCGTGGTAGCTGCCCGCCGCCGCGCGCAGCGCGATGCGCCCGGCCCGGTGCGCGGTTACCTGCATCTCCATCTTCATCGCTTCCATCACCGCGATCACGTCGCCCTCGGCCACCATGTCGCCGTCCGCGACCTTCCAGGATTGCAGCGTGCCGGCGATGGGCGCGGGAACGGCGGCCGGGTCCGCCTCGGCGGCTGGCGATCCGGCCACGGACGCTGCCGAGGCGCCACCGGATAGCGCCTGCAGCCCCTGCAGCAGCGCGGCCGGCAGGCCCAGGGTGACGCGGCGGCCATCGATCTCCACCGCCGTGCGCAGCAGCGTGGCATCGGGCGCCGGCTCGGCCCGGGCGGCGGCGGCCAGGTCGGCGGCGAACTCGGTCTCGATCCAGCGGGTGTGCACCTTGAAGCCGTCCGCCCCCTGCCCCGCCGCCGTGAATTCGGCCTGGTCGACCACGGCGCGGTGGAAGGGCAGCACCGACGCGACGCCCTCGATGCGGAACTCCGCCAGCGCGCGGCGGGCGCGAGCCAGCGCCTGCTCACGGGTGGCACCGGTGACGATGAGCTTGGCCATCAGCGAGTCGAACGTGCCCGGCACCTGCGAGCCCGCCGCCACGCCCGCATCCACCCGCACGCCGGGGCCGCTGGGCGCATCGAAGCGCAGCACCGCGCCGGGCGTGGGCAGGAAGCCCCGGCCCACGTCCTCGGCGTTGATGCGGAATTCGATGGCATGGCCCAGCGGCGCGGGCACGTCGGTGCGCTCCAGCCGGTGGCCGTCGGCGATGCGCAGCTGCTCCACCACCAGGTCGATGCCGGTGGTCTGCTCGGTCACCGGGTGCTCGACCTGCAGGCGGGTGTTCACCTCCAGGAACGACAGCGCGCCGCTGCCCGAGAGCAGGAATTCGACCGTGCCCGCGCTGCTGTAGCCGGCCTCGGCGCAGATGCCCTGCGCGGCCTGGTGGATGCGCTCGCGCTGCGCGTCGGTGAGGAACGGCGCCGGCGCCTCTTCCACCAGCTTCTGGTTGCGCCGCTGCAGCGAGCAGTCGCGCGTGCCCAGCACGCGCACGTTGCCGTGCTGGTCGGCCAGCACCTGGGCCTCGATGTGGCGCGGCTTGTCGAGGAACTGCTCGACGAAGCATTCGCCCCGCCCGAAGGCGGTGACGGCCTCGCGCACGGCGGAGGCGTAGAGGTCTTCCACTTCGTCCATGCGCCACGCGATCTTCATGCCGCGCCCGCCGCCGCCGAAGGCCGCCTTGATGATGATGGGCAGGCCATGCGCTTCGGCGAACGCCGCCACCTCGGCCGAGTCCTTCACCGGCCCCTCGGTGCCGGCCACCAGCGGCGCGCCTACCTTCAGGGCGATCTTGCGGGCCTCCACCTTGTCGCCCAGCCGGGCGATGGCCGTGGGCGACGGGCCGATCCAGACCAGGCCGGCATCGATCACCGCCTGCGCGAAGGCCGCGCTTTCCGACAGGAAGCCGTAGCCGGGATGCACGGCGTCGGCCCCGCTGCGCCGCGCCACGTCCAGCAGCTTGGCCGCGTTCAGATAGGTATCGGCCGGCCGGTCGCCGCCGAGGCCATGGGCTTCGTCGGCCATGCGGGTGTGCAGGGCGTCCAGGTCGGCATCGGCATACACGGCGACGGATTGCACGCCGTAGTCGGCGCAGGCGCGGGCGATGCGGACGGCGATCTCGCCACGGTTGGCTATCAGGACTTTCTTCATCGGATGGACTCTCTGCCGTTAGCGGCGAAGGGGTGGGCGAGATCGCCGTCGTTTGCTGCGCAGGCGTTCTTGCCGCGACAAACGTTCATTCGGTTGTTCATGGGTCCGGCTTCTCAGACAGTCACCGGCTCGAAGGCCCGGCTGGGGTTGAAACGCACCCAGGCACCGACAGGAATCTGCCCCGCGCGGTCCAGGTGATGCGGCGCCACGCAGCCGATGACGGGGTAGCCGCCCGTCAGCGGGTGGTCGGCCAGGAACAGCACCGGCTGGCCGCTGGGCGGCACCTGGATGGCGCCGGTGGCGGTGCCTTCGCTGGGCAGCTCGCCCGCGACGGCGCGGGCCAGCGGCGCCTCGCCCGCCAGGCGGATGCCGACGCGGTTGGACTGTGGCGTGACCTGCCAGCGCTGGCGGGCCAGCAGTTCCAGCGCCTCGGGAGTGAACCAGTCCGTGCGGGGGCCGAGCACCACGTCCAGCACCACGTCGGCCTGCAGGGTCGGCAGGTCGCCGGGCGGCGATTCGGCCGGGCCGACGATGGCGCCGCGCGGCGCCGGGCGCACGGCCAGCACGTCGCCGGGCGCCAGCGCCGGCGGGCCGACCCGGGCCAGGGTGTCGGTGGCGCGGCTGCCCAGCACCGGCGCCACGGCGAAGCCGCCGCGCACCGCGACGTAGCTGCGCGTGCCGGCCACCGGCTCGCCCACGGACAGCACGTCGCCGTCGGCCAGCGCCAGCGGCTGCCAGCGCGCCACCGGCCAGCTGCGGCCGGCGGCGGTGGTCAGGGTGAGCGGGCCCTCGGCGCCGGTGACGGCCACCACCGTGTCGCCCCGGCTTTGCAGGCGCAGGCCGCCGTTCACCGTCTCCAGGCAGGCGTCGCCCGCGGCGTGGCCCGGCGCATTGCCCACCAGCCGGCTGGCGGCGCGGCAGGCGGCCCGGTCCATGGCGCCGGAGGCCGACACGCCCTGCCCCGCCTGGCCCGGCCGGCCCAGATCCTGGAATACCGTCTGCAGCCCCGGGGTCAGCACCTGCAGCGCCGTGCCGTGCAGGCCCGAGGGGTCCGGCAAGCGCGCAGGAGTGGCCGATTGGAGGTCTTTTTGGCCTCCAGCGCTTGATGCACCTGCGCCAGCAGCTATCTTTTTGGCAGCAATGTCGACGAAGCGCACCCGAAAACCCGGCTGCAGCAGCGCGGGCGGTTGGCGGTCGATGTCCCACATCGCCAGCGGCGTGGTGCCGATGATCTGCCAGCCGCCCGGGCTGGCCTGCGGATAGACGCCGCTGAAGGTGCCGGCCAGCCCCACCGAGCCGGCGGCGATGCGCGTGCGCGGCGTGGCGCGGCGCGGCACGTCGAGGCTGGGGTGCCCGCCCACCAGATAGCCGAAGCCGGGCGCGAAGCCGGTGAAGGCCACGGTGTACTCGCTGCCCGTGTGGCGGCGCACAACCTCTTCGGGCGTGATGCCCAGCAGCTGCGCCACTTCGGCCAGGTCCTCGCCGTCGTAACGGACGGGAATTTCGACCAGCGTGTCGCTGCGCTCGGCGGCCGCGCTCACGTCGCGCCGCGCGATCGCATCGACCAGCGAGGCGAAGCTCTGCGCGCTGGGGCGGAACTGCACGAGCAGCGTGCGTGCCGCGGGCACCAGCTCTTCGATGCCGGCGATGGGCTCGCGCCGCAGCGACGCCAGCAACGCCAGCGTCTGGTCCAGGTCGTCCAGCTCGACCAGCAGGGCGTTCAGGTTGACGGGAAGGAAGCGCAATCGAAACTCCTGTGCTGGGAGCGGCTCACACGGCCCAGCGAAGCGGTTCTGGCGAGGCGCTGCATCGCAGGCAGTACGGGTCGTACGACCAGATGCGGCAACGACGCCAGAAGGGTTGTGTGAGCCGCTATCAAACGTGGTAGGTGCTGTCGGGCACGTCGGTGATGAACATGTGGCCCGGCGCATGGGTGACGGCGAAGGGCACGCCCGAGGCCATCACCGCCGCCTGGGGCGTGACGCCACAGGCCCAGAACACCGGCACCTCGCCGGAGCGAATCTCCACCGGGTCGCCGAAGTCGGGGCGCGCCAGGTCGGCGATGCCCAGCGCCGCCGGGTCGCCCACGTGCACCGGCGCGCCGTGCACCGACGGGAAGCGGCCCGAGATGGACACGGCATCGGCCACCCGCTCGGCGGGAATGGGCCGCATCGACACCACCAGCTCGCCATGCAGGCGGCCTGCGGGCCGGCACTGGCGCTGGGTGCGGTACATGGGCACGTTGCAGCCCTGGGCGATGTGGCGCACCTCGATGCCGGCCTCCTGCAAGGGGGTTTCGAAGGTGAAGCTGCAGCCGATGAGAAAGGTGACGAGATCGGGGTGCTCGGCCCAGAGCGCGCCGGCATCGGCCACCTCTTCGGCCAGCCGGCCGTTGCGCCAGACGCGGTAGAGCGGGATGTCGGTGCGCAGATCGGCCCCTTCGGCCAGCACGGTGGCGTGGTGGCCGGCCTCGATCACGTCCAGCACCGGGCAGGGCTTGGGGTTGCGCTGGGCGTAGAGCAGGAAGTCCCAGGCCCATTCGCGCGGCAGGGCGATCATGTTGGCCTGGGTCATGCCCGGGGCGCGGCCGGCGGTGGGCTCGACCAGGCCGGCGCGGTAGCGGGCGCGGGCTTCGCGCGCGGCCTCCACGGCGGCGGCGCGGACGGCTTCGAGGGGGGAGTTCATCGGTGGCCTCCCGTATTCAAGCGAAGGCGCGCAGCGTGACGCCTTCGCGCTCCAGCGCCTCGCGCACCGCGCGGGCCATGGTCACCGCGCCGGGGCTGTCGCCATGCACGCAGATCGAATCGGCGCGCACGCGGGTCGTGCTGCCGTCGATGGCCTGCACGGTGCCTTCGCGCACCAGCTGCAGCATGCGGCGTGCGACCTCGGCGGCGTCGTGCAGCACGGCGCCGGGCTCGCGGCGCGACACCAGCGTGCCCTGGGGCGTGTAGGCGCGGTCGGCAAAGGCTTCGGCTACCACGCGCAGGCCGGCGCTTTCGGCCCAGCCCTCCAGCGGCGAGCCGGCCAGCACCACCAGCGCCAGCGACGGGTCGATGGCGCGGATGGCGGCGATCACGTCGCGGGCCTGCCGCTGGTCGTGCGCGATGGTGTTGTAGAGCGCGCCGTGCGGCTTGACGTAGGTGACGCGCGTGCCCGCGGCCGTGGCCAGGCCCTGCAGCGCGCCTATCTGGTAGATGACGTCGGCCACCAGATCGCTGCTTGCCACGTCCATGTTGCGCCGGCCGAAGCCGGCCAGGTCGGGGTAGGCCACGTGCGCGCCCACCGCCACGCCGCGCTCCTGGGCGGCGCGCAGCGTGGCCAGGATGCCCGCCGCATCGCCGGCATGGAAGCCGCAGGCCACGTTGGCGCTGGTGACGATGCCGAGCATGGCGGCGTCGTCGCCCATGGTCCATGCGCCCAGGCTCTCGCCCAGGTCGCTGTTCAGGTCGATGTGCATGTGAAGAAGGTGCTGATGAAGGGGAATCAGGGTAGGGCCGGTCAGTCGCCCGTGCTGGCCGACAGCTCGCGGCCCTGGGTCTCGGGCAGCATGAGGCAGGCGACGATGACGATCAGGTAGGCGCCAGCCGCCATGTAGCCGATTGCGACGCCGAGGGACATGGTGGCGCTCATGTGGCCGATCATCGCTGGAAACACCGAGCCCACGGCGCGGCCGAAGTTGTAGCAAAAGCCCTGGCCGGAGCCACGGATGTGGCTGGGGAACAGCTCCGAGAGATAGGCGCCCATGCCCGAGAAGATGCCCGAGAGGAAGAAGCCCAGCGGAAAGCCCAGCACCATCATGGCGGCGTCGGTGATGGGCAGCTGGGTGTAGCAGGTGACCAGCACGCCGGCGCAGACGGCGAACAGGATGAAGCAGCGGCGGCGGCCCAGCCGGTCGGAGAGCCATGCACTCGTCAGGTAGCCCGCGAACGAGCCGACGATCAGCACCATCAGGTAGCCGCTGGTGCCCAGCACCGACAGGTTGCGCTCCATCTTCAGGTAGGTGGGCAGCCAGGTGGTGACCGCGTAGTAGGCGCCCTGCATGCCGGTCGCCAGCAGGCTGGCGAACACCGTGGTGCGCAGCACGCCCGGCTTGAAGATCAGCCAGAAACTGGCGCTCTGGCCGGTGCGGGCCAGTTGCGCCTTGGTTTCGCGGTAGACGGCCGGCTCGCTGATGTTGCGGCGGATGTAGAGGATGAAGAGCGCCGGCAGCGCGCCCAGCCAGAACAGCACGCGCCAGGCGTATTGCTGGTCGAACACGGCATAGACGGCCCAGAAGGCGATGGCCGACAGGCCCCAGCCCACCGCCCAGCTGCTCTGCACCAGGCCCACGGCCTTGCCGCGGTGGCGGGCGCGGATCATCTCCGCGATCAGCACCGAGCCCACCGACCATTCGCCGCCGAAGCCGATGCCCTGCAGCATGCGCGTGACGAAGAGCTGTTCGGGCGACTGGGTGAAGCCGCTGAGGAAGGTGAAGAAGCTGAACCACAGCACGGTGAGCTGCAGGATGCGCACGCGGCCATAGCGGTCGGCCAGGATGCCGGCCAGCCAGCCGCCCACGGCCGAGCTGATGAGCGCGCCGGTGGCAATGTAGCCCGCCTCGGCCTTGGTCATGCCCCAGACCAGGATGAAGGTCGGGATCATGAACGTATAGATCATGTAGTCGAATGCATCGACGCCATAACCGACGAAAGCGGCGAAGAGCGTCTTGCGCTCTTCCTTGCTGGTTTCCTTGATCCACATGGTGCGTGTCCGTTTCTTGAAGGGGAAGACTGCAAGTCTTGAGCAATTACCGGGCCAACATCTCATCAACAACCGAGTCATTGCCTGACCAACTGATTGGATTGTTCAACAAAGCAGAATTGATCGTTGATGGGGATAACCCGCATGGGAACGGTGCGCGCCTCGCACCGCGCCAGTGCGCCGGCAGCGCGCAGCGGGCCGCTGGCCGTGCCCGCCCGATACACTGGCGGCCCGTGCGGCGCGCCCGCGACGACGGCCAGGCCCGTCGACGAACCTGCGGCAAGCGGGTCGATGGACCGGCACCGCCCCACCCCTTCGCTTTTTCGTTTGTCGCCTTGCATGACTGAACCACCCGCCCAGACCCTGACGGACCGCGTCAGCGAGCAGATCCGCCGCAAGATCGTGACCGGCGAGATCGCGCCCGGCCAGCGCCTGTCGGAAGCGGCCCTGGCCGAGAGCCTGGACATTTCGCGCAACACCCTGCGCGAGGTGTTCCGCACGCTGACCAAGGAGGGGCTGCTCACGCACGAGCCCAACCGCGGCGTGTCGGTGGCGGCGCCCAGCATCGCGTCGATCATCGACATCTACCGCGTGCGCCGGCTGATCGAGTGCCAGGCGCTGGCCCAGGCCTACCCGCGCCACCCGGCCAAGAAGCACCTGCGCGCGGCGGTCGACACCGCCCTGCGCTGCCGCGACGCGGGCGACTGGCAGGGCGTGGGCACGGCCAACATGGAATTCCACATGGCCGTGGTGGAGCTGGCCGACAGCGAGCGCCTGAACGTCATGTTCTCGCACCTGCTGGCCGAGCTGCGCCTGGCCTTCGGCCTGCTCAACGACCCCGAGTTCCTGCACGCGCCGTACGTGGACATGAACGTGAAGATCGTCGAGCTGTTCGAGGCCGGCAAGCTGCCCGAGGCCGCCGCCACGCTGGGCGAGTACCTGGTGCATTCCGAACGCATCGTGCTGGCGGTGTACGCGCGGCGCATCTCGTCGCACTGAGGGTGGAGGGCGCCGGGCGCCGGGCGCCTGGCCGGCTGGCGGCGTCGTCGTGGTGGCGCCCCCGCCCGGCGCCCGGCGCGCCGAAACCGCGGCGGCGGGCGTGCCGGGCACTTCGCCCGGCGATACACTGCGGCAGGCTGCCCGCGAGCGGGCTCACTGACTGGCACCGGGCGCGGGGCGACTTTTCCGCCGCCCTTGGCGCCCCCCTGTCCACCCCTGCCCAACCCACGCTGCGATCCCATGCACCCCAACGAAAACACCGTCGTGTACGGCACCGAAGACATCCTGGTCAGCCTGTGCAACTCCGTCACGCGCGTGCTGAGCGTCGCCACGCAGAAGCCGTTCCACTATTCGGGCCTGGTCCAGCGCATCACCAAGACGTGCCTCAAGCCCGACATCGGCTGCTTCGTGCTGTTCGACGGCGGCTTCTCGGGGCTGGTCATCATCAACTTCTCGAAAGAGGCGGCGATGGAGATCTACCAGAGCTACCTGCTGAGCATGGGCATGTCGCAGGCCGACCTGGCGGCGTCGTACACCTCGGACGAGGTGTCCAACGTGATGGGCGAGCTCATGAACCAGGTGGTGGGCGACTTCACCGGCAAGGTGCGGCGCGAGCTGCAGACGCACATCACCCAGAACCAGCCCAAGATGCTGGTGCTGAACCAGCAGGTCGTGCTGAGCGTGGACGCCAACCTGGACAAGCCCGAGGCGCGCCGCGTCACCTTCTACACCGCCAGCAACCACATCTTCTACCTGGAGCTGGCCATCGACCGCACCGAGTTCGTGAAGGTGGTCGATTTCGAGCCGCAGGACGCGCCCGACCCGGACGCCCTCATCGCCGCGCAGGGCCAGGCCGCCACCGCGCCCGCCCCCCGCCCGGCCGCCAGCGGCGGCGACAGCGACACCGATGCGCTGCTGCGGTCGCTGGGCATGTAGATGCTATCTATTTCATAGCTGCATGCGCTTGTTCCATGGGCGCTGTAGCCTGATTTGATGCATCGAATCCGCCCGTCCCAGGCGCAGGGACTGGCCAAGCCGTGGGCCGCCGTGCCTACAGCCCGGGGCGGCGCCCATCACCGCTACGCCCACCGGCCCTTCCACCGGCCCTGACCGGGGAAAACCCCAGCAAGCTCGCACGGCAAAGGCGTTGTTTTTTCCATATCGTTAGCTAGACTAACTGATACCGCAAAAATCAATTCGCCGGCCGCTGCAATCGGCCGCCGTACCGCCCGCCCATGACCTCCACGTTCTTCTCGCGCCGTATCGACGACACCTGGCTGCTCTGCGGCGCCCGCACCCCCTGGGTGGACTACTGCGGCCCGCTCGCGCTCGTCTCGCCCACCGACCTGGGCATCCACACGGCGCGGGCCGCGCTCGCTCGCGGCGGGATCGCGCCCGGCTCGGTGGGGTCCACCGTCGTGGCCTCCATGGCGCAGGCCGACTTCGACGCCTTCGTGCTGCCGCGCCACGTGGGCCTCTATGCCGGCGTGCCCCTGCAGGCGCCTGCCATCGGCGTGCAGCGCATCTGCGGCAGCGGCTTCGAGGTGCTGCGCCAGGCCGCCGACCAGATCGCGCTGGGCTATGCCGACACGGTGCTGGCCGTGGCCGCCGAATCGATGAGCCGCAACCCCATCTGCGCCTACACCCACCGCAGCGGCTTTCGCCTGGGCGCGCCGGTGGAGTTCAAGGACTTCCTCTGGGAAGCGCTGGACGACCCGGCAGCCCGCGTGTCCATGATCCAGACCGCCGAGAACCTGGCCGTCCACTACGGCATCACCCGCGCCGAGGTGGACGCCTATGCCGCCCGCTCGTTCGAACGCGCCGTGGCCGCGCAGGCCGCAGGCCTCTTCGACGAAGAGATCGCCCCGGTGCAGGACGTGCGCTTCGAGCTCGCCGGCTACGAGGCGCGGGGCATCCGGCTTCCGCGCAAGGCCGGCGTGCAGGCGCGCGACACGCATGTGCGCCCGTCCCCGCTGGACGTGCTGGCCACGCTGCGCCCGGTGTATGACGGCGGCGTGCAGACGGCCGGCAACTCCGCTGCGCTGGTCGATGGCGGCGCCGCCGCCGTGGTCACGTCCGGCCAGCGCGTGCGGGCCGAGGGCCTCCAGCCACTGGCGCGGCTGGCCGGCGCGGCCGCCGCAGGCGTGCCGCCCGAGATCATGGGCATCGGCCCCGCTCCCGCCATCCGCGCGCTGCTGGACCGCTGCGGCCTGCAGCTGGCCGACATCGACCTGATCGAGATCAACGAAGCCCAGGGCGCCCAGGTGCTGGCCTGCGCCCGCGAGCTGCGGCTGGACATGGACCGGCTGAACGTGAACGGCGGCTCCATCGCCATGGGGCACCCGCTGGCCGCCACCGGCCTGCGCCTGACCCTGACGGCCGCGCACGAGCTGCGCCGGCGCGGCGGCCGCTGGGCCATCGTCTCCGCCTGCGTGGGCGGCGGCCAAGGCATGGCGCTGCTGATCGAAAACACGGGCTTGTGACCCCCTTAAGTCGCCTGCGGCGCCTTCCCCCGAGGGACGCCGCCAGTGGCCTGGCGAAGCCAGTTCCACGGCGTCCGGTGGCCTGGCCTGCTCCGCGGCCATCGGACGAACGAGAACGCGGCACTGCGAAGGCCCCAGCCGACAGCGACTGCCCCTTGGACCCCTGAAGAGAAAGATCGAAGCATGAAAGTCATCCAATCCGACGAGGTCGGCCCGCTCATCGAAGACGGCGCCACCATCTTCCTGGGCGGCATCGCCATGACCGGCCTGGCCGAAGACGTGCTGCTGGGGCTGGAGCGACACTTCCTCGCCACCGGCCACCCCCGCCAGCTCACCACCTGGGCCTGCGGCGCCATCGGCAACGGCGGCGAGGGCGGCATGGCCCACCTGGCGCACCCGGGCATGGTGCGGCGCGTGGTGGCCGGCCACTTCGGCCAGACCGGCCCGCGCATGATGGGTCTGGTGCATGCCGGAGAGGTCGAGGCCTACAACTTCCCGCAGGGCTCGCTCTCGCACCTGACGCGCCACATCGCGGCGCGCACGCCGGGCCTGCTCACGCAGGTGGGCCTGGGCACCTTCGTCGATCCGCGCATCGAAGGCGGCAAGCTGAACAAGGCCTGCAGCGAAGACCTGGTGAAGCTGGTCGAATTCGGCGGCAAGGAATGCCTCTACTACCCCTGCCCGCGCATCGACGTGGCGCTGATCCGGGCCACCTATGCCGACGAGAACGGCAACCTGAGCCTGGACAAGGAAGGGCTCCTGCTGGAGCAGCTCTCCATCGCCCAGGCGGCGCGCGCCTGCGGTGGCATCGTCATCGCCCAGGTCGAGGCCGTGGTGCAGGCCGGCAGCCTGCACCCCAAGTCGGTCAAGGTGCCGGGCTTCCTGGTGGACTACGTGGTGGTGGCCGACCCGCGCAACCATCTGCAGACCATCACCACCGCGTTCAACCCCGCGCTGGCGGGCGACGTGCGGCTGCCCATGCATTCGGTGCCCTCGCTGCCGCTGGACGAGCGCAAGGTCATCGCGCGCCGCGCCGCCCTGGAGCTGCAGCCCGGCGCGCTCACCAACCTGGGCGTGGGCATTCCGGCGGGCATCCCGGCTGTGGCGGCGGAGGAAGGCGCGGCCCACCTGCTGAGCCTCTCGGTCGAATGCGGCGCCAACGGCGGCGTGCCGGCCTATGGCGGCGACTTCGGCCTGGCCTACAACGCCGAATCCATCATCGAGCAGTCGTCACAGTTCGACTTCTACGACGGCGGCGGCCTGGCCTGCAGCTTCCTGGGCCTGGCGCAGACCGATGCGGCCGGCAACGTGAACGTGAGCAAGTTCAACGGCCGGCCAGTGGGCTGCGGCGGCTTCATCAACATCACCCGCTCCACGCCGCGCCTGGTCTTCTGCGGCACCTTCACGGCCGGCGGCCTGCGGCTCGAAGTCGGCGGCGGGCGCCTGACCATCGCGCAGGAAGGCCGCTCGCGCAAGTTCGTCGAACAGGTCGAGCAGCTCACCTTCAACGGCCGCGACGCCGCGCTGCGCCAGCAGGAGGTGAGCTTCATCACCGAACGCGCCGTGCTGCGCCTGCGCCCCGAGGGCCTGGAGCTGACCGAGATCGCCCCCGGCATCGACCTGGAGCGCGACGTGCTCGCGCACATGGGCTTTCACCCGCTGATCCGCGACCTGCGCACCATGGACGCCGGTCTCTTCAGCACGCAATGGGGCGGCCTGCGGGCGGCCCTCGGCGCCCGCTGAATCCCTTCACCCCCTCACCGAACCCACACGCCATGCCCCTTCCCCACTTCACCCCGGCCGCCGGCCTGCTGGCCCAGTTGACCGAGCTGCACGTGTCCTTCAGCGGCGCGGTCGCGCACATCCGCCTGAACCGGCCCGCCAAGCGCAATGCGATCAACGAAGCGCTGATGCAGCAGCTGCACACCGCGCTGATCCAGCTGCCCTCTTCCGCGCAGGCCCTGGTCATCAGCGGCGAGGGGCAGCACTTCTGCGCCGGGCTCGATTTGTCCGACCTGTCCGAGCGCACCGTGGCCGAGGGCATCCAACATTCGCGCGGCTGGCATGCCGTGATGGATGCGCTGCAGTACTACCGCATGCCGGTGGTGGCCGCGCTGCACGGCGCCGTGGTGGGCGGCGGGCTGGAGCTGGCCGCCGCCTGCCACATCCGCGTGGCCGACGGCAGCACCTACTTCGGCCTGCCCGAAGGCCAGCGCGGCATCTTCGTGGGCGGGGGCGGCTCGGCGCGCATTCCGCGCCTGGTGGGCGTGGCCTGCATGACCGACATGATGCTCACCGGCCGCGTGCTGGACGCGGCCGAGGGCCGTGAGCGGGGCCTGGCGCAGTACGTGGTGCCCGAGGGCGAATCGCTCGCCAAGGCGGTGGCGCTGGCGCAGCGCATCGCCACCAATGCGCCCCTGTCCAACTACGCCATCGTGCAGGCGCTGCCGCGCATCGCCGACATGGCCCAGTCCGACGGCCTGTTCGTCGAATCGCTCATGTCGGCCATCGCCCAGGGCGACGAGGCCGCCAAGCAGCGGCTGGCGGACTTCCTGCAGGGCCGGGCCGCCAAGGTGGTCAAGGCCGCCTGACCCGCTCACCGAACGAACAAGGAGACGACGCACCATGCCAACCAACTTCGAGAACCAGGCCGCCCTGGTCACCGGCGCGGGCTCCGGCCTGGGCGAGGCCGTGGCCCGCGCCCTGGCCGCCGCCGGCGCCCGCGTGGCGCTGCTGGACATCCACCTGCCCGGCGCGGAGCGCGTGGCCGCCGACATCCGCGCCGAGGGCGGGCAGGCGCTCGCGCTGCGGTGCGACATCAGCGACGAGGCCTCGGCCATCGCCGCCGTCCATGCCGCGGCCGATGCGCACGGCGATGCGCGCATCCTCATGAACATCGCCGGCATCGGCGGCGCCAAGCGGGTGATCCAGCGCGACGGCGCGCCCGCGCCACTGGCCGACTTCGAGCGCACCGTGCGCATCAACCTGGTGGGCACCTACAACATGGTGCGGCTGATGGCGGCCCGTGCCGCGAAGCTGGAGCCGCTGGAAGACGGCGCGCGCGGCGTGATCGTGAACACCGCCTCGGTGGCCGCATTCGACGGCCAGGTGGGGCAGGAGGCCTATGCCGCATCCAAGGCCGGCGTGGCCGGCATGACGCTGCCGCTGGCGCGCGACCTGGCGCAGTGGGGCATCCGCGTGTGCACCATCGCGCCGGGCATCTTCGCCACGCCGCTGCTCAAGGAGCTGCCGGAGCCCGTGCAGCAATCGCTGGCCGAATCGATTCCGTTCCCCAAGCGGCTGGGCCACCCCGAGGAATTCGCCGCGCTGGCGCTGCACATCGCCGGCAACGGCCACCTGAACGGCGAGGTGATCCGGCTGGACGGCGCGCTGCGCATGGCGCCGCGCTGACCCCACGACGAACGCACGATAAAGGCCCCCCAAGGAGACGCCCCCATGTTCCCTGTCAACACCTGGTATGTCGCCGCCCGCAGCGAAGAGATTCCGAACGACAGCCCGCTCGGGCGCCGCATCTGCAACGTGCCCATGGCCTTCTTCCGCAACGGCCAGGGCACCATCGCCGCCGTGGAGGACTTCTGCCCCCACCGGGGCGCCCCGCTGTCGCTGGGCCGTGTCGAGGGCGACACGCTGGTCTGCGGCTACCACGGCCTGGCCATGGGCTGCGACGGCAAGCCGGTGTCCATGCCCTGCCAGCGGGTACGCGGCTTTCCGTCGGTGCGCAGCTTCGCCGTGCATGAGGCGCACGGCTTCGTCTGGGTCTGGCCGGGCGACCAGGCCCTGGCCGACCTGGGCCAGCTGCCGCGCTTCGAATGGATGGGCAACCCGGCGTTCGGCTACGGCGGCGGCCTCTACCACATCGCCTGCGGCTACCAGCTGATGATCGACAACCTGATGGACCTGACGCACGAAACATATGTGCACGCCAGCAGCATCGGCCAGAAGGAGATCGACGAGGTGCCCTGCCAGACGAAGGTGGAGGGCGACCACGTCGTCACCCAGCGGCACATGGAAGGCATCGAGGCGCCGCCCTTCTGGAAGATGGCGCTGCGCATGAACGGCCTGCCCGACGACCAGCCGGTGGACCGCTGGCAGATCTGCCACTTCACGCCGCCCAGCCACGTGATGATCGAAGTCGGCGTGGCGCTGCAGGGCCGGGGCGGCCACGGCGCGCCCGACGAGTGCAAGGCCGCGAGCTGGGTGGTGGACTTCATCACGCCGGAGACGGACACCTCGATCCACTACTTCTGGGGCATGGCGCGGCGCTTCAAGCCGCAGGACGAGAGCCTCACCGCGCAGATCCGCGAGGGCCAGGGCCGCATCTTCGCCGAGGACCAGGAGATGCTGGAGCGCCAGCAGGCCAACCTGCTGGCCTACCCGGACCGCAAGCTGCTGATGCTCAACATCGACAGCGGCGGCGTGCAGTCGCGCAAGGTGATCGACCGGGTGCTGGCGGCCGAGGTCGCCGCCCGCGCGGCCGGCGCCGGAGCGGGAGCCGGAGCCGCCGCATGAGCGCCGCCGCCGACCTGCTGCAATTGCGCGTGGCGGCCAAGCGGGCCGCCGCCGAGGGCATCGTCGAGCTGACGCTGGAGCCGCTGCCCGGCCAGGCGCTGCCGGCCTTTGCCGCCGGCTCGCACCTGGACCTGCACCTGCCCGGCGGCCTGATGCGCCCCTACTCGCTCAGCAACGACCCAGCGGAAACCCACCGCTACGTGCTGGGCGTGCTGCGCGAGTCGGCCTCTCGCGGGGGCTCGGCCGCCGTGCACGATGCGCTGCAGGTCGGCCAGACGCTGGCCGTCAGCCCGCCGCGCAACCACTTCGCGCTGCAGCCCACGCCCGCGCACAAGCTGCTGCTGGCGGGGGGCATCGGCGTCACCCCGGTGCTGAGCATGGCGCGCCAGCTGGCACGCGAGGGGCGGCCCTTCCACCTGCGCTATGCCGGCCGCACCCGGGCGCGCATGGCGTTCACCGACGTGCTCGCCGCCGCGCCGCTGGCCGGCAGTGCGCAACTTCACGTGGCCGATGAGCACGGCCCGCTGGACATTGGGGCGCTGCTGGACGCGCAGCCCGCAGGCACCGAGCTCTACGCCTGCGGGCCGGCCGGCTTCATGGACGCCGCCTTCGCTGCCGCCGCCGAACGGCAGTGGGCCCCGGCGCGGCTGCACCGCGAGCTGTTCGGCGCAACGCCCGCCGCGCCGGCGGCCGGTGGCGACACCGCCTTCGACATCGAGGTGGAGGGCACCGGGCAGATCGTGCCGGTGCCGGTGGGTTGCACTGCCGCCAAGGCGCTGCAGGATGCGGGCCTGCCGCTCTACACCTCATGCGAGCAGGGCGTGTGCGGCACCTGCCTTACGCGCGTGGTGGGCGGCACGCCCGACCACCGCGATCAGTACCTCACCCCCGAGGAACAGGCCGCCAACGATCAATTCCTGCCCTGCTGCTCGCGGGCACGCAGCGCCAGGCTGGTGATCGCGCTGTGAAAACGGCCGCCAAGCGCAGGGGAAAGGCCGGCCCAGCCGGCGTCAACGCGCCACGCGGTCGAGCAGATCCATGAGCGTCCCGCGCTCGGCGCCTGAGAGGCCTGCCGAAAGCCGCACCTCGTACTCGGCCAGCCGCTCGCTCAGGGTGGCCAGCCGTTCCTGGCCTTGCTCGGTGATCTCCAGCGAATAGCGGCGGCGGTCGCCCTCGACCTCGACCCGGCGGATCCAGTGGGCGCTTTCCAGCGCATCCACCAGCTTGAGCACGCTGGGGCCGGCCACCCCCAGTTCCTTGGCCAGCGCGGCCTGGTTGATGCCGGTATTCATGGCGATGAGCGAAAGCGCCGTCACGCGGGCGGGCGACAGCTCCAGCGGCGCCAGCATCTCGAAGAACAGGTCGAACGCGCGCACCTGCGCCAGGCGCAGCTTGTAGCCCAGGGCGTCGCTCTGAAAATCGTGCGAGGGCGCCGCCTTGCGGGCCTTCGGTTTGGCGCGCTTGGCCGGCTCAGCCAGCTCCGCACCCGTGGTTCGATCCATGCCATCTCCTTATCCGAGGTAACAATCATAGTGTCCCGGCTCCGGGCACCACGCAATGGCCGGCTCGGCGGGTGGAATGTGCGAAACCGCGTGGCGGCGGGCGGGTGGGCGGGCGGGTGGGCCGCAGCGCCGGTCAGCCGCTGAACAGGTCGAACCCCGCCTGCCGCTGGCTGATGCGCCAGCCGTCCGGGGTGCGCACGAAGCGATCGGCGAAATGGCCGATGCGCTGCAAGGGGTGCGCCGGCCGGCCGTGCGGCCCCGGCGCGCCGGCGGCATCGGCCGTCCACACCAGCACCTGGCTGGTCGCCTGGGCCTGGTCTTCTCCGATGTCGTCGAACAGCGTTCCGCACACCAGGTGGCGGGTGATGCGGCCCGCCGGCCGGTCGGCATAGGCCTTGGCGATGGCCGGCTGGCCGTGCAGCAGCGCCCCGCCCGGCCGGGTGAGCCGGGCATCGGCCGTGAAGAGCGCCGCCAGGCCGGCGGCATCCCCCGCGTCCACGCAGGCGGCAGACCGCAGCACCAGTTCCCGGCAGCGCTGCTCCGCCGCATGCAGGCGGAGCGCCCTGGCAGCCTGCGCCGGGCAGGTCAGGCCGCCGTCGAGCCAGTCGTCCGGCGGGCGGGGCCCTGCCGCTGCGCCCGGGTCAGCGGCCATGCGCACACGCCCACGCCCAGCGCGCCAGCGCGGCCGACACCGCCCCGGGCTGCTCCATGGGGCTCATGTGGCCCGAGGCATCCACCAGGCACAGCATGGAACCGGGCACCGCCGCATGCATGGCCTCGTGGCGCTCGGGCGGGCTCCAGACGTCCTGCCGCCCGCACAGCAGCAGCAGGGGGCAGCGCAGGCCCTGCAGCACGGGCTGCGCGTCGGGCCGATGCAGCAGGGCCTCGATCTGCGCGGCGAAGCGGTCGGGGTCGCTGCGCGCCACCATGGCCACGATGCGCTCGAAGAGCGGCGTGCCGACCACGTCGGGGTGCACCATGGGTGCGGCCCAGCGCCGGGCCATCGCGGCCATGCCGTCGGCGCGGGCCAGCGCCAGCAGGGCGAGGCGGCCCTGGCGTTCTTCTTCCCCCGCGGGGCCTGCGGGACGGGGTGCGGTGCCGGTGTCCAGCAGCGCCAGCCCGGCGACGCGCTCCGGCGCCTGGCGCACCATCTCGAGCGCGACGCGGCCGCCCATCGAATGGCCGGCCAGCAGCAGGCGCGGGGCCGCAAGGGTCTGCAGCAGGTGGCGGGCCATGGCGTCGATGCGATCCAGCCGGCCGTAATCGCCCACGACCACGTCGTACTGCGCGCCAAGCGCGGCCCGCTGGTCCGCCCAGACCGCGTCGTCGCACAGGAGGCCCGGCAGCAGCACCAGTGTGGGCCGGGAAGCCGGGTTCGTTGCAGGCAGGTTCATGGCCGGGCCTTGTTCCTTCATTCCTTGCGTCCGGTCAGCAGCAGCCCGCCGCCGCCGGCGGCTGCAGGCGCTGGTAGCGGCCCAGCACCGGGTCGCGGTCCAGGCCCAGCAGCCGGATGGCGTTGCGCTTGAGAATCAGCGGACGCACCTCGGGGCGGATGTCCAGCGCCTCGAAATCCTGCAGCCAGCGGTCCGGCGTGATGACCGGGTAGTCGGAGCCGAACAGCACCTTGTGCTTGAGCAGCGTGTTGGCGTGGTGCACCAGCTGCGGCGGAAAGTAGCGCGGCGACCAGCCCGAGAGGTCGATGTACACGTTGGGCTTGTGCGTGGCCACGGCCAGCGCGTTGTCCTGCCACGGGAAGGACGGGTGGGCGATGACGATGGGCATGGCCGGAAAGTCCACCGCCACGTCGTCCAGGAACATCGGGTCGGAATACTTCAGGCGGATACCGCCGCCGCCCGGCAGGCCCGCGCCCACGCCGGTCTGGCCGCTGTGGAAGATGGCCGGCAGGCCGGCTTCGGCGATGGCTTCATAGACCGTGTAGGCGGCCCGGTCGTTGGGGTAGAAGCCCTGGGCCGAGGGGTGGAACTTGAAGCCCCGCACGCCATGGTGCTGCACCAGGCGCCGCACCTCGCGCGCGCCCATCCTGCCGCGCAGCGGGTCGATGCTGGCGAAGGGGATCAGCGCATCGGGGTGGCGGGCGGCGTCTTCGGCCACCTCTTCGTTGGTGATGCGCGCCTGGCCGGTCTCGCGTTCGGTATCGACCGGGAAGATCACCGCGAGCATGTTGCGCTCGCGGTAGTAGGCCGCCGTCTCGTCGATGGTGGGGCGCGGCAGCGTCTGCTTGAAGTACGCGTCCATCGCCGCGTCGATGGCGATGGCCACTTCGTCCGGCGGGTTGCGGGTGGAGCGCGTCGCATGCGTGTGCATGTCGATGGCGACCACCGCATCGAGGAACGGCGCGCCGGCCATGTTCAGCGCACCACGACCAGCGCGTCGAGCGCCAGCACGCCCCGTCCTTCGCCGTAGGCCACCAGCGGGTTGATGTCGATCTCGGCGATGTCGGGCCGCGCCGCCATCAGCGCGCCCACCGTGGCCACGGCCCGCGCCACGGCCTGCAGATCGACCGGCGGCGCGCCGCGGAAGCCCTGCAGCAGCTTGGCGCCCTTGAGCGCCCGCAACCGCGAGACGATGGCCGGCAGCGGCAGGTCGGCCGGCATGAGCTGCACGTCGCCCAGCGCCTCCACCCAGATGCCGCCCAGGCCCACCATCACGACCGGGCCCCACTGCGGATCGCGCACGGCGCCGATCACCAGCTCCGCGCCGCGCTCGCCCATGGCCTCGACCAGCACGCCGTCCAGCACCAGGCTGGCGTCGTGGCGGCGGATGTTGTCATGCAGCTGCTGCCACCCGGCGCGCAGCGCGGCTTCGTCCCGAAGGTTCAGCAGCACGCCGCCGGCCTCGGTCTTGTGGGCCAGGCGCGCGGCCTGGGCCTTGATGACCATCGGGTAGCCGATGCGCGCCGCCACGGCCACGGCCTCGTCGGCCGTGGTGGCCAGTGCGCCGGCCGGCGTGGCCAGGCCCGCCGCGCGCAGCAGTTCCTTGCCCTGCCATTCGGGCAGCGTGCCGGGGGGCAGCGCGGGCAGGCCCACCAGCGCCGGGGCAGCGGCCGCCTCGGTCTTGGCCTGCCATTCGGCCTGCAGCCGGCCATGGCGGGCGAAGCGGGCCAGCGCGCGCAGGGCGCGTTCGGGCGAGCGCATCAGCACGGTGCCGGAGCGCACGGCCATCTCCTGCACCTCGGCCGGCAGCGGCACGCCTTCGTTCTGCATCACGAAGATGGCGGGCTTGCTGCGCCCTTTCATGCCCTGCAGGAAGGAATCGAGCCACACGGGCGCCAGCTGCGGCGAGGGCATGGGCAGCGACACCAGCAGGCTGCCGATGGCCGGGTCTTCCTGCTGCGCGACCACGCCCAGGCCGATCAGGTCGGGCCGGGGGTCGACCAGCGTGCCCAGGTCCAGCGGGTTGCGCGGCGGCGTGTAGGCCGGCAGGTGTTCGCGCAGCGACTCCATCTGCGCGGGCGACATGGGCGGCATGGCCAGCTCCAGCGGCTCCAGGTAGTCGAGCGCAATGCCGCAGAGAGCGCCCGAGGCGGTGATCAGGCCCAGCCCGCCCAAGGGTGGCACGGGGAAGCGCAGCATCAGCTCGCCCAGGTCGATGGCCTCTTCCAGGCTGTCCACCACCAGCACGCCGGCACGCTCCACCGCCAGGCGCATGGCTGCATGGTTGCCGGCCAGCGCGCCGGTGTGCGAGCTGGTGGCCTGCTGCGCCAATTCGCTGCGGCCGGGGTGCAGCAGCACCACGCGCTTGCCGGCGGCGCGCATGTCGGCCAGGGCCTGCAGCACGGCGGGCACCGAGCGGATCTGCTCGGCATAGATCACCGCCGTGGCGGTGGCCGGGTCGCGGGCCAGGAAGCGCAGCACCTCGGCCAGGCCGATCTGCGCCTCGTTGCCGGTCGCCAGCACGTACGAGACGGGCACGCCGCGCGACTGCAGCGCGGCCGATACGTGCACGCCGATGCCGCCGCTTTGCGCCACCACGGCCACGGCCGGGCCGTCCTCCGGGCGCAGGCGGGGCGGCAGCGTCAGCTTGACCATCGAGACGTGGAAGCCGTCGACGTTGTTGAAGAAGCCGATGGTGTTGGGCCCCAGCAGGCGCATGCCGCCGGCGCGGGCGGTGTCGGCAATCTCCTGCTGCCGGGCGCGGCCTTCGTCACCCATTTCGGCGAAGCCGGAGGCGAAGCACACGCCGGCGCGCACGCCGCGCGCCACGCAGGCCTTCACGGTGTCCAGCACCACGTCCGACGGCAGCAGCAGGATGGCCAGGTCCACGCCCTCGGGCAGTTCGGCCACCGAGGTCAGCACGGTGCGGCCATCGACCACGCCGCCGCTGCGCCCCACCAGGTGCAGGTCGCCGCCATAGCCGGCGGTCATCAGGTTCTGCAGCACCACCATGCCGGCCGAGCCGGGCTTGGTCGAAAGGCCCACGATGGCAACCGAGCGCGGCGCCACCAGGGGTTGCAGGTCATGGGTCAACGTCACTTGCGCGTCCATCAGCGGACTCCTTGGTGGGCTTCGGGGGTGACCTTGCCGGCGCGCTTTTGCAGAAAGGCCTGCATGCGGGCCTTGGCTTCGGCGTCGGATTGGGTGATGGTGGCCATCAGGCCCTCGGTCATGAGGCCGTGCGACATGGGCTGCTCGGCGATGAGCGGCAGCGCGTGCATGATGGCGAAGTTGGAAAGCGGCGCGTTGGTGGCGATGCGCGCCGCCAGCTCCATGCCCTTGCGGAGGCCCTCGCCGGCGGCGACCACGTGGTGGGCCAGGCCGATCGCCAGGCCTTCGTCCGCCGTGTAGACGTGCCCGGTCAACATCATCTCGGCCACGCGCGAGGCGCCGATCAGCTTGGAGACGCGCACCGACCCGCCGCCACCCAGGAAGATGCCGCGCTGGCCCTCCGGCAGGCCGAAATAGGCGCCCTGCTCGGCCACCCGCACATGGGCGACGGAGGCCAGCTCCAGCCCGCCGCCGATGACCGCGCCGTGCATCACGCACACCACGGGGCAGCGGCCGAACTGGATGCGCTCGAACGCCTCGTACCAGGTGCGCGAGTGCATCAGCCCCTCGGCGGGCGAGGTCTCGGCCAGCTCGCTCAGGTCGAGCCCCGCGCAGAAGTGCTCGCCCGCGCCATCGAGCACGACGGCTCCGGTCGATTCGGGCAGGTGGTCGATGGCATGGCGCAGTTCCGCGATGACCTGCAGGCTGAGGGCGTTGCGTTTGTGCGGCCGGTTCAGCGTCAGGCAGGTCACCGCGCCTTCGTGGCGCACCTGGAGATGGGTGTAGGCCGTCGGTGGAGATGCAGTGGGCATGGCGATACCTCGGGAATGGCAGCGGGATGCGGTTCATCATCACTACCAAATGATTAGCTTGGATAACGTTTTGATCGTAGTCGAACGCTCTCGGCCAGCGCCTGGGTGAAACCCTATGGAACCTCTGCACGAATCACCGCGCCGGGTGCATCTGCGGATTCGGGCAGGGCTTGCCCGGGAACGCTGCCTCCGCTCGGCCATCGCGGGGTGTCCTACGCCCGCCCCGCCCTCCCGCCGACAGGCGGGCGCCGCGGGGGCGGTTCAGATCGCCGGATCGTCGTCACCCTGAAAGGTCCGCCATGCCCAAAGCCGCCTGGAGCGCCAAGCGCGAACGCCAGTACGAACACATCAAGGACAGCCTGAAGGAGCAGGGGCGCAGCACCAGGACGGCGGAGTCGATCGCGGCGCGCACCGTCAACAAGGAGCGCGCCCAGCACGGCGAGGCCAAAAATCCCAACCCCAAGACCGTGCGCGACACGCCGGCGCCGGTGCGCGGCGGGAAGCGCTCGCACAGCGGCGCGCAGGGCCGCACGCGCGAGCAGTTGTATGAAGAGGCGCGCAAGAAGGGCATCGCCGGCCGCTCGAAGATGAACAAGGCCGAGCTGGAAAAGGCCGTGGGACGCTGAACCTTCCGCCGTTTGCTATGCTTTTCATAGCTGCATGCGCAGGTAGATCAAGCGCTGCGGGTCTGAAAGGCCCCTGAAATCGCACAGAGAGGCGCCGGGGCGCGAGCGGCCCCTTCGCGCACTGTTGCGCGCCGTTGCGCGGGTGCATCACCGCGCCGGCCCGGCCCGTGACCGGCCGCGGCCGCCGACGCACAATGCGCCGACGCTCCACTGCCCTTCTCGCCCATGACTTCCACTCCGGCGCGCGCGCAAGCCCCTGCCCCCGGCCTTGCCGCACGATCCGCCCTGACCGTGGCCGCGCTCGGCGTGGTGTTCGGCGACATCGGCACCTCGCCGCTCTATGCCTTCAAGGAATGCCTGAACCCCGAGCACGGCGTGGCGCTGGACCGGGCCGCCGTGCTCGGCCTGCTGTCGCTGGTGCTGTGGGGGCTGATGCTGGTCCTCACCCTGAAGTACGTGGTGTTCGTGCTGCGCGCCGACCACGACGGCGAAGGCGGCATCCTCGCGCTGCAGGGCCTGGCCGCGCAGGCGCTGGAGCGCGGCGGCGCCCGCCCGTGGGCCTGGCGGGCGGTCGCCGGCCTGGGGCTGCTGGGCGCGGCCATGTTCTATGGCGACAGCCTGATCACGCCCGCCATCTCGGTGCTGTCGGCCGTCGAGGGGCTGGAAGTCGCCACGCCGGTGTTCAAGCCCTACGTGGTGCCGATCACGCTGCTGGTGCTCATCGGGCTCTTCTTCGTGCAGCGCTGGGGCACCGAGTCGGTGGGCCGCGTGTTCGGGCCGGTGATGCTGCTCTGGTTCGGCGTGCTGGCGGTGTCGGGCCTGCTGCAGATCGCGCAGAACCCCGGGGTGCTGCAGTCCGTCGACCCGCGCTGGGCCGTCCGGTTCCTGGCCACGCATCCGGCCCAGTCGCTGGCCGTGCTGGGGGCGGTGTTCCTCGCGCTCACCGGCGGCGAGGCGCTCTACGCCGACATGGGCCATTTCGGCGCCACGCCCATCCGGCTCGCCTGGCTGTTCATCGCCCTGCCCTCGCTGGTGCTCAACTACTTCGGCCAGGGCGCGCTGGTGCTGGCCGACCCCGCCGCCATCGACAACCCGTTCTTCCGCCTCTTCCCCGCCTGGGCCACCCTGCCGGTGGTGGGGCTGGCGGCCTGCGCCACGGTCATCGCCTCGCAGGCGGTGATCTCGGGCGCGTTCTCCATGACGGCGCAAGCCATCCGCATGGGCTACCTGCCGCGCATGCGCATCGTGCAGACCTCCGGCGCCGCCATCGGCCAGATCTACCTGCCCACGATGAACTGGCTGCTCATGGCCGGCGTGCTGCTGCTGGTGCTGGCCTTCCGCAGCTCCAGCGCGCTATCGGCCGCCTACGGCATCGCCGTGTCGCTCACCATGCTCACCACCACCTTGCTGGCCGGCGTGGTGGCGCTGCGGCTGTGGCGCTGGAACCCGCTGGCGGTGGGCCTGGGCGTGGGCTGCTTCGCGCTGGTGGACGTCACCTTCATCGTGGCCAACACGCTGAAGATCGCCGATGGCGGCTGGCTCACCCTGGCGGTCGCGGCGCTGGTGCTGTTCATCTTCACCACCTGGGCGCGGGGCCGGCGGGCGGCCGAGCAGGCGGCAGCGCAGGAGCGCATGCCGCTCTCGCCCTTCGTCGAGGCCCTTGCGCACGGCATGCCGCACCGGGTGCGCGGCACCGCCGTGTTCCTGACCGCCGACGCCGACAGCGTGCCGCATGCGCTGCTGCACAACCTCAAGCACAACCAGGTGCTGCACGAACGCGTGGTGGTGCTGGCCGTGCGCACCCGCCCGGTGCCCCGCGTGCCGCCCGAGGGGCGCCTGCAGGCCCGCGAGCTGGGCCACGGCGTCTGGTGCGTGACGGCGAGCCACGGCTTCATGGAGCGGCCCGACGTGCCCGAGACGCTGCGGCTGCTGGCCTACCAGAAGGGCCTGCCCATCGAGTCGATGTCCACCTCGTACTTCACCTCGCGCGCTTCGCTGGGCGCGGGCCGGCTCGCCGGCCTGGGCGCCGTGCGCCAGGCGGTCTTCGGGTCGCTGCAGCGCAACGCGGCGCGTGCCTCCGACTACTTCCAGCTGCCCGACAACCGCCTGATCGAGATCGGACGCCGTGCACTCTGACACCCCGACACCCTGCCCGCCGCTCCCCGGCGCACCCGCCGCCGTGCTGGCGGCCTTGTGCGTCGCCGCCCTGGCAGCGCCACCCGCCCGCGCAGCCACCGACACGGCGGGCGATGCGACCGGCGCCTTCAAGCTCACCACGGGCCTCTACCAGGTCTCCGGCGGCGGCCTGCCCTCCGGCCCGGGGCTGGACTTGAACCTGCGCTACAGCCGGGCCGACGACCAGTGGTGGGTGGGCGTGTTCCGCTCCCCCGCGCTCGGCTTCTCGCAGCCGCGCGCGGGGTGGGACCGCACCGTCGCCATGGGCGACTGGCGCGTGCTGCCGTCGGTGCAGGTCGCCTCGGGCGGCTTCGTGGGTGGCAGCGTGGCGGTGGAGACCGGCAGCACCTGGGTGGTGGGCGCGGGCCTGGGGCGCACCAACCTGCGCGACTACGCCAACCTGAACTTCGACCCCAACGACGCCTACAGCGTGTATGGCAGCCACCGCTGGCGCAGCGGCGACACCCTGGCGCTGCAGCTGGTGCGCGACAACCGGCAGAACCCCGATCAGCAAAACGTGCACTTGGTGTGGCGCAGCCCACGGCCGGGCGGCGAGCGGCTCACGGTCGACCTGCTGGCCAAGCAGGGCACGGTGGACGGCCGGTTCGTTCGCCGCGCCGGCCTGTCGGTGGGCTACGACGGGCCCGAGTGGTTCGTGCGCGCCGCGTGGGACCCGCTGGTGAACTTCACGCCGCAGAACATGGTGCGCTTGTCCACCGGGGTGCGGTTCTAACGTGCCGTCCCGGGTCCGGGCGTTTCAGCTATTAATTTGATAGCTAGACGCATTCATGAATGAAGCGCCACAGCCCCAAAACACCCCGAATCAAGCATCGCCCGGGCCACCCTGCCCGCCCGCCGGCTCCCACAGCGCGGCCAGTTGTTCCGGCGGCAGCGGCGCGCTGAAGTGAAAGCCCTGCACCTCGTCGCAGGCGTGGCGCAGCAGCCAGTCCAGCTCCGCCTGGGTCTCCACCCCTTCGGCAGTCACCGTCAGGCCCAGCGACCGGCCGAGCTCGCTCATGGCCTGCACGATGGCCCGGTCGTTGCCCTGGCTGGGCAGCGCGGCCACGAAGCTGCGGTCGATCTTGATGCCGTCCAGCGGGTATTGGCGCAGATAGGCCAGCGAAGAGAAGCCGGTGCCGAAATCGTCCAGGCTGAGCCGCACGCCCAGCTGCTTGAGCGCCGTGAGCATGGGCAGCGCGCCCTGCTCGTGGCCCAGCAGCACCCGTTCGGTGATCTCCAGTTCCAGCCGGCCGGGCGCGAGGCCGCTGTCCTCCAGGGCCTGCGCCACCACCTGGGGGAAGGCCCGGTGGCTGCCGCCCAGCTGGCCGGGCAACACGTTCACCGACACGCCCACCCCGGCCGGCCAGCCGGCGGCCTCGCGGCACGCGGTGCGCAGCACCCATTCGCCCAACGGCTGGATGAGGCCGGTGTCATCGGCCAGCGGAATGAATTCCTGCGGCAGCAGCAGGCCGCGCGTGGGATGCTGCCAGCGCACCAGTGCCTCCAGCCCGCGCACCGCGCTCCCGGCCAGCGCATAGCGCGGCTGGTAGTGCACGCGCAGCTCGCCGCGCTGCAGCGCGTCGCGCAGCTCCTGCTCGATCTGCCGGCGGGCCAGCACGTCGGCGTTCATGGCGTCGGTGTAGAGCCGCCAGGTGTCGCGGCCTGCCGCCTTGGCCTCGTAGAGGGCGATGTCGCCGCGCCGCAGCAGCTCGTCGGCCGTGCGGGCATGGTCGGGCGCCAGCGCCACGCCCACGCTGGTGCCGATGAAGACCGCCTGCCCGTCCAGGCGGATGGGCTCGCACAGCGCGGCGATGACGTGGGCGCACACCGCCTCGAGGCCGGCGCACACGGCCTCCAGGCCGGCGCATTCGGCGGGCGCGCCCGGCGGCTGCGGCAGCGCCAGGATGAACTCGTCGCCGCCCACGCGCGCCGCCATGCCGCCGGGCGCGGCCTGGGCGCGCAGGCGCTGTGCGACCTCCTGCAGCACGCGGTCGCCGAAGGCATGGCCCAGCGCGTCGTTGACGGGCTTGAAGCGGTCCAGATCGAGGCTGAGCAGCGCCAGCCGGGGCTGCGCCCCGTCGCCGGACGCGGCCAGGTGCTGCGACAGGAACGTGTCGAGCTGCCGCCGGTTGGGCAGGCCGGTCAGCGCGTCGTGCAGCGACAGGTTCCGCAGCTAGGCCTGGCCGGCGCGCAGCTCCTGCAGCTGGGCGGCGATCTGCCGCCCGGCGGCGAGCACGTGCCGCAGCAGCAGGTAGAGCACGACGGCCAGCAGCAGCACGCTGGCGACGAAGAGCGGCAGCGTCTGCCGCAGCAGGTCGCGGCCCGGCCGGGGCGGCTGCCAGTTCAGCTGGATGGCCGATTCCAGCAGCGGCATGGACTCGTGGCCGGCCAGCGGCTGGCGCGAGGCGGTGAGCAGTGGCAGGCCGTAGTTGACGCTCAGCTGCGCCAGCCGGTCCGGGTCGAGCACGGTGACGAACATCATCACCGAGGCCGGCCCGGGCCGCACGCGGATGGACGGGTCCCAGCCCGGCGTGATGGTGGCGGCGGCGACGATGGCGGGCATGCCGGCGACTTCCAGCGCCCGCACCACGCTGCCGTCCGCCAGCGCCGGCGAGCGGGCCTGCGCGACGAGGCCCTCCACGTCGCCCTGCAGCCAGTCGGTCAGGGCCGTCGCCGAGGGCTTGCCATCGACGACGCCATAGACCGTGCGGCCGGCGCCATCGACCACCCAGACGCCGTTGTAGCCGTACAGGGCGTAAGAACGTGTTGACGATCTCCCAGGGGTCGCGCAGCGGTGTGGGCGGGTGGGCTGCAAGGCGCGGTGCGCAGTGGATAGCACGGCTATCCACAAGCGCCGCAACGCCGCAGAGCGCCCGCCCACACCGCTGCCCTTCGGGTTGGAGCGAAATCGGGCGATTGGAGGCTCCGGCTGCTTGCATGGGCACGAGCCCATGCGGCGCATCCGCAGCATCCACTCATCCCGATTGCGCTCCAACGCGATCCCCTGCGAGATCGTAAACACGTTCTAAGGGATGTCGCCCACGTTGCGCTGGTCGTCGGCCCACGCCTTGTCCACCGTGAGGTGCAGGTGGCGGTAGGCCTCGCCCCACTTGCTGTAGTTGATGATGTTGCGGCCGATCTCGCCGCGCTGCTGCTCCAGGCTGTGGGCGATGAAGGTGCGCGAGCGCTGCTGCACGTCGGCATCCTGGCTCAGCGCGTTCGTCACCAGCGAGTGGACGCCCACGCCGATCAGCACCAGCAGGGCCCAGATGGCGGGAAAGAGTCGCAGCAGCAGAGGGTGGTTGCGGCGCAGGGCGGCCCAGCGCAGCGGCGGAAGGTCGGTTATGGAAGGCAAGGGGCCGGCGCGGGGCCGGCGGCGGCGCCCGGCGGGCGCGGCGGGCGCGGCGGGCGGCGCGGAAAAGACGCCGCTGGATTGTCTCAGAACGTAACGCGGCGTGCGTCATCCGGGGCGATTACGCTACACTTTTCATAGCATCAGACCCCCATGCATCAAGCGCTGCAGCCCTGAAACACCTGAAAGCCCGCGCAAAACCCCGGTCCGCACGCGGCTCCCGCCGGCGCGGCCCATGCGAGGGATCAACCCTCGAACTGCGGGTGCGTCTGCCGGATGCGGGCCATGGCGATGCCCGCCGCCGCCGTGCGGGTCTCGACCCCCAGCTTGACGTACACGCGCTCCAGGTGCTTTTTCACCGTGGCCGGGCTGGAGCCGAGGATGTCGCCGATGTCGCGGTTGGTCTTGCCCTTGAGCAGCCAGTAGAGCACCTCGGCCTC
>NZ_BAABVY010000003.1:0-19542 GCF_040365715.1 Acidovorax sp. FG27
ATCGGCGGGCGCCGGCACCACGGCCACGGCGGGCGCCGGCGCCGCGGCGACCACCGCCCCGCCCCCGCGTGGCTGCTGCCACCACCACATGCCGCCCGCGGCCACGGCGGCGGCGGCCAGCGCCGCGCCCGCCACCGCCAGGGCGGCGCCCGCCCGGGACCGGCCGGGCTGCCCGGCCGTGGGGGTGCCGGCGGCGGATGGCCCCGGCGTGTGCAGGCCGGGCACGGCGCCCCGCCCGCGTTCGGCTTCGGCGCGCCGCAGCGCTTCGAGGATGTACGACATGGTGTTCAGGCTCCGGTGCGCAGGCGCGGTTCTTCGACGCCAGCGGCGCGGTTCAGCTGCATGAGAGTGAGCGGCCCGGCCCGCCCGTCGGGCGTGAGGCCCTGGGCCAGCTGGAAGCGGTGGATGCGGGCGCGCCGCTCGGCCAGCGCGGCGCCACGTGCCGCGCCGGGCGCGGGCGTGTCTTCGGCGGCGGGCAGGTGCTGGTCGAGCCAGGCGGCGCCGGTCGGCTGCGTGGCCACGTCGCCGAGTTCGGCGGGGTCGCCCTTGTCGATCCTGCCGGCCATGCCGGGCGGCACGCGCCAGAGCGTCGCCAGCTCGCCGCGCCAGACCTGCGCCAGTGCGCTGACCGGCAGGCGCACGCTGCGGCCTTGCGCGCCCTGCAGCGTGGCGACGTCGCCCTGCAGCCCGCGCAGCACGGCGGCCACGGGCGCTGCGTCGCCGCCGGGGTACAGGGTCAGCAGCACCGGCCGGTCGAGCTGGCGCACCAGGCTCAGGCTGGCGCGGGGCGTGCGCCAGCAGCGCAGGCCGGCCTGCGGCAGCCAGGCGCCACAGGCGTCGGCCGCGCTGCCCTCGCGCGCCGGGGGCGCTGCGGCCCACGCGGTGGCCAGCGCCTGCCAGGCGCCGGCGTCGTCGGCCGGCTGCGCGGCCAGGAACGGCGCCAGCGCGTCGGCCGAGGGCGCGGCGCTGGCCGCAGCCAGCGGTGCCGAGGCCGCCGGCACCGGCACGGCACCGGGTGCGGCTGCCTGGGCTGGACTGGACGAACGCGCATCGGCCGCCCCGGCCATGGGTCGGCCGATGGGCCCGCCCTGCCAGGCCCACACGCCGGCGGCCACCACGGCGGCGCCGGCCAGCGCGCCCAGGGCGCCCACCGCACCCGTGCGCCAGCGGGGCGAGGGGGTGGCACCGCCATCGGCGCCCGCACCGGCAACCGCGCCGGTGGCGGTGCCAAACACCTCGCGTGCCGCGCGCCGCACGATGGCGTCGCCCACTTGGTGCGTGCCGGCCGCGTAGGCGCCCAGCAGCGCCCGGTCGCACAGCAGATTGATGCGGCGCGGCACGCCCCGGGCAAGCCGGTGCACGCGCTGCAGTGCCCGCCGGTCGAAGGGCAGCGGGCCGGACAGGCCGGCCACGCGCAGGCGGTGGTCCACGTACTGCGCGGTCTCCTGTGCGGTGAGCGCGTCCAGGTGGAAGCGGGCGATCACGCGCTGCGCCAGCGGCTCCAGCGCGGCGCTGGCGACCATGCCGCGCAGCTCGGGCTGGCCGATCAGGATGATCTGCAGCAGCTTGCGCTCGCTGGTTTCCAGGTTGGTGAGCAGGCGCAGCTGCTCCAGCACGTCGGGCGCGAGGTTCTGCGCCTCGTCGATGATGAGCACGTTGTTGCGCCCGGCGGCGTGCTGCGCCAGCAGGAAGGCGTTCAGCGGGTCCAGGCAGTCCTTGACGGTCTCGGCCCCCGGCGCGGCGGGCGCGTGCGCCACGCCGAACTCGTCGCAGATGGAGCGCAGCAGCTCGCCCACGGTGAGCTTGGGGTTGAAGATGTAGGCGACGTTGCAGTGCGCCGGGATCTGCTCCAGAAAGCAGCGGCAGACGGTGGTCTTGCCGGTGCCGATCTCGCCCGTCAGCAGCACGAAGCCGCCACCCGCGTCCAGCCCGTAGAGCAGGTGGGCCAGCGCCTCGCGGTGGCGGTCGCTCATGAAGAGGTAGCGCGGGTCGGGCGCGATGGAAAACGGAGCGTGCTCGAGGCCGAAGAACGGGGCGTACATGGGCCGGGAGGATACCGCCCCGCCTGTGTCGGCCCCGCACGCGGGAGCCGCGCGTTTGCTGCAGCGCAGCGCAGGGTTAGACCCGTCAGGAGTTTCCCGCAAATTGTCGTCGCAAAGACATATCGACGTCAAAGTGCTTCCTACCATGCAAGGCATTGCAAGGGCGTTCCCGCCGCCAGGCCGCGCGATCGAACGATCACGCCGCACTCCCCGCGCCGCGGGCGACGCCCCACCATCCTGACAGGAGAGGTATGAGCACGACATTCCCCCAACTGCTGCTGCGCCACGCCGCCGAGCGCCCCACCGCCGCCGCGCTGCGCGAGAAGGAATACGGCATCTGGCAGACCCACGGCTGGGCGGACCTGGCCCGCATGGTGGCAGCCCTGGCCGCCGGCCTGCACGAGGCCGGCCTGGCGCGCGGCGAGCACCTGGTGGTGATCGGCGCCAACCGCCCGCGGCTCTACGCCACCATGCTGGCCGCGCAGTCGCTGGGCGCCATTCCGGTGCCGCTGTACCAGGACGCGGTGGCCGCCGAATGCGTCTATCCGCTGAACAACGCCGAAGTGCGCTTTTGCATCGTCGAGGACCAGGAGCAGGTCGACAAGCTGCTGGAGATCCGCGAGCAGTGCCCTGCCATCAGCCGCATCTTCTTCGACGACCCGCGCGGCCTGCGCAACTACGACGAGCCCGGCCTGCGGTCGATGGACACGCTGGCCGAGGCCGGCCACGCCTTCATGGCCCGCCAGCCCGGCTGGTTCGCCGAGCAGGTCGCGGCCACGCGGCCCGAGGACGTGGCCGCGATGTTCTTCACCTCCGGCACCACCGGCAACCCCAAGGGCGTGGTGCACACCCATGCCACGCTGCTGGACCGCGCCACGGCCGGCGCCGAGTTCGACCGCCTGACCAGCAGCGAAGAAGTGCTGGCCTACCTGCCGCCCGCCTGGATCGGCCAGAACATCTTCAGCTACGCGCAGTGGCTGGCCTGCGGCTACGTGGTGAACTGCCCGGAGTCGGCCGCCACGGTGACCATCGACCTGAAGGAAGTCGGCCCCACCTACTACTTCGCCCCGCCCCGCGTGTTCGAGGGCCTCCTGACCAGCGTGATGATCCGCATGGAAGACGCGGGCGCGCTCAAGCGCCGCATGTTCCACGCCTGCATGGCCCTCGCCCGCCGCGTGGGCCCGGCGCTGCAGGACGGCCAGCCGGTGGGCATGGTGGACCGCGCGCTCTACGCGCTGGGCGACCTGCTGGTCTACGGGCCGCTGCGCAACACGCTGGGGTTCTCGCGGGTGCGCGTGGCCTACACGGCGGGAGAGGCCATCGGGCCGGACCTGTTCACCTTCTACCGCTCCATCGGCATCAACCTGAAGCAGCTCTACGGCTCCACCGAGACCGCCGTGTTCGTCTGCCTGCAGCCCGACAACCAGGCCCGCGCCGACACGGTGGGCGTGCCCATCCGCGGGGTGGAGATCAAGGTGGCCGACAACGGCGAGATCCTGGTCAAGTCGGCCGGCCTGCTGCGCGAGTACTACAAGAACCCCGCCGCCACGGCCGAGGTGCTGACCGAGGACGGCTGGTACCGCACCAGCGACGCGGGCTTCCTCGACGCGCAAGGCCACCTGAAGATCATCGACCGTATCAAGGACGTGGGGCGCCTCTCGGGCGGCGCCAACGACGGCGCCATGTTCGCGCCCAAGTACGTGGAGAACAAACTCAAGTTCTTCCCCTACATCAAGGAAGTGGTGGCCCTCGGCCATGGCCGCGACAAGGCCTGCGCGCTGATCAACATCGACTTCGACGCCGTGGGCAACTGGGCCGAGCGCCGCAATCTGCCCTATGCCGGCTACACCGACTTGGCGGCCAAGCCCGAGGTGTACGGCCTGATCCGCGACTGCGTGGAGAAGGTGAACGCCGACCTCGCCACCGACGAGCTGCTGGCCGGCAGCCAGGTGAGCCGCTTCCTGGTGCTGCACAAGGAGCTGGACGCCGACGACGGCGAACTCACCCGCACCAACAAGGTCCGCCGCGGCTTCATCGCCGACAAGTACGGCGTGCTGGTGGACGCGCTCTATGCCGGCCGCACCACGCAGTTCATCGAGACGCAGGTGAAGTTCGAGGACGGCCGCACGGGCCGCGTCAGCGCCGACCTGGTGCTGATGGACGCCAAGACCTTCGCCCCCGCCCGCCGGGCCGCCTGAACCAGGGAAGAACCTGCAGATGACCACCAAGAAGATCGGCGACGTCATCCTCGACGTCCGCAACATCAGCCTGCGATTCGGCGGGGTGAAGGCGCTGACCGACATCTCGTTCGACGTGCGCGAGCACGAGATCCGCTCCATCATCGGCCCGAACGGCGCGGGCAAGAGCTCGATGCTCAACTGCATCAACGGCGTCTACACGCCGTCGGAGGGCTCCATCACCTTCCGCGGCGAGACCTTCGACCACATGAACAGCCGCCAGGTGGCCGAGATGGGCGTGGCGCGCACCTTCCAGAACCTGGCGCTCTTCAAGGGCATGAGCGTGCTGGACAACATCATGTCCGGCCGCAACCTGAAGATCAGAAGCAACCTGCTGATGCAGGCCCTGCGCATCGGCCCAGCGGTGGACGAGGAGATCCGCCACCGCGAGGTGGTCGAACGCATCATCGACTTCCTGGAGATCCAGGCCTGGCGCAAGGCGCCGGTGGGCCAGCTGCCCTACGGCCTGCAAAAGCGCGTGGACCTGGGCCGCGCCCTGGCGATGGAGCCGCAGGTGCTGCTGCTGGACGAACCCATGGCCGGCATGAACGTGGAGGAAAAGCAGGACATGTGCCGCTTCATCCTGGACGTGAACGACGAGTTCGGCACCACGATCGTGCTGATCGAGCACGACATGGGCGTGGTGATGGACATCTCCGACCGCGTGGTGGTGCTCGACTACGGCAAGAAGATCGGCGACGGCACGCCGCAATCGGTCAGAGAAAACGAAGACGTCATCCGCGCCTATCTCGGCGCTGGACATTGAGAGGCAAGCCATGGGATTCTTTCTCGAAACCGTTTTTGGCGGCCTGATGGCCGGCATGCTCTACGCGCTGGTCGCGCTGGGCTTCGTGCTGATCTTCAAGGCCTCGGGCGTCTTCAACTTCGCGCAGGGGGCGATGGTGCTGTTCGCGGCGCTGGCCATGGCGCGCTTTGCCGAATGGTTCCCGAAGTGGCTGGGCTTCAGCAGCCTGCTGCTGGCCAACCTGATGGCCTTCTGCGCGGCCGTGCTGTGCATGGTGGCGGTGGCCTGGCTGGTGGAGCGGCTGGCGCTGCGCCGGCTGGTGAACCAGGAAGGCATCACGCTGCTGATGGCGACGCTGGGCATCACCTATTTCCTCGACGGCGCGGGCCAGCTCATCTTCGGCAGCGCCACCTACAAGATCGACGTGGGCATGCCCAAGGACCCGATGATCGTGCTGGAGAACGTCTTCGAGGGCGGCCTGCTGCTGTCCAAGGAAGACCTCTACGCCGCGCTGGTGGCCGCGCTGCTGGTGGCCCTGCTCTCGCTCTTCTTCCAGAAGACGCGCACCGGCCGCGCCCTGCGCGCCGTGGCGGACGACCACCAGGCGGCGCAGTCGATCGGCATTCCGCTCTCGCGCATCTGGGTCATCGTCTGGTCGGTGGGCGGCATCGTCGCGCTGGTGGCCGGCATCATCTGGGGCAGCAAGCTGGGCGTGCAGTTCTCCATCTCGCTGGTGGCGCTCAAAGCCTTTCCGGTGGTGATCCTGGGCGGCCTTACCTCGGTGCCGGGCGCCATCGTCGGCGGGCTGGTGATCGGCGTGGGCGAGAAGCTCTCCGAGATCTACCTGGGGCCCTACCTGGGCGGCGGCATCGAGAACTGGTTCGCGTACGTGCTGGCGCTGGGCTTCCTGTTGGTGCGTCCGCAGGGCCTGTTCGGCGACAAAATTATTGATCGCGTCTGAACCTCAAGCACAGGAGCCAAGCAGATGTTCTATCGCGAAAACGGTCAATTCAAGAGCAGCTACCGCGCCGACATGGGGCTCTTCCCCGTCGCGCAGGACCGGTGGGCCATCCTCGGCCTGCTGGCCGTGGCCTTCGTGCTGGTGCCGATGGTGGGCAGCGATTATTTCTTCCGCGCCATCGCCATTCCCTTCCTCATCCTGTCGCTGGCCGCCATCGGCCTCAACATCCTGGTGGGCTACTGCGGCCAGATCTCGCTGGGCACGGGCGCCTTCATGGCGGTGGGCGCCTATGCGGCCTACAACCTGCAGGCGCGCATCGACGGCATGCCGCTCCTGGTGGCGCTGCTGGGCGGCGGCCTGTTCGCCACCGTGTTCGGCGTGCTCTTCGGCATCCCGAGCCTGCGCATCCGGGGCCTCTACCTGGCGGTGGCCACGCTGGCGGCGCAGTTCTTCACCGACTGGTTCACCAACCGCGTGAAGTGGGTCACCAACGACTCGTCCTCCGGCTCGGTGAGCGTGGGCGGGCTGGACATCCTGGGCTATGCCATCCAGACCCCCGTGCAGAAGTACCTGCTGTGCCTGGCCTTCGTCGCGGTGTTCGCCCTGCTGGCCAAGAACCTGGTGCGCGGCGCCATCGGCCGCGAGTGGATGGCCATGCGCGACATGGACGTGGCGGCGGCGGTGATCGGCATCCGCCCGGTATACGCCAAGCTCAGCGCCTTCGCCGTCAGCAGCTTCATCGTGGGCGTGGCCGGCGGCCTCTGGGGCTTCGTGCACCTGGGCTCTTGGGAGCCGGCGGCCTTCGGCATCGAGCGCTCGTTCCAGCTGCTCTTCATGGTCATCATCGGCGGGCTGGGCTCCATCTCGGGCGCGTTCTTCGGCGCCGCCTTCATCGTGCTGCTGCCGCTGCTCTTGAACTACGTGCCGCACTGGCTGGGCCTGCCGATCTCCACCGCGACCGCGACCCATGTGGAACACATGATCTTCGGCGCGCTGATCGTCTTCTTCCTCATCGTCGAACCCCACGGCCTGGCGCGGCTGTGGTCCACCGCCCGGCAGAAGCTGCGGCTGTGGCCTTTCCCGCACTGACCGCCGGTCGGTGCACTCGTGCTCCCCGCGTCCCTCGTTCCGTTCTTCCTTCCTTCTTCACCACAAGCGCACTTCAGGTGCCATCACTCCCAGGAGACTTCAGCCATGCAACTCAAGCAAAGAATCGCGCTGGCCACCGCGGCCGGCGCCACCGCACTCGCGGCCTATCTGCCGCTGGCCGCGCAGGCGCAGGCCGCCGCCGAGCAGTTCGTGCCGCTGATGGTCTACCGCACCGGGCAGTTCGCGCCGCTGGGCATTCCATGGGCCGACGGCAAGCAGGACTACCTGAAGCTGGTGAACGCGCGCGACGGCGGCGTGAACGGCGTGAAGATCGCCTTTGAAGAATGCGAGACGGCGTACGACGCCGCCAAGGGCGTGGAGTGCTATGAGCGCCTGAAGGGCAAGGGCAGCGGCGCCTCGGGCTTCGACACGCAGTCCACCGGCATCACCTTCGCGGTGACCGACAAGGCCTTCGTGGACAAGATTCCCGTCGAGACGCCCGGCTACGGCCTGTCGCAGTCGGCCGACGGCACGGTGTTCGAGTGGAACTTCCCGCTGCTGGGCACCTACTGGACGGCCGCCGACGTGATGCTGCAGGACATCGCCAAGAAGGAAGGCGGCAGCCTGAAGGGCAAGAAGATCGCGCTGGTCTACCACGACAGCCCCTACGGCAAGGAGCCCATTCCGCTGCTGCAAAAGCGCGCCGAGGCCGACGGCTTCACGTTCAGCACCTTCCCGGTCACGCCGCCCGGCGTGGAGCAGAAGTCCACCTGGCTGCAGATCCGCCAGCAAAAGCCCGACTACGTGCTGTTCTGGTCGGCCGGCGTGATGACGCCCGCCGGCATCCGCGAGGCCCAGGCCAGCGGCTACCCGCGCGAGAAGATCTACGGCATCTGGTGGGCCGGCTCCGACCACGACGTGAAGGACATCGGCGCGGGCGCCAAGGGCTACAACGCCATTACCATCCACAACAGCGCGGCCAAGGACAAGGTGCATGACGACCTGAAGAAGTTCGTCTACGACAAAGGCCAGGGCACCGGCGCCGCCACGGGCGTGGGCACGCTGGCGCACACGCGCGGGATGATGATCTCCATGCTGCAGGTGGAGGCGATCCGCGCCGCGCAGGAAAAGTACGGCAAGGGCAAGGTGCTGACGCCCGAGCAGGTGCGCTGGGGCTTCGAGAACCTGGACCTGACGGCCGACAAGCTGAAGGCCCTGGGCTTCGGCGAAGTCATGCGTCCGGTGAAGACCTCGTGCCAGAACCACATGGGCACCGACTGGGCGCGCATCGTGCAGTGGGACGGGGCCAAGTGGGACATCAAGTCCGACTGGTACCAGGCCGACAAGACGCACATCGACCCGCTGGTCAAGGAGTACGCCGCCAAGTACGCCAAGGACAAGAACGTGAAGCCTAGAAGCTGCAGCTGATGCCGGATGGCTGGCCTGGGCTGCCCGTGCGGCCCCGGTCAGCGCACCCTGCATTGCAAGCCTTTCAGGCCGCTAGCGGTTGAATAACAAGCGCGAGCAGCTACCCTTTCAATAGCAAACCTCTCGTTGCCCCTTGGCGGGCGGCGGGGCCGGTTTCCGGAGAGCCCAGCATGTCATCCAGTCCCCTGCAGCCTGAAGGTGCCATTCCGGCCCCGGCGGCCACGGCCGCGGCCCCGCTGCTCGTCGTCAACGGCATCGAGGTCATCTACAACCATGTGATCCTGGTGCTCAAGGGCGTGTCGCTGACGGTGCCCGAAGGCTCCATCGTCGCGCTGCTGGGCGGCAACGGGGCGGGCAAGACGACCACGCTGCGCGCCATCTCCAACCTGCTGGCGGGCGAGCGCGGCGAGGTCACCAAAGGCAGCATCCAGTTGCGCGGCGAACGCATCGAGCAGCTCTCGCCCGCCGGGCTGGTGGACCGGGGCGTGGTGCAGGTGATGGAAGGCCGGCACTGTTTCGCCCACCTGACCATCGAGGAGAACCTGCTGACCGGCGCCTACACGCGACGCGACCGCGGCGAGGTGGCGGCCAACCTGGAGAAGGTCTACAACTACTTCCCGCGCCTGAAGACGCGCCGCACCAGCCAGGCGGCATACACCTCGGGCGGCGAGCAGCAGATGTGCGCCATCGGCCGCGCGCTGATGGCCAGCCCGAAGATGGTGCTGCTGGACGAGCCCTCCATGGGCCTGGCGCCGCAGATCGTGGACGAGGTCTTCGCCATCGTGAAGGACCTGAACGCCAAGGAGCGCGTGACCTTTTTGCTGGCCGAGCAGAACACCTCGATGGCGCTGCGCAACGCCGACTACGGCTACATCCTGGAGAACGGCCGCGTGGTGATGGACGGCGCGGCGGCCGACCTGGCGACGAACGAGGACGTCAAGGAGTTCTACCTGGGCATGGGCGGCGGCGAGCGACGCAGCTTCAAGGACGTCAAGAGTTACAAGCGGCGCAAGCGCTGGCTGGCCTAGAGATGGACAACCCCCTGTGGCGTCTCACCGCTCGGCACCGATGCTGGAAGCATCGGCTCTTCGGGCACGTCCGAGCCTGCGCAGGCAGGCTCGGAGCCGCGGCCCTCAGCCCCTTCTCTCGGCTCGCTTCGCGATCCGGGAAGGGGGACGCCACCGGTGGCCTGGCAAAGCCAGTTCCACGGTGGCTCTGGCCTTGGGCCGCGCCTGCCCGGAGCGGTGCGCTCACAAGTATTTGCAGCTGGCGAGCAGAGCGTCACTCCTAAATTCATAGCTGACTGCGCTTGATCCATAAGCGCCGGCGGCAGATTTCATTCAAAACCCAGAGGAACCCAGGCATGAACACGTTCTACGACGCCCTGGAAACCCGCAGCCCAGAGGAGCGCGAGGCGGCGGTGATGGCGGCGCTGCCGGGGCAGGTGGCGCATGCGCAGCAGCGGTCCGCCGCGTTCGCCGAGATCCTGGCGGGCGTCGATGCGGCCGGGGTCACCGGTCGGGCGGCGCTGGCGCAGTTGCCGGTCACGCGCAAGCATGAGCTGCTGGAGCGCCAGCAGGCGCGGCGCGCAGCGGGCGGCGATGTGTTCGGCGGCTTCAGCGCGGTGGGGTTCGGCGCGGGCATGCCCCGGGTGTTCGCCAGCCCCGGGCCGATCTACGAGCCCGAGGGCACGCGGCGCGACTACTGGCGCATGGCGCGGGCCATTCACGCGGCGGGCTTTCGGGCCGGCGAGCTGGTGCACAACGGCTTCAGCTACCACTTCGTGCCCGCCGGCTCCATGATGGAAAGCGGCGCGCACGCGCTGGGCTGCAGCGTCTTTCCGGGCGGCACCGGGCAGACCGAGCAGCAGGTGCAGGCCATGGCCGAGCTGCGACCGGCCGGCTACATCGGCACGCCGAGCTTTCTGAAACTCATTCTGGAGAAGGCCGACGCGCTGGGCACGAAGCTGCCCAGCGTGGGCAAGGCGCTGGTGTCGGGCGAGGCTTTTCCGCCTTCGCTGCGCGACTGGTTCGCCGAGCGCGGCGTGGCGGGCTACCAGTGCTACGCCACCGCCGACCTGGGCCTGATCGCCTACGAGACCAGCGCCCGCGAAGGCCTGGTGCTGGACGAGGGCGTGATCGTGGAGATCGTGCGCCCCGGCACCGGCGACCCGGTGCCCGAGGGCGAGGTGGGTGAGGTGGTGGTGACCACGCTCAACACCGACTACCCGCTGATCCGCTTCGGCACGGGCGACCTGTCGGCCGTGCTCCCCGGCCCCTGCCCCACCGGCCGCACCCACACCCGCATCAAGGGCTGGATGGGCCGCGCCGACCAGACCACCAAGGTGCGCGGCATGTTCGTGCACCCCGGCCAGATCGCCGGCATCGCCAAGCGCTTTCCGCAGGTGCTGCGCGCCCGCCTGGTGGTGAGCGGCGAGATGGCCAACGACCAGATGGTGCTGCGGGTGGAGACCCGCGAAACCGCCGGCGGCCTGGCGCAGCAGCTGGAGGCCGCCGTGCGCGAGGTGACCAAGCTGCGCGCCGACGTGCAGCTGGTGGCGCCCGGCACCCTGGCCAACGACGGCCGCGTGATCGAGGACGCGCGCAGCTACCGCTGATGCCACCACACGGCGCCGCAGCAACCACCTGGGCGACAACTAATACCAAAGCATTAATCGATCCAGTGCTCTCATTTCAATAGCAGCATAGCCTTTGAAATCAAGCGCTACCGGCCTAAAAGGCTTAAAAACGGAATCCGCCAAAGCTAGTGATTACCTGAATACGGGGCGCCGGAAGCGCTGCCTATCATGGCCCGTCATTTCCAGGAGCATCATGAAAAACTCGTTCAAGTTCGCCGTCGCCGCCGTCGCTGCCACCCTCGCCTGCGGCACCTTCGCGCAAGACTTCCCCGCCAAGGACCGTCCCATCACCATCGTCGTGCCCTTCGCGGCCGGCGGCCCCACCGACCGCGTGGCCCGCGACCTGGCCGAAGCCCTGCGCAAGCCCATGGGCGGCGCCAACGTGGTGATCGACAACGCGGTGGGCGCGGGCAGCTCCATCGGCACGGCCAAGGTGGCACGCGCCACGCCGGACGGCTACACCCTGCTGCTCAACCACATCGCCATGGCGACCATGCCGGCGCTCTACCGCAAGCTGTCGTTCAACGTGGCGAACGACTTCGAGTACCTGGGCATCCTCAACGACGTGCCGATGACGCTGATCGCGCGCCCCACGATTCCCGCCAACAACTACAAGGAACTCACCACCTGGATTGCGCAGAACAAGGGCAAGGTCAACCTGGGCAACGCGGGCCTGGGCGCCGCCTCGCACCTGTGCGGCCTGATGTTCCAGAACGCCATCCAGACCGAGATGACCACCATCTCGTACAAGGGCACGGCACCGGCCATGACCGACCTGATCGGCGGCCAGATCGACCTGATGTGCGACCAGACCACCAACACCACGTCGCAGATCGAGGGCAAGAAGGTCAAGGCCTTCGCCGTGACCACGTCCAAGCGCCTGACCACGCCGTCGCTGAAGGACCTGCCGACGCTGGCCGAAGCCGGTGTGCCGAACTTCGAGGTGACCATCTGGCACGGCCTCTACGCGCCCAAGGGCACGCCCGCCCCGGTGCTGGCCAAGATCAACGAAGCCGTGAAGGCCGCGTTGAAGGACCCTGAGTTCATCAAGAAGCAGGAAGGCCTGGGCGCCGTGGTGGCCGCCGACAAGCGCATCGAGCCCGCCGAGCACAAGAAGTTCGTGCAGGCCGAGATGGACAAGTGGGGCGCGGTCATCAAGGCCGCCGGCACCTACGCGGACTGACCGCCACGCTCGCGCAACTGCCACACGTCGACCAAGCCACCGGGCGCCCAGTGCCCGGTGGCTTTTTTCTTGGGGTGCGCGGCGCGTGGCGGGTTTCCACCAGCGCCGGGACGCGGGCGCAGCCGGTACAAAGGACCGCACTACGACCACCCCAATCGCGACCGCCCACCGGTCCGCGCCCTTGTGAAGGAACTGCATGCTCCACTCCGCCCCGACCCCTTCCCGGATTCACCCCCCATGCTCCGGCGACCCCACGCCGCCCACGCTCGGCGGCGGGCGCCGGAAGGCGCTGGCGTCGCTTTGGGCCGCCGCGCTCGCGGTGGCTTTTTGCGGCGCCCCGGCCTGGGCGCAGGCCCCCGCCTGGCCGACCAAGCCGGTGCGCATCGTCGTGCCCTTCGCGCCCGGCGGCACCACCGACATCCTGGCCCGCGCCGTGGCGCCCGAGCTGTCCAAGGCCTTCGGCCAGCAGTTCATCGTGGACAACCGGGGCGGCGCGGGCGGCAACATCGGCGCGGAGGTGGTCGCCAAGTCGCCCGCCGACGGCTACACGCTGCTGATGGGCACGGTGGGCACGCATGGCATCAACCGGGCGCTCTACACCAAGCTGCCCTACGACCCGATCAAGGACTTTGTGCCCATCACCCTGGTGGCCGCCGTGCCCAACGTGATGGAGATGAACGCCGACAAGGCCAGGTCCCTGGGCATCGCCAACGTGCAGGACTTCATCCGCTACGCGAAGGCGAACCCCGGCAAGCTCAACATGGCCTCGAGCGGCAATGGCACCTCCATCCACCTGGCCGGCGAACTGTTCAAGAGCATGACGGGCACCTACATGCTGCACATGCCCTACCGCGGCTCTGGCCCGGCGCTGCTGGACATGGTGGGCGGCAACATGGACGTGATGTTCGACAACCTGCCCTCGTCGATGGCGCAGATCAAGGCCGGCAAGCTGGTCGCGCTGGCGGTGACCAGCGCCGAGCGCTCCGCCGCGCTGCCCGACGTCCCCACCGTGGAGGAAGCCGGCGGCCCCGCCCTGAAGGGCTTCGAGGCCAGTTCCTGGTTCGGCCTGCTGGCGCCCGCCGGCACCCCGGCCGACGTGGTGCAGCGCATTCAGCAGGAAACGGCCAAGGCGCTGGCCACCCCGGCCGTGAAGGAGCGCCTGCTGGCGCAGGGCGCGCTGCCCGGCGGCAACACCCCGGCCGACTTCGCTCGCCACATCGACGCAGAGCACCGCAAGTGGGCGGCGGTGGTCAAGGCGTCGGGCGCGAAGGTGGACTGACGAGCAGGGCACGGCGGGCGCGCCTGGGCGGCACACGGAGCGCTCCCGCCCGCCGGCCGCGCTCGTCACGCTCGGCGGATCACCAAGTGACGTCGGCTTCTTCTGCGGCGCTGCGGCGCAGCATGTCGATCAGCGGAGCCGCGCGCTGGTGCAGGCGCACGGTGTTGGCGCGCTCGGCATCGCGCTCTTCCTCGTCGGCGCCACGCCCTTGCCCTCCGGCGGCCGCGGAGTCCCGCTTTTCATCTGCAGCGACGGCGGCTTCCAGCGCCGAGATGGCGGCAGGGATCTGCGCGACGGTCACGATGCCATGCGGATCGGGCGCCTTGCCCATGATCTGCAGCAGCTGCCGGCCGTTGGCCTCCAGCATGATCACGTCGGCGGTGGCTCGGGATTTGAATTTGTAGAGCATGGAGCGAAGCGCCTGGACGACGCAAGTGAGTGCTGAAGGCTTCGAATATAGACATCTGCCTCGCAGGAAGCAGTCGGACTGCACCGCAACCGCGCCGGGCACGATGGGTAGGGCCTCTGCGGCGCCGCCGAGCCCGACTGCATGGCGCACGGCGCCGGCTATGGCCTAATAGCGCGTTTTTACCTTTTCCCATTTTTTTTCTGCAGGAGCCGCCACCATGGGCAACAAGATCGTTACCGAAGCCGACCGCAAGCGCACCCCCCGTCCCGCCACCCCCGCCGGCGTCAGCCTGCCCACGCCCGGCCGCGGCCAGCGCGTGAGCCTGGAGCGCGGCGTGGCCACGCGCAGCAAGAAGAACCCCGGCAAGCGTTCCAACAAGGGCGGCTGAACACGCCACCCCCGGTCGCTGGCGCGCCGCCCCCGGCCGCACGCCGGCGCCGTGAACGCCTCCCGAGCCCTCTCCGCAGAGGGCTTTTTTCATGGCGGCGCGCCGGAGCGTCGCAACACGTTCCGTCACCACCGATGGTGACCACTGGCCGCACCCGGCAGCGTGCGGCGCGGCACAATGCGCCCTGCCACTCTTTCCATTTTCCCTGCGCCCGGCATTCCAGCCACCGCACTTCGCCGCCGACGGACCGCACCATGCCCACCACCGCACCCGCTCCCCTGTCCGCCGACGATGCCGGCGCGCTGTACACCGCCCTGCAGGCCGGCCCGCTGGCGGGCACGCCCGTGACCACGCTGCGCATCGGCAGCACGCAGACCACGCTGGCCAGCGGCGATGGTCCGCAGGCCCGGCTGCTGCGGTCGCTGCCCATCGGCGCGCGGGCCACGGCGGCGCTGTGCTTCGCGCACCAGCCGCCCACCGGCGCCGAGCTGGAGACGGCCATCGCCCGGGTGGAAGACGCCGTCATGCCGGTGCGCGGGCTGCTGGTCGAACGATCCACCCTGTTCACGGCCGACGCCGGCATCCGCCAGGTGGCGCTGGCCGCCGGGCTGGAGGCGCAGCCGGAGATGCTGCTCACCCTCGATGCGGTGGAACGCACGTTCGAGCGGCTCGCCGCATGGTCGGAGGGCCGGCCCGCCAGCCAGGACGATCTGCCGCAGGAGCCGGCCTTCGCCGCCACCCTGCTGATCCTGCGCGAGGCCATGCAGCACCTGGGCTTCGCGGACATCGTGGTGCGCTCGGACGCGGTGGTCTAGGGAACCTCTGCACGAATCACCGCGCCCTGGGCATCTGCGGATTCGGGCAGTCTGCCGCGTTGCCAATCCTCGCCATGGCCCCGCTATGGCTGCGGTTGGCGCCTTGCAGCCCCTCCCGATCCGCAGCGCCCACTTTCCGCTCGATTCGTGCAGAGCCTCCCTGGGGAAGGCTCCGCACGCCGCTCGATGCGTGCAGGCCTCGCTGGTACCGTCAGGCCGTGGGCACGGTGAACGCCGCCCGCGCAGCCAGCGCCTGCTCACGCGTGTGGCAGCCCTCGAAATGGTCGTTGACCAGCCCCATGGCCTGCATGAAGGCGTAGGTGGTGGTGGGGCCGACGAAGCTCCAGCCGCGTTTCTTGAGATCTTTCGACATGGCCACCGACGCGGCCGACTGGGTCAGCGCACGGGCGGCCTCGGGCGTGACCCGCTCGGGGCGGCCCTCGGCGGCCTGCGGCTCGAAGCGCCACACGTAGTGCGCCAGCGAACCGAATTCGCGGCGCAGCTCGAGCATGCGTCCCGCGTTGTGGATGGCCGATTCGATCTTGCCGCGGTGCCGCACGATGCCGGCATCCGCCAGCAGCCGCGCGACCTCGGCCGGGCCGAAGCGGGACAGCACCTCGGCATCGAACTGCGCGAAGCCGGCCCGGAAAGCCTCGCGCTTGTTCAGGATGGTGATCCAGCTCAACCCCGCCTGGAAGCCCTCCAGGCAGAGCTTCTCAAAGAGCCGCCGGTCGTCCGCCACCGGAAAGCCCCATTCGTGGTCGTGGTAGTGCCGGTAGAGCGGCATGGCGCGGCACCAGCCGCAGCGCGGACAACCATCGGCCAGGGTGAAGAGGCCGGTGGCGGTGTCGACGGCCGGCGGGGTCTGGGTGGGGGTGGCAGGGGCGGACATGGCGTGATTCTCGCCCGCCTGGCACCGCCCTGGCGCGGGTGATGCGGCCCGCCACCTTCGTTATCCTTCGGGGCTGCACCATGGCCTTCCAGCCCCTCGCCTCACGGCTTTCTTCCTTGCTCCACCCGCTCGTGCCGGCCGGCCTGCGCGGCCTGCCCTGGCGTGCTGCCCGGGCCGCCACCCTCTGCCTGGGGCTGCCGCTGCTCGCCGGCTGCGCCGGCACCGGCCAGTCGCTCGCCTACTACTGGCAGTCGGTGCGCGGCCATCTGCAGCTGATGGGCGCGGCCGAACCCATCGCCGACTGGCTGGACCGGCCCGGCACCAGCGCCGCGCTGCGCGAGCGCCTGGAACTGGCGCGGCAGGCGCGCAGCTTTGCCAGCACAGAACTCGGCCTGCCCGACAACGCCAGCTACCGCCGCTATGCCGACCTGGGCCGGCGCGCCGCCGTGTGGAACGTGGTGGCGGCGGGGCCGTATTCGCTCACGCTGCACACGTGGTGCTTCCCGGTCACCGGCTGCATCGGCTACCGGGGCTACTACGACGAGGCCGACGCGCGCGCCGAGGCCGCCCGGCTGGCGGCGCAGGGGCTGGAGACCAGCGTGTACGGCGTGCCCGCCTATTCCACGCTGGGCTACCTCAACTGGGCCGGCGGCGACCCGCTGCTCAACACCTTCATCGCCTGGCCCGAGGGCGACTTCGTGCGCCTGCTGTTCCACGAACTGGCCCACCAGGTGGTCTACGTGCAGGGCGACACCCGCTTCAATGAATCGTTCGCCACCGCCGTCGAGCGGCTGGGCGTGGAGCGCTGGCTCAGCGAGCGCTCCACGAACCGGGCCCGCGCCGACTTCGCCGCCAGCGAAGCCCGGCGCGCCGCCTTCCGCACCCTGACCCGGGACACCCGCACCCGCCTGGCGTCCATTTATGCATCGAATCGGGCTCCAGCGCCCGACCATGCTGCGCAAGCAGCTATGAAAAATATAGCGATGCAGCAGTTCCGCGACGCTTACGCCGCGCTGCGCGCCCGCTGGCTGGCAGAAGGCGCCACAGCGGCGCAGCTGGGCGGGCTGGACCACTGGGTGGCGACCGCCAACAACGCCAGCTTCGGCGCCCAGGCGGCCTACGATGACGGGGTGCCGGCCTTCACGGCGCTGTTCGAGCGCGAAGGCCGCGACTGGCCGCGCTTCTACGCCGCCGTGCGCGCCCTGGCCGCCCAGCCCCCGGCCGAGCGCGAAGCCGCCCTGCGGGCGCTGCAACCCGCCGCCGCGCCGGCCCCCGCCACGAACCCGCCTCCCACCACCCCCACCCCCAAGGCCCACGCCGCCCCGGAGACCCCGATTGCCCGACATCCAGATTGACCGCGCCCACACCCTGGGCCTGCCCGAAGCGCGCCGTATCGCCGGCCTCTGGGCGCAGAAGGCCGAGGCCAAGTTCGACATGCAGTGCCGCTACGTGCCGGCAGACACCATGCAGCCGGACGGCACGCCCGCGCCCGACGTGCTGCACTTCCAGCGCCCGGGCATCGAAGGCACGATGCGGGTGACGGCCGACCGCTTCGCGCTGCAGGCCGAGCTGGGATTTCTCTTTTCCGCCTTCAAGGACCGCATCACGGCCGAGATCGAGGACCAGTTCGACAAGCTGCTGGCGCCACGGGCGGCGTGAGCGGCAGCCGCGCGCCGCAGGGCCGGCCGCCATGACGAAGGCCCCGCACCGGGCAACGGTGGCGGGGCCTTCCTCGTGGGCGCGGGCGGGATCGGACCGACCGCGCCCGCGCGCCGGGGGTGAGCTCAGCTCAGCGATGCAATCAGGTCGATGTACTGCTGGCGCGCCGTGTCGCCGTCGGTGCCCTTGAGCTTTTCCCAGGCGTCCCACTTGGCGCGGCCCACCACGTCGGAGAAGCTGGGCTTTTTCTCGCTGTTGTCGCCCACCGTGGCCTGCTTGTAGAGCGCGTAGATCTTCAGCAGCGTGGGGTTGTCGGGGCGCTCGCTCAGGTTCTTCGACTGCGCGACGGAGGCTTCGAAAGCGGCATTCAGGTCAGACATACTAGGGGGCTTTGCAAGTGAGGGACGGACGCAAATCTTAGAACGTCCGAAGCCGCTTCACGCCTTCTGGCCGCCAAGATCACCCACTGCGTGTGTAAAGGCGGTCACACGCTGCAGCGTCTGCCTTCAGAAACTTTCCCAGTCGGACTCGGCCTGGCTGCGCGGGCCGGGCGACGCGGGCGCCGGCGCCGGGCGGGCGACCAGCGACAGCGAGGGCTTGTGCGCGGGGCCCGGGGCGGCTGCGGGCGCCGTTGCCGCCCTGGCCGATGCGCCGGGCGCCGGCCGCGCCGCGATGGCGGGGCGCGGCGCCCCGGCGGGGGCCGCCGGCACGGGGGCCGAGGGAACGGCCCGCACCGCAGGGGCCGCGGCAGCGGGTGGCGCAGTGGCGTCTTCGTCGCCCAGCCGGAACACGGCCGTGGCCCGCACCATCTCCCGCGCCTGCGCGCTCAGGCTGCTGGCGGCGGCGGCCATTTCCTCGACCAGGGCCGCGTTCTGCTGCGTGGCCTGGTCCACGTGCACGATGGCTTCGCTGATCTGGTCCACTCCGGCGCTCTGCTCGGCGCTGGAGGCGCTGATCTCGCCCATCAGGTCGGTGGCGCGGCGGATCGACGACACCACGTCGTCCATGGTGCGGCCGGCCTTGTCCACCAGTTCGCTGCCGCGCTCCACGCGCTGCACGCTGTCGTCGATGAGCTGCTTGATCTCCTTGGCGGCGTCGGCGCTGCGCTGGGCCAGGTTGCGCACCTCCGATGCGACCACGGCGAAGCCCCGACCCTGCTCGCCCGCCCGGGCCGCCTCCACGGCGGCGTTGAGCGCCAGGATGTTGGTCTGGAACGCGATGCCGTCGATCACGCCGATGATCTCGCCGATGCGGTTGCTGCTGTCCTGGATGCCGCGCATGGTCTGCACTACTTCGGACACCACCGCGCCGCCCTGCTCGGCCACCTGCGACGCGTTGCGCGCCAGCTCGTTGGCGCGGCGGGCGGTGTCGGCGTTCTGGCGCACGGTGGAGCCCATCTGCTCCATCGACGCGGCGGTCTGCTGCAGCGCAGCGGCCTGCCGCTCGGTGCGCACGGACAGATCGTGGTTGCCCGCATCGATCTCGCTGCTGGCGCCCGACACGCCGTGCGCGCTGGTGCGCACCGTGCGCACCACCTCCGACAGCTGCCCGCTCATCGCCGACATGGCGGCCATGATGCTGGCGCTGTCGCCCGGGCGCAGCGGCATGCGGGCGGCCAGGTCGCCGGCCGCGACCGCATTGGCCGCATGCCGCAGCTGCGACGGGTCGCCGCCCAGCTGCCGCACCACCGAGCGCAGGTAGAGCGCCAGGCCCACGAGGCAGGCGGCCAGCAGCAGCATGGCGGCGGCAGTCAGCGCGCGGTTGTCGCCGGCCAGTT
>NZ_BAABVY010000004.1:0-165250 GCF_040365715.1 Acidovorax sp. FG27
CGGCCTGCAGGCGGCCGATGCCGGCATTCCGCAGGGCTACCCCGACTACGTGCTGCACACCATGGTGCGGGTGGTCAAGGGCGGCGAAGAGGTCAAGATCAGCAAGCGCGCGGGCAGCTACGTCACCCTGCGCGACCTGATCGAGTGGACCAGCAAGGACGCCGTGCGGTTCTTTTTGCTCAGCCGCAAGCCCGATACCGAATACACCTTCGACATCGACCTGGCCGTGGCGCAGAACAACGACAACCCCGTCTACTACGTGCAGTACGCCCATGCGCGCATCCAGTCGGTTCTGCGCGCCTGGGCAGAGGCCGGTGGCGCCGGCTTGGCGGCGCTGGGCACCGTGGATCTGTCGGCGCTGGAGGGCCCGCAGGCCCAGGCGCTGATGCTGCAGCTGGCCAAGTACCCCGAGATGCTGACGGCCGCCGCCGAGGGCGAGGCCCCGCATGACGTGACCTTCTACCTGCGCGACCTGGCCGCCAGCTATCACAGCTACTACGACGCCGAGCGCATCCTGGTGGAGGACGAGGCCGTCAAGCAGGCGCGGCTTGCGCTGGTCGCCGCCACCGCACAGGTGCTGCACAATGGTTTGAAGGTGCTGGGCGTGAGCGCGCCCGCCAGAATGTGAAACAACCCATGGCTAGCCAAATGAAGAAACAGCAGCGCGGAGGCACCGCCGTCGGGCTCATCGTCGGGATGATCATCGGCCTGGGCGCCGCGCTGGGCGTGGCCGTGTACGTCACCAAGGTGCCCGTGCCCTTCCTGAACAAGGGCAGCTCGCGCAATTCCGACCAGGACGAGGCCCAGCGCAACAAGAACTGGGACCCGAATTCGCCCCTGTACGGCAAGAACCCGGCGCGGCCGGCAGCTTCTGCCGCGCCGAGTGCCGCCGGCACCGACCCGGCGGCGGTCACGCCCGCCACCGGCACCGTCACCGCGCCGCCGGTGACCGCTGCCACCACGGCGCCCACGCCCCGGGGCGCCGCCAGCAAGCCGGCCACGGCCGGCAAGCCCGGCACCAGCGCCGATCCGCTGGGCGACCTGGCCAAGGCGCGCTCGGCCGCCAGCCCGGCCGCCGTGGCCGCGCCTGCCGCCGCCGGCGGCGCCGACCCGTTCGACTATTTCGTGCAGGCCGGTGCCTTCCGCACCCAGGGCGACGCCGACGCCCAGCGCGCCAAGATGGCCATGCTGGGCTGGGAGGCCCGGGTGAGCGAGCGCGAGCAGAACGGCCGCACCGTGTACCGCGTGCGCGTCGGCCCGTTCGCCAAGCGCGACGACGCCGAGTCGCTGAAAGACAAGCTCGACGGCGCGGGCGTCGAATCCGCCCTGGTGCGCGTGCAGCGCTGACGGCCGAAAAGTGTGCGCGGGCGCACAGTCCGCGCCACCTGCCGACGAAACTTTGCGGCCCCCGGCTGCTCACAACCTTCTGATCGACCAAGGAGTGAAATCTTCATGAAACGCCGCGAGTTCTCCCTGTCCGCCGCCACGGCCCTGGCCGCTTCCGCCGCCACGCTGCCGCTGGCCACGCCCGCCTTCGCGCAGGCCCGCCAGTTCAAGGAAGGCAAGGACTACACCAAGCTCGCCAAGCCCGCACCCGTCGATGCGCCCGCCGGCAAGGTCGAGGTGATCGAGTTCTTCTGGTACAGCTGCCCGCACTGCAATGCCTTCGAGCCCGCGCTCGAGGCCTGGATCAAGGCGGCCCCCAAGGACCTGCTGATCCGCCGCATCCCGGTGGCGTTCAACGCCAGCTTCGTGCCCCAGCAGAAGCTCTACTTCGCGCTCGAGAACATGGGCAAGCTGCCCGAGGTGCACGCCAAGGTGTTCCGCGCCGTGCACGTCGAGCGCCTGCCGCTCAACAAGGACGAGCTGATCTTCGACTGGATCGGCAAGCAGGGCGTGGACGTCGCCAAGTTCAAGGAAACCTACAACTCCTTCGGCGTCTCCAGCCAGGTGCGCAAGGCCTCCCAGCTGCAGGAGGCCTATGGCGTGGAAGGCGTGCCCTCGATGGGCGTGGCCGGCCGCTACTACACCGACGGCACCATGGCTGGCAACATGCAGAGCGTGCTGCAGGTGGTGGACTACCTGGCGGGCGTGGCGCGCAAGGGCTGATAGGCCGCGGCCGGGCGGGCGGCAGGCCCGGCCGCCCCCGTGCTCCATGCGGCCTTACCGGCCATCGGCGCGCCCCCGGGCGCGCTTTTTCATGGGCGCCTGCGAGCCGTCGTCCCCATGCGGCGCACCATCATCATTGCTATTATTTCAATAGCTACTGGCGCTTATCGGATAAGCGCTGGAGGCTGTTTTGACAGGGAATCTGGCCGCTTCGTGCGCCATGCCGGGCCGGCGCGTGGGGTCGTATGCCGCGCGGTCGGGTGGCGGCGCGTGCATGATGCGGGTCGGCCGAAGGGCCCTTCCCGCCACCAGCGCCGCCCCACCCGCGAACGGTCGGTAAACGGTCGGTACAATGTCTGCAAGATTCGTGCCCTATGAGAAACAGACTCCTCCCGCTGATTGTGCTCTCCGCGCTGGCCCTGGCCTCGTGGGGCGCCCGTGCCGAAAAGGCCGACCGCAACAAGCCCATGAACATCGAGGCCGACGCACTGCGCCACGATGAACTGCAGCAGACCAGCGTCTTCACCGGCCGCGTGGTGCTGACCAAGGGCACCATGGTGCTGCGCGGCGCCCGGCTGGACGTGCGGCAGGACCCCGACGGCTTCCAGTACGGCGTCGTGACCGCCGAGCCCGGCAAGCGCGCCTTCTTCCGCCAGAAGCGCGACACCGTGGCCGGCGCGCCCGACGAATTCGTCGAAGGCGAGGGCCAGACGATCGAATACGACGGCCGCGCAGAGACCGTCAAGCTCATCGGCCGGGCCGAACTGCGCCGCTACCGCGAAGCCACGCTGACCGACGAGATGGCGGGCGCCGTGATCTTCTACAACAGCGTGAGCGACGTGCTGACCGTGGACGGCCAGCGCACCGCGCCGAACGGCACGGCATCCGGCACCCCCGGCGGCCGCGTGCGCGCCGTGCTGGCGCCCAAGGAGCCGGCGGCCGGCGCCGCGCGGCCCACGGCCCCGGCTCCGGCTCCGGCGGCATCGCCCGCACCGGCGCTGCGGCCCAGCACCGATCTCGGCAACGGCGGCGCCAGCAAGTGAGCGAGTCCCTTTCCACCCCGTCCGCCGCTGCGTCCGCCGCCCCGGCGAGCCCGCCGACTGGCGGCAGCCGACTGCAGGCGCTGCACCTGCAGAAGTCCTACGGCAGCCGCAAGGTCGTCAAGGACGTGTCGCTCACCGTGCAAAAGGGCGAGGTCGTCGGCCTGCTGGGCCCCAACGGCGCGGGCAAGACCACGTCGTTCTACATGATCGTCGGGCTGGTGCGCAGCGACGGCGGCGACATCCTCATCGACGGCCAGTCCGTGGCCAACATGCCGATCCACCGCCGCTCGCGGCTGGGGCTGTCGTACCTGCCGCAGGAGGCGTCCATCTTCCGCAAGCTGAACGTGGAAGAGAACGTGCGCGCCGTGCTCGAGCTGCAAAAAGGCGAAGACGGCAAGCCGCTGCCCCGCGCCGAGATCGAGGAGCGCCTGACGGCGCTGCTGCAGGAGCTGCGCGTGGAGCACCTGCGCGCCTCGCCCGCGCTGGCCCTCTCCGGTGGCGAGCGCCGCCGGGTCGAGATCGCCCGCGCCCTCGCCACGCAGCCGCGCTTCATCCTGCTGGACGAGCCCTTCGCCGGCATCGACCCCATCGCCGTGATCGAGATCCAGCGCATCATCGGCTTCCTGAAGGAGCGCGGCATCGGCGTGCTCATCACCGACCACAACGTGCGCGAGACCCTGGGCATCTGCGACCACGCCTTCATCATCAGCGACGGCAACGTGCTGGCGCAGGGAACGCCCTCCGACATCGTGGACAACGCCGAAGTACGCCGGGTGTACCTCGGCGAGCACTTCAGGATGTGAGCATGGCCCCCACGCTTCCCGATTCTCGTGGTTCGCTGCCCCCCAGGGGGGCGCTCGCACCTTGGGGCGGCCCGGCGGTGCTCGAGCGATGAAGCCCGGCCTTTCCCTGCGCGTCTCGCAGCACCTGGCGCTCACGCCCCAGCTGCAGCAGTCGATCCGGCTGTTGCAGCTGTCGACGCTGGAGCTGTCGCAGGAGGTCGAGCAGATGCTCGACGAGAACCCGTTCCTGGAGCGCACGCTCGAAGAGGCGCCGCGCGAGGAGTTCGGGCTGGCGCAGGCCGACACGCCCGTGGCCGACGACGACCGCCACGCCGATGAATCGCTCTACGGCGCGGCGCCCGGCGCGGCGGCCAGCGGCACCGAGGGCGCGGGCGATTCCGACGCGCCGGCCCCGGCCGACGCGGGGGCCGATGCGGCGGGCGCGGCCGAAGCGCCCGACTGGGAGGGCGACGGCACGGTGGATTTCTCCGCCGACGACAGCGAGTGGGGTGGCGACGCGCCGGCGCGCAACCGCACCGGCGAAGGCGACGGCGAGACCGACGCCACCGAACTGGCGCGCAGCCACCAGTCGCTCACCGACTTCCTGCACCGCCAGGCGCTGTCGCTGCGGCTCTCCGCCGTGGACACCGCCGCCCTGCGCTTCTTGATCGAGTCGCTCAACGACGACGGCTACCTGGAAGATCCGCTCGAATCGCTGGCCGCCAGCCTGGCCGGGCCCGACGACGCCGAGCAGATCGAGGAGCTGGTGCACCGCTTCACCGTGGCGCTGCGCCTGCTGCAGAGCCTGGAGCCCACCGGCGTGGGCGCCCGCGGGCTGGCCGAATGCCTGACGCTGCAGCTGCGCGCCCTGGCGGCCGACAAGGAGGCCGATGCCGACGTGCTGCAGACCGCGCTGCGCATCTGCCGGCAGCCGCTGGAGATGCTGGCCAAGCGCGACGTGCGCCGGCTGACGCAGACCTGCGGCGGCGGCAACGAGGAATGCACGCGGGCCGCCATGGCGCTGATCGCACGGCTGGAGCCGCGCCCCGGCCGGCGCTTCGCCAACGTGGAGCGCAACATCGTCGTGCCCGACGTCATCGTCAGGAAGACCGGGCGCGGCGCGCAGCAGAATTTCAGCGTGCAGCTCAACCCCGACGTGATGCCGCGCCTGCGGGTGCACGACGTCTACGCCGGCGCCCTGCGCGGCAACCGGGGCGGCGAAGGCCACCAGGCGCTGCAGCAGCGGCTGCAGGAGGCGCGCTGGTTCATCAAGAACATCCAGCAGCGCTTCGACACCATCCTGCGCGTGTCGCGGGCCATCGTCGACCGGCAGCGCAACTTCTTCGTGCACGGCGAGCTGGCCATGCGCCCGCTGGTGCTGCGCGACATCGCCGACGAACTGGGCCTGCACGAATCCACCATCAGCCGCGTGACCACCGCCAAGTACATGGCCACGCCGCAGGGCACCTACGAGCTGAAGTATTTCTTCGGCTCGGGCCTGGGCACCGAAACGGGCGGCAATGCTTCCAGCACGGCGGTACGCGCGCTCATCAAGCAGTTCGTGTCGGCCGAGAACCCGGCCAAGCCGCTGTCGGACAGCCAGATCGCCGCCATGCTGAAGGAGCAGGGCATCGAATGCGCCCGCCGCACGGTGGCCAAGTACCGCGAGGCGCTCAAGATCGCGCCGGCCAACCTGCGCAAGGCCTTGTGACCCCCCCTTGCGGAGCCGGACGCGTCAGCCGCCCAGCAGCTGCGGATTCATGCGCCAGAGCGTGAAATTCAACGCCGCCGCGAAGCTGATCCAGGCGAGGTACGGCACCAGCAGCGCACCCGCCAGGGGCCGCAGCCGCCAGAAGGCGACCAGCGTCACGGCCACGGCGAGCCACAGCGCGGCGATGTCGAGCAGCGCCCAGCCGCCCTGATGCCACTGGAAGAAGAGCCAGCTCCAGAGCGCGTTCAGCACCAGCTGCACGCCAAAGAGCGCCAGCGCCCGGCGGCGCAAGGGGCTGGCCGGCTGGCGCCACGCCAGCCAGGCGGCCACGCCCATCATGGCGAATAGCGCCGTCCACACCGGCCCGAACACCGAGGGCGGCGGCGCCCAGCCGGGCTGCGCCAGCTGGCCGTAGAACTGCGGCGCCTGCACCGAGGCGATGCTGCCGATGCCGGCGGTGAGAAATGCCAGGGCCAGCCAGCCGATCAGCCCGAGCCAGAGGCGCGCCGGGGAACGCGTGGGAGCGGGGGCGACGGCGGTGGAGGCCGTGGGCGCCGACCCATCGCGCAGGGGATGGGGCGCACGCGAGGAGTGGGTGGCAGGGTGGGTGTGCTTGGTCATCCCGCGATGATCTTGCAAGGGCTCGCCCGGCGGCGCTGCCGCACGCGGCGGCGGCTGTCAGACGGCGCCCCGAGTGTGCGGCCCTCTGCGAAGGTTGCCCAGGATATGCTATTGAATTAATAGCAAGATATCCTTGCGGGATGGGCGCGGGAGGCCTAAAAGATCCTCAATCCTCCATTTCGAGGCACGGCCGCAGGTCGCAGGTCCCTGGTCGTCCGCAGCGCAGGGTGTCGCCATCGGCCGCTCAGCGGCCCGTCATCGCCCGGGTAGCGCACGCTGTGTGGCTGCACCGTGTCGGCTCGCCGCCGGCAGCGCGGCCGCCCCCGCCAGGGCGGCGGCTTCCAGCTTGAAGCCCGCAACCGCGTCGGCCAGTTGCGCGGCCTGCTGCTGCAGCGACTGGGCGGCGGCGGTGGCTTCTTCCACCAGCGCGGCGTTCTGCTGCGTGGCCTGGTCCATCTGGCTCACGGCGCCGCCGATCTCGGCGATGCCGGTGCTCTGCTCCTGGCTGGCGTTGCTGATCTCCGCCACGATGGCGGTGACGCGGCGCACGCTGTCCACCACCTTGTCCATGGTGGCGCCGGCGTCCTGCACCAACCGGCTGCCGGCGGCCACCTGCGCCACCGAATCGTCGATCAGCGCCTTGATCTCCTTGGCGGCGGTGGCGCTGCGCTGGGCCAGCGTGCGCACTTCCGACGCCACCACGGCGAAGCCCCGGCCCTGCTCGCCGGCGCGGGCCGCTTCCACCGCCGCGTTCAGCGCCAGGATGTTGGTCTGGAAGGCGATGCCGTCGATCACGCCGATGATGTCGGCGATCTTGCGCGACGAGGCCTCGATGCCGCCCATGGTCTGCACCACCTGGCCCACTACGGCGCCGCCGTGCGTGGCGACGTCGGAGGCGCCCGTCGCCAGCTGATTGGCCTGGCGCGCGTTCTCGGCGTTCTGCTGCACGGTGGCAGTGAGCTGCTCCATCGCCGCCGCCGTCTCTTCCAGCGAGCTGGCCTGCTGCTCGGTGCGCGCCGACAGATCCTGGTTGCCGCTGGCGATCTCGCTGGTCGACAGGCGCACCGATTCGGACGAGGCACGGATCTGCACCAGCACCGCCGCGATCTTGTCCACGAAGCGGTTGAAGGCGCTGGCGATCTGCGTGAGTTCGTCGCTGCCGTGGGTGGACAGGCGCCGCGTCAGGTCGCCGTCGCCCGAGGCGATGTCTTCCAGCGCGTCGCGCACCAGCCCCAGGCGGCGCAGCTGGTGGCTGACGGCGGCGGTGACCAGCACGACGGCGGCCAGCACGCTCAGCAGCGTGATGACGACGGCCACCTTCAGCAGCGCGGTGACGGACTGCGTGGCCTCGGCGCGGTCGATGGCGATGGCCAGCGTCCAGGGCGTGCCCTGCACCTTGGCGGCATAGAGCAGTTGGTCGGCCCCATCCACCTGCACGTCCGCCCGGCCGCCCGATTCGGCCAGGCGCTGGATCACCGGGGCGTCCAGCGTGTTGGCGATGGCCGAGACGGGCTTGAGCGCCAGTTCCGGCCTGGCATGGGCGAGGATCTTGCCTTCGCCGTCCAGCAGCACCGCGAAGCTCTTGGGAAAGGGCCGGATGGCGCCGACGATGCGGTTCACCGAGTCGAGGAACATGTCGCTGGCCACCACGGCGGTGACCTGGCCGGCCACCTGGACCGGCTCCACGAAGCTGATGGTGAGCTTGCCGGACACGTCCACATAGGCCGGCGTCACCGCCGGGCCGCCCGCCTGCACCGCCTGCCGGTACCAGGGGCGCGCCGTGCCGTCATAGCCGTCGGGCAGCGGCGTGAGCGAGACGCTGCGCTTGTCCGCATAGGTGAAATAGGCCGCGTCGAAGGCGCCGGCCTGCTCCGCCGCTTTGAGGAAGGGCAGCGGATCGGCCTGGTCCACCGCCACCTTCAGCGAGCCGGTGATGCGCTGCTTGTCCTTGACCCACTCGGCCACCTCGCCGGCGCGGTCGCGGGTCAACTGGCCGATGCGGCCGTCCAGGTCGGCCATCGTGTCCCGGCGCACCACGTAGAACGTGGCCAGCGCCAGCGCCAGCAGCGAAAAGACGGTGATGGCGATGCAGATGCCGATGAGGCGCGCGCGCAGGCTTTGGAACATGACGGGGGCTTTGCAAAAAGATACAAATAGGTGATCCATTCTGACGGCTGTTTGATCCATATCAAAGCGGTGCGCCCCTGCATGCGGCAGGTGTGTGCCCCGCCCGCCACGAAGCGCCGGGTGCGCCGGCCCAAGGCCGGGGCGAGGGCGCGGCGCGGGCGGACAACCCGCAGCGCTTATCCTTGGCACCTTCCTTATGAACCATTTGCAACTCTTCCTGCCCTGCGCCGCCGGCGTCGAGGGCTACCTGGCCGACGAGGTCCACGCCATCACGGGCCTGACCGGCCACGACCTGCTGGTCGGGCGCGGCGGCGTGCTGGCACGCGCCGCCTGGCGCGACGCCCTGCGCCTGAACCTGCACAGCCGCCTCGCGCAACGCGTGCTGGTGCAGCTGGCCCACCGCAACTACCGCAACGAAAACGACCTCTACGGCCTGGCGAGCGAGGTGGCCTGGGAGATCTGGTTCACCACGCGCCAGAGCTTCAAGATCGACGTCACCGCCCAGCACAGCCCGCTCACTAGCCTGAACTTCGCGGCGCTGAAGGTGAAGGACGCGGTGGCCGACCGCTTCCGCCACAAGAGCGGCGCGCGGCCCGACGTCAACACGCAGTGGCCCGACGTGCGCATCCACCTGCACCTGACCACCGACGAGGCCACGCTCTACATCGACACCTCGGGCGAGGCGCTCTTCAAGCGCGGCTGGCGCGAGGACAAGGGCGATGCGCCGCTGAAGGAAACGCTGGCCGCCGCGATGATCGCCGCCAGCGGCTGGGACCCGCTGGGCGACGCGCCCGTGCCGCTCTACGACCCCTGCTGCGGCAGCGGCACCATCGCCATCGAGGCCGCGCAGATGGCCTGCAACATTCCCGCCGGCCTGCAGCGGCGCTTCGCCTTCGAGAAGCTGCTGCCGTTCCAGGCCCATGTCTGGTCTGCTATCAAAAGCGAAGCGGAAAGTGCGATAACGACGAGCGCTGCGCCCATTTTTGGCAGTGACGTGTCGCACCGCATGGTGGACTTCGCCCAGCGCAACGCCGAGCGCGCCGGCGTGGCCGGGGCCGTGCAGCTGCGCGGCGGCGACGCCCTGCAGCGCATGCCGCCCACCGAGCAGCCCGGCGTGCTGCTGCTGAACCCACCCTATGGCGAGCGCATCGCCGCCGCGGGCTCGGCCGGGCGCAACGCCGCCGAGCGCATGGCCCACCTGGACCGCGCCGGCCGCGAGACCGCGCAGACCGAGGACGGCGGCGAGTTCTTCAGCCAGCTCGCCTCGCACTGGAAGAAGCACTACAGCGGCTGGACCGCCTGGATGCTCACGCCCGACCTGAAGCTGCCCAGCCAGATGCGGCTGAAGGAGTCGCGCCGGGTGCCGATGTGGAACGGCCCCATCGAGTGCCGGCTGTTCCGCTTCGACATGGTCAAGGGCACGGCCCGCGAGCGCGGCCCCCGGGGAACGCCACCGACGTCGCCGCCGGACGGCGCAGCCCATGCCGGTTGAACTGCCGCTGCCCGCCGTGGCGGCGCCGGGCGAGCCCGTGCGGCCGGTGGTGGTGGACACCAACGTCGCGCTCGACCTGATGATCTTTTCCGACCCGCGCACCGCGCCGCTGCGCCAACTGCTGGCCGAAGGGCGCCTGGCCTGGATCGCCACCCCGGTCATGCGCGACGAGCTCGAGCGCGTGCTGGCCTATCCGCACATCGTGGAGCGCATGGACTTCTACCAGGTGGACGCGCCCCGGGTGCTGGCCGCGTTTGACGCCCGGGTGGAGTTGGTGGCGGTCGCGCCCAGGGTGGCCTACGTGTGCAAGGACGCGGACGACCAGAAGTTCATCGACTTGGCCGCGCAGCACCGCGCCATCCTGCTCAGCAAGGACAAGGCCGTGCTCTGCATGCGCAAGCGGCTGATGACGCTGGGCGCCCAGGTGGCGACAGCCATCGTGCTGGAGCCGTCGCCGGAGCCCGCGGCCGCCGCCTGACGGGCGAGGCGGCTGCTCCGGCCGTCGATCGATCATTCCCGCTCGAACTGGAACCCCTCTGCCGGGTGCAGCGACCAGTTGCCATCGCCCGTCAGCTGCAGCACGTGCGTGTGGTGCGCCAGCACGGCGGCCCGGTGGGCAATGCTGATGAGCGAGGCGCCGCTGCCGCGCAGCCGGGCGTAGAGCAGCGCCTCATTGGTGCTGTCCAGGGCGCTGGTGGCCTCGTCCAGGATGACCACGCGCGGCTGGCGCACCAGCACCCGGGCGAAGGCCAGGCGCTGCTGCTCGCCCATCGACAGCTGCTTTTCCCAGTCGCGCCGCGCCTCCAGCCCGCCGACGCGCTCGGCCAGGTCGGGCAACTGCACGTCGCGCAGCAACTGCAGCAGCTCGGCGTCGGTCAGGTCCGTGCTCTGCGCCGGGTAGATCATCTGGCTGCGCAGCGTGCCGGGCTGCATATAGGGGCGCTGCGGCAGGAAGAACACGTCCTCCAGCGGCGGGTGGTGCACCACCCCCTCGCCGGTGCGCCACAGCCCCGCGATGGCGCGCAGCAGCGAGCTCTTGCCGCAGCCGCTGGCGCCGGTGATCAGCAGGGCGTCGCCCGACTGCAGCTCCAGCGTGAGGTTGCGCACCAGCAGGCGGGCGTAGCCGGGGGTGTAGAGCGTCATGCCCTCGATGGCGAAGCGCTCGCCGGGGCGGGCTTCGATCTCGCTGCGGCGCACGGCGGCGGCAGGCGGCGACAGCGACGCGACCGGTGCCGGGGCCGCGGCGGTGTCCGGGGTGGCGCCGGTGCCGGAGGTGACGGGGAAAGGGGCGGGCGCCACGCTGGCGGTGGCGGTGGCGGTGGCGGCGGTCGCGCCCGCAGCGGTGGCTGGGGTGTCGGCGGCGCTGCCCTCCTGCCGGCGGGCGCGCCGCTGCGCGCGGCGTTCCTGCCGGTGGGCGCGGCGGGCGGCGATCAGGGCCTCCTGGTCGGGCGGCTCGCGGCTGTCGGTCTCGCCCATCAGCGCCTGGCGCAGGGTGTCCAGCCGGCCGATGCCGGCCACGAAGCGGCTCAGGCTCTCGAAGTTGTCCACGATCAGCGACACCGAGGCCAGCACCGCCGCGAAGGCGCCGGCCGCCTGGATGGCGCGGCCCACTTCCATGTCGCCCGACAGCACCGCGTCGGCCAGGATGATGCTGGGGATGACCACCGTCAACTGGCTGAAGGCGCGCTGGAACAGGTTGAGCGAGCGCTGGCGCTTGATGAGCCGTGCGTAGTTGTTGAACACCGCCTGGAAGCTGTGGTCCAGCTGCGCACGCTCCTGCGCCTCGCCCCGGTAGAAGGCGATGGACTCGGCATTCTCGCGCAGCCGCATCAGCCCGAAGCGAAAGTCCGCCTCGCGCCGCAACTGCCAGAAGTTGAGCCGGATCAGCGGCGCGCCGAACACGTAGAGCGCCACCACGGTGCCCAGCAGCGCGTACACCGCAAGGAACGCCACCAGCACCTGCGAGATCGACCACAGCACGGCGCTGAAGGCCACCAGCTGCATCCCCGCTCCGATGAAGATCAGCAGGAAGTGCGTGGACCGGCCGGTGAAGCTGTTGATGTCTTCGCTGATGCGCTGGTCAGGGTTGTCGATGGTGCCCTGCGCGTTCAGGTCGTAGTAGCGGCGGCTGCCCAGGTAGCCGTCGAGGAACCGGTGGGTGAGCCAGCGCCGCCAGTGGTTGGCGAAAGCGTCGCGCATGTAGTAGTAGAAGGCGTACACCGGCACGGCGAAGGCCAGCACGATCAGGCAGGTGCGCACGGCATCCCAGAAGCGGTCGCGGTCCTGCGCGGCGAGGGCCGAGGTCATCTCGCCGCTGCGGTCGATGAGCAGCACGGCCAGGTGGGTCTCCAGCAGCATCAAGAGCACCAGCAGGCCCATCAGGGACCATGCGGCGAACTTCTTGTCGCCCTGCCAGTAGGGCTTGGCCACGTTCATGAACTGGCGCCAGGCGGCCATCGAAAGCGAGGGGGCATGCCGGGACGAATCGGGGGCGCCGGAAGAGTTGTCTGCGGCCACGGGCAAGGGGGCCGCGGCGGTAGCGGTGGAAGGCATGCGGAGCGATCTGAGCCAAGCGGAAGCGCTTGGGTAACGACGATATGCGGCGCCCCGCGCCGGCCCTGTCGGACGCCGCCCACGCGCCGCTACGGACGTGCTCGCGTTTTCCGCAGCCAGCGGGCGAAGGGCGCGCCCCGCCTGCCTGCGCAACCCGCGCGAGGCGGCGTCAGATCATGTTGCGCATGGCCTGCGCCGTCTCGCGCAGCACCGGCAGCACGCGGGCGACCGCGTCTTCCGAGCTCTCGTGGCCCATCGGCATGGTGATGTTGAGCGCGCCCACCAGCACGCCGTGGCGGTCGCGCAGCGGCACGGCGATGCCGCGGGAATTGAGGTCCAGCTGCTGCTCGGACAGCGACCAGCCCTGCGCGCGGATGCGGGCGATCTCCAGCTGCATGCGCTCGGTGCTGGCGATGGTGTGCGGGGTGAACACCTGCAGCGGCCGGCTCGCCAGCCACTGCGCCAGTTCCTCGTCGCTGCGCAGCGCCAGCATCAGGAGGCCGGCGGCGGTGACCTGGGCCGGCACCCGCGCACCCAGCACGTAGCCGGTGCTCATGCTGCGGTTGGGGCCGTTGCGGGCCACGTACACCACTTCGTCGCCGTCCATCACGCTCAGGTAGGCGATCTCGCTGGTGCCCGCCGCCACGCGCTGCAGGAAGGGCTGCACGATGCGCGGCAGCCGGGCCGATTCGAGATAGGAACGCCCCAGGCGCAGCACGCGCGGGGTGAGCCAGAACAGCTTGCCGTCGCTGGCCACGTAGCCCATGTGCTGCAGCGTGAGCAGGTAGCGGCGGGCGGCCGTGCGCGTCATGCCGGTGCGCTGGCCGGCCTGGCTGGCCGTCATGCGCGGGTGCGCGTCGTCGAAGGCCTCGATGATGCTCACGCCGCGCTCCAGCCCCGCGATCCAGTCGCGCTTGTCCAGCCCCGCCGGCGCGGTCGTCTCTTCTGCGTCCATCCACCGAGTTTGCCGTGTGCCGTCTGGCGGAACCCCTGGCGCGGATTACGTGGAAACCCTTAATTTGATCGATGAACGAACGATTCGGTTCGATGATCGATCGTTGTGCGAGAGCGAGGCACGGCGTGGCCGGCCGCCGACGCTATAACCCGGCGCATGCAGCGGCCGCCCGGGTGGGCATGCCGCGCACGGACACTGGAGGCAAAGCCCATGAGCCAACCCATCGCTGGAGACACGCAGCTCTACCTGCTGCCGGGCGACCCCGTGCGCAACGTGCGCCTGCCGCGCATGTTCAACGCGGTGTTCGAGCGCTTCGGCATCGACGCGGTGATGCTGCCCGTGCAGGTGCCGGTACGCGACTTCGCCGTGCATTTCCGCTCGGCCTTCCTGGCGCGCAACGTTCGCGGCATGGTGATCGCACCGCCGCACAAGCCCCGCGTGGTCGATCTGCTGGACAGCTGCGGCCTCTGCGCCCGCGTGGCCGAGTCGGTGAACGTGGTGCGCCGCACCGACGACGGGCAGCTCGAGGGCGACCTGTTCGACGGCGACGGCCTGCTGGACGCGCTCGACTACTACGGCATTCCCTTCCGGGGCAAGCGGGTGTTGATCCTGGGGGCGGGCGTGAGCGCCGCCGCCATCGGCCTGGCGTTGGCCGAGGGCGGCACGGTCAACGGCGCGGAATACATCGCCTTCCACGACACCGTCTCGGGCAAGGCGGCCGGCGTGGCGGCGCAGCTCGACGCCTTCTTCGACGCCACCACCGTGGCCGTGGACAGCAACGCGCCGGAGGGCTTCGATCTGGTCATCAACGCCACGCCGCTGGGCCTGACGGACGGCGATGCCAGCCCGGTGGACGTGCAGCGCATGGACAGCCACGCGGCGCTCTTCGACATCCTGCTGCGCAACCAGCCCACGCCGCTGGTGCGCGCCGCGCGGGCGCGGGGCCTGCACGCGCAGGCCGGCTTCGAGATGCTGATCCAGCAGATGCCGCACTACCTGCGCTACTTCGGCCACCCCGAGGTGGCCGATGCCCTGTGCGAGGACCTCACCTTCCTGCGCGAAGCCATCTATCCGCCGGCCATGCAGGACGAGATCGCGCAGCCCATCCGCTACCGCTCGGCCAACGTGGCCTGAGAAGGTGCGAAAGAACCCGCCATGGCCCACGCGCACCGCCAGAACACGCCCCTTAGGCGTTGCAAATGCTCGCCATAGCCCGGGCCATGGCTGCGCTGTACGCCTTGACGAAACGCGTGGGTGCGGCCCGCCCGGGCGCGCCGGATGCATTCACACCTTCCGAGCTTCTCCGCCACCCCGGCCCGCCCGGTGCCGCCCCGCCGTGGCGCCGTCCCTTCGTCCCTTTCCTTTCTTCGGCTGCGCAACGTCCATGATCTCCGGCAAAACCACGCTCATCGCCCACATCGGCTTTCCCACTGAAACCTTCAAGGCGCCGATGATCTACAACCCCTGGTTCGACAGCCGGGGCATCGACGCGGTGGTCATCCCCATGGGCGTCAGGCCCGAGGACTTCGTCGCATCGCTGCGGCAGATCTTCCGCTTCACCAACCTGCGCGGCGCGCTCATCACCATGCCGCACAAGGTGGTCACCATGTCCCTCGTGGACGAAGTCACGCCGACCGCCCGCATCGCCGGTGCCTGCAATGCCGTGCTGCTGCGGCCCGACGGCACGCTGCTGGGCGACCAGTTCGACGGCGCCGGCTTCGTGCGGGGCGTGGAGCGCAAGGGCCGGCCGTTCGCCGGCGCCCGGGTGCTGGTGTCGGGCTCGGGCGGCGTGGGCTCGGCCATCGCGGCATCGGCCGCGGCGGCCGGCGCGGCCGAGCTGATGCTCTTCGACATGCACGCCCCCTCGGCCGAGGCGCTGGCCGCGCGGCTGCGCGCGCACTACCCCCGGCTCGACGTGCGCACCGGCTCCAACGATCCGGCGGGCTTCGACGTGGTGGTCAACGCCACGCCGCTGGGCATGCGCGAGGGCGACCCGCTGCCTTTCGACGTCGAGCGCATCGATCCATCCACCTTCGTGGGCGAGGTGGTGATGAAGGCCGAATACACGCCGCTGCTGGAGGCCGCGCGCGCCAAGGGCTGCGCGGTGCAGGTGGGCACCGACATGCTGTTCGAGATGATCCCGGCGTACCTGGAGTTCTTCGGCTTCGGATCGGCCTCCCCCGAGGAATTGCGGGCCGTGGCGCGCCTGCACTACTGAGAAGGTGTGAAAGAACCCGCCATGCCCGCTCGCACCGCAAAAACACGCCCCGTCGGCGTTGCAAATGCTCGCCATAGCCCGAGCCATGGCTCCGCTTTGCGCCTTGACGGGACGCGTTTGTGCGGCCCCCTCGGGCGCGCCGGATTCATCACACCTTCTGAACGGCCCCGCGCACCGCAGCGCCGCCCGCCGTGAGCATCTTCGAAGGCTTCCTCTCCACCCCCGAGACGCTGGCGGCGTTCGGCGGCCACGGCATCGTGGCGGGCATGCTGCGCTTCGAGGCCGCCCTGGCCCGCGCGCAGGCGGCCGAGGGGCTGATCCCGGCCGAGGCGGCGCACTCCATCGCCGCCAGCTGCCAGGTCGATCTGTTCGACGTGGCCAAGATCGTGCGCGACAGCGCCCGGGCCGGCAGCGTCGCCATTCCGCTGGTGCGCGCGCTGACCGAGGCCGTGGGCCTGTTCAACCCCGCCGCCGCCCGTCACGTGCATGGCGGCAGCACCAGCCAGGACGTGGTGGACACGGCCATGGCGCTAGCCACCCGCGACGCCCTCGCCTGGATCGACGCCGACCTCGTGCGCGCCATCCAGGCCCTGCTGGCGCTGGCCGAGGCGCATGCCGACCAGCCCATGCTGGCGCGCACGCTGATGCAGCCCGCCTCGGTCACTAGCCTGGGCCTGAAATGCGTGGACTGGGCGGCGCCGCTCGTGCGCGGGCGCCTTCGCCTGCGCGCCGCGGCTGCCCGCGCACTGCAGCTGCAGCTGGGCGGGCCGGTCGGCACGCTGGCGCAGATGCGCGGCCGGGGCGCCGCCGTGCGCCGCCGCATGGCGCAGGACCTGGGCCTGGCCGACCCCGGCGGCAGCTGGCACACCCAGCGCGACGAATGGGTGGCGCTGGGCTGCGAGCTGGGCGTGGTCACCGGCAGCCTGGGCAAGATCGCGGGCGACATCGCCCTGCTGGGCCAGGGGGAAGTGGGCGAAGTGGGCGAGCCCGACGAGCCGGGCCGGGGCGAGGCGACCACCATGCCGCACAAGCGCAACCCGGTCGCGTCGATGGTGGCGCTGGCCGCCGCGCAGCGGGCGCCGCAGCGGGTGGCGGGCCTGCTGGCCGCCATGGTGCAGCAGCAGGAGCGGGCCCTCGGGCCGCTGCAGGCCGAGATCGCCGAATGGCCGCAACTGGTGATGAGCGCGCACGGCAGCGCCCGGGCGCTGGCCACCGCGCTGCCGGGCCTGCGCATCGACGCCGGCCGCATGCGCGAGAACATCGACCGCGTGCGCAGCGGCCTGGAGCGCTGCGCGGCCGACGAATGGTTCTCCCCCGCGCTGGCGGCCGAGGCGGGCGCCCTGGCGCGTGCGCAGGTGCCGGCCCTGCGTGCGCGGCTCGACGTGTGCTGACTTAGGTCAATCCCGCAATCCGTGCGAATGTCGAACGCAGTTGATCGATCATCGAACGCGGTGGTGGGCACGTGGATTGCTGGCGCGCAGGCCGGCTCCTACATTGCGGCCATGGTTTTCGCCCTCCCATCCCGTGCCTTCCTCCGCGCCGTCGCTTCGTTGCCGGCCAGCGGCTGCGGCGCCCCCCCACACGCCGGCGCCACGCCGCTTCACGCCTGACCGGCTCTGCCCGCGCCCACGCCTTTTTCGTAGTCCATGCATCGCTCCATCGCCACCGTCTCGCTCAGCGGCACCCTGCGCCAGAAGCTCGAAGCCATCGCCGCCGCCGGGTTCGACGGTGTCGAGCTGTTCGAGGCCGACTTCATCCACTTCAACGGCTCGGCGGCCGAGCTGCGCCGCATCGTGGCCGACCTGGGCCTGTCCATCGACCTCTACCAGCCGCTGCGCGACATGGAGGGGCTGAGCGACGCCGACTTCGCCCGCGCGCTGGAGCGCGCCGAGGCCAAGTTCGACCTGATGCAGGAGCTGGGCGCGCCGCTGGTGCTGTGCTGCTCCAACGCGCTGCCGCAGGCCATCGATGACCCGGCGCGGGCCGCCGCCCAGCTGCACGTCGTGGCCGAGCGCGCAGCGCGGCGCAACCTGCGCGTGGGCTACGAGGCGCTGGCCTGGGGCCGCCACACCTCGCGCTTCGGCCAGGCGTGGGACATCGTGCGCCGCGCCGACCATCCGCACCTCGGGCTGATCCTCGACAGCTTCCACACCCTGTCGCTGCGCGACGACCCCGCGCCCCTCGCCGGCATTCCGGGCGACCGCATTTTCTTCGTGCAGATGGCCGACGCGCCGCTGATGTCGCTGGACGTGCTGCAGTGGGCGCGCCACCACCGGGTGTTCCCGGGCCAGGGCGACTTCGACGTGATCGGCTTCTTCGAGCAGGTGCTGCGCGCCGGCTACACCGGGCCGCTGTCGCTGGAGATCTTCAACGACCTGTTCCGCGAGACGCCCAACCGCCGCACGGCGGTAGACGCCATGCGCTCGCTGCTGTACCTGGAGAGCGAGGCCCGCCAGCGCCTGGCGCCTGCGGCCGGCGAGGCGTCCCCGCCGGCCCCGCCGCTGCGGGTGGAGCTGTTCAACCCGCCCGCCGTGCCGGCGTTGTCCGGCATCTCGTTCATCGAATGGGCGGCGGACGAGGCCGGCGCCGCCGCGCTGGACGCGGTGCTGCGGCAGCTGGGCTTCGTGCACGCCGGCCGCCACCGCTCCAAGGCCGTCAGCCTCTACCGGCAGGGCGGCATCCACCTCATCGTCAACGCCCAGCCCGATTCGTTCGCGCGCGGCCGCTTCGAGGCGCACGGCCTGTCGGTCTGCGCGCTGGGCCTGCACTGCGCCGACCCGGTGGCGGCCCTGGGCCGCGCCAAGGCCATGCGCTCGCAGCCCTACGACAGCCCGCTCGGCCCGCACGAGCAGCGGGTGCCCGCCATCGTGGCGCCCGGCGGCAATCTGCTGCATTTCGTGCCGGCCTCGCTCGGCGCGCACGGGCTGTTCGAGGCGGACTTCATCCTGGACGGCGAGCCGGGCGAAGCCGCCGCCGGCCTGCGCCGCATCGACCACGTCACCCTGGGGCTGGCGCAGGACCAGCGCGACACCTGGGCGCTGTTCACCCGCGCCGTGCTGGGGCTGGAGGTGCTGGAGAGCCAGAACCTGACCGACCCGTTCGGCCTGGTGCGCAGCCAGGGCGCGGCCAATGCCGACCGCAGCGTGCGCCTGGTGCTCAACGTGCCGCTCAGCCAGCGCACCGCCACGGCGCGGCAGCTGGGCCTGACGGGCGGCGGCGCGGTGCACCACATCACCTTCGAGAGCGACGACATCTTCGCCTCGGTCGCCACCCTGCGGGCGCGGGGCGTGCGCTTCGTGCCGGTGTCGGGCAACTACTACGACGACCTGGCGAGCCGGCTCGATTTGCCGCCGGGCCTGCTCGCCCGCCTGCGGTCGGCCGGCGTGCTGCTGGACCGCTCCGCGGCCGGCGACTACCTGCATGCCTATACCGAGCGCGTGGCGGGCGGCCTCTTCTTCGAGATCGCGCAGCGCACCGGCGGCTACGACGGCTGGGGCGCCCCCAACGCGGCGGTCCGCTTCGCGTCGGAGGCCCAGAACGCGCAGTCCGCCGGGCGCTGACCGCACCCCCCGCCCCATCCCGAGCACAACGATTCCTTCGTCCAACACTGGAGACAAACCATGGCCCATCCCACTCCCGCCGAGCCGCAAGGCCGGCACCAGTCCAAGAAGGCCGCCGCCAGCGGCTGGATCGGCTCCGCGCTGGAGTACTACGACTTCTTCATCTACGCCACCGCGGCGGCGCTGATCTTTCCGCAGATCTTCTTCCCCAAGGGCGACCCGGCGATCGCCATCATCGCGTCGCTGGCGACCTACGGCGTGGGCTACGTGGCGCGCCCCATCGGCGCCTTCGTGCTGGGCCACATCGGCGACACGCACGGGCGCAAGCAGGTGCTGGTGTGGTGCATGTTCCTCATGGGCTTTTCCACCATCGCCGTGGGCCTGCTGCCCACCTACGACCAGATCGGCCTGTGGGCGCCCGCGTTGCTGGTGCTGATGCGCCTGATCCAGGGCTTCGCCGTGGCCGGTGAAATTTCGGGCGCCAGCTCGATGATCCTGGAGCACGCGCCGTTCGGGCGGCGCGGCTTCTTCGCCAGCTTCACGCTGCAGGGCGTGCAGGCGGGCCAGATCCTGGCCGCCGCCGTGTTCCTGCCGCTGGCGCACTACATGCCCACCGAGCAGTTCAACAGCTGGGGCTGGCGCATTCCGTTCCTGCTGAGCTTCATCGTCATCATCGCCGGCTGGATCATCCGCCGCGAAGTCTCCGAGACGCCGGCCTTCACCGACAAGACGGAGCAGAAGCAGCGCGCGCGCTCGCCCGTCGTCGATGCCTTCAAGTACAACCTGGCCGACATGCTGCGCGTGGTCTGCATGGCGCTGATGAACGTGATTCCCGTGGTCGCCACCATCTTCGGCGCCGCCTACGCGGTGCAGCCGGCCTACGGCATCGGCTTCGCCAAGGACATCTACCTGTGGATTCCGGTGCTGGGCAACATCCTGGCCGTGCTGGTGATCCCCTTCGTCGGCAACCTGTCCGACAAGATCGGCCGCCGCCCGCCCATCATCGTCGGCGCGCTGCTCTCGGGCCTGCTGGCGTTCGGCTACCTCTATGCCATCAGCATCCGCAACGTGCCGCTGGCCATCTGCATGTCGCTCTTGATGTGGGGCGTGGTGTACCAGGGCTACAACGCAGTGTTCCCTTCGTTCTACCCCGAGCTGTTCCCCACCCGCACCCGCGTGTCGGCCATGGCCATCTCGCAGAACGTGGGCACGGCCATCACAGCCATGCTGCCCGCGCTGTTCACGGCCGTGGCGCCTCCCGGCTCCACCAACATCTGGCTGACGGTGGGCGCCATCGCCTTCGGCATCACGGTGATCTCGGCGGTGGCCGCCTTCTCGGCGCGCGAGACCTTCCGCGTGCCCATGCGTGACCTGGGCGACCCGAACGCCGTGCCGGTGCCGGAGCAGGAATACCACCGCCTGCGCGGCGAGGCGCTGGCGCAGTCCGCGGCGGCCTCCACGGCGGGCGTGGCCCGGCAGGGGTAAAGTGCGCGGTTCGTGACGCGGCCCGCCAGGGCGGCGTTCCGGCGCCAGGACCGTTCGCGCGGTCCTGGCGCTTCGTCTTTTTTGCGCCCCGTTCCGCCCACCTCCCGCATTCCTCGCCACCCATGTCCAACCTCATCGTGCACGGCGGCACGCCGCTTCGCGGCCGCATCATTCCGTCCGCCAACAAGAACGCCGTGCTGCCGGTGCTCTGCGCCACGCTGCTCACCCGCGCGCCACTGCGCCTGCTGGGCGTGCCCGACATCACCGACGTGCGCAAGATCCTGGACATCTTCCGCACCCTGGGCAGCCATGTGCAGTGGGACCACGTCCAGGGCACGCTGGAGCTGCACCACGACGCCACCCGGTTCGACGCCGCCAGCCACCGCCTGCCCGAGGAGATGCGCTCGTCCATCATGCTGGTGCCGCCCCTCCTGGCGCGCTTCGGCGTGGCGCGGCTGGAAGACAACGTCAAGGGCTGCACGCTGGGCGTGCGCGAGATCGACCCGCACGTGGAGGTGTTCCGCAGCTTCGGCGCCAGCGTGGAGCGGGCAGAAGGCTCGCTGCTGGTGCGCGGCCCCGCGGGCGCGCCCGCGGCGCTGCAGCCCACCGACCACTGGCTGGACTACGCATCCGTCACCACCACCGAGAACTTCGTGCTCTGCGCTGCCGGCGCCAAGGGCGTGTCCACGCTCACCAACGCCGCGTGCGAGCCGCACGTGCAGGAATTCTGCCGCTTCATGGCCCTGCTGGGCGTGCGCATCGACGGCATCGGCACCTCGCGCCTGACGGTGCATGGCGGCGCGGCGCTGGGCGGCGGCGAATTCCGGTTCGACGAAGACTTCCACGAGATCACCACCTTCCTGGCGCTGGGCGCCATCACCGGCGGCGAGGTGGTCGTCAGGAACAGCGCGCCGGAGAACTTCCCGCTCATCGACCGCACCTTCGCCAAGTTCGGGGTGCGCATCGTGCATGAAGGCGGCTGGTCGCGCGCGGTGCCGGGCGGCCCGCTGAAGGTGCAGACGCCCTTCACCAGCAACGTGCTGACCAAGGTGGAGGCGGCGCCCTGGCCGTACTTTCCGGTCGATCTGCTGCCGATCTTCATCGCCCTGGGCGTGCGGGCCGAGGGCAATGCCATGTTCTGGAACAAGGTGTACGACGGCGCCCTGAGCTGGACGGGCGAGCTGTCGAAATTCGGCGCCCACGTGTTCTCGTCCGACCCGCACCGCATCGTCACCTTCGGCGGCGGGCCGCTCACGCCGGCCGTGGTGGAGAGCCCCTACATCATCCGCGTGGCGATCGCGCTCTTCATGGTGGCGGCCAGCATCCCGGGCCGCTCGGAGATCCGCCACGCCGCGCCCATCCGCCGGGCGCATCCGCGCTTCGTGGAAAACCTGCGCAGCCTGGGCGTGCAGGTGGAGTGGACCAGCGAAGAGTGAGCGCGGCCGCCCGTCAGCCTGCGGGCGGCTGGGGCGCCATCAGGTCGTAGGCCGCCCGCAGGCGCTGCGCGTCCCGGCCCCAGCGGCGGTCCTGCGGCAGATGGCGCAGCCAGCCCAGCCGCCGCACGGTGGTGGCCAGCTCGGCGCCGAAGCCCTCGGCGCGGCCGGGCTGCATCAGCCAAGCGGTCCAGAGCGCACGCGCGTCTTCCAGCGCGCCGCATTCCGCCAGGTAGATGGCGGTGGAATGCGCATAGCAGAGCGCGTCGCGCACCTGGCAGGTGGCCAGCGGCAGCGCGGCGGCCGGGTCGTCCTCGAAGTCGACGTAGGCCACCACGCCCGCGGCGTCGCGCACCAGATTGCGGGCGAAGGCCTGGCTCAGGCACGTGCCCTCGCCGTGCACCCGGGCGATGGCGTCCAGCCCCAGGCGCCACAGCGCCAGCACCGGCGCGGCCCCTTGCGGCACGGCGCGGTGGATCTCGTTGCCGAGCGAGGGCATGTCCTGCCCCGGCCGGCCCAGGTGGCGCATCAGAAAGCCGTCGCGGCGTGCCGCCAGCACCTCCGGGGCGCGCAGGCCGCGCGCCTCGAAGTCGCGCAGCCGGCGCACTTCGGTGGCGACCGCCTGGGTGCCGCCCGGGTTGGGCACGGGGCGCAGGGCCGGCAGCCGCAGCAGCCCGGCCAGCAGCGCGAGGCCGCGGTAGCGCCAGGGGCCGATGCCGGGGCCGGCCCGCTTGATCCACACCTGCTGATCGCCCAGCGGGTAGCTGGCGATGGGCGGCGCCTGCAGCGGCAGCCGCTCGTCGAGAAAGGCAGCGTAGTCGGGCGCGGTGGCGGGGGGCTGGAGCATGGCAGGGCAGCGGGCTGGGCGGGCAGGGCGGGTGCGGGGGCGAGCGGCTTTCGCGGGGGGCGGATAAACTGGCCGGCTTTCCACGGGCCGCGTGGAAGCGCCAACGGCGCTTTGCTTCGCCTCGCATCCCCATCACGCGGCCATTGCAGACGGCCCCGCCGGCCCGCGCATCATAAAAGCCCTTCACCTGCCCCCGAATTCGCAAGCACCCGCCATGTCCCAAGCCGCCGACACGCCTTCCCAAGAACCTTCCGCCGCCCTGGGCGCGGACCAGCTCGACGAACTCGACACCCTGCTGGACGATCTGCGCACCCGCGCCGAGGAAATCCCGCAGTGGGAGTTCTGCGACGGCTTTCTGACCGCGCTGGCCTGCACCCGCCGCGAGGTGCCCACCGCCGAATGGCTGTCGATGCTGCTGGGCGACGGCGCCGAGCTGGAGCCCGCCGAGGACGGCTCGCTGCCGGTGCTGCCCGCCTTCACCGACGCCGCGCAGCAGGCCCGGTTCCTGGAGCTGTGGAGCCTGCGCTGGAACGAGGTGGTGGCCCAGCTCGACGCCGACGTGCAGTCGCTGGACGAGGACGACGCCTTCCAGCCCGAGGCCATGGACATGCGCGGCGCCATCGCCAGCCTGCCCGAGGAAGAGCGCGCCGACATGGAAGGCCGGGAGATCCCGTCCTTCGGCCAGGTGTGGGCGCTGGGCTTCATGTTCGCCGTGGAGAACTGGCCCGAGGAATGGGCGGCGCCGCGCGACCGCGAAGCGGCCGAGTGGCTCAACGAGGCGCTGGACGGCATCGTCGCGCTGACCGAGGACGACACCGGCAAGCCCGAGGTCTGCATGTATTCGGAAGACGGCCCGCCCAGCACCAGCCAGGCGCGGGTGGAAGCCTTCGGCGAAGCCATCTGGGCCGTGTACGACCTGCGCCGCCTCTGGAAGAGCATGGGCCCCCGCGTCGAAGCCGTGCGCCGCGCCGACACGCCCGGCCGCAACGACCCGTGCCACTGCGGCAGCGGCAAGAAGTTCAAGAAGTGCCACGGGGCCTGATGGCCTCTGCCTGAGGCGCTGCGCTCCGGAGCCGCCGCCCTGGGGCCGGTCGGAAGCCGCGCTCGATCGTTTTGCTCCTGAATTGATAGCTGCATGCGCTTGTGGGTCGGGCGCTGGACCCACTTTCTTTCCGAAAATTCCCTGCGGGCATCGGCCCCCTCGGCCGTTCCTGTGGTCGCCCAGTGCCGCCACCCGCATCCACTCCCTCGACGTATGACCGCCGTTTCCTTCCTTTCGCGCCTGCGCGCCGAATGGGCGCCCAGCATTCCGCGTGAACTGCTGGCCGGCGCCGTGGCGACCTTCGCGCTGATCCCCGAGGTGATCGCCTTCAGCTTCGTCGCCGGTGTCGATCCGTCGGTGGGGCTGTTCGCTTCTTTTGTCATCAGCATCGTCATCGCCTTCGCGGGTGGGCGGCCGGCCATGGTGTCGGCGGCGGCGGGCTCGGTGGCGCTGGTGGCGGCGCCCCTGGTGGCGTCGCACGGCGTGGGCTACCTGCTGGCCGCAGGCCTGCTGGCGGGGGCGGTGCAGGTGGTGTTCGGGCTGCTGAAGCTGGGCGTGCTGATGCGGTTCGTCTCCAGCTCGGTGCGCACCGGCTTCGTCAACGCACTGGCCATCCTGATCTTCGCCGCGCAACTGCCCCACCTGCGCGGGGCGGGCCCCGCCACCTGGGCGCTGCTGGCGCTGGGGCTGGCCATCATCTACGGCCTGCCCTGGCTGGGCCGCCGGCTGGGGCTGCGCGCGCTCACGGCCATTCCGTCGCCGCTGATCTGCGTGGTGGCGCTCACGCTGCTCGCCTCGGCCCTGGGCCTGCCGGTGCCCACCGTGGCCGACCTGGGCCGCCTGCCCGAGAGCCTACCCTTCTTCGGCCTGCCGGCCGTGCCCGCGTCGCTGGACACGCTGCGCATCATCGTGCTGCCGGCGCTGGCCATCGCCATGGTCGGCCTGCTGGAGTCGGTGCTGACGGCGGCGGTGGTGGACGAGATGACCGGCACCCCCAGCGACAAGAACCGCGAATGCACGGGCCTGGGCCTGGCCAACATCGCGGCCAGCTGCTTCGGCGGTATTGCCGGCTGCGGAATGATCGGCCAGGCGGTCAGCAACGTGAAGTACGGCGGGCGCGGGCGCCTGTCCACGCTGTTCGCGGGTGTCTTCCTGCTGATCCTGATGGTAGCGCTCAAGGACTGGGTCTCGCGCGTGCCGGTGATCGCGCTGGTGGCCATCATGGTGATGGTGTCGGCATCGACTTTCGACTGGAAGTCGCTCGGCCAGCTGGTGCGGCACCCGCGCCTGTCCAGCACGGTGATGCTGGCCACGGTGGCGGTCACCATCGCCACGCACAACCTGGCCGCCGGCGTGGCCGTGGGCGTGCTGCTGAGCGGCGTGTTCTTCGCCTTCAAGGTCTCGCGCATGCTGAGCGTGCAGGCCGGGGTGGACGCCGCCACCGGGCTGCACACCTGGCGGGTGCGGGGGCAGGTGTTCTTCGCGTCGGCCGACGCGTTCATCGAGGCGTTCGATGTGCTGTCGGTGCGGGGGCAGGCGGTGCGGATCGACGTGTCAGAGGCGCACTTTTGGGACGTGACGGCGGTGGGGGCGCTGGAGCAGGTGGTGCAGCGGCTCAAGGGGCATGGGTGTGGGGTGGAGGTGGTGGGGTTGGGGGTGGCGAGTGAGGTGTTGATTGATCGGTTGGGTGGGGTGGGGTAGGGGGGGCTTTGTCTGTGGGGTGATTGGTTTCGGGGTCTGTAGGCGGTGCTGGCCATTGCTGAGTGGTTGCTTCCCGGGGCCGGGATGTGCGCCCGGCGGCGCACTCACTTTCTTTTGCTTCGCCAAAAGAAAGTAAGCAAAGAAAAGGCGACCCCCAGTCTGCGACCCCTTCGCTGCGCTACGGGGCGACCTGCGTCGGGGCGCTTGCGGGGTGCCGCCGCAGAACTCACTTTGCGCTGGCGCGCTCCGTTCAAACAGCTGCGGCGAGTCAGAGCACGAGGCATGCGCGCTCCGACGCGCATGCGCACCCCGCAAGCGCCCCGCCGCAGGCGCAGCCAGCAGGGGTGGGACAGCCCGCACGGGCCATCGCTGCGCTCGGCCCCCAACGCGCGCGCTGCGCGCTGCGCTCCAGGCCGAGCGCAGCGATGGCCCGGGTCGGGCGGTTGGGTTCCCTTCTGTGCGTGCCGAGAAGCGCAGCGCGTGGAGGGCGCATGCGTGCCGAAGGACACGCATGCTTCAAGCTCTGACTTGCCGCAGCTGTTTGAACGGAGCTGCGAAGCAGCGCAGTGAGTTCTGCGGCAGCCCTCCACGCGCGAGCATCGCAGGTTGCCCCGGAGCGCAGCGCAGGGGACACGCACAGCAGGGTCGCCCTTTCTTTGGTGACTTTCTTTCGGCGAGACGAAAGAAAGTTACTCGCCGCCGGGGCGAAATCCCGGCCCCGGAAAGCAATCACCCCACAAGCCTCGAATCCGCCCACAGCCCAATCAAATCAAGCACATAAAGCTACCAAAAAGGTAGCAAAATCACCGCAAAGCAAACCCCAGCACCACCCCAGCAAACAAGGCGAACCCCACCCAATGATTCGCCCTGAACGCCACAAAACACCCCTCCCGCGTCCGCCCCCGGATCAGCGTCCAGTGCCACCCCACCTGCGCCAGCGCCACCCCCAGCCCCAGATACCAGGCCACCCCCAGCCCCAGCGGCGCCAGCGCCACCCCCCAGATGGCCAGCAGCAGCAGATAGAACCCCATCACCGCCGGCACGTCCCACCGCCCCAGCGTGATGGCCGAGGTCTTCATCCCGATGCGCAGGTCGTCGTCCCGGTCCACCATGGCGTACTCGGTGTCGTAGGCCAGCACCCAGAACAGGTTGCCCAGCACCAGCCACAGCGCAAGCCACGGCACGTCGCGGCCGACTGCCGTGAAGGCCATCGGAATGCCCATGCTGAAGGCCACGCCCAGCACCGCCTGGGGCATGGAAACGAAACGCTTGGCGAACGGATAAGCCAGCGTCACCGCCAGCGCAGGCACCGACCAGGCGATGGTGGCCGCGTTCGTCGTCAGCACCAGGGCGAAGGCCGCCAGGGCCAGCACGGCGCCGACGGCCAGGGCCTCGCGGGGCGACACGGCGCCGCTGGTCACCGGGCGCTGGGCGGTGCGCTTGACGTGGCGGTCGAAGTCGCGGTCGGCCACGTCGTTCACGCAGCAGCCGGCGCTGCGCATGAGCACGGTGCCGAGCGTGAACACGGCCAGCAGGTGCCAGCCGGGAAAGCCCTCCGCCGCGATCCACAGCGCCGCCAGCGTGGGCCAGAGCAGCAGCAGCCAGCCGGCGGGGCGGTTCCAGCGGATCAGGTCGAGGTACAGCGAGAGGCGTGAACGGCGGGGCGTGGGCGGGTGCATGGTGCGGGAGACGGGCGTTGGCAAGTGAAAACGCCCGCGGCTGCGGGCGTTCTTCCGGGGTGCGCGGGGCGCAGCAGCGCCTGCGGAATTTACTCTTCCAGCAGGGCGCGCAGCATCCAGGCGGTCTGCTCGTGCACCGTCAGGCGCTGGGTCAGCAGGTCGGCCGTGGGCTCGTCGCTGGCCTTGTCGGCGACGGGGAACAGCTCGCGCGCGGTGCGGGCGACGGCTTCATGGCCTTCGACCAGGATGCGCACCATTTCCAGGGCCGAGGGCGGCTCCGAGGGCACGTCGGGCAGCGAGGTGAGCTTGCCGAACTGGGCGTACGAGCCGGGGGCGGGGTGGCCCAGCGAGCGGATGCGCTCGGCGATCGGGTCCACGGCGTTCCAGAGTTCGGTGTACTGCCCCATGAACATGGTGTGCAGCGTGTTGAACATGGGGCCGGTCACGTTCCAGTGGAAGTTGTGCGTGGTGAGGTAGAGCGTGTAGGTGTCCGCCAGCACGCGCGACAGGCCCTGGGCGATGGCGGCCCGGTCCTTGTCGCTGATGCCGATGTTGATGCGGGGCGCGCCGGTCTTGCTGACGGCGGGCTTGGTGGTGACGGGGGCCTTGGCCATGGAGGAACTCCTTCGTTGACGAAAACTGGACTGCTGACTCTACGGCGGCGGCGGGGCGCTGTCTGCCAGACGACGGAGCCTGGCGCTGCAGTCTCGCGGCGCTGCCAGGCGCTCGGGGCGCACGGTGCCGGCACTCTAGCGCATGCCGGCGGGGCTTTTGCCCTCTTGCGGCGCCGGCGGCCTCGTCAGGACAGGCGCGTCACGCCCGGGAGCTCGCACGCGTAGACGGCGTTGCGCAGCGCGGCGATGGCTTCATACCGGGTGAAGCTGCGGCGCCAGGCCAGCACCACGCGGCGCATCGGCGGCGCGCTGCCGTCGTCTTCGGCGATGGGCAGGTAGCGGATGTGGTTGTCGTCGCTCTTGCGCCGGCGCGTGCCGGTGACCAGGGCGTCGCGCGGCACCGACAGGCGCGGCACCAGCGTCACGCCCATGCCGGCGGACACCATGTGCTTGATGGTCTCCAGCGACGAGCCTTCGAAGGTGCGGCGGATGCCCTCGGCATTGCTCGCGTAGCGCGCGAACTCGGGGCAGACCTCCAGCACGTGGTCGCGAAAGCAGTGGCCGGTGCCCAGCAGCAGCATGGTTTCGCTCTTGAGCTGCGAGGCCGACACCGAGGTCTGCTGGGCCAGCGGGTGGCTGCTGGGCACGGCGGCCAGGAAGGGCTCGTCGTAGAGCGGCGCCATCGCCAGGCCCGTGTCCGGGAACGGCTCGGCCATGATGGCGCAGTCGATCTCGCCGGTGCGCAGCATTTCCAGCAGGCGGGCGGTGAAGTTCTCCTGCAGCATCAGCGGCATCTGCGGCGTGCGGGCGATGGCGTGGCGCACCAGCTCGGGCAGCAGGTAAGGGCCCACGGTGTAGATCACGCCCAGGGTCAGCACGCCGGCCAGCGGATCCTTGCCGCGCTTGGCGATTTCCTTGATGGCGGCGGCCTGCTCCAGCACGCTCTGCGCCTGCCGCACGATGTCCTCGCCCAGCGCCGTCACCGACACGTCGCCCGCGCTGCGCTCGAACAGCTTGATCTCCAGCTCGTCTTCCAGCTTCTTGACGGCCACCGACAGCGTGGGTTGCGAGACATAGCAGGCGTCTGCGGCACGGCCGAAGTGCTTTTCGCGGGCGACGGCGACGATGTACTTGAGTTCGGTGAGGGTCATGGATCGGATGGAGCGGGAAAGCGGCGCCAAGGGTCTGCGTCAGGCCGCGGTGGCTGCGTGCGGTGGGCGCCTGGCAGGCCGGCTGCGTGGCGGCGGGCGGCCCTGGGAGGCAAAAGGATAAGGGTAACCGCTTTCGGAGTCCACCAGGCGGCAGCGGGCCATATGGCGGCCCGCTTTTCCCCGCCGCGGGCTGCGCCCGGCCACCTGGCTTTCGAGGCAGCCCCGCCGGCGGGCCCGCCTACGCCTTGAGGTAGTCGGACTTGCCGCCCAGCCAGCGCTGCACGTGGCGTTCGGCCAGCGCGGGGTGGCGGTCCAGCATCGCCACGGCCTGCTCGCGCGCCCAGTCCAGCAGCAGCGTGTCGGTGGCCAGGTCGGCAAAGCGCAGCAGCGCGTCGCCCGACTGCCGGGCGCCCAGGAATTCGCCCGGGCCGCGGATTTCCAGGTCGCGCCGGGCGATCTCGAAGCCGTCGTTCGTCTCGGCCATTGCCTTGAGCCGGTCGCGCGCGGTCTCGCCCAGGCGGCCGCTGTCATTGGTGGAATACAGCAAGACGCAGGCGGAGGCCGCCGCACCGCGCCCCACCCGGCCGCGCAACTGGTGCAACTGGCTCAGGCCGAAGCGCTCGGCATGCTCGATCACCATCAGCGAGGCGTTGGGCACGTCCACGCCCACCTCGATCACGGTGGTGCTGACCAGCACCCCCATCTGGGCGCTCTTGAAGAGGTCCATCACCGCCTTCTTCTCGGCGCCGGGCATGCGCGAGTGCAGCAGGCCGACCATCACGCCGGGCAGGGCCTCGCTCAGGTCGGCATGCGTGGCCGTGGCGTTGGACAGATCCAGCGCCTCGCTCTCCTCGATCAGCGGGCACACCCAGTACACCTGCCGGCCGGCGGCCACCTGCGCGCCGATGCGCCCGATCACCTCGTCCTTGCGGCTGTCGGCGATCAGCTTGGTGACGATGGGCGTGCGCCCGGGCGGCAGCTCGTCGATGGTGGAGACGTCAAGGTCGGCGTAATAGCTCATCGCCAGCGTGCGCGGGATGGGCGTGGCGCTCATCATCAAAAGGTGCGGCTCCATACCGTGGTCGGCCAATTTCTGCCGCAGCGCCAGCCGCTGGGCCACGCCGAAGCGGTGCTGTTCGTCGATCACGGCCAGCGCCAGGTTGCGGAACTGCACGCTGTCCTGGATCACGGCGTGCGTGCCCACCACCAGCGTCGCCTCGCCGCTGGCGATGAGCGCCAGCATGGCGGCCCGCTCCTTCTTCTTTTGCCCGCCCACCAGCCAGGCCACGCGCTGCCCGCGCGCGGCCAAGAGCGGCTCCAGCCAGCCGATCAGCTTGGCGAAATGCTGCTCGGCCAGGATCTCGGTGGGCGCCATCAGCGCGCATTGCCAGCCGGCGTCGATGCACACGGCGGCGGCCAGCGCGGCGACCACGGTCTTGCCCGAGCCCACGTCGCCCTGCAGCAGCCGGTGCATGGGCACGGGCCGGGCGATGTCGCGGGCGATTTCTTCGCCCACGCGGCGCTGCGCGCCGGTCAGGGCGAAGGGCAGCACGGCCAGCAGCTGCTCGTGCAGCGGCGCGCCGGCCGAGCCGCCTGCACGCAGCACCGGCGCGCGCAGCCGGGCGCGTTCGCGCTTGGACTGCAGCTGCGACAGCTGCTGGGCCAGCAGTTCCTCGGCCTTCAGCCGCTGCCAGGCCGGGTGGCTGTGGTCCTGCAGCGTGGCCAGCGCCACGTCGGGCGTGGGGTGATGCAAAAATGATAGCGCCTCGCGCAGGTTCCATAAGCGCTGCACGCCGTTCTGGTCATGGAAATGGTGCACCGGCGGGTCGGCGTCGGGTGGCAGCGTGTCCGACAGGTCCACCCGCAGCAGCGCGCCCGCCACGGCGCGGCGCAGGTAGGCCTGGGGCAGTTGCGCGACGGTGGGGTAGACGGGGGTGAGCGCGGCCGGCAGCTCGCCGCCCGCCAGGCGAAAAGCCGGGTGCAGCATCTGCCGGCCCCAGAAGCCCCCCTTGATCTCGCCGCGCACGCGCAGCCGCGCGCCCACGGCCATGGTCTTCTGGTGCGAGGGGTAGAAGCTGAAGAAACGCAGCTCGCAGCTGCCGGTCTCGTCCTCCACCGTCACCAGCAGCTGGCGGCGCGGCCGCAGCTGCACTTCGCAGGCGACGACGGTGCCCTCGATCTGCACCGAATCGCCGTCCCGGGCGTTGCGGATCGGCGTGATGCGGGTTTCGTCCTCGTAGCGCAGTGGCAGGTGCAGGGCCAGGTCGATGTCGCGCACCAGGCCGAGCTTGTGCAGCGCCTTCTGGGCTGGGCTGGGCTGGGCGCGGGCCGGAGCGGATGCAGGGGCGACGGCAACCCGGGCGGCCTCGGCGCCCGCCGGGGCGGCGCTGCTACGGGCGCGGGGCATGGTGGCCACCAGGGGGAAAGTGCGGGTCCGGCATGAGCGGAAAAGGCTACCATGCGCGGACCCGCCCTTTTTTCGTTTTCCCTCGGACGCATCGAGTCTTCCGCCCACCATGCTCAAGCGAATCAGCGTCCAACACCTGTCCCTGGGCATGTACCTGCACCAGTTCTGCGGCTCCTGGATGGACCACCCGTTCTGGCGCACCGGGTTCGTGCTGACCGACCCCAAGGACCTGGCCCGCATCCTGGAGACCGACATCCGCGAGGTGTGGATCGACACCGCCCGGGGCGCCGACGTGGCCCAGGGCGTGCAAGGCACCAGCCGCGCCGAGGCCGACGCGCAGATCGACACCGACTTCGCGGGGCTGGAGGCGCCGGCCCCGGCCGCCCCGGTGGCCGCCGCCGCCCCGGCCCGGCCGCGCCGGCGCGAGCCCACCACCATGGACGGCGAGCTGCGCGCCGCCGCCGCCATCTGCACCCAGTCGCGCGAGGCGGTGTTCAGCATGTTCAACGAAGCGCGCATGGGCCGGGCGGTGGACACCATCGGCGTGCAGAACCTGGTCGACGAGATCTCCGACTCGGTCAACCGCCACCCCAGCGCCCTCATCAGCCTGGCGCGGCTGAAGACGGCCGACGACTACACCTACATGCATTCGGTCGCCGTCTGCGCGCTGATGGTGGCGCTGGCCCGGCAGCTCGAGCTGGACGAGGCGGCCACGCGGGACGCCGGCCTGGCCGGCCTGCTGCACGACCTGGGCAAGGCCGGGATCCCGCTGGCGGTGCTGAACAAGCCCGGCAAGCTGACCGATGAAGAATTCACCGTGGTGCGCGGCCATCCCGACAAGGGCCACGCCATGCTGCGCGAGGCCGGCGGCGTGTCCGACGCGGTGCTCGACGCCTGCCTGCACCACCACGAGAAGATGGACGGCACGGGCTACCCGCACCGCCTGCACGGCGAAGAGATCAGCGTGATCGCCCGCATGGCCGCCATCTGCGACGTGTACGACGCCATCACCTCCGACCGGCCCTACAAGCGCGGCTGGGACCCGGCCGAGTCGCTGCGGCGCATGGCCGAGTGGAGCGGCAGCCATTTCGACAAGCGCCTCTTTCAGGCCTTCGTCAAGAGCATCGGCATCTACCCGGTGGGCTCGCTGGTGCGGCTGACCTCCGGGCGCATCGGCGTGGTGGTGGAGCAGTCTCCCCAATCGCTCACCACGCCCATCGTCAAGGTGTTCTTCTCCACCAGGTCCGACCTGCGCATCCCGCCCGAGCGGGTGAGCCTGGCCGCGCCCGGCTGCACCGAGAAGATCGTGGCGCGGGAAGACCCCGCGCGCTGGAACTTCACCGACCTCAACCAGCTGTGGGCGGGCTCGATCGTCGATTAAGCCCTGCGGCGCGGGGCTGCGCGCTATCCTTGCGCTTTTCGTAGCCGTTATCCCTTTTTCTCCCTCCTTCCCCTCCTTGGCACGGGCCTGTCAGGCCCTCAAGCGACATGCAGACGCCTTCTTCCCTCTCTCCTGAATCCTCGGGCGCTCCTGAGCGCCCCTTCACCCTCGGCGACTTCGATTTCGCCCTGCCCCCCGAACTGATCGCCCAGCACCCCGCGCCCGAGCGCAGCGGCTCGCGCCTGCTCGACGGCCGCGCCCGCGAGCCGGCCGACCGCATATTCCGCGAGCTGCCCGGCCTGCTGCGCGAAGGCGACCTGCTGGTGTTCAACGACACCCGCGTGGTCAAGGCCCGGGTCTTCGGCGAGAAGGCCAGCGGCGGCAAGCTGGAGCTGCTGATCGAGCGGGTGCTGACTGCGGAGGCCGGCGCGGGCAACGAAGTCGTCGCCCACATGAAGGTCAGCAAGAAGCCCCTGCCCGGCAGCACCGTGCGCATGGCGGGCGGGCGGCAGGCCGGCGGCTTCGACGCCACGCTGCTGTCGCGCTGGCCGGGCGAAGACGGCCCGCTGTTCCGCTTCGCGCTGCAGGGCCCCGCCGGCGAAACCCCCTGGGAGCTGATGGAGCGGCACGGCCACCTGCCGCTGCCGCCCTACATCGAGCGCCAGCAGAACGCCGAGCACGACCCCGACGCGGCCGAGGACAGCCAGCGCTACCAGACCGTGTTCGCCCGCGCCCCGGGCGCGGTGGCCGCGCCCACCGCCGCGCTGCATTTCGACGAAGCCGTGCTGGCCGACCTGGCCGCGCGCGGCATCGAGCGTGCCAGCGTCACCCTGCACGTGGGCGCCGGCACCTTCCAGCCCGTCAAGACCGAGAACCTGGCCGAGCACCGCATGCACAGCGAGTGGTATGAAGTGCCGCTCGCCACGCTGGCAGCGCTCGAGCGCTGCCGCCAGCGCGGCGGCCGGGTGGTGGCGGTGGGCACCACCACCGTGCGCACGCTCGAATCGTGGGCGCGCTCGGGCCAGGCCTCGGGCGACACCGACATCTTCATCACGCCCGGCTACGGCTTTCGCGTGGTGGACCTGCTCGTCACCAACTTCCACCTGCCCAAGAGCACGCTGATGATGCTGGTCAGCGCCTTCGCGGGCTATGCGCACGTCATGGGCCTCTACCGCCACGCCATCGCCCAGCGCTACCGGTTCTTCAGCTACGGCGACTCGATGCTGCTGGAGCGCAGCACGCCGCGTGCGGAATGACGCCGGGCGGCCCCCGCCCCGGCCCTGGCGGCGCCGCCCCCGGCCCGCGCGCGGGCGGGGCGCTGGCGGGCATCGCGCTGGTCGTGGCGGCCTGCGCCTGCTTCGCGCTGCTCGACCTCACCACCAAGGCCATCGGCAGCGACCTGCCGGTGCTGATGATGCTGTGGGCGCGCTATCTCTTCCACACGCTGCTCACCACCGCCTTCGTGCTGCACCGCGAGGGGCGGCAGGCGCTGCGCACCACGCAGCCGCGCTTCCAGGCGCTGCGGGCGGTGCTGTTCGTGGCGATGAGCCTCTTCGCTCTGCTGAGCATCCTGCACATGCCGCTGGCGGAGTTCACCGCCATCGTCGCCACCACGCCGCTGTGCGTGACGGTGGTGGCCGCGCTCTGGCTGGGCTTTCGCGTGAGCCCGGCGCGCTGGGTGCTGGTGGCGGTGGGCCTGGCCGGCACGCTGGCCATCATCCGCCCGGGCGGGCAGGCCTTCGGCTGGGCGCTGGTCTGGCCGCTGTGCCTGCTGGCCACGGGCACCGGCTACCAGGTCATCAGCAGCCGCATGGCCGGGCGCGAAAGTCCGGCCACCACGCAGCTCTACACCGGCTGGATCGCCACCGCGCTGGTGTCGCTGGTGATGCCCTTCGCTTGGGTGAGCATCCACGACCCCTGGCTGTGGCTGGGCATGTTCCTGATGGGGCTGCTGAGCGCCTGCGGCCACATGCTGCTGATGCAGGCGTACGCGCGCACCACGCCCGTCACGCTGGCGCCGTTTCTCTACAGCCAGATCGGCTTTGCCATGCTGGCCGGCTGGTTGGTGTACCGGCACGTGCCCGACAGCTGGTCGCTGGCCGGCATCGGCGCCATCGTGCTGAGCGGCGCGGCCAGTGCCTGGCTCACCGTGCGGGAGCGGCGCTGAGGGTCAAAATGGCCTCCAGCGCTTGATGTACCAGCGCTGGCAGCTATCGAAACAATAGCAAGCCGCGCTCAGAACGCCACGGCGTGCCCGTCCTTGCGCGGGTCCGAGCCGGCGATGTAGTGCCCGCCCTGGCGCAGCACCAGCTGCGCGCCGCCGAAGGCGAACACACCGTTGCCGGCCTCCACCGTCACCTCGTGGCCCCGGGCGCGCAGCGCCTCCACCAAGGCGCCGTCGAAGTGCGGCTCCACTGCCACGCCCTTGCCGCCGGTCACGCGCCAGCGCGGCGCATCGGCGGCGGCCTGCGGGTTCTGGCCGTAGCGCAGCACGCGCAGCGCCATCTGCGTGTGGCCCTGGCTCTGCATCGGCCCGCCCATCACGCCGAAGGCCATTTGCGGCGTGCCATCGGCATGCATGGCGAAGGCCGGAATGATGGTGTGCGAGGGGCGCTTGCCCGGCGCCACGCAGTTGGCGTGTCCGGCCTGCAGCGTGAAGCCGTGGCCCCGGTTCTGCAGGCTGATGCCGGTGCCCGGCACCACCACGCCCGAGCCGAAGCCCATGTAGTTGGACTGGATGAACGAGACCATCATCCCCTGGCTGTCCGCCGCCGCCAGGTACACCGTGCCGCCCCGGCGCGGCGTGCCGTAGACCGGGTCGCTGGCGCGCTCGGGGTCGATCAGCGCGGCGCGCTCGGCCAGGTAGTCGGCGTGCAGCAGTTCGGCCGGGTGCACCTGCAGGTGGTCGCCGTCGGCGTTGTGCTGGTAGAGGTCGGCCAGCGCGAGCTTCATGGCCTCGATGCTGGCGTGCACCGTCTCCACGCTGTCCAGCGGGTGCGCGCCGACGCCGCGCCCGCCGTCGATGCGGTCCAGCATGCCCAGGGCCATCAGCGCGGCGATGCCCTGGCCGTTGGGCGGGATCTCGTGGATCACCGAATCGCCGAAGCGCTGGCTCACGGTGCCCACCCAGTCGGCCCGGTGCGCGGCCAGGTCTTCGACCGTCATGGCGCCGCCGTTCGCCTGGGAATGCGCGGCCATCTTCTCGGCCAACTCGCCCCGGTAGAAGGCTTCGCCCTCGGTGGCGGTGATCAGCTCCAGCGTGCGGGCATGGGCCTCGCTGCGGAAGATCTCGCCCGCCTGCGGCGTGCGGCCGTCCGGCATGAAGCACTCGGCGAAGCCGGGCTGCGCGCCGAGCTTCTGCGCGCCCAGTGCCCACAGGCGGGCGATGGTCGGCGACACGGGAAAGCCGTTGCGGGCGTAGTCGATGGCGGGCTGGGCCAGTTGGGCGAAGGGCAGCTTGCCCAGGCGCTGAGAGAGGGCCACCCAGGCCGACACGGCGCCGGGCACGGTCACCGCGTTCCAGCCCATCTCGGGAATGGCGCCGCCGAGCTTCTCGAAGTATTCGGGCGTCCACGCGGCGGGCGAGCGGCCCGAGGCATTGAGCCCGTGCAATTCCTTGCCGTCCCAGACGATGGCGAAGCCGTCGCTGCCCAGGCCGCAGCCGGTGGGCTCGACCACCGTCAGCACCATGGCGGCGGCGATGGCGGCATCCACCGCGTTGCCGCCGGCCTGCAGCATGGCGAGGCCCGCCTGCGCAGCCAGCGGCTGCGAGGTCGAGACGACGTTGCGGCCCATCACCGCGCTGCGGTGGGAGGCGTAGGGGAGGGTCCAGTCCAGGGACGAGGATGCGTTCCGTGCGTTCGATGCGTTAGATGCGTTCTGTGCGGTCATGGCGTGCCCTTCTTCATTCCAGCGTGATCTTGTGTTGGCGGATGACGGCGGCCCAGCGGTCGCTGTCGGTGCGCACCAGCGCGCCGAACTGCGCGGGCGTGCTGGGCTTGGCGGGTTCCACGCCCAGCTTGGCCAGGCTCGCGGCCAGCTCGGACGCCTGGATGGCCTTCGCAAAAGCCGCATGTACGCGTTCGACCAGCGCGGGCGAGGCGCCGGCCGGCAGGTAGACGCCGAACCAGGTCACCGACGAAAAGCCGGGCAGGCCCGACTCGGCCAGCGTGGGCAGCTCCGGCGCCAGGCTGCTGCGCTGCGCGCTGGTGACGGCCAGGGCGCGCAGGCGGCCGCTTTTCACGTGCGGCATGCCGGTGGGCAGCGAATCGAACAGCACCTGCACCTGGCCCGTCACCAGGTCGGGAATGGCCAGTGCCGTGCCCTTGTAGGGCACGTGCGTCATCTCGATGCCGGCCTGCGCGGCGAAGGCGGCGGTGTTCAGGTGCACGATGGTGCCGTTCCCGCTGGTGGCGTAGTTCAGCTGGCCGGGGTGGGCCTTGGCGTAGGCGATGAGTTCCACCACCGTCTTCACCGGCAGCGAGGGCGTGACCAGCAGCACGCTGGGCGCGTCGGCCACATGCGCCACTGGCACGAAGTCGCGCTGCGCGTCATAGGCCAGCTTCGGCATCAGGTGGGGCGAGATGGCGTGCGTGCTGCTGGTGGTCAGCAGCAGCGTCATGCCGTCGGGCCTGGCCTTGGCCGCCTCGGCCGCGCCGATGGTGCCGCCCGCGCCGGGCTTGTTGTCCACCACGAACTGCTGGCCCAGCTCCTGCCCCACGCGCTGCGTGACCACGCGGGCCACCAGGTCGGTCGCCCCGCTGGCAGGGAAGGGCACGATCACCCGCACGGGGCCCTGGGGCCACGAGGCGGCGGAAGCGGGTTGTGCCACGGCCGGCACCTGGGTGCCGAGCAGGGCTGCGGCCAGCAGGGTCAAAAGGGAGAGGACGCGCATCGAAGAAGACTCCGGGAGAGGAAATGGGTACCTGGCGGCCAGACCGGAGACGGCACCGGTGGCGGGCGGGCGGGACGAAAAGGCGGGGGCCGGGTGGGCGCGATGCCGGGCGAGCAGGATCCGCTGGTGGCGGACGGTACGGAGTCCATCTTAAGAATGCCGGCAGTCCGGCACCACCACCGAATGGGCAAGCCGGTTTGCCATGGCGGCAAAGCAGGCCATACTTCTGCCATTGCTGCGGCAACGCACCGCCCGCCGTTGCGCCAAGTCCTCCACCCGTCGCCCATGCGCCGCCATCTGCTTCAAGACACCGCCCTGCGCTACTTCCTGGAGGTGGCGCAAAGCGGCTCGCTCACCGAGGCCTCGGCGCGCCTGCACGTGGCGGCCTCCGCGCTCAGCCGGCAGATCGCCGGGCTGGAGGAGCAGTTGGGCACGCCGCTCTTCGAGCGCCATCCGCGCGGCATGGTGCTCACGGCGGCCGGGGAGATCCTGGCCGCGCATGCCCGCCGGGCGGGGCTGGACGCCGACCGGGCCCTGGGCGAGATCGCCGCATTGCAGGGGCTGCGCGCCGGCCAGGTGCGGCTGGCCACCTCCGACGCCTTCGCCAACGAGCTGCTGCCGCGCCTGTGCGTGGAGTTCCAGCGCACGCATGCCGGCATCGCGTTCAGCGTGCAGTCGCTGCCCACGCCGCAGGTGCCCGAGGCGGTGCGCGCCGGCACCGTGGACATCGGCCTGTGCTTCAGCCGCGCCCCGCAGAAGGACATCCACGTCGAATACCGCCAGAGCGCGCCGGTGCTGGCCGTGCTGCCGCCCGGCCACCCGCTGGCCGCCGCGCCGCGCGTGACCCTGGCGCGCATGGCGCAGCACCCGCTGGGCCTGCCCCCGCCCGAGACGGCGGTGCGCCAGATGGTGGACATCGCCTGTGGCCGCCAGGGCCTGCGGCTCGCGCCGGTGATCGAGTCGAACCACGCCAAGACGCTGCTGAACTTCGTCGCGCACGGCGGCGGGGTGTCGGTGTCCAGCGAGGTGAGCGCCCGCTACATGGTGGCCGCCGGCCTGGTGCTGGCGCGGCCGCTGGCCGACGTGGGCATGGATCTGCGCGACATCGAGGTGCAGACCCTGGCCGGGCGCAGCCTGCCGGTGGCGGCGCGGGCGTTCCTGGAGTTGCTGAAGGAGCGGCTGGCCGGGCCTGCGTAGCCGGCCGCCGGCTCAGCCTTGCTGCGCCTCGTGTCGCAGGCGGAATTCACGCGCCTGCCCGAAATGCCCGTTGCCGATGAACGGCACCGGCGGGCGCAGCGCCGACAGCGGGGAAGGGTGGTTGGAGGTCAGCACCAGATGGCCGCGGTCCTCCGGAATGAACACGCGCTTGGACTGGGCGTGGGAGCCCCACAGCATGAACACCACCGGCCGCTCGCCCTCGGCCACATGGCGGATGACCTCGTCGGTCAGCTGCTCCCAGCCCTTGCCGGCGTGGCTGGCGGCCTGGCCCTCTTCCACCGTCAGGCCGGTGTTGAGCAGCAGCACGCCGTTCTTCGCCCACTTCACCAGGCTGCCGCCGGGCTCGGGCCAGGCGGGAAAGGGCTGGCCCAGGTCGCGCTGCATCTCCTTGAAGATGTTGCGCAGCGACGGCGGCAACTGCACGCCCGGCGCCACCGAGAACGCCAGGCCCTCGGCCTGCCCGCGCCCGTGGTACGGGTCCTGCCCCAGGATCACCACGCGCACGGCTTCGGGCGGCGTGAGTTCCAGCGCACGCAGCGGCTTGGGCGGAAAGATCACCGCGCCGGCCTCCAGACGCGACCGCAGGAAGGTGCGGAGCGCCTGCCCCCGCGGGCTGGCGAAGAAGGCATCGACCAGCGGCTGCCAGCCCGGCGCGACGGGCCAGTCGGCCGGGTCGGCGGATTGCAGCTGGGTGGCGTCGCTGGAGGTGGCGTCAGGCATCGGATGAAGGGTCAAAAGGGCTTGCAGCGCTTGATCCATCTGCGCAAGCAGCTATGAAAATAGGAGCATTCAGCCGAAAAGCCGGGCCAGCGCCAGGCCGGGGTCTTCCGACCGCATGAACGCTTCGCCCACCAGGAACGCGTTCACGCCGGCATCCTGCAGCGTCTTCACGTCGGCTGGCGACAGGATGCCCGACTCCGCCACCAGCAGCCGGTCGGACGGCACCGCCTTTTGCAAGTCGAGCGTGGTCTGCAGCGACACCTCGAAGGTGCGCAGGTTGCGGTTGTTGATGCCCACCAGCGGCGTCTTGAGCTTCAGCGCACGGTCCAGCTCGGCGCCGTCGTGCACCTCCACGAGCACGGCCATGTCCAGGCTGCGGGCAATCGCCTCCAGATCGGCCATCTGCGCGTCGTCCAGGCAGGCGGCGATCAGCAGGATCGCGTCGGCGCCCATCGCCCGGCTTTCATAGATCTGGTAGGGGTCGATCATGAAATCCTTGCGCAGCACTGGCAGCTGGCAGCTGGCCCGCGCCTGCTTCAGGTAGTCGGGCTGGCCCTGGAAGAACTGCCGGTCGGTCAAGACCGACAGGCACGCCGCGCTCACCCGGCCGTCGCCGTCCGCGTAGCTCTGCGCGATGTCGGCGGGGATGAAGTCGGCGCGGATCACGCCCTTGCTGGGGCTGGCCTTCTTGATCTCGGCGATCACGGCGGCCTGGCCTTTGGCGACCTTGGCGCGCAGCGCGCCCTCGAAGTCACGGGTCAGCACGCGGCTTTCCGCGTCGGCCCGCATCGCGGCCAAAGGCATCTTCTTTTGCGCGGCGGCGACTTCTTCGCGCTTGACGGCGATGATCTTGTTCAGGATGTCGCTCATGGCGGGTTCTTTCTTGTCAAACAAAACGTGTCAGTGCGGTACAGGTCATCGCAGGATGACCGCCAAGGGCAGACCCGAACGACGCAGCCCGAGGCGCTCGGCCAGCACGCCGGCGACGTGGTCCATCACCGCGATCTCCGACCGCTTGGGCGTGGTGAGCGTGGTCAGAGTGGCCACGGTACCCCGGCGGGCATGTCGCAAGTCGATGCAGGCGACAAATTCCGAGTTCAGTACATCGACCCCAAAGCCGATGCTGTGCGCCTGCTTGTCCAGAGGCACCCGCACCCTGCGACCCGATTCGTGAAGGTCGATTCTTCCGTCCGTGAAGTGGATCTCGCATCCATCGGCCGAGGGCCGGCGCCGCAGCACCGCGACCATGCCGGCCGTGATGAGCCCGGCCAGCCCCAGGATGACGATCCAGTGCAGGCGCCCGTCCGGCAGCAGCGCGAACGCCATTCCGCCCAGCATCAGGCCGGGCAGGGCCACGCCCATGATCGCCTGCCTGAGTGGACCGGGCGGGTGCAGCATGGCGGGCATCCAGAGCCGGGGTGCCTGGCTGGCGGCGAGACGGATCTCTTCCAGCAGGGGCGAGCGCCGCCGATCCAGGGCTGAACGAATGGTCATGCGGGGGCGTGACTGGGAGGAGTGGCTCAGTTGCGATGTGCCGGTAAGCCCAGATCAGGACGCCAGTGCATGCGTGCGCGCCACCAGCTGCTCCAGCCTGGCCAGCGCCGCGCCGCTGGCGATGGCCGCACGCGCCTTGTCCAGCCCGTCGGCGATGGAGCCGGCCACGCCGGCCGCGTACAAGGCCGCGCCGGCGTTCAGGCAGACGATGTCCTGCGCCGGGCCGGGCTGGCCGCGCAGCACGTCCATCAGCATCTCGCGCGACTGCTCGGGCGTTTCCACCTTCAGCGTGCGGTTGCTGGCCATGGCCAGGCCGAAGTCCTCGGGGTGGATCTCGTACTCGGTGATCTGGCCGCCCTTCAGCTCGCCCACCAGCGTGGCGGCGCCCAGGCTGACTTCGTCCATGCCGTCGCGGCCGTAGACCACCAGCGCGTGCTCTGCGCCCAGGCGCTGCAGCGCACGCACCTGGATGCCGACCAGGTCGGGGTGGAACACGCCCATCAGGATATTGGGCGCGCCCGCCGGATTGGTGAGCGGCCCGAGGATGTTGAAGAGCGTGCGCACGCCCAGCTCGCGCCGCACCGGCGCCACGTTCTTCATGGCGGGGTGGTGGTTGGGCGCGAACATGAAGCCGATGCCCACCTCGGCGATGCACTGCGCGATGGCCTCGGGCGCGAGGTTGATGTGCACGCCCAGCGACTCCATCACGTCGGCGCTGCCGCTCTTGCTGGAGACGCCGCGCCCGCCGTGCTTGGCCGTCTTGGCGCCCGCCGCGGCGGCCACGAACATGGCGCAGGTCGAGATGTTGAAGGTGTTGGCGCCGTCGCCGCCGGTGCCCACGATGTCCACCAGGTGGCGCGCGTCCTGCACGTGCACCTTGGTGGAGAACTCGCGCATCACCTGCGCGGCGGCGGTGATCTCGCCGATGGTTTCCTTCTTGACGCGCAGGCCGGTCACGATGGCAGCGGTCATCACGGGCGAGAGCTCGCCGCGCATGATGAGGCGCATCAGGTGCAGCATCTCGTCGTGGAAGATTTCGCGGTGCTCGATGGTGCGCTGCAGCGCTTCCTGGGGCGTGATGGACATGGCGAAGTCTCGGGTCGAAGCGGGGACAGAAAAAAGGGGAGGCGCGCCGGTCAGGCGCCGGGGCGGTCGGTGAGCGCCAGCTTGATGCCGAAGGCGATGAAGACGGCGCCGGCCGTGCGGTCCACCCAGTGCATGCAGTGCTGCAGCGCGCCCATCCGGCGGGCGATCCATGCCGAGCCGAAGGCCCAGGCCGCGCACACCGGCAGCGCGTTGACGGTGAACAGCAGCCCCAGCAGCAGGAAGGCGAGCGTCTTGTGCGGCGCGTCCGGCGCGATGAACTGCGGCACGAAGGCCAGGAAGAAGAGGGCGACCTTGGGATTGAGCACGTTGGTCCAGAAGCCGCCCAGGCAGACCTCGCGCAGCGCGGGCGCGGCGGCGGCGGGCACCGTGCCGGCCCGCGCATCGCGCGCCACGGCGGCCAGGCCCGTGCCGGGCCGGGCGCGCAGCATGCGCACGCCCATCCAGAGCAGGTAGGCCGCGCCCAGCCATTTGAGCGCCGTGAACGCCGTGGCCGATGCGGCCAGCAGCGCGCCCACGCCCAGGGCCGCGGCCACCACGTGCACGCAGCAGCCGGCAGCGATGCCCAGGCCCGCCAAGATGCCGGCGCGCGCGCCGGAGCGCAGCGCGTGCGTGACGATGTAGAACACATCCGGCCCGGGAGTCAGGTTGAGCAGCCAGCCGGCGACCACGAACAGCACCAGCTGGTGGCCGTCGATGCCCAGCAGTGCGAGGCTCACGGCCGCGACTCCGCCAGGAAGTTCTTCAGCATGGCGTGGCCGTGCTCGGTGAGGATGCTCTCCGGGTGGAACTGCACGCCCTCGATGTCGAGCTCCTTGTGGCGCACGCCCATGATCTCGCCGTCATCGGTCCACGCCGTCACGGCCAGCACGTCGGGGCAACTGCCGCGCTCGATGGCCAGCGAGTGGTAGCGGTTCACGGTGAACTGCTCGGGCAGCCCGGCGAACACGCCCTGCCGCGTGGTGGTGATGACGCTGGTCTTGCCGTGCATCAGCTCCTGCGCGCGGATGATGTTGCCGCCGAAGGCCGCGCCGATGCTCTGGTGGCCCAGGCAGACGCCCAGGATGGGCAGCTTGCCGGCGAAGTGCCGGATCGCCGCGACGGAAATGCCGGCTTCGGCGGGCGAGCAGGGCCCGGGCGAGATCACCAGCCGGTCGGGCCGGCGCTCGGCGATGCCTTCGAGCGTGATCTCGTCGTTGCGGAACACTTCCACTTCGGCGCCCAGTTCGCCGAAGTACTGGACGATGTTGTAGGTGAAGCTGTCGTAGTTGTCGACCATCAGCAGGCGGGTCATGGCGTGGGCTCCTCGTTGCGCTTGCGGCCCGCGGCCACCAGCCGGTCGAACTCGCGATGTTCGTAGGCGATGTACGCCTCCATCATGCTGCGGTAGATGGCCTCGATCACGTCGGGCTGGCCGCCCTCGGCCTGGGCGCGGGCGCGCACCCGGGCCACGATGGCCTCGATGCGGGCCTCGTCGCGCACCTGCGACTGCAGCGGCTTGTTGATCGCGGCCTGCGTCATGTAGCCGCCGCGCTCGACCAGCAGCGGCACCAGCACATCGTCGAGCGCGTCCACGCGGGCGCGCACCTCGGCCATGCTGGCGCAGGGCTCGGTCCTGTCGATGGCGCGGGTCATTCCAGCCCCTCCTCGACCAGCTCGGCAGCGCGCAGCAGGGCGCGGGCCTTGTGCTCGGTTTCCTTCCATTCCATCTCGGGCACCGAGTCGGCCACCACGCCGGCCGCGGCCTGCACGTAGAGCGTGCCGTCCTTGACGATGCCGGTGCGGATGGCGATGGCGACATCCATGTCGCCGGCGTAGCTGAGATAGCCGCAGGCGCCGCCGTAGAGGCCGCGCTTGGAAGGCTCGAGCTGGTCGATCAGCTCCATCGCGTGCACCTTGGGCGCGCCGGTCAGCGTGCCGGCCGGGAAGGTCGCCTTCAGCACGTCCATGCTGGTCATACCGTCGTTCAGGATGCCTTCCACGTTGCTCACGATGTGCATCACGTGGCTGTAGCGCTCCACGGCGAAGGCCTCGGTCACCTTCACGGTGCCGGTCCGGGCGATGCGGCCGATGTCGTTGCGCGCCAAGTCGATCAGCATCACATGCTCGGCGCGCTCCTTGGGGTCGTTGATGAGCTCGACCTCGGTGGCCTTGTCGCGCTCGGGCGTGGCGCCGCGCGGGCGGGTGCCGGCCAGCGGGCGGATGGTGACCTTCTGCCCTTCGGGCGTGCTTTCCTGCCGCACCAGGATCTCCGGGCTGGCGCCCACCACCTGGAAGCCGCCGAAGTCGTAGTAATACATGTACGGCGACGGGTTGAGCGAGCGCAGCGCGCGGTAGAGGCTGAGCGGGCTTTCGGTGTAGCGCTTGTGGATGCGCTGGCCCACCTGCACCTGCATGAAGTCGCCGGCGGCGATGAGCTCCTTGGCGCGGTCGACGGCGGCCAGGTAGTCGGCCTTGGCGAAGCTGCGCTGCGCGGGGTGGCTCTCGGTGGGGCGCACCACGGGGGCACTGACCGAATACTTCAGCTGCTCCTTGAGTTCGCGCAGGCGCTTCTTGGCGCGGGCGTAGGCCTCGGGCTGGGCCGGGTCGGCGTAGACGATGAGGTAGAGCTTGCCAGAGAGGTTGTCGATGACGGCCAACTCCTCGCATTGCAGCAGCAGGATGTCGGGGCAGCCCAGCGTGTCGGGCGGGCAGGTGTTCTCGAGCTTTTTCTCGATGTAGCGCACCGCGTCGTAGCCGAAGTAGCCCGCGAGCCCCCCGCAAAAACGCGGCAGGCCGGGGCGCAAGGCCACCTTGAAACGCTTCTGGTACGCGGCGATGAAGTCCAGCGGGTTGCCCGCCGCGGTTTCCACCACCTGGCCGTCGGTCACCACCTCGGTCCTGGCGGCGTCGCCGAAGCCGCTGGCGCGCAGCAGGGTGCGCGCGGGCAGGCCGATGAAGCTGTAGCGCCCAAAGCGCTCGCCGCCGACGACCGATTCCAGCAGGAAGCTGTATCTGCCGCCTTCCTTGCTGTGGGCCAGCTTGAGGTAGAGGGACAGGGGGGTTTCGAGGTCCGCGAAGGCTTCCGCCATCAGCGGGATGCGGTTGTAGCCTTCACCGGCCAGGCTTTTGAATTCCAGTTCTGTGATCACGGAGAGTTCCCAGCGCCTGCGGCTCGCAGCTTCGGTGCGCGATGACGACGGTGCCAAGGACCGTGCCGCAGTTCATTCATTCCAAGATTCGGCGCCCACCGGGTGGGGCCACGGGCGCACGCTGGGACGCGGCCCAGGTGCTGTCAAGCGTTAAGCGGCAGGATTGGCTTACGCCAGGGCCAGGCTCCCCGGTCGCTGCAACCTGTAATGAAAACGCGGTGAATGAACATCGGCAAAGTGTAGCAAAGCCCGGCGCGGCGGCGCGGCAGAAATTCCCGGCCGGCCCGCCCTGCCGGCGACTCCGCGCCACCAGGGCGCGGGCGGCCTCAACGATTGTTGAAATTAATCGATTGCGCAAGAACAGTAGTTAACAGTAAAAAATCAGCCGGATCCCTAGACTGCCTCGGACACACAGCGAGTCGGAGATCCGCATGAAATTCGTCGCACCCCTCCTTACCGCCGGCATGCTGGGCCTGGCCTGCCTCGGCGCACAGGCCCAGTCCGTCGACGTGGCCGACGTCCAGTACGCCAGCGTCGCCGAAGTCGGCAACACCAAGCTGCTGCTCAACGGCACCGGCGTGCGCTACAAGGCCGTGTTCCAGGTCTACACGGCAGGCCTCTACCTGGCCCGCAAGGCCCACACGCCGGAAGAGGCCCTGTCGTCCCCCGGCCCCAAGCGCATCGCCGTCAGCATGCTGCGCCCGATCGACGCCACCGAGCTGGGCAAGCTGTTCATCCGCGGGGTGGAGGACAACACCTCCAAGGAAGACATGTACCGGCTCATGGCGGGGCTGGTGCGCATGGGGCAGATCTTTTCCGAGCAGAAGATGCTCGCCAAGGGCGACACCTTCGTGGTCGACTGGGTGCCGGGCACCGGCACCATCATCACCGTCAAGGGCAAGCAGCAGGGCGAGGCCTTCAAGGAGCCCGAGTTCTTCAATGTCCTGATGCGCATCTGGCTGGGCCACCACCCGGCCGACTGGAAGCTCAAGGACGCCCTGCTGGACCGGGGCGACGACATGGCCCCGCTGCGGCCCAATGCACCTGTCGGCGTCGCCGCCGCGGCTTCGCCCCAGGGCGGCATCCGTCGTCAGTGATCGGCTTCGGGCCGCCTGGAGCGGCCCGGCCGGCTCGGTGAAGCGCCACCGGCCAGGCGCTGCATCGCCGGCAGCGAGCGTTGCCGGCCCATCGCTGCGGCGACGCCCGGGGGCGGGTGCCGCCCGCGCTCAGCCCCCGCGGCCCAAGTCCTCCAGCGAGTCGATGAAGCCATCGGCATCCACCTCCCGCACCGGCCGGCCGTGGTTGTAGCCATAGGTGACCAGCACCACGGGGCAGCCCGCGGCGCGCGCCGTTTGCGCGTCGTTGCTGGAGTCGCCGATCATGAGCGTGCGCGAAGGCGCCGTGCCCAGCGCCTCGCAGGTCTTGAGCAGCGGCAGCGGATCGGGCTTCTTGCGCTCGAACGCATCGCCGCCGAACACTTGGTCGAAGAAGCCGTCGAGCCCCTTGGCCCGCAACAGCGGCCGGGCGAAGTCGCCGGGCTTGTTGGTCAGGCACGCCAGCCGCAGGCCGGCGCCGCGCAGCCCGCGCAGGCCCTGCACCACCCCCGGGTACACGGCCGAATGCTGGCCGTTGGTCTGCAGGTAGTGGCGTTGGTAGGCGTCCCACGCGGCAGGGTAGAGCGCTTCAATTTTCGTAGTATCAGGCGCTTGTTCCATGGGCGCCAGCACGTATTTCAGCACCGAGCGCAGCAGGTGCTCGGAGCCCTTGCCGACCATGGGTTCGATCTGCGCGGCCTCGATGGAGGGCAACTTCAGCTCGCCAAGCATGCGCCGGATCGCCTCCGCGAAGTCGCCCATGGTGTCCACCATGGTGCCGTCCAGGTCGACGATGACGGCGTCGAAGGCGCCGTGGCGGAGCGGAATAACGTGGGACATCGTGAAACAGGGCTGGATGGTTGACGCGCTGGACGTCGGGAATCTGGGACCCAGGTGGAGAACCCACCGGTCAGTCGTTGGAGGGTACCGCGGCCGGGGCGTAGCTTGGAAAACGACTATGCATAGGCGAAATCCTTCTCACGCGCTGCAAGGCGATGCAGCCTCGCGGGCATATGGTGGCAGCTTTGTTCAACGCCCTCCCGACGCAGGGCGATCTGCCATGTCTGCATCGAGTGAATCCACTTCCACCTCCTTCTCCTACCCGCCGGTCAGCGCCCGCGCCGTGCGCGACTGGCTCAACGGCGGCGATGAAATCGCCTTGCTCGACGTGCGCGAGGCGGGTCAGTTCGGCGAAGGCCACCCCTTTTTCGCCGTCCCGGCGCCTTACAGCCGCCTGGAGTGGGACGTGCCTCGCCTCGTGCCCCGTCGCAGCACGCGCACCGTGCTGCTGGATGGCGGCGACGGGGTCGCCGTGCGCGCGGCGCAGCGCCTGGCTGCGCTGGGCTACCAAGAGTTGATGGTGCTGGAGGGCGGAGCGCCTGCCTGGGCCGAGGCTGGCTACACGCTGTTCCAAGGGGTGAATTTGCCGTCGAAGACCTTCGGAGAACTGGTCGAGCACGCCTTCGGCACACCGCACGTGAGCGCGGCGGAGCTGCAGCGCAGGCAGCAGGCAGGCGAGCCGCTGGTGCTGCTGGACGGCCGCACGCTGGAAGAGCACCAGAAAATGACCATCCCCGGCGCCATCCCCGTACCCAACGGCGAGCTGGCGCGGCACTGGAGCGCGTTGGCTCCCGACCCGGAGACGCCCATCGTCATCCACTGCGCGGGCCGCACGCGCAGCATCATCGGCGCGCAGATCCTGCGCGGCCTGGGTGTTCCCAATCCCGTGCTGGCGCTGGAGAACGGGACGCAGGGCTGGGCGCTGTCCGGCCAGGCCCTCGAACAGGGGAGCCAGCGCCGCAGTCCGGCACCAAACCCCGCGCAGGCTGTGGATCAGGCCCGCGCGGCGAGCGTGGCGGCCGACGCAGGCGTGGCGGTGTTGACGGCCGTACAGGCGCAGGCCTGGATCGACGACCCGGCCCGCACCACCTACGTGCTGGATGTGCGCACCGCCGATGAGTACGCGGCCGGCACGCTGGCCGGTGCCCGGCACGCGCCGGGCGGCCAGTTGCTGCAGGCCACGGACCAGACCATCGGTGTGCGCCGCAGCCGCGTGCTGCTGCTGGACGACGACGGTGTGCGAGCGCCCGTGGTGGCGGCCTGGCTGGCGCGCCTGGGCTATGGGACGGCCACCGTCGAGGGTGGCATCCATGCGGCGCTCACCGTGCCCGGCTCGGAGTGGGCGCGCCCTCCTGCCCCGCCCCCGCGAGTGGGTCCGTTGGAATTGCCCGGCTGGCTGTCGTCGCAGGCAACGCCGCCCCTGCTGCTGGATGTGCAACCCTCGCTGGCCTACCGCCGCCAGCATGCCCGGGGCGCGCGCTGGTCGGTACGGCCGCGCGTGGCCGCCGCAGTGCGCGACGCCGCATCGGGCGCGCTCGCGCCGCTGCTCATCCTGGCCGCCGATGCGGCCAGCGCAGCCGCGGCCGCCAGCGAAATCGTGACCGGCGCCGTGGCGAGCGTGCACTGGGCGCTGGCCGCCGACTGGGTGGCGGCCGGCTTGCCCGTGCAGAGCTCCCCCGACCACCCGGCCGATGCCGATGCCATCGACTACCTGTTCTTCGTGCACGACCGCCACGACGGCAACCTGGACGCGGCACGCCGGTACCTGGCCTGGGAGACGGGCCTCATCGCCCAGTGCGCACCCGACGAGCTGGCTGCCTTCCGCCTGCCGCCGGTGCAGTCGCGCGTTGCCTGATCCCGCGGCTGGCGCGCTGGCCGCATATCGATCCTCGGAAACGGTCGTTGTCGCGTGGCGAGGCGGGGCGGAAGATCAGGGCCTGTTCTCGCTTCGCACTTCGACCTCCCGCTTTCCTGCCTCCATGCCACTCCACGCCATGCGCCACGCCCCAGTGTTTCTCCGTTCTCCATCCCTGCCGCTCGCCGGCCTCGTCGCCGCGCTGCTGCCCCTGTTGGCGAGCACCGGCGCGCACGCCGATGCCACCCTGGACAAGATCAAGCAGCGCGGAAAGGTCAGCATCGGCGTGCTGGTCAACGGGGGGCCTTTCGGCTCCATCGACCCCGCCAACCAGCAGCTCGTGGGCTGGAACCCCGAACTGGCACGTGCGGTGGCCAAGGGCCTGAGCGTGGAGGCCGACCTGGTGCAGGTGCAGACGGCCACGCGCGTGCAGTTCCTGCAGGCCGGCAAGGTCGACCTGCTGATCGCCTCGATGGAGCTGAACCCCGACCGCGCCGAGATCCTGGGCTATGCACCCACCCCGTTCTACCGCGTGGGCGGCACGGCTGCCGTCCGAAAGGACAGCGGCATCACGAAGTGGGAGCAACTGCGCGGCAAGCCCGTGTGCGTTTCGCAGGGCAGCAGCTATGCCAAGCCCCTGGCGAGCGACTACGGCGCCACGGTGCAGGGCTTCAAGAGCTCTTCCGATTCGCTGCTGGCGCTCAAGGGCGGCAATTGCGTGGCCGCCGTGCACGACAGCACGCTCATCCACCCGCTGCTGCGCACCAACGCCGAATGGAGCCAGTACGCAGCGCCGATCACCACCGAACTGCTGCCCGCGCCTTCGGTGGTGTGGACCCGCAAGGGTGAGGCCGACACCATCGCCGCCGTGGACAAGGTGGTACAGGACTGGCACCGCACCGGCTGGCTGATCGCCACCGAAAAGCGTGTCGGCATCGAGCCGCCCAACCCGCTGCTGCCCGAGCTGCAGGCCCGGTTCAAGGACGCGGCGCAGTGACCTGACGCCGCCGACGGCCCTTCCTTTTTTCCGGCAGGCCCGCATGGGGCCGGCTGGGCCTTTCCCGAACGGATTCGACCGGATTTCGCATGCCCCGCTTCTTCCCTCTCTTCACCGCTGCCCTGGCACTGGCCCTGGGCACCTCGGGTGCCCACGCCGACGCGACACTCGACAAGATCCAGCAACGCGGCAAGCTCTCCGTGGGCATCGACGGCGCCAGCCCGCCGTTCGGGGTGCTCGACCCGGCCACCGGCAAGACCGGTGGCTACCAGACCGAGCTGGCCACCGACCTGGCCAGGCGCCTGGGCGTGGCGCTGGAGACCGTTCCCGTCACCGCCAGCACGCGCGTGCAGTTTCTGCAAAGCGGCAAGGTGGACCTGCTGATCGCCAATATTCAGTGGACGCAGGAGCGCAGCGAGATCCTCTCGTTCGCGCCCACGCCCTACGACCTGATCGGCGGCGGGGCCTTGGTGGCCAAGGCCAGCGGCATCAGGCGCTGGGAAGACCTGCGCGGCAAGGTGGCCTGCGTGTCGCAGGGCAGCAACTTCGCCAAGCCGCTGGCCGAGACCTACGGCGCGGTCGTCAAGGGGCTGCGAGGCATACCCGAGTCGCTGCTGGCCTTGAAGGGCGGCACCTGCGCCGCATCCGTTCACATCCAGCCGGCCCTGTATGAAAAGCTCACCGGCCCCAGCGCCGCCGAGTGGAAGGACTTCGAACTGGGCACGCAGGACCAGCTGATCCCGTCGCCCACCGTGGTGTGGACACGCCGGGGCGAGGCCGACACGCAGGCCTTCCTGGACAAGGCCATCCAGGACTGGCACCGCTCCGGCTTCCTGCTGAAGACCGCGCGCCAGAACGGCGTGGCCGACGCGTGGATCGCCGAGCGCCACCAGCGCGCCCTGCAGGGCCGGTTCGACCGTGCGCCGTACGACTTCGCCGTGTACGCCGAAGCCCGGGCCACCGCCGCGGCAGCCACCGATACCAAGAAGCCATGAGCCGCACCCTGACCGCTCGCGGCGCCGCCTCGGCCCTGGCCGCGCTGTGCCTGGCCACCGGCGGCCCCGCGCATGCGGACGTCACACTCGACAAGATCCAGCAGCGCGGCAAGCTCATCGTCGGCGTGATCCTCTCCGGCCCGCCGTTCGGCACCATCGACCCCGTGACGCACCAGCACGTCGGCTACAACGTGCAGCTGTCCGAAGGCGTCGCCAAGGGCCTGGGCGTGGCGGTGGAGACCGTGCAGGTGCAGCCCTCCAATCGTGTGCAGTTCCTGCAGCAAGGCAAGGTGGACGTCCTCATCGCCAACATGCAGTGGACGCAGGAGCGCAGCGAGATCCTCGACTTCGTACCCACGCCGTTCGAGGAAGTGGGCGGCGCCGCCATCGCCAAGAAGGGCACCGGCATCAAGGCCTGGGAGGACTTGCGCGGCAAGCCGGTATGCGTCTCGCAGGGCAGCAACTTCACCAAGCCTCTGGCCGACCGGCATGGCGCGCAGATCAAGGCCTTCCGGGGGCAGCCCGAGTCGCTGCTGGCGCTGCGCGGCGGCAACTGCACGGCCGCCGTGCACGTCAGCCCCACGCTGCGCGAGCTGGTGGCCGACAACGCCGACTGGAAGGACTACGAGATCGTCTCGCCCGCCGACCTGATCCCATCGCCCTCCGTCATCTGGCTGCGCAAAGGCGAGACCGACACGCAGGCTGCCATCGACCGCATCGTGCAGGGCTGGCACCGCACCGGCTGGCTGATCGAAGTGGAAAAGCGCAACGGCATGAAGCCGACGCCGCTGCTCCACCAGCTGCACGAGAAGTTCAAGAGGACGCCCGCATGAGCGCCGCCCTGCTGGACGCACTGCGCACCGCGCTGGGGGCCAGCCACGTGCTGACCGGCAGCGATGCCGAGGGCTATCTCACCGACCAGCACCGCCGCCTGACCGGCCGCGCGCTGGCCGTGCTGCGCCCGGCCGACACGGTCGAGGTCGCCCAGGTGGTGCGCTTGTGCCAACAGTACCGAGCGCCCATCGTGCCGCAGGGCGGCAATACCGGGCTGATGGGCGCCGCCACGCCGGACGGCAGCGGCCGGGCGGTCGTGCTGTCGCTGGCGCGGCTGAACCGGGTGCGGGCCATCGATGCCGACAACGACACGCTGACCGTGGAGGCCGGTGCCGTGCTGGCCGCCGTGCAGCAGGCCGCGCGCGAGGCGGGCCGCCTGTTTCCGCTGAGCCTGGGCTCGGAGGGCAGCTGCACCATCGGCGGCAACCTGGCGACCAACGCCGGCGGCACGCAGGTGCTGCGCTACGGCAACGCGCGCGAGCTGGTGCTGGGCCTGGAGGTGGTCACGGCCGAGGGCGAGATCTGGCATGGCCTGCGCGGCCTGCGCAAGGACAACACCGGATACGCCCTGCGTGACCTGTACGTGGGCAGCGAGGGCACGCTGGGCATCATCACGGCAGCCACGCTCCGGCTGTACCCACTGCCAAAGACGCAGCACACGGCGCTGCTGGCCTTCGGCTGCATCCACGACGCCATCGCCTTCCTCGGCGTGGCGCGTGCGGGCTTCGGTGCCAGCCTCACGGCGTTCGAGCTGATGTCAGACACCGTGCTGGGCCTGATCGCGGGGCATGTGCCGGAGCAACCGGTTCCGCTGGCGCTGGAGGCGCCCTGGTATGCACTGATCGAGTTGTCGGACAGCGAGGGCGAGCAGCACGCGCGCGAACGCTTCGAGACCGTGGTGAGCCAGGCGTTCGAGGACGGGCTCGTCAGCGACGCCGCCATCGCCGAGAGCCTGCAGCAGAGCGAAGCGCTCTGGCGCCTGCGCGACGAGGCCCTGGGCGAAGCGCAGAGGCGCGACGGCCGCAACATCAAGCACGACGTGTCGGTGCCCATTTCGCGCATTCCTGAATTTCTCTCCGCCACGGCCTCGGCGCTGCAGGCACGGTTCCCGGGCGTGCGGCCGGTCGCATTCGGCCACCTGGGTGACGGCAACCTGCACTACAACGTCTCGCACCCGCTCGGCGGCACGCCAGCCGACCTGTTCGCCCACGAAGACGCCATCCACGACGTGGTGCACGACAGCGTGCACGCCCACGGGGGCTCCATCAGCGCGGAGCACGGCATCGGCCAGACCAAGCGCGACGTGCTGCCTCGCTACAAGAGCCCCGTCGAGCTGGACCTGATGCGCCGCCTGAAGGCCGCGCTCGACCCGCTCGGCCTGCTCAACCCCGGCAAGGTGCTGGCGCCTGCCAGCCTGCGCCCGCACGAAGAAAGCCCCCATCCATGACCACCACCTTTCCGCTGTCGCAGCGTGTGCAGCGCGTCAAGCTCTCGCCCAACGCCGCTGCCAGCGCCCGCGCCGCCGCATTGGCCGCTCAGGGGCGCGACGTCATCGCCCTTACCACCGGCGAGCCGGACTTCGACACGCCCGAGCCCATCAAGCAGGCCGCCATCGCCGCCCTGGCGCGCGGCGAGACCAGGTACACGCCCACGCCCGGCACGGCGGCGCTGCGCGAGGCGATCCAGGCGAAGTACGCACGAGACAACGCTCTGGACTACCCCACCCGCCAGATCATCGTGAGCAACGGCGGCAAGCAGGTGATCCACAACGCCTTCGCCGCCACGCTGGATGGGGGCAGCGAAGTCATCATTCCCGCGCCGTACTGGCCATCCTTTCCCGACATGGTGCTGGTGAACGACGGCACGCCCGTCATCGTGCCTTGCGACATCGGCGCGGGCTTCAAGCTCACGCCGGCTGCGCTGGAGGCTGCCATCACCCCGAGGACGCGCTGGCTGGTGCTGAACACGCCAGGCAACCCCTCGGGTGCGGTGTACGACGCCGCGGAGCTGGGCGCGCTGGCCGCCGTGTTGCGCCGCCATCCGCAGGTGCTGGTGATGCTGGACGAGCTGTACGAACACATCTGGTTCACGCCCGAGGCTCCCGCGCACTGGTTGCACGTGGCGCCAGACTTGAAGGACCGCACGCTGCTGGTGGGCGGCGCCTCCAAGACCTACGCCATGACGGGCTGGCGCATCGGCTGGGGCGCCGGCCCCGCTGCGCTGGTGCAGGCCATGGTGGTGATCCAGTCGCAGGCGTCGTCCGGCCCCAACTCGGTGGCGCAGGCAGCCGTGACGGCCGCGCTGGAATCGCCCGACCAGTCCTTCGTGGCACAGGCCCGTGCCGCCTACGCACGCCGGGCTGCGCTGGTCACCGAAGCCATCAACGCCGTCCCTGGACTGACGCTGCTGCCGCCCGGCGGTTCGTTCTTCGCCTTCGTCCACTGCGGCCCCTTGATCGGCTGCGTGCGACCGGACGGCCGGGCGATCCGCTCCGACGCGGACCTGACGGAATGGCTGCTCGATGCCGAGGGCGTGGCGGCGGTGGACGGGCCTTCCTACGGACTGTCGCCGTACTTCCGCATCTCCACGGCCGCCAGCGATGCCGTGCTGCGCGATGCCACCGCCCGCATCGCCCGCGCCGTGGCGGCACTGCGCCCGCCGCAGGCCGCCGGCGCACGGGTCCGCGAAGCCGAGGCGGCGGCATGAGCGACGCCAGCCTGCTCGTGCAAGGCGTGGACGCGCTCAAGGGAGTGGGCCTGAACTACGCCTTCGTGCTCGACGCGGGCGAGCGCCAGGCCTTCGTGCGCGGCCTCTTCGTGACGGTGCAGCTCGCGCTGCTGACCATTCCCTGCAGCCTGGCGGCCGGCGTGGTGCTGGCCGCGTTCATGACCTCCGGCCGAGCGTGGCTGGCAGGTCCGGCGCGCGCCTTCGTGGAGGTGACGCGCAACACGCCCACGCTGGTGCAGCTGTACTGCGCGTTCCTGGTGTTCAACATGCTCATCACGCAGCAGCTGCGCGACTGGGGTGCGGGCAACAACCCGCTCACGCCGTTCGTCTGGGTGGTGGTGGTCGTCTCGCTGCACAAGGGCGTGTTCCATGCCGAGGCGCTGCGCGCCGGCATCGAGGCCGTTCCCGCCACCACGCTGGAGGCCGCACGCTCTCTGGGCTTCTCGCAGCGCCAGCTGCTGGCCCGCGTGCAGCTGCCGCTGGCCGTGCGCTTTGCCTTGCCGTCACTGGTCAACAACCTCGTCGATCTGGTCAAGATGACGGCAGTGGCGTCCGCCATCGCGGTGGGCGACGTGACTTACGAGTCCATCATGATCTGGTCACAGCGTGACAACGTGCTGGAGCTGCTGCTGCTCATCCTGCTCTGGTTCGGGTTGCTGACATGGCTGGTCAGCCGCGCGGGCCGCTGGCTGGAACACCACTGGAGGATGCCCGGCTATGGCCAATGAAGCCACGCTGCTGCGCGCAGCCAACGCGCCCCGGGGGCCGGCGGCGCTGCTGTCCGCCCTGCGCAGCCCCTGGTGGATCGCGGCCCTGGCCGCGCTGGCGGTGGGGCTGGCATGGAACGCCACCGGCTCCACGCCGGCCGCCTTCACGCACCTGTGGCGCTGGCTGCCCGCGCTGCTGCGCGGCCTCTGGGTGAACATCGAGATCAGCGTGCTGGCCGTGGCCCTCGGCACCGCCGTGGGGCTGGTCATCGGCGCGCTGTCGTTGTCGCCCGTGCACGCGGTGCGCGTCATCATGCGCTGCTACGTGCAGATGTTTCGCAATGCGCCCATTCTGGTGCTCATCTACTTCACCACCTACGTGTTCCCGTTCGAGGTCAACATCGTGCAATGGACCTTCCCGTTCCCCGACTGGGTGAAGGTGGTGCTGGGCCTGGCGCTGCCCACCAGTGCCAACGTGGCCGAGATCTTCCGCGGGGCGATCCAGTCCATACCCAGCGCGCAGTGGGAGGCCGCGCAGTCGCTGGCCTTCAAGCGCGGCCAGATATTCCGGTGGGTGGTGCTGCCGCAGTGCGTGCGCCGCATGCTGCCCCCGTGGATGAACCTCTACGCCAGCATCACCATGAGCACCTCGCTCGCCTCGCTGGTGGGCGTGCACGACGTGGTGGACACCGCGCAGATCGCCAGCAACACCGTGGCGCGCACCGACTTCACCATCCTCGTCTATTTCACGCTGCTGTTGCTGTTCTTTGCCTACTGCTACCCGATTGCCCGCGCCACGCGCGCCCTGGAGCGACAACATGAAACGCGATGACATTTCCTTGAGCGATCTGGCTGCGCCATCCGCAGCACCGCTCGTTCGTCTGAAGGACGTGCACCTGTCCTTCGGCGACAACCAGGTGCTCAAGGGCATCGAGGTCGACGTGCACCGCGGCAAGGCCGTGTCCATCATCGGCCCGTCCGGCTCGGGCAAATCGACCATCCTGCGGTGCATCACCGGCCTGCTGCGCCCGCAAAGCGGCGAGATCGCGGTGGGCGGCACGCGGGTGGACACGCTCAGGACCGAGGCCGAGCTCATCGCGCTGCGCAAGCGGGTGGGCTTCGTGTTCCAGCAGTACAACCTGTTCCCGCACCTCACCGTGCTGGAGAACCTCGTGATCGCCCCCACCCGCGTGGTGGGCCGCGACAAGGCCACGGCTGAGCGGGAGGCGAGGGCGCTGCTCGACCAGGTGCGGCTGGGCCACAAGGCGGGCGCTTACCCCGGGGAGCTGTCGGGCGGCCAGCAGCAGCGCGTGGCCATCGCCCGCGCGCTGGCCATGCGGCCGGAGTTGATCCTGTTCGACGAAGTCACGTCCGCGCTGGACCCGGAAACCGTCGGTGAAGTGCTGACCGTGATCCGCGACCTGGTCGAAGGCGGCATGACCTGCGTGCTGGTCACGCACGAGATGCGCTTCGCCGAAGAGGTGAGCGACCACGTGTACTTCACGGAAGCCGGCCGCATCGTCGAGCACGGCCCGGCCCGGCAGATTTTCGGCCGACCGCGCAGCGAGCGCACCCGCGAATTCCTGCAGCGTGCGCTGGGCGACGGCACCCGTGCGCGCCCGCCGCAGCCGGCCGCGCCGCTGGCGTTCAACCAGCTGCGCTTCGCCCTCTGAACCCTTTTTCCCCAGGAGCCTTCTCCCATGACCACGTCACTGCCCACCATTTCCACACAGCGGCGCCAAGCCGTCGATGCCGCCCTGGACGACGTCCGCCGCCTCATCGCGCACGGCACGCCCGACCGCGCCCAGCTCGCAGCCATCACCGCCCGGCTGGAAGCGCTGGCGACCCGCAAGGACCTTTTCAGCCGCGCAGACTTTCCGCCCCCCGCCGAGACGGCCGGCGTCGGCGCCTCCACCCGCTACCGGCTGAACCCCGATGACGGCGACGCGGGCCTGGCGCTGTACCTGAACTCCATCAACCCCGGCAAGACCACCGCGCCGCACGACCACACCACCTGGGCCGTGATCGTGGCGGTGGAGGGCCAGGAGGTGAACCGGATCTATGAGCGTGCGGACGACCGCAGCGATCCGGCACGCGCCCGCATCCACCTGGCGCGTGAAGTCACCGTGCAGCCGGGCACGTCCATCGCATTCCTGGGGGACGACGTCCACAGCATCGCCGTCGTGGGCTCCGAGCCCACACTGCATTTCCATCTCTACGGCCAGCCGCTGGAGACCTTGACCGGCCGCGTGGCCATCGATCCGGACACCGGAGCGGTGAAGAACTACAACGCTGCCTATTTCCGCCCCAGCGAGGCCGTGGCATGAGCCAGCACCCCGCCACCGCACCGGGTGCTGCCACCCGCTTGCTGCATGCCGGCACGCCCGCGCTGCAAGGGGGCTCCGGCCCCGTCAACGTGCCCGTGGTGCGCACCAGCACCGTGCGCTTCGAAGACAGTGCCGCCTATGCCGACCTGCACCACCGCCGCGTCGCGGGCGAGCGCGTGGCCTCGTATGGCCGCCACGGGCTGGACACGCACCGCGCGCTGGAAGACGCCGTCATCGCGCTGGAGGGCGGGCACCGCGCCTTCCTCACCCCCTCGGGCCTTTCGGCCATCGCGCTGGTGCTGGTGGCACTGTTGTCGCCGGGCGACCACGCCCTGGTGGCCGACAGCGTCTATTCCCCGGTGCGCCGCGTGGACGACAGCCTCCTGCAGCGCCTGGGCATCACGCTCGAGTACTTCTCGCCCGGGCAGGGCGACGTGGCCTCGCTGATCCGGCCGCAGACCAGGCTGCTATACGTGGAGTCGCCCAGCTCTCTGCTGTATGAAGTGCTGGACCTGCCCGCGCTGGCCACCATCGCGCGCCAGCACGGCATTGCCTTGGCGACCGACAACACCTGGAGCGGCGGCTGGTTCCACCAACCGCTGGCGCTGGGCGCGAACCTGTCCATCCAGGCCGCCACGAAATACATCGCAGGGCATTCCGACGTGATGCAGGGCATCGTCGTGACCGATACGCCCGCGCTGTCGCAGAAGATCGCCAAGACGTATGAAGCGCTGGGCCTGACCATCGGTGCGGACGACGCCTACCTGGCGCTGCGCGGCCTGCGCACCCTGCCCGTGCGGCTGGCGCAGCACCAGCGCCACGCGACGCAGGTCGCACTGTGGCTGCAGCAACAGCCGCAGGTGTCGCGGGTGTTCTACCCCGCGCTGGCGTCCGACCCCGGCCATGCGCTGTGGAAGCGCGACTTCAGCGGCGCCAACGGGCTGGTGTCGTTCGCGTTCGCCGAGGGCGTGGATGCGCGCAGCGCTGAAGCCTTCGTCGATGCGTTGCGGCACTTTGCCCTGGGTGCCTCGTGGGGCGGCTACGAAAGCCTGGCGCTGGTCGCCCAGCCCGAACGCCTGCGGGAGCACAGCGCGTGGCAGGGCACGCAGCCCGTGGTGCGACTGCACGTCGGGCTGGAAGATCCGGCAGACCTGATCGCGGATCTGCACAACGCATTCGCGCGCGTGGCGGAGCGTGAGCGTCTGGCCGCGTAGCTCCATCGAGGTCATGTCCGCGACCGCCTGGGGCCAGGCGGCATGAGCTGCTCCTGCCATCCCCGTGCCGGCAGCGCGGCTGGGGACGCTGGCCGGGCCCACGGGAGCGGCCAGCGACGGGAGCCGCCGCAGAGCCAGGTCAGTGCGGATGCTCAGCCCCTTCCAGAAAGTCCAGCACGCTGCCCAGATAGGCGCTGCGGTGCGCTTCTCCTCGCCAGGCCTCGACGAGCTGCGCGCGGGGGGCCAGCGCCGCCAGCTCGCGCGAGGTCTCCGGTGGGTGATGGACGTCGTTGCCCGCCAGGATGAGCAGCGGCGTGCTGCTGCGGCGTACGAAGTCACGCGACACGCTGAAGACGAAGTCTTCGCTGCCGAAGAGGTTGTGTTCCAGCGCGTGCAGGTGCGCGGGCGGCGTGGCTGCCAGCCTGCCCGCGGCGCTGTCCACCCAGGCCTGGAAGTTTTCCTTGCGCAGCGGCGCGTTGCGTGGCGTCCAGCCGATGGGCTGCTGCAGCACGGCCGAAGCCACGCGGTGCGGCGCGATCTCGGCCAGGCGCAGCGCGAACGACGCTCCGATGCAAGCGCCCAGCACGTGAAAGCGCTCGATGCCCAGGGCGTCCATCACGCCCAGATGGTCGGCCGCGAAGGTGTCCCAGCCGTCGCGCGGTCCCACCGGGGCGAACGACTGGCCGGCGTTGCGCTGGTCCATGGCGACCACGCGGCGCCGGCGTGCCAGCTCCACCGTCGGATCGGGCCAGTCGCGCGGCCGTCCGTCGTGCGTGTGCCGCCACAGACCGATGCGCGAGCGCAACCCGCCGGGTGCCAGCAGCAGCACGGGCAGGCGCGGCACGGCGTCGGGGCCGGGCCCGTAGGTTTCGTAGTGGATCTGCGCACCCAGTGACACGATGGGCATGGCGGCTACTCCACCCGCGCGCCGATGCTCTGCAGCAGCGGCGGAAAGGCGGCTACGTCGCGCGCCAGTTGCTGCGCGAACGCCTGCGACGTGCTGCCCACGGGCTCGAAGCCCTGGCGTGCCAGCTGCCTGCGAAAGCCTTCATCAGCCAGCGCGCCGGTGACGGCGCCGTGCACCCGCTCCACCACGGCCTGCGGGGTGCCGGCCGGGGCCAGCAGTCCGAACCAGCCGCTGTCGAGCGCGATGGTGATGCCGGCCTCGGCCAGCGTGGGAATCTCGGGTGCCAGGCTGCTGCGCCGCTCCTGCACCACGGCCAGAGCACGCAGTCGGCCCGCCTGCAGGTGCGCCTGCGCGGCGGGCAGCGCGACGATGGCGGCGTCGGTCTCCCCGCCCAGCAGTCCGACCAGCGCGGGGCCGGCGCCCTTGTACGGAATGTGCCGCCAGTCGCCCCCCTGCGCGCGGTGCAGCTTGACCAGTGCCAGGTGGTTGCCGTTGCCGAACCCCGGCGTGCCCACGCTGATGCCGGCGCCGCTGCGCGCCTGCGCGGCCAATGCGCCCATGGTGCGGAATGGAGCATCGCCATGGACCACCACCACGGTGGGCGAGCTGGCGACGATGCTCACGGGTGCGAAGCTGCGCTGCGGGTCGTAGCGCACGCGGCCCGCGAACAGGGTGACGTTGGCCACCAGCGCGTTGCTGGTCAGCAGCAGCGTCTGGCCGTCGGGCCGCTCGCCGGCGACCCACTCATGGGCCAGGTTGCCGCCCGCACCAGCGCGGTTCTCCACCACGAAGCTCGTGCCCAGGCGCTGGCCCAGTTCGGCCGCAAGGCTGCGCCCCAGCACGTCCATGGCACCGCCCGGCGCCAGCGGCAGCACCAGCCGCGCGCTGCGGGCGTCCGTCGCCGGACCCAGTGCGGCGCGCGCGGTGGAAGTGGCGGCCAGCGCGGCCAGGCCCACGCCCTTGCCCAGCACGGTCCGGCGCGAAACACCTGCCCAGGTCTCCGACATCGGCATCTCCTTCGCGCGGCTCATGCGGCCGCACCGGCGGAGGGCAGCAGGCGGATGCCCGTCGCGCCTTCACGCTCCAGCTGCGCCACCAGGCCCAGTTCCCAGTCCAGATAGGCCTGGAAGCCAGCGTCGCGCAACCGCAGGTCGCGGTGCGCGTAGGGGCTGTACCAGTGGTCGTCGTCCCCGGTCAGCACGTCGGCATCGCCCTGCGCCACCGGCAGGCCGGCCGCCACCCAGGCCGCCGTGCCGCCCGCGAGGGCGCGCACGTCGCGGCCGGTGCGGGCTGCCAGCTCGGCCGCGACCCCGCGGGCCAGCACCCCATCGGGTGATGTCAGCACGATGGACCGGTCTGCCGGCAGCTCCGCCACGAAGGAGGCCAGCCGGTCGGGCACGGCGAAGCGAGCGCCTTCGATGTGCTGCTTCTCGAACGCGGCGCGGCGGTCCACGTCGAACACTACGGCGCTGCCGGCGCGGATCAGCCCATCGGCCTGCGTTGGCGACACCAGCGGCGCGGCTGCATGCGACGCCAGCACGCGCACGGGCTCCGGACCGGTAGCCAGGACAGGCAGCGTGGGCGGGGTGTACAGGAAGACCTCATAACCGCCCAGCTGGGCGAGCCACGCGCCGGTGGTCAGGGCGCGCACGCCGTCCCAGTCGGCCAGCACGATGCGAAAGCCCTTGGCGGCGGCGTACTCGTCGGTGGCCTGCACCAGCTGGCCTCCGGGCGCCCAGCGCCAGCCTTCCAGATGGCCGGCCTCGTATTCCTCCCGGGTGCGCACGTCGAATCGGTACAGCGTACGCTCCTGCGTCTCGGATTCGAAACGCGCCAGCTCGGCGTCACCGATGCGCTGCACGCCGGCACGCTGGGCCACGGCGGCGGCGCGCTCCCGCGCAGCGGCGAGCGTGGTGGGCGTCGGCTCGGGCAGCGCCGTACTCCGGCCATGCGACAGGGTCCGGCCGGTGAGCAACCAGTCCATGGTGCCGTTGCGCAAAGATGCCACGGGGTTGGGAATGCCCGCGTCGATGAGCGTCTGAGCGCCCACGATGCTGCGCGTGCGGCCGGCGCAGTTCACCACCACGAAGGTGTCGGGGTCGGGCGCGATCTCGCCGATGCGGTAGACCAGTTCGGCCCCGGGCAGGCTGTGCGCGAATGGCAGGCTGAACGCGGCGAATTCCTCCGGCGTGCGGCTGTCCACCACCACGATGTTGTCACCGCGCTCTACCCGGGCCTTCAGGTCGTCCGAGGTGATCCAGGGCGTGTGCTTTTCATGCTCGATCACTTCGCCGAAGGCTTTGCTCGGCACGTTGGTGCCCTCATAGATCTCCAGCCCGGCAGCGGCCCAGCCATCGGTTCCGCCCGCCAGCACCGACACGTTGCGCCAGCCCAGGCGCAACAGCTTGGCGGCCGCCTCGTGCGCCAGGGTTTCGTTCGCGTCCACCAGCACGATGCGCGTGCTGCGGCGTGGCACCAGCCGGTCGATGAGCAGCTCCAGGCGCCACAGCGGGGCCGACGCGGCGAACAGGATGTGGCGGTGGGCGAAGACGCCTGTTTCGCGCACGTCCAGCACGGCGATCTCCTCGCCGTCGTGAAGCGCGGCCTTCAGGTCGTGTGGCTGGATCAGCGCGTGCGCGATGAACCTGGGCGGCCCGAAGGTGCGGTAGGTGCCGCCGGTCTTCGACTCGAACACCACCCGCTCGGACAGGCGCTCCAGACCCCGCCCGTAGAAATGCAGGTGCAGGCCGGGCTCTTCGCCCACCAGTTCGATGGTGTGCACATCGGTGGGAGAGAGGACGACCGAGGTGCCAGGCACGACGTCGACGGTGCGTCCGGCGTCCAGCGTGTCGCGTCCGGCGTCGGCGGTTGTGGCGCGGCGGTAGAACACGTTCCGCTCGTTGCCCGAGACGCCGGCGATGATGGCCCACGTGGTGTGGTCATGGGGCGGCTGGGCCTTGCCGGGCAGGCCAGCTGACAGGTAGAGCGCGTAGTGCCCTCCGGGCTCTTCGCTCAACCGGTAGACCTGGGCCGGATTCCCGGCGGAGACCGGGAAGTGCGCGTGCGGGAACAGCTCGCGCTGCAGACCCAACTGCTCGAGCGCCGAAGCCACGGCGCGGAGCTGATCCGGTGTCGGATTCTCTGCATCGGGCGCCAGGCGGCGCGCGGTCGCAATGAAGCGGGCCACGGCGGCACTGCGGCGGCTGGCGATGTCGCTGCCACTGAATTCAAGGGAGATGTGGGGTTGGGTCATGGCGGTGATTTCGGAGCAGGAAACCAGTCACCGTACGCAGACGCTCAGCACCTGCCAACGAAGGAAACCGTGTATGCATATGCGCTGACGCATGCACGGCGGGGCACGGCCGTGGGGTCGGGGGTGGGGCGCCTCGGCCGTCGTGCGCTTTGCGTCTATCGATATCCACAAACCTTCGTTCCGAACCAGCGGCGCGATTCCTAAGCTCGGGTCTTCTTTTCTCCGTGCCCTCCCTCCACTCCGGTGGCTGCGGCTGCCCAGACCCACGCCATGCTCTCTTTTCGTTTCACCCCCCTCGTCAACGCGACCACCGCAACCAACGCAGCACTCGTGCTCGCCGCACTGGCGGGACTGGGCTCCTACGCCGCCAGCGCGCATGCGGCACCCGATACCGCCGCAGGCTTTCCGTCCAAGCCGGTGCGCATCGTGGTGCCCGTGGCGCCCGGCGGCAGCGCGGACAAACTCACGCGCACGCTGGCCGACAAGCTCGGGGCGCTCTGGGGCCAAAGCGTGATCGTGGAGAACATCGCCGGAGCCAGCGGCACCATCGGCGCAGGGCGCGTGGCCAAGGCCGCGCCCGACGGCTATACGCTGCTGCAGCAGGGGGAAGGCATCACGCTCAACGGCATCCTGTTCCGCGATCTGCCTTACGACACGCAAAAGAGCTTTGTTCCCGTCATCAAGGCGGTGGTGAATCCGCAGATCCTGGTAGTGCATCCGGGCACCGGGATCACCAGCCTGGCCGACTACGTGGCGCGCGCGAAGAGCCAACCCGAAAGCATCAGCCTGGGCCTGCCGGGCAATGGCGGCATCGCCCACGTGGCGCACGAAATCCTCGCGCAGGAAACGGGGGCGAAGGTGAACTACATCCCTTACCCCGGCGGCGGGCCCGCCACGCTGGACGTGCTGGCTGGCCATACCAACGCCACGCTCATCACGCTGGCGGCGGTGACCGACTATGTGCGCGCCGGCAAGCTGCGCGCGCTGGCGGTGACGACCTCCTACCGCTCGCCGGCGCTGCCCGATGTGCCGACCGTGGCCGAGGCAGGGGGGCCGTCAGGGTTTTCCGTGGAAAGCTGGCAAGGCTATTTCGCTCCGGCGGGTACGCCGACGGCCGTCGTCGCCAAGATCAACCGAGACATCGCGACGGTACTGCAGTCGCCCGAGGTCCGCGCTCAGCTGGAAGCGCAAGGCTTCAAGGTGGCGGGTGGCTCCCCGGCCGACCTGGCGGCCAGCCTTCAGGCGGAGCAACCGCGCTATGCGCAAGCCATCAAGACGGCTGGGCTGGCGTTGCGATGAGCCGATGGGCCATGGGCGCACCGGGCAGCCTGAACACCTCCACGGCCGCGACCAGCGCTCTCGCCTGATGGCTGAGGCTTCCGGCCGCGGCAGCCATCTCTTCCACCAGCGCGGCGTTCTGCTGGGTGACCTGATCCATCTGCGTGACCGCATCTCCGACCTGGGACACCCCCTGGCTCTGTTCCGTGCTTGCGCGCTGATCTCTCCCATGATGTCGGTCACGCTCCTGATCGCGGCGACCACCTGAGTCATCGTCGTCCCGGCCTTGCCCACCAATGCCGATCCTCGCTCCACCCGCTGCGCGCTGGCGGTGATCAGTTCCTTGATCTCCCTGGCGGCGGTAGCGCTGCGCTGGGCCAGCGTGCGGACCTCGGTGGCGACGACTGCGAACCCGCGTCCCTGCTCGCCCGCGCGGGCCGCCTCCACTGCCGCGTTCAGCGCCAGGATGTTGGTCTGAAACGCAATCCCGTCGATGACGCCGATGATGTCGGCGATCTTCTGGCTGCTGTCGTTGATGCCTTGCATGGTCTCCACCACCTCCGACACCACCTTGCCCCCCTCGCCGGCGACGGTCGCGGCCTCCTGGGCGAGCTGGTTGGCCTTCTGGGCGTGTTCGGCGTTCTGCTTCACGGTGGAGCTGAGTTCTTCCATCGACGCTGCGGTCTGCTGAAGCGCGCTGGCCTGCTCCTCCGTGCGGCTGGAGAGATCGGTGTTGCCCGCCGCGATCTGCGAGCTGGCCGACGCAACGCCCTGGGCGTTGCCGCGCACGCCGGCAACGACGGCGGCCAGGTTGTCCCGCATCGAGGCCAGCCCTGTCATCAGCCGTGCGATTTCATCGCGCCCGCTCACCGCGATTTCGGGGGTGAGATCTCCGCGCGCCACGGTGGCCGCCACGTCCACGGCGCTGTTCAGAGAGCGGGAGATCTGCCGGATCATCGCGCCGCCAATGAGGGCCGCGAGCAGTACGGCGGCGGCGACCGACAAGATGGTGATCGTCTGGATCTTGCGGTAACTGGCGGCGGCGGTGTCGTACTCGGCCTTGGCCTGGGTCAGCTGTATGCGCATGAGCTGGCCCAATACATCCTGCAGCGGATCCATGGCCGGATACATGTCCTTCGCTGCGAAGGCAGCGACGCCGGCCTGATCGCTCGCCCGCACGAGCCCCAGCAGGGTCTCGGTGGCCGCGTCAGCCCTGGCGCGCAGGGGCTTGAACTGCTCGACCAGCCGCACCTCTTCAGGCAGCAGCCTGGTCTGCAGATACGTGCCCCATTGCGCGTCGATGTCCTTGCGCGCCTCCTGGATCGAACGGACGCCTTGCTCGGAGGTCATCGAGCCATCCCGCACCTTGTGGGCGGTATCGACGATGTTGACCGCGTACCGGTCCGCGACGATCTTGATCTCGTTGAGGGGCACGACTCGGTCGTCATACACCGACTTGAGCCCTTCGTTGGCCCGGCCCAGCCCTGAAAGGCCGATCGCCCCCACGATGGCCACGATCGCGCACAGAGCGGCTAGCAGCGCCATCAGGCGTGCGGAAATACTGAACCGGTTCATCCATTCATTCCTGGCTGCCATGGGGCGGCAAAAGGCACGAATTGTCGTCATTTCCGCCATCAGCAACCGCCTGGCTGATTCCGTCAGGCGGAATATTGGTGGGGTCCGAGGCCGTGGAGAGGGTCGCAGAGAGGCGGCGCCAGCGGCTATCCCACCGTAGCGGAGTGACCGGATCCTCTGCTCCCTTGCGAGCCGCAAGCGCCGTGCAGAGTTGGATCGCGCGGGTGATCGATGCAATCATGCGGGATGCCATGTTCAATGAAACACCTCCTGCCGTGAAAAAGCTCTCCACTCTTGTCGTGTCACTGTGGGCCCTGGCGGGCGCCGAGGCGGCGGATATCTCGATCGGCATCGAAAACTTGCCGGCAGCGCCCAGCCGCGTCTTCGTCGCCGTCTACCCGAGCGCTGAGGCGATGAAAGCCAACAAGCCCTCGCGCACCGAGATCGCGGCCGCGCAGGGCGATCCCACGGTGGTCTCGTTCAAGGATCTGGCCGCCGGCACGTATGCCTTCGTCGCGTTCGCCGACGAGAATTCCAACGGCAAGCTCGACACCAACCTCGTCGGCATGCCGACGGAGCGCTACGGGTTTTCCAACAACGTGATGGGTCTCTTCGGGCCGCCCGACTTCCCTGCGGCAGCGGTGCAGGTGGCGGACCGGAACCAGGCCATCGGCATCAAGCTGCGCTGAGCGTGCTTTGGCGGCCCCTCGCGGGGCGGGGGAGGGGCGGAGGGATCGTTGGCAGGCACGGTGCGGAGCCCATCCGCCCGCGCCGGCAGCGGGCGGGCCCCGGGGCGGCATGCCCTCAGGTGCTGCTGCGCACCACGATGTCGAAGCCCACGTCCACCACCCGCTGTGCGACGGGCCGGCCCTCGGCGCGGGCCATCATCAGCTCGGCCGCCAGCTCGCCGATGCGGGTGCCGTCCAGCCGCACGGTGGTGAGCGCAGGCTGCGCGTCCTGGGCGAAGCTCTGGTCGCCCATGCCGATGATGGCCAACTGGCCGGGCACGGCGATGCCCTGGTGCTGTGCTTCGATCGATGCGCCCAGGGCCAGGCTGTCGGAGCTGCAGAACACGCCGGAGAGGCCGGGCGCCGTGCGCACCAGGTGGGCCAGCCCCTTGCGGCCCGCGCCCAGGGTGCTGGGCGCGGAGGTGAAAAAGCACTGGGCTGACGCCGCGCCCAGCGCCTTGGAGCGGGCGATGAAGGCCTCGGCCCGGGCGCGCGCGCGGGCGTCGTCGCCGGTGATGATGGCCACGCGGCGATGGCCCTGGTCGTGCAGGAACTGGGCCACCCGCTCGCCCAGCGCGACGTGCGAGAAGCCGACCAGCATGTCCACGGGGTCGTCGGTGAAGTCCCATGTCTCCACCACCGGAATGTGCGAGGCCAGCAGCGCGCTGCGGGCGCCGGGCGACGACACCACCCCCACCAGCACGATGCCGTCGGGGCGGCGCTGGATGACCGCCTTGATCCAGGCTTCTTCCTGCGCCGCGTCATAGCCCGCCTGGCCGATCATCAGCTGATAGCCGTGGCGGTTGAGCGACGCGGCCAGCGACTCGACCAGTTCCTGGAACACCGGGCCGACCAGCGTGGGCAGCAGGGCCGCCACCATGCGGGCCCGCGCCCGCCGCAGGCCGCTGGCCATGGCGTTGGGCACATAGCCCAGCGCGTCCACGGCCGCGCGCACCCGGGCGGCCGTGGCAGGCGTCACCTTGTCCGGCGTGTTCAGTGCCCGGGAAACGGTCATGGCCGACACGCCGGCCAGGGCGGCGACGTCCTGCACGGTGGCGGGCTTGCTGATGGGTTTCATGGCGGGCGCTGCGTCGGGGCAGGGGCCGGGGGAGGTAACGGTGAAAGGAGCGGGCGAAGAGTGGGCGAAGGCGCTGCCAGCGGTGGACGTCCCTGTGTCGAAAGCGCCGGCACCGGGCCGTGCCATTGTAAGAAAGGCAGCCGCCTGCCTATCGACCCGGGCGTGTGCAATGGCGATGCGGCGGCCATGCGGGTAAGTACCCATGATCGGTTGAATGTTCACGTTAACAATGGCGTCTTGTTCGATTGTTATCGTTATCTTGGTGCGGTTTCCTGAGATGGCCGTGCCTTCCACATCAAGGAGACCTCCAATGAACACCCTCAAAGCCGCCCGGAACGCCCTGTGCGCGGGACTGGCCACCCTGTGCCTGGCGACGTCCGCCTGGGCCTGGCCCGACAAGTCCGTCACAATCATCGTTCCGTTCCCCGCGGGTGGCTCCACCGACACTATTGCCCGCGCGGTGGGCAACCACCTGGGCGAACAGTTCAAGCAGCCGTTCGTGGTGGACAACAAGGCGGGCGCCACGGGCAGCATCGGCGCCGCGCAGGTGGCGCGCGCGCCGGGCGATGGATACACGCTGCTGGTCTCGTCGCTGGCCCCGTTCGTGGTGGCGCCGCACCTCATCAAGGGCCTGCCCTACGACCCGCTCAAGGACTTCACCTATCTCACCATCGCCGTGCAGACGCCCAACGTGCTGGTGGTCAGCCCGCCCCTGGCGTCCAAGGTGAACAGCGTGCAGGACGCCATCGCCCTGCTCAAGGCCAAGCCTGGCACGGTCAGCTTCGCGACCTCCGGGGCGGGCTCTTCGGACCACCTCACGGCCGAACTCTTCTGGCAGAAGACGGGCACCAAGGGCCTGCACATTCCCTACAAGGGCGGCGCCCCGGCCGTGACCGACCTGCTGGGCGGCCAGGTGGACATGTCGTTCCAGAACGTGAACACCGTCATCGCGCACATCCGCTCGGGCAAGCTCAAGGCCATCGCGGTGACGGGCGACAAGCGCTCGCCCGTGCTGCCCGACGTCCCCACCATGGCCGAGGCCGGCGTGCAGGGCGTCGACGTCTATGCGTGGCAGGGCATCGCGGCGCCCAAGAACCTGCCGGCCGACGTGCGGGCCCAATTGCATGCGGGCATCATCAAGGCATTGAAGGACCCGGCCCTGACCAAGCAGTTCACCGACGCGGGGCTGGAGATCGTCGGCAACACGCCCGAACAGTTCACGCAGTTCCAGGCCAAGGAATTCGCCCGGTGGAAGCAGGTGATCGACACCGGCGGCATCACGGCCAACTGATCGACCCGCGTTTTCCACCGCCCCCTTTTTTTCTTCGACATCGTCCGGCTGCACCATGACGTCCCCGCACTCCCTTTCCTCTCCGTCCGCCACACCCGTCGTCGCCCAGATGCGCGTCATCCCCGTCGCGGGGCACGACAGCATGCTGCTCAACCTGAGCGGTGCGCACGCCCCGTTCTTCACGCGCAACCTGCTGGTGCTCACCGACAACGCCGGCCGTGTGGGCGTGGGCGAGGTTCCGGGCGGCGAAAAGATCCGCCAGACGCTGGAAGACGCGCGCCCGCTCATCGTCGGCCAACCCATCGGCGGCTACAACGCGGTGCTGAACGCCATGCGCCAGGCCTTCGAAGGCCGCGACAGTGGGGGGCGCGGCCTGCAGACGTTCGACCTGCGCACGGCGATCCACGCGGTCACCGCCGCGGAGTCGGCCCTGCTCGACCTGCTGGGCCAGCACCTGGGCGTGCCCGTGGCCGCCCTGCTGGGCGAGGGCGTGCAGCGCACGTCGGTGCAGATGCTCGGTTATCTGTTCTACGTGGGTGACCGCGAGCTGACCGATCTGCCCTACCAGTCGGACGCCGGCGCCGCCAGCGACTGGCAGCGCCTGCGGCACGAAAAAGCCATGACGCCCGAGGCCATCGTGCGGCTGGCGGAAGCCGCGCACGAGCGCTACGGCTTCGAGGACTTCAAGCTCAAGGGCGGCGTGCTGCGCGGCGAGGACGAGGTGCAGGCCGTGCGCGCGCTGCACGAGCGCTTCCCGCAGGCCCGCGTCACGCTCGACCCGAACGGCGGCTGGCTGCTCAAGGACGCGGTGCGGCTGATGCGCGACCTGCACGGCGTGGTGGCCTACGCCGAAGACCCCTGCGGCGCCGAGGAGGGCTTCTCGGGCCGCGAGGTGATGGCGGAATTCCGCCGCGCCACGGGCCTGCCCACGGCCACCAACATGGTCGCCACCGACTGGCGCCAGATGGCGCATTCGCTGTCGCTGCAATCGGTCGACATTCCGCTGGCCGACCCCCACTTCTGGACCATGGCCGGCTCGGTGCGCGTGGCGCAGCTCTGCCAGGCCTTCGGGCTGACCTGGGGCTCGCATTCCAACAACCATTTCGACGTGTCCCTGGCCATGTTCACGCACGTGGGCGCCGCTGCGCCGGGCCGCGTCACCGCCATCGACACGCACTGGATCTGGCAGGACGGCCAGTACCTCACCAAGGACCCGCTGCAGATCCGGGGCGGCCATGTCGAGCTGCCGCAGCGCGGCGGCCTGGGCATCGAGCTGGACATGGATGCGGTCGAGCGTGTGCACCAGCTCTACCTGCAGCACGGCCTGGGCGCGCGCGACGATGCGCAGGGCATGCAGTACCTGATCCCCGGGTGGAAGTTCGACAACAAGCGGCCCTGCATGGTGCGGTGACTTGGCGCGGGCGCGGCGGTGGCCCTGAGCGGCAGGGCGTGCGCCTCACGCGCACGATGGCCGGCACGGTGTGTCTGATCCGTCCGACAACGGCGTGCAGGGCGCGCGCCTACGCTGGTGGCGACTTCACCAACTTCCAAGGAATCCGCCATGCGTCTGCTGTCCCTCGCCCGTTGCCTTCCCGCCGTCCTGCTCGCCACCGCCGGCGCCGCCTATGCCGCACCGGGTGACGGCGCCCGTTCCCACACCTACCAGCAGGACCGCGCCGCCTGCGCACAGATCAGCTCGGCTGAAAGCAAGGCCGCCTGCATCCACGAAGCCGGGGCCGCCCAGCAAGCCGCACGCAACGGCCAGCTGGCCAGTGCCGAACCGGGCAACTACGACAACAACGCGCTGCAGCGCTGCGCGTCGTTCACCGACGCGGCCGACAAGGCGGCCTGCGTGGACCGCGTGCGGGGCGGCAACACCCAGGGCTCGGTCAGCGGCGGCGGCGTGCTGCGCGAAACCGTCACCACGGTGCCCGCCTCGCCGCGCTGACCGCCAGAGGCGCTAGCGCCTCGTTTGCAGCGCCCGCTCCCTGGGCGCTACGCACTGGCTCGAGACCCTTCCATCACCCGCCACAGGGAGCCCCGGGCTCCCTGCCGGCGCTGGGCTAGCGCCGCTGCATGCTCCCGTCGATCATCCTTCTCCCGTTCGCGGAGCGCCGCCCTTTCCTCGTGGCGAAAGGCGGCCCGTCGTAGGCCCCGTTGGCGGCTGACCTCGCCCGTGCAGGCTGTCCGACAGACCCAGCGAGCCAGGCTGCCTATCGTCTGCGCTCGTATCGTCTTCAACCAAGGGAGTACCGGACATGCGCTTCAACCAGATCATTCGCGCCGTGCCAGCCATCGCTCTGATGGCCGCCGCGGGCTTCACCCACGCCGCTCCGGCACGGGGTGATGCAGGCAGCACCTACCAGGAAGACCGCGCCGCCTGCGCACAGCTTTCCGCACCGGACAGCCGCTCGGCCTGCCTGCAGGAAGCGGCTGCAGCGCGGCAGGCGATGCGCTCCGGCCAGCTGGCGCCGGCTGCCGACATGGACTACCAACGCAATGCCGAGCAGCGCTGCACGGTGTTCCGCGAGCCGATGGACCGTGACGCCTGCATCGCCCGCGTGAAGAGCGGCCCGATGTCGGGTTCGGTGGGCGGTGGCGGCGTGTTGCTGGAAGCGCAGACCCAGGTTCCGGCGGGCACGCCCGGCGCCGTGCCCATGCCCATGCGCGACGGCATGGACAAGCCCATGCCGCCCCATCCCGATCACAAGGACAAGAAGAAAAAGGACAAGAAGGACAAAAAGAAGAAGGACAAGGACGGCCGGAAGGACCACCACAAGCACGGCCCGAAGCACGGCCCTGATGGCAAGCCCGAGCCGCGCCCCATGCCCGAAGGCGGCGCCCAGCCCATGCCGCCCCAGCCGCGTCCGGCGTCCTGATCTTCCGGGCGGCCTGGGCGGCCCGGTGGAGGCCGTTCAGGCCAGCGCGGCGCGCATCGTGTCGATGACGGCCCGGTAATCGGGCTTGCCGAAGATGGCGCTGCCCGCCACGAAGGTGTCGGCTCCGGCATCGGCCACCTGGCGGATGTTGGTCTCCTTGATGCCGCCGTCGACTTCCAGGCGGATGTCCTTGCCGCAGGCGTCGATGCGGCGGCGCACGGCCTCGGTCTTGCGCAGGGCGGAGTCGATGAAGCTCTGCCCGCCAAAGCCGGGGTTGACGCTCATCAGCAGGATCAGGTCGAGGTCGTCGATCACCCAGTCGAGCACGTCCAGCGGCTCGGCGGGGTTGAACACCAGGCCGGCCTTCACGCCCTTGGAGCGGATCGCCTGGATGCTGCGGTGCACGTGGCCCGAGGCATCGGGGTGGAAGCTGATGTAGTCGGCGCCCGCTTCGGCGAAGGCCGCTGCCAGCGCGTCCACCGGCCGCACCATCAGGTGCACGTCGATGGGCACGGCGACGCCCTCGAGCGTCTTGGCGTGGGGCTTCAGCGCCTGGCAGATCATCGGGCCGAAGGTCAGGTTCGGGACGTAGTGGTTGTCCATCACGTCGAAATGGATCCAGTCGGCGCCGGCGGCGATGACGTTCTTCACTTCGTCGCCCAGGCGGGCGAAGTCTGCGGACAGGATGGAGGGGGCGATGCGGTAGGGGCGGCTCATGCCGCGATTGTCGCAGTTGGCCGGGCGGCCGGCTGGGAGCCCGACCGCGCGCCGGCCTTCGCCCGCGCAGCCACCCCGCCGCCCGGGGCCCCGTCCTCTCGGTACTTACCCTTTACCATTGCCACCATGCCGAAGTACCAGTTCCACGCCGAAGTCAAGCCCGAGTATTTGCCCGAGCAGTCTTCGCCCGCCGAGGGCGTGTACAGCTTCGCCTACACCATCACCGTCACCAACACGGGCGAGGTGCCCGCGCAGCTCATCTCGCGCCACTGGATCATCAGCGACGCGCGCGGCCATACCGAGGAGGTCAAGGGCCTGGGCGTGGTCGGCCAGCAGCCGCTGCTCAAGCCCGGCGAGGCGTTCCAGTACACCAGCGGCTGCCGCCTGCGCACGGCCAGCGGCAGCATGCACGGCAGCTACTTCTGCGTGGCCGAGGACGGCGAGTCGTTCAGCTGCCCCATCGCCCTTTTCGTGCTCGAGGCGGTGGGCGATGGCTCCGCCGGCCAGCCGCTGGCCCACCGGGTGCTGCATTGAGGCGTCCCGCCGACCCGGGTCCGCTGCTCGCGGCGCTTGACCCCACCGCGCCGCTGGCCCACCGGCACCTGGTGCTGATCGCGCTGCTCGACTGGGTGCGCGGCGACCGCCGATCGGTCGAGGCCGCCGTCAGCCGGCTGCAGACCCTGGTGGAGCGGGTCGAGGCCGACCCCTCGCTGCAGGAGCGCGTGCAGGCCTGGTGGACGGCGCTGATCCACACGGTGGACATCACCACCCTGCTGGCCGACTTTGGCTTCGCGCCCCGCACTGCGCTCATCAGCGAGATCGGCGAGCGGCTGCGCTACAAGCTGCTGCCCGCCAGCCCGGAGACCATCGACGCGTCCGAGCTGTTCATGCTGGCGCTGGCCAGCGATTTCGATGCCCGCTGGCTGGCGGCGCTGGACGAACCCCTGCTGGGGCGGCTGCTGGCCGTGCTCTCGCCCTCGGAGGGGCCGGGCGCCACGCGCTGGCAGCGTTCGCTGCTCGACGCCATCACCTACTGCGCGGGCCAGATCCTCTCCACCGGCTTCGCGCCCGAGCTGCGCCTGCGCATGGCCGATTCGGCCCGCGACGCGCAGCCCTTCCATGCGCTGATCCGCGACGTGGAGAGCCTGCGCGTCGAGGTGCTGCACCAGCTGCGCACCAGCGACCGGCTGGACGAGGCCGTGCTGCGCCTGCGCGACCGGCTGGACGCCTGCCGCGCGGCGGCGTTCACGGTGTATTCGCACTTCCACGACAACGGCATCTCGGTGGGCCTGGTGTTCCGCCTGCGGCAGCTGCGCGAGCGCATCCTGCGGGTGCGCTCGCTGCTCGACTGCCTGCTCTCGCCCACGCCGGCCGTGACGGCCGCGCAGCTGATGGCGCGACTGGTGAACGTCGGGCGCGAGCGTCGCAGCCTGCGTGCGCTGCTGCGTTCCAACACCTCGCTGCTGGCCGCCAAGGTGGCCGAGCGCAGCGCCGAGACGGGCAGCCACTACATCACCCGCAATGCGGCCGAATACCGCGCCATGTTCGCCAAGGCGGCGGGCGGCGGCCTCGTCATGGCCTTCACCACGCTGATGAAGTTCGCGCTCGCTGCGCTGGCGCTCTCCGCCTTCTGGGGCGGCTTCTGGGCCGGCTTCAACTACGCGGCCAGCTTCGTGCTGATCCAGCTGCTGCATTTCACCGTCGCCACCAAGCAGCCCGCCATGACGGCGCCGGCCATGGCCGCCAAGCTGGTAGACCTGCAGGACGACGCGGCGGTGGAGTCCTTCGTGGACGAGGTCACCCACCTGGTGCGATCGCAGGTCGCGGCGGTGCTGGGCAATGTGCTGGTGGTGTTCCCGGCGGTGATCGGCATCACCCTGGCCATCGCGCATTTCACCGGCGAGCCGGCCATCAGCCACGTGCATGCCCGCCATGTGCTCGAATCGCTGCACGTGCTGGGGCCGTCGCTGCTGTTCGCCGCCTTCACCGGCGTGCTGCTGTTTTCGTCCAGCATCATCGCGGGCTGGGCGGAGAACTGGTTCGTGCTGCACCGGCTCGACTCGGCCATCCGCTTCAACCCGCGCATCACGCGGGTGCTGGGCGCAGCGCGCGCGGTGCGCTGGGCGCGCTTCATGCGCACCAACCTCTCGGGTTTCGCGGCCAACATCTCGCTCGGATTCATGCTGGGGCTGGTGCCCGCCTTCGCGGCCTTCTTCGGCCTGGGGCTGGACGTGCGCCACGTCACCCTGTCGACCGGGCAGATGGGCGCGGCTGCCACGTCGCTGGGCATGGGCGTGCTGCACGAGCCGGCCTTCTGGTGGGCGGCCGCCTCCCTGCCGCTGATCGGCGCGCTGAACGTGTCGGTCAGCTTCTACTTCGCCTTCCGCGTGGCGCTGCGGGCCGAGAACGCCACCGGCGGCGAGAAGTCGCGCCTCTACCGCGCGCTGCGCTCGCGGCTCTGGCGCGCACCGCTCAGCTTCTTCATGCCGGTACGCGGCCGCCCCGCCGCGCCCGGGGCGGCCTGACCCGGCGGGCGGGGCTGCGGGCTGACGGGGGGCCGGGCAGGGCCGCCGCCCGTGTCCTACAAGCGAAAGGGCTTTCGGCGGGTAGATTCGGGCGACTTCGCGGCGGCTCGGCTTCGGGCCCGCTGGCGCATCGTTTTTTCCACGAGAACTCCACGGCGGGTGCAACACCCGCGTCATGGCCACAAGGAATGATCCAGACATGAATGAGGTGATGAGCTTCTGGGCGCAATGGCTGCGCCCCTCGGCCGGGCTGCCCACGGTGCAGTGGTCGCTGCTGCTGGCCGGGGCCGCCATGGCCGGCTACCTGGTGCAACGGCACACCGGCCTGCCCAAGGTGGTGGGCTACACGCTGGTGGGCACGGTGGCGGGGCTGCTGGGCTTCAGCGGGGCGGTGTGGCCGCTGCAGGGCATCGGCCTCTTCCTGCTCGAGCTCGGCATCGCCCTGGTGCTGTTCGAGGCCGGCGCCCGCATTCCCCTGCGCTGGTTCCGCCACAACCCCATGGTGCTGGTGCAGAGTGTGGCCGAATCCGCCTTCACCTACTTCGCCGTCTACTGGGTGCTGATGTGGCTGGACGTGCCGCCCCGCGCCGCCGGGCCGCTGGCCCTGGTGGCGCTGGCCGCCTCGCCCGCCATCCTGACCCGCGTGGTGCAGGACACCCGCGCCGCCGGCCCGGTGACCGACCGCGCCATCGTGCTGGCCACGCTGTCCACCCTGTACGCGCTGACGCTGGGCAGCGCGCAGGCCGAGCTCATCAATCGCCCGGCGGCGCGCCTGGCCGACACCATCTATCCGGTGATGGTGGTGCTGGGCGTGTCGATCATCGTGGGCGCGGTGCTGGCGCTGGTGCTGCGCATGGCGCTGCGCTTCATGAGCCCGACCAGCGAGAACACCTCCATGCTGCTGCTCACGCTGATCGCGGCCGCCACCACCGTCGCGGGCTTCATGGGCGGCTCCGCGCCGCTGGCCGCGCTGCTGGGCGGCATGCTGCTCAAGCAGCTCAACCCGCGCCCCTGGGCCTGGCCCCGGCAGATGGGCACCGCGTCTTCGCTGCTCACCATGCTGATGTTCGTGCTGGTCTCCACCGTGGCCGCGCAGGCCGACTGGAGCGGGCCGGTGGCCGGCGTGGTGGTGGCCCTCATCGTGGTGCGGCTGTTGGCCAAGGCGCTGGGCGTGGCCGTGGGCAACGTGGGCAGCGGCGCCAGCTGGCGGCAAGCCTTCTGGGTGAGCTGCGCGATGACGCCGATGTCCTCCATCGCGCTGCTGATCGCCTCGCAGTTCGCGCTGGCCTCGGCCTCCACCGGGCACCTCATCGCCCGGGTGGCGCTGCCCGCCATCCTGCTGATGGAGGTGCTGGGCGCGGTGATCGCCACCGTCGCCATCTACCGTGCCGGCGAAAGCTCCAAGCCCTGGGCGGCGCTGACCCGCACCGGCTCCGCCGGAGCCGCCACCGCCCCCCATCCGAACGCCGCCCCCGCCGGAGACGCCCCCCGTGAGTCTTGAAGCCTTCCACCAGTCCGAGCCGCTGACGCTCGGCGTCGAGCTGGAACTGCAGCTCGTCAACACCCACGACTACGACCTGGCGCCCTATGCCGAGGACATGCTGCGCCTGATGGCCAGGCAGCCGCTGCCCGGCAGCGTGGTGCCCGAGATGACCAACAGCATGATCGAGATCTCGACCGGCATCTGCCACTCGGGCAGCGAAGTGCTGGGCCAGCTCACGCAGATCCGCGACGCGCTGGTGAAAAGCGCCGACAAGCTGAACATCGCCGTCGTCGGCGGCGGCACGCACCCGTTCCAGCAGTGGCACGAGCGCCGCATCTACGACAAGCCGCGCTTCCAGGAGCTGTCGCAGCTCTACGGCTACCTCTCCAAGCAGTTCACCATCTTCGGCCAGCACGTGCACATCGGCTGCCCCAGCGCCGACGAAGCGCTGCTCATGCTGCACCGCATGTCGCGCTACATCCCGCACTTCATCGCGCTGTCGGCCTCCAGCCCGTTCGTGCAGGCGCAGGACACGGCGTTCGATTCCGCGCGCCTCAACTCGGTCTTCGCCTTCCCGCTCTCGGGCCGTGCGCCCATGGTGCTGACGTGGAAGGACTTCGAAACCTACTTCGGCAAGATGACCCACACCGGCGTGGTCAAGAGCATGAAGGACTTCTACTGGGACATCCGCCCCAAGCCCGAATTCGGCACCATCGAGATCCGCGTCTTCGACACCCCGCTCACCATCGAGCGGGCTGCCGCGCTGTCGGCCTTCGTGCAGTCGCTGGGCGCCTGGTTCCTGGCCGAGCAGCCCTTCACCCCCAGCGAAGACGACTACCTGGTCTACACCTACAACCGTTTCCAGGCCTGCCGCTTTGGCATGGAGGCGGTGTACGTGGACCCGGCCACCGGCAACCACATGCCGCTGCGCGACCACATCCTGCACACCTTCGACCACATCGCCCGCCATGCCGGAGCGCACGGCGCCTCGGGCGCGCTGCACATGCTGCACAGCGAGGCCTCCGCCGGGCAGAACGATGCCCGCTGGCTGCGCGAGCGTCAGCGCGAGGAGCAATTGCTGGCCGAGGTCAGCCGCCAGGCGGCCGAACGGTTCCGCGGAATGGCCGGCTGACCTGCGGCGCCGACCGGCGGCTCAGCGCCGCAGGTTGACCAGCACGATGCCCGCCAGCACCAGCACGCCGCCTGCGATGAACTGCGGCGCCAGCCGCTCGCCCAGCAGCAGCACACCGAACCCCACGCCGAAGAGCGGCGTGAGGAACGAGAACGCGGACAGCCGCGACGCCAGGTACTTGCGCAGCAGCCAGAACCACACCAGGAAGCTGGCGAAGGTCACCGCCACCGACTGGAACGCCAGGCTGGCCCAGGTGATGGCCGCCATCGGCGCGCGCGGGGCGCTGCCCTGCCACCACAGCCCCAGGACCAGACCCACCACCGACGCCACCACCAGCTGGTAGAGCAGGGTCTGCGAGGCCGGCGCCTCCGACAGCGCGCTGCCGCGGATCACCAGCGTCGTGGCCGCCCACAGCACCGCGGCGCCCACGCCCATCGCATCGCCCAGCAGGGCCCTTGCCGCCACCGGCCCGCTGCCGGCCCAGCCCGCGGAAAAGGCCGTGGCGATGCCCGCGAAGGCCAGCAGCACGCCCGCCCACTGCCCGCGCGACAGCCGCTCGCCCGCCACCCACAGGTGCAGGCCCAGGGCGGTGAAGATGGGCGCGGTGTAGAGGAACACCACCATGTGCGAGGCACTGGTGTAGAGCAGGCCCAGCGCCACCAGCACGAATTCGCTGGCGAACAGCAGACCCGCCAGCAGCCCGGGCGCGAGCCGCCCGTCGCGCAGCGAAAACCCCTCCCCGCGCCAGCGCATCAGCGCCATCAGCAGGGCGGCCGCGACCAGCGAGCGCCAGCCCACCTGCAGCACCGGGTGCAGCGCCGGCGCCGCCACCTTGATCGCCACCTGCTGCAGGCCCCAGCAGCCGCACAACAGCACCATGAGCGCGGCGGCGGAGGCATCAATGGGTTGGCGCGTCATGGGAGGTTCCTCTGGAAGCAACGAAGAGGAGTCCAGTCTAGGACGGCAGTCTCGATGCCGATGCAGCACGCCAGACAACCCATGCCGCAACCCCGACAAGCCGCACCCGCCCGCCGCAAGCGCCCCGCGCAGCCCCGGCCCATTCCGCCCCTCTTCGCCGGCCAGGAGCCGCAGCCGGTGCACCTGCGGGCCGCCACCATCGCGGCGCACAGCGTCTACCCCTCGCTGCGCCACGGCTGGGGCGAACTCATCTACGCCTTCAGCGGCGTGATCGAGATCACCGTCGCCGACCGGCATTTCCTCGCGCCGCCGCACCACGGCGTCTGGATTCCGCCGGGCGTGGAGCACGTGGGCGCGGCGCGGCACGAGAGCGCGTTCGGCGCGCTGTGCCTGGACGCGGCCCGCAGCGCCCGCATGCCGGCCGAGCCCTGCACGCTGGCCCTCGGCGCGCTGCCGCGCACGCTGCTGGCCACGCTGCAGCAGCGCGGCATCGACGTGCCGGCCACGGACGCCGACGGGCGGCTCTTCGACGTGCTGCTGGACGAGCTGGCGCAGAGCCGCCCGCAGGAGAGCTACCTGCCCCTCTCCGCCGACCCGGCACTGCGCCAGGTGCTCGACGCGCTGCAGCAGGACCCGGCCTGCGACAAGCCGCTGGCGCAGTGGGCCAGCGAGGTGCACACCACCGAGCGCACGCTGGCGCGGCGCTGCCAGCGCGACCTGGGCATGTCGTTCGGCGCCTGGTGCCAGCGGCTGCGCGTGCTGCGCGCGCTCGACGCGCTGCAGGGCCCGCGCAGCGTGCAGGCCATCGCGCTCGACCTGGGCTACGGCAGCGCCTCGGCCTTCATCGCCATGTTCCGCCGCCACCTGGGCGCATCGCCGGAGGCCTTTCGGCAACGGGCCCGTGCCCCGTTGCCGCCGGCCCAGTGAAGGACGGGCGTTCGCGCCGTACCATCCGCGCACTCCACTTTCGTACCTGAGTCAGCCGCCATGGGTGAATTCGACCTGATCCGCCAGTTCTTCCAGCGCCCCGTGCGCCGCGCCGCGCTGGGCGTGGGCGACGACTGCGCGCTGCTGGCGCCCGCGCCCGGCATGCAGCTGGCCGTGTCCAGCGACATGCTGGTGGAGGGGCGCCACTTCTTCGCCGACGTGGACCCGGCCGCCCTGGGCCACAAGGCGCTGGCCGTGAACCTGAGCGACCTTGCCGCCTGCGGCGCCCGGCCGCTCGCCTTCACCCTCGCGCTGGCGTTGCCGCGTGCCGATCCCGCCTGGCTGCAGGCCTTCGCCGGCGGGCTGCTGGCGCTGGCCGATGCGCACGGCTGCGAACTGGTGGGCGGCGACACCACCGCCGGCCCGCTCAACATCTGCATCACCGTCTTTGGCGAGGTGCCGCCCGGCCGGGCGCTGCTGAGGAGCGGCGCGCAGGTGGGCGACGACATCTGGGTCAGCGGCACGCTGGGCGATGCGCGGCTGGCGCTGGAAGCGCTGCGCGGCCGCGCCCGGCTGCCCGCCGCGGCCCTGGCCGCTGCCCGCCAGCGGCTGGAGCGGCCCACCCCGCGCGTGGCGCTGGGCCAGGCGCTGCAGGGCGTGGCGACCAGCACCATCGACGTGAGCGACGGCCTGCTGGGCGACCTGGGGCACATCCTCGCGGCATCGCGGGTCGGCGCCCGCCTGGATGCGTCGGTTGCTACTGAATTGATAGCTATATGCGCAGGTGGATCAAGCGCTGGCGGCCATTTTGACCTGGAAATCGATGTGGAAACCCGGCGCCAGTGCGCCCTGGCCGGCGGCGACGACTACGAACTGGCCTTCACCGCGCCGGCCGGCCTGGCCGCCGAGGTGCGGGCCGCCGCGCGGCAGGCGGACGCGCCGGTCACCCGCATCGGCCGCATCGAGGCCGAGCCCGGCCTGCGGCTGGTGGATGCCGCCGGCCAGGCGCTGCCGGTGCAGCACTACGCATCGTTCGATCACTTCGCCTGAGCGCCGGCGCCGCCTGGCATGCCGTGGAGCGCGGCACGCGGCTGGCGCCCGCTCCAGAGCGTCAGCACCAGGCCCACGGCCGTCAGCCCCGCCGCCGCCCAGCTGACCGACAGCAGCCCCAGGCCCGCGCCGATCACGGCGCCGCCCGCCCAGGCGCCCAGCGCGTTGCCCAGGTTGAAGGCCGCGATGTTCAGGCTCGACGCCAGGTTGGCGCCGCTCTCGCCCGCCTGCTGCAGCACCCGCATCTGCATGGGCGCCACGGTGGCGAAAGCCACGGTGCCCAGCAGCACCACGTAGGCCATGGCCACGGCGGGCGTGCCGAAGGCCCAGCGCCCCGCCGCCAGCACGACCATCAGCGCGGCGATGGACAGCACCAGCGCCCGCACCACGCCCCGGTCGGCCAGCCGGCCGCCCAGCAGGTTGCCCGCCGCCAGCCCGGCGCCGAACAGCAGCAGCGTCAGCGCGACCAGGCCGCCCGCCATGCGCGTCACCTGGGTCAGCAGCGGCTCCACATAGGTGTAGAGCGCGAACACGCCGGCGAAGCCGAACACCGTCACACCCAGGGCCAGCCACACCGGGCCGCGCGCCAGCACCGCCAGCTCCTGGCGCAGCGGCACCACGGCAGGGCGGGCCGCGTCCCTGGGCACGAAGGCGGCGAGGATGGCGAGGGCCACCACGCCCACCGCCACCACGGCCCAGAAAGCCATGCGCCAGCCGTGGTGCTGGCCGATCCAGGCGCCCGCCGGCACGCCCAGCAGCGTGGCGAGCGTGAGCCCCGAGAACATCAGCGCGATGGCCGACGCACGCCGCTCGGACGCCACCAGTCCGGTCGCCACCACCGCGCCCACGCCGAAGAAGGTGCCGTGCGTGAGCGAGGTGAGCACGCGCGCCGCCATCAGCCAGCCGTAGCCGGGCGCCAGCGCCGCGGCGGCATTGCCGGCGATGAAGATCAGCATCAGCGCCAGCAGCAGCCGCTTGCGCGGCCAGCGGCGCGTCAGCAGCGTGAGCACCGGCGCGCCCAGGGCCACGCCGAAGGCATAGCCGGAGATCAGCGTGCCGGCGGTCGGAATCGAGACCTGCAGGTCGCCCGCGACCTGGCTGAGCAGCCCCATGATGATGAATTCGGTGGTGCCGATGCCGAAGGCACCGGCGGCCAGCGCCAGAAGGGAGAGCGGCATGGAAGAAGTCCGTGGAAATCGCAATGCCGGCACTTTGGCCCATCCCCGGCGCAGGCGGTAGCCGGAATAATGGCAACGCGGTTGTGCCGTGGCGGCACAAGCCACAACATCCCGCATCCACCACGGCATCCGTACTCACCGCGCCCTCGCTCCACCCGCCCATGCAGCCCGCTCCGTCCACCCCGTCGATCGCCCACCCCGACACCAACCGCTCCGGCGAGCTGGAGGTGCTGGTCATCGTGGCCGAGCGCGGCAGCCTGTCGGCGGCGGCGCGCCAGCTGGGCGTGTCGCCCTCGGCCGTCAGCAAGACCATGTCGCGGCTGGAGGCGCGCCTGGGCGTGCAGCTGCTGCAGCGCAGCACCCGGCGCGTGCAGCTCACGCCCGAGGGACGGCAGCTCTGCGAACGCGCCAAGCAGGTGCTGGCCGATCTGGACGACGCCGAGGCGGCGGTCGCCGTGCGCAGCGTGCCGCGCGGGCTGGTGCGCATCAGCGCCAGCACCTCGGTCGGCCAGCGGGTGCTGGCGCCGCTCGCCGGCCCGCTGCTGGCCGCGCATCCGGGGCTGCGGCTGGAGCTGCACTTCACCGACCATGTGGTGGACCTGGCCGAGAACGGAATGGACATCGCCATCCGCTGGGGCCGGCTGCCGCCCTCCGACATGGTGGCGCGCCTGCTGGGCCGCACCCGCCAGCTGGTCGTGGCCTCGCCCGACTACCTGGCCCGGCACGGCACGCCCCAGCATCCGGATGAGCTGGCCGGCCACCGCCGCCTGGGCTGGACCTACCGGCGCGCCGTGCCGCACTGGCCCTTCACCGTCGCCGGCCAGCGGGTGGAGGTCGAGATCGGCGAGGCGGTGCGGGTGAACGACGGCGACGCGCTGCGGCGCCTGGCCATCCACGGCGCCGGGCTGGCCCGCCTGTCGCTCTACCATGCGTGGGACGACCTGCAGAGCGGCCGGCTGGTGCCCGTGCTGGAAGCCTTCGACACCGGCGAGCTGGAGCCCATCCACGCCGTCTACCTGGGCCGGCCCGACCGGCTGCCGCCGCGCACCCGCGCCGTGCTCGACTTTCTGCAGGCGCATGTGGATCTGCGCCATGCCGAAAGCTGGCCCGGCATCGTTGCCCCCGCCGCCGGCGCCCCGGCCGCTTCACCCACGCCATGACCGACACCACCGCCCCCAAAGAGCCCGCCGGCACCCGCCGCCCGCCCGCCATCAGCCTGCGCCGGGCCGCGCAGGACCTGTTCCGCGCGCTCTGGCGGCACGCCGACGGGGTGCGTGGGCAATTGCTGGGCGCCGCCGGCCTGCTGTCGGCCGCGCAGCTGCTGCGCCTGGCCATGCCGTGGCTGGCCGCGCAGGCCATCAATGCGCTGCAGCAGGGGCAGCTCGCGGCTGCCGGCCGCTGGATCCTCGCGCTGCTGGGCATCTACCTGCTGTCGTGGCTGCTGCACGGCCCCGGGCGCGTGCTGGAGCGCAACGTGGGCGTGCGGGTGCGCGAGCGGCTGGCCGACCAGCTCTACGCCCGCATCGCCGCGGCGCCGCTCGCCTGGCGCGACGGCCGGCATTCGGGCGAGCTGCAGCACCGCGTGATGCAGGCCAGCCGGGCGCTGTCCGACTTCGCGCAGAGCCAGTTCGGCTATCTGCAGAACGCCTTCAACTTCGTCGGCCCGCTGGTCGCGCTGGCGCTGCTGTCGGCCACCAGCGGCGCCATCGCGGTGACGGGCTACGTGGTCATCTCGCTCATCATCGTGCGCTTCGACCGCGTGCTGATGCAGCTGGCCCGCGCCGAGAACGACGCCGAGCGCCGCTACGCCGCCGCGCTGCTGGACTTCGTGGGCAACGCCGGCACGGTGATCGGCCTCCGGCTGCAGGCCGCCTCGCGCCGCGTGCTGGGCCGGCGCATGCAAGCGGTGATGGCGCCGCTGCGCCGCGCCGTCATGGTGGGCGAGGGCAAATGGTTCGCCGTCGACCTGCTGGGCATGGGGCTGACCTGGGCGCTGGTCGTCATCTATGTGCTGCAGCACCGGCAGCCGGGCCAGGCCATCGCGCTCGGCACCGTGTTCATGATCTACCAGTACGCGCAGCAGGCCGCCTCGGTGGTGGGCGGCATGGCGTCCAACTTCCAGAGCTTCGCCCGCATGCACACCGACTACGGCAGCGCCGAGCCGATCTGGGCCGCGCCCGCCGACCCCGACGCCGCCGTGCCGACGGTGGCGCCGCATGCGCCGTGGCAGACGCTGGAGCTGCGCGGCGCGAGCCTGCGGTATGGCGGAGCGGGGGGCGCAGGGGGTGACACGGCGGGGGAGACGCGCGGCGGCCTGCACGGCATCGACCTGCGGCTCGAACGCGGCACGCGCGTGGCGCTCATCGGGCCCAGCGGCGGCGGCAAGAGCACGCTGCTGCGCACGCTGGCGGGGCTCTATGCGCCGCAGGAGGGCACGCTGTGGCGCGACGGCGCCGCCGTGCCCTGGGCCGAGCTGCGCACTCTGGCCACGCTGATCCCGCAGGAGGCCGAGGTGTTCGAGGCCAGCGTGGAGGAGAACCTCACCTTCGGCGAGCCGTGCGACGCCGCCGCGCTGCGGTCCGCCGTGCACGCCGGCGTGTTCGACGAGGTGCTGGAGCGCATGCCGGCCGGGCTGCAGAGCCCGTTGACGGAGCGCGGCGCCAACCTGTCGGGCGGGCAGCGCCAGCGGCTGGCCCTGGCGCGCGGCGCGCTGGCGGCCCAGGGCAGCTCGCTGCTGCTGCTGGACGAACCCACCAGCGCGCTCGACCCACAGGCCGAGGCCCGCGTGTTCGACCGCATGGCGGCGGCCTTTCCGGCAGCCTGCATCGTGGCCTCGGTGCACCGGCCCAGCCTGCTGCCGCGCTTCGACACCGTCGTGGTGGTGGAGGCCGGGCGTGTGGTCGATGCCGGGCCGCGCGACGAGGTGCTGGCGCGCCGGGGGCACTGACCCCCCGGGGCGGCCGCCGCCGGCACTATCATCGCGCCCCCATGCCGCAGCCGCACATCGCCGTCCAGAACCTCGTCAAGACCTACCGCGTGGCCGAGCGCGCCCCCGGCCTCTGGGGCGCCGTGCGCGGTGTGGTCCACCGCCGCCACCGCACGGTGCAGGCGCTCTCGGGCGTGACGTTCGCGCTGCAGCGTGGCGAGCTGCTGGGCTTCGTCGGCCCCAACGGCGCAGGCAAGTCCACCACCATCAAGATCCTCTCGGGCATCCTGCGGCCCGACGGCGGCACGGTGCGGGTCGATGGCCGCGACCCGTTTGCCGACCGGGAGCGGCACGTGGCCGGCATCGGCGTGGTGTTCGGCCAGCGCAGCCAGCTCTGGTGGGATCTGCCGGTGGAGGACGGCTTCGCGCTGCTGCGCGACATCTACCGCGTCGACCCGGTGCGCTTTCGCGCCACCCGCGACGAGCTGGTCGCGCTGCTGCGGCTCGAAGGCGTGCTGGCGCAGCCGGTGCGGCAGCTGTCGCTGGGCCAGCGCATGCGGGCCGAGATCGCGGCGGCGCTGCTGCACGAGCCCGCCATCCTGTTCCTGGACGAGCCCACCATCGGCCTGGACGCGCCCTCCAAGCTGGCGGTGCGCGACTTCGTGCTGCGCGCCAACCGCGAGCGCGGCACCACCGTGCTGCTGACCACGCACGACATGCACGACATCGAGGCGCTGGCCAGCCGCGTCATCGTGATCGGCCACGGCCGGGTGCTGGCCGATGCGCCGGTCGATGCGCTGCGCGCAGAGGTGCTGGCCGAGCGCCGGCTGGTGGTGGACTTCGCCGGCCCCGCGCCGCACGACCTGGCGCTGCCGGGCGTGGCCGTGCACGCCCGCGAGGCGCAGCGCCTGGTGCTGGCGTTCGACCCGACGGTGGTGGCCGCACCCGTGCTGATCGCCCAGGTGGCGGCGGCCCATGCGGTGGAAGACATCCGCCTGGAGGCGCTGCCCATCGAGGAGGTCATCACGCGCTTCTACGCCCTGCACGGAGCGCACGAATGAGGCCGGCGCACGCCGGGGCGGCGGCCCGCTGGCGCCCCTACGCCGCCGCGTTCAGCTCGCGCTTTCTGCAGATGCTGCAGTACCGCTCCGCCGCGCTCGCCGGCTTCGTCACCCAGTGCTGGTGGGGCGGCATCAAGGTGATGGTGCTGGCCGCGTTCTATGCGGGCGGGCAGGGGGGAGGCAGCGCCATGCCGCTGGCGCAGGCCATCACCTACACCTGGATCGCCCAGGGCCTGCTGGCGTTGCTGCCCTGGGGCGGCGACCCCGAAGTGGCGCAGGCCGTGCGCACCGGCGCGGTGGCCTATGACCGGCTGCGCCCAGTCGACGCCTACGCCTTCTGGTTTGCGCGCACGGCCGGCTGGATCGCCGCGCGCGTGCTGCCGCGTGTGGCGTTGATGCTGGGCTTTTCCGCCGTGGCGCTGCCGCTGGCGGGCCATGCCGAATGGGGCTGGCAGCCGCCGGCCGGGGCGTTGGCCGGGGTGCTGTTCGCCGCGTCCCTGCTGCTGGCGCTGTGGCTTTCCACCGCGCTGGTGATGCTGCTCAACGTGGCGGCCACGGCGGCGCTGGATGCGCGGGGCATCAACGCCTTCGCCGTGCCGGCGGTGGTCGTGCTGTCGGGCAACCTGCTGCCGCTGGCGCTCATGCCCGACGCCTGGCAGGCCGCGCTGCTGGTGCAGCCGCTGGCCGGGCTGCTGGACATTCCCGTGCGCCTCTACTTCGGCCGCCTGGCGGGGTGGGACGCCCTGGGCGGGCTGGCGCTGCAGGCCTTCTGGGTCGCCGCGCTGGTCACGCTCGGGCGGGTGGCGCTGGCCCGCACGCTGGCGCGGCTCGACATCCAGGGCGGCTGAGCATGGGCTCCTTCGCGCTGTTCATCCGCCTGGCCGGCGCGTCGCTCTCCGGGCAGATGCGCTATCCCGGCTCGGCGCTGCTGCTGACGGTGGGGCAGTTCCTCGCCACAGGCATCGAGGTGGTCGCCGTGTGGGCGCTATTCAACCGCTTCGGCGCGGTGCAGGGCTGGGGCATCGGCGAGGTGGCGCTGTTCTACGGCCTGGTCAACGCCATGTTCGCCGTGGCCGACGGCCTGGGGCGCGGCTTCGACGTGCTGGGCACCGAGCTGCTGCGCACCGGCGCCTTCGACCGGCTGCTGCTGCGGCCGCGCCCGCTGGCGCTGCAGCTCATGGGGCAGGACGTGCGCCTGAGCCGGCTGGGCCGGCTGCTGCAGGCCGCGCTGGTGATCGCCTTCGCCACGGCGCAGGCCGGCATCGCGTGGACGCCCGCCACCATCGCGCTGGCGCTCTTCGCGCTGGCCGGCGGCGTGGCGCTGTTTTTGGGCATTCTGGTGCTGCAGGGCACGCTGGCCTTCTGGACGGTGGAGAGCCTGGAGATTGCCAACGTCTTCACCTATGGCGGCGTGGAGGCCGGCCAGTACCCGCTGGCCATCTACGCCCGCTGGTTCCGGCGGCTGCTGACCTTCGCCGTGCCGCTGGCGGCGGTGAGCTACTACCCGGCCCTGGCCATACTGCAGCGGCCCGACCCTCTGGGCGCGCCGGGCTGGGTCGGCTGGCTGTCGCCGCTGGCGGGCTTCGCCTTCCTGGCGCTGGCCTTCGCGGCGTGGGGCGCGGGGCTCAGGCGGCATGCCTCCACCGGAAGCTGACGGGCGCGCCCGGGCTACCATCGACCTTCATCCCCACCCCTCCTTCCCGCCATCCATGCCTTCCTCCGATTCCGCTCCCCGCATGGCGCCGCACGCGCTGCGCGGCTTCCTGCTGTCGCACCCCGCGCATTTCATCGCCCTGGGTTTCGGCAGCGGCCTGTCGCGCGTGGCGCCGGGCACGGTGGGCACGGCCTGGGGCTGGCTGGCCTATCTGGTGCTGCAGGCGTGGCTGCCGCCCCTGGCCATCGGCGTCGTCATCGCCGTGTCGCTGCTGGTGGGCTGGTGGGCCTGCACGGTGGCGGCGCGCCACATGGGCGTGGCCGACCCGGGCAGCATCGTGTGGGACGAGATCGTCGCCATCTGGCTCGTGCTCTGGCTGGCCATGCCCATGGGCTTCTGGGGGCAAATGGCGGCGTTCGCGCTCTTCCGCTATTTCGACGCCGCCAAGCCCGGCCCGGTGCGCTGGGCCGACGGCTGCTTCAAAGGCTTCGGCTGGCGCGGGGGCTTCGGCATCCTGTTCGACGACCTGGTGGCGGCGTTCTGCACGCTGCTGGTCATCGCGCTCTGGCGCTGGTTCTGGTGATGTTTGCTATTAAAAAGTGAGCTGAATGTGCAGGAATATCAAGCGCTGGAGGCTGATTTGACCCATGTTTCGGCCCGGCTGGCCGCCCGGGGCTGGATGCTGGCCACGGCCGAGAGCTGCACCGGCGGGCTGATCGCCGCCGCCTGCACCGACCTGGCCGGCTCCAGCGCCTGGTTCGAGCGCGGCTTCGTCACCTATTCCAACGACGCCAAGACCGAACTGCTGGGTGTGCCCGCCGACCTCATCGCCGCCCACGGCGCGGTGAGCGAGCCGGTGGCCCGCGCCATGGCCGAGGGGGCCGTGGACCGGTCGAGCGCTTCGGTGGCGGTGGCCGTCACCGGCGTGGCGGGGCCGGGCGGCGGCAGTGCCGACAAGCCGGTCGGCACGGTGTGGTTCGGCTGGTGCGTGGGCGGCGAAACCGTCACGCAGCGGTGCCGCTTCGACGGCGACCGCGCGGCGGTGCGGGCGCAGACCGTGGCGCATGCGGTGCGCCGGCTGGCGGAACTGCTGGACCGCCGAGAAGGTGTCGCCTGAAGGCTCAGGCGCCGAATTCGTCGCCCAGTTCCTTGGCGCGGTCCTTTGCGGCATGCAGCGCCTGCGCGAACTTCTGCGCCATGCCGCTTTGCTCCATCGAGGTGATGGCCGCATAGGTGGTGCCGCCCTTGGAGGTGACGCGCTGGCGCAGCACGGCGGGCGATTCGTCGGAACGGCGCGCCAGCTCGGCCGCGCCGGTGAAGGTGCCCACGGCCAGGCGGTGCGCCTGCTCGGCCGCGAGGCCCATCTCCACGCCGGCCTGCGTCATGGCTTCGAGGAAGAAGAACACATAGGCCGGGCCCGAGCCCGAGAGCGCGGTGACCGCGTCCAGCTGCGCCTCCTGCTCCACCCACAACAGGTCGCCGGTGCTTTCGAGCGTGCGCTCCACCAGCGCCCGGTCGGGCGGCGTGACGGCGGGGCGGGCGAAGAGGGCGGTCATGCCGCGCCCGATGAGCGCGGGTGTGTTGGGCATGGTGCGCACGATGCGCTCGGTGCCCAGCCAGGCGGCGATGCTGTCCGAGCGGATGCCGGCCGCCACGCTCAGGTGCACGGCACGGCTGGTGAAGGGGCGCACGGCGGCGGCGGCTTCCTTGAAGGTCTGCGGCTTGACGGCCCAGACCACCAGCTCGGCGCGCTCCAGCGCCGCGCCGGCCTGTTCCAGCGCGGTGATGCCGTGGTGCTGCAGCAGCGCGGCGCGGGCCTGGTCCCAAGGCTCCACCACGTCGATGCGGTCGGCCGGCACGCCCTGGCGGATCAGCCCGCCGATGATGGCGCTGGCCATGTTGCCGCCACCGATGAAGGCGATGGCGGGGTGGGTGGATGGGGCTGCGGAGCGGGAGTCGGTCATGGTGCGCTGCGGTGGGTTGGAGGAAGACGCCGGATGGTAGCGCCAGCCTTCGCCCCCCGGTCGGCCTCGTCAGTCCAGCGTGGCCTGGCGCACGGCGTGGTCCCAGCGCGCCATCAGTTCCTGCGCCCGCGCCTGGCCCAGCGTGGGGATGAAGCGCCGCTCGGCACGCCAGAGCGCCGACAGGTCGCCCGTGCCGCCATAGACGCCGCTGGACAGGCCCGCCAGGTAGGCCGCGCCCAGGGCGGTGGTTTCCACCACGGCCGGCCGCACCACCGGAATGCCCAGCAGGTCGGCCTGGAACTGCATCAACAGGTCGTTCACGCAGGCGCCGCCGTCCACGCGCAGCTCGCTCACCGGCGCGCCGCCGGCGGCCACGGCGTCGCGGCTCATGGCCTGCAGCAGTGCGGCGCTCTGGTAGGCGATGCTTTCCAGCGATGCGCGGGCGATGTGCGCCAGGGTGGTGCCGCGCGTCAGGCCCGTGATGGTGCCGCGCGCGTCGGGCTTCCAGTAGGGCGCGCCCAGGCCGGTGAAGGCGGGCACCATCATCACGCCGCCGGAGTCGGGCACGCTTTCGGCCAGCGACTGCACCTCGTTGCTCGACGCAATGGCGCGCAGCCCGTCGCGCAGCCACTGCACCACGGCGCCGCCCACGAACACGCTGCCTTCCATGGCGTATTCGGGCCGGTCGCCGGGCTGGGCGGCCGACGTGGTGATGAGCCCGTTGGCCGAGGCCTGGAAGCGATCGCCCGTGTGCATCAGCAAAAAGCAGCCGGTGCCGTAGGTGTTCTTGGCCATGCCGGCGGAGAAGCAGGCCTGGCCGAAGAGGGCGCTCTGCTGGTCGCCCGCCACGCCGCCCACGCGGATGGCATGGCCCAGCAGGTCGGGCGCCACGTCGCAGAAGTGGCTGGCCGAGGGCTGCACGGCGGGCATCAGCGCGCGCGGGATGCGCAGCAGGGCCAGCAGCTCGTCGTCCCACTGGTTGGTGTGGATGTTGAAGAGCATGGTGCGCGCGGCGTTGGTCACGTCGGTCGCATGCACCTGGCCATGGGTCAGCTGCCAGATCAGCCAGCTGTCCACCGTGCCGAAGGCCAGGTCGCCGCGCTCGGCCTGCTCGCGGGCGCCGGGCACGTGGTCCAGCAGCCATTGCAGCTTGGTGGCCGAGAAGTAGGCGTCCACGCGCAGGCCGGTCTTGCCGTGGATGGTGGCTTCATGCCCCTGCTCGCGCAGCTGCGCGCAGGCGGGCTCTGCCCGGCGGTCCTGCCAGACGATGGCGTGGTGCACGGGCTGGCCGGTGCGGCGGTTCCAGAGCACCGTGGTCTCGCGCTGGTTGGTGATGCCCAGGGCGTGCACTTCGCGGGCGTGGATGCCGGCGTCGGCCAGCGCCTGCCGGGCCGTGGCCAGCTGCGTGCGCCAGATCTCATGCGGGTCGTGCTCCACCCAGCCGGGCTGCGGGTAGATCTGCTGCAGCTCCTGCTGCGCCTGCGCCACGATGTGGCCGCGTTCGTCGAAGACGATGCTGCGGGAGCTGGAGGTGCCTTGGTCGAGTGCGAGAAGGTAGGTCATGGTGAGAGAAGGTGTTGGATTTGCGTTGTACTGCTGGCATGGGGCGCCGCGCTGGATACACGCGCGGCGCAATGCCAGCAACCGCCGCGCAAGGGCCGCCCCGCCGCGCTGGCGGTGTCCCCCTTCCCGCCGGGCGCAGCCCGGCGAGAGAAGGGGGAAGGCGCGCAGCGCCTCAGGGGGATGTACATGCAATCATGCAGTCCACGCCGGCGTCGCGCAGCAGCGCAGGGAAGGGCTCGGGCGGTGGCGCGTCGGTGAACAGGCGATGGATCTGCGACAGCGTGGCGGCCTGCACCATGGCGGCGCGGCTGAACTTGCTGTGGTCGGCGGCCAGCCACACCTCGCGGGCCTGGGCGATGATGGTCTGCGCGACCTTCACCTCGCGGTAGTCGAAGTCGCGCAGCGTGCCGTCCGCCTCGATGCCGGAGATGCCGATGAGCGCGATGTCCACCTTGAACTGGCGGATGAAGTCCACCGCCGCCTCGCCCACGATGCCCCGGTCGCGCGAGCGCACCACGCCGCCGGCCACGATGACCTCGAAGTCGGGATTGCCGCTCAGGATGGCGGCCACGTTCAGGTGGTTGGTGATGACGCGCAGCCCCCGGTGCTGCAGCAGCGCCCGGGCGATGGCCTCGGTGGTGGTGCCGATGTTGAGGATCAGCGAGCAGTCGTTGGGCACCTGGCTGGCCACGGCGCGGGCGATGCGGGCCTTGCCGTCGGCATGCAGCGTCTCGCGCTGGGTGTGGGCGATGTTCTCGACGGTGGACACCGGCATGCGCACGCCGCCGTGGAAGCGCCGCACCAGGCCCAGCTCGGCCAGCCGCTGCACGTCGCGCCGCACGGTCTGCAGCGCCACGCCGAGCGTCTCGGCCAGGTCCTCGACCGTGGCGGACTGGCGCGTGCGCACTTCATCGAGCAGGCGCAACTGGCGGGGGTTGGTGTTCACGGGGTCGGGGTCCTTCAGGGCGGTGCGGGTTCACGGCGGCCTGTCGCCGCAACGTTCCGACTCTAAAGCGAAAAGAAACGAACCGGGCACGGTAACCCTGTGACCTCCGGCGGGCAAAAAAAATCCCCCTTGCGGGGGAGGGGGTTGGCCGTGTGGCCCGGGCGCCAAGCCGGGTCAGAAGCGGTGGCGGATCGACAGCGCGAGGCTGTTGACGTCCTTGCCCGGCGCCGCGGCCACGCCGCCGATGTAGCCGTTGCCGCCCAGCGCGTCCTGCGAGGTGTTCTTGTTCTCCAGGTGCGTCAGCACGGCGTTCAGGTCGGTGCGCTTGGACAGCGCATAGGTATAGGCCGCGCCGTAGGAGTAACGGTCGGCGTTGAACGGCCGGCGGTCGTTCATGTTGTTGTAGGCCACCGCCACGGTGTGCGCGCCGCTGGTGATGCGGTAGCCCACCTGGAAGAGCCGCGCGTCCTGCCGGAAGCCCTGGATGAACGCGTTCTGTACCAGCCCGGCGACGGGGGCAGTGGCCGGGTTGGCCGACAGGGCCGCGCCGATGCTGGACAGGTCGGTGGGGTGGTCGTCCTTGATGGTGGCGTACTGGCCCGACAGAGTGCCGGGGCCGACATCCACGGTCGCGCCGACGATGGCGTTGGTCAGCGACTTCTGACCCAGCTCGTTGTTGCGGGTGTTGTAGCCGCCGCCGAACGAGTAGCCGTTGCCTTTGTACATGGCCATCAGGCCCCACAGGCGGCGCGCGCTCGGGCGGCCGGCGACTTCGCCGGCGGCGTACATCGCGGTGGCCGTGATGCCGTCCTTCTGCAGGCCGTACTGCAGCGAGTTGCTGACGCGGATGTCGAACGAGGCGGGAATCGCCACCAGCTGGCCCAGGGACAGGCTGGACTCGGTCTTCATCACGTCGAAGCTGGCGGTGGCCAGGTATCCGGGCGTGTACTGGCGGCCCACGGTGAAGGCGCCGAAGGGCGTCACCAGGCCGGTGAAGATCTGCCGGTCGAAGAAGTTGTTGCCCAGGTTCACGCCCACCGACGAGCCGATCTGCGCCGCCACGGCCGACACGGCGGGCTGCAGGGCCGCGGGCAGGCCCAGCGACGTCGCCGTGCTCAGGCGGTCGGGCAGCCGGCCCTGCGAGGGCGGACGGTTGCTGAGCGTGCCGTTGTCGGCCTCGATCCGCGCTTCCATCGTGAAGATGGCGCGGTAGCCGCCACCCAGGTCTTCATTGCCCTTGAAGCCCAGGCGCGAACCTTCCATGTTGCCGCTCGTCAGGCTGGTGAGGCTGCCGCCGGGCAGGCCGGTCACGTGGGCCACGCCCAGGTCCATCAGGCCGTACATCGTGACACTGCTGCCGCCCATGGCCGTCTGGGCCATGGCAAGGGTCGACAGACTGCCGAGGGCGGCGAGGGACAGCGTGCGCATTTTCTTCATAACGGGTCTTTCAAGGGAGGTTCGCGGCAATGCCGGTCCGGTCCGGCTCGGTCCGGAATCAGGCGGCGCCAGAAGGCTTTCGGATCGGTCGTGAGCCTAAGCGGGTTGTTTCTGAAGGTAAAGCGCGGGGGAGGGGAGGTGTCGTTTTCGGGTCTCGGTACTAACCCTGGGGCGTCGGCGGAAGGGCCTACTTTTGCGCAAGCCACCGCGGCAGTGGTGGCCGTGCGCAGAAAAACGAGCAAAAAGGAATCAAAAAGATCACAATCGAACTTATTCAAAGCCAGGCCTACCGCCCGGTGCCTGCCTGCACTTTTCGAAAGCACGCCATGACGACCGTATCTGCCGCCCCACAGCCCACCCTCCGCGCCGATCTGCTTGCCCGCCTTGCCGAGCCGGTGACCTACGACCTTGCGGTGATCGGTGGCGGGGCGACGGGGCTGGGCGTGGCACTGGACGCGGCGGCGCGCGGCTATCGCGTGGTGCTGGTCGAATCGCACGACTTTGCCAAGGGCACCTCGTCGCGCGCGACCAAGCTGGTGCATGGCGGCGTGCGCTACCTGGCCCAGGGCAACATCGCCCTGGTGCGCGAAGCGCTGCATGAACGCACGACGCTGCTGCACAACGCCCCCCATCTGGCGCAGCCGCTGGCCTTCGTCATGCCTTCCTACAAGTTGTGGGAAACGCCGTTCTACGGCGTGGGACTGAAGATGTACGACGCCCTCGCCGGCAAGGCCGGCCTGGGCTCCACCCAGTTCCTGGGCCGCACGGAAGCCTTGCGTTGCCTGCCCACCGCCCGGCCCGACGGCCTGAAGGGCGGCGTGAAATATTGGGACGGGCAGTTCGACGATGCCCGCCTGGCGCTGGCGCTGGCGCGCACCTCCGCTCTCCAGGGCGCGCTGCTGGTCAACTACTGCCCGGCCCGCGAACTGATCCACGAGGGCGGCAAGGTCGCTGGCCTGGTCTGCGAGGACTCGGAAACGGGCCGGCGCTTCGAGATTCGCGCCCGTTGCGTGGTCAACGCCACCGGGGTCTGGGTGGACGGCCTGCGCCAGCAGGACGGCGAGGCCACCGGCCACCCGGTGCGGGCCATGGTGGCGCCCAGCCAGGGCGTGCACGTGGTGGTGGACCGCGAGTTCCTGCCGTCCGACCACGCCCTGATGGTGCCCAAGACGGCGGACGGCCGTGTGCTGTTCGCGGTGCCGTGGCTGGGCAAGCTCATCCTGGGCACGACCGACAGCCCCCGGCAGGACCTGGCGCGCGAGCCGCTGGCGCTGCGCGAAGAGGTGGCTTTCATCCTGGAAGAGTCGGCGCGCTACCTGCGCCGTGCGCCGACGGCGGCGGACGTGCGCAGCATCTGGGTCGGCCTGCGCCCCCTGGTCAAGCCGCAGGACGACGACGGCAACACCAAGGCCATCAGTCGGGAGCACACCGTGGCGGTGGGCCGCAGCGGGTTGGTCACGGTGACGGGCGGCAAATGGACGACCTACCGCGCCATGGCCGAGGACGTGCTGCAGAAATGCATCGGCGAGGGCTTGCTGGCTGGCGGCACCCGGTCCAGGACGAGCGACCTGCCGGTGGTGGGCGCTCCCGCAGCCGGCGTGCAGCATCGCCTGTGCGACCCCCAGGGGCTGCATTCCTATGGCACCGAGGCGGCCGCGGTCGCAGCGTTGCCGGGGGCGGGCGTGGAGCTGGCGCCGGGGTTGACCGAGGCCATGGTCCGCTTCGCCATCCGCCACGAGTACGCCCGCACCGTGGAAGACGTGCTGGCGCGCCGCTGCCGTCTGCTGTTCCTCGACGCGCGCCTGGCCGCGAAGGTGGCGCCCGCCGTCGCCGCGCTGCTGCGCGAGGAACTGGGCGCCGACCCGCAGCTGGAGGCCTTCTTGGCGCTGGCGCAACAGTACGCCACCGTTCCCGCCTGACGGGGCGCTTGACTCGGCTGCCGAATTCTTCGACAATCGAGGGCTTCGCGTTAATTAGCGTGAAGTTTCTGCCCAGACGGAAGTGCTGCAAATGGTTTGCGGCATGGACGACGGGCCCAAGACTGACTGGCTGATTTCAGCCCTTGAGAGGTTCTCTGGGGCTGTCGCTTTTGCTGGTGCAAGTTGGGAATATTGAAATGATCCAGACAGAAACTCGGTTAGACGTCGCCGATAACACCGGCGCGAAGTCCGTCCTGTGCATCAAGGTGCTGGGTGGCTCGAAGCGTCGCTACGCTAGCGTGGGCGACATCATCAAGGTGAGCGTCAAGGAAGCCGCTCCCCGTGGCCGCGTCAAGAAGGGCGAGGTCTACAGCGCGGTTGTGGTGCGCACGGCGAAGGGCATTCGCCGCGGCGACGGCTCGCTCGTCAAATTCGATGGCAACGCTGCAGTGTTGCTGAATGCAAAGCTGGAGCCCATCGGCACCCGCATCTTCGGGCCCGTGACGCGTGAACTGCGTACCGAGAAGTTCATGAAGATCGTGTCCCTGGCTCCTGAAGTTCTCTAAGGACTCGCGATGAACAAGATTCGCAAGGGCGATGAAGTGATCGTGCTCACCGGGCGCGACAAGGGCAAGCGCGGCACTGTGACGCTGCGCCACGATGACTCGCATGTGGTCATCGACGGCATCAACACGGTCAAGAAGCACGTCAAGCCGAACCCCATGAAGGGTTCGACCGGCGGCATCGTGGAAAAGTCCATGCCGATCCACCAATCGAACGTGGCCATCTTCAATGCGGCCACCGGCAAGGCCGATCGCGTTGGTATCAAGGTGCAGGCGGATGGTTCGCGCGTTCGCGTGTTCAAGTCCAGCGGCGCTGAAATCAAGGCGGCGTAAGGAGTCAACATGGCACGACTGCAACAACAATACCGCGACAAGATCGTTCCCGAGCTGACCAAGCAGTTCGGCTACACGTCGACGATGGAAGTTCCTCGCCTGACGAAGATCACCCTGAACATGGGTGTGAGCGAAGCCGTCTCCGACAAGAAGGTCATGGACAACGCCGTGGCCGACCTGACCAAGATCGCCGGCCAGAAGCCCGTGGTCACCAAGGCCAAGAAGGCCATCGCCGGTTTCAAGATCCGCGAAGGCCAGGCCATCGGCTGCATGGTCACGCTGCGTGGCGTTCAGATGTACGAATTCCTGGACCGTTTCGTGACCGTGGCCCTGCCCCGCGTCCGTGACTTCCGTGGTATTTCCGGCCGCGCCTTCGATGGCCGTGGCAACTACAACATCGGCGTCAAAGAGCAGATCATCTTCCCTGAGATCGAGTACGACAAGGTCGACGCCTTGCGCGGTCTCAACATCAGCATCACCACGACGGCCAAGACCGACGAAGAAGCCAAGGCGCTTCTCGCTGGCTTCCGTTTCCCGTTCAAGAACTGAGGCGGCGTATGGCTAAAGTAGCTTTGATCCAGCGCGAACTGAAGCGCGAAAAACTGGCCGCCAAGTACGCTGCCAAGTACACGGAGCTGAAGGCTATCGCTGGCGATGCCAAGCGTAGCGACGAAGAGCGTGATGCAGCCCGCCTGGGCCTGCAGAAGCTCCCACGCAATGCGAACCCCACGCGTCAGCGCAACCGTTGCGAAATCACCGGCCGTCCACGTGGCACGTTCCGCCAGTTCGGTCTGGCTCGCGCGAAGATCCGTGAACTGGCTTTTGCCGGCGACATCCCTGGTGTCACCAAGGCCAGCTGGTAAGCAGGCAGGAGAGATACAACATGAGCATGAGTGATCCCATCGCTGACTTGCTGACCCGCATCCGTAACGCGCAGATGGTCTCCAAGGCCACCGTGCTGGTGCCTTCTTCCAAGGTGAAGATTGCCATCGCACAAGTGCTGAAGGACGAAGGTTATATCGACGGCTTCGAAGTGAAGACCGAAGGCAACAAGTCCGAACTTGAAATCGCACTGAAGTACTACGCCGGTCGTCCGGTGATCGAGCGCATCGAGCGCGTGAGCCGTCCTGGCCTGCGCGTGTACAAGGGTCGCGACTCCATCCCGCAGGTCATGAACGGCCTGGGCGTTGCCATCGTCACGACCCCGCAAGGCGTGATGACTGATCGCAAGGCGCGCGCTGTCGGTGTCGGCGGCGAAGTGCTTTGCTACGTCGCTTAACCGTGGCATCGAGGAGAAACTGAAATGTCCCGCGTAGGAAAAATGCCGGTGACCATCCCCGCTGGCGTGGATGTGTCCATCAATGGCGACCAGATCAACGTGAAGGGCTCGGGCGGCACGCTGTCCCTGACCCAGAACGCCTTGGTCAAGGTCACCAACAACGACGGCAAGCTCGCTTTCGAGCCTGCCAATGAATCGCGTGAAGCCAACGCCATGAGCGGCACCATCCGTCAGCTGGTGAACAACATGGTGGTGGGCGTGAGCAAGGGCTTCGAGAAGAAGCTGAGCCTGATCGGCGTGGGTTACAAGGCGGCGGCTTCCGGCGCCAAGCTGAACCTGAACGTCGGCTACTCGCACCCCGTGAACTTCGAGATGCCTGCTGGCATCACCGTCGTTACCCCCACCCCGACCGAAATCGTGGTGAAGGGTGCCGACCGCCAGCGCGTCGGCCAATTGGCTGCTGAGATCCGTGCCGTTCGTCCTCCCGAGCCCTACAAGGGCAAGGGCATCCGCTATGCGGACGAAAAAGTCACGATCAAAGAGACCAAGAAGAAATAAGGAGCTGCAACATGTTGACCAAGAAAGAGCAGCGTCTTCGTCGTGCCCGCCAGACCCGCATCCGCATTGCCCAGCAAGGCATCGCGCGTCTGACCGTGAACCGTACGAACCTCCACATCTACGCCACTGTGATCTCCGGCGACGGCACCAAGGTGCTGGCCAGCGCTTCCACGGCCGAAGCCGACGTGCGCAAGGAACTGGGCGGCTCGGGCAAGGGTGGCAATGCCGCCGCGGCCCAGGCCATCGGCAAGCGCATCGCTGAAAAGGCGAAGGCCGCCGGCGTCGAGAAGGTTGCATTCGATCGTGCAGGCTTTGCCTACCACGGCCGCGTCAAGGCTCTGGCCGACGCCGCTCGTGAAGCCGGCCTGCAGTTCTAAGCGGAGCGATACACAAAATGGCTAAATTTCAACCCAAAGTGCAGACCGAAGGCCAAGACGACGGAATGCGCGAGAAGATGATCGCGGTCAACCGCGTGACCAAAGTCGTGAAGGGCGGCCGTATCCTCGGCTTCGCTGCACTGACGGTGGTCGGCGACGGTGACGGCCGCGTGGGCATGGGCAAGGGCAAGTCGAAGGAAGTGCCGGCAGCCGTGCAAAAGGCGATGGAAGAGTGCCGTCGCAACCTGGTGAAGGTCTCGCTCAAGAGCGGCTCCATCCACCACTCGGTGAAGGGCCATCACGGCGCTGCATCGGTGGAACTGCACCCAGCTCCCAAGGGTACCGGCATCATCGCTGGCGGCCCGATGCGCGCTGTGTTCGAAGTGGTGGGCATCACCGACATCGTGGCCAAGAGCCATGGTTCGTCGAACCCCTACAACATGGTCCGTGCGACCTTTGACGCGCTCATCAAGTCGACCACTCCTGCGGACGTGGCGGCCAAGCGCGGCAAAACGGTCGAAGACATCTTCGCCTGATAGGAAGCTGGAATGACTACCCAACAAACCGTCAAGATTCAACTGGTGCGCAGCCCCATCGGCACCAAGGAATCGCACCGTGCCACCGTGCGCGGCCTGGGCCTGCGCAAGCTGAACAGCGTCAGCGAACTGCAGGACAGCCCCGAAGTGCGCGGCATGATTAACAAGATCAGCTATCTGGTCAAGGTCCTCTGAGAGGTTGATGATGGAACTCAATAGCATCAAGCCCGCAGCTGGAGCCAAGCACGCCAAGCGCCGCGTCGGCCGTGGCATCGGCTCCGGTCTGGGCAAGACCGCCGGTCGTGGTCACAAGGGTCAGAAGTCGCGTTCGGGCGGCTACCACAAGGTGGGCTTCGAAGGCGGTCAAATGCCTCTGCAGCGCCGTCTGCCTAAGCGGGGTTTCAAGTCGCACCTGCTGAAGTTCAATGCAGAAGTGACGCTGGCCGCCCTGGAACAGCTCGGCCTGGCCGAAGTCGACCTGCTGGCGCTCAAGAGCGCCGGTCTGGTGGGCCAACGCGCCAAGGTCGTGAAGGTGATCAACACCGGTTCCCTGACGAAGGCTGTGAAGCTGACGGGCATCGGCGCGACCGCCGCTGCCAAGACGGCGATCGAAGCCTCCGGCGGCAGCCTGGCCTGATTCGGTTCTGAAGGAAGGCACCCGTGGCTACGAACGCAGCTCAAATTGCGAAAACCGGTAAGTTCGGCGACCTGCGTCGCCGGCTGGTTTTTCTGCTGCTGGCGTTGGTCGTGTATCGCATTGGCGCGCACATCCCAGTGCCCGGCATCGATCCGGCGCAGCTGCAGCAGCTTTTCAGTGGCCAGCAAGGCGGCATCCTGAATCTGTTCAACATGTTCTCGGGTGGGGCGCTCTCGCGCTTCACGGTCTTCGCTCTGGGGATCATGCCGTACATCTCGGCATCGATCATCATGCAGCTGATGACCTACGTCATTCCGACGTTCGAGCAGTTGAAGAAGGAAGGCGAGTCGGGCCGCAGGAAGATCACGCAGTACACCCGCTACGGCACGCTGGGCCTGGCGATCTTCCAGTCGCTCGGCATCGCCGTGGCGCTGGAAAGCTCGGCCGGCCTGGTGCTCTCTCCAGGTTTCGGCTTCCGCATGACGGCGATGGTGAGCCTGACGGCCGGCACCATGTTCCTCATGTGGCTGGGCGAGCAGATCACCGAACGCGGCCTGGGAAACGGCATCTCGATCCTGATCTTTGCGGGCATCGCCGCTGGCTTGCCCAGCTCGATCGGTGGCCTGCTGGAGTTGGTGCGTACCGGTGCGATGAGCATCCTGGCTGCCATCTTCATCGTGATCGTGGTCGGTCTGGTGACGTACTTCGTGGTGTTCGTGGAGCGTGGACAGCGCAAGATCCTCGTGAACTATGCGCGGCGCCAGGTCGGCAACAAGGTCTACGGCGGTCAGTCGTCGCACCTGCCCCTGAAGCTGAACATGGCTGGCGTGATTCCGCCGATCTTCGCGTCGTCGATCATCCTGCTGCCCGCAACGGTGGTGAACTGGTTCAGCGCGGGCGAGTCGATGCGCTGGCTGCGCGACATCTCGAGCGCCCTGACCCCCGGTCAGCCGGTGTACGTGATGTTCTACGCCGCGGCCATCGTGTTCTTCTGCTTCTTCTACACGGCCCTCGTGTTCAACAGCCGCGAGACCGCCGACAACCTGAAGAAGAGTGGCGCGTTCATCCCCGGGATCCGTCCTGGCGAACAGACCGCCCGCTACATCGACAAGATTCTGGTTCGCCTCACGTTGGCGGGCGCCGTGTACATCACGTTCGTCTGCCTGCTGCCGGAGTTCCTGATCCTGAAATACAACGTTCCGTTCTATTTCGGTGGCACGTCGCTCCTGATCATTGTGGTGGTGACCATGGACTTCATGGCCCAGGTCCAGAACTACATGATGTCGCAGCAGTACGAATCGCTCCTCAAAAAGGCGAACTTCAAAGCGACGCCCGGAACGTGAGTCTGGGGTGTTTCAGAGAACTGCGCTATAGTCGCGGGTTCGCCTGAGCAAGTTACGGTTATTGATGCCTTCGATCATCGCGGGCGCAAAATTTTTGTGTTCCGCGCTGTGGCCGGGACGAATGGCAAGTTTTAGGAGAATGAAATGAGAGTTTCGGCTTCGGTCAAGAAAATCTGCCGCAACTGCAAGATCATCCGCCGCAAGGGTGTGGTGCGCGTGATCTGCACGGATCTGCGTCACAAGCAGCGCCAAGGTTGACTGGAAAGTATTAGAGGACGCACATGGCACGTATCGCTGGCATCAACATTCCGCCGCATCAGCATGCTGAAATCGGCTTGACCGCCATCTTTGGCATCGGTCGCACCCGTGCTCGCAAGATCTGCGAAGCATGCGACATCGCTTACTCCAAGAAGATCAAGGATCTGACGGACAGCGACCTGGAAAAAATTCGCGATCAGATCGCTCAGTTCACGATCGAAGGCGACCTGCGTCGCGAAACGACGATGAACATCAAGCGCCTGATGGACATCGGCTGCTATCGCGGCTTCCGCCATCGTCGCGGCCTGCCGATGCGCGGCCAGCGCACGCGTACCAACGCCCGCACCCGCAAGGGTCCGCGCAAGGGCGCAGCGGCACTCAAGAAGTAAAGACTGAGAGATCACTATGGCCAAGTCTCCTGCCAATAACGCTGCACAGCGTGTTCGCAAAAAGGTTCGCAAGAACGTGTCGGACGGCATCGCCCACGTGCATGCTTCGTTCAACAACACCATCATCACAATCACCGATCGCCAGGGCAACGCACTGTCCTGGGCTTCCTCCGGTGGCCAAGGCTTCAAGGGCTCGCGCAAGTCGACGCCTTTCGCAGCCCAGGTGGCATCGGAAGTCGCCGGTCGCGCTGCGATCGAACAGGGCATCAAGAACCTCGACGTCGAGATCAAGGGCCCCGGTCCTGGCCGCGAATCGTCGGTTCGCGCCCTGGGCGCGCTGGGCATCCGCATCACGTCCATCTCCGACGTGACCCCGGTTCCCCACAACGGCTGCCGCCCTCAGAAGCGCCGTCGTATCTAAGTCTTTTCTCTGAAGCCCACCGCCACCGCAGGCCTGGCGCCGCGGTGGCTCCCGCAATGCTGTTGCGGAAGATGACACAAGGAAGCTCAAGTGGCACGTTACCTCGGCCCCAAGGCCAAACTCTCCCGTCGTGAAGGCACCGACCTGTTCCTGAAGAGCGCGCGCCGCTCCATCGCGGACAAGTCGAAGTTCGACTCCAAGCCAGGCCAGCACGGCCGCACCTCAGGTCAGCGTACCTCCGACTACGGTCTGCAACTGCGCGAAAAGCAGAAGGTCAAGCGCATGTATGGCGTGCTGGAAAAGCAATTCCGCCGCTACTTCGAAGCCGCCGACCGCCGCAAGGGCAACACCGGCGCCAACCTGCTGTCGCTGCTGGAATCGCGCCTGGACAACGTCGTGTACCGCATGGGCTTCGGCTCCACGCGCGCCGAAGCACGCCAGCTGGTGTCGCACAAGGCGATCACCGTGAACGGCCAGTCGGTCAACATCGCGTCGTACCTGGTCAAGACCGGCGACGTCGTGGCCGTGCGCGAAAAGTCCAAGAAGCAGAACCGCATCGTCGAAGCCCTGCAGCTGGCACAGCAAGTCGGCCTGCCCGCCTGGGTGGAAGTCAATGCCGACAAGGCAGAAGGCGTCTTCAAGAAGGTGCCGGATCGTGATGAATTCGGCGCCGACATCAACGAATCGCTGATCGTCGAGTTGTACTCGCGTTAATCCGCACTGATCTCCGATTTCGAGAAATCCGTTCCTGAACCGCGAGGCATCGCGGTTTAGGCGCTTCACAGCCTTACCGGTGTAACGAGCTGGGGGTATTGAGAGGAAGTTTGCATGCAAACCAATTTGCTGAAGCCCAAAGCAATCAATGTCGAGCAGCTTGGCCACAACCGTGCCAAGGTCGCACTGGAGCCGTTCGAACGGGGCTACGGCCACACGTTGGGTAACGCCATCCGCCGTGTGCTGCTGTCGTCCATGGTGGGTTACGCAGCAACTGAAGTCACGATTGCAGGGGTCCTGCATGAGTACTCGTCGATCGACGGCGTTCAAGAAGACGTGGTCAACATCCTTCTGAACCTCAAGGGCGTGGTGTTCAAGCTCCACAACCGTGACGAAGTGACCCTGAGCCTGCGCAAGGACGGCGAAGGCGTCGTGACCGCACGCGACATCCAGACGCCGCACGACGTCGAGATCGTCAATCCGGACCACGTGATCGCTCACCTGTCCGCCGGCGGCAAGCTCGACATGCAGATCAAGGTCGAAAAGGGCCGTGGCTACGTGCCCGGCAACCTGCGCCGCTATGCCGATGAATCGACCAAGTCGATCGGCCGCATCGTGCTGGACGCTTCGTTCTCGCCGGTCAAGCGCGTGAGCTACACGGTCGAAAGCGCCCGTGTGGAACAGCGTACCGACCTGGACAAGCTGGTGGTCGAGATCGAAACCAACGGCGCCATCACCGCGGAAGATGCGGTGCGTGCCTCGGCCAAGATCCTCGTCGAGCAACTGGCGGTGTTCGCACAGCTGGAAGGCGGCGAACTGGCGGCCTTCGATGCGCCGGCCGGCCCACGCGGCAATGCCACGTTCGATCCGATCCTGCTGCGTCCGGTGGACGAGCTGGAACTGACCGTGCGCTCGGCCAACTGCCTGAAGGCCGAGAACATCTACTACATCGGCGACCTGATCCAACGTACCGAGAACGAACTGCTCAAGACCCCCAACCTGGGTCGCAAGTCGCTCAACGAGATCAAGGAAGTCCTGGCTTCGCGCGGCTTGACGCTGGGCATGAAGCTGGAAAACTGGCCGCCAGCCGGCCTGGACAAGCGTTAAGTTATAATTTTTGGCTCTTTCAAGAAAAGAGCAGTGCACCGGGCAGTACCTGATACGGCTGCCCGTTTTAATTACAGACAAGGAAACAGCACCATGCGTCACGGACACGGCCTTCGCAAACTCAACCGCACTTCTTCGCACCGCCTGGCGATGCTGCAGAACATGATGAACTCGCTCATCGAGCACGAGGCCATCAAGACCACTCTGCCCAAGGCCAAGGAACTGCGCCGCGTGATCGAGCCCATGATCACCCTCGCCAAGGAAGACACCCTGGCCAACCGCCGCCTGGCCTTCAACCGCCTGCGCGACCGTGACAGCGTGACCAAGCTGTTTAACGACCTGGGCCCCCGCTTCAAGGCGCGTCCAGGCGGCTACACCCGCATTCTGAAGATGGGCTTCCGCGTGGGCGACAACGCCCCGATGGCATTCGTCGAGCTTGTGGAACGTGCTGCAGAAGAAAATGCAGATTCTTCCGCAGAAGCCGCAAAGTAAGCTATAATTCAATCTTGCCGCGCGATGGAGCAGTCTGGTAGCTCGTTGGGCTCATAACCCAAAGGTCGGAGGTTCAAATCCTTCTCGCGCAACCAACATCGGTAGTTTGCTACCACGACGAAAACGCCCACTCTTCAGTGGGCGTTTTTGTTTTTGCCGATGGCGGCCTCGGGCACTGGTAGTTGAGCAGATCAGGATGCTCAAGGAGCATCCGTGGCGCGCATGCCGCTACCGGCCGTTGCCGCGGTTCTGCCGCGACGGGGTTGGGGTGACGCATTCCTGGAATGCGCCGAGCCATCGCGGGAGGCATTGCGCAGCCATGAGCGGATGCGGAACTTGCACCGGCGTCCGGGCGATGCCGCGAGCCCTGGTGCCCCTTGGTCGGCCCTGCATCGACGGCGGCCCTGATGGCCCCTCCCGTCCCGGCCGATCCACCTTCGTTCACCACCAGATCCTTTCCGTTTTTCCATGGCGACTCTCCCCGGCTCCATCCTCGGTATCGACTTCGGCACTTCCAATTCCGCGGCCTCCCTGCAGACGGCGGATTCGAGCGGCGCGCGGCTGATTCCGCTCGACGGCCAGGGCGCCACCATCATGCCCACGGCGCTCTTCTTCAACACGGAAGACCGCACCACCCACTACGGGCGCGACGCGATGCACCAATACCTCGACGGGGCCGAGGGGCGGCTGATGCGCTCGCTCAAGAGCCTGCTGGGCAGCACGCTGCTGCAGGACAAGACCTCGGTGCACGACACGTTGGTGAGCTACCAGGACATCATCGGGATGTTCATGCGCCACATCGCCGTGCAAGTGCGCAGCGCCCTCCACGGCGAGATGCCCGAGCGCGTGGTACTGGGCCGGCCGGTGCACTTCGTCGACGACGACCCCGCGCGCGACCGCATGGCCGAGGAAGCCCTGGGCCGGGCCGCCGCGGATGCCGGCTTCACCCAGGTGACCTTCCAGTTCGAGCCGATCGCCGCCGCGCTGGACTACGAGCAGCGCATGGCCGGGGAGTCCCTGGTACTGGTGGTCGACGTCGGCGGCGGCACCTCCGACTTCACCGTCGTGCGGCTGGGGCCCGGGCGCCGCGAGGCGGCCGACCGCAGCGGCGACGTGCTGGCGACCACCGGCGTGCACATCGGCGGCACCGACTTCGACCGCCGCCTGAACCTCGAGCAGGTCATGGGTTACCTGGGCTTTCGCCACATCGGCCCCCGCGGGCGCGAGGTGCCGAGCCGCGTGTTCTTCGACCTGTCGACCTGGCATCTGATCCAGTGGCAATACGCCCAGAAGTCGGTGCGCGAGGCCCAGCAGCTGCGTTCCGACTACGCCGACTTGCAGTTGCACGACCGGCTGATGACGGTGCTGAACGAGCGCTGGGGGCACCGGCTCGCGAATGCGGTGGAGCAGGCCAAGATCGGCGCCTCGCGCTCGGATGCCACGGCGACCATCGCACTGGACTGGCTGGAACGGGAGCTGACCGCAGCGGTCACGCCCGACGACCTGGCACGGCATCTGGACGGCTTGCTGCGCCAGGTGGCCGGCTGCGCGGTGGCCTGCGTGGGAGCCGCCGGGCTGCGGCAGCAGGACATCGGCGCGATCTACCTGACCGGTGGATCGTCCGCGTTGCGGCCGCTGCGCGAGGTGCTGGCGCAGGCGCTTCCTGGCGTGCCGCAGGTCGAAGGCGACCTGTTCGGCGGCGTGGCGACGGGGCTGGCCTACAGCCGGGGCTGAAGCGTGCGGTGCCGGGGGCGCCATGCATGCGTTCCGCGGGAAGTGGGTCCTTGCTATTGGATTTATAGCATTAGGCCCTGGTGCGGCGGGCGCGAGGGCATGAAATCATCTGAGAAGGTGCAGGGCGGAGACCCGACCCCCGACCCCCGATCCCCCGACTCCCAGCCACTAGCCGACAGCCGACAGCCGACAGCCTGCCTACTGATCGGTGTCGTCCGCGCCGTCCCCCTCCCGCCGCAGTTGCAGCGCGAGTTCGTAGAGCGCGTTGCGCGGCTGGCCGGTCAGGTCGGCCGCCACCTTGACGGCGGTCTTGAGCGGCAGCTCGGCCAGCAGCAGCCGCAGCACCCGCCGGCCTTCGGCGTCGCCGTCGCTTTCCATCGCCTGCGCCGGGTGCACCAGCACCACGAATTCGCCACGGGCGCGCTGCGGGTTGCCGCCCAGCCATTGCGCCAGCGCGCTGGCCGGGTGGGTGGTAATCTCCTCGAACTGCTTGGTGAGCTCACGCGCCAGCGTCACGGGCCGCTCGCCCAGCACCGCCAGCGCCCGGCCCAGTTCCTCGATGCGGTGGGGGGCCTCCAGCAGCACCACGCAGCGCGGCTCGAGCGCCAGCGCCTGCACCGCGGCGGAGCGCTCCGCACCCCGGGTCGGCAGAAAGCCCGCGAACAGAAACCCGCCGGCGCCAGGGGCATGGGCCACCGCGCCCGCCGCGCTCAGCGCGGTGGTCACGCTGCTGGCCCCGGGCAGGGGCAGGCAGCGCAGGCCGGCGGCGGCGACGGCGTGGGCCAGGCGGGCGCCCGGGTCGCTCACGCCCGGCGTGCCGGCGTCGCTGACATAGGCCACCCGCTGGCCGGCGCGCAGCCGCTCCACCACCCCGTCCGACGCCTCGGCCTCGTTGTGCTGGTGCACGGCCAGCAGCTGGGCTCCGGCCTTGTCGATGCCGTAGGCGCGCAGCAGCGACTGCGTGTGGCGGGTGTCCTCGCAGGCGATGGTGTCCGCCAGTTGCAGCACGTGCAGCGCGCGCAGGGTGATGTCGGCCAGGTTGCCGATGGGCGTGGCGACGACGTAGAGCGTGCCCTGCGGATAATGCTGGCTGGCCGCCGCATCGCGCGCGGCACTCAGGGCTGAAGCGAAAGAGGCGCTCAATGGGATTCCTTGGCAAGAACTTCGGTAGGGGGGCGGACCGGGCCGCCACGGCGGACGGGCCGGCGAAGAAGGCGGCGCGCACCACGCGGGACCAGGGCAACGCGGCGGAAGACCGGGCGCTTGCGCATCTGCTGGCCGCCCGGCTGATGCTGGTGGAGCGCAATTATCGGACGCCGGGCCGCGGCGGCGGCGAAATCGACCTGATCATGCGCGAGCGCGACGGCACGCTGGTGTTCGTCGAAGTGCGCAGCCGCGCCGGCCGGGGCTTCGGCGGCGCGGGCGGCAGCATCGGCGCCATCAAGCAGCAACGCGTCGTGCTCGCGGCACGCCACTACCTGATGCGCTGGCCCGCGCCGCCGCCCTGCCGGTTCGACGCGGTGCTGGTGGAGGGCGTGGGCGGCGGCGCATCCATCGAATGGCTGCGCGGCGCCTTCGACGCCGGTTGAATGAACCGCGGCGGATGGCGGTGCCCTGCCGAGCCGATCCCGTGGCGGGCCCGGCGCCAGCGCAACCCTTTGCTACAAAATTCCAAGCACCCGCCCCAGGTCTTTCGGCGGCGGCGTGCCGGGTTGGGGTGAAATGGCCTCTCGAACCGCCCGCTACACCGTTGGGTATCATCCACGCCCCATGCTCGAGCAACGCATCCAACAGCACTTCATCGACAGCGCCGACCTGAAATACCAGGCCGCCCAGGCGCTCAGCCATCCCATCGGTTCCGCCATCCAGGCCATCCTCGCCTGCGTGACCAGCGGGGCCAAGGTGCTGGCCTGCGGCAGCGGGCCTTCCGCTGCCGATGCCCAACTCTTCGCCGCGCTGTGCGTGGGCGGGTTCGAACGCGAACGGCCCGAACTGGCCGCGCTGGCGCTGGTGCCGGGCAACGCCTGGATGGGCGCCGGCCCGGGCGAGCCCGACGCCGCGGCGCTCGCGCGCCAGGTGCGCGCCCTCGGCCAGGCGGGCGACGTGCTGGTGGCGCTCTCCGTCAGCGGGGAAGACGCCGTGGTGCTGGAGGCCGTGCAGGCCGCGCACGAGCGGGACATGACGGTGATCGCGCTCTGCGGCCGGACCGGCGGCACCCTGGCGGCGGTGCTGCGCGAGACCGACGTGCAGATCGCCGTGCCCCATGACCGCGCCGCCCGGGTGCGTGAAGTCCACGCCCTGGTGCTGCATTGCCTCTGCGACGGGGTGGACGCCCAGTTACTTGGTGAACAGGAGATACCGCTATGACTTTCAAGACCTTGCGCCGCACCACCTGCGTGCTCTGCGCCACCGCCGCCGTGGCGGCCAGCCTGTCGGCCTGCGCGCCCATTTTGATCGGCGGCGGCGCCGTCGTGGGCGCGATGGTGGCCACGGACCGGCGCACCACCGGCGCGCAGGTGGAAGACGAAGGGATCGAGCTGCGCACCGCCAACCGCATCCGCGACACCCTAGGCGACCGCGTGCACGTCAACGTCACCAGCTTCAATCGCCAGGTGCTGCTGACCGGCGAGGCGCCGCGCGCCGAGGACCGCCAGCGCCTGGAGCAGATCGCCCTGGGCGTCGAAAACGTGCGGTCGGTGGTGAACGAGGTGGGCATCGGTGCGCCGTCCTCGCTCACGCAGCGCTCCAACGACACCTTCATCACCGGCAAGGTGCGCGCCAGCCTGGTGGATGCCAAGGACCTGGTGGCCAACGCCTTCAAGGTGGTCACCGAGCGCGAGATCGTCTACCTGATGGGCCGCGTCACGCAGCGCGAGGCCACCCGCGCCACCGACATCGCCCGCAGTGTGAACGGCGTGCGCAAGGTGGTGCGCGTGTTCGAGATCGTGTCGGAAGAGGAACTGGCGCGTGCGGCGGTCAGGGCGCAGCAGCAGCCCGCCCCGGTGGTGCAGGACCCGGCCGCCGCCAGCTATCCGCCGGCCGCCACCGCGCCCTCAGCCGCCGGCGTGCAGTCCGCGCCGCTGGCACCGCTGCCGGCGGCGCAGCCCGCGCCCGCCGCTGGCGTCGTCACCCAGCCGGTGCGCTGACATCGCCCGGGCCAGGGGCCGGCGGCGGATCGGCCCCGGCCTGCGGCGGCATCCGGTCAGGCCTTCTTGTTCGCCTGGTTCACCCCCAGCCGGGTGATGAGGCTGGAGGTGTCCCAGCGCGCGCCACCGGACTGCTGCACGTCGGCGTAGAACTGGTCCACCAGCGCGGTGACCGGCAGGCGGGCGCCGTTGCGCTGGGCCTCCTGCAGCACCAGGCCCAGGTCCTTGCGCATCCAGTCCACGGCAAAGCCGAAGTCGAAGCGGCCTTCCACCATGGTCTTGCCGCGGTTGTCCATCTGCCAGCTCTGCGCGGCGCCCTTGCCGATCACATCCAGCACCAGCGGCATGTCCAGCCCGGCGTGCTGGCCGAAGGCCACCGCCTCCGACAGCCCCTGCACCAGCCCGGCGATGCAGATCTGGTTGACCATCTTGGCCAGCTGCCCGGCGCCGCTGTCGCCGATGCGGGTGAAGGCGCGGGAGAACGCCATCGCCGTGGGGAGCACCGCGTCGAACGCGGCCGCGTCGCCGCCACACATCACCGTCAGCTGGCCGTTCTGCGCGCCGGCCTGGCCGCCGGAGACCGGCGCGTCGATGAACTGCAGGCCCAGCGTGCGGGCCGCGCGGTACAGCTCGCGCGCGACCTCGGCCGAAGCCGTGGTGTGGTCCACGAAGATGGCGCCCGGCTGCATGCCGGCGAAAGCGCCGTCGGCGCCCAGCACCACCGAGCGCAGGTCGTCGTCGTTGCCCACGCAGCAGAAGACGATGTCGGCCCCCTGGGCCGCGGCACGCGGCGTTTCAGCATGTTTTAAAGCTCCAGCGCCCGCGAATTCAGCGCACCACGCTATGGATTTGCTAGCGGTGCGGTTGTAGACGGTGACGTCGTGGCCCGCCAGCGCCAGATGGCCGGCCATGGGGTAGCCCATGACCCCCAGGCCCAGGAAGGCGACCTTGCGGGAGGGAGTTGCGTCGTAGTTGCGAGGGTTGGTGCTTGGCATAGGAACGGTTCTAGCAGAAAGGGAAAGGCCCAGGCGGGGGCTTGCGTCTGGCGATGGTGCGGTTGCGGCCGCGGGCCGCGCAGACCGGGGGCCGTGGCGCTGCCGGGCGACGGGCATCGCCGCCGCCCGAAGCGGTGTCACACGATCGCGAAGTGCTCGGTGCCCGAGGCCAGGTCGCCCGAGCGGGCGCGCTGGCTGCCCAGCTTGATCTGCAGGCGCAGGTCGTTCACCGAATCGGCGTTGCGCAGGGCGTCTTCGTAGGTGATGACGTTGGCCTCGAACAGGTCGAACAGCGACTGGTCGAAGGTCTGCATGCCCAGGTTGCGGCTCTTCTTCATGATTTCCTTGATCTCGGCCACCTCGCCCTTGAAGATCAGGTCGGAGATCAACGGCGTGTTCAGCATCACCTCGACGGCGGCAGCGCGGCCCTTGCCGTCCTGCTTGGGGATCAGGCGCTGCGAGACCATGCCGCGCAGGTTGAGCGACAGGTCCATCAGCAATTGCGCGCGGCGCTCTTCCGGGAAGAAGTTGATGATGCGGTCCAGCGCCTGGTTGGCGCTGTTGGCATGCAGCGTGGCCAGGCACAGGTGGCCGGTCTCGGAGAACGCCACCGCGTGTTCCATCGTCTCGCGGTCGCGGATCTCGCCCATCAGGATCACGTCCGGCGCCTGGCGCAACGTGTTCTTCAGGGCCGCTTCCCAGCTGTCGGTGTCCAGCCCGACTTCGCGTTGCGTCACCACGCAGTTCTTGTGCGGGTGCACGAATTCGATCGGGTCCTCGACGGTGATGATGTGGCCAAAGGAGTTTTCGTTGCGCCAGTCCACCATGGCGGCGAGCGTGGTCGACTTGCCCGAGCCGGTCGCCCCGACCAGGATGCACAGTCCCCGCTTGGCCATCGCCACCTCCTTGAGCACCTGCGGCACGCCCAGGCCGTCGATGCTGGGCAACTGCAGCGGGATGGTCCGCATCACCATACCGACCCGGCCCTGCTGGATGAAGGCGTTCACCCGGAAGCGGCCGATGTCCGCCGGCGAGATGGCGAAGTTGCATTCCTTGGTGCGTTCGAAATCCGCCACCTGCTTGTCGCTCATCACCGAACGCGCCAGCGTCAGGGTGTGGGCGGGCGTCAGCGGCTGGGGCGACACCTTGGTCACCTTGCCGTCCACCTTGATGGCGGGCGGGAAGTCCGCCGTGATGAACAGATCGCTGCCACCGCGGCTCACCATCAGCCGGAGCAGGTCGCTGATGAATTTACTGGCCTGATCGCGCTCCATCAGATGGCTCCTGTGTGGGCGTGTGCGTCGGCGTGGGCAAGAGGGCGCGCGGTCATTTCTGGCCTTCGCTCAGACGGGCGCTCACCACGCGCAGGCGCTGCGACAGCCTGCGCGCCAGCAGGGCGACCAGGCTCGCGGCCAGTTGCGGGTCCTTGGTCATCATCTCGTCCAGGGCCTCGGCGCTCAGCACGGCGATCTCGCAGTCGGTGAGCGTTGTGCACGACGAAAAGCGGATGCCGCTGTCCAGCAGCGACATCTCGCCCAGGATGTCGCCCGGGCGGGTTTCAGCCAGGCGCAGATGTTCGCCCCAGGGCTGCACGCGGTCCACCGCGATGGTGCCATTCAGCAGCACGACCATGAAGTTGCCGTACTCCTCCTGGCGGATCACGTCGCGCGAGGCGGAGATGGCCGCGAACTGGAAGAAGCGCTCCATGCGCTCCACCGCGTCCTTGTCCAGGTGCGCCATGTACTTGTCCTTGGCCCAGAGCGCCTGCAGCAGCTTGCCGCCCCGGGTGGCGGGCAGCCGCTTGGCGCCGACCTCGACCGCGCGCGCCTCCCACGGCACCAGCATGGCGCTGTCCACGCCCTGGCCGGCGAAGGCCGTGGTGAAGAACACCGAATCGGCGTGGTCGTCCGAGCCCTTGGCGCGCGACTTGGACTTCAGGAGTCCGAGGATGCCTTTCATGAGAATGCTCCGTTGCGGCGAAGGCCGCTCAAATCGGGCGGGGGGGTGGAGGCCGCCCTGGAATGAAGGGGAAAAGGCGTCAGCCGGGGAAGTTGTCCGGGATCTTGGCCTTGCTGCGCGCTTCGGCCGGGCTGATGACGTTGCGGCGCACCAGATCGGTCAGGTTCTGGTCCAGCGTCTGCATGCCCACGCTGTTGCTGGTCTGGATGGTGGAATACATCTGCGCCACCTTGGCCTCGCGGATCAGGTTGCGGATGGCGCTGGTGCCCAGCATGATCTCGTGCGCCGCCACGCGGCCGGAGCCGTCCTTGGTCTTGCACAGGGTCTGGGAGATCACGGCCTGCAGCGATTCGGACAGCATGGCGCGCACCATTTCCTTTTCCTCGGCGGGGAACACGTCGATGATCCGGTCGATGGTCTTGGCGGCACTGGACGTGTGCAGCGTGCCGAACACGAGGTGGCCCGTTTCCGCCGCCGTCATCGCCAGGCGGATGGTTTCGAGGTCGCGCATTTCGCCCACCAGGATGGCGTCCGGGTCTTCACGCAGGGCGGACTTGAGCGCGGCCGCGAACGAGAGCGTCATCGGCCCCACTTCGCGCTGGTTGATCAGGCACTTCTTCGATTCGTGCACGAATTCGATCGGGTCTTCCACCGTCAGGATGTGGCCGTACTCGCTCTCGTTGAGGTAGTTGACCATGGCGGCCAGCGTGGTGGACTTGCCCGAGCCGGTCGGCCCCGTCACCAGCACCAGGCCGCGCGGCTTCAAGGCCAGGTCAGCGAAGATCTTGGGCGCGTTCAGCTGCTCCAGCGTGAGGATCTTGCTCGGGATGGTGCGGAACACGGCGGCCGCGCCCCGGTTCTGGTTGAAGGCGTTGACGCGAAAGCGTGCTAGGCCTTCGATCTCGAACGAGAAATCGACCTCGAGGAATTCTTCGTACGCCTTGCGCTGGGCGTCGCTCATGATGTCGTAGACCATGGCGTGCACCGTCTTGTGGTCCAGCGCATCGACGTTGATGCGGCGCACGTCGCCATGCACGCGGATCATGGGAGGCAGGCCGGCCGAGAGATGCAGGTCGGATGCCTTGTTCTTCACGCTGAAGGCGAGCAGCTGGGTGATGTCCACGGGATTCCCTCGGTCGTATGGGTGCGATCGTCTGTGCGCCGGATGCCTTTTGGTACCCTTGCCCGAACATTATGACGACGATTGGTAACAACCTCCAACAAGTGCGCGCCCGCATCGACGCGGCCTGCGCGCACGCGGGGCGCGGCGCGGGCGAGGTGTCGCTGCTGGCCGTCTCCAAGACCTTCGGGCCCGAGGCGGTGCGCGACGCGGCGCTGGCCGGCCAGCTCGCCTTTGGCGAAAACTACGTGCAGGAAGCAGTCGAGAAGATCGCGCTGGTGGGCGCCATGGGGCTGCCGCAGCGGCTGCAGTGGCACTGCATCGGCCCGCTGCAAAGCAACAAGACCCGGCTGGTCGCCGCGCACTTCGACTGGGTCCACACAGTGGACCGGCTCAAGATCGCCGAGCGCCTGTCGGAGCAGCGGCCGGGCGACCGCGCGCCGCTCCAGGTCTGCATCCAGGTCAACGTGGATGGCGGGCCCACCAAGGCCGGCGTGGCCCCGGGCGAGGCCGTGGCCCTGGCACGCGCGGTGGCCCAGTTGCCCCGACTGACGCTGCGGGGCGTGATGGCCATCCCCGATGCGATGGAGGGCTTCGAGGCGCAAAGCGCCGTGCATGAACGCGCCCGCGGCGTCTGGACGGAAGTGCGCGCCGCCCTGGCCAGCGACGGGGTGCCGGGCTGGGAACGGGTGGACACCCTCTCGCTCGGCATGACCGGCGACTTGGAGGCCGCGGTGCACGCCGGCAGCACGATGGTGCGCGTCGGCAGCGGCATTTTCGGGGGCCGGCACTATCCGCCCGCCGGCTGAGGCGGCCGGTTCCAAGGCGAAAATGGCCTCTGGCGCTTGCTGTATCAGCGCATGGTGCTATAAAAATAATAGCAATCGCCTGGGGCGCGCCTGGCTTGGCCTGCGCCCCGGCGCACCGCCATGCCTCCAGGCACGGCGGCCCCTCAGCCCTTGAACTTCTGCACGCAGTCCAGCGCGTCGGCCACGTGCTCGGGCGTCACGTCCAGGTGCGTCACCCAGCGCAGGCGAGTCTGGCCGGCGTAGAGCCCGCTGGTCACGCGCACGCCGTGGCGCGCCAGCCAGTCGGTGAAGGCCGGGGCCACGTCGGCGTGCAGGTCGGTGAAGAGGATGTTGGTATTCGCCGAGGCCACGCTCAGCCGGCCGGCCAGCACCGGGTGGCTGCGGCCGGCCTCGGCCAGGCCTTGCGCCAGCTGGCGCAGCAGGGCGTGGTCGTCGGCCAGGCGCCGCACGTGGTGCTCCAGCGCATGCTGGCCGGCGGCGGCCAGCACGCCGGCCTGGCGCATGCCGCCGCCCAGCATCTTGCGGGTGCGCCGTGCCCGGGCGATGAAGTCCCGGCTGCCCAGCAGCAGCGAGCCCACCGGCGCCCCCAGCCCCTTGCTGAGGCAGAGCGACACCGAATCGAAATGCGCGGCCAGCGCGCGGGCCTCGTCGTACACGTCGGTGCCGTTCGCCTCGGCGTTGGCCGTGGCCGCATTGAAGAGGCGCGCGCCGTCCAGGTGCATGGCCAGCTGGCGCGAGCGGGCCAGCTCGGCCACCTGCGCGACGTAGGACGTGGGCAGCACGCGGCCGCCGGTGGTGTTCTCCAGCACCACCAGCCGGGTGCGCGCGAAATGCGGGTCGTCCGGCTTGATGGCGGCGGCAATGTCGGCCAGCGCCAGCGTGCCGTCGGCCTGCGTCTCCACCGGCTGCGGCTGGATCGAACCGAGCACCGCCATGCCGCCGCCTTCCCAGCGGTAGGTGTGCCAGCTCTGGCCCACGATGGCCTCGTCGCCGCGCTGGCAGTGGCCCATCAGCGCGATGAGGTTGGTCTGCGTGCCGGTGGGCGCGAAGAGCGCGGCCTCGAAGCCCAGCAAAGCGGCGGCGTGGTCCTGCAGACCGTTGACGGAAGGGTCGTCGCCGAAGACGTCGTCGCCCAGCGGGGCGGCGAGCATGGCCGCGCGCATGGCGGCGGTGGGCTGGGTGACGGTATCGCTGCGGAAGTCGGGCATGGGGTGCGGGGCGGCGGGGCCAATGAAGCGGACAAGCCCCACATCGTACGTGGCCCGGCCTGCCGGCACGGGCGCCCTGCGTGCCGCGTGGCGGCACGCGGCGCGGGCCGTGCGCCACGGCCCACTGCCACGGTCAACCGCCCCCGAGCGCCTGGTAGAGCGTAGCGTGGTTGGTCAGGCGAGAGAGTCGGTTGTCCGACAGCGCGATCTCGGCCGAGCGGCGCTTTTCCTGCGCATCCAGCCAGGGCCGCAGCGCCACCGCGCCGGCGCGGTAGCGCACCTCGTAGAGCTGCTCGGCGCGCCGCGCATCGGCCAGCGACCGGGCCAGCTGCACGCCCTGCTCGGCCAGCTGGCGGCGGGCCGACAAGGCGTTGTCCACGTCGACGAAGGCCTGGTAGAGCGTCTGGCGAAAGCCCACCACCGCCTGCTCGTAGTCGGCGCGGGCGATGTCGGTGGAGAGCTGCATCTCGGTGCGGTTCAGGAACGGCAGCACCAGCCCGGCACCGAGCGTGGCGATGGGGTTGGCCAGCAGGTTGCCCAGCGCGCTGCTGGAGCCGCCCAGCGCCCCGGTGAGCGACAGGCGCGGGTAGTACGACAGCCGCGTGGCGTCTGCCGTGGCCAGCGCCTCGCGCAGGCGCAGCTCGGCCGAGTGCAGATCGGGCCGGCGCGCCAGCAGCTCGGCCGGCAGACCGGCGGCCACCTCGGGCAGGGGCGCATCGGGCAGCGACTGCGGCGCGCTCCAGCCCGGTGCGGCGGGTCCCGTGGCCGAGCCGTCGAACAGCAGCACCAGCGCGTTCGACGTTTCCACGTACTGCTGCTGCAGCTGCGCCAGGGCGGCGCGCTGGCTGGACAGGCTCTGGCGCGATTCGGTCACTTCCAGCGTGGAGACGGCGCCCGCGTCGTATTGCGCCTGGACGAGCGCCACCGTGCGTTCGGCATAGCGGATGCTTTCCGCGGCCGAGGCCAGCCGCTGGTTCAGGTGGCCGAGCTGCCAGTACAGCGTGGCGGTGGTGGCGACCAGCGACTGCGCGGCGGCCTCGCGGTCCTGCGCGGTGGCCAGGGCCTCCCACCGGGCGGCGTCGGTCGATGCGCCCAGGCGGTTCCACAGGTCGGCCTCGTAGCTCACGCCGAGCGAGGCGGAATTCGAGCGGCTGGTGCCGCCTCCGTCGAGCGGGCGGCTGGCGCCGCTGTTCACGCTGCCGCTGAAGCTGGGCCGGTTCTCCGTCAGCCGCGCCTGCAGCTGCGCACGCCGCACGCGGATCGCCGCCGCGGCCAGGTCGTTGTTGCGTGCCAGGGCCGCGTCCACCAGCTCGTTCAGCACCGGGTCGCCGAACGCCTGCCACCAGTGGCCGGTCACGGCGGCGGCATCGCGTGCCGGCGCGGTCGATACGCCGTCGCCGGCATGCCCCCACTGCGCCGGAACCACGGCGGCCGGGGCGTCATAAGGGGTGCGCAGGGTCGAGCAGCCGGCCAGGAGTGCCAAGGCCAGCGCCAGGGCGGCAGGTTTCCACAAGGGCTGGGTCGTCATCGGGAAGTCATCATTCCGTTCGTTGGAGGCGGGCCGCATGGCCCGGAGACGTCGTTCATTCACGGGCCAGGGCCTCCACCGGGTCCAGCCGCGCCGCGCTGCGGGCCGGCAGGAAGCCGAACACCACCCCGATCAGCGTGGCGCAGAGGAAGGCCGCCACCATCGAGCCGTGCGAATACACCATCCGGAAGTCGCTGCTGGCGTGCGCGAAGATCTGGCCGAAGCCGAGGGCCAGCAAGATGCCCAGCACCCCGCCGATCAGGCACACCAGCACCGCCTCGATCAGGAACTGCTGCTGGATGTCGCCCTGCCGCGCGCCCACGGCCATGCGCACGCCGATCTCGCGGGTGCGCTCGGTCACGCTGACCAGCATGATGTTCATCACCCCGATGCCGCCCACGATCAGCGAGATCACGGCGATGGAGCTGATGAGCAGCGTCATCGTCTGCGTGGTGGCCTCGATGGTCTGGCGGATGCTGTCGGTGTTCAGCACGTAGAAGTCCTTGCGGCCGTGGCGTTGCTCCAGCAACTGGTTGATGCCCTGCTCGGCCGCGCTGGTGGAGGCGTCGTCGCGCACCCGCACCGTGATGCTGCGCAGGTAGTTCTGGTTGACGATGCGGCTCATGGCGGTGGTGTAGGGCACGAAGACGTTCAGCGCCTCGGTGTTGCCGAAGGCCGATTCGCTCCTGGCCGCCACGCCGATCACGCGCACCGGAATGCTGCCCAGCAAAATCACTTCGCCCACCGGGTCGGGCGTGTTGGGGAACAGCGTCTTGCGCGTGTTGTCGTCGATCACCGCCACCTGCTCGCGCCGCGCCACGTTGCCGGCGTCGAATTCGCTGCCCTGCGCCACCTTCACGCCCTTGACGCGGAAGTACTGTTCGCCCGCGCCCACCACCGTCATCGACGCCTCGATGTTGCGGTACCGGCCGGTGACCGCGTTCTGCAGCGTGGGCGTGACGCTGTCCACGTAGCCCTGCTGCGCCAGCGCGGCCGCGTCGGCCGGCACCAGCGTGCGCACCCGGGCCGAACGCGTGTCGCCGAAGCCGCTGCCGGAGAACACCTCGATGGTGTTGGTGCCGATGGAGCTGATGTTCTTGAGCACCTGCTGGCGCGAGCCTTCGCCCAGCGCCACCACCGCCACCACGGAGGCGATGCCGATGATGATGCCGAGCATGGTGAGGAAGGTGCGCAGCCGGTGCGCGTTCATCGCCAGCAGCGCCATCTGGAAGGCGGACGCGAAGCGGTCGCGCAGCGCGCCGATGCCGTTGCGCGCGGCCGGGCGGGGCGCCAGCGCGGGCGCCGCGCCGCGTGCCGGCACCCCGGCCATGCGGGCCGTGGGCCGGTCGCCGATGATTTCGCCGTCGCGGATCTCGATGATGCGTTCGGCATGCTCGGCCACCGCCATGTCGTGCGTCACGATGATGATGGTGTGGCCTTCGGCATGCAGCTCCTGCAGGATCTTCATCACCTCCTCGCCGCTGGCGGTGTCGAGCGCTCCGGTGGGCTCGTCGGCCAGGATGACGCTGCCGCCGTTCATCAGCGCTCGGGCGATGGACACGCGCTGCTGCTGCCCGCCCGACAGCTGCCCCGGCCGGTGGCCGGTGCGCTCGGCCAGGCCCAGCCGGCCCAGGAGGGCGGCGGCGCGGTCGTGGCGCGCCCCTGCGGGCGTGCCGGCATAGATGGCCGGCACCTCCACGTTGCCGCGCGCCGTCAGGTCGCCCAGCAGGTGGTAGCGCTGGAAGATGAAGCCGAAATACTCGCGCCGCAGCGCAGCCAGCTCATCCGGCCCCAGCTGGCCGGTCGCCCGGCCGGCCACGCGGTAGCTGCCGGCGGTGGGCTTGTCCAGGCAGCCCAGGATGTTCATCAGCGTGGATTTGCCCGAGCCCGACTGGCCGACGATGGCGACCATCTCGCCCGCGTGGATGGCGAGGTTCACGTCTTTCAGCACGGCGATGGTGCCTTCGCCGGCGGGGAACTCGCGGCGTAGGTCGCGCAGCTCCAGCAGCGGCGTGCCGGTCGCGTGCGCGGAAGGGGACGGCGAAGTGGTCGTGGGGCTCACGGCGTCGGTGCGGTCGTCGGGCGATGGCTTCACGGCGGCGCCCATCACATGCGCATCGGCGGCCGGCGGTTGCCCTGCTGCGGCCCCGCGCCCGGCGCGGCGGCTTCGCCCAGCACCACCTTGTCGCCTTCGGCCAGGCCCTCGGTGATCTCGGCGCTCACGTTGTTATTGATGCCCACCTTCACCGGGCGGGGTTGCGGGTTGCCTTCGGCGTCCAGCACGCGCACGCTGGCGCCGCCCGGCCCGCGCCGGCTCAGCGCCGACGAGGGAATCACGATCACGCCCTTGGCCTCGGCCCGCACGATGGACACCTGCGCCGTCATCGAGATGCGCAGCTTGTTCTCGGGGTTGGGCACGTCGAACAGGCCGTTGTAGTAGATGGCCGTGGTCGAGCTGGAACTGGAGCTGCTGCTGTTGGACGAGGTCGTCTCGGTCAGGATGGCGTCGGTCGCGGGCTCGATGGTGCGCAGCGCGGCGTTGTAGCGCCGGTCCGGCTCGCCCAGGATGGTGAAGTACACCGGCAGCCCGGGCTTGACCTTGACCACGTCGGCCTCGGAGATCTGCGTCTTCACCGTCACCTGGTCGAGCTGCGCCACCTTGATGATGGTGGGCGTGGTCTGATTCGCGTTCACCGTCTGGCCCTGCTGCACCACCAGCGCCACCACCACGCCGTCGATGGGCGAGACGATCTTCGTGTAGCCCAGGTTCACCTTGGCCGTGTCGGCGGTGATGGCTGCCTGCTTGATCTGCGCCTGCAGCGCGGCGATGTTGGCGCGCGTGGTGTTGCGGGTGGCCTCGGCGGCCTCGAAGTCGGCGCGGGAGCCCGCCTCGGCATCGAAGAGCTGCTTCTGGCGCTGGTAGTTCAGCTCGGCCTCGACCAGCGAAGCCTGCTGCGCCGCGAGCTGGGCGCGCACGTTCTCCAGCGCCGCCTCGGCATTGCGCACCGTGTTCTGCTGGGTGGTGGAATCGATCTCGGCCACCAGGTCGCCCTTCCGGACCGTCTGGCCCAGCTCCACCTTCAGTGTCTTCACCTGGCCCGAGACCTGGGCGCCCACGCTCACCTGCTTGAAGGCCTGGATGGTGCCGGTGGCCAGCACCGCGTCCTCGATGTCGCCCCGTGCGGCGGTGGTGGTCACGAAGCGGGGAGCGGGCTGGGGCTGGAAGAACAGGCGCCAGGCCCCGAAGGCGAGCGCGGCCAGCACGAGCAGGAGCAGCGCGACGCGCCAGGGCTTGGAGATCTTGCGGGCGATGGGCATGAAGGTCTGGGAAATGGAGGAGCGCAGCAAGCCCTGGAGGGCTCTGCCGATCTCAATGAGAATCAGCCCCGAGTGTGCCAAGCTCACGCGGCCCCTCTGCTGCTCGGCCGTAAAGTTAGGTAAAACGGGCGGCCGCCGCCGGGCCGTGCGCCGCAGGGGCGCGTGCTAAGCTGGCCCGCGATTTTTGTCTGCGACTCGGAGAACTCACCCCATGCCTGGCCTGCTGCCCCACGTCGACCCCGACGGTCTGCTCGAATTCTCGGTGGTTTACACCGACCGTGCGCTCAACCACATGTCCAAGCGCTTCACGGGGGTGATGCAGGACATCCTCGCCACGCTCAAGCAGGTCTACGGCGCCCACACGGCGGTGCTGGTGCCGGGCAGCGGCACCTTCGGCATGGAAGCGGTGGCACGCCAGTTCGCCAACCGCGAAAAGGTGCTGATCGTGCGCAACGGCTGGTTCAGCTACCGCTGGAGCCAGATCTTCGACGCGGGGGCCCTGGGCGGCGGCGCGGTGGTGTGCAAGGCCCGCCAGCAGGGCGAGGGCGCCCAGGCGCAGTGGGCGCCGTGCCCGGCCGATGAGGTGGCCGCCGCCATCCGCGCCGAGCGGCCCAAGGTCGTCTTCGCGCCGCATGTCGAAACCGCCAGCGGCATCATCCTGCCGGACGGCTACCTGCGCACCGTGGCCGACGCGGCGCACGAGGTGGGCGCGCTCTTCGTGCTGGACTGCGTGGCCTCCGGCGCCATGTGGGTGGACATGCGCGCCACCGGGGTGGACGTGCTCATCAGCGCGCCGCAAAAGGGCTGGAGCGGCTCGCCCTGCTGCGCCATGGTGATGCTGAGCGAGCGGGCCCGCGAGGCCATCGAAGGCACGCAAAGCTCCAGCTTCTCGTGCGACCTCAAGAAATGGATGCAGATCGCCGAAGGCTACGAAAAGGGCCAGCACGCGTACCACACCACCATGCCCACCGACGCGCTGGTGCAGTTGCGCGACGTGATGCTGGAGACGCGCGACTACGGCTTCGAGAAAGTGCGCGAGGAGCAGATCGCCCTGGGCGCGCAGGTGCGCCAGCTGCTCGAGTCGAACGGCCTGCCCAGCGTGGCGGCCGAGGGCTTCAAGGCGCCGGGCGTGGTGGTCAGCTACACCACCGACTTGGGGCTCCAGAACGGCTCGAAGTTCGCCGCCGTGGGCCTGCAGACCGCCGCCGGCGTGCCGCTGCAATGTGGCGAGGGGCCGGATTTCCGCACCTTCCGCATCGGCCTCTTCGGGCTGGAGAAGTGGCACCACGTGGAGCGCACCGTGGGCCACCTGCGCACCGCGCTGGCCCAGGTCATCTCCCGCTGACGCGCCGGGGAAAGGCCGCGCCGGGTGGACGCGGCGCGGGCCCCGCGGCTATCCTGCGGGCATGCCACTGACCGCCCCCGCCACCCGACAGGACCACGAGGCGCTGCTGCGCCGCGCCAAGCTGCAGGCCACCGGGCTGCTGCTGCTCGTCGTGGCCGTGTTCGCCGCCACCTATGCCTTCCCGCGCGGGCTGGCCGTGGACTGCGTGCGCGCCGTGGCCGAGGCGGCCATGGTGGGCGCGCTGGCCGACTGGTTCGCCGTCTCCGCGCTGTTCCGCCGCATTCCGCTGCCCTGGGTCAGCGGGCACACCGACATCATCGCGCGCAACAAGGACCGCATCGGCGGCAACCTGGCCGAGTTCGTGCGCGAGGAATTCCTCGACGGCCCCTCGCTCGTCAGCATGATCCGCCGGCACGACCCGGCCGACATGCTGGCGCAGTGGCTCACCGCCCCCTCCAACGCCGGCCTGCTGGGCCGCCAGGTGGCGCGCCTGGCGGCCGCCGCGCTCGACACCGTGGAAGACAGCAAGATCCAGGAGCTGCTGGGCCAGGCCGTGCGGGCGCTCATCGGGCGCATCGACCTCAGCAAGTCCATGGGTGCGGCCCTCGGCGCGCTGACGCACGGCGGCCGCCACCAGGCCCTGCTCGACGACCTGCTGCAGCGCCTGGGCACCATGCTGCAGTCGGCCGAGACCCGCACCTTCATCGCCGACACGCTGATGCAGTGGATCAAGCGTGAACACCCGCTGAAAGAAAAGGTGCTGCCCACCGACTGGCTCAGCACCAAGGGCGCGGGCGCCATCGCCCATGCCATCGAAAGCCTGCTGGAAGAAGTGGCGAAAGACCCGCACCACCAGCTGCGCGACACGCTGGACGGTGCCGTCCAGCGCCTCATCGACCGCCTGCAGAGCGATCCCGACTGGGCCCGGCGCGGCGAAGAGATGCGCTCCTACCTGCAGGGCGACCCCAAGCTGGGCGCGTACGTGGCCGAGCTGTGGGGCCAGGCGCGCCAGGCCCTGCACCGCGACCTGAACGACGAGCACTCGCAGGTGTCGCGCCAGGTCACCGCCATGGGGCAGTGGCTGGGCATGTCACTGGCCGGCGACGCCGCGCTGCGCGTGCGGCTGAACGTGCGCCTGGAACTCTGGGCCGCCCAGTGGGCGCCCGACGTGGCCCGGTCGGTGGCCGAACACATCCGCAGCACCGTGCAGCGCTGGGACGGCCGCGACATGGCCCACCTGGCCGAACTGCACATCGGCCGCGACCTGCAGTACATCCGCATCAACGGCACGGTGGTGGGCGGAATGATCGGGCTGGTGCTGTTCACGCTGTCGCATGCACGTGAGCTGCTTGCGGCGGCGCGGGTGGGTTGGGGTGGCTAGGCACTGGCCATGTGCCGGCCAATTGCCGGCCAAGCCCCTCAGAACCGCGGCAATTCCGGGTGCGCGATCTGCCCGCCGCGCACCAGCATCTTTCCGTACTCCGCGCAGCGGTTCAACGTGGGGATGACCTTGCCCGGGTTCAGCAGGCCCGCCGGGTCGAAGGCGGCCTTCAGCGCCAGCATCTGCGCGTTCTCCTCGGTGGTGAACTGGGTGCACATGCTGTTCAGCTTTTCCACGCCCACGCCGTGCTCGCCCGACACGGTGCCGCCCATGGCCACGCTGGTCTCCAGGATGTCGGCGCCGAAGAGTTCGCAGCGGTGCAGCTCGTCGGCGTCGTTGGCGTCGAACAGCACCAGCGGGTGCAGGTTGCCGTCGCCCGCGTGGAACACGTTGCAGCAGCGCAGGCCGTATTTCTTTTCCATCTCCTGGATGGCCAGCAGGATGTCGGCCAGGCGCTTGCGCGGAATGGTCGAGTCCAGGCACATGTAGTCGGGGCTGATGCGGCCGCTCGCCGGGAAGGCGTTCTTGCGCCCGCTCCAGAAGCGCAGGCGCTCGGCCTCGTTCTCGCTCACGGTGATGGCGGTGGCGCCGGCCGCGCGCAGCACCTCGCTCATGCGGCCGATCTCTTCCTCCACCTCCTCGGGCGTGCCGTCGCTCTCGCACAGCAAAATGGCTTCTGCCGTCAGGTCATAGCCGGCCTTCACGAAGTCTTCCACGGCGGCGGTCATGGGCTTGTCCATCATCTCCAGCCCGGCCGGGATGATGCCGGCCGCGATGACGGCGGCCACCGCGTCGCCGGCTTTGCGCACGTCGTCGAAGCTGGCCATGATGCAGCGCGCCAGCTGGGGCTTCGGTATCAGCCGCACCGTGGCCTCGGTGGTCACGGCCAGCATGCCTTCGCTGCCGATGACGGCGGCCAGCAGGTCGTAGCCCGGCGTGTCGAGCGCCTCGCTGCCGAATTCGACGGGCTCGCCTTCCACGGTGAAGCCCCGCACGCGCAGCACGTTGTGCACCGTCAGGCCGTACTTCAGGCAGTGCACGCCGCCGGAGTTTTCGGCGATGTTGCCGCCGATGGTGCAGGCGATCTGGCTGGACGGGTCGGGCGCGTAGTAGAGCTGCCAGGGCGCCGCCGCCTCGCTGATGGCCAGGTTGCGCACGCCGCACTGCACGCGGGCGGTGCGGCCCACCGGGTCGATGGACAGGATGCGGTTGAAGCGTGCGAGCGACAGCGACACGCCCATGGCATGCGGCATGGCCCCGCCCGACAGGCCCGTGCCCGCGCCGCGCGCCACCACCGGCACGCCCAGCGCGTGGCAGGTGCGCAGCACGGCCTGCACCTGGGCTTCGGTCTCCGGCAGGCAGACGACCAGCGGGCGCTGGCGGTAGGCGGTCAGGCCGTCGCATTCGTAAGGCGTGGTGTCTTCGGCATGCCAGAGCAGCGCGTGCGCCGGCACGTGGGCGGACAGGGCCTGCACCACCTGGGCCTGGCGGGCGGCGCGCTCGGACGCGGTCGGTGCGGGTGGAGTCGGCTCGGGGGTGGCCGGGGCGTTGCCTGCGGCGGTCGCGAGGGCGGTCGAGGTGGCGGTGAAGGGGGCTGCGCTCATGCCGGCGACTGTAGAGGAAGGCCGCGCGCGGGTGTGTGAGTTTTCTTGCAGCGGCCCGTGAAATGCGGGGCAGGGCGGCCGCTGCCACAGCGATGCCCCAGCGCGGCGACCTTCATTTTGCTATGATATTCATAGCTGAAGGCGTTTATGCATCAAGCGCCCGGGGCTGTTTCGGCTTGGATCCGAGCCGGCTACACCGGCCCCGGGCTCACCGGCCGCCGCGTACCCTCCAGCAGCCAGAGCCGCCGGCGCGCCCGGGTCATGGCGACGTAGAGCATGTTGCGCTCGCGGTAGGCCTCGCGCCGCTCGGCGCTGCGCGGAAAGCGGCCCCGCTCCACGAAGGGCACGGCGACGTAGTCGTACTCGTGGCCCTTGCAGCGCTCCACCGTCAGCAGCTGCAGGCTGGGCTCTTCGCGCTGGCGGTGCTGGTCGATGCCGGCCTGCACCATGGCCGCCAGCCGGCCCAGGAATTCGTCCACCGACAGGCCCGCGCCGATGCGTGCCAGCGCGCGCAGGCTGGCGCGGCATTGGGCCAGCTCCTGCGTGCCGATGGGTGCCTGGGCGAAGAAGCGGTCGATGAGCGGATGCGCGCAGAGCTGGCCGGCGTCGGCGCAGGCGTGCGCCGGCAGGGCCAGCAGCGCCTCGCACGCGGCCGACGCCACCGGCGCCTCCGGGTCGAAGCTGGCGCGCACCAGGAAGCGCCGCAGCAGCTCCTGCTGGCCGATGAGGCCGCTGGCCACCGCACGCGTGTCCACCTCGACGGGCGAGTCCTGCGCCAGCGCCTCCAGGTCGAACGCGCCGTTGGCCAGCACGTCGGGGTCGGGCCGGCTGGTGCGGCGCACGTAGCGCAGCAGCCCCTCGATGGCGCTGCTCAGAATGCCCTGGGTGAGCCGCGTGGCGGCGTTGCAGCCCTGCATGGCGCCCATCAGCGCCAGTACCAGCGCGATCTCGCGGCGCTGGTAGAAGCGCTTCATGCCCTTGCAGCCGTAGTGCACGCCCTCGTGGGCGAACAGCCATTCCAGCAGCACCGAGTCCTCGGGCGAGCGCAGCACGATGTGCAGTGCAGGCGCCGGGCCGGTGGCTGCGGCGGGCAGCCGGCGCACCGCGTCGTGGAGGGCCAGCAGCTGCCGCGCGCAGTCTTCGTCGCTGCCGTAGCTGCGACGCTCGAACACGGCGGCCTGCGTGGGGTAGTGCGACGCGAACTCGACGCCGAAGAGCGGGTTCAGCGCATGGCAGATGGCGTTGCCGAAGCGGTAGGTGGTGTTGAGCGTCAGCACCTGCGTGTCCGCCGGCAGTTCCTGCCGGATGCGGGCCTGGTGGTTGCCGAAGACCGAGAACGCGCCGGGCAGGATGTGCTGGTTGAAGTCGCCCGCGCCCACGAAGACGCCGTTGCCGCCCGCCACCAGCTGGCGCAGCACGCGCACGGCCGCCTCGTCCAGGTCCTGCAGCTCGTCGAACAGCACCGCGTCAAAGCGGCCCTGCAGCGGCGCGAACGGCTCGCCGAAGTCCAGCCCGCACAGCTGGCGGGCGACTTCGTAGGTGCAGTCGCCGGGCGCGTAAAACCGCGCCTCGCCCTCCGGCCCGCGGCGCAGGCGCTCGTAGTGCACCAGCAGCTGATGGAGGCCGAAGTCGAGGTCGTTCTCCCGGCAATACGCCAGCGCGCCCAGGCCGCTCTCTTCGATCTGCTGCTGCAGCAGGCGCTGCTTGGCCAGGGCCTCGAAGTCGGCGAATGCCTGCACGTCGAGTTCGCGCGCCAGGTATTCGGCCAGCTCGGGCGCGGCGCCGCCGGCGGTCGCGGCCGCCTGCAGCGCGGTCCACGCCTGGCGGATCAGCAGGTGCTTGTGCAGCGGCTCGGTCAGCGGCACCGCGGCGTCGCCCTGCGCCTGCAGCACGCTGGCGCAGAGCTGCTCCACCGTCATGATCTGCACCTGGCGCGGAATGCCGGGCACGAACTGCGCCAGCCGCTGGGCGATGGCGGCCAGGCCCGCGTCGGAATAGGCCAGCATCAGGATGCGGCTCGCGCCCTGGCGCTGCAGCAGGTCGGCCGCCTTGATGGCCAACGTGGTGGTCTTGCCGGTGCCGGCCAGCGCGCTGACGAGGATGGAACGCGCGGTGGCGTTCAGCACCTCGTTCTGCTCCAGCGTGGGGTAGCGCTTCTTGAAAGTGGCGGATTGCTGCGATGCCATGGAATGCGGCGCACGGTGCGCCCGAGGGTCTTTTGCTATCGAATATGTAGCTGCATGCGCTTAGTCATCAAGCGCTGGCGGCTGTTTTGGCACCAAATCTTCATGGCCCGCAGAGGGTGCGGCCCGCTCTCAGGCCATCGCCCGCCGCAGCCAGTCGGCGAACGCCGCGCATTCCCAGCGGTCCATGGTGCCGGTGCGCCAGCACAGGTAGTGCGCGTGCGGGCTGGGCGCCTGGATGTCGAAGAGCCGCACCAGCGTGCCTTGCTCCAGCCAGGGCGCGCCCAGCTTCAGCCGCACCAGCGCCACCCCCATGCCGGCGGCGGCGGCGTCGCACATCAGGCCGATGTCGTTGAACTGCGAGCCTTCGCTGGGTGCCGGCCAGTCCAGCCCGCAAGCGGCGAACCAGGGGCGCCAGGGCTCCAGCGGGCTGCGCAGCAGGGCGACGCGCTCCAGGTCCTCGGGCCGCTCAAAGGGCCCATGCTCGCGCACGAAGGCGGGCGAGGCCAGCGGGGTGACCACGTCGCGCGCGATCTCCACATGCTCCATGTCGGCATAGTGGCCGGGGCCGAAACGCACCACCAGGTCGGCGTCTTCCGCCACCACGTCCAGCAGCGGGATCGACACCTGCAGCGCCAGGTCGATCTCCGGGTACACCTCGGTGAACTGCCGCAGCCGCGGGATGAGGATGACCCGCGCGAAGGTCGGCGTGACGGCGAGCTTGAGCCGCCGCTTGCCCGGCGCCTGGTCGCTGCCCGGAAAGCGCTGCAGCGCGCTCAGGCCCTCGCGCACCTGCGCCAGGTAGGTGCTGCCCTCGGTGGTCAGCGAGAAGTCGGCCCGCCCGAAGAGCCGCACGCCCAGGATCTGTTCGAGCTGCTTGACCCGGTGGCTCACGGCGCTGGGCGTCACGCACAGCTCCTCGGCCGTCTGCGTCACGCTGCGCAGCCGCGCCAGCGCCTCGAAGGTGAGCAGGCACTGGATGGGCGGAATGCGGCGGCTGGCGGTGGTGAAGCGGTCGATGGGCGGTGGCATGCGGCGGTTGGGGGCAAGGGCGGGCGGTGGCATGCAAGCATATGCGAGTGCCGGCCCGCCCCGGGTGGTGCGTGCCCGTGCCGCTGGTGCGTCGCCGCCTATCGGAACGCGAAGCGCACGTTGACGGGCTTCCTGCCCGGCAGCGTCACCGCCGCCACGGCCTTGGTGCCGGGGCCGGCCTTGAAGTCGCCCGGGGCTTCGAGGCGGTCGCCCGCGGGCTGCAACTGCGCTTCGGCCCGGTCCTTGCCGTTCAGCAGCGTGACCTTGGCGCTCGCGCCCTCGATCCGGGCGGGCTGGCCATGGTCGCGCACGTACAGGCGCAGGCTGCCGGCGGAGGCCACGAGTTCGAAGTCCATGTCGCTGGCCTCGGCGACGACGCCGCCGTGCACGGGCCGGTGGTCATGGCCGCTGCCGTGGTCGCCTGCCGCGTGCGCGCTGGCGCCGAACGCGACCAAGACACTGGCCAGAAATGGGGTGATGCGGGGTTTCATGGGAATGCTCCTGAAAAGGGAAAGGGAAGGGAAGGGATCGATGGATGGGATGCCGGGTCAGAACGCCTCGGCGTTGCGGTCGGCCACCAGGCGCTCGGCGTCGCGGCGGCCGAACAGCCAGAACATGGCGGGCGTGAGGAAGGTGTCCAGCAGCGTCGAGCTGATGAGCCCCGAGAAGATCACCACGGCGACCGGGTGCAGGATCTCGGTGCCCGGGCGCTCCGCCTCGAAGAGGAGCGGCGCCAGTGCGAAGGCGGTCACCAGCGCCGTCATGAGCACGGGGCTCAGCCGCTCCAGCGAGCCGCGCACGATCATGCGGGTGTCGAACTGCTCGCCCTCGAAGCGCATCAGGTTGATGTAGTGGCTGACCTTCAGGATGCCGTTGCGCACCGAGATGCCCGCCAGCGTGATGAAGCCCACCAGCGCCGCCACCGACAGGGGCTGGCCCGACAGCGCCAGCCCCAGCACCGCACCGACCAGGGCCAGCGGGATGTTGGCCATGATGAGCAGCGCCAGGCGCGTGCTCTTGTAGCGGCTGAACAGCACCACGAACATCAGCACGGCCGACACGATGGACAGCAGGCCGACCAGGCGGGAGGCTTCTTCCTGTGCCTGGAACTGGCCGCCCAGGGTGATGAAGTAGCCCTCGGGCAACTGCGCCTGGGCTACCACGGCGCGGATGTCCGCCACCACCTCGGACAGCGGCCGGCCCTGCGCGTTGGCAGACAGCACGATGCGCCGCTTGCCGTCGTCGCGGCTCACCTGGTTGGGCCCGTCGCCGTCCTCGATGGTGGCCAGCCTGGACAGGGGCACCCGGCCGCCGGGCGTCTCGATGAGGATCCTGCCCAGCCCGTCCATGGAGCGGGCACTCTCGGGCAGGCGCACCACCAGCGCGAAGCGGCGGCTGCCCTCCACGATCTGCGTCACGCGCTCGCCTTCCACCAGCGCCTGCAGGGTGGTGAGGATCTGTGTGGCGGGCACGCCGTGGCGGGCGGCGGCGTCGTAGTCGATGCGGATCTTGATCTGCGGCGCCAGCACCTGCTTTTCGACCTCCAGATCGGCCACGCCCGGGATGGCCGCCAGCCGCGAGCGCAGCCGTTCGGCCTGGCCCCGCAGGGTGTCCAGGTCCTCGCCGAAGACCTTGATGGCGATCTGCGAGCGCACGCCCGAGAGCATGTGGTCGATGCGGTGCGAGATGGGCTGCCCGATGCCGATGGCCGCCGGCAGGTTGGCCAGGCGCGAGCGGATGTCGGCGCTGATCTCGTCCATGGAGCGCGTGATCTCGCCCACCGGCTTCAGGCCGACGTCCAGCTCGCTCACGTGCACGCCTTCCGCATGCTCGTCCAGTTCGGCGCGGCCGCTGCGGCGGCCCACATGGGTGACCTCGGGCACCTGGGCGACCAGCACCTCGGCCTGGCTCGCCAGGGCAGAGCTTTCGGCCAGCGTCACCCCCGGATTCAGCCGCAGGCCGACGAGCAGCGTGCCCTCGTTGAAGGGCGGCAGGAACGTGGTCGGAAAGAACGGGACCGCCGCGAGCGACGCCAGCACCGCCACCACGCCCGCCGCCATCGCGGCACGCGGCCGCTCCAGCGTGGCCTGCAGGCCACGGCGGTAGCGCGCCTTCAGCCAGGCCAGCATGCGGGTGTCGCCATGGTCCAGCGACTTCATGCGCGGCAGCAGATAGAGGCTGAGCACGGGCGTGACGGTGACCGACACCACCAGGCTGGCCAGGGTGGAGACGATGAAGGCGATGCCCAGCGGCACGAACAGCCGCCCTTCCATGCCCGGCAGCGCGAAGAGCGGCACGAACACCAGCACGATGATGACGGTGGCGTACAGGATGGCCGAGCGCACCTCCATGGTGGCCTGGGCCACCACCTGCAGCGGAGCCAGGCGCAGGTCCGGTGGCTTGGCGCAGTCTTCCTTCAGCCGGCGCATCACGTTCTCGATGCCCACCACGGCGTCGTCCACCAGCCCGCCGATGGCGATCGCCAGGCCGCCCAGCGTCATGGTGTTGATCGACAGCCCGAAGTAGCGGAACACCAGCGCGGTGATGAAGATCGACACGGGAATGGCGACCAGCGCGATGACCGTGGTGCGCAGGTTGCCCAGGAACAGCAGGAGGATCACCGCCACGAAGGCCGACGCGGCGATCAGCTTGCCCTGCAGCGTGGTGATGGAGGCCTCGATGAAGCTCGCCTGGCGGAAGGTGACCTGGGGCGCGCTCATGCCCGCGGGCAGCGAGGCCTTCAGGCCCGCCAGGGCGTCCTCGACGGCGCGCGTCAGGGCGATGGTGTCGGCCGTGGGCTGCTTCTGGATGCCCAGGATCACCGCGGGCTTGCCCTCGAACCCCGCGTCGCCGCGCTTGAGCGCGGGCGCGAACGTCACGTCGGCCAGCTGGCGCAGCAGGATGGGCTGGCCGTTGCGGGCCGTGATCGCCAGGTTCTTCAGGTCCTCCAGGCGTGAGGTGCGGCCCAGGTGGCGGATCAGGTACTCGCGTCCGTTCAGCTCCAGAAAGCCGCCCGACGTATTGGACGAGAAGCCCTTCAGCGCGCCTTCCAGCTGGTCGTGCGAGATGCCCAGCTCCGCCATGCGGGCGGTGTGGGGCTGCACCTGGAACTGGCGCACCTCGCCGCCGATGGGAATCACCTGCGCCACGCCGGGGATCGCCATCAGGCGCGGGCGCAGCACCCAGTCGGCGTACTCGCGCACCGCCATGGGCGAGACCCTGGCCGTGTCGATGGGCATCGCGATCTGCATGATCTCGCCCATGATCGAGCTGATGGGCCCCATGCGCGGCACCACGCCCGGGGGCAGGCCTTCCTCCATCGAAGACAGGCGCTCCGACACCATCTGCCGGGCGCGGAAGATCTCCGTGCTCCAGTCGAAGGTGACGTAGAGGAACGACAGCCCGGCGCTGGAGGTCGAGCGCACGGACTCCACGCCCGGCAGGCCGTTCATGGTCGTCTCCAGCGGGAAGGTGATGAGCTGCTCCACCTCCTCGGCGGCCATGCCGCCGGCCTCCGTCATGATGGTGACGGTGGGCTTGTTGAGGTCGGGGAACACGTCCACCGGCGTGCGCGACAGGGTGAACGCCCCGTATGCGACCAGCACCAGGCTGGCGATGATGATGAGCAGCCGGTGGGCCAGGCTGCTGTCCAGAAGCCACTTGAACATGCGCGGCTCCTTCAGCGGACCTGGTTGATGAGGCTGGCGCTCTCGGTGACGATGCGCTCGCCTCCCTGGAGGCCGGCGGTCACGCTGACCGAGGCGCCATCGAGCGGGGCGGCCGTCACCACGCGGGGTTCGAAGCGCTCGGGCGCCGTCTTCACCCAGACGATGGTCTGGTTGGACGGGTTCTTGACCAGCGCGGCGGCCGGCACGGGCACGCCCGTGACCTGGCTGCGCGTCTGCACGACGACCCGCACCGGCTGGCCGATGGCCAGATGCCCCAGCCCCTCGCCCTGCGCCCGGAACTGGATCGGCAGGGCCTGCTCGCGCAGGGTGCGGGCCGCGCCGACCAGGGCCAGTGCCACCCGCTGGCCGCCATCCGTGACGGCATGGGCACCGGCCACGTCCTGGGCCACCGCCGCGTCGTAGGCCAGGGCCTCCACGCGCAGGCGCTGCGCGTCCACGATCTCGAACACCAGCTCACGGGCGTCGACCACCTGGCCGGCCACGGCATGGGCTGCGGCGATCACGCCGGAGGCCGGGGCCCGTAGCGCATCGCGCCCGTCCAGCCCACCCGCCACGGCGTTGGCCCGCTCGCCCAGGCTGGCGACCTCGCTCTCCAGGGCCTCGATCTCTTTCCGCGGCACGGTGTCGGCCAGGTCGCGCAGGCGCGTCAGGCGCTTTTCGGCCAGCTGCCTTGCGGCGCGCAGTTCGGCCCATTGGGCTTGCTGGCTGGCGCGCTCCAGGCTGCTCGCGGCGGGCCGCACGTAGGCCAGCACTTCGCCCTTGCGCACGGTCTGGCCCACGGAAGGCAGCCCGCGCGGGCCGGCTTCCAGGCGGCCGGGCACCATGGCCTGCACCTTGCCGCCGGCGTTCGGGTCCATGAGCACCTGGCCGTTCAGCTCCACCGAGCGGGGCAGCGCCCGCCGCTCGCCCGGCACCGTGCGGATGGCCATCTGGCGCTGCGCGGGCTTGGGCAGAAAGACGCTGCCATCGGGCAGGCGCTGGGGGCCGCCGGCATGGGCGGCGGCGGGCGCATCGCCGTGGTCGTGGCCCTCGCCCGACCACGCTGGCGCGGCCGCAACGCATAGCCAGGCCGCCAGCAGGCCGCCGAGCGAGCGCAGATACAGGCCCGGGCGCGGCGCCGCGTGGGGCCGGGCGCAGGCCAGGGTGTGGATGAAGCGCTTCATGCGGCATCTGCCTTTCCGCGGGCCATGCGCAGCGCGGCCACGGCCAGCGCGAGGGCGGCGATGCCGCCGGCGCCCCAAAGGGCGTGTTCGCGCCAGCCCCGGGCGTGTGCCGGCTCTGCGTGCGCATCGCCGTGGATGTCCCATTCACCGGCCAGCAGGTCGCTGTCGTTGCCAGCGGCCACCGTGGCGGTCACCGGCCAGGTGCCTTCGGGCAGGGGCGGCTCCAGCGTGGCCTCGAACCGCCCGTCGCCCTGCGGCAGGGCCTGCAGCTTGCGTTCGCCGATCTCCAGCTCCAGCGTGGCGTCTTTCACGGGCGCATTGGTGGGAGCGTGGTCCAGGTACAGGGCCAGCTGTCTGCCGTCGAGCACACCGACGAGCTCGAACAGTTCGGAGGCCGCGGTAAAGCGCGGCTGACCCGCGCGGGCGGCCGGCGCGGGTGCGTCATCGTGGCCTTCATGGGCGCGGACCGGCGGGGACGGCAGCATGCCGATGGCCAGCAGCAGGCCCGCGGCGAGCAGGCGCAAGGCGGTAGGTGCAAGAACGAGTGTCATGGATCGCTTCGAGAAGAGGGTGGGGTGAGAGGGGACCTGGGCTGGGGCGTCACTGCGGCAACAGTCCCAGGGCCTGGCGCAGGGCAGAGATGGCCTGGCTGACGTTCAGCCGGGCGATGGCGGACTGGCGTTCCGCGTCGGCCGCTTCCAGCTCCACGCGCAGGCGGTTGGGCAGGTCGATCTCGCCCGCCCGGAAGGCCTTGCCGACGAAGCCCTGCGTTTCGCGCGCCAGGGTGGCGCGCCGGTCCGCCGCCTGCGCGAGGGCGCTTGCGCCAGCCAGCCGGGCGCGTGCGCTGGCCACTTCCCCGGCGATGCGCAGGCGCTCCAGCTCCAGTTGGGCGAGCGCTTCGAGCGTGGCGGCGGCGGCAGCGGCAGCCTTGGTTTCGCGCGCGCCGCTGGAGCCGAAGGGGATGCGCACGCCGACGGTGACGGTCTGCGCATAGCGTTCGCCCTGGCCGCCGCGCTCGCGGGTCGTGGCCACCGTCAGCTCGGGGTTGGCGCGGGTCTGCGCGCCGGCCAGCGCCTGCGCGCGCTCGGCGACCCGCAGCCGGCCTTGCGCCTCGCGCAGCGCCGGGTGCTCCGCCACGGCCTGCTCATCGACCGGCCCTGCCGACGGGTCGGCGCCTTGCGGCAGGGGCTCCGGCATGTCGCTCTGCGCGCCCAGGGGCTGGGCCGCGAGGGTGCGCAAGGCCTGCTCGTGCACCGCCAGCTGGGCCCGGCTTTCCGCCAGCTCGGCTTCGGCAGCCGCCACGTTGCCGTCGGCCTGGTGCTGGTCGGCCCGGGCCAGGTCGCCGGCACGCACGCGGCGGGCCACGTCCGCGGCCAACCGCGCGGCGCTGTCACGCCGGGCCTGGGCCAGCTCGACCTGCAGGCGGTCGCGGTGCAGCTGCCACCACGCTTCGCGCAGGGTGCCCGCCAGGCGCAGGCGGGCCGCGGCCTGCCGCGCATCGAGCGCCTCGATTTCCGCTTGCGCGAGCGCCTGCGAGTGGCCGCGTTCGCCAGGCAGCCACAGGGGGACGGCAACGCCGACCTCCAGCTCGCGGCTGCCCTCGTTGCGGTGCCAGCGGTCGGTCTTGGTCGCCAGTTCCAGCGCGGCGGGCTCGGGCGTCCAGCCGTTCGCGACGGACTGCCGAGCCTGGGCCGCGCTGCGGTACTGCGCGGCGCTGGCCGCCTCGGGCTGGCGCGCCCACGCGGCCTCGAAGGATTCGCGCAGGGTCGAAAGGGTGGGCGCCACTGGTGCGGCGGTGACGTGGGGGGTGCCGTGGGATGGGTGACCGGCGATGGGCGCGGGCGCTGGCTGCGCGAGCGCGGGCAGGGCGGCCAGGCTCAGCGCGGCCGCGGCGCACGCGCGCAGGCGCGGCCCACCGATCCCCCGGCGGGGTTGGGGAGTGGAAAACATGGTGTCCTCATGCCGTCAGCGCGAGCTGCGGCGGTTGCGTTCGACGGAAGGCACGCGCCGGCACACCGCGCAAGCAGCGCGGCCAGCGGCGAGCCAGAACTCAGAGGAAACCGGGGTGGGGCGGGCGGATCAGCCGGTCGGGAATGCCCGACGTGACGGTCCGCAGATAGGGCGTCGTGCCCTGGGGCAGAGGCTGGTGCCGCGCGGGCGCCTCGTGCAGTGCGGTGAGTGCGGGGGCGGCGCCGTGACAGCTGGCGCAGTCGGCATGGTTCGCCTCGGGCAGCCGGTCACCGCTGTCTGCCATCTCTTCGGGTGCAGCGGCGTCGGCCCCGCCCACGTCATGCCGGTGGTCGTGGTGACCGAAGTGCTGGCTGGTGGCGGCTGCTTCATGCCGGCATATGCTGGCGGCGGCCGCCCACGTCCATTGGACGGGCAGCACGAGCAGCAGAAAGACCAGCACGAATCGATGCATGGGGCGGGAGTGTAGCGAATGGGGCGGCAGGCCAGAAGCACCGAAAAATTCGGGGACTTTCGGCGCGCGCCGGGAGCCGCACGCCCCGGCCGGCAGCCGCCCACCGCACCGGCGCGAAGGGCTTGCGCCCACGTGCACGGGGGCGGCAGCGGCTCAGCGGAACACGACCGTCCGGTGCCCGTTCAGCAGCACCCGGCGCTCGGTGTGCCACTTCACGGCGCGCGCCAGCACCTGGCTCTCGGTGTCGCGGCCCCGGGCCGTCAGGTCCTCCACCGTGTCGGTGTGGTCGGCGCGGGCCACGTCCTGCTCGATGATCGGGCCCTCGTCGAGGTCGGCGGTCACGTAGTGGGCCGTGGCGCCGATCAGCTTCACGCCGCGGTCGTGCGCCTGGTAGTAGGGCTTGGCACCCTTGAAGCTGGGCAAAAAGCTGTGGTGGATGTTGATCGCCCGGCCCGACAGCTTGCGGCACAGGTCGTCGCTCAAGACCTGCATGTAGCGCGCCAGCACCACCAGCTCGGCGCCTTCCTGCTGAATGATCTCGAACTGCCGCGCCTCGGCCTGGGCCTTGTTCTCCCTGGTCACGGGAATGTGGTGGAAGGGCACGTTGTAGCTGGCCGCCAGCTGGTAGAAGTCGCGGTGGTTGCTGATGATGGCGCTGACCTGCACCGGCAGCAGGCCGGACTTCCAGCGGAACAGCAGATCGTTCAGGCAGTGGCCCTCGCGGCTGACCATGATGACCGTCTTGACCGGCTCGCAGGCCGCGTGCAGGTGCCAGTGCATCTGGAAGGGCTCGGCGAAGGCGGCCAGGCGCTCGCGCAGGGTGGCCGCGTCGTGCTGGTCGCAGGCGAACTGCAGCCGCATGAAAAAGAGGCCGGTGTCGTGGTCGTTGTACTGCGCGGCCTCTTCGATGTTGCCGCCTTGCTCCAGCAGAAAGCCGGAAACGGCATGCACCAGCCCCAGTCGGTCGGGGCAGGACAGGGTGAGAATATAGGCTTGGGTCATAGCCGGGCGATTGTCGCAGCACGGCAGGGCGCCACGCCCGGCCGGCCGCGCTGTGCAGGCCAGCCTACCCGGACCGCGAACGCGAGGAATGTGAGAACCGTGATTGACAGCAAGGCCGCCCGGGCGCGGCGGGCAGTGGGGTGGGGCCTGCTCATCTACCTGGCCGTGGGCGCGGCCTGGGTGCTGGGGGGCGATGCGCTGCTCGCCCGGTGCGCCACCGACCCCGGCGCGGGCCGGCGCCACGCCGTCGCCCTGGGCTTGCTCTGGGTGCTGGCCAGCGGCGTGCTGGCCGCCGGGTGGCTGCACCGCCGCCACCGGGCCGACGCCCGCCAGCGCGACGCCGAGGCCCGCGCCACGCAGCGCGCGCTGGAGCGCAGCCAGGCCCGGCTGCGCCTGGCGCTGGAGGGCGGCGTGGGCGTGTGGGACTGGCGGCCCGGCCAGCGGCGGCTCGACTTTTCCGCAGGGTTGCAGCGCCTGCTGCGCTATACGGGCGACGACTTCGACCGCGACTTCCGGCCGCTGCCCCGGGTACACCGCGCCGACCGCCGCCGGCTGGTGGCCGCCGCGCGCGCCGCGCTGGCGACCGGCAAGGCCTTCTCCGAGAGCGTGCGGCTCCACTGTTTCGATGGCGACGAGCGCTGGTTCCTGCTGCGCGGCCGGCGCACGGTGGAGCAGGGTGACGGGCAGGAAGGCGCCGCCCGCTTGGCCGGCACGCTGGCCGACGAGACCCCCGCCCGCCGCGAGGCCGAGCGCAGCCGCCTGGCCGCCACCGTGGTGGACAACACCACCGAGGGCGTGCTGGTGACCGACGCGGCCAGCCGCATCCTGTCGGTCAACGCCGCCTTCACGCGGCTGGTGGGCTACACCGAGGCCGAGCTGCTGGGCCGCAACCCGCGCCTGCTCAAGTCCGGCCGGCATGACGCCGGCTTCTACCAGTCCATGTGGGACGCGCTGCAGCGCACCGGCCACTGGCGCGGCGAGATCTGGAACCGCCGCAAGAACGGCGAGGTGTTCCCCGAGCGCATGTCGATGTCCTGCGTGCGCGACGCCTCGGGCGCCGTCACGCACTACGTCTGCATGTTCGCCGACATCTCCGAAGAGAAGGCGCAGTACGGTCGGCTCGAATTCATGGCGCACCACGACGCGCTGACCACGCTGGCCAACCGCAGCCACTTCGCCCAGCAGCTGGAGGCCGCCGTGCAGTACGCGCAGGCCGGCGGCGAGCGCATGGCGGTGCTGCTGCTCAACCTGGACCGCTTCAAGGACGTGAACGACAGCTACGGCCACGCCATCGGCGACCAGGTGCTGCAGCACATCGCCCGCCGCGTGCAGGCCGCCATGGGCGACGGCGTGCTGGTCGGCCGCATGGCGGGCGACGAGCTGGGCGTGCTGGCACGCCGCCTGGGCGCGGGGGGTGACGCAGAACGCGAGGCCGCCGCCGTGGCCCAGGCCATGATCGCGGCCGCCGGCGAGCCCTGGCGCTCGCCCGAGGGCTTCGAGGTGGTGGCCGGCGCGAGCGTGGGCATCTGCCTCTTTCCCGCGCATGCCGCCACCGCGCAGTCGCTGCTGCAGGGCGCGCACGCGGCGGTGTATGGCGCCAAGGCCCGTGGGCGCGGCGCCTGGTGCTTCTTCGACCAGGGCCTTACGGCCGCCGCGCGCGAGCGCATCGCGCTCGAGGCCCGCCTGCGCCGCGCCCTGGCGCTGGGCCACCTGCAGATGCACTACCAGCCGCAGGTGGATATCGCCAGCGGCCGCATCGTCGGCGCCGAGGCGCTGGTGCGCTGGACGGACCCGGACGAAGGCCCCATCGCGCCGGTGCGCTTCATCCCGGTGGCCGAGAGCTCCGGCGTCATCGGCCCCATGGGCGAATGGGTGGTGCGCGAGGTCTGCCGGCAGGGCCGGGCCTGGCTCGACGCCGGGCTGCCGCCGCTCACGCTGGCGCTCAACGTATCGCCCCGGCAGTTCCACCTGACCGACCTGGTCGGCGGCGTGGCGGACGCGCTGCGGGACACCGGCTTTCCCGCCAGCGGGCTGGAGCTGGAGATCACCGAGGGCGCGCTGGCCGAGCGGCCCGAAGAGGCCCGCCAGGTGCTGCTGCGCCTGCGCGCGCTGGGCGTGCGCATGGCGGTGGACGACTTCGGCACCGGCTATTCGTCGCTCGCGCACCTCAAGCGCTTTCCCATCGACGTGCTGAAGATCGACCGCAGCTTCATCCGCGACCTGCCGCAGGGCGCCGACGACCCGGCCATCTGCACCGCCATCGTCGCCCTGGGCCGCAGCCTGGGGCTGTCGGTGCTGGCCGAGGGCGTGGAAACCGACGCGCAGCTGGCCTTCCTGCGGGCGCTGGGGTGCGACAGCTTCCAGGGCTACCTGTGCGCCAGGCCGCTGTCGCCGGCCGATTTCGCCCAGCTGCTGCGCGGGCAGGGCGGGCCGCGTTGAGTCGAACGGCAGCCGTTTGCTATTGAATGTGTAGCTTGATGCCCAGGCGTATCAAGCGCCAAGGCCGGTTTTGGCATGAAGATGCCCCGCCTTGCCGCCGCGCGGGGGCATGGCGGGTTCTTTCACACCTTCTTCAGACCTCGGTCACGAAGCGCTCGCGCGGACGGCGCACCTTGGGCAGGTCGACCAGCCAGTCCTGCTCGGCCACGCGGTAGCCCAGCGGCAGCACCGCCACGCTGCGCAGGTGGCGCTCGCCCAGGCCCAGGATCTCGTCCAGCGCCTTCGGGTCGAACCCTTCCATGGGCGTGCTGTCCACGCCTTCGTATGCCGCGGCCACCAGGGCGGCGGCCAGGCCGATGTACGCCTGGCGGGCGGCATGCTCGAAGTTCACCTCGGGGCTGCGCTGCGGGTACGAATTCAGCAACTGCTGGCGGTAGTTCTCCCAGCCCTCGTTCTTGAAGCCGCGCACCTCGTTGGTGTAGTCGAACATCGCGTTGATGCGCTCGGCCGTGTAGTTGTCCCACGCGGCGAACACCAGCAGGTGCGAGCTGTCCACGATCTGCCCCTGGTTCCAGGCGATAGGCCGGATGCGCGCGCGCACTTGCGGGTCGGTCACCACGAACAGCTCGAAAGGCTGCAACCCGCTGGAGGTGGGCGCCAGGCGGGCGGCTTCGATGATGCGCTCGACCTTGTCGGCGGGCACCTTCCGGTCCGGGTCCATCTTCTTGGTGGCATAGCGCCAGTTCAGGCGCTCGATCAGGGTGCTGGCGTCGGTGGTGGGCTGGGTGATGTCTGGCTTGGAGGACATGAGAAACAACTTTCTGTGGAGCGCAAAGCGTGGGAGATGCTGGAATGTAGGGGCAGTGGGACTGCACACCAGCGTGCCAGTGGGCACCACTGTGTTCCGTATTCGATGCCAATGCAGGCGCCTGACTCTGCTAGTTCTTCGAGGAACGAGCGCAATCCTTCCGGAAAGGTCCGGATGATCAGCAGGTTACGGTCTCGAACCAGCTTCGTTGCCAAGGCAACCTCCAAACCCTCGTTGATCGCGTTGATTTGGGTCCGCTCCATGACCGGCCCAACGGTGTACAAAGTCCCCTTGCCACCCGCCGTGCCGGGCGGCTATGCGGAAGGCACCGTGACATGCAACGCGACAACCACCCCTTGGCGCCGGAAGGCGCCGACAACGCACCCCGCTCGCCCAGCGCACCCCTGGACGTGCAGCCCATCAGCCTGGACGTGCTGCGCGAGAAATACCTGAAGGGCGGCGAGCCCGATGCCGAGGCGCTCTTCGTCCGGGTCACGCGGGCGCTCGCGTCGGTGGAGCTGGCGGCGGAGCGCGCCCGCCACGAAGCGCTGTTCCTCGCCAACCTGCGGGCGGGCGCCATCGGGGCGGGGCGCATCATGAGCGCGGCGGGCACCGACATCCAGGCCACGCTCATCAACTGCTTCGTGCAGCCGGTGGGCGACTGCATCCAGGGCGTGGACGACGGCGGCTACCCCGGCATCTACGAGGCCTTGCGCGAGGCGGCCGAAACCATGCGGCGCGGCGGCGGCGTGGGGTACGACTTCTCGCGCATCCGCCCGCGGGGCGCGCTCGTGCGGGGCACGGCCTCGCAGGCGTCGGGGCCCTGCAGCTACATCAACGTGTTCGACCAGTCGTGTTCCACCGTCGAAAGCGCCGGTGCACGGCGCGGCGCGCAGATGGGCGTGCTGCGCATCGACCACCCCGACGTGCTGGACTTCATCACCGCCAAGCGCACGCCGGGCCGGTGGAACAACTTCAACGTGTCGGTGGGCGTGCCCGGCGAATTCATGGCGGCGGTGGAAGCCGGCGGGCCGTGGCAGCTGGTGCACCGCGCCGAGCCCGGCGCCGCTCTGAAGGCCGAGGGCGCGCACCAGCGGGCCGACGGGCAGTGGGTCTATCGCACGCTGCCGGCGCGCGAGCTGTGGGACACCATCATGCAGTCGGCCTACGACTTCGCCGAGCCGGGCATCCTGTTCCTCGACCACATCAACGAAGACAACAACCTGCATTACTGCGAGGACATCGCGGCGACCAATCCGTGCGTCACGGCCGATACCTGGGTGATGACCACGGAGGGCCCGGCGCAGGTGGCCGACCTGGTGGGCCGGCGTTTTCACGCGGTGGTGGACGGGCAGGCGTTCGCGGTGGAAAGCGAAGGCTTCTTCCCCACCGGCCATCGGCCCGTGCTGCGCCTGACCACCCGCGAAGGCCACGCGCTGCGTCTGACTGCCGACCACCGCGTGCGCCGCGTCGCGCGCCGCACGCGCTACGTGCGGGAGGTCGAGTGGACGCCCGCGGGTGACCTGCGCCCAGGCGACGAGGTGGTGCTGCACGACCAGCGCGCGCTGCAGGGCTGGGACGGCGAGGGCACGGAGTCCCAGGGCTATCTGCTGGGCCTCCTGATCGGCGATGGCACCTTGGGGGCCGACAAGGCGGTGATCTCGGTATGGGCGCCGGAGTTGAAGGCCGTGGGGCACAGCGGGCCCGCGTATTGCCGCAGCGGGGTGCAGGGCACCATGGCCGCCGTGGAGGCCGCCATCGCCACGCTGGCGCCGCACCGGGCCGACTTCCGCGGCTTCCAGCGCCCGATCGCCGGGCGGGGCGAGGCACGCCTGGCCAGCGCCCCGCTGTGCCGGCTGGCCCATGCCATGGGCATGCGCCCAGGCCACAAGACCATCACGCCCCGCATGGAGCGCGGCTCCTCGGCCTTTGCGGCAGGTGTGCTGCGCGGCCTGTTCGACGCCGATGGCTCCGTGCAAGGCACGCAGGCCAAGGGCGTGAGCGTGCGGCTGTGGCAAAGCGACCAGGCCCTGTTGCAGACCGTGCAGCGGATGCTGCTGCGTTTTGGCATCTGCATCACCCTCCACGCGGAGCGCCGGCCCGCGCAGAACCACCGCCTGCTGCCCAACGGACGCGGCGGGCGGCGCGCCTATGCCACCCGAGCCCAGCACGAGCTGGTCATCAGTGGCGACAACCTGACCGTGTTTGCCGAGCGCATCGGCTTTGGGGATGGCGATAAGGATGAGCGGCTGGCCGGATTGCTGCAGGGCTATCGGCGCGAGCTGAACCGCGAGCGCTTCGTCGCCACGGTCGAATCCCTGGCGCCGGATGGCACGGCAGACGTGTTCGACGTGACCGTGGCGGGCTGCCACGCCTTCGATGCCAATGGCCTCTACGTCCACAACTGCGGCGAGCAGCCCTTGCCCTCCTACGGCTGCTGCGACCTGGGGCCCATCATCCTGACGCGCTTCGTGCGCCACCCGTTCGGGCTGCCGGGCGGCGAGCCGGCGTTCGACTTCGCCGCGTTCGAAGCCGCCGTCGCTACCCAGGTGCGGGCGCTGGACAACGTGCTCGATCTCACCTTCTGGCCGCTGCCGCAGCAGCGCGACGAGTCGGCCGCCAAGCGCCGCATCGGGGTGGGCTTCACCGGTATGGGCAACACGCTGGCCATGCTGCGCCTGCGCTACGACCGGGCCGAGGGCCGCGAGATGGCCGTGCGCATCGCCCGCCACCTGCGCGACGCGGCCTACCGCGCATCGGTGGCGCTGGCGCGCGAGAAGGGGGCCTTCCCGAAGTTCGAGGCCGACGGCTACCTGGCCCCGGGCACCTTCGCCAGCCGCCTGCCGGCGGACATCCAGGCGCTGATCCGCCAGCACGGCATACGCAACAGCCACCTGCTGTCCATCGCGCCGACCGGCACCGTGAGCCTGGCCTTCGCCGACAACGCCTCCAACGGCATCGAGCCGCCGTTCTCGTGGACCTACACCCGCCGCAAGCGCGAGGCCGATGGCAGCACCAGCGAATACGCGGTGGAGGACCATGCCTGGCGGCTCTACCGCGCGCTGGGCGGCGACGTGGACCGGCTGCCGGAGTATTTCGTCTCCGCGCTCGCCATGTCGGCCACCGAGCACATCGCCATGATGCAGGCGGTGCAGCCCTACGTGGACACCGCAATCTCCAAGACGGTGAACGTGCCGGCCGACTACCCGTACGCCGACTTCAAGAGCCTCTATCTGCAGGCCTGGAAGGCCGGGCTGAAGGGGCTGGCCACGTACCGGCCCAACGCCATCCTCGGGTCGGTGCTCGAAGTGGCCGCTTCCGCGCCGGCGCCTGCGTCGGCCGTCCCTGCGGCCGCACCCGCCACTGCCGCCGCTCAGGCGGTGGACCCGCTGCGCACCGTGATCGAGAGCCGGCCCAAGGGCGGCCTTTCCGCCGTGGCGGAAAAGCTCGAGTACTGGACGCAGGAAGGACACAAGACGCTCTACCTCGTCGTCTCGTTCCTGCCCGTGCCCGACGGGCGCGGCGGCACGGTGGACCGGGCCATCGAATTCTTCATGCCCGTGGGGCAGAGCGGCGAATCGCAGCAGTGGATCACCTCCAGCATGCGGCTCCTGTCGCTGGCCGCGCGCGGCGGCTTCCTGGAGCGGGCCCTCTCCGACATGCGCAAGGTGGCCTGGGACCGGGGCGCCGTGCGCCTGGGCACGCACCGCAAGGACGACGGCACGCAGGTGCCGCTCTGGCACGAATCGGAAGTGGCCGCCATGGCCTATGCCATCCAGAACATCCTGGCGCGCCGTGCCGAGCAGCCCATGCAGCAACAGGTGCTGCCGCTCGACGAGCCGCCGCTGCCTTCGGGCATGCCGCCCGCCATGGCGGGCAAGAAATGCAGCGAATGCGGCGCGCATGCGGTGATCCGCAAGGACGGGTGCGATTACTGCACGCAGTGCGGCCACCTGGGGAGCTGCGGTTGATGGCTGCGCGCCCCACGCGGCCCCGCAGCCCACGCCAGGCGCCCACGCCGTGCGGGGCCGCCGCCCGGCCCCGGCCCGCCGAACCATGACCTCGCGCACCGCACTGCCCGGCCTGCGCTCGCCCGGCGTGGGCTTCGAGCAGCCCTTCGAGATGCTCGACGCCTGCCACGAAAGCATCGGGCGATCGCTCGACCTGCTGGCGCGGCTCTGCGCCCATGCGCGCGCGCACGGAGCGGACGAAGCGGGCCGCGACGCCGCGCGCGACGTGCTGCGCTACTTCGACATCGCCGCGCCCCTGCACCACGGCGACGAGGAGCGCCACGTCTTCCCACCCCTGCTGGCCCGGGCCGCCGCCCACCCCGGCGACGTCGCGGCGGCCGAAGTGGCCGCCCTGGTGGCGCGGTTGCAGCGCGACCACATCGCCATGGCGGCCACCTGGGCCCAGGCCCGGGAGCCCCTGGCGGCATGGGCGGCGGGCGACCTCGCCGCCTTCGAGCCAGGGCACCTGGCCGCCTTCGACCGCTTCATCGCCCTCCACGCCGACCACCTCCGCCGCGAAGACGCGGTGATCTACCCGGCCAGTCGGGCGATGCTGTCGGCCGAGGCGGTGCAGGCCATGGGTCGCGAGATGGCGGGGCGCCGGGGTGTCACCCCTGCCGCTATGGAAAAGATAGCTGAATGCCCGGTGCGCCGTGCGCGCAAGCATTGCCCGGTCGGTAATGTTCTTACCCCGGACAGACCATGAAGCGCATCCTGCGAGGGGGCGGGGTGATGCGCTGCAGTGCATCGCCGCAACCGGCCTTCGAAACCGATGATGAGCGTTCATCATTCGTGGTGCGGCTACCGGTGCACCCTTTGACGCGTCAAAAGGCTCTGGCCACCGCGGAAATCACCGCGGAAGTAGATCGGTTGTTGCGGGTGTTGGATGGGGACATGTCGCGTGCAGACCTGCAGGCAGCCTTGGGACTCAAGCATGCGGAGCACTTCCGCCAGGCGTACCTGCTCCCGGCGCTGGCGCAGGGGTGGGTGGAGATGACGATGCCCGACAAGCCGAACAGCAGGAGCCAGCGGTACAGGCTCACGGCTTTGGGGGCGCGCCGGGCCTTGCGGCGCGGCAGGGGGGAAGGCGCCTGACGGCTCAAGCGCGGCGGTGGACAGGGGGCGCTGCCGGTGCGGCGGAGCCGCCCGGCAAGGCTCAGTGCACGACGACGGGGTTTTGCGCGAGGCCGACGTAGCCGTCCAGCGTGTCGTCCACTTCTTCCTGCGTGGGGGTGTCGCGCTGCCAGGCGAGGATCTGTTCCTGGAACATCTCGGCCCAGGAGCCGTCGAGGTACACCTCCTTGCCGGAGCGCTTGTCCACGATCTCGAAGCCGTGGCGGGCCAGCTGGGGGGCGGGAGGGGTGGACGCTGCGGCGGAGGCGCCCTCGGGGGTGTCGGCGGCGTCCGGCTGCATGTGGACCACCACGAACGATTCGGAGTCGTAGAGCATGTGCATGGCGTTCCTCCCTAGTGTGCTGTGCATTGCATTCACGAAAAAGCCGCTGGCCCTGGCGGGCAAATTGCAAATTCCGTACCACTCAGATGGCAGCCCGGAGGCGGACTTCAAGCCCCGGCGTCCGGTGCGTCGCGTTGCGGTGCTGCCGGAACACAGTATTTCACGGAAAACGGGGCGCTTCGGGCTGGCGGGGGTTTTGTTGTCGCCGTTTCGGCGCGTGGTCCGACGCGGCGGGTGCAGGCGCGGTCAGGGCGCGTCGCGGGCCCGCAGGGCCAGGTCGGCGAAGTCGCCGTTGGCCTGGGTGATGCGGATGCGCACCGGCAGGTAGTCCATGCCGGTGCCCAGCCACAGCTCGGCCTTCTGGTCGCGCTCGCGGTCGCTGCGGGGCAGGCGCTGCAGCTTGAGCGCGGGGGTGGTGCCCACGGGCAGCTCCAGGGTCTCGGGGCCCTCCACGGTGAAGGTCCAGCGGTCGGCGTTGCGCGCGCCCACCGTGGTCAGCGTGATCTGCGTGCCGGGCGGGTACCGGTCGGGGGCCGCCGCCAGCAGCGCGCCCAGCTGGATGAACACGCTCAGCCGGTCCTGCGCGCCGGGACCGATGGGCGCGCTGGGCGTGTTGGCGCTGAAGGTGACGACATGGCCGTCCTGGTCGAAATGCGCGGCCTGCTCGCTGCGGGAGCGGTCGCCGAAGCGGATCGGCTGCAGGCCCTGGGCCGTGAGGCGGCCGGTGCTGGTCTGCGAGCGCGAGCCGAGCAGGAAGGCCTTGACCTCCTGGCGCGCCTCGTAGGTGGCGCCCAGGTTGCGCCACAGCAGTTCGGCGTTGGCGTTGTAGTGGAAGCGTTTGGCCTCGCCCGTCACCTCGAAGCGCAGCCGCGCCGACGCAGGCAGGCGCACGGGCGGCGCGTCGGTGTCGGGCCGGGGGCGGCTGGTGCCCGGTGGCTGGATGGTGACGCCGGCGCGCATGTCGTCCCCGGGGGGCTTGTCGGCGCTGGCCGCAGCAGCGGCAGCAGCTGCTGCCACCGGGGCAGAGGCCGTGGCCGATGCGGGCGTGGCCGGGCTGGCAGCGGGGGGCGAATCGGCAGCCGCCGAAGCCGGCGCCTGGGCCACCGTGGCCGCGTCGGCCATGGCAGGCGTGTCCGCGGGTGCGGTGGGTGTGGCGGGCGTGGCGGCTGCCGCATCGTCTTCGCCGGACTGGGGGACGATGGCCGCCGACGGATCTGCCTGGCCGAATTGCGGCGCGGGAGCGGGATCGGCAGCAGCCAGCGCGCCAGGGGCGTCAGGTGCTTCGGGCGCGGGCGCGGGCGCGGGTGCGGGTGCGGGTGCGGGTGCGGGCGGGCGCGGCGCGGGCCGGGGCTTGGGCGCGGCCGGCCGGGCGGGTGGTGGCGCCTTGGCAGCGCGGGCAGGCGCGGTGGTGGGCGGTGCCGCAGGCGGCGGCGGGGTCGGTGGCGACGGCGGCAGGGGTGGCGGCTCCACCATCCGCGTCTGGAAGGCCCGTTGGCCGGATGCAGGGCCGGGCGCGGAGCCGCCCAGCGGCAGGTAGCGCAACGCCAGCAGGTGCAGCGCCAGCACGGCGCACACCAGGGCCAGGAGCACGCGGCGCGGCATGGCGGGGTCGCAGGTCTTGAGCCGGCTAGCGCGGCACGGTGCCGCCCAGGTCGCCGGACAGGCGCAGCGCGGCCTCTTGCAGGGGCGCGTGCACGGCGCCGTCCCAGGCGGGGTCGAAGGTGGCGATGGAGCCCAGCGTGGTGATGCCCAGCGCCAGGTGCCCGTCGGCGTCGAACACCGGCGCGCAGAAGGCCACGATGCCGGGCAGCAGCGTATCGACCACCCGCGCGCACTGGCGTTCGCGCACCTCGCGCAGCAGCGCGTCGACGGCGGCCGGGTCGGTAGGCAGGTCGGTGCGCCCCAGCCGGGCGGCGTGCCGCAGTTCTTCGCCCACCAGCGCGGCGGTGGCTTCGCGGGGCAGGTAGGCGGCAAAGCAGCGGCCGGTGGCGGACGACAGCAGCGGCATCACGTCGCCCAGCCGCAGGTTGGCCGTGACGGCCTGGGGCGATTCCTCCCAGTGCACGATGGTCGGCCCCCGGTTGCCCCACACGGCCAGCGCCAGCGTGTGGCCCACCGCCTCCATCAGCGCGGGCATGCGTTCGCGGGCCAGCTTCACGGCGTCCAGCCGGGCCAGCGAGGCCAGGCCCAGCTTGAGCGCGGCCGGCCCCAGGTCGTAGCGGGCGGTGCGCGCGTCCTGCGCCACCAGGCCCAGCCGCTGGAAGCTCACCAGATACCGGTGCGCCTTGGCGGCACTCATGCCGGCGGCGGCGGCCAGGTCCTTGAGCATCAGGGGGCCGCGTGCGCGGGTCAGCCCGTCCAGCAGCGCGAACCCCACTTCCACCGACTGGATGCCGGCCCGTTCCTTGTCCATCTGCACTAGAATTTGCGAGTTCTGTTTAGTTAAATCAATTCACCCATTCGTAATTCGTGTTCGGCAGCGGCCGGCCACGGTGATCGGAGACAAGGAGCGCACAGCGATGAAACTCGCCACCTACAAGGATGGTTCCCGTGACGGCCAACTGGTGGTCGTCTCCCGCGATCTGGGTTCGGCCCATTATGCGACCGGCATCGCCAGCCGCCTGCAGCAGGTGCTGGACGACTGGAACTTCCTCTCGCCGCAGCTGCAGGACCTGTACGACCAGCTCAACGCCGGCCGCGCCCGCCATGCGTTTCCGTTCGATCCGGCCCAGTGCATGGCCCCGCTGCCCCGCGCCTACCAGTGGGCCGACGGCTCCGCCTACATCAACCACGTCGAACTGGTGCGAAAGGCCCGCAACTCCGAGGTGCCCGAGAGCTTCTACACCGACCCCCTGATGTACCAGGGCGGCAGCGACGACTTCCTGGGCCCGTGCGACGACGTGGTCGTGCCCAGCGAGGCCATGGGCATCGACTTCGAGGCCGAGATCGCCGTCGTCACCGGCGACGTGAAGATGGGCGCCACGCCCGAGCAGGCGCTGGACGGCATCCGCCTGGTGATGATCGCCAACGACGTGTCGCTGCGCAATCTGATCCCGGCCGAGCTGGCCAAGGGCTTCGGCTTCTTCCAGTCCAAGCCCGCCACCGCGTTCAGCCCGGTCGCCGTCACGCTCGACGAACTGGGCAGCGCCTGGCAGGGCGGCCGGCTGCACCTGACGATCGAGTCGACCTGGAACGGCCGCAAGGTCGGCCAGTGCGAGGCGGGCCCGGAGATGACCTTCCACTTCGGCCAGCTCATCGCCCACATCTGCAAGACGCGCAACGTGCGCGCCGGCTCCATCGTCGGCAGCGGCACGGTCAGCAACCAGGGCGTGGAGCAGGGCGGCCGCATGATCTGGCCCAAGGGCTACAGCTGCATCGCCGAGCAGCGCTGCATCGAGACCATCCAGAACGGCAAGCCCGCCACCGAGTTCATGAAGTTCGGCGACACCATCCGCATCGAGATGAAGAACGCAGCCGGCCAGAGCCTCTTCGGCGCCATCGACCAGACCATCGCCGCGCCCGGCGCCTGATCGCCGCGATGGCGCAGCGCCAGGCGGCCCTGGCATGCATCGACGTCCGCAGCGGCGGAGTTTGCATGCCAAAAAGGCCTCCGGCGCTCTTTTTATCGGCGCATGAAGCTATCAAAAGAATAGCAATCCGGCCCATTCGCGCCCCCGGCCACCCCGGCCTTTTCGCTCAGGAGACAAACCCCATGCAACGCAGACAGCTTCTTCGCGCCGCCCTGGCGCTTTCCGGCGCCACCGCCGCGCCCTGGGCCTTCGCCCAGGCCGACTACCCCCACCAGCCCATCCGCTGGGTGGTGCCGTACCCGGCCGGCGGCGGCACCGACGTGCTGGCCCGCACCGTGGCCGAAGCGCTGCGCGGCCCGCTGGGTCAGCAAATCGTGGTGGACAACCGGCCCGGCGCCTCCACCAACATCGGCGCGCAGCTGGTGGCCACCGCCAAGCCCGACGGCTACACGCTGATGTCGGCTGACAACGCCCTGCTGGCCTTCAACGAACACCTGTTCAGCAAGCTCCCCTTCAGCCCGGAAAAAGACTTCACCTACATCGGGGGCCTGAGCCGCTTTCCGCTGGCGCTGGTGGTGAACCCGGCGTTCGACGCGAAGACGCTGAAGGACTTCCTGGCCCATGCGCGCGCCCACCCGGGCCAGCTGAACTACGCATCGCCCGGCAACGGCTCGCCCCACCACCTGGCGATGGAGATGTTCAAGCACCGCACCAAGACCTTCCTCACCCACATCCCCTACCGCGGCGCCGCGCCGGCGCTGCAGGACGTGATGGGCGGGCAGGTGCCCTGCATGTTCCTCGACCTGGCGGCCGGCCTGCCGGTGATCCAGGCCGGCAAGGTGCGTGCGCTCGCCATCGGCGCGGGCCGGCGCGTGGCCGCGCTGCCCGACGTGCCCACCCTGGCCGAGGCCGGCGTGCCCGACACCGAGGTCTACGCCTTCCAGGGCGTGGTGGCGCCGGCCGGCCTGCCCGCGCCCATCACGCAACGGCTCAACGCCGAGATCAACCGTGCCCTGGCCACGCCCGACGTGGTGCGCCGCATGAAGGACTTCGGCATGGAAGCGCTGCCCGGCACGCCCGAGCAGTTCCGCGCCATGGCCCGGGCCGAATCGAAGCGCTGGGGCGAGATCATCCGCGCGGCCGGGGTGAAGCTGGATTGACATCGGAGCACCCCCCTGAGCCGCTGCGCGGCTTCCCCCCGCTCTCGCCACGCTGCGCGTAGCGGGCAGGGGGACGACGCCAGTGGCCGGGCGAAGCCCGTTCCACGGCGTCTGCTGGCGTGGCCTGCTCCGCGGCCATCGGACCGTGGGGGCTGCGCCAGTTTCATAGATCGCGGGTGCGGTGCATTGCTGTGAATGGCTGAGATCGAAGGAGGGACTGCGCACGGACCAAGCGCGTCCGGGTCTTGTCGCCCTGCGTGAAGCGGACCCGCAACCACCCGGTTAAGATCCCGCACGCTCCGGGGTGCACTGACGTGCTGAGATCCACACCCGAGAACTTGAACCGGGTCATGCCGGCGGAAGAAGAGCTTTCGATCCCATCCATCCCTGCGCCGCCGTGCGCGCCCGGGCTGGCGGGGTGGGCGACCTTCGGAGCATCCACACAGGTCACCCAAGGAAGCCCATGGACAAGGTCGCCCCGCTGGTCGCGGACATCCTCGCCTTCATCGCCATGCCCGGCGGTTGCACGGACAGCCAGTTCGACGCGCTCGCGCTGCGCCTCTTCGCCCAACAGTACTCCGCCAACGCCGCCTACCGCACCTTCTGCCAGCGCCGGGGCGCCACGCTGCGCAGCGTGCAGCGATGGAGCGACATCCCCGCCGTGCCCATCGACGCCTTCAAGGCGATGGAGCTGCGCTCGGAGCCCCCGTCGCCCACCGAGCGCGTGTTCATGACCAGCGGCACCACGCGCGGCGGCGACATGCGCGGGCGGCACTTCCATCCCCGGCTCGAGGTGTACGACCTGTCCATGCAGCGCCATTTCGCCGACCGCTTCATGCGCGGCGCCGAACGCCTGCCGATGGGCATCCTGTTCCCGGACGAAGGCCTCATGCCGAATTCGTCGCTGGCGCACTACCTGGCGCTCGCCAAAAGCCGCTTCGGCAGCCCGGGCAGCCGCCATTTCGTCGATGCGGGGGGCATCGACCTGGCCGGCCTCTGGCAGGCGCTGGAGGCGGCGGAGCGCACCGGCCAGCCGTATGCGCTGCTGGGCGCGAGCTACAGCTTCGTGCATGTGCTGGATGCGCTGCGCGCAGAGGGCCGCCGCTTTCGCCTGCCGGTCGGCAGCCGCGTGCTCGACACCGGCGGCTACAAGGGCCAGTCGCGCGAGCTGCCGCTGGATGCGTTCTACGAAGCGCTGTCCGAGGCGCTGGGCGTGCCGCGCAGCGAGTGCATCAACATGTACGGCATGACCGAGCTGAGCACGCAGTTCTACGACGACGGCAACGCCGTGGTGCCGTCGGTCAAGTCGGGCCCGCACTGGATCCGCTCGCGCCTGGTGGACCCCGCCACCGGCCGGGACGTGCCGGCCGGCGAGCGCGGCATCCTGGTGCATTGCGACCTGGCCAACTACAACGCCGTCACCACCATCCTCACCGAGGACGTGGGCGAATGGGCCGAGGGCGGCGGCTTCCGCCTGCTGGGCCGCGCCCACGGGGCGCAGGCCAAGGGCTGCTCGCTGGCGGTGGAGGAATTCGTGCGGGCCGCCTCGGCATGAGCCTGCCTGGCATGCAGCCCGTGCGGGCCGGCTACCTGCCGGGCATCGATCCGGCCGAGGTCGACTGGCAGCTGCTGCGCTTCGACCACGCCGCCGCCCCGCTGCAGGTCGCCGTGCCGGTGCTGACCGCCGCGCAGATGCACGCGCTGGCCGGCCGCGTGCGGCAGGCCGCCGCCCTGCACCTGCGGCCCATGCCGGTGGCGCAGATCATCGACGTGATCGACAGCGCCATCGCCCGGCTGCTCGACCGCGCCGGCCCCTGGCGCCAGCGCGCCGAGGCGCTGCTGCCCGCCGTGAGTGGCTACGACGCCGAGATGGTGCGCCTCGGGCTGACCGGCTTCTTCAAGACCTTCCGCGCGCCGCAGCTGCGCCGCTTCGTGGCCGAGGACTTCGCCAACCCGCTGCTGCTCGACGGCTTCCAGCCCGCCGCGAAGGGCGGCGCGGTGCGCGCCTTCGGCCCCGACCTGCTGGTGCACAGCTGGGCCGGCAACGTGCCCGCGCTGGCGCTCTGGAGCTTCGTCTGCGGCCTGCTCGTGAAAGCCGGCAACATCGGCAAGCTGCCCAGCGCCGAGCCGCTCTTCGCCGGCTGGTTCGCGCAGCTGCTGGCCGAGGAGCACCCGCCGCTGGCCGACTGCTTCGCCGTCGTCTGGTGGAAGGGCGCGGGCGGCGAGGACGCCGACGCCCTCTACGCCCAGGCCGACACGGTGCTGGCCTACGGCGGCAACGACGCGCTGGACGCCATCCGCCGCCGCCTGCCCGTCACCACCCGCTTTCTGCCGCATGGGCACAAGCTGGGCTTCGGCCTGGTCGGTGCCGGCGCGCTCGACACGCTCGAGGCGCCGCCGCTCGCCCGCCTGGCCGCGTGGGACGTGATGCGCTACGACCAGCAGGGCTGCTATTCGCCGCACGTGTTCTACGTGCAGCGCGGCGGCGCGGTGTCGCCGCGCGCCTTTGCCGACTACCTGGCGGCCGAGCTGGCCAACCTGCACCGGCGCTTTCCCCGCCGGCCGTTGCCGGTCGACGAGGCCGCCGCCGTGGCGCACTGGCGCCAGGGCATCGAATGGAAGGCGCTGTCGGCCGCACCCGGCGCGCCGCCCGGGGCGCAGCTGATCGGCGCGCCCGCCGATGCCTGGAGCGTCGCCTACGCCGACACGCTCGGGCCGCTGGCGCCCACGGCGCTGCAGCGCACCGTGCAGGTGGTGGCCGTGGATGCGCTGGACGATGTGCTGCCGGTGGTCGCCCGGCACAGGCCCTTTTTGCAGACCGCCGGCGTGGCCGCCGCGCCCGAGGAACTGCACCGCCTGGCCGCGCTGCTGGGCGCGGCCGGCGTCACCCGCATCAGCGCCATCGGCGCCATGAGCACGCCCGAGGCCGGCTGGCACCACGACGGCCGCTTCAACCTGTTCGACCTGGTGCGCATGGTGGAGATCGAAGCCTCGGCCGAGACCGCCGCCGAACCGTTCGCCCGTTATGCCGATTGACGACGACACCACCATCGCCGCCGCCACCGCCCGGCCCGCCGGTGCGCCCGCAGCCCGGCCCGCCGGTGCGCCCGCCGCCGGCCCGGCGCAGCCCGCCTTCCTCGACATCGACGGCGCCGTGTTCGCCTACCCCGGCCGCGCGCCGGTGGTGGAGGGCGTGCGCTGGCGCGTCGGCGCGGGCGAGGTGCATTGCCTGGTCGGCCGCAGCGGCTGCGGCAAGACCACCCTGCTGCAGCTGGCCGCCGGCCTCTTGCGCCCGCAGTCGGGCTGCGTGCGGATGCAGGGCCGCGAGGTGCGCGCGCCCGGGCCGCAGCTGGGCTTCATGTTCCAGGCGCCCACGCTGCTCGACTGGCAGCGGGTGATCGACAACGTGCTGCTGCCCGTGTCGCTGCAGCGCCGCCCCACCGAGGCCGACCGAGGCCGCGCCCAGGCGCTGCTGGCCCAGCTGGGCCTGGCGGACCATGGGCAGCGCCATCCGCGCCAGCTCTCCGGCGGCCAGCAGAGCCGCGTGGCGCTGGCCCGGGCGCTGATCCTCGAGCCCGCGCTGCTGCTGCTCGACGAGCCCTTCGCCGCGCTGGACGCCATCACCCGTGCCGAGCTGCAGGACGACCTGCTGCGCACCTGCCGCCAGCGCGGCGCCACCGTGCTGTTCGTCACGCACGACATCACCGAGGCCGTGTACCTGGGCGACCGGATCGCCGTGATGGCGGCCGGCCGCGTGGCAGGCGACATCGCCGTCGACCTGCCCACTCCGCGCACGCAGTCGATGCGTCACGAGCTTCCCTTCAACCGGCTCTGCGCGCGCGTGCAGGCCAGCATGCTCGGCGCCAGCCCGGCCCCCGCATGAGCGGCGAACCGCGGCCCCCCACCACCACCGCCGCGCCGGCCTGGCCGGCCCGCGCGCTGGCCGCCGCGCTCGGCCTGGCGCTGCTGGCCGCGTGGGAGGCGCTGGCGCGGCAGTCGGGCCTGTCGGCGCTGGTGCTCCCCGCGCCCAGCGCGGTGGCCGCGTCGCTCTGGGCGGGCCTGCGCAGCGGGTACTTCACGCCGCATGTGGCGGCCACGCTGTCCGCGCTGGGCCTGGGGCTGGCGGGCGGCGGCGCGGCCGGGCTGCTGATGGGCGCCGCGCTGGCGGAGTCGCCCTGGGCCGAGCGCGTGCTGCGGCCCTACGTGGTGCTCAGCCAGGTCACGCCGAAGCTGGCGCTGGCGCCGCTCTTCGTGCTGTGGCTGGGCTTCGGCATCGCGCCCACCGCGCTCATCACCGGGCTGATCTGCTTTTTTCCGCTCATGGAAAACACGCTCACTGGCCTGCAGCAGACCGACCCCCAGCGCCTGCGGCTCTTTCGCATGCTGGGTGCCACGCGCTGGCAGACGCTGCTGCGGCTGAAGCTGCCCATGGCCCTGCCGACCGTGCTGGCGGGCCTGCGCATGGCCGTGGTGCTGGCCCTGGTGGGCGCGGTGGTGGGCGAATTCATCGGCGCGAGCCGGGGGCTGGGCGCGGTGATCATCGCCGCGCAGGGCTCGATGGACACGGCGCTCATGTTCGCCGCGCTGGTGCTGATCGCCGTGATCGGCCTGCTGCTCTACCAGGCCACGCTGCTCGCCGAGCGGCTGCTGCTGCGGCCCTACACCGCTGTCTCCTGACTCTTTTCTTTTTCTTCTTCTTCACAAACCAAGACGACCATGGCAAGCCCCTCCCACCTTTCCCGCCGCGCGCTGCTCGCCGCCTCCGCCGCCCTGGCCGGCGGCCCCTTTGCCGCCGCGCCGGCCGCCTGGGCCCAGCCGCAGGTGCGCGGCAAGGTCACCGTGGCCGGCTGGAGCAAGCCCATCAGCGAGATCACCAACCTGCTGGCCGAGCCCGACAAGGGCTTTTTCAAGGCGCAGGGCGTGGAGCTGGCCTACCTGCCCGGCGCCGGCGGCGGCGACGCCATCCGCAACACGCTGAGCGGCCAGGGCGACGTGGCGTTCACCGACCCGGGCTCGTTCTTCATGGCGCTCGACAAGGGCGAGAAGCTGGTCGCGCTCTACGACATCTATCCGCAGAACGTGTTCAACGTGGTGTCGCTGAAATCGGCGCGCATCCGCACGCCGGCCGACCTGAAGGGCAAGCGCATCGGCGTCTACAGCCTCTCCAGCGGCACGCGGCAGAACCTGCTGGTGATGCTGCACCAGGCCGGCCTGAAGGAGTCGGACGTGACCATCGTCGTCACCGGCCTGCTCAACTTCGCGCCGCTGCTGCAGGGCCAGGTGGACGCCACCGCCGCCACCGACACGGGCCTGGCCGTGGGCCGCCGCAAGGGCCTGGGCGAGGTGGACGTGATGCAGGTGCGCGACTACCTGAACGTCTCCAGCGACCTCTTCGTGGTGCGCCAGGAAGTGCTCCAGCAGAAGAAGGCGCTGCTGCGGGCGTTCCTGAAGGGTTACCGCGACAGCGCCGCCTGGATGATCGGCCAGCCCGAGGAAGCCGCCGCGCTGGCCGTGAAGCACGCCATCGACGGCACGCAGCAGGACGTCAACCTGGAGGTGATCCGCCTGCGCAACGCCGCGGCGCAGCCGGCGACGCCCGGGCAGCCGCTGGGCAGCATCCACCTGCCGTCGCTGCAAAAGGGCGCGGACGCCTACCACGCGCTCGGCCTGGTGCAGCGCCCCATCCGCGTGGCGGACGTGGTGGACGCCAGCCTGCTGCCCGCCGCCTGAAGCCAGGCCGAGGCCCGCGCATGACCGGCAAGTTCCACGGCCAGATCGTCCTCGTCACCGGCGCCAGCCGGGGCATCGGGGCCGCCATCGCCCGCGCCTTCGCGCACGAGGGCGCCACGGTGGTCGTCAACCACCTTTCCAACGATGCGGCCGCCGCCGAGACGGTGGCGGCCTGCCGCGCCGCCGGCGGCGATGCCTGGGCCGTCAAGGCCGACGTGGGCGACCCCGAGGCCGTGCGCGCCATGGTCGACGCCATCCTGCTGGAGGCCGGCCGCATCGATGTGGTGGTCAACAACGCCTTCCGCCCGTACACGTTCGACCCGCGCCGCCGCACCCTGTTCGGCGAACTGCAGTGGGGCGACTACCAGGCCCAGTTCGGCGGCGCGGTGGGCGGCGCCTTCCATGTCTGCCAGGCCGTGCTGCCGCAGCTGCGCCAGCAGGCGCGGGGCTGCATCGTCAACATCGCCACCAACCTCGTCGACCACCCCGTGGTGCCCTACCACGACTACACCACAGCCAAGGCCGCGCTGGTGGCCTTCAGCCGCAACCTGGCGGTGGAGCTGGGCCCGCTCGGCATCCGCGTGAACTGCGTGGCGCCGGGGCTGGTCTATCCCACGCAGGCCAGCCAGTCCACGCCCGAGTCGTTCCGCGAAGGGCTCACCGCCGCCACGCCGCTGCGGCGCATCGCCCGGCCCGAGGACATCGCCGGGCCGGTGCTGTTCCTCGCCTCGGACTGGAGCGGCTTCATGACGGGGCAGGTGCTGTTCGTGGACGGGGGGCTGGTGATGCGGTAGCGGGCAGGGCCGCGCCGGCCCGGGGTCCGTTCGCCCCGGGTGGGCCGAACGCAGTGTCCAGGCGTTCGCCTACAGAGCGTCGCGGCGCCGGTGGGCCGCCATCGGGGCGGCATCGCCGATAGTCGGCGCATGTCCGAAAAGCTGGTTTTCACCCTGCAGCGCCTGGCCCGCAAGACCTGGGTGCGCTGCTCGCTCTTCGCCCTGCTGGCCTGCGCGGCGGTCATGCTGTCGACCTGGGCGGGGCCGTTCATCCCAGACGGCGTGGCGCTCGACCTGGGCTCCGACGCGTTGGAGAGCCTGCTGAACATCCTCGCCTCCAGCATGCTCACGGTGTCGATCTTCTCAGCCAGCACCATGGTCGCCTCGTTCGCGGCGGTGGCCAACAGCGCCACGCCACGCGCCTCGCAGCTGCTCATCGAGGACTCCACCGTGCAGAACACGCTGGCGGTGTTCATCGGCGCGTTCCTCTACGGCGTGATCGGGCTGGTCGGCCTGCACGCCCATGTGTACGGCGATGGCGGGCGGCTGGTGCTGTTCGGCTTCACGCTGGTGATCCTGCTGGTGGTGGTGATCGTGCTGCTGCGCTGGATCGACTACCTCTCGGTGCTGGGTCGCCTGGGCGAGACCCTGAGCCGGCTCGAGCGCGTGACCCGCAAGGCCATCGACCAGCGGCTGGACAAGCCCTTCCTGGGCGGGCGGCGCCAGCAGCCGGGCGAGCGCGGCGCGCACGCCGTGCGCAGCGACACCACGGGCTTCGTGCAGCACGTGTCGATGGACCTGCTGCAGGCGCGTGCCGAGGCGCTTGAGACCACGCTGCACGTGCACGTGCTGCCCGGCGCCTTTGTCGCGCCGGACACGGTCATTGTCAGCGCCGACGGCCCGCTGGACGATGGCGCGCGCCAGGCGGTGATGGAGGCCGTGCTGATCGGCGACGGCCGTACCTTCGACCACGACCCGCGCTTCGGCTTCGTGGTGATGGGCGAGGTCGCGGCGCGGGCCATGTCCGCATCGATCAACGACCCGGGCACCGCGCTGGGCGTGATGGCCACCGCCCTGCGCACGCTGGGCCACTGGGCGCAGCAGACCCGGGCGCAGCCCGAAGAGGGCCGGCCCGTCGCGTTCGACCGCGTCACCGCGCCGCCGCTGCGCCCCGCCGGCATGGTCGAAGACGTGTTCGAGCCGCTGGCGCGTTACGCGGCGGGCTCGGTCGAGGTCGGGGTGGCGCTGCAGCGGGCGCTGCGGTCGGTGGCGGCGCTGCATCCGGCGCTCGCGCCCGCCAGCGCCCGGCTGTCGGCCTATGCGCTGGAGCGGGCCGCCGGCGCGTCGCTCTGCACCACTGACATGGACGCGCTGCGGGCGGCCGCAGGCGCGTCGGTTTCAAGCTGAAATGGCCGCTGGCGCTTATCCATCAAGCGCGGGATGCTATCGAAATCATAGTATTCGCAGCGTAGGGCGCTAGAAGCCGATCGAGCGCCACGCCCAGAACGCCGCCGCGCCCAGGGCCACGGCCACGGCGCCGGCCACCAGCCACCCGCGGCGCGGCTCGGCGAAGGGGTCGTCCAGCAGGCGGCGCGCGTTGGGCGGCACGTGGGCCGTCTGCGACAGCGAGCCGCCCAGCCGCGTGTTGATGCGCATGCGCCCGTTGATGGCCCAGCCGCTCGCGTCCAGGATGGGGCCCAGGCTGCGCTGGCGCAGCTTCAGCCACGCGATCAGCATGCTCGGGCCGGAGATGGCCAGCACGATGCCCGCCAGCGCGAGCGGAATCCACGGCCCCAGGTCGACGAACTTGGCGAACACGCCCACCAGCACCGCGCTGATGCTGCCCAGCGCCACGCCGATGGCGGCCACCGTGCCCACGTCGGTGCGGCGCATGCCGGTCTCGGGCGCGGGCGTGGCAGCGGGCGCCGCGGCGTTGGCGGTGAGCGGCACGTTCGCCAGGCTGCTGGCCTTGGTGCCGAGGGATTTCTGCACCAGCGTGTCGCTGGCGGCGGCCCGCTTGGCGACCTGCTCCTCGATCACCCGCAGGAACTTCTTGTACGGCGAGAAGAACGCCTGCGCGATGCTGGTCGGGTTCTCGATCACCTTGGTGATGGTCGCGTCCCAGTCGCGCCCCTGGCGGTCGTAGAACACGCCGTTGCGGCCGACGAAGAGGAAGTCCACGTCCCCCGCCGTGAAGGCGGCCACGATGGTCATCTTCTCCACGGCCTTCTTCGGGCCCTGCCGGGTGCAGGCGCAGTAGGCAAGGTAGGTCTTGGCCAGCCCCGCGAGCTTGGCGTGGGCGGCGGCATCGGGCACCTGCACGGTCAGTTCGCAGCTGCGCGCATCCAGGTAGAGCGTGCCGGCCTGGAAGATCGCGCCGCGCCGCTGGTAGAAGGACGAGAACGACACGAAGTTGTTCAGCAGCACCAGCAGGTCGCGCTTGAAGCGCAGCAGCTTTTCCAGCGCCAGCGTGGCGTCGTTGTGGGCCTGCTCGGCCTCGTCCTGGTCGATGAGCGCCATCACGCGCTGCTCGGCGTCGCCGTCCAGCACCTGCGCGAACAGGGCCTCGCCCTCGATGGGCGCGAGCGGCGTCGCGGGCTTGGCGGCCAGGCGTTCCTGGCAGGGCGCCACGGCGTCCTTGAGCTGCTGCCACTGCGCCTCCGTCAGGCTGTCGAAGCCCTCGCCCAGCAGCGGCACCACGGCCTGCGCACGCAGCGTGGCCAGCGCCGCGCCCCAAGCCGGGTTCACGCCCCGCGTGAGCGGCAGCACGCCGTTCAGGCCCACGGCGGACACGGGGGCGATGGGCAGCGCGGCGATCGCCTCGGAAGTGAGCGCCAGGTCGTGCCCGGCGGCCAGCGCCGCGTACTCCTGCTGGGTGGGGTTCAGCGCGGCGGCGGCGCGCATGTCGTAGGCGGCCAGCCGGCTGCGGGCGAAGAAGTCCTCGACCTTCTGGCGCACCTTGTTCACGGCCTGCGTGGCGGCCATGGTGCGCTCGCCCAGCGGCAGGCCGGCGGTGGCCTCGCGCGCTGCCTGTGCCCAAGCGCGCAGCCTGGCGACGTCGGCGAAGAAGGCCTCGGCCAGCTTGCGGTTCACGCCATCGGGCTCGTCGTCCACGGCCGGCACGCTGCCGTGCGTCTGCATGATCCAGCGCAGCGTCTGGCGCGCCAGCGCGTCGTCGCCGGCCGCATCGGGGCTCACCACGCCGTCGCCGTTGAAGCGCTGCGCGCTCAGGTGCGCGCTGCGCTCCAGCACGTCGGCCAGCGTCAGCGTGTCGGCCTCGGGCCGGCCGGCCAGGGTGAGGATGCGCACGGCCTGCGCGTGCAGCGCGGCGCCTTCCTCGGTATGGGTGGCCAGCGCCGTGAGCTGCATCGCATCGCCCGGCCGCGCCAGTTCGTCGGGGTCGGCCAGCACGCCGCAGGCCCACGCACAGGCCGCCAGCAGCTCGGGCGGGCGGATGCGCGCATCCTTGTCGGTGTCGATCAGGTCCAGCGTGCGGGTGTCGAACTCGATGCCCCGCGTGGGGCAGGCGAGGGCCACCCAGAGCTTCTGGTCCAGCTCGGGCAGGTGCGCGATGTCCTGCCCCGACCGGATGATGACCTGGTCCACGCCGCCCGCACGGAAGAACTGCCAGCGGTAGGCGGAGGCCGCCGCGGCATCGGCCGCCGGTGGCACGGACGAGGGGTGCGAAGCCGTGCCGGCGGGGAGGGCGTTGGATGGAGTCTGGGCGGTCTGAGCAGTGGGCATCGGCCGGATGTCGTGGAAGATGTTCAGAGCCGGCCAGTGTCGCGGCGGCCTGCCCGCCCGGCTGTAGGGCGATGGCGCGTGTGCCGGCATCCCGGGCTCGGCGCGCCGAATCGGTCATACGCATTCGCTACAGTGCGGAGCATGCAATCGTTCACCCGATCCCTGCCCCTGTCGGGCGCCACCAATTTCCGCGACCTGGGCGGCTACGCCACGGCCGATGGCCGCACCGTGCGCTGGCGCCGGCTGTTCCGCTCCGACCACCTGGCGTCGCTCACGCCGCAGGATGCCGAGGTGCTGGCCGGCCTGCGGCTCTCGCGGGTGATCGACTTCCGGGGCGCGGCCGAACGCGCCTCGCTGGCCTACGCGCTGCCCGACGTGGCCTACCACGCGCTCTCCATCGAGCCCACCGTGGTGCAGCGCGCCAAGGACATGGCCATGGCCGGCGAAGAGCTGACGCCCGCCATCGCCGTGGAGCTGATGCAGGACACCTACCGCGACTTCGTCTCGGTCAACGCGCCGCAGTTCGCCGCGCTGTTCGGGCACCTGCTGGCGAGCGACGCGCCGCTGGTCTTTCACTGCACCGCGGGCAAGGACCGCACCGGCTTCGCGGCCGCGCTGATCCTGCTGGCGCTGGGCGTGCCGCGCCATGTGGTGATGGACGACTACCTGCTCACCAACGGCCTCTACCAGCGGCCCGCGCAATTCGCCGGCACCGCGCCGGAGGCGGTGCTGGGCGTGCTCTGGCGGGTGCAGGAAGAGTTCCTGCACGCGGCGCTGGAGGCCGTCGAGAGCGACCACGGCGGGCTGGACCGCTACCTGGAACGGGAGCTGGGTGTGGGCCCGGCCGAGCGCGAGCGGCTGGCCGCGCTCTACCTGGAGCCGCGAGCAACCCCGCCGCGCGGCTGAAGGCTGCGTTCGCAGAACGAAAAAAGCCGGCGCGAGCCGGCTTTTTGCTGGGTGCTGGCCACTGCCGCAATGGGGCGCGGCAGCGGGCAGTCGATCGAGCGATCGATCAGATCGTCGCGTCCTTGAGCTTCTTCAGCGCGCGGGTCTTGATCTTGACCGATGCGGGCTTGGCGGGGAACCAGCGTTCCTGGCCCGTGAACGGGTCCTTGCCGAAGCGCTTCTTCTTGGCGGGGATCTGCTGCAGGCCGATCTTCATCAGGCCGGGCAGCGTGAATTCGCCGGAGCCCTTCTTGTGCACGGAGCCCAGGATGGCGCCTTCGAGGGCCGTCAGCACGGCCTTGGCGACCTTGGGCTCGACACCGGCCTGTGCGGCCAGGTGGGCCACCAGAGACGTCTTGCTGAAAGCTTCCTTGACGGGCTTGAGCGCAGCGGGCGCGGCCTTGGCGGCAGGGGCGGCAGCTGCCTTCTTGGCGGGCGCAGCAGCCTTCTTCGCGGGCACGGCGGCCTTCTTGGCGGCAGGCGCCGCAGCCTTCTTCGCAGCGGGCGCGGCAGCCTTCTTGGCGGCCGGAGCCGCGGCCTTCTTCGCTACGGGTGCAGCGGCCTTCTTGGCTGCGGCGGGCGCGGCCTTGGTGGCGGCTTGGGTGGTTTTCTTTGCAGTTGCCATGGTGTTGATTTATCTCTTGATGGAAGTGAACACGACATTCCAGCGAGGCTGGTCGCCGGATTCTAGGGCGTTTGCCCGGCAGGGCGTGGCGCGCGCGGCCCGAATGGGCCGGCAGCCCGCATGGCATCGTGGTCTGCAGGCGCCGCGCGGCACGGTTTGAGAGCCGGGCCGTTGGCGTTAAGCTGCGGCCACGCGGAGCGCGGCGACGCCCGCTCCGCGCCACTCCACGAGACAACCTTCCGCGAAGGAACGACCATGAGCGACTCCTCTCCCTTCGGCTTCGGCCGCTTCGTGCCGGGCTTCGACTTCCTGCAGAACCTGGCGAAGAATTCCGCCGCCAGCGTGCCCGCCATGCCGGGCTGGGTGGCACCCACGGTCAGCGAGGAAGAGCTGGAAAAGCGCATCGAGGAGTTGAAGGCCGTGCAGTTCTGGCTGGACCAGAACTCGCGCGCGCTCACCGCCACCGTGCAGGCGCTGGAGGTGCAGAAGATGACGCTGGCCACGCTCAAGGGCATGAACGTGGCTATGGGCGATCTGGCCAGTGCGTTCACACCCAAGGCGCCCGCGCCCGCGCCGGAGGCAGCGCGGGCCGAGCCGCCGGCGGCGCCTTCCATGTCGTCGTTCTTCGGCGCCTCGCGTGCCGCCGCGGCCGAGCCCGATCGGGCGGACCCGCCCGCGCCGGCGCCGCGCCATGCCGGCCCCGATGCGCCGGCCGACGACGACGCGAACGGCCCCGAGGCGGGCGGCGAAGAGGCGGCGGCTGGCGAGGGCGCCGCCGCGGCGGATGCCCCGGCCGCCGCCCCCGGCGTGATCGACCCCATGCAGTGGTGGACGGCTCTCGGCACGCAGTTCCAGCAGATCGCGGCCCATGCGCTGCAGGACGTGGCCCAGCACCAGAGCACGCTGGACGCCACCCGCACCATGGCCGCCGAGGCCGTGAAGACGGCGACCGGTGTGGCCACGCATCTGGCGGCGCAGGGCATGCAGGGCTTGCAGGACGCGGCCCGCCAGGCCCCTGCCGGCAAGCCGGGCAAGTCGCGCACCACGGCCAAGGCCGCCGCCCAGCGGGCCGCGCCGAAGCGGGCCGCGGCGCCTTCGTCCACCCCCCGCGCCGCGGGGAAGGCACCGGCCGCCAAGGTGCCGGCAAAGGCGCCTGCCAAGGCAGCGGTCAAGGCGGTGGCCAAGAGCGCCAAGAGCGCCAGGAGCGCCAAGGCCGCGCAGCCGAAGGCGCCGCCCCGCACGGCACGCTCCCGGCCTGCGCGCTGAGCCCGCAGCGCGCGGCTCTTCCAGATTCCTCGAACACCATGGCTCTCTTTCCCCACGGGCACGCCACCCATCCCCAATGGCACATGGCCGCCGCGCTGGTGCTGGCCCAGCTGCGCGCGCAGATGGCGCAGCCGCAGTACGCGGCGGCGCCCCCGCTGGGGCTGCTCTACATCACCGACCACTATGCGGCCGATGCCGCCGAGGTGCTGGCCTTCCTGGCGGCCGAGTTGCCGGAGGTGACCGACTGGAGCGGCACCGTGGGCGTGGGCGTGGCGGCCAGCAACGCCGAGTATTTCGACGAGCCCGCGCTGTCGGTGATGCTGCTGGACCTGCCCGCCGACCAGTACCGCGTGTTCTCCGGCGTGGCCCCGCTGGCGCAAGGCGGCGGCAGCAGCGCCACGGGCTTTTCGGCGCACACGGCGCTGGTGCATGCGGACGGCGGCACGCCCGAGCTCGCCGAGCTGATCGACGAGGTGGCCGAGCGCACGGCCACCGGCTACCTGTTCGGCGGCCTGGCGGCGAGCCGGGGCGCCAGCGTGCAGTTCGCCGTGGCCGGCAATGGCAACCTGCCGGGCCAGGGCGGCGCGACCGGCGTGTTCGACGGCGGCCTCTCCGGCGTGGCCTTCGGTGCCGGCGTGCCGCTGCTCTCGCGCGTCACCCAGGGCTGCCAGCCCATCGGCCCGCTGCGGACGGTAACGGCCGCGCACGACAACGTGGCGCTGGAGCTGGACCACCAGCCCGCGCTCGACGTGCTGCTGGACACGCTGCAGGTGTCGTTGGACGGCGACCCGCAGCCGGCCCTGCGCTCGGTGCGCGCCACGCTGGCCGGGCTGGTCGATGCCGGCACGCAGCCGCAGGGCCGCACCGGCCATTTCGGCACCGAGGTGCGGGTGCGCCACATCGTCGGCCTGGACGCCACGCGGCGCGGCGTGGCGCTGGCCGACCGTGTCGAGACCGGCATGCGCCTGGCCTTCTGCCAGCGCCACGTGCAGGCCGCCCGGGCCGACCTGATGCGCATCTGCGCGGAGATCCGCGAGGAGCTGTCGCCCGAGCCGCAGGACGACGCGGCCCTCTCCATGGCCCTTTCCATGGCCGCCCGCGATGCCTCCGCCAGCGCCGCGCCGGCCGGCGGCGTGCCGCCCGAGCGGCAGATCCGGGGCGCCGTCTATGTCAGCTGCTCCGGGCGCGGCGGGCCGCATTTCGGCGGCCCGAGCGCGGAGCTGCAGATCGTGCGGCACGCGCTGGGCGACGTGCCGCTGGTGGGCTTCTTCGCGGCGGGCGAGATCGCGCACCACCGGCTCTACGGCTACACCGGCGTGCTGACCGTGTTCGTGGAAGAGGCCACCCACGGGTAGCTCGGCCGCCGCAGCATATCGAATGAAAATTGGCTGCGGCGCTGATTCATCAAGCGCCTGTAGCTATAAGAACCATAGCAAAATGGCGGGTGGGTTCAGGCCGGCTTCCACGCGGGCATGGGGCCTGACTCCATCCCCGTGAAGGCGAAGTCCAGCTCCGGCGCCAGGCCGCTCACGATGCGCGCGATCGATTTGCCCGAGCCGCAGGCATGCGTCCAGCCCAGCGTGCCGTGGCCGGTGTTGAGGAACAGGTTGCCGACCTTGGTCTTGCCGATCAGCGGCACGTTGCTGGGCGTGGCGGGGCGCAGGCCGGTCCAGAACTGCGCCTGGCGGGTGTCGCCCGCGCCGGGGAAGAGCTGCTCCACCCGGCGCACGATGGCGTCGCAGCGCACCGGGTTCAGGTCGCGGCCGTAGCCGTTCAGCTCGGCCGTGCCCGCGATGCGCAGCCGGTCGCCGCGCTCGCTGGTGTAGCGCGAGAAGACCAGCTTGTATTCGTCGTCCGTCAGGCTCACCTGGTAGGCCGCATCGGCGTCGCGCACGGGCATGGTCACCGAGTAGCCCTTGGCCGGATAGATCGGCAGGCGCAGGCCCAGCGGCTCGGCCAGCAGCGGGCTGAACGAGCCCATGGCCAGCACGTAGGCGTCGGCGCGCAGCCGCTCGAAGCGGCCCTCGGCATTGGTGAGCTCCACGTGGTCGATGGCGCCGCCCGCTGTGCGCAGCGCGGTGATGTGGCAGCCCAGGCGGAACTGCACGCCCGCCGCTTGCGCCAGCCGCGCCAGCTCGCGCGTGAAGGTGTTGGCGTCGCCCGACTCGTCCTCGGCGGTGTAGGTGGCGCCGGCCAGCTGCGGGCGGATGTGGGCCAGCGCGGGCTCCAGCCGCACGGCTTCGTCGGCGCTCACCACGCGGCGTTCGCAGCCCAGGGCGCGCATCTGCTCGGCCGGGGCCAGCGCGCCGTCGAACTCCTTCTGGCTGGTATAGAAGTGCAGGATGCCCTGCGTGCGCTGGTCGTACTGGATGCCGGTGTCCCGGCGCAGCTGCTGCAGGGTGTCGCGGCTGTAGGTGCCCAGCGAGACGATCTGCTCGATGTTGTGGCGCGTGCGCGCCGGCGTGCATTCGCGCAGGAACTGCAGGCCCCAGAGCCACTGGCGCATGTCGGCGCGCAGGCGAAAGAGCAGCGGGGCGTCTTCGCGGCCCAGCCACTGCAGCACCTTCAGTGGCGCGCTGGGGTTGGCCCAGGGTTCGGCATGGCTGACGGAGATCTGCCCGCCGTTGGCGAAGCTGGTTTCCGCGCCGGGCGTGGCCTGGCGGTCGAT
>NZ_BAABVY010000005.1:0-34897 GCF_040365715.1 Acidovorax sp. FG27
CGCCGAGGCGACGCCGCTCTACCGCTGGCTCACGGCCGAGGCGCCCGGCATCCTGGGCACCCAGGCCATCAAGTGGAACTTCACCAAGTTCCTCGTCGGCCGTGGCGGCCAGGTCATCCGCCGCTATGCGCCCACCGACAAGCCGGAGTCGCTGGCGCGAGACATCGAGGCCGCGCTGGGCTAGCCACGGCCACGCCGAGGCCGGTCAGGCTCCGGTCGATGGCTCGGCCTGGTCGACGGGAGCGGCTGCCGCGGCGGTAGCGCGGGCCTGATGCAACTGGCGCCCGCGCTGCAACTGCCGCTCGGCCGTGCGCGCGTCCATGCCATACATGTCGGCGAACTGCTCCACCGAACTGCAGCCGCTGGCCTCGTAGGCGCGCAGCAGGGCTTCGGCGCGGGCGTCGCGTTCGGCGACTTCGGCAAACGCTTCGTCCAGCAGGGCGTTGGCACGCTCGTCGCGGCCGCGCACCAGCGCGTCATACGCCTCGCGCGTGAGGCCCGAGGCTTCGTAGGCCTGGGCGATGCGGCGGCGCAGCTTGGCCACGAGGTCTTCGCCGTCGCGGGGCTTCTTGCGGCGGAACACTTCCAGCAGGGCGTGGTGGACGTGTTCGGGCGCCATGGCTTCCACCGGCTGGCCGCTCAGGTCATGGCGCTGGCGGCCTTCGGCCACCACCTGCAGGTAGCGGGTGGAACGGGTGTGGATGCCGAGCGCGGCCTTCAGGTCTTCCTTCTCGAAGACGCCGGGGTGGGCGTCCTGCAGGTCCTGGAAGATGCCGCGCTTGAGCGGCAGGAACTGCGCGCCGAAGAGGTGCGGATAGAAGCCGGCCAGTTGCTCCAGCGCGGGGTGCGTGCGGCGCGGGCCGCTCGGGCCCTTGGGCGGCGTGCCGGCTGCCGGGCTGTCGGCCGGCTGGCGATTCTGGCCATTGCCGCCGCCACCGCCCGATCGGCCCCGGCCGCCACGGCGGGAGCGGGGCGCGCGGGCTTCGCCGCCGGCGCCGGCCGCGCCGGCTTCGGCCGGCGTGGCGCTCTGGCCGTCCATGGCCGGTGCTTCGGCCCCAGCGGCGGGTGCGGGGTTCTGGGATTCGGGTGCGGTCGCGTTGTCGGTCATGGCGGTCAAGGGTGCGGTCGGGTCACGGCGGTGCGGCCGGGCAGCGGTGGCGGCAGGGGGCATGGGCGCCCCCGCCGCGCCTGGCTGCGCGGCGGAAAACCCGCCATCATGCCAGTTCGCCGCTGGCCGAAGCTGCCAGGCCTACACCGCGCCAGGGCGCAGTGCCTCGTCCAGCACCTCCACCCAGTGCCGCACGGGCACGTCCGTGCCGCTTTGCAGGTGGGTGATGCAGCCGATGTTGGCCGAGAGGATGGCGGTGGGTTCCTCCCCCTCGCCGAAGGCGTCGCCGAGCGCCGCCAGCTTGCGGTCGCGCAGGGGGTAGGCCAGTTCGGGCTGCAACACCGAATAGGTGCCGGCCGAGCCGCAGCACAGGTGCGATTCGGTGCGCGCCGTGCGGACCTTGAAGCCCAGCGCCGTCAGGTGCGCCTCCACGCCGCCGCGCAGCTTCTGGCCGTGCTGCAGCGTGCAGGGCGGGTGGTAGGCCAGCAGGGCGCGGCCCGGGTCGATGCGGCCCTGCAGCTTCTCGGCCAGCTCGGGCAGCAGGTCGGGCAGCAGCTCCGACAAATCGCGCGTGAGCGCGCTGATGCGGGCCGCGCGCTCGGCGTACTGCGCGTCGCTGCGCAGCAGGTGGCCGTAGTCCTTGACCATCACGCCGCAGCCGGAGGCGTTCATGACGATGCACTCCACGCCCTCCGGGCGGTCCACGTAGGGCCACCAGGCATCGATGTTGGCGCGGGCCTGGGCGAGGCCGCCGTCCTGGTCGTTCAAGTGGAACTTCACGGCGCCGCAGCAGCCGGCCTGCGGCGCGACGATGGTCTGGATGCCGGCGGCGTCGAGCACGCGGGCCGTGGCGCGGTTGATGTTGGGCAGCATGGCGGGCTGCACGCAGCCGGCCAGCATCAGCACCTTGCGGGCATGTTCGCGCACCGGCCAGGCGCCGGCCTGCTGGGGGGCGGGCACCTTGGCGCGCAAGCCCTCGGGCAACAGGCCGCGCAAGGCCTGGCCGGCCTTCATGGCGGGGGCGAAAAGGGGCGAGGGCAGGCCTTCCTTCAGCGCCCAGCGCGTGGCGCGCTCGCCCAGCGGGCGGGGCACCTGTTCGTCGACCAGCTTGCGGCCGATGTCCACCAGATGGCCGTACTGCACGCCGCTCGGGCAGGTGCTTTCGCAGTTGCGGCAGGTCAGGCACCGGTCCAGGTGCAACTGGGTCTTGCGCGTGGGGGTTTCGCCCTCCAGCACCTGCTTGATGAGGTAGATGCGGCCGCGCGGGCCGTCCAGCTCGTCGCCCAGCAGTTGGTAGGTGGGGCAGGTGGCGGTGCAGAAGCCGCAGTGCACGCACTTGCGCAGGATGGCCTCGGCCTCCTGCCCTTCGGGCGTGCCCTGGTAGTGGGGGGCGAGGTTGGTTTGCATCGTGATTTTGTAGGGAATCGTGGGAATCGGGGGCGGCCGGGTCAGCGCGGCGGCCCGTCGCCGCTGGCTGCGGGGGGCGCGCCACGGCGCGGGCGCAGGTGGCCCCACCAGCCGAAGGTCCAGTCGCGCAGGGCGCGGTTGTGACGCAGGTCGTCCAGATAGGCCGGCAGCGACAGCCACAGCAGCAGCGCGGCCAGCGGCAGCACGCAGACGAAGCCCACGTACTTGAAGCCGGCGGCGCCGGCCACGCCGCCCAGCACGAAGGCCGCGATGAGCCCGCCGAAGAGCCGCACCCGGTCCAGGTTGGGCCGCACGCGGGTGGCCTCGGTGCGAAAGCGGTTCCAGTAGAGCGCCTTGCCCAGCTCGATGCCCAGATCGGTGAAGTTGCCGGTCATGTGCGTGGTGCGGATCTTGCCGCCCGACACCTTGGACGCCACGGCGTTCTGCACGCCCATGATGAAGGACAGCAGCAGCACCGTGAGCGGCACGGCGAAGGGCGTGGACCAGCTCAGCGTCAGCGCGCCCATCAGGCCGAAGGGCAGCATCAGCGCGGCCTCCAGCAGCAGCGGCAGGGCGTAGAGGTGGCGCAGCCGGTACTGCCGGCCCCAGTTGATCTGGATGGCGGCGGTGGCGGCGCCGGCCAGGAAGGCCAGGATGGCGCCCAGCGCCCCCAGCAGCACCTGCATGTCGCCGGTGACCAGCGAGTCGGCCACCTGCGAGGTGAAGCCCGTCATGTGCGATGTGTAGCGCGCCAGCACCAGAAAGCCGCCGGCATTCACCGCGCCCGCGATGAAGGCCAGCAGCAGGCCCAGCACGCGGTTGGTGGCGCGCGTGCGGTGCAGGCCGGTCAGGTGGCGCAGCAGCCGCATGGGGCTATCCGCCCAGCCCCAGGCGGCCGGGGTTGAAGAGGCCCGCCGGGTCGAACGCCTGGCGCAGCCGGGCGTGGATCTGCGCCAGCGCTGGCGACTGAGAGTCGAAATGGCCGCTGGCGCCCGTGGAATGAGCGCCATCCGCTATGAAAAGAGTAGCGCTGCCGCCCGCCTGCCGGGCGGCCTGCCGCAGCGCCGCGCCGTGTTCCAGCGGCGCCTGCACCCAGCGCAGCGCGCCATGCCATTCGATCAGCGGCGCCGCCACGCCCGCCGGCAGGGGCAGCACCGGGGCGGTGGCGGGCACCGAAAGCCGCCAGAGCGCATGGCCGGGCCGCGCGGCGCGGTCGGCGAACCAGGGCAGGGTCTGGTCGCGGCAGGCGTCCCAGTCGGCCGCCGTGGCGGCCTGCGGCATGCGCTCGCCGCCCAGGGTGCGGCAGGCGGCCTCCACCGCCGCCGTGGCGCCGCGCAGGCGCAGGTACAGCGTGCCTTCGCGGCCGGGGCCGCCCGTGCCGTCGTCCGCAGGGTCCACCCAGCAGCTGGCGTTGAGCGGCAGGGGCTGGCCGCCCCAGGCCTGCAGCCGGGCGAGCGCGTCGGCCTGGGTGCAGGCAAAGCGCAGCGTGGCTTCGGCCGGCGGCACGGGCAGCACCTTCAGGCTGACCTCGGTGATCACGCCCAGCGTGCCCCAGGCGCCCACCATCAGGCGCGAGACGTCGTAGCCGGCCACGTTCTTCATCACCTGCCCGCCGAAGCGGAGCAGCTCGGCGCGGCCGTTGACCAGCTCCAGGCCCAGCACGTAGTCGCGCACCGCGCCCACGCTGGCCCGCGCCGGCCCCGAAAGGCCGGCCGCCACCATGCCGCCGACGGTGCCGCCGTCGCCGAAGTGGGGCGGCTCGAAGGGCAGGCACTGGCCTTGCGCGGCCAGCAGCGCCTCCAGCTTGGCCAGCGGCGTGCCGGCGCGGGCGGTCACCACCAGCTCGCTGGGCTCGTAGCTCACGATGCCGGCCAGAGGCCGCAGGTCGAGCACGTCACCCTGCAGCGCGGCACCACCGTGAAAGTCCTTGGTGCCGCCGCCCCGCAAGCGCAGCGGGCGTTGGTCGGAAGCACTGGCGCGCACGCGCTCGACGATCTGGCTGAGGGCTGAATCCATCCGGCCATGGTACGGCAGCACCCCGCGCCGAGGGCGTGCGCGGCCCTTGAATTTTTTGAACGGCGCGTGTGAGCGGAAGGGCCGCCCGCCCACCCCGGGCGGCGTGTCGTGTCGCCGCCCTCAGCGGCTGCCGGGATCGAAGCAGGCGACGGGCAGGCCCGGCACCTCGACCCGGGTGGAGAAGATGCAGCCCGACCCGGGCAGCGCGGCCAGTTCCTCGGCCGGGCGGCCCTGGCGCGCGGAGGTGACGAACAGCGTGCGGCCGTCGTCGCCGCCCAGGCAGGGCATGGTGGGGCAGCGCACGGGCAGGGGCAGGTCGGCCAGCACCTCGCCGGCGGGTGACAGGCGCAGCACCCGGCCGCCTTCGTAGGCCGCGCTCCAGTAGGCGCCTTGCGCGTCCACCGTGCCGCCATCGGGCCGCCCGCCGTAGGCCGCCTGGCCTGGCTGGTCCGCGGCGCCGGGCTGCCAGCCAGCGGGCTTGGGGTCGAACGTCTTGAACACGTGCGGTTCGCCATGCGGCTCCAGCGCCGCGTCGCAGCGCCAGGTGCGGATCTCGTGCGTGGGCGTGTCGCACCAGTAGAGCGTCTCGCCGCCGGGCGACCAGGCCAGCCCGTTGGCCGTGGCCACCCCGCCCAGCATGCGGCGCACGGTGGCCGGGCCGCCGGCCCGTGCATCCACGCAATAGAGCGCCCCCACGGGCTGGCGCGGGCCTTCCTTCGGCTCGTGCATGGAGCCCACCCAGAAGCGGCCCAGCACATCGCACTTGCCGTCGTTGGCGCGCTCGGTCGCGGGGTCGAAGGGCAGTTGCGCGACCGGCTCCAGCGTGCCGCCCCATTCGCGCGCCCAGAAGATGCCGGCCCGCAGCGCCACTACCAGGCCGCCGCCCCGCACGGGCGCGATGCAGCCGGGCTCGGTGGGCATGGGCCAGTGGTCCACGCGGCCCGACGCCGGGTCCACCCGCGACACCAGGCGCCCGGCGATGTCCACCCAGTAGAGGCAGCGCTCTTCGGGGTGCCAGAACGGCGACTCTCCCAGTTGCGATGGCTCGGTGGTGACGGCGGTCCAGGACATGCGGGCAGACTCCTAGCGGGTGGCGGATTCAGTGGGCTGGGGGTGGGGTGGGCCCGTGCCTGCGGACGGGCCAGCGGCCGGGCGGCAGGGGCGCCCATCTTTGCCCACTCTACCCGATGGCGGTGGGCTCTTGCTGGCATGATCCGCCTATTGCGCGCCCATCGCGCGCCCGACAGCGCCCCCGCCGCCTCGACTCCTGCACCTGCCTTGACACCGACCCCCGACCTCACCCTCTGCGACATCGAACCCATCCGGGTGCCGGGCGCGATCCAGTCGCATGGCCGCATGCTGGTGCTCGATGGCGCCACGCTGGCCCTGCAGGCCTGGAGCGCCAACTGGACCGAGCCTGCGGCCGAAGCCCTGGCGGCGCTCGACGCGCAGGTGCTGCGCGCCACCCCGGCCGACGGGTCCGCCGTGCAGGTGGGCAGCCTGCGCCTGGGCGACCGAATGCACGACTGCTGGGCGCACCGCAACGCCACGCAGCTCATTGTGGAATGCGAGCCGCAGGCCGGCCCGCGGCGCCACGAAGCGCCCATCTACACCGTGGCGCGGGACTTCCTCCCCCGCCTGCAGGCCGCCAGGAGCGTGGAGGCCCTGGCCCAGCTGGCGGCCCGCGAACTGCAGCGCCTGACCGGCTTCGGCCGCAGCCTGGTCTATCGGTTCGACGAAGACGGCCACGGCGAGGTGCTGGGCGAGGCCCTCGAGCCTGGCTACGACAGCTACCTGGGGCTGCACTTTCCCTCCGCCGACATTCCGAAGCAGGCCCGGGCCCTGTACCTGGCCAACCGCTTCCGGCTGATTCCCGACGCCACCTATCAGCCCGTGCCGCTGCTGGCCGCGGCGGACGGCCCCGCCGTGCACGACATCGACCTGTCGCAGGCCTTCCTGCGCAGCGTCTCGCCGGTGCACCTGGAATACATGCGCAACATGGGCACGCTGGCGTCGCTGTCCGTGTCCATTGTGGTGGATGGGCGGCTCTGGGGCCTCGCGTCCTGCCACGACCATGCGCCGCGCCTGCTGGACGCGGACATGCGCGCCGCCTGCACCCACCTGGGCCAGCTGCTGTCCATGCAGGTCGAGGCCCTGCAGGCCAACGCCGAGGTGGCCGCGCGGCTGGAGCTGCGCCACTGGACGCTGCAGCTCGTGGCCCAGCTGGCCGACAGCGACGCCAGCCTGCGCCGCATCCTGCACGAGCCCGCCTTGCTCCTGCGCATGGCCCGGGCCACCGGAGCGGCGGTGGTGCTCGACGAGCAGGTCTGGACGACTGGCGAGACGCCGCCCCAGGAGGCGCTGCTGGAGCTGGCCGGCTGGATCGCCGGGCTGGGGACGGAGGTGTACGAAAGCGCGCAGCTCGGTGCCCACTACCTGCCCGCCGCCGCCTGGCAGCCAACGGCCGCGGGCGTGCTGGCCATCTCGATCTCGCAGGTGCACCGCCACGTGCTGCTGTGGTTCCGGCCCGAGGTGGTGCAGACGGTGACCTGGGCCGGCGACCCGCGCAAGCCCTCGTCGCCGCCCGACGCGGCGGGCCGCATCCACCCGCGCCGCAGCTTCGAGCGCTGGGCCGAACAGATCGGCGGGCGCTGCCTGCCATGGTCGGCGGCGGAGACGGCGGCGGTGGCCGAGCTGCGCCAGGCGCTCATCGGCATCGTGCTGCGCCGTGCCGAGGAACTGGCCGCCATGGCCAGCGAGCTGGGCCGCGCCAACAAGGAGCTGGAGGCTTTCTCGTACACCGTGTCGCACGACCTGCGTGCGCCCATGCGCCATATCGCGGGCTATGTCGACCTGGTGATGGACGCCGAGGGCGCCGCGCTCAGCGAACGGGCGCACCGCTACATGCACCACGTCAAGGACGCCGCCGCCTTCGCCGGGCAGCTGGTGGACGCGTTGCTGGACTTCTCGCGCATGGGCCGCACCGCGCTCAACCTCAAGCGGGTGGACACCGACAGCCTGGTGCAGGGGCTGGTGCGCGAGATCGCGCGCCACGAGCGCGAGCGCCAGATCGAGTGGCACGTGGAAGCCGGCCTGCCCGCGCTCACCGCCGACCCGCTGCTGCTGCAGGTGGCGGTGCGCAACCTGATCGGCAACGCCGTCAAGTACAGCCGCGACCGGTCGCCGGCCGTGGTCCACGTCCGCGCCGTGCGCAACGCCCAGGGACAGGGGCTGGAGGTGCAGGACAACGGCGTGGGCTTCCAGATGCAGTACGTCGGCAAGCTCTTCAACGTGTTCCAGCGCCTGCACCAGAGCGAGGAATTCGAGGGCACCGGCATCGGCCTGGCCAACGTCAAGCGCATCGTGGAGCGGCACGGCGGCAGCGTGTGGGCCCGGGGAGAGCCCGGCCAGGGCGCTACATTCGGTTTCGTGCTGCCCGGCTCCGGGCAAAATGCCCAGGCCATGCCCTCTCCCGCCATCCCGTCCGGCCATGCTTAAACCCATTCTTCTCGTCGAAGACGACCTGCGCGACCAGGAACTGACGCTGCTGGCGCTGGAGCGCAGCCAGCTGGCCAACGACGTGGTGGTGATGCGCGACGGCGCGGCCGCGCTTGACTACCTGCGCCGCGAGGGCGAATACGCCAGCCGCCAGGAGGGCAACCCGGCGGTGATCCTGCTCGACCTGAAACTGCCCAAGGTCAACGGCCTGGAGGTACTGGAGGCGGTGCGCAGCACGCCCGCGCTGCGCAGCGTGCCGGTGGTGATGCTGACCTCGTCGCAGGAAGAGGCCGACCTGCTGCGCAGCTACGAGCTGGGCGTCAATGCCTACGTCGTCAAGCCGGTCGAATTCAAGCAGTTCGTGTCGTCGATCGCCGACCTGGGCATGTTCTGGGCGGTACTCAACGAGCCGCCACCAGGGTCCCTGCGCGCCAGCCGCCGCCATGACTGAGCGGTCGGCGCAAGAGCGTTCCCAGCAGCCGCTGCGGGTGCTGCTGCTGGAAGATTCCGCCTTCGACGCAGAGCTGCTGCAGGAATCGCTGTCGGCCGCCTATCCGCGTGCCCGGCTGCAGGTGGTGCGCAACGGTGCGGACTACGCGGCCGCGCTGGAGCAGGGCGGCTTCGACGTGATCCTGTCCGACCACGAGCTGGGCGGCTTCAGCGGCACCGAGGCGCTGCTGATGGCGCGCGAGCGCGCACCGCAGGCCCCGTTCATCTTCGTGTCCGGCGTGATCGGCGAGGACAATGCGGTCGAGCTGCTCAAGCAGGGCGCCACCGACTACGTGAGCAAGGGCCGGCTGTCGCGCCTGCCCTCCGTGCTGGACCGGGCAATGCGCGAGGTGACAGAACGCGCCGCCCGCATCGCCGCGCAGGCCGAGCTGCGCAAGGCCAAGGAAGAGGCCGAGCGCCTGACCGAAGAGCTCGCCCAGCGCGTGCGCGAGGTGGAAGCCGGCGAAGCCCGGCTGCGCACCGCGACCGACGCGGGCGGCCTGGGCGTGTGGCAGGTGGACCTGCAGGGCAACACGCTCTACGCGTCGCCGCACTGCAAGCGGAACTTCGGGCGCGATCCCGATCTGCCCTTCACCTACCAGGAACTGCTCGACGCCGTGCATGCCGACGACCAGGCCCGCATGCGCGCGGCGGTGGCCCACACCATCGCGACGGGCGAGGACTACCGGATCGAGTACCGCATCCAGCGGCATGACGGGCAGCTCGCCTGGGTGCGCGTGGTCGGCCGGCTGGAGTCGGACGGCAGCGGCCGCCCGCTCTACATGGCCGGCATTTCGCAGGAGATCACCGACACCATGCTGTCGCGGCGGCGCGCGCAGCTGCTGGACCTGCTCGACCTCGAGGTGTTCGGCGTGGTGCCCGACCCCTCCGACATCGCCTACCGCGCCGCGGAGGCGCTGGGCCGGGTGCTCGACGTCAGCCGGGCCGGCTACGGCATGGTGGACCGCGATGCGGAGACCATCACCATCGAGCGCGACTGGAACGCGCCCGGCATCGACACGCTCGCGGGCGTACTGAGCTTTCGCGACTACGGCAGCTACATCGAAGACCTCAAGCGCGGCGAGACCGTGGTGTTCGCCGACGCGCGGCTGGACCCGCGTACCCGCGACAACGCCGACGCCCTGATCGCCATCAGCGCGCAGTCCGTCATCAACATGCCCGTGAGCGAAGAGGGCGGCCTGGTCGCGCTGCTGTATTTGAACCACGCGACCAGCCGGCAGTGGACGGCAGAGGAGATGAGCCTGATCCGCGAGGTGGCGCACCGCACGCGCCATGCGGTGGAACGCCGGCGCGCCGAACAGCGCCTGCATGCGCTGGCCAACTCGCTGGAACGCAAGGTGCAGGAGCGCACGGCCGAGCTGATGAAGTCCGAGGCGGCGCTGCGGCAGTCGCAGAAGATGGAAGCCGTGGGCCAGCTCACCGGCGGCATCGCGCACGACTTCAACAACCTGCTGGGCGCCATCTCCGGCAGTCTGGAGCTGCTGCGCCGCAAGCTGGGCGAGGAGTCGTCCGCCCTGCGGTACGTGGACATCGGCCAGACGGCCACCAAGCGGGCGGCGGCGCTCACGCACCGGCTGCTGGCCTTCTCGCGCCAGCAGACCCTGGAGCCCAAAGTCGTCAAGGTGAACCAGCTGATCGCCGGTTTCGAGGACCTGGTACGGCGCACCATCGGCCCGCAGATCACGCTCGACGTGGTGGCGGGGGCGGGTGTCTGGCCGGTGCATGCCGACCCCAGCCAGCTCGAGAACGCGCTGCTGAACCTGTGCATCAACGCCCGCGACGCCATGCCCGAGGGCGGGCAGCTGATGATCGAAACCGCCAACCGCGTGATGGGCGACGCCATGGCCCGCGACTATGAGATGCAGCCGGGCCCCTACGTGTGCATCGCGGTCAGCGACAACGGCGGCGGCATGCCGGCCGAAGTGATCGCCCGCGCCTTCGACCCCTTCTTCACCACCAAGCCCATCGGCGTGGGCACCGGGCTCGGCCTGTCCATGGTGTACGGCTTCGCCCGCCAGTCCGGTGGGCAGGCGCGCATCCATTCCACGGTGGGCTCGGGCACCACCGTCTCCATGTACCTGCCGCGCTACGTCGGCCAGGACGAGACGGTGGAGGAAGCCGGCGGCACGCAGCCCGCGCTCGACGGCGTCGGCCTGGGCGAAACCATCCTGGTGGTGGACGACGAAGCCTCCGTGCGCCTGCTGATGGTCGAGATGCTGAGCGAGATGGGCTACCGGGTGCTGGAGGCAGGAGATGGCTCCCGCGCCATCCAGGCCCTGCAGGCGGATGCGTCCGTCAAGCTGCTGGTGACCGACGTGGGCCTGCCCGGCGGCATGAACGGCCGCCAGGTGGCGGACGCCGCGCGCACCCTGCACCCCACGCTGCAGGTGCTCTTCGTCACCGGCTACGCCGAGAACGCCGTGCTCAGCCACGGCCACCTGCCCGCCGGCATGCAGGTGCTGACCAAGCCGTTCGAGCTGCACGCCTTCGGTGAGCGCGTGCAGGCGATGATGAAGCTGGCCACCATGCCCGGCGCCGCGCGCAAGCCAGCCGCCTGACGGCGCGCGCGACCTGAGCGGGGCGCTGTCGATGCGCTGACGGTCTGGTCGGCACCACCGAAGCCAAACCTGCGGGCGCCCATTCGCCCGTCTTTGCAACCACCCGCCATTCCAACCGCGCTTGGGCGCCTGTCGCTCATGCCGATCACTGGTCGCGGTCGAGGCGCGAACGGCGCTGCTCCGATCCCCAAAAAACCGAAGAGCCAAAAAAAAGCCCACCTTGCGGCGGGCTGAATGTCCAGAGGAGTAGCTTGCAAAAACTTCGGGGGTTGAAACCCGCCGCGGCCCGGTGCCACCAGACACCAGGGCCGCGGCGGCCCCGTCCCATCAACGGTGGTAGGCCGTCTCGCCGTGCGAGCTGATGTCCAGGCCTTCGCGCTCGGCTTCCTCGCTCACGCGCAGGCCCACCAGCAGGTCGGCGATCTTGTAGGCGATGAACGCCACCACGCCGGACCAGACGATGGTGAACAGCACGCTCTTGACCTGCACCCAGACCTGGGCACCCATGCTGAACGTGTCGGGCGTCAGGCCGCCCGTGCCGCCCAGGCCCTGGGATGCGAACACGCCGGTCAGGATGGCGCCCACGATGCCGCCCACGCCATGCACGCCGAACACGTCGAACGCGTCGTCGGCGCCCAGCATGCGCTTCAGGCCACCCACGCCCCAGAGGCAGACCACACCGGCGATCAGGCCCATCACGATGGCGCCCATCGGGCCGACGAAGCCGGCGGCAGGCGTGACGGCCACCAGGCCGGCGACGGCACCGGAAGCGGCGCCCAGCATGGAAGCCTTGCCCTTGGAGAGCGCTTCACCCGCGATCCACGACAGGGTGGCAGCGGCCGTGGCCAGCACGGTGTTCACGAAGGCCAGGCCCGCGTTGGCGTTGGCGGCACCGGCCGAGCCGGCGTTGAAGCCGAACCAGCCCACCCACAGCAGCGAGGCGCCCACCATGGTCAGCGTCAGCGAGTGGGGCGTGAAGGCTTCCTTGCCGAAGCCGATGCGCTTGCCCACCACATAGGCGCCGACCAGGCCGGCGATACCGGCGTTGATGTGCACCACGGTGCCGCCGGCGAAGTCCAGCGCGCCGTCGGCTGCCAGCAGGCCGCCGCCCCACACGATGTGGGCCATGGGCACGTAGCTGAAGGTGAACCACAGCGCCGAGAAGATCAGCACGGCGGCGAACTTCATGCGCTCGGCGAACGAGCCGACGATCAGCGCCACGGTGATGGCGGCGAAGGTGCCCTGGAAGGCGAAGAAAACGTACTCAGGGATGGTCGCCAGGGCGCCGAAGGTTTCCTGGGTCACGCCCTTGAGGAAGACCTTGTCGAAGCCGCCGAAGAACTTGCCCTCGCCGGAGAACGCCAGGCTGTAGCCGTAGATCGCCCAGAGCAGCGAGATCAGCGAGAAGATCACGAAGACCTGCATCAGCACCGACAGCATGTTCTTGGAGCGGCCCAGGCCGCCGTAGAACAGGGCCAGGCCCGGGATGGTCATCAGGATGACCAGCAGGGTGGAGGTCAGCATCCAGGCGGTGTCGCCGGAATCGACCTTGGGCGTGGGGGCCGCAGCGGCAGGGGCGGCGGCGTCGGGTGCGGCAGCGGCTGCTGCGGGCGCAGCGGCGGGGGCTGCAGCGGCCGGAGCGGAGGCCGTCACGGCGGCCGGTTCGGAGGCGGCAGGCGCCTGGGCCAGCACGGCGGTGCCGGCGGTCATCAGGCTCAAGCCCAGCAGGCAGGAAGCAAGCAGTTTTTTCATGGCAATACTCAGAAGGTGTATCGGGGTGGAATGCCGGGGTGCGCCTTACAGGGCTTCCTTGCCGGTCTCGCCGGTGCGGATGCGCACCACCTGTTCCAGGTGGCCCACGAAGATCTTGCCGTCGCCGATCTTGCCGGTGCGCGCGGCGCCCTCGATGGCCTCGATCACGCGCTCGACCAGGTCGTCGGAGACGGCCGCCTCGATCTTCACCTTGGGCAGGAAGTCGACCACGTACTCGGCGCCGCGGTACAGCTCCGTGTGGCCCTTCTGGCGGCCGAAGCCTTTCACCTCGGTCACGGTGATCCCTTGCACGCCGATGTCCGAGAGGGCTTCGCGCACCTCGTCGAGCTTGAAGGGTTTGATGATGGCTGTCACCATTTTCATGTTGCGTTTCCTCCGATGGGGGCGCGCGGGGCGCCCACGGTGATGGGTGGTGGGTTAAAGGGTCTTGGTCAGGGTGACGATCAGGCGTGACTTGTTGACGTCACCGAAGAAGTTCTTCTTGTTGGCGCCGACCACCGCCGCGCCCAGCGACAGGCCCGAGCCGAAGTCGTAGGCGCCGCCCACGCTGTAGTCCATGTAGTTGGGCACGCCCAGGTCCTTGATGTCGCTGGCGAAGCGGGTGAAGCCGACGGACGCCTTGAGCGTGGTCTTGGGCGCCACTTCCTGCGCGAAGGCCAGGTTCAGGTAGCCGGTGTTGCGGCCCCGGTTGCTGGATGTCTTGGCGCCAGCCCAGCCGAAGTAGTCTTTCGACACCGTGTGCGAATACTTCGCCGTCAGCGGGCCGTAGGTGGCCGCGCCGTACAGCTCGGTGGTGTTGCCGGCGGTGTTGCCGGGGTAGACATAGGTCAGCGCGCCCACGTCCAGGTCGACATCGCCGGCCTTGAACTTGTAGCCGCCGTAGAAATCCATCTCGATGGAATTGCCAGGGAGCCAGTCCACGCTGGAGTTCCAGTTGCCCAGGTAGAAGCCGCTCTCGCCGAACGTGTAGTCCAGACCGCCCTGGATAGCGGGCTTCACGGCCTTGGACTTGCTCGCGTCCTGGTCCTGGCCACGGAACTTGTAGTTCGTCGTCAGGGCGACGTTACCGGTCAGCTGGGCGCTGGCCAGCGTGGGCAGCAGGGCGGCAGCAGCAAGTGCAAATGCTGGAAGGGCAGTGCGAATCATGGAATTCCCCCGAGAGTTGATGTGAGAGCAACCGCTCAAAGCATGGACCGTGCCATCCGCTTAGCCATGAGCGCGTGCAATCGGCGTACAGTTCCCCATAGAACCACTGCGTTACAACGCATGCAAGCGGTAACGCAAGGCACCACCTTGGTGCAATAACGGGCACAACGAGCGGGTGTGACCAAGGTATGCACCTGCCTGGGGAGAGGTAAAGAGATGAGTCTTGCTTTGGTGCAAAGTCGCGCCTTGTTGGGGCTGCAGGCGCCTTCGGTGACGGTGGAGGTCCATCTGGCCAATGGCCTGCCCAGCTTCACGCTGGTGGGGCTCGCCGATGTGGAAGTGAAGGAGGCACGGGAGCGCGTGCGCTCGGCGCTGCAGAACGCGGGGCTGGAGTTCCCCGCCAACAAGAAGATCACGGTCAACCTGGCGCCGGCCGACCTGCCGAAGGACTCGGGACGGTTCGATCTGCCCATCGCTATCGGCATCCTGGCGGCCAGCGGGCAGGTCGACGCGGTGCGGCTGGCGGGCTACGAGTTCGCGGGGGAGCTGTCGCTGTCGGGCGAACTGCGCGCCGTGCGCGGCGCGCTGGCTACCAGCCTGGCACTGGGAGCGCTCGACGAGGCGCGCCCGCGCATGGTGTTGCCGCCCGGCAGCGCCGAAGAGGCCGCCCTGGTGCCCGGCACGGAGATCTACCGCGCGCGCCATCTGCTCGACGTGGTGCGGCAGTTCCTGCCCGGCGGGCCTGCGGCCAGCGCCGACGCCGACGCCGATGCGGCGCGGGACGGAGACGGCGCCGGTGACGGGTGGACCCGCATGCGCCCCGCCGCCCGGCCGGTGCGGGCGCCTTCCACCGACCTGGCCGACGTGAAGGGCCAGGCCATGGCCAAGCGCGCCCTGGAGATCGCCGCGGCGGGCGGCCACGGCCTGCTGCTGGTGGGGCCGCCCGGCTCGGGCAAGTCCATGCTGGCGCACCGCTTCGCCGATTTGCTGCCCGCGATGACCGTGCAGGAAGCGCTGGAGAGCGCCGCCATCGCCAGCCTGGCCGGGCGCTTCGAGCCCGACCGCTGGATGCGGCGCATCACCGCCCACCCGCACCACACCTGCAGCGCCATCGCGCTGGTGGGCGGCGGCTCACCCCCGAGGCCGGGCGAAATCTCCCTCGCGCACGAAGGCGTGCTCTTTCTCGACGAGTTCCCGGAGTTCGCCCGCTCCGCGCTGGAAGCCCTGCGCGAGCCGCTGGAAACCGGCCGCATCACCATCGCCCGGGCGGCGCAGCGGGCGGAGTTCCCGGCGCGCTTCCAGCTCATCGCGGCGATGAATCCCTGCCCCTGCGGCTTTCTCGGCTCGGCGCAGCGCGCCTGCCGGTGCACGCCCGACCAGGTGGCGCGCTACCAGGGCAAGCTGAGCGGTCCGTTGCTCGACCGCATCGACCTGTATGTGGAAGTGCCCGCCATGCCGGCCGAGGAACTGCTGGGCGCCCCCGCGGGCGAACCCAGCGCCGCCGTGCGCGAGCGGGTGCAAGCCGCGCGCGCACGGGCCGTGCACCGCCAGGGCAAGCCCAACCAGGCGCTGCAGGGCCGCGAGATCGACGCCCATCTGGCGCTGGAGGACGCCGCCGGCCGCTTCCTGCAGGCCGCCGCCCAGCGGCTGGGCTGGTCGGCCCGCAGCACGCACCGTGCGCTGAAGGTGGCGCGCACCATCGCCGATCTGGCGGGCGCGGAGGGCATTGGCGTGGCGCATGTGGGCGAGGCGATGCAGTACCGGCGGGTGCTGCGGATGAACGGATAGACACTTCGTCGAATTGTCAAAAGAGCCATTCCGACGCTACCGCGTGAAAATGCTTCAGAAGATCATGGGAGGGCCATGCGAATGCGACGGGTCAGGTCGCCAGGGTGGACTGCCACTCCATGACCGTCCCCCGGCCCGAGCCTGAGTCGCCGGGAAAAGCCAGCACATCTGGCCTGGTTCGGCGCCAGCGGTGTTTCGTCTGCCGTTCTCGAGCGGCACAGTACGAGGAGCGCTTCAATGGACAACTACGCTACGAATGCAGGCGGGCCATTGACCCATTGGGTCCGTACCGAGCCTATCCGCGACCGGCGAAGGCTCCACGCCTTTCAAGAGGAATTCACCCAAAGAGTGGGTGGCGTGCACGTAGAGCCCGTGGACGGAGTACCACTGGCGATGGCGGGTGGCGTGACGGGTCTGGAGGACCTGATGCTGGGCCTGGGAAATACCTCGCCTTCGCTCTGCATTCATCCGACCACCGGTGGTGGTGAAGACCATGTGATGCTGACGCGCTGGAACCAGGGGCAGAGCACGTTCACCGCGCGAGGCCGCCAGTGGGACCTGGCCGATGGCGATGCGGTCCTGAACATACCGGGTCAGATCGCGACCGTCGCGGCCCACACGTCGTCCCAGATATGCATGGCGACTCTGAGCCGCAAGCGGCTCGCAGCGATGCACATCGACGTGGATGCGGCGCTGCTGCGCCCGCAGCGTGGCAATGCGGCGGCGGCGATGCTGTCGGGGTACGTGCGGCTGCTGCACGAGCAACAGGGGGCGCTGGCGACACCTCCGCTGCAGCGTGCGGCGGCGCTCCATGTCTACGATCTGGTGGCACTGGTCGCCGGTGCGCCGGGGGACGTGGCGCAACTCGCTCACGGCCGAGGGGTGCGCGCAGCGCGACTGTTGGCAGTCAAGCAGGACATCGAGAACCATTTCACCAACCCTGCGCTGTCGGCGGCGATGGTCGCGGCGAGGCAAGGCATCACTCCGCGCTATCTCCACATGCTGCTGGAGCAAGAGGGGCTGAGCTTCAGCGCCCTGGTGCTGGAGCGGCGCCTGGCGTTGGCGTGGCGCATGCTGGCCGACCCGCGCCTGATGGTTCGGCCGATCGGCGCGATCGCCCTGGATGTGGGCTTCAACGACCTGTCGTATTTCAACCGCAGCTTTCGCAGGCGCTACGGCATGACCCCGTCGCAGACGCGCAGCGAGTGTGCGCAGGCGCGCCGCTAGTGTGCTGTTCCGCAAATAGTGGCTCAAAATGAAATGGATGGATTCCTTCGCAGGGCAAGGCGCCAACCGCGGCGATAGCCTTAGCTATCGCGAGGATTGGCAACGCCGCCCTGCGGAGGAAGACCCCATCTCATAAGCCAACTTAATTGCGGGACAGGACACCAGGCCGCTGCTGCACGCATCGCGCGAACCGGGTGCGCGGCGGATCGGCAGGGGTTGCAAGGCGCACACCGCCGCACTGGCGACGCGTCAAGGGCTGCCGGCCATGCGGGGTGCCACCGCATGGCCGCCGCCCTGTCATCGCAGCGGGCCCAGGCCGGTCTGCATGCCATGCCGGTCGACCACGCGTATGCCGTACAGGGTGCCATCCTTGATGTCCGCGTCGCTGGGCACCTCGCCGATGGGCACCGCCGCGTTCTTGAGCATGGCCTTGCCCCAGGCCATGTCGCCGTTCAGCACGAAGCGGTAGTCCTTGGCGAGTTTGTAGTTGCCAAGAGTGGAATCGCGCACACGCTGAAGGCAGCGCACCTTGCGCGCGGCAGCATCGCTGTAGCTGCACACCATGCCATCGACCGATTGGGCACTCGGGCCATAGACCGAATTCAGCGTCAACGTCGTGGTCAGACCATTGGTCCTGTCATACAGGGCCCAGGTACCCAGCAAACTCGCCGGGTCGGGGGGCGAGGCACCGAAGCGGAAGCGCTCGATGGTGCGGGGCCCTTCACCGGGGAAGCGGACCACGCCCTTGTTCGGGTTGTCGAAGGCCAGATAGACCATGCCGGCATCGGCCGCCTCGGTGCCCGAACGCGCACTGCTGCCGAACCAGCGCCCACCTTGATAGCGCTTGAGCGGCCCCCCGGCCTGCGTGTTCTGATAAGGACCCATCGCCATATGAAAGGTGGCATCGCCCGCCGTGTCGTAGTTGTAGACCTGCATCACCAGCGTTCCGCCCTGCGTGTCGATGGCCATGCCCCGGCCGGGCTTGCCGTTGAGCTCCGAGCTCACGACCCAGGTGCCGTCGTTGGGAGTATGGGTGAACGCCAACCCGGGCGCTTCGATATCGGCGGCGCCGTTATTGAAGTCCATAAAGCGCATCCCCACCATGCGGTAGGTCGTGCCCGCCCAGGTGAGCGTGCCGCTCAACTGGCGGACATATTCCTTGAACTCGGCATTCCAGCCATTGCCAGCACAGCGAAAGCTGTAGGAGGCCGGGGAATAGCTGCAGTGCGCGATCCTATTGAAGTCTCCGAGTTCCGTCCCGATCGCCAGACCGGGTGCGCCGGGTGTCTCGCTGGCCTGGTCGAATTCTCCGGTGGCACCCGTGAGCACCTCCGCCGCGTTGCCAGCATCATCCAGCAACGCCAGCACCCAAAATTTAGTGGCCAACCGATCCTGCGGCAGGCCCTCGAAGCGGTAGCGCTCCATGGCGACCGGGGGCTCGCCCGGGAACTGCACGATGCCGGTGCTCCCGCTCGTGAAGCTGATCTGCACATTGCCTGCGTTGCCGGCCTCCACGCCCGTGAGCGGCCCGCTGCCGAAGTAGGGCCCGCCCCGGTAGTACCTGAGCGGCGCGCTCATCTGCTGATTCACCAGCTGACCCGTGGCCAGGTGGAAGGTGGCCGTACCGTCGGCGCGGTAGTTGTAGATCTGCATCACCACGATGCCATCCTGCACATCGATGGCGAGGCCGCGGCCGGGCTTGCCGTCCAGTTCGGCGCTCACGATCCACGTGCCGCTCTGGGGGGTAAAGCCAGTGGCGGCTGGAGCGGCGTGGGTGGTGATGCAGCCACACGCCAGGGCTGCGGCGGCCAGGCCGCTGCGGATGCGACGTTGAACCCGAACTTGCATGGATATCTCCTTACGACAATGAAAACCGGCATCACGGGATGAAGGCCGTGGTGGAGCCGCGGGCGACTGGGTCGGCCGGCTGACGTCGAGGCCCGCGTCGAAGCGCGCTGCAGTCGGCTCGGCGTCCTGGCGGCGATGTCTGCCGCCGCGCATGCGGGGTTGCGGGCGCGCCATCATCTGAACCAGACGATCATCGCGGCGGTCAGGGCGCAGGCGGCGGCGTTGGCCAGGCTGACGCCGATGGCTTTGTCGACGCGCTGGCCGTTGTGCTCGTACAGCCAGGCGGCCATGGTCAGGTTGGCGCCCACCCAGATCAGCCAGGTCCAGAGCGAGTGCTGGCTGGAGTCGCGGGTTTGCAGGATGGCCCAGCTCGTGGGCAAGTAGGCCACCAGCCGCGCGATGGTGAGCAGCATGAAGGCCCAGGTCAGCACCCGCAGGTACGCGCTGCGCCAGGCGGGCACGACAGGCATGGGCGGATGCGCCAGGCCGGGCTGCTGCGAGGGTTCAGGGGGGTGGGCGCTCATCGGGTGTCCGTGGTTCGAGCGCACACAGTAGGAGCTGGCGTCCTGGCTGTCTTGGTCTGGGGGGAAGTGGTTCAGGACGGCAGCGAAGCCAGCGCAAGCAAGCCTCGCCAAGCCCGGAGCCGCAAGCCGGGCGCACGGCCGATCGCCTCGCTCACTCGCCCGCCCGCCCGCACGCACGCACGCACGCACGCAGTGCTGCCCGCAGCCGGTCACGCGGACATGCGCAGGTCTTCACTACCCGGTAGCTTCATTGCGTCCTGCGGAATGGCAGGCATTCAGCTTCAAGTTGGTGCGTCGCTTGTCGATATCTGGGCAGGCACGCCTTCACGCGCTGACGTTTCCCACGGAGCCGACGGCGGCTTTCCATTCCTGAGAGATTCCCATGAACCACCTGAAGATCGGCGCCCGCCTGGGCGGAGGTTTCGCCCTGGTCCTGCTGTTGATGGCCCTGATGACGGCCTTCGGCGTCTGGCGCCTGCACACCGTGGCCCAGGCCACCAGCGAGATGACGCAGCAGCCGCTGGCCAACGAACGCATGATCAGCGATTGGTACCGCTACGTGTACAGCGCCGCGCGCCGCACCAGCGCCATCGTGAAGAGCAGCGACCCGTCGCTGGGCCAGTTCTTCGCGGCCGACATCGCCACCACCACCAAGGAAGCCGCGCAGCTGCAGCAGCGCATCGAGCCGCTGCTGGACAGCGCCGAAGAAAAAGCGCTGTGGGGCGAGATCCAGAAGGCCCGCACGCTCTACCTGTCGTCGCGCGATCAGGCCGTGAAGGCCAAGGCCGACGGCCAGGCGGAAGAAGCCGACCGCCTGCTCACGCAGGTCTTCCTGCCCGCGACCGACCAGTACACGGCCCTGATCCAGCGCCTGCTGGACATGCAGCGCGGCAGCATCGACGCCACCGCCCGCGACATCGACGGCATCTTCCGCCAGAGCCGCCTCTGGCTGATCCTGCTGGGTACGGCCGCGCTGGCGCTGGGCGCGGCGTGCGCCTGGTGGCTGACGCGGGGCATCGTGCGCCCGCTGTCGCAGGCTGTGCGCGTGGCGCGGGCCGTGGCGTCCAGCGACCTCACCAGCCAGGTCACCGTCACCTCGACCGACGAGACCGGCCAGCTGCTGCAGGCGCTGCAGGACATGAACACCAGCCTGGCGCAGGTGGTGGGGCGCGTGCGTTCGGGCACCGAGAGCATCGCCACCGCCTCCGGCCAGATCGACGCCGGCAACCAGGACCTGTCGTCGCGCACCGAGCAGCAGGCCAGCGCCCTGCAGCAAACCGCCGCGTCGATGGAGGAGCTGACCAGCACCGTCAAGCAGAACGCCGAGAACGCGCGCCAGGCCAACCAGCTGGCCGCCTCCGCGTCGCAGACCGCCGCGCAGGGCGGGCAAGTGGTGGCCGGCGTGGTGGACACGATGAAGGGCATCAACGATTCCAGCCGCAAGATCAGCGACATCATCGGCGTGATCGACGGCATCGCCTTCCAGACCAACATCCTGGCGCTGAACGCGGCGGTGGAAGCCGCCCGGGCCGGCGAGCAGGGCCGGGGCTTCGCCGTGGTGGCCGGCGAGGTGCGGGCGCTGGCGCAGCGCAGCGCCTCGGCGGCCAAGGACATCAAGGGCCTGATCGGCGATTCCGTCGCCAAGGTGGAAGAGGGCTCGCAGCAGGTCGCCGAGGCCGGCCGCACCATGGACAACCTGGTGCAGAGCGTGCAGCGCGTGAGCGACCTGGTGGCCGAGATCAGCGCCGCCAGCCAAGAGCAGAGCGCCGGCATCGACCAGGTGCACCAGGCGATCTCGCAGATGGACTCCGTCACGCAGCAGAACGCCGCGCTGGTGGAAGAGGCTGCGGCCGCCACCGGCGCGCTCAAGTCGCAGGCCAGCCAGCTGGCGGCGGCCGTGAGCGTGTTCCGCATCGACGCGGGCAGCCAGCAGGCGGCCGCGCAGGCGCTGCGCACGGCGGCTGCGGTGCCGGTCGCTCCGGCCGCGCCGCGAGCGGTGACCGCACCGCAGCGCGCGCCAGCGGTTGCCGCGCCTGCGCCGCGACCTGCCGCCGTGGCGTCCGCTGCCAAACCGGCAACCGCCAGCCGGCTGGCGCCGCCGGCCAAGCCCCGCGCCGCGGCCACGCCCCCGTCGCCGGCGGCGCGCGGCAGCGACGACGACTGGGAAACGTTCTGACCCGCGCCGCAGCCACCGGGAATTCATCGGCTTGCTATCGAAGTAATAGCTGAATGCCCAGGTGGAAAAAGCGCCGGAAGGTGATTTGACCCTGAATTCATGCGCAGGGCCGGCGGCCCCGGGCCAACGCCGCCTGGCGGCGCATCAGACGAACATGCCGCCCGAAGCCTCGATGCGCTGGGCATTCACCCAGCCCGTGCCCGGCTGCAGCAGCGCGGCGACCGCGCCGCCGATGTCGTCCGGCAGGCCCACCCGGCCCAGCGCGGTCTGCCCCGCGATGAAGCCGTTGATCTGCGCGTTGTCGCGCACCGCGCCGCCGCCGAAGTCGGTCTCGATCGCACCGGGCGCCAGCGTGTTCACGGCGATGCCGCGCGCGCCCAGCTCCTTGGCCAGGTAGCGGGTCAGCACCTCCACGCCGCCCTTCATCGCGGCGTAGGCCGCGTAGCCCGGCAGCGCGAAGCGCGTCAGGCCCGAAGACACGTTGAGGATGCGCCCGCCGTCGTTCATCAGCGGCAGCAGTTGCTGCGTGAGAAAGAACGTGCCCTTCAGGTGGATGGCGACCATCTGGTCGAACTGCTCCTCGGTCGTCTCCATGAAGCCGGCGTGCGCGCCCGAGCCCGCGTTGTTCACCAGGAAGTCGAAGCGCTCGCGCTGCCAGTGCGAGGCCAGCACGCCGCGCACCCGCGCCGCGAAGTCCGCGAAGGTGGCGGTGGCGGCCACATCGAGCGGCAGTGCCACCGCGCGGCGGCCCAGCGCCTCGATCTCCGCGACCACGGCCTGCGCCTCGGACGCCTGGCTGCGGTAGGTCAGGATCACGTCGTCACCCGAGCGCGCCACGTGCAGCGCGGCGCTGCGGCCCAGGCCCCGGCTGCCACCGGTGATGAGGGCGATGGCCGGCTGGCGGGCCGATGGGCTCGTGGCCGGGGCGGACGGGGTCGTGGGGGATGCCGTGGTGGTCATGGGGGAGCTCCGTTTCAACGAAAGGGGTGGATCGGTAGGTGATGGAATGCAGTCTATTGATCGGCTGCCCGCTCATAAACCATCGAAAATGGATAGCACTGTTCATTCAGAAAGAACAATGAGCCCTTTCGACCGCATGCACACCTTCGTCCGCGTGGCAGAGCTCGCCAGCTTCACGCAGGCGGCCGAGGCCCTCGGCATCCCCAAGGCCCGCGCCTCCACCGCCGTGCAGCAGCTGGAAACGCAGCTGGGCACGCGCCTGCTGCACCGCACCACCCGGCGCGTTCTGCTCACGCAGGACGGGCAGGCCTACTACGAGCGCTGCAAAGACCTGCTGGCCGACGTCGACGAGCTGCAGTCCATGTTCCAGCACGCCGAGGGCGCCGATGGCGGCAGCGGCCTGCGGGGCCGCGTGCGGGTGGACATGTCCACCGGCATGGCGCGCAACGTGGTCGTGCCGCGCCTGCCCGAACTGCTGGCGCGGCACCCCGCGCTGGAGCTGGAGCTGAGCAGCACCGAGCGGCGCGTGGACGTGGTGCGCGAAGGCTTCGACTGCGTGCTGCGCACCGGCGCCGTGGTGGATGGCGGCCTGGTCGCCCGCCCGCTGGGCCTGGCGCGCCTGGTCAACTGCGCCAGCCCCGGCTACCTGCGCGCGCACGGCAGGCCGCAGTCGCTGGCCGACCTGCCTGCCCATCGGCTGGTGCATTTCGTCAGCACGCTGGGCGCACGCTCCACCGGCTTCGAAGCGGTGGTGGGCGGCGCGCCGGTGGCCGTCGCCATGCAGGGCCCGGTGACGGTGAACAACGCCGAGGCCTACATGGCCGCCTGCCTCGCGGGGCTGGGCATCATCCAGGTGCCTCGGCTCGGCGTGGTCGACCTGCTGGCGCGCGGCGAACTGGTCGAAGTGCTGCCCGCACTGGCCGCGCCGGCCATGCCGCTCACGCTGATCTACGCCAACCGGCGCAACGTGCCGCGGCGCGTGCGGGCGGTGATGGACTGGCTGGCGGAGGTCGTCACGGCACACCTGGCGTCAGGCAGCGGCGCGGCCCTGCCACCCGGAGCCGCAGCGGCGCGCTGACCGGAGCGGGCGGTTCCAGGTCAGGGGTTCGTGGGCAGCCACAGGGTGGCGTTCAATCCCGCCGCCCGGCCTTCACGCAGCCGGTTGGCCACCTCCAGCCGGCCGCCGCAGGCCTGCGCCATCTCGTGGCAGATGGCCAGGCCCAGGCCGGTGCCCTGGCGGTGCGGGTCGCCGCCCACGAAGGGCACGAACAGGTTCTGCAGCAGCGGCTCGGCGATGCCGGGGCCGTCGTCGTGCACGGTCAGCGCCACGCCGCCGGGTTCCACGGCCATGCGAATGCCCAGCGCGCCGCCTTCCGGCGTGTAGTGCAGTGCGTTGTGCAGCAGGTTGACAAGGATCTCGCGCACCATCCAGGCCGGCCCGGTCCAGCGGCACGGCGCGGGGTCGAACTGTAAGTCCTGGTGCCGGGCCGAGATGAGCGGCGACAGCTCGATGGCGACTTCTTCCACCAGCGCGACCAGGTCCACCGTCTCGATCTGCCCGGCGGACACGTCCGCTCGGGCGCGGTTCCAGGTCAGCAGTTGCTGCACCACCCGGCTGGTGCGGCGCGTGGTGGCCGCCACCTGCTGCAGCGCTTCGTGCGCCGGCACGTCGCCGCACAGGCCCGCATGCGCCTGCAGCTGCAGCACGGCCAGCGGCGTGCGCAGCTGGTGCGACGCGTCGGCCACGAAGCGCTGCTGCAGCGCCTGCGCCCGGCCGGCCAGGCCCAGCAGCCGGTTGAAGGCGTTCACCAGCGGCAGCAGTTCGCGCGGGGTCTGCGGCACCACCATCAGCGGGTCGAGATTGCTGGCCGGGCGCGCTTCCAGGCCCCGGGCGAACACGCGCAGCGGCCGCAGCGCGACGGTGATAGCGGCCCACACCAGCGCCAGCAGCACCACCAGCAGCAGCGCCTGCCGGCCCAGCGTCTGCCAGAGAATGCCCTGGGCGATGCGGTCGCGGTAGGCCGAGGGCTCGCCGACCTGCACCACCACGTAGCGCAGGCCCTCCTCGGTTTCCACCGGCTGCCAGAGCACGGCGATGCGCAGCGGCTCGCCGCCCTGCAGCGTGTCGTAGAGCGCCAGCCGGGCGCCGTAGCGCGGGTGCACGGCCGCCACGCCGCGGTAGGGCTCCAGTGCGCTGTCGCCCGCCAGGTAGGCGCCGTCCAGGTAGCTCACGCGGTAGATCATGCGGCTGCGGGTGGCCTCTTCGGGTTGGCGCTCGCCGCCCTGGTCGCTGTCGTAGAGCTCCAGCGCTGCATGCGGCAGGCTGATCTGCAGCTGCCCCTGTTCGAGATGGATCAGGTCCGCCAGGGCATGGGCCGACGTCACCAGCAGCCGGTCGAACGCACGCTGCGCCGTGCCCAGCGCCGCGTGGTACGACGCCCAGGCATCCACCACCATGAAGACCGCCACCGGCAGGCACAGGCCCAGCAGCAGCCGGTGGCGCAGCGAGAAGCCGCCTCTGGCGGCCCCGGCCGGCCGGTCACTCGGCGGCACGGCGTTCCTTCACCAGGTAGCCCAGCCCGCGCAGGGTGGCGATCTCCACGTGCGTGCTCGCGAGCTTCTTGCGCAGGCGGTGAACGACCACCTCCACCGCGTCCGGCTGCTCGGGCGCATCGGCGCCGAAGACCAGCGCGGCCAGCCGCGACTTGGTGACCGCGCGGCCGGGCTGCTCCATCAGCGCCGTGAGCAGGGCGCCTTCGCGGGGCGTGAGTTCCAGCGCCTGGTCGTCGGCATAGAAGGCGCCCGCCGCCCGGTCCATGCGCAGGTCGCCGCAGTGCGGCTCGTCTTCGAAGCCCGCACGGCGCGCCAGGGCGCGCAGGCGGGCCTCCAGCTCGTCGGGGTCGAACGGCTTGCCCATGTAGTCGTCCGCGCCGATGTTGAGGCCCGCCACCCGGTCGCCCACGCCGCCGCGCGCGGTGAGCACCAGCACCGGCATGCGGTGGCCACGGTCACGCAGGCGCTGCAGCAGCTGCAGACCGTCCATGCCGGGCAGGCCCAGGTCTAGCACGACCAGCTCGAAGGCCGACTGCTGCAGTGCCTGCAGGGCCGAGGTGGCGTCGCCGCAATGCGTGGCCAGGAATCCCCGGCGGGTCAGCAGGCGCATGAGCGCGCCGCTCAGGTCGAAGTCGTCCTCGACGACCAGCACCCTCATCGCGCTGGCCTGCGGAGCGGCTGCGACCGAGGGTTATTCCGTGGGCAAATGCAAGGCAATTGAAAGCTCGCTGAAGGACGGTTGAAAGGCGGGCCACCCGTGTGCGGGAGCGATTCCTATAGTACCGGCAGTCCTTTCGAGACGCCTTCCAGAACAACCCAGGAGACACCCATGCCGTCCACCCGCCGCCTGCCGCTGCGCCTTGCTTTCATCGCCCTTGCCGGGTTCGGCGCCGCTGCCGCCGCGCATGCCCAGGAGGCCTGCGCCTACCGCGGCGACCTGGACGCGCAGTACTGCGATGCCAACCGCGACCTGGTGGCCGACACGCCCACCGACCCCAAGCGCCTGAAGGACCCGAGCACGCTGGTGTTCGCCTTCACGCCGGTGGAAGACCCCGCCATCTACGAGAAGCTCTTCCGCCCCTTCATGGGCCACCTGTCGCAGTGCGTGGGCAAGAAGGTCGTCTTCTTCCCGGTGCAGTCCAACGCCGCGCAGATCGAGGCCATGCGCTCGGGCCGCCTGCACATCGCCGCGTTCTCGCCCGGCCCGGTGAACTTCGCCGTGAACCTGTCGGGCGCCGTGCCCTTCGCCATCCGCGGCAACGAGCAGGGCCCGGTGGGCATGAACCTGAAGATGATCGTGCGCAAGGAAAGCCCATTCCAGAAGCTGGAGGATCTGAAGGGCAAGCGCATCGCCCACACCTCGCCCTCGTCCAATTCCGGCAACCTGGCGCCGCGCGCCCTGTTCCCCAAGATCGGCCTGACGCCCGACACCGACTACAAGGTGGTCTATTCCGGCAAGCACGACCAGTCCATCCTGGGCGTGAAGACCGGCGACTACGACGCCGCCCCGGTGGCCAGCGACGTGCTGCAGCACATGACGGACCGCGGCGTGGTCAAGGCCGACGACTTCCGCGTGCTCTACACCAGCGAGATGTTCCCGACGGACGCCTACGCCTACGCCTACAACCTCGAACCCGCGCTGCAGACCAAGATCAAGCAGTGCTTCTACGACTACAAGGTGCCCGCCGAGATGGCCAAGGGCCTGGGCGGCGACCGCTTCCTGCCCATCACCTACCAGAAGGACTGGGCGCTGGTGCGCACCGTCGCCGCCTCGGCCGGCGAGCTGTTCACCCGCGACGCCTTCGACAAGGCCGCATCGGGCAAGAAGTAACCCGCCTCCCATGCAGACCTCCGGCACTTCAGGCGCGTTGCGGATCGAGCGCCTCGTCAAGGAATACCGCGCCGGCACGCCGGTGCTCAGATCCATCGACCTGACCATCGCCAGCACGGGCCTCACCAGCATCATCGGGCCCTCCGGCACCGGCAAGTCCACGCTGATCCGCTGCATCAACCGGCTGGTCACGCCCACCTCGGGCCGCATCCTGATGCGGCTGGCGGGCGAAGAGGTGGACATGGTGCAGCTGCACGGCCGCGCCCTGCGCCGGGCCCGCCGCCACATCGGCATGGTGTTCCAGGAATACAACCTGGTCGAGAGCCTGACGGTCATGGAGAACCTGCTGACCGGCCGCCTCGGCTACCTGTCCGCCTGGCGCGCCTGGCGCCGCAAGTTCGAACCCGAAGACATCGCCCACGCGCACCAGCTGCTGGCGGTGGTGGGCCTGTCGCAGTTCGCCAACCAGCGCGCCGATGCGCTGAGCGGCGGGCAGCGCCAGCGCGTGGGCATCGCCCGGGCGCTGATGCAGCAGCCCTCGGTGCTGCTGGCCGACGAGCCCACCTCGTCGCTTGACCCCAAGACCTCGGTGGAGATCATCCAGCTGCTGCGCGACCAGGGCGTGCAGCGCAACATCCCGGTGATGGTCAACATCCACGACGTGGAGCTGGCGCGCCGCTATTCCGACCGCATCGTCGGCATGACCGGCGGCCACGTGGTCTACGACGGCCCGCCCGCAGGGCTGACCGAGGAACACCTGCACACCATCTACGGCGGCAAGGCATGGATGGAATGAACACCACCAACACCAACGCCACCGCATCGACCGCCACCCCGGCCTTCCGCTGGAGCACCGGCCAGAAGGCCGTGGCGCTGGCGGTGGCGGCCTACTTCGCCTGGATGATGGCGAACCTGGGCGTCTCGCCCGAGCGCCTGGCCGTGGGCTGGGAGCAGGGCGCGCGCTTCATCGGCCGCATGTTCCCGCCCGAGCTGGGCAAGATGGACGAGTTGGCCCAGGGCATCAAGGAGACGCTGCAGATCGCCGTGCTGGCCACCGCGCTCGGCCTGCTGCTGAGCTTGCCCGTGGGCCTGATGGCGGCGCGCAACCTGTCGCCCGCGCCGCTGCGGGTGGCGGGCCGGGCCTTCATCGCCGCATGCCGCGCGCTGCACCCGGTGATCAGCGCCATCCTGTTCGTGAAGGCGGTCGGCTTCGGGCCGCTCGCCGGCATCCTGGCGCTGGTGGTGGCCACGGTGGGCTTCGTCGGCAAGCTCTTTGCCGACGCCATCGAGGAAATCTCGCCCAAGCCCATCGAGGCCATGCGCGCCACCGGCGCCTCGTTCGCCAACGTGGTGCTGTTCGGCGTGCTGCCGCAGGTGGCGTCGCGCTTCGTGGGCTTTGCCACCTACCAGCTCGACTCGAACCTGCGCAACTCCACCATGGTCGGCATCGTGGGCGCGGGCGGCATCGGCGGGGCGCTGTTCGCCGCCTTCCTGCGCTATGAATACAGCTTCGTGTGCACCATCCTCGCCACCGTGATCGCCATCATCGTGGCGGGCGAACTGATCGTGAACGCCGTGCGAAAGGCCCTCCATGTCTGACGCCGCCGCCGTGAAACCCCCGGGCGCTGCCGTGCAGCCCCTGGGCCTGCCGACCCGTCCCTTCGGCCAGCGCATGCTGCGCTACGCGATCTGGCTCTTCAGCGTTTGGGCCATCGTGCAGTCGGCCCGCTACGTCGAGGTGATTCCGGAATTCCTCTACGACGCGCCCGAGCAGATGGGCGACATGCTGCAGCGCATGTGGCCGGTGGATTGGGGCTACTACCGCGACGGCGTGCATGCGGCGCTGATGGAGACGCTGCACATGGCCACGCTCGGCACGCTGCTGTCGCTGGTGCTGGCGTTTCCGCTGGGCGTGCTGGTGGCGGCCAACGTCACGCGCAACCGGCTGCTGAACTTCACCGCGCGCGTGGTCCTGGTCGCCAGCCGCTCGGTCAACTCGCTGGTGTGGGCGCTGCTCTTCGTGGCCATCTTCGGGCCCGGGCCGCTGGCGGGCATGCTGGCCATCGCGCTGCGCTCGGTGGGCTTCGTCGGCAAGCTGGTGGGCGAGGCGCTGGAGCAGGCGCCCCGCGGCCCCATCGAGGCCCTGCAGGCGGCCGGCGCGGGCCGGCTGGCGCAGATCTGGTACGGCTACTGGCCGCACATCAAGCCGGCCTTCTGGTCGGTGGCGCTGCTGCGCTGGGACATCAACGTGCGCGAATCGGGCGTGCTGGGGCTGGTGGGGGCGGGCGGCATCGGCGTGGTGCTCAACACCGCCATCGACCTGTTCCACTGGAACCGGGTGGCGCTGGTGCTGGTCACCGTCTTCGCCGTGGTGGCGGCAGCCGAACTGGTGGTGCTGCAGATCCGCAAGCGGCTGCTGTAGGGCGGCCTATACGCCCAGATAGGCGCGCCGGACTTCAGCTTCCGCTCGCTCTACGTGCAGTCGCAGCCCGGCTCCGCCATCGCGCGCGAGCTGCGGCGCACGCTGCAGGGCTCGGGCGGCAACCTCACGCTGCTCACCGAGCCCGCCCAGCTGCCGCAGGCCGAGGCCATCCTCGACATCCTCTCCGAGCAGCAGGAGCGCGTGGTGGTGGGCCTGAACGCCTCCGGCCAGGTGCGCGAGCTGCAGCTGCGACTGCGGCTGCGGTTCGGCCTGCGCACCCCGCAGGGCGTGGAGCTGATCGCGCCGACCGATCTGCTGCAGCAGCGCGACGTGAGCTACAACGAGTCGGTGGCGCTGTCCAAGGAAGGCGAGGAAGCCCTGCTGTTCCGCAACATGCAGACCGACCTGGTGCAGCAGCTTATGCGCCGCCTGGCCGCCGTGAAGGTCGGTGCCGCTTCCTGACGGGGGCATGCAGCCCCCTCCCATGGCGTTCCGGCGCGGGCCAGCCCCACCGGCCGGCCAGCCATTCCTCATCGGATTTGCTATGGTTTGTATAGCTGGTTGCGCTTATGGAATAAGCGCTGCAGCCAGTTTTTGTTCTGAAAAGGGGCCGTTGCCATGCAGATTGCGCTGAACCAGCTGACCGCGCAGCTGCACAAAGGCCTGCGCCCGCTCTACACCCTGCACGGCGACGAGCCGCTGCTGCAGCAGGAGGCGGCCGACGCCATCCGCTCGGCGGCGCGGGCGCAGGGCTACACCGAACGCAGCAGCTTCACCGTCGCCGGCGCGCACTTCGACTGGAGCGCGGTGCTGGCGGCGGGCGGCTCGCTCTCGCTGTTTGCCGACAAGCAGATCGTCGAGATCCGCATCCCTTCCGGCAAACCCGGCAAGGACGGCAGCACCGCGCTGCAGCAGATCGCCGCCGCCGCGCAGGGCAACGACAGCACCCTCACCCTGGTGCTGCTGCCCCGGCTCGACAAGTCCACGCGCACCGGCGCCTGGTTCGCCGCGCTGGAGTCGAATGGCGCCACGGTGCAGATCGACCCGGTGGAGCGCGCCGCGCTGCCCACCTGGATCGCCCAGCGCCTGGGCGCGCAGGGCCAGCGCGTGGCGCCGGGCGACGAAGGCCAGCGCACGCTGCAGTTCTTCGCCGACCGGGTGGAGGGCAACCTGCTGGCCGCGCACCAGGAAATCGCCAAGCTCGCCCTGCTGCACCCGCCGGGCGAGCTGTCGCTCGCCCAGGTCGAAGCGGCCGTGCTGAACGTGGCGCGCTACGACGTCTTCAAGCTGTCCGAGGCCGTGCTCTCGGGCCAGGTGCTGCGCGTGCAGCGCATGCTCGACGGCCTGCAGGCCGAAGGCGAGGCCGAGGTGCTGGTGCACTGGGCGCTGGCCGAAGACATCCGCGCGCTCAAACGGGTGAAAGACGCCGTGAACGCCGGCAAGCCGCTGCCCATGGCCTTGCGGGAGAACCGGGTCTGGGGCGCGAAGGAGCGGCTCTTCGAGCGCATCGTCCCGCGCTTCTCCGACGCCGCCGCCGCCCGCCTGCTGCAGTCGGCCCACACCGTGGACGGCATCGTCAAGGGCCTGAAAGTGCCCGACTGGCCCACCGACGGCTGGCAGGCGCTGCAGCGGCTGGCGCTGCAGCTGTGCAAGGCGTGCGCAGGGCGCTGAGACCGGGTCCTGGATAGGCTAAGTCAGGATGCGCGCGTGCCGCCTTGCAGGCCGTGGACTGGATCCTCGCAGGCCTGTCTCACCAGCGCCTTCAAGCGCTGGATGGCAGCATCGCGGACACTGTCCTTGCGCCAGCCCAGTTCGACGGCGAAACGGGGCAGGGGCAGCGGGCACTCCGTCCAGTGAAGCGGGCTTGCCCGAGCCAGTGCCCGAGCGGCGTGTTGCGGCAGGGTCGCGATGCACTCGCTTCCCACCAGCAGGTACGGCAGCGCCGCGAAATGCGTGGTCGATGCATGCACCCGGCGGCTCGCGCCGCGCGCCTTGAGGGCTTCGTCGACCACTCCCACATAGCCCTGCGCGGACACCAGCAGGTGGCCTCTGCGCAGGTATTCCTCCAGCGGGAGGGGGCCGTCGCGCAGCCAGCGGCTGTCGCCCACGCAGGCGTATCCGGCCATGCCGATGACCTCGCGGCCCAGCGTGCTGGACGTGGTGCCTCCCGCCGTTAGGCTCAGGTCGATCTCGCGGGACATCAGCATGTCACTGACCACCAGACTGTGCGTCTGCCTGAAGATCAGGCGAAGGCCGGGCATGTGGGCTGCCACCAGCTGGATCAGCCGGCCGCCAATCGCCACTTCGTAGTCGTCCGACAGGCCCAGCCTCAGCGTGCGCGAGGCCTGGCCGGACAACTGGGCGGACGCTGCCAGGCTCTGGCGGCAATCGTCGAGCGCTTGCGCGATGAGCGGCCTCAGTTCCAGCGCACGCGGTGTCGGCCGCAGTCCCCGGCCGGTTCGCTCGAAGAGGTGGTCCGCATAGAGCACCCGCAAGCGCGCCAGCGCGGCACTGACGGCCGACTGGGTCAGGTGCAGCCGAACGCCCGCCCTGCCCGCTCCACCTTCTTCATACAGCGCCTCGAAGACCTTCAGCAGATTCAGGTCTACTCGAGAGAAATCGATGGGATTCATATCTGATAGCCAGTTGGGACCGTTGATCGTCGAGACGCCCGCGTGCAGCATCGAAGCATCCATTCACTCACTGCCAACCAGCCATCCGACCGATGAACACTCAAACCGTTGCCGCTCTCCAGATCGGATCTTCGCCATTGGGCACTGCGCAAACGCTGCAAGACATTCTTGATTATCAGGACGAGATCAAGGCCAGCGGCGCAGTGCTGGTGGTGATGCCGGAAGCCTTGCTCGGCGGATATCCCAAGGGGGAGCTGTTCGGCACCCACCTGGGTTACCGCACACCTGAGGGTCGAGAGGCTTTCGCCCGCTACTTCCACGAGGCCATCGATGTGCCAGGCCCCGAGACCGATGCGCTGGCCGCGATGTCCGAGAAGACGGGAGCCGCCATTGTCATTGGCGTGATCGAGCGAGACGGAAACACGCTGTACTGCACCGCTCTGTTCTTCACCCCGCAGGACGGGCTGGCCGCCAAGCACCGCAAGCTGATGCCCACCGGGACAGAGAGGCTGATCTGGGGGCAGGGCGACGGCTCGACCCTGCCGGTACTGCAGACGGCAGCGGGGCGCATCGGCGCTGCGATCTGCTGGGAAAACCACATGCCGCTGCTGAGAACGGCGATGTACGCGAAGGGTGTGCAGGTCTGGTGCGCGCCCACGGTCGACGACCGCGACATCTGGCAGGCGACCATGCGACATATCGCGCATGAAGGCCGGATGTTCCTCGTTTGCGCGTGCCAAGTGAAACCGTCGCCCAAGGCCCTTGGCATCGACGCGCCGCACTGGGACGCAGACCGGCCGCTGATTCAAGGCAACAGCATGATCGTCGGACCGCTGGGTGATGTCCTGGCGGGTCCATTGAAGAACGAGACAGGCTTGCTGACTGCGCAGATCGACCTTGCCGAGCTAACACGCGCGAAGTACGACTTCGACGTCGTAGGGCATTACGCGCGGCCGGATGTGTTCTCGCTCTCGGTGGATGGGCGCGCCAAGGCGGCAGTGTCTTTCCAGGATTGATCCGGGGGTACTGGGATCAGCGGTGCATGCTACCCGGTGCCTGTTTGTGCCGCGACCGTCGCACCCGCCTTGTCCGCCCACATCTGCAAGCTGTCCACCAGATCCTGCTGGCTGAAGGAGCAGCTCTCCTCGGCGAACAGCGCGCCCGACTCCAGCCGGTCCAGCAGGCCCAGCAGCACCTCGTCGTACCGGGCGGGCAGTGCGCCGCGCAGCGCGCCCAGCGCCCGCGCCGTGTCGCTGAAGGCATGCGGGCGCAATTCGCCCTGGCGCAGCCGGGCGAGGGCGGTGTGGAAGGCGGCGAGTTCGGTGGCGGCGGGCGTGGTCATGATGGGTCGTGAAGAAGGCGGCGAAAGAGCAGCCCCGAGCGTATCCGTTCGAGGCGCCCCCCCGGCTTCACCGGATCAGTGCGCCCCGGCCGCCGCGTCCGCGCTGCCGGCGCTCGCCCGCACCGGGTGCGCCAGCCAGACCAGCGGAATCAGGAGCAGGAACAGCACGGCCGAGGCATAGAAGATGTCGTTGGCGGCCAGCATATAGGCCTGCTGGTTCACCAGCCGCTCGACCTGGGCCAGCGCCTGGTCGGGCGCCAGGCCGCCGGCCTGCAGGCCCTGCAGCGTCTGCGTGACGGCGGTGCCGCCCTGCTGCAGCCCTTCGGTCAGCTGGGCGTGGTGCAGCTCGGCGCGGCGCTCCCAGAGCGTGGTCGACACGGAGGTGCCGATGGCGCCGGCCGTGATGCGCATGAAGTTCGACAGGCCTGAGGCCGACGGGATGCGGGCCGGCGCGATCTCCGACAGCGTGATGGTCACCAGCGGGATGAAGAAGAACGCCATGGCCACGCCCTGGATGATGGTGGGCACCATGATGGTCATCAGGTCGGCCTGGGTGTTGAAGCGCGAGCGCATCCACAGCACCAGCGCGAACACCAGGAAGGCGAAGGTGGCGAAGCGGCGCGGGTCCACCTTGGCGATGTTCTTTCCCACCACGGGCGAGAGCACCAGCGCCAGCAGGCCCACCGGCGCCAGCACCTCGCCGGCCTGCGTGGCGGTGTAGCCCATGTACTGCTGCAGCCAGAGGGGCAGCAGCACCACGTTGCCGAAGAAGAGGCCGTAGCCCACCGAGGTGGCCAGCGCGCCGGCCCAGAAGTTGCGGATCTTGAAGAGCGTCAGGTCCACCACCGGGTGGTCGTCGCCGCGCTCCCAGATCATGAAGGCGACGAAGCCCACCAGCGCGACCACGCCGCAGGCCACCACCCAGGGCGAGGCGAACCAGTCGTGCTCCTTCCCGATGTCCAGCATCACCTGCATGGCCGCCACCCAGATCACCAGCAGCGCCAGGCCGATGGAGTCGATGGGCAGCGCGCGGCGTTCCGACTCGCGCTTGTGGAAGATGCTCCAGGTCACCAGCACCGCCGCGATGCCGACCGGCACGTTGATGTAGAAGATCCACGGCCAGCTCATGTTGTCGGTGATCCAGCCGCCCAGGAGCGGCCCCATCACCGGCGCGATCAGCGTGGTCATGGACCACATCGCCATCGCCAGCCCGGCCAGCGCCTTGGGGTAGCTGGACAGCAGCAGCGACTGCGAAAGCGGAATCATCGGCCCGGCGACGAAGCCCTGCAGCGCGCGGAAGGCGATCAGCGTGGCCATGTTGGGCGCGATGCCGCACAAGAGCGACGCGATGACGAAGAGGGTAACGCTGGCCACGAACAGGCGCACCTGCCCGAAGCGCTGCGACAGCCACCCTGTCAGCGGCACGGCGATGGCGTTGGCCACCGCGAAGCTGGTGATGACCCAGGTGCCCTGCGTGGGGCTCACGCCCAGGTCGCCCGCGATGGCGGGCAGGGACACGTTGGCGATGGAGGTGTCCAGCACGTTCATTGAACGTGGCCGCCGACAAGGCCAGCGTG
>NZ_BAABVY010000006.1:0-91417 GCF_040365715.1 Acidovorax sp. FG27
GCGCGAAGCCGGGCGACTTGGCGGGGATGGCGATGTAGTCGGTCAGCTGCGGCAGGATTCCTTCGTCCCAGCGCTGGCTGAGTTGCGACAGGGCCTGGTCGGGCTGGAAGGCGGAAGACGGGATGCGGGCGTTCATGGGCGGCTCTTCTTTCGTGCGGTGGGCGGGCGGCGCCGGCGGCCCCGGCAACCGGGTGCGAACAACCGCCGCGCCAGACGGACGATTGTGCTACCGACTCTGCCCCGCGTGCTGGCGCAGGGTGTGCGAAGGCGCTTCGCCGAAGAGGGATTTGTAGTCCTGCGAGAAATGGCCCATGTGGAAGAAGCCCCAGCGCGCGGCCGTGTCCTGCACCGTGTCGCCCGGCGCCGCCATGCCCCTGGAACAGCGCGTGGACACCGGCATGGCCGCCCCCCGACGCCCGGTGGTGGGCGTCCGCCTGATGGCCGAGCGCGCCATGCGCCGACGCCTTGGCAGCCGCGGCGGCGGGCGACGCGAGCGGCCCGTGCACGACCTGGTGCATGCGCCCGAGCGCCGGCCCCAGCACCAGGCACAGAGCCAGCCACCAGAGCGCGGCGCGGGCGCTCATCGGCCGGCACGGAGTGCGTTCTAGACTGCGGGGGCGGGTGGCGGCCATGCCGTGGGGGCGATAGTGATCGGTTCAGTGCGAGAAGGTGGGCGGGTGCGGCGTGGCCGTCACTCCACCTGGCGCGCTTCCACCAAGCGGTAGAAGAGGCCGTACTGATCGTCCTGCAGCGTCTGAAAGCGCCCTTCCACGACCACCGGCTCCAGCGAGTAGCGCACCGGCGTGCGGGCCTTCACTTCGATCATGCTTTCCGGGCCGCCCGGGATGCAGAAGGCGCAGGTGAGCGGCACGGAAGTGAGCAAAAAGTGCTTCTGCCCCGGCTTGGTGTCCATCGGCACCATGAAGCCCTGCACGCGCCGGATCGTCATGTGCATGGCCTTCTGCTCGCTGGTGAACACGGGTTCGATCCGGTCACGCAGGGTTTTCTTCGTGAGGTTCGACAGGCTGGACCACGGCACGACGTCGCTGCGCGGCTGCAGCGGCTTGATCGGGCTCTGCGGGCTGTGGTAGCCGGCGCCCTGCCCGGCCGGCAGGCCGCCCGGCCCCATGGGCGACGAAAGCCCGCCGCCGCCGTCGGCCGGCGCTGGCGGTGGCGCTGCGGCGGGCGCGGCTGCCATGGCTGCCGTGCTGAAGACGGCAGCCAGCGCGGCGCAAGCCAGGGCGTGAAAGCGTGGGGGCAGTGAAGACATTGGCGGAAGGTTCTGGAAGCTGGGATGAGGGAAGCGGTCGAGCGGCCCCGCCCGGGGCCGATTGTCTTGCCTTTCAGTGCGCGTGCTTCATGCCGCAGTATTTGCCGATGGCCAGCGTCTTGCAGGCGGCCTGCAGCTCCTTCATGCACAGGTCATGGCCCTTGCCCGATTCGAGGCACTTGGCGGCGGCTTCGTGCGCGGCGGCCATGGCGCGGTGGCGCTGGATGTCGGCCTGGGTTTCCTTGTCGGAATGGCCCTGGGCGTGGGCCAGCGCGGCCATGGCCATCAGCGGCGCGAGAGCGAGGGTGGTCAAGAGTCGTTGCATCGAAAAGGTCCTTCAGGAGGGGGTTGGGAAACCGGGAATGAAAGCAAGCGGGCCGATCAGGCCGGCCGCGCCAGCAGGTCGGCCACGTCGGTACGGTAGGCGCGCACTACGGGCAGCAGCGCCGCCAGGCCGGCGATGCCCAGGGCCAGGGCCGGCACGGCCCATTCCTGCGGCAGCCAGAGGGCGCCGGTGAGCGGCATGGAGCCTTCGGCGCCCAGCCAATGCCCCGCCAGCCCCGCCAGGGCGTGGCCCAGGGCGAGGCCCAGCAAGGTGGCCAGCAGCGCGAGCCACAGGGCCTCGGCCGCGATCACGCCCGCCACCCGCGTGCGCGGCGCCCCCAGCAGGCGCAGCAGCGCCAGATCGGCCTGTCGCTCGCGCACCGCGTTCCAGCAGGCGATGAACACGCTGAGCCCGGCCACGCCGAGCAGCACGCCGCCCAACGCACGCAGCATGTCGGCCCCCACGCCCAGCAGGCGCACCAGCCGAGTGATCTCGACGGCGGGCACGGCGGCCTGCATCGGGGTGCCGGCGTTGATGGCGCGCGGCAGGGTCACGGCGGCGAGCGGGCTGCGCCAGCGCACCAGGGCCAGCGTGATCTCGCGCTCCTCGCGCAGCACGGCCAGGTCGTCGGGGTCGTCGGCCTGCGCGGACTCGTGCACCTGCCAGACCGATTCGGTCGAGGTCAGCATCAGCCGGTCGAGCACGCAGCCGCACGGCGCCAGCACGCCCGAGACGGTGTAGGGATGGTCGCCATGCGCATGGCCGCCACCGCCCAGGCCGTGGCTGCCGACGAAGCGGCGCCCCAGCAGAGAGCCGCCCTCCGCAGCACCGGCTGCCATCGACCGGGCCACGTCAGCGCCCAGCACCGCCTGCAGGGGCGCCTGCCACAGCGCGCCCTGCTCCAGCGCGGCGCCGTAGTGCGCCGGGTATTGCGGCGTGGTGCCGACGATGCGGAAGCCGCCGAAACTGTCGCCCAGGCTGAGCGGGATCGCCTGCGCCACCAGGGGGTTGCGCTGCAGGGCCTGAAAGTCTGCCAGCGCGATGTTGCCCGGCGGCACGTCGATGTGGAACACGCCCGCCAGGATGAGCTGCAGCGGGCTGCCCTTGGCGCCCACCACCATGTCGATGCCCTGCACGTCGCGCTCGAAGCCCCGGTCGACCTGCGTGCCGACCAGCAACACCAGCGTGACCAGGGCCAGGCCCAGCGCCAGCAGCAGCAGGTTCAAGGCCGCCTGCAGCGGGCGCGACCACAGGTAGCGCCACGACAGGAGAGCGATGGATGCTACTGCTTTCATAGCGCGATGCGCCCGTCCTGCAAGCGCTGCGGGCCTGTTTGGCTCAAGGTGGGAAGGGTGCCGGCAGGTCCGGGCTCGGCAGTCAGCCACAGCGCCTGCGCGCCCTCCAGTGCCGACACCCAGGCGGCCGCCCGTGCGTCGTGGGTGGCCACCACCAGGGTGGCGCCGCAGGCGTCGGCGGTCTCGTGCAGCAGCGCCAGCGCGGCGGCGGCGGAGGCGTCGTCCAGGCTGGCCGTGGGCTCGTCGGCCAGCAGCACGCGGGGTGACAGCAGCACCGCGCGCGCCAGGGCCACCCGCTGGGCCTGGCCGCCGGAGAGCGCGTGCGGCCGACGCCCGGCCAGGCCTTCCAGGCCCAGGCGCTGCAATACCGCGTGGATCACCCGATCGTCCCGTGCCAGGCCGGCAGCCAGGTAGGGCAGCGCCAGGTTGCCCGCCACCGTCAGCGCGTCGCTCAGATGCAGCCGCTGCGGCAAAAAGCCGACGGTGCGGGCGCGCCAGGTGTCGAGGCGCGCACCCGCCAGGCCGTCGAGCGTCGTGCCGGCGACCTGCACCGTTCCGGCGGACGGCCGGCGCAGCCCACCCACCAGCGCCAGCCAGGTCGACTTGCCCGAGCCGGACGGGCCTTGCAGCAGCAGGCGCCCGCCCTGCGGCACCTGCACGTCGGGAAATCGCAACGGGGCCGCGCCCGCATGGGCAAATCCGAGCGACCGGGTGACGATCACGCGCCCTCTCCCAGGTCTGGATGGGCGCAGCCGGCGCACCGGCCATGCACAGCGATGTCCACCGCCATGCCTTCATGGCCGGCCGACGCCAGCGCCTGCAGCATCTGCCGCGTGGCGCGCTGCAGGCTCTCGGCACCCTGGGACAGCGGGAAATGCCGGTGGCAGTCATCGCATTCGAAGCGGGGCATGGGCCCCTCGGTGCCGGCGGGCGGGGCCAGCGCATAGCGTGCGACGCGCTGCGCATCCACCTGCCGGCGCAGCACGCCGGCCGTGGCCAGCCGGTCGAGCAGCCGGTACACCGTGACGCGGTTGGCGGGCACGCCGGCCTGGGCCAGGGCTGATTCCACCTGCGTTTCGGAGAGCGCCTCGCCCGCCCGCTCCGCCACCAGCTGCAGCACGGCGCGGGTGGCCCGCGTGGAACGCAGGCCGGGCGGCAAGGCAGGGGCGGCAACGAGGGGCATCGGGTCTGTCATAACGCAAACGGGTTGCATTATGCGGCACGGGCGACCCTGGCTCCTGCCACGGCCACGCCGCCCGTGGCGGGTTCATTCACACCGGGTCAGGCCGCTTCGGCTTTCAGGTGCTGGGTAAACGTCTTGCGGAACTTCTCCACCTTCGGCCCCACCACGAAGGCGCAGTAGCCCTGGCCGGGGTGGTTGAGGAAATAGTCCTGGTGGTAATCCTCCGCAGGCCAATAGCTTTCGAGCGGCTGCACTTCGGTGACCACCGGCGCGCCGAAGGCCCGGCTCTGGTCGAGCTGCGCCACCATCTCGGTCGCCACGCGCTGGTGCTCGGGGTCGGTGGTGTAGATGCCGCTGCGGTACTGCGTGCCCACGTCGTTGCCCTGGCGGTTGAGCGTCGTCGGGTCGTGCGTGGCGAAGAAGATCTCCAGGATCTGCTGCACGCCGATCACCGCCGGGTCGAAGGTGAGCTTGACCACTTCGGCATGGCCGGTGCGGCCGGTGCAGATCTGCTCATAGGTGGGCGACGGCACTTGGCCGTTGGCATAGCCGCTCTCCACGTCGGTCACGCCGCGCACGCGGTCGAACACGGCTTCCGTGCACCAGAAGCAGCCGCCGCCGAGTGTGATGGTTTGCAGGGTGGTCATCGCTTGGGTTCTCCAGTCGGGGATTGGGAAGGTCCCAGGAATTATGGAAGCCCGCCCGCGTTGACGGTGCGGTAGGGGCTTGCTACATTACTAACCAGTCAGTCAGTAATAAATGAGCCCCTCCGCCCCTCCCTCCCCTCAAGCGACCGAAGATGCGCCGCGCCGTGGCCGCCGCAAGGAGGCGCGCCCGGGCGAGCTGCTCGATGCGGCGCTCGACCTGTTCGTGGAGAAGGGCTTCGCCGCCACCAAGGTGGACGAGGTCGCGGCCCGCGCGGGCGTGTCCAAGGGCACGCTGTTTTTGTACTTCCCCAGCAAGGAAGATCTCTTCAAGGCGGTGGTGCGCGAGAACATCGCCGGCCGCTTCGCCGAATGGGACGTCGAGGTCGAGAGCTTTGCCGGCACCACCAGCGAGCTGGTGCGCTGCTGCCTGCACGACTGGTGGGCCCGCATCGGGTCGACCAAGGCTTCGGGCATCACCAAGCTGATGCTGGGCGAGGCGCAGAACTTCCCGGAAATCGCGCTTTTCTACCGCGAGGAAGTGGTCGAGCCCGGCAACCGGCTGATCCGCCGCATCCTGCAGCGGGGCGTGGAGCGCGGCGAATTCCGCGCCGTTGATCTGGACTACGCGGTGTATCTGGTGCTGGCGCCGCTCGTCTTTCTGACGATGTGGAAGCACTCGCTGGGCGCCTGCGTGCCCGACTCGCCCGACCTCTCGCCCGAGCGCTACATCGACACGCAAGCCGATACCTTGCTGCGAGGCCTTTGCGTGCACGCGGATGAAGCCCCCGCCCCGCCTAGAATCGTGGGTTTGTCCTGATCCACGAGCTTCGGAGTAACCCCATGAACATGCCCCTGAACACGTCCGCCAACATCAGCGACCCGATCGCTCAGGCGCGCTACAACATGATCGAGCAGCAGATCCGCCCCTGGAACGTGCTGGACGTGGACGTGCTGGACCTGCTGGCCGTGGTGCGCCGGGAAGAGTTCGTGCCCGTCGCCCACCACGGCATGGCCTTCATGGACACCGAGATTCCGCTCAACAGCTCGGTGGACGAGGCCCGCCGCCTGGGCCAGTTCATGCTGCCTCCCCGGGTCGAGGCGCGCATGCTGCAGGACCTGCAGGTCAAGCCCACCGACCGCGTGCTCGAGATCGGCACCGGCTCGGGCTATATGGCCGCCCTGCTGGCCGCCCGCGCCCAGCACGTCGTCACGCTGGAGATCGCGCCCGCGCTGGTCGAATTTGCCCAGGAGAACCTGCGCAGCGCCGGCGTGGCCAATGTGGAAGTGCGCCAGGCCGACGGTGCCAACGGCCCGCTGCCCGACGGCCCCTTCGACGTGATCGTGCTGAGCGGGTCGGTCGCCGAGGTGCCGGCCAGCCTGCTGGGCCTGCTGCGCGAGGGCGGCCGCCTGGGTGCCATCGTCGGCAAGGCGCCCATGATGCGCGCCACCATCGTGCGCCGCGCCGGCGACCGTTTCGACACCACCACGCCGTGGGACACGGTCGCGCCCCGCCTGCAACACTTTCCCGAGCCGTCGACCTTCACGTTCTGAGGCACCGAGCCGCCGGGCCCCCTTGCGGTCCCGGCCTTCTTCCCCCTTCCTTTTTCACGCCCTTCCATGATCGACCACGTCCGCCCCGCCCAGTTGACCGACTGGTTCGCCGCCGCGCCCGCCAGCGGCCGCCCCCTGGTGCTGGACGTGCGCGAGCCCTGGGAGCTGCAGACGGCGAGCGTCGTGCCCGACGGCTTCGAGCTGGTGGCCATCCCCATGGGCGCGCTGCCCGACCGCCTGGCCGAGCTGGATGCCACGCGGCCCGTGGCGTGCCTCTGCCACCACGGCATGCGCAGCCTGCGGGTGGCGGCATTTCTGGAACACCAGGGCTTCGAGCGCGTCGCCAACATCAGCGGCGGCATCGACGCCTGGACGCAAGAACGCGACGCGAGCGTGCCGCGCTACTGAAAGCGCTCGCTCGCCCCCTGCTGGCGTGTGCCGCGCCCGGTCGCATCGTGCCGGTGCCGGCGTCTGGTTCCCCCGTCCCGGGGTGTGCTGAAAGAGGAAGGCTGACATGTCGAAGTCGTTGTCGCGGATCATCCCCGTCGCATTGGTCGTGGGCGCTGGCTGGGTCGCCGGCCCTGCTGCGCAGGCGCAGAGCCTGTCCGAGCTGGCCGCCGTGGCGCGCAGCTATGACGCGCCCTGGCTGGCGGCCCGCGCCCAGCTCGACGCCGCGGGCAGCGGCGCCGAGCAGGCCCGCGCCGGCCTGCTGCCCAGCGCCGGGCTGTCGGCCGGCGCCAGTTATGCGCGCACCGAGGTAAGCCGCCCGTCGGTGGACCTGAACGCGCCCACCCAGCAGGCCGGGGTCAGCGCGTCGCAGCCGCTCTATCGCCCGGCCAACCGCATCACCTTCGAGCAGGGCCAGCGCGGCATCGAGATCGCCCGCGCCCAGCTCGACGCCGCCAGCCAGGACCTGCTGGTGCGGGTGAGCCAGGCCTACTTCGACGTGCTGGCGGCGCAGGATACGCTCACCTTCGTGCAGGCGCAAAAGGCCGCCGTCACCGAGCAGCGGGCCTTCGCCCAGCGCAACTTCGAGATCGGCACCGCCACGGTTACCGACTCCCGCGAGGCGCAGGCCCGGTTCGACCTCGTCACCGCGCAGGAAATCGCCGCGCAGAACGATCTGCTCGTCAAACGCCTGGCGCTCGACCAGCTGGTCGGCCGGCCCGGCACGGCGCCCCTGCCGCTCGCCCAGCCCGTGCGGCTGCCGGCCCTGGCGCCCGCCGACGTGAACGAGTGGGTGCGCTCGGCCGAAACGCAGCAGCCGCAGGTGCGGCAGGCGGCCATCGCCCTGGACGTGGCACGGCTGGAAACGCGCAAGGCCGAGACCGGCCACCTGCCCACCATCGACCTGCAGGCAGGCTATGCCGTGGCGCGCAACCCCCGCGGCACCATCACGGCACCGCACCTCAACTCGCGCAGCACCAACGCCACCGTCGGCGTGGCCCTGAACCTGCCGCTCTTCGCCGGCTTCGCGGTGCAGAACCGCGTGCGGGAAACGCTGTCGCTGGAGGAGAAAGCCGCCGCCGACCTGGACAACGCCCGCCGCACGGTCGCGCAGAGCGCCCGCGCCGCCTTCTACGGCGTGCAGTCGGGCCAGGGCCAGGTCGCCGCACTGCAGGCCGCCGAAGCGTCGAGCCAGAGCGCGCTGGAGGCCAACCAGCTCGGCTACCAGGTGGGCGTGCGCATCAACATCGACGTGCTGAACGCCCAGAGCCAGCTCTTCCAGACCCGGCGCGACCTGGCGCAGGCGCGCTACGGCGTGCTGATGGGCGGGCTGCGGCTGCGGCAGGCGGCCGGCCTGCTGACCGAGGCTGACTTGGCTCAAATTGATTTACTGAACAAAAAATAGTTTAACGCAGCAGGTTCAATAAACCGGAATTCTGCTTCATGGCCCATGGCTAGATATCCCACACTACCCCATGTTTCGCATCGATCAAACAACCAATCGAATTATCAAACTGAGCGAGGTGAGTTTCTCTGAGCTTCGTTTTACCGAACGGCACCATCTTCAGGAATGGATTGCGAATCAACCGGACGTGCTGGGAGAGGACCTTCTCATCATACAGAAGGAGTTCGACGGTTTTGACGACACGAAAGAGCGGCTGGATTTGCTGGCGTTGGACAAGGCAGGCCGTCTGGTGATTATCGAGAATAAACTGGACGACTCCGGAAAAGATGTCGTATGGCAGGCGCTGAAATACGCTTCCTATTGCTCCACGCTTTCCAAATCCGGTATCTTGAAAATATTCCAGCTGTATTTGGAAAAAAATGCACCAGAGGCTAGCGCAGAAAAGCTGATCTGTGAATTTCTGGGGAAGGAAACTATCGACGACGTAGTGCTCAACATAGGAAATGAGCAGCGGCTCGTCATGGTGGCTGCCAAATTTCGGAAAGAGGTAACGTCTACCGTGCTTTGGCTCATGAAACATCGAATTTCAGTGACATGTTTCCAAGCCACTCCTTTTCGGGAAGGGGACAACGTTTTCCTGACAGTGAAGCAAGTCATTCCGCTGCCTGAAGCGGAAGAGCTCATGATCGGAATTTCTGAAAAAGAAGACGAGGAACAGTCGGCGGAACTGCGCCAGGCCGCCCGCCACCAGATGCGCACTGAATTTTGGCATGCGGCGTTGGCTGCGCTCAAGGAAGCCAATGTGACGCTGTTCGATAAGGTCAGTCCTGGTCGAGACCACTGGCTCAGCGCGGGTTCCGGAGTTTCAGGCATCGGATATTCGTTGATCTTCAATAGGAACGAGATCCGGGTTGAATTTACTATCGATGTGGGAAGCAAAGAGAGCAACAAGCTGCTCTTCGATGAACTCTTTGCCCGAAAGGCGGAAGTCGAGTTGTCCTTCGGCTCCCAATTGAACTGGCGCCGCATGGACGATAAGAAGGTGTCCATCATTCAGACGGACTCCCCCTGCGATGGCCATGACAGGTCGAACTGGCCCGCGATGGCCCAATGGTTGGCGTGCAATATCGCCAAGTTGGAAAAGGCATTCAGCAAGGAAATACCGTCGCTCAGGAATTCCATCAAGCTGCTTCAAGCCCAGCAAAGCGCTGCAGACCCAAGCACTGCCAATTGACTTGACTCCCTTCCGTCTCGATGAGACTGGCCGAGATCAAAGCTGGTGCACCACCAGCTTGAAATCGCGGTCTTCCTCGAATGCCTTCACCTCGAAGCCCAGGCGGCGCATCAGCTTGAGCATGCTGGGGTTGTTCGCCAGCACCAGGCCGTTGATTTCCGCCAGGCCCCGGTCGCGGGCCACGTCCATGATGCTCAGCATGAGCCGCGAGCCGAGACCGCGCCCGTTGAAGTCGTCGGCCACCACCAGCGCGAATTCGCAGCTGGACTGGTCCGGGTTGGTGACGTAGCGCGACACGCCCACCACGCGCTCCGTCTCGGTCACGTCGCCGGCCGCGTCCACGCTGCGTTCGCGCACCACGGCCACCAGCGCCATCTCGCGGTCGTAGTCGATGAGGGTGAAGCGCGCCAGCATGCTGGCGGGCAGTTCGGCCAGTTGCGAGATGAAGCGGAAGTAGCGGCTCTCGGGCGACATCTCGCGCACCAGTTTCTGCAGCATCTGCGCGTCGTCCGGCCGGATCGGGCGCACCAGGAATTCACCCCCGCCGCGCATGGGCCAGAGCTGCTCGTAGCGCGCCGGGTACGGCAGGATCGCCAGGTGGTGGTAGCTGCTGCCGCCGCCGCTGTCAGCCCGGGCGCTCGCCGACTGCGCGGCGGTGGCCAGCACGATGCGCGCGTCCACCGCGACGGCGCCCTCCTCGTCCGCGATGAGCGGGTTGATGTCCATTTCGCGCAGCTGCGGCAGGGCGCACACCATTTCCGACACGCGCAGCAGGACCTGCTCGAGCGCCTCGCGGTGCACCGCGCTCGCGCCGCGCCATTCGCCCAGCGTTTCCGCCACGCGCGAGCGGTCGATGAGCCGGCGCGCCAGGAACTGGTTGAGCGGGGGCAGTTCCATGGCGCGGTCGTCGATCAGCTCGATCATGGTGCCGCCCGCGCCGAAGGTGATGATCGGGCCGAACGGCTCGTCGGTCACCACGCCGATGCAGATCTCGCGCCCGCGCCGGGCGCGCGCCATGTTCTGCACGGTGACGCCGTTGATGCGGGCATTCGGCTGCAGCCGCGCCACGCGCTGCACCATGTCGGTGTAGGCATCGCGGGCGGCGGTGCCGCTGTGGATGCCCAGCGCCACGCCGCCCACGTCCGACTTGTGGGTCACGTCCGGCGAGTCGATCTTGAGCGCCACCGGAAAGCCCAGCTGCGTGGCGATCATCATCGCCTCGTGGCTGCTGCGCGCGAGGATGGTCTTGGTGACAGGGATGTGGAAGGCCGCCAGCAGCGTCTTCGATTCCATCTCGGTCAGCACGTGGCGGCGCTCGGCCAGCACGCTTTCGATGACTAGGCGCGCACCCTCGATGTCGGGCTTGGCCAGCGTGGTGAGCGGCGTCGGGGTCTGCTGCAGCAGTTGCTGGTTCTGGTAGAACGAGGCGATGTTGCCGAAGGCGCCCACCGCCGCCTCGGGCGTGCGGAAGTTAGGAATCTCGGCCTCGCGCAGCACCTCGCGGGCCGGCACAACGGATTCGTCGCCCATCCAGCAGGCCAGCAGCGGCTTGCCCATGCGGGGGCGGGCCTCCGCCAGCACGGTGGCCACGGCGGCGGCATCGGCCCCCACCTTGGGCGAGAAGATCGCCAGCACGCCATCGACCTGGCGGTCGCGCGTGGCGGCTTCGAGCGCGGCGCGGTAGTGCTCGGGGCCGGCCTCTTCCGACAGATCGATCAGGTCGGCGAGCGATGCCAGCGCGGGCAGCTGCGGCGCCAGGGCCGCTACCGTCTCCGGCGCCAGCCGCGCCAGATCCAGCCGGATCTCGTTCACCCAGTCGGCCGCCAACACGCCCGGCCCGCCGCCGTTGGTGATGATGGCCAGGCGCTTGCCCACCGGCCGGTAGCGCGAGGCCAGGCACTTGGCGGCGGAAAAGAGCTCCACGAACGAGCGCACGCGCACGGCACCGGCGCGGCGCAGGGCCGCGTCGAACACGTCGTCGCTGCCCACGATGGTGCCGCTGTGCGTCTGCGCGGCTTCGTTGCCCGCCGGCTTGCGGCCGGCCTTCAGCACCACCACCGGCTTGGCATTGGCCGCCGAGCGCAGCGCGCTCATGAACCGGCGCGCGCTGGAGATGCCCTCCATGTAGACGACGATGCTCTGCGTGCGCGCATCGTTGGCCAGGAAGTCCAGCACCTGGGCGATGTCCACGTCCGTGTTCGGCCCCAGGGACACCACGGTGGAAAAGCCCACGCCGTTCTTGCGGGCCCAGTCGAGGATGGACGCGGTGAGCGAGCCCGACTGGCAGACCAGCGCCAGCGACCCCTCCCGCGCCAGCGGCCCCGCCGCGCTGGCGTTGAGCTGCAGGTGCGGCCGCTGCAGTCCCAGCGAATTGGGGCCGAGCAGGTGCATGCCCTCGCGCCGGGCGATCTGCTTCATGCGGGCGGCCTGGTCGGCGTCCAGCCCGCTCGAGAGTACCAGCGCGGCGCGGCAGCCGATGCGCCCGGCCACCTCCAGCGCGGCCACGGCATCGGCGGGCGGCAGCGCGATCACCGCCAGGTCGGCGCGGGTCTGCGCCAGGTCGGCCAGCGTGCCGCTGGTGTGGATGTCGAGGAACTGCAGCGTGCCGGCGAAGCGTTGCGCCCGCAGGGCCTGGTGCACGGCGCGGCCGCACGGCGTGAGTGTGTCCGCCGCGTCCACCTGCCCGGCCAGCACGGCGATGGAGGTAGGGGCGAACAGCGGTGTCAGGTAGTGTTTTTCGATCATGGACGGTGCGGCCTGCGGCGGCATGGGGAAGCCGGCTGCCGGCCTCCAGCCCGCATTTTGCGGGAACGGGCGGCTGCGCGGTGGCTGCCGGCTGCCGGCAGCCGGTCAGAGGCTGGCCGGACCCTGCAGGCGTAGCCGCTGCACCACCGCCATGGCGGTGGAGAGCGCCGCGCCCCGGTGCGCCCGGGTGAAGGCCAGGGCCTTGTCCTGCGCGGCCTGCAGGCGCTGCGGGTCATGGACCAGGCGGGTGGCGGTGTCGATGCTTTCCGCCATGTCGGCCACGCGCAGGGCCGCGCCTGCGTCGCAGGCCAGGCGCGCCGCCTCGGCGAAATTGAAGGTGTGCGGGCCGGTGACCACCGGGCAGCCGCAGGCCGCCGCCTCGATGAGGTTCTGCCCGCCCAGCGGCGCGAAGCTGCCCCCCAACAGGGCCGCATGGGCCAGGCCGTAGTAGAGCGCCATCTCGCCCAGCGAGTCGCCTAGCCACACGTCGGCCGTGCCGGGCGATGCCGCCCAGTCGCTGCGGCAGGACACGGTGAGCCCGGCGCTTTCGATCAGTTGCCGCACGTCGGCGAACCGCTGCGGGTGGCGCGGCACCACCAGCCACTGCACGGCGCCATGGTCGAATGCTATACTTTCAGTAGCATCATGCGCAGGTGAATCAAGCGCTGGCGGGCGATTGGCCTTCAAGGCGTCGATCCACATCGCCTCCTCGCCCTCGCGGCTGCTGGCCAGCAGCAGCACCGGCCGCCCGGCCGCGTCGCGCCAGGCGCGGCCCTGTGCCAGCTGGTCCGCGTCGGGCACGGTGTCGAACTTCACGTTGCCGAAGACGCCGTCGACCCGGGCGCCGGCGGCGCGCAGGCGTTCGGCGTCGGCCTCGGTCTGCGCCCAGACCGCCGCCAGTCCCGCATAGGCCGGGCGCGCCAGCCAGGCCCAGCGGCGCGCGCCGGCCAGGGACTTGTCATTGAGCCGGCCGTTGGCGAGCACCAGCGGAATGCCGCGCTGCTGGCAGCCGGCCACCAGGTTGGGCCAGATCTCGGTTTCCATTAGCACGCCGATGGAGGGGCGGAAGGTGTCCAGGAACCGGCCGACGGCACCGGGCGTGTCCCAGGGCTGCCAGACCTGCATGTCGCCCGGGCGCAGCAGCCTGGCGCCCTCGGCCCGGCCGGTCGCGGTGCCGTGCGTGAGCAGCAGGCGCAGATGCGGCAGCAGCGTGCGCAGCTCGGCCAGCAGGATGGCCGCGGCCCGCGTCTCGCCCAGCGAGACGGCGTGCATCCAGATGAGCGGCGCCTCGTCGTCCCGAACGGCGTCGTCCGGCCCGGCGATGCTGTCGATGGCGGGTGGATAGCGGCCGAAGCGCTCCGCCACCGCCTCCAGATAGCCCGGCTCGGTCTCGCCCCGGCGCCGCAGCTTGGAGCGCAGCAAGGGCTGGGCGCACACCATCAGCGCCGAATACAGCGATCGCACCACACGGCTCATCGATGGCGGCTCACGGGCAGCGGGTTCCGGGAAAAGGGGTTTTTAGGGCCGGACGCGGGCCGCTCAGTGCGCCGCGCCGCCCACCTGGGCGCCGGGCTTCACCCGCTCCAGCAGCGCCAGCATCTCGCCCTCGATGCGGTGCATGGCGTCTTCCGTGTGGCCTTCGAAGCGCAGCACCAGCACGGGCGTGGTGTTGCTGGCGCGGATGAGGCCGAAGCCGTCCGGCCAGTCCACGCGCAGGCCGTCGATGGTGTTGGTCTGCGCGGGCGCGGCAAAAGTGGCGGCGGCCAGCGACTGCAGCTCGGCCGTGAGGCGGTGCGGCTCGCCTTCCTCGCAGCTCACGTTCAGCTCGGGCGTCGAATGGCTGGTGGGCAGGCCGTTGAGCACCGCGCCTGGGTCGCTCTCGCGGCTCAGGATCTCCAGCAGGCGGCAGCCGGCATAGGTGCCGTCGTCGAAGCCGAACCAGCGCTCCTTGAAGAAGATGTGCCCGCTCATCTCGCCGCCCAGGGGCGAGTCGAGCTCCTTCATGCGGGCCTTGATGAGCGAGTGGCCGGTCTTGTACATGACGGGCTCGCCGCCCGCTTCGGCGATGGCCGGCGCCAGGCGCTGCGTGCACTTCACGTCGAAGAGGATGTGGCCGCCCGGCACGCGCGAGAGCACGTCGCGGGCGAACAGCATCATCTGGCGGTCGGGGAAGATGTTCTGCCCGTCCTTGGTGACGATGCCCAGCCGGTCGCCGTCGCCGTCGAAGGCGAGGCCCAGTTCGGCGTCGGTGGACTGCAGCCTGGCGATCAGGTCGCGCAGGTTCTCGGGCTTGCTGGGATCGGGGTGGTGGTTGGGGAAGTCGCCATCCACCTCGGAGAAGAGCTCGATCACCTCGCAGCCCAGCGCGCGGAAGATGCCGGGCGCAGAGGCGCCGGCGATGCCGTTGCCGCTGTCGACCACGATCTTCATCGGGCGGGCCAGCTTCACGTCGGAGGTGATGCGCTCGGCATAGTCGGCCAGCACGTCGGCCTGGCGCACGCTGCCGCCGTCCTTCAGCTGCCAGCTTTCCTCTTCCATGGTGCGGCGCAGCGCCTGGATCTCGTCGCCGTAGATGGCGCGGCCGGCCAGCACCATCTTGAAGCCGTTGTAGTCCTTGGGGTTGTGGCTGCCCGTGACCTGGATGCCGCTGCGGCACAGCGTGTGCGCCGCGAAGTACAGCATGGGCGTGGTGACCGCGCCCACGTCGATGACCTCGATGCCCACGTCCACCAGGCCGGCGATCAGCGCGGCCGACAGCGCCGGGCCCGACAGGCGGCCGTCGCGGCCGACGGCGACCACGCTCTGCCCCTCAGCCAGCGCGGCCGTGCCGAACGCACGGCCCAGGCCGCGCGCCACGTCTTCGTTCAGGGTGGTGGGCACGATGCCGCGGATGTCGTAGGCCTTGAAGATGGCGGGCGTCAGTTGCACGGGTGGTTCCTTACGGGTTCTGGTCGGGATCGGATGGCGCGGTGCGGTCGCGCACCGGCGAGCGCAGGGCGCGCGCAGCCAGGTAGGCAGGCGCCCGGGGCGCAGTTGGCGCGGATTGTAGGCGCGGCGCCGTGCCACGCCGGCGCGTCGCCGCGTAGGCCGGCACCGCGAGTTGCGGGCCGGGCCGGGCGCCGGGGCACAGGTCCGGAAACGGCCAGCATGCGCCAGCCCGCCGCCTATGATTTGCCCCATGCCCCGCACCCTGCCCCGTTCCGCCGCCGAGCCGCTCTGCCCGCAGGACGATGCACGGTACCTGGCGCTCGCCGCCCGGGATGCGCGCTTCGACGGCCGCTTCTTCACCGGCGTGACCAGCACCGGCATCTACTGCCGCCCGGTGTGCGGCGTGCGCACGCCCCGGCGCGAGAACTGCCGCTTCTACGACCTGGCCGCCCAGGCCGAGGCAGCGGGCTTTCGCCCCTGCCTGCGCTGCCGGCCCGAGCTGGCGCCGCGCCAGCTCGCCTGGTCCACGCAGGACGCCCCGGCCATCTTGGTGCGCGAGGCGCTGCGGCTGCTGGACGCCGGCAGCCTGTCCGAACCTGCCGAGGGCGGCGGCCTGCGGGCGCTGGCCGCGCGGCTGGGCGTGAGCGACCGCCACCTGCGCCGCGTATTCGAGGCCGCGCTCGGGGTGTCGCCCCTGCAGTACGTGCAGACCTGCCGCCTGCTGGCCGCCAAGCAGTTGCTGACCGATACCGACCTGCCGGTGACCCAGGTGGCGCTGGCGAGCGGCTTCGGCAGCGTACGCCGCTTCAACGCGGCCTTCCAGGGCCACTACGGGCTGAACCCGACCCAGTTGCGCCAGCGCGGCGCGGCCCCGCCGGCCGGCCGTGGGCTGCGGCTGGCCTACCGGCCGCCGCTGGACGTGCCCGCGCTGCTGGGCTTTTTCGCGCAGCGCCGCATTCCCGGGGTGGAGGACGTGTGCCTGGGCGACGCGCCGCAGGCCCTGCGCCGCACCGTGCGCTGGCCCGCCGCCGGCGGCACGGCGCTCACCGGCTGGATCGACGTGAGCTTCGACCCTGCCCGCCCGCAGGCCTCGCTGCAGGTCAGCGAAAGCCTGTACCCGGTGTTGCCGCTGGTGATGGCCCGGGTGCGCGGCATGCTCGATCTGGACGCCGACCCCGAGGCCATCGACGCGGTGCTGGGCGCGGACTTTCCCGGCGCCGCCGGCCTGCGCGTGCCCGGGGCGTTCGACGGCTTCGAGCTGGCCGTTCGGGCCGTGCTCGGCCAGCAGATCACCGTGGCGGCGGCCCGCACGCTGGCCGAGCGGCTGGCAGAGCGCTTCGGCGAGCCGCTCTCCACGCCGTGGGCCGCGCTGTCGCGCCTCTTCCCCGCGCCGGCCACGCTGGCGGCGGCCGAGGGCGACGCGCTGGGCGCGCTGGGCATCGTGCGCCAGCGGCAGGCGGCCATCGTGGCGCTGGCCCGGGCGGTGGAGTCGGGGCAGCTGGCGCTGCACCCAGGCGCCGACGTGGCCGCCACCACGGCCGCCCTCTGCGCCCTGCCCGGCATCGGCGACTGGACGGCGCAGTACATCTCCATGCGCGCGCTGCGCTGGCCCGACGCCTTTCCGGCCGGCGACGTGGCCGTACAGGCCGCGCTGGGCTTGCGCGGCACGCCGCGCCCCGCCCAGGCCGCCGCGGCGGCGGCGGAGCGCTGGCGGCCCTGGCGCGCCTATGCGGCCGTGCGCGCCTGGCACGCGGGGGCCCGGCCGGCGCTGGGCGAATAGCTATCGAAACCATAGCTGCATACGTATATCCATCAAGCGCTGCGGCCCAATTTCATTGAAAGATCGACATGCCATACCCTGCTGACACCGTACAAAGCCGCATCACCACGGCGCTGGGCGACGTGCGCCTGGCCGCTTCGGCCCGGGGCCTCGTCGGCCTGTGGTTCGACGGCCAGCGCCACCAGCCGCTGGCGGCGCTGGACGGGCCCGCCGCCTGGCCGCAGGCGCCCGGCCACCCGGTGCTGGTGGAGGCGGCGCGGCAGTTCTCCGACTACCTCGCGGGGCGGCGCGTGCGCTTCGACCTGCCGCTGGACCTGGGGTCGGGCACGCCGTTCCAGCAGGCCGTGTGGGAGGCGCTCTGCGGCATCGCGCCGGGCGCGACGGTCAGCTACGCGGCGCTCAGCCGCCAGGTCGGCCGGCCGCTGGCAGTGCGGGCGGTGGGCGCGGCGGTGGGCCGCAACCCGGTGAGCGTGATCGTGCCCTGCCACCGGGTGATCGGCTCGGGCGGGGCGCTGACGGGCTACGCCGGCGGGCTGGAGCGCAAGGCCGCGCTGCTGCGGCTGGAAGGCGCGCTGGCCTCGCGCACGGACGCGCTGCCCCTCTTCGCCCCGGCGGCGGCGAAGGCGCTGGCGTGAGCCCGGCCGCCACCGCCGCCCCGCCCCGCTGGGTGGGCGAATTCGTGCTGCTCGCCGCGCTCTGGGGCGCGTCGTTCCTCTTCATGCGGCTGGGCGCGGCGGAGTTCGGGCCGCTGCCCACCGCCGGCCTGCGGGTCGGGCTGGCCACGCTGTTCCTCTGGCCGCTGCTGGTGCGGCGCGGCCAGTGGCCGGCGCTGCGCCGCCACTGGCGGCCGGTGCTGCTGGGCGGCGTCATCAACTCGGCGATCCCGTTCGCGCTCTACGCTTGGGCGGTGATGCACATCACCACGGGGCTCACGTCCATTCTGAATGCGACGGTGCCGCTCTTCGGCGCGCTGGTGGCCTGGGTGTGGCTGGGCGACCGCATCACCCGGCTGCGCTGGCTCGGCCTGGGCCTGGGCTTCGTCGGCGTGGCGCTGCTGGCCTGGCGGGCTCCGGCCGGCGCGGGCTTCAAGACCGCGCACGCCGGCTGGGCGATGGCCGCCTGCCTGCTGGCGTCGCTCTGCTACGCGGTGGCGGCCAGCTTCGCCCGCCGCCACCTGCAGGGCGTGCCGCCGCTGGTCACCGCCACCGGCAGCCAGCTGGGGGCGACGCTCGGGCTCGCGCTGCCCGCGATCTGGTGCTGGCCGGCGCAGATGCCCGGCCCCCGCGCCTGGGCCGCGGTGGTGGCCATCGCCGTGCTGTGCACCGGCATCGCCTACATCCTCTACTTCCGGCTGATCGCCCGGGCGGGGCCCAGCCGGGCGCTGGCGGTGACCTTTCTCGCGCCGGTGTTCGCGCTGCTCTACGGCGCGCTCTTCCTGCACGAAAGCGTCACCCCCTGGATGGTGGGCTGCGGCGTGGTGATCGTCTGCGGCACGGTGCTGTCGACCGGCTTGGTCGGCTCGCGGGCGGGCGGCCAGGCCGCCGGGCGCTGACCCCGCAGCGCGCCAGCCACCCCGGGGAAGCCGCGAGGGCGAGGGCGGCGCGCTGCGCCTACACTCGCGCCCATGCCCGCTGCCCTGCCACTTGCCCTTGCGCCCGCACCCTGGCGCGGCCCACGCCCATCCGGTGGCCGGCGTGGCGGTTGAGTCCCTTTTCATCGGCCTGTTCCATCTGGCGTGGCTCGGCTTCCTGGCCCGGCTGCCGCAGGGCATGCTGCTCGCCCCGCCCCTGCGCGCCCGGCTGGCGATCGGTGCGGCGGGCGGCGCCGTCACCCTGCTGGTGGCGCCCTGGGTGGCCGTGCCCGGGGGCGCGCCGTGGCTGGCCATCTTCCCGACCATGTCCGCCGTGTGCGCGTTTTGCTTCGGCGCGCTGTCGGGCGGCGTGGCGGGCGTGCTGTCGCTGCTGCTGCAGGCCGCCGTGCATGGCGCGGCCGAACTGCCCTGGGCAACCGCCGCCGCGCAGACGGCCGCGGTGCTGGCCCTGGCCTGCGCCTGCCGCTTCGCCCGCGGCAAGCAGGAGTGGCAGGGGCCACAGGGACGGAAGGAGGCGCAGGAGCGCCGGATGTGGCGCGCCCTCGCCCTGCTGTCGCTCGCGCTGCCGCTCGGATTGCTGGGCCTGCACCAGGCGTTCGCGGGCGCGGCCGGGGCGGCGGCGCTGCCTCTGGCCGACTGGCTGGAGGCAGCACCCTGGCGCTACACCCTGGCCGTGCTGGTGCTGGGCGGCGGCGCCGAGCTGCTGCGGCGCCAGGTCCGCACGATGGCGCTGCTGGCCCAGCGCGAAGAGGAGCTGCGCCTGGTGCTGGACGCCTCGGGCGGCGGCCGCTGGCACTGGCAGGTGGATGCGCAGCGCTTCACCTACGACGGCCGGTTCTACCGCCGCTTCGGGCTGCCCGCCCCGGGCACCCCGGGGGTGGATGCCGACCGGGTCTGGCAGGAATGGAACGCCCGCCGCCACCCGGAGGACATGGCCCGCATCGGCCCGCACCTGCACGACGCCATGCTGGGCCGCGAGCAGTGCTACCAGGCCGAATACCGCATGCGCGACGCCGACGGGCGCTGGCGCTGGCTGATCTCGCGCGGCCAGGTGCTGCAGCGCGACGCCGAGGGCCGGGTCGCGAGCCTGGTCGGCATGGACGTGGACGTGACCGAGCAGCGCGAGGTGCAGAACGCGCTGGTCGAATCCGAGGCGCGCTACACCATCGTCTACCAGACCCTGCCCGACCCCGCCGGCATCACCCGGCTGGCGGATGGCTGCTTCATGGACGTGAACGACGCCTTCTGCCGCCTGGCGAACCGGCCGCGCGAGGAGATCCTGGGCAAGACCTCGCTGCAGCTGAACGTCTGGCCGTCGCCCGCCGACCGCGAGGCGCTGCTGCATGCCCTGCAGCTGCAAGGCGAGGTGGTCGGCCAGCCGGTGACGCTGAACGTGCTGGGCCGCTCCGTGCGCGGGCAGATCTCGGCCAGCGCCACGCGGGTGAACGGCGAGCCGAGCATGGTCTTCGTGTTCCACGACATGACCGAGCAGCTGCGCACCCGCGACAAGCTGGTCGCCGCCTATGGCGTGCTGCAGCAGGCCGGGCGCATGGCGCGGCTGGGCGTGTGGGTCAACGCGTATCCCGACCCGGGCGGGCCGCTCTACTGGTCCGAGGTGTGCCATGCCATCCATGGCCTGCCGCCCGGCTCGCCGCTGCCCTCGGCCGGCGACTACCTGCGGCAGTACGTGGCGCCGGCCTGGCGCGAGGTGGTGCGCGAGCAGTTCGAGCGCACCTTCGCCGAGCCCGAGCCCTGGCGGCTGGAGATCGAGATCATGCGGGCCGACGGCCGGCACGCCTGGGTGCGCGTGAGCGCCGAGCCCGAGCTGGAGAGTGGCCGGCTGGTGCGCCTGCGCGGCGTGATCCAGGACATCGACGAAAGCAAGCGCGCGGAGCAGCGGCTGCGCCAGTCGGAGGCGCGCTTCGCGCAGATGTTCCAGGCCATGCCCTACCCCATGGGCCTGACTCGCCGCAGCGACGGCCGCTACGTGGACGTGAACCCGGCCTGGGAACGCGCCGTGGGCTTCAGCCGGGCCGAGGCGCTGGTGAACACCGCCGCGTCGCTGGGCATCTATCCGCCGGCGGTGCGCGAGTCGCTGGTGCGCGCCGCGCTGCCCAGCGGCGAGCTGCTGGGCCACGAGGCGGAGATGACTACCCGCAGCGGCGAGCGGCGCACCGTGCTGCAATCGATGAGCGCGGTGGAATCCGGCGGCGAGGCGTGCTGGCTCTTCGTGCTGGACGACATCACCGAGCGCAAGCAGGCCGAGCAGCAGGTGCGCGAGCGCGAGGCGCTGCTCTCGCTCACCATCTCGGCCGCCGCCCTGAGCCTCTGGGACTGGGACCTGCAGTCGGGCCGGGTGACGGGCGATGCGCGCTGGCGCTCGATGCAGGGCCTGAACGGCGCGGACGGCGCGGACGGCGCGCCGGGCGAGCCGCCGGTGGGCGTGCACTGGACGGCCGGCGTCGCACCCACGCACCTGGACGCCATCGCCGCCGAGCTGCAGCGGCACGCGGCCGAGCCTTCGACCCCGTTCGACGCCACCTGGCAGGTGATGCGCCCGGACGGGCGGGGCCAGTGGGTGCGCAACCTGGGCAACATCGTGCACCGGGACGCGCAGGGCAAGCCGCTGCGCATGGTGGGCGTGGGCATCGACGTGAGCCACCAGCGGGCGCAGCAGGAAACCCTGCAGCGGCTCGCGCACCACGACGCGCTCACCGGCCTGCCCAACCGGGTGCTGCTGGCCGAGCGGCTGCAGGCGGCCATGGCGCGCGCGCGGCAAGGCGGGCAACTGCTGGGCGTGGCCTATCTCGATCTGGACGGATTCAAGCCGGTGAACGACCGGCTGGGCCATGGCGCGGGCGACCGGCTGCTGGTGGTGATGTCGGGGCGCCTCACCCGGTCGCTGCGGCCGGTGGACTGCGTGGCGCGGCTGGGGGGCGACGAATTCGTGATCCTGCTGCCCGGGTTGGGCTCGCGGGCCGAGTGCGAGCAGCTGCTGCAGGCGCTGATGGCCAGCGTCTCCGCCCCTTACACCCTGGACGGCGAGCGGGTGGTGGTGACCGCGAGCATCGGCTACACGCTCTATCCCGACGACGAGGCCGACGCCGACGCCCTGCTGCGCCACGCCGACCAGGCCATGTACCTGGCCAAGCAGGCCGGCCGCAACCGCTTCCACGCCTTCGACACGGCGCACGAGCGGGCGCTGCAGGTGCGGCGCACGCAGACCGCCGAGCTGTCCGAGGCGCTGGCACAGGGGCAGTTCGCGCTGTACCTGCAGCCCAAGGTGGACATGCGCCGGGGCGTGGTGGTGGGCGCCGAGGCGCTCGCCCGGTGGCAGCACCCCGAGCGCGGGCTGCTGGCGCCCGGCGCCTTCCTGCACCTGATCGAGAACACCGAGCTGGAGGCCTGGTTCGGCGAATGGGTGGTGGACAGCGCGCTGCAGCTTATCGCGCAGCTGGGGCGCCAGGGCCTGGCGCTGCCCGTGAGCATCAACGTCTCGGCCCAGCACCTGCAGCACGAAGGCTTTGCCGACTGGATGGAGCACCGCATGGCGCTGCGCCCGGAGGTGCCCGCGCACCGGCTGGAGCTGGAGATCACCGAGAGCGCGGCGCTCTACGACATCGACCACGTGGCCGCCGAGCTCGAGCGCCTGCGCGGGCGGGGCCTGACGGTGTCGCTGGACGACTTCGGCACCGGCTATTCATCGCTGGCCTACCTGCGGCGGCTGCCGCTGGACCACATCAAGCTGGACCGCAGCTTCGTGCACAACATGACCACCGACCCGGGCGACCGCGCCATTGTGCAGGGCGTCATCGGGCTGGGCGCCTCGTTCGGGCACCGCATCATCGCGGAAGGGGTGGAGACGGTGGAGCAAGGCGCGCTGCTGCTCGACCTGGGCTGCGCCTGGGCGCAGGGCTACTGCATCGCCCGGCCCATGCCGCCCGATGCGTTCGCGGCATGGGCGGCGCAGTGGCGGGCGCCCGCGGAGTGGCTGGGCCGCCCGCTGGCCTGAAGCGGCGCGGCGCCCCGCCAAACTTTGGCCCTGAAATGCCTTCGACGCCGATCGAATAAGCGGGTATAGCTATCAAGTTGATAGCAAACGTCCGCGAGCGCCCCGGCATTCAGCCGATGAGATCCTTCACCTGCTGCAGCGCGGCCGGGTCTTCCATGGTGGTCAAGTCGCCCGGATCGCGCCGCTCGGCCACCGCCTGCAGGGCGCGGCGCAGCAGCTTGCCGCTGCGGGTCTTGGGCAGCAGGCCCACGAACAGCACCCGCGCCGGGCGCGCCACGGCGCCGAGCTGCCCGTCCACCTGCTGCATGACCTCGCCCTCCAGCCGGCGGGCGGCGGCGGCATCGCCCAGCAGCGCCGCGTCACGCGGCACGGCGAAGGCCATGGCGACCTGGCCCTTCACCGCGTCGGCCACGCCCACCACCGCCACCTCGGCCACGCCGGGGTGGGCGGCGATGCTTTCCTCGATCTCGCGGGTGCCGAGGCGGTGCCCGGCCACGTTGATGACGTCGTCGGTGCGGCCCAGGATGAAGTAGTAGCCGTCCTCGTCGCGAATGCCCCAGTCGAAGGTGCTGTAGCGCATGGGGCCGGGCAGGCTCTTCCAGTAGGTGTTCACGAAGCGTTCGTCGTCGCGCCAGACGGTCTGCATGCAGCCGGGCGGCAGCGGCCCGTCGATCGCCACCACGCCCTTCTGGTGGGCGCCGGTCAACTCTTCGCCGGTGTGTTCGTCGATCAGCTTCACGTCGTAGCCGTACACCGCCCGGCCCGGGCTGCCCAGGCGCGGGGCCTGGGGCGCCACGCCGGTGGGCAGGGTGAGGATGGGCCAGCCGGTCTCGGTCTGCCAGTAGTTGTCGATGATGGGCACGCCCAGGGCGCCGGCGATCCACTGCGAGGTGGGCGCGTCGAGCGGCTCGCCCGCCAGCCAAAGGCCCTTGAGCGACGACACGTCGTGCCGCGCCAGCAGCGCCGCGTCGTGTTTCTTGAGCACCCGCACGGCCGTGGGGGCCGAGAACATGTGCGTGACCCGGTACTTCTCGACGATGCTCCACCACACGCCCGCGTCGGGCCGCGTGGGCAGGCCCTCGTAGAAGATGGTGGTCATGCCGCCCAGCAGCGGGCCGTAGACGATGTAGCTGTGCCCCACCACCCAGCCGATGTCGCTGGTGGCGAAGAACACCTCGCCCGCCCGCGCGTCGAACAGGTGCCGCATGCTGGCGGCAAGCGCCACGGCATAGCCGCCGGTGTCGCGCTGCACGCCCTTGGGCCGGCCGGTGGTGCCGCTGGTGTAGAGGGTGTAGCTGGGGTGCGTGGCGTCGACCCATTCGCAGGGCACGGAGGCCGCCGCGTGACGCGCCCGCAACTCGGCCCAGGCATGGTCGCGCCCGGGCTCCAGCGCCATGGGCGCCAGGCCCCGGTCGACCAGCAGCACCGCCTGCGGCTTGTGGCGCGCCAGCCGCAGGGCCTCGTCCAGCAGCGGCTTGTACGGGATGACCTTGCCGCCGCGCGAGCCGGCGTCGGCGCTGATGACCGCCACTGGCTCCGCGTCGTCGATGCGCGAGGCGAGGGAGCCGGCCGCGAAGCCGCCGAACACCACGCAATGCAGCGCGCCGATGCGCACGCAGGCCAGCATCGCGAAGGCGGCCTCCGCGATCATCGGCATGTAGATCAGCACCCGGTCGCCGCGCCCCACGCCCAGCGACTGCAGGGCGGCGGCCACGCGCTGCACTTCCTGGTGCAGCTCGGCGTAGCTGTAGCTGCGCTCGGTGCTGGTTTCGGTGGAGATGGCGACCAGCGCCGCCTGCCCGCCCCGGGTGGCCAGGTGCCGGTCGACCGCGTTGTGGCAGAGGTTGGTGGTGCCGCCTGCGAACCAGCGCGCGAACGGCGGGCGGCTGTGGTCGCAGATCTGCGAGGGCGGGTGGTGCCAGTCGATCAGCCGGGCCTGCTCGGCCCAGAAGGCGTCGCGCTCGTCGATGGAGCGGCGGTGGAAGTCGTCGGCGGCTCGGGCGTGGTCCATGGCGGATGTCTCCTGAAGGTCGTTATGGCCTCCATCATTCACCATGCGCTTGCGGCAGGCTGACAAAGCACTGCCGTGGGGGGCGGCGCGGCGCCTTACTTGATGAGCGCCAGCACGTCCTTGAAGGCCTCGTGCTCGCAGCCGCGCAGCCACTCGAAGGCCACCATCTCGGTGGTCACCAGCTCGGCGCCGGCGCCGGCCAGGCGGTCGAACGCGGCGTCGCGGTTGCGCTCGGTGCGCGAGCCGCAGGCGTCGGTCACCACCCAGACCTCGAACTCGTCGTCCAGCAAATCGAGCGCCGTCTGCAGCAGGCAGACGTGCGCTTCGCACCCGGCGATGACGATGCTGCCGCGCGCGTCCGCGCCGCCCTGCGGCTGGGCGGGCTTTTGCAGATGGCGCGGCAGGCTGCGGGCGTTGCCGCCCTGCTGCGGCCGCGCGGGCGGACGCAGCCATTCGCCCAGGCCTTCTTCGGCGGCGCTGAACTGCATCTTGGCCAGGGTGCGGCGGCAGGCTGCGCGCAACGCGGCGTCGTTGGGCCCCAGGCGGGAGGGGTTCTGCTCGGTCCCCCACACGGGCACGTCGAGCGCCTGGGCCACCCGGGCCAGCAGGCGGGCGTTGGCCAGCACCTGCGGGCCTTCGAAAATGGCGGGCATCAGCCGTTCCTGGTAGTCCACCAGGACGAGTTGGGATTCGAGGGCGTCGAGGAGCATGGCGTGTGGGGGTGCGGCGGTTGCAGACAAAATCGGCTGCCGGCGCCGGATGCGCCTGCGCAGGCAGCTATCAATGATATAGCAGCGGCCCCGGTGGGGGGCACGCTTCTCAGAAGGTGTGAATGAATCCGGCGCGCCAGAGCGGGCCGCACAAACGCGTCCCGTCAAGGCGCAAAGCGCAGCCATGGCTCGGGCTATGGCGAGCATTTGCAACGCCGAGGGGGCGTGTTTTTGCGGTGCGAGCGGGCATGGCGGGTTCTTTCACACCTTCTCAGCGCTTCAGGCGCAGCAGCTTGCCCTGCGGGCTGTCGGTGAGCAGGTAGAGCCAGCCGTCGGGCCCCTGGCGCACGTCGCGGATGCGGTCGCCGGCCCGATCCAGCAGGTATTCGTCGCGCGTCACCCGCCCGTCCCCGGCCACCTGCAGGCGGTGCAGCCGGGCGAAGCGCAGCGATCCCACGAAGAGGCTGCCCTTCCACTCGGGGCCGTACCGGTCGCTGGCCAGGAAGGCCATGCCGGACGGCGCGATCGACGGCACCCAGTAGTGCAGCGGCTGCTCCATGCCGGCCTTGGCCGTGCCTTCGCCGATCTTGCCGCCGCCATAGTTCTCGCCGTAGGTGATGACCGGCCAGCCGTAGTTGCGCCCGGCCTGGGCGATGTTGATCTCGTCGCCGCCCTGCGGGCCGTGCTCGTTCACCCAGAGACGGCCGCCCGGGCCCAGGGCCGCGCCCTGCACGTTGCGGTGGCCCCAGCTCCAGATCTCGGGCAGCGCCCCCCGCCCCTGGGCCGGCGGGTTGCCGGGCGCCGCGCCGCCCTCGGGCCGCACATGGACGATCTTGCCGTGGTGGTTGTCCAGCGCCTGCGCGTCGTCCTTGCGCTGGAAGCGGTCGCCCAGGGTGAGGAACAGGTTGCCCTGCCCGTCCTGCACGATGCGGCAACCGAAGTGGGCGGTGCTGCGTACCTTGGGCTGCTGGCTGAAGATGACCTTCACGTCGCCCAGCGCGGTCGCGTCCTCGGCCAGGGTGGCGCTGGCCAGCGCCGTGCTGTTGGCGCCGCCGCCGTCCGCCGCGGGCTCGGAAAAGCAGAAGAACACCCGGCGGTTGCGCTCGAAGTCGGCGTCGGTCACCACGTCCAGCAGGCCGCCCTGCCCGCCCGCCGCGATCGGCGGCAGCCCGCGCAGCGGCGGGCCGATGCGGCCGTCGGCCTCGACCACCCGCAACCGGCCCGGCCGCTCGGTGACCAGGAACCGGCCGCCCGGCAGGAAGGCGACGCCCCAGGGGTTTTCGAGGCCCGTCGCCACCGTCTCGGTGCCGACCGCCGTGCGGGCGGCCTGCGGCGCGCTCGGGGCCGCGGCCTGCGCCGGGGCAGCGAACACGGCACCCGCTGCTATGGCAAAGATAGCAGCGGCGGCCCGGCCGGTGCGCGTGGGGCATGCATTTGGTTGCAAACTCATGGGGTGGCTCCTGACGCGGCATACGAACCGCGATGATCGATGGAGATGCGGGCAAGCCCACCACTTTTCGGCAGCGTTGCAGCCCAAAGCCTTTCACTATCGGCCCGCGACTGCCTATGAAATAAGCAGCGAATGCGCCCGGCGGGCGTAGGACAATCGCCCGCACCGTGGTACTCTCGCAACCCATGTCCCGTTGGCTTTGCTTTTTGTTACTCGTTTGTGCCCAGGCCCATGCCGCCCCCAGCAGCACCCGCTCAGACGAAATCGACCGCATCCTCCAGGAACGCGGGCTCCTCACCCAGCTGCAAGAGGTCCGTCACGACGTGGCCGACCGCACGACCACACTGGTGTCCACCGCCATGGGCTTCCTGGGCGTGCCTTACCGGCGCGGCGGCAGCAATGCCGACACCGGCTTCGACTGCAGCGGCTTCGTGCGCACCATCTTCGAGCAGGCCAAGGGCCTGGCGCTGCCCCGCCGCGCCAACGAACAGGCCGCGGCCACCGAGGTCATCGACAAGAAAGACCTGCAGCCGGGCGACCTGGTGTTTTTCAACACCATGCGTCGGGCGTTCAGCCATGTGGGCATCTACGTGGGTGACGGCAAGTTCATCCACGCGCCCCGCAGCGGCGCCACCGTGCGCGTGGAAGACATGAGCGGCTCTTACTGGCAGCGCCGCTTCAACGGCGCCCGCCGCGTGGCCGCCGAAGACGATCCCATCGAAGCCATCGCCAACGCGCCGGCACCTCGCTGACGCGTCCCACTGCTGCTGCCATCGGCGCAGGCCGGGCCCCTCCCTCATCGGTTCATCGCCCCGGCCCGTCTCACGGACGCGCCGGGGCGATGGCGTTTGCGCGCTTGCCCAACGGGGCGCGAACGCTGACCGCCGGGCGTGCTGGATTGTTGACGTTCTGCCGTGCGGCGCTTTACGCCCGGGCTTCTAGACTGGCCCGGCTGCGGCGGCGCCCGCCCAGGGCCCCGGTCCTCCCAGACAGTCACGCAGGCGCGGTGTCGTCCTGCACGGCGGGGGCCCCGGCCCGCCAACAATCCGGGGGCGACGGGCAGGCCGCCTTCCGGGCCTGCCGCAACCCTTGTTCAACCTCTTCCAGACGCGAAAGCGATTCCCATCATGATGTCTCTCCTCGGCACCCTTTTCATCGGCCTCATCGTCGGCCTGCTGGCCCGCGCCATCAAGCCTGGCGACGACAAGCTCGGCTGGATCATGACCATGCTGCTGGGCGTGGCCGGCGCCTTCCTCGCCACCTACGTGGGCGTGGCGATGGGCTGGTATGCGCAGGGTGAAGCCGCGGGCTGGATCGCCTCCATCGTGGGCGCGATCGTGCTGCTCGTGCTCTACGGCATGATCCGCCGCAAGGCCTGACGTACGAACGGGCGGCGTGCCATGGCTTTGCGCAAGAAGGTTCCGACGGCGCACGAGCTGGCAGGGGGCGACATCCACCTGCAGGCCGCGATCGAGCGCAGCCGCAGCCTGCTGCACCGCCGCGCCCTGCTGGCGGCGGCCGCCGGCACGGTGCCCCTGCCAGGACTGGACTGGGCGGTGGACGCCGCCCTGCTCTCGCGCCTCATTCCGCAGATCAACGAGCAATTCGGGCTGACGCCCGCGCAGATCGACCGCCTGACGCCGCACAAGCGCGAGCAGGTGCAAAAGGCCGTCTCGATGGTCGGCTCGGTGCTGATCGGCAAGCTGGTGACGCGCGAGCTGGTCATGCGGGCCACCCGCCTGATCGGCGTGCGGCTGACCGCCCGGCAGGCGGCCAAGTTCGTTCCGCTGGCCGGCCAGGCCGTGTCGGCGGCGCTGGGCTACGCCACGCTGCGCTTTCTGGGCGAGCAGCACGTGCGCGACTGCATCGAGGTCGTGCGGCAGGCCGGGCTGCCGCTGCCCGCACCCGGCGCCACCCGGGTGCCGGATTGACGCCTTTTGGCGCCACCCAGGCGCCGGATTGACGCCTTTCAGCCTCTGGCGCCCGGCGCGCCTGGGGCCGCACATCAAAAACCATAGCAATCCCGTGCCCCGGGCGCCTGTGCACGGGCGCTTGGGCACAATGGGCGGCCCATGACCGACGATGCCGACGACACTCCCGCGCTGACCGGCATCTTCCGCCCCCGCATGACGCTGATGACCCTGGGCCGGGGCGACGGCCTGCTGGGCCTGCAGCCGCACGGGCGCATGGGGCCCCGCGGCGGCAGCGTGACACTGGCCCGCATCGAATGGACCTACCAAACCGCCCAGGGCCACGCATGGCGCACGCTGGCGCCCACCAGCGTGCTGGGCGGCCGGGCGCCCGCAGAGGTGGAGCTGTTCGACACCGGCGGCCCGGTGGTGCGGCTGCGGCGCGACCCCGGCGCCGAGGCCGACGCGATGGACCGGGTGTGGGACAGCGGCCTCGTGCCGGTGGACCCCGCCAGGCTGCAGTGGCGCCACCGGGCGCTGGGCGATCACCTGGGCCCCGTGTGGACGCTGCCGCAGGAAGCGCACTTCGGCGACTTCTGGGCCGACCAGGTGCCCGCCTTGCGCGCCGACGGCTGGAGCGTGGTGACGCAGCCCGGCTTCGCCCACGAAAGCGTGCCTGTCGAAAAGTGGAAGCTGCTGATCGCGCCGGACACCGGCGAGCTGCTGGGCCGCGAGGTCGATGGCCCGATGGCCGCACGCGAGCGGCCGGTGCAGCGCCTGCATCTGCCCGCCCGCGAAGGCGCGTGGCTGCTGACGCTGGGAGTGGAGATCGACGGCCAGACCCTGGACCTGGCGCCGCTGCTGGCCGACCTGATCCAGCGCGACCCCCGGTGGCTCAAGGCGTCGGAGCTGGCCCTGATCTCGGACGACGCCACCATCCGCCTGCGCGCACCCGGCGGCCGCCGCATCGATGCGCCTGCCGGGCCGCTCAAGGCCATCGTTTCCGCCCTGATCGACCTGCTGACCGACCCCCGCCGCCGTGAACGCCAGGAGGGCGAGCCGCTGCGCCTGGGCGCGTGGGAGGCCCGGCGGCTGGACGCCCTGCGGGCGGCCCTGCAGGGCGGCGCCCAGGGCTGGCAGCTGCAGGGCGATGCCGGGCTGGCCTTGCTGGCCGACCGGCTGAAGGCGGCCGGCACGCCGCAGCCGGTGCCGGCGCCCCAGGGCCTGGCCATCAGCCTGCGGCCCTATCAGCTGGCGGGGCTGGCCTGGCTGCAGTACCTGCGGGCGCAGCATCTGGCGGGCATCCTGGCGGACGACATGGGCCTGGGCAAGACGGCGCAGGCCCTGGCCCACGTGCTGGCCGAAAAGGAGGCCGGCCGGCTGATCGCCCCCGCCCTGGTCGTCATGCCCACCTCGCTGCTCTTCAACTGGCAGGCCGAGGCGGCCCGCATGGCGCCCGGGCTGCGCGTGCTGGTGCTGCACGGGCCCGGCCGGGCGCACGGCCATGCCGCCATGGCGGGGCACGACCTGGTGCTGACCACCTACCCGCTGCTGTGGCGCGATGCCGAACGGCTGGCCGCGCAGCACTTTCATCTGCTGATCCTGGACGAGGCACAGATGGTGAAGAACGCCGCCAGCCGCGGCGCCCGCGCACTGCGCACCCTGCACGCCAGCCACCGCCTGTGCCTGACCGGCACGCCGCTGGAAAACCACCTGGGTGAGCTGTGGGCGCAATTTGATTTTTTGATGCCGGGCTTTCTGGGCGATGCGCGGCAGTTCGCCCAGCGCTGGCGCAAGCCCATCGAGGAGAACGGTGAGACGCTGCGGGCCCAGCTGCTGGCACAGCGGGTGCGCCCTTTCATCCTGCGCCGCCGCAAGCCGGACGTGGCGGCCGAGCTGCCGCCCCGCACCGACATCCTGCAGCGCGTGCGGCTCCAGGGCCACCAGCGCGACCTGTATGAAGCCGTGCGCACGGCGGCCGACCAGCAGGTGCGCCGCGCCCTCGACCGCCAGGGCTGGGCGGGCGCGCAGGTCGCCGTGCTGGACGCGCTGCTCAAGCTGCGCCAGGTGTGCTGCGACCCGCGCCTGGTGCGGGGAGCGAAGCTGCCGCCTGGCATGGAGCACGCCAAGCTGGAGTGGCTGGCGGACACCCTGCCCGCCCTGGTGGCCGAGGGCCGTCGCGTGCTGGTCTTCTCGCAGTTCACCGCCATGCTGGAGCTGGTGGCGGGGTACCTGTCCGACCTGGCGCTGCCGTTCCTGGCGCTCACCGGCCAGACGCCGCCGGGCCAGCGTGCCCAGGTGGTGCACCGGTTCCAGTCGGAGGGCGAAGGCAGCGCGCCGGTGCTGCTGGTCAGCCTGAAGGCCGGCGGCACGGGGCTCAACCTGACGGCCGCCGACACGGTGATCCACATCGACCCCTGGTGGAACCCGGCCGTGGAGGCGCAGGCCACGGCCCGCGCGCACCGCATCGGCCAGGACCAGCCGGTGTTCGTCTACCGCATCGTCGTGGAAGGCAGCATCGAGGAACGTCTGCTGGAGTTGCAGGCCCGCAAGCAGGCACTGGCCGACGCGGTGCTGGGCAGCGACCCGGCCGATGCCGTCAAGTTCAGCGAAGCCGATCTGCAGGCACTGCTGGCTCCGCTGTCGGAGCCTGCCCACGATCCGCTGGCCCTGCCCGAGCCGGGTACAAGGCGCTGGGGTGGCACGGGCCGCCGAACCGGGCACTAGCGCAGCCTCTGCGATAAGCAGCCTTTGGGGTCGGCCCCACGCCGAGGGTGGATCACTGTCTCTGGCGGTGGGGTACCCCGGCGGGCTGGCGACAAAACATTGAGTTACGTGCAGGCAGCAATCCGTTAACGATCCGGCAGCGTAAGACGGTCAGGTTGAGGGCTCTTCCCGCACGGCCGGCAGTGAGGGGTTGCGTTGTCAATCGTTCCCGTCCCGCAAGGGCCATGTCGGCATTTTGGCGCCCCGCGTGCGATGAATGCGCACGTCAGCGCCACACGAAGGAATCAACCATGCTCGGAAACTTTTTGACCCGTCCCCAGGCAGCAGAGGTAATGGCGCGACGCGCAGAACGGCGCAACTTCATGCGCAGGACCAGCGGTTTTGCCGCCGGCGTCGCCGGCGGTGCGCTGGTGGCGGCCTGCGGCGGTGGAGACAACGCCACGGCGCAGGCTGGCGGCCCGTCGGACGAAGACATCCTCAACTTCGCGCTGAATCTCGAGTATCTGGAAGCGCAGTTCTATCTCTATGCGGCCACGGGCGCAGGGCTGGCCGCCAATCAGCAGACAGGCACAGGCCAGCAAGGAGCGGTGACCGGTGGCCGTGCCGTGAATTTCACCGATCCGGTGGTCCGCCAATATGCGAAGGAGATCGCGGGGGACGAACTGGCGCACGTCGCCTTCCTGCGCAAGGCGCTGGGCACCGCTGCCGTGGCCCACCCGGCCATCGACATCAGCGCCTCGCCCACGGGTGCATTTTCGACGGCAGCCCGGGCGGCCGGGCTGATCGGCCCCGGCCAGTCGTTCGACCCGTACGCGAGCGACGAGAACTTCCTGCTGGCTGCCTACCTGTTCGAGGACGTGGGCGTGACGGCCTACAAGGGCGCCTCCCCCTTGGTTCAGAACAAGACCTACCTGGAGGCCGCAGCCGGCATTCTGGCGGCCGAGGCATACCACGCGGGCCTGGTTCGCACGGTGCTTTATTCCAAGGGCGTGCAGGCGCCGGCCCTGCGCACAGCGGCCGATGCGATCTCGAACGCCCGCGACAGCCTGGACAACCTCCAGGACGTGGACCAGGGCATCAGCCCGACCAACGGTGTGTCCAACATCGTGCCGCTGGACGAGAACGGCATTGCCTACAGCCGCTCGCCCGGTGACGTGCTGAACATCGTGTACCTGAACAGCGGCGCGGTCCGCAGCGGCGGCTTCTACCCTGCCGGTGTCAACGGCAGTCTGGTGCTGAGCAGCGCGCTGGCCTGACCGGCGATCCGGCAGCGCGGCCGGCCGGCTGTGTGCGCACCCCTGCGCAGGCAGCCGGCCGCCATGGGTGGTTGTTCTCCCCCTAACAGAAGGTCAATCATGCATCCAGGCAACTTGGGTTCGCTCCCCGGCAGGCCGGCGCGCAGCTTTGCGGTGAGAGGCCGGCGCTGGCTGGGTGGGGCCATCGCGGTGTTCGGTGCCGGGCTGCTGCTGAGCGAGCTGGCGGGAGCGCTTGCAGTGGGTGACCCGCGAATCCGGGGCGCGTTGATGGGCGGCGGCATGGCGGCCTTGGCGACTGCGCTGGGGACGTTGCCGGTGCTGCTGTCGCAACGTTTCTCACAGCGCGCCCACGATGCGATGCTCGGATTCGGAGCGGGCGTCATGCTGGCCGCCTGCGCGTTCTCGCTCATCATCCCCGGCCTGGCCGCCGCCAAAGCCAGCGGGGCCGGCGGTTGGGGCGCAGGGGGCATCGTCGGAATAGGCATTCTGCTGGGAGCCCTGCTGCTGATGATGATCGACCGGATCGTGCCCCACGAGCATTTCGTGAAAGGCCTGGAAGGCCCGGACGCACGTGCCGTCAAGCGTGCCTGGCTGTTCGTGTTCGCCATCGCGCTGCACAACCTGCCCGAGGGTCTGGCGATCGGCGTGGCCTACGGCGGCACGGACGCGGTGTCCGCCCTGGCGCTCACCACGGGCATCTCCATCCAGGATGTGCCTGAAGGCATGGTGGTGGCGCTGGCTTTGCGCAGCGTGGGCTATGGCCGTGGAACTTCTGCGGGCTTGGGCGTGCTGTCGGGCCTGATCGAGCCTGTCGCGGCGGTGGCTGGCGCGGTCCTGGTGGGCGTGTCGGCCGGAGCCCTGCCGTGGGGCCTGGCGGCGGCAGCGGGTGCGATGCTGTATGTCATCAGCCACGAGATCATCCCCGAGTCGCATCGCAAGGGGCATGAAGCCTTCGCCACGGGCGGGCTGATGCTGGGATTCGTGCTGATGATGTTGCTGGATACGGCGCTGGCGTGAGACTGGCTCACCCCCACCGCCCCCTGAAACGTTCCGCGCTTGATTGGCCGTCCACCCAGGGCCGCTGCCCTGCGCAGGCCGGCCCAGCCACAATGCGGGCATGAGTGCACCCGCTCCCTTTGCCGCCCCCTTCACCGCCACCGCCCACGCCGACGGTGCCCGCCGGTTCTGGCTCATGAAAACCGAACCCGCGGAATGTTCCATCGACGACGCCCTGGCGGCGCCGGACCGCACCGTCGCCTGGACGGGCGTGCGCAACTACCAGGCCCGCAACTTCATGCGCGACGGCATGCGGGTGGGCGACGGCGTGCTGTTCTACCACTCCAGCTGCCCGGAGCCCGGCATTGCCGGCCTGGCGCGGGTCGCCTCCGGCGTGCGGCCCGATCCGACCCAGTTCGATGTGGCCTCGCCCTACTACGACCCGAAGTCCCGCCCCGATCAACCGCGCTGGCTGCTGCTGGAAGTGCAGGCCGTGCGCAAGACAAGGCTGGTCAGCTTGGCCGAGCTGAAGGCCTGCCCGGAACTGCGCGACATGCGGATGCTGCAGCGGGGCAACCGGCTGTCGATCACGCCGGTCGAGCCGCTGGAGTGGGACACCATCGTGCAGCGGCTGATGGAGGGCGGCTGAACCGCGCTGGCGCCCTCCCCGTCAAAAATCAGAAGCGGAAGTCGAGGCTCTTGGCGCCCATGCCCACCGTCACCGACTGGCGCTTGGTCTGGCCGGCGGCGCTGGCTTCGACCGCGTACTTGCCGGCGGGCAGGTTCACCAGGCAGATCGGGCCGTTGGCGGTGAAGCGCATGGGCTGGCCGGCGTTGGCGCCTTCGGGCTGTATCGCCACTTGCACGTCCGCCTCGTAGGCGCCGCCGGACGCCGCGAACAGCAGAGACAGGGGGTGGTCCTTCATCGCCGCGCGCATGGCGGTGGATTCGTCGATGCCGATGCCGCCGCAGCTGTACTCCAGCGCCCCATGGCGCTTGGCGGCCGGCATGGCGGAGGACTCGGACGATTTCTGGGCAAAGGCCGGTGCTGCCAGCACGCTGCCGGCGACTGCCAGCAAGGCGGCGGCACGGCGCAGGCGCGGCGAGGTGGACGAAACCAGGGACATGGCGGATTCCTTCGTGGCTATGGAAAGCACGCATGGTGCCTCGCGCCGGCCGCCGCGTCTGTCAGCGTCTGTCAGCCCGGGGCGCCAGTCTCAAGCCCGGGTGCGCGGTAGACCAGCACCTTCAGCGCCCGCTCCGGGTCCACGTCGGCGAACACGGCGGGGTTGTCCACCCGGCCGACGAAGGCCAGCTCGGGTGCCAGTGCCTGCATCTGCTCGCGCAGGAAGGCGGTGGTCAGCTCCGGTGCGTTCAGGCACACCAGGGCGTGGCCACCCGGGGCCAGCAGGTCGGGCAGGCGGCGCATGAGCCGGGCGTAATCCTTGGTGGCGACGAAGCTGCCCTTCTGGTAGCTCGGCGGGTCCACGATCACCAGGCCGTACGGCCCGCCCCGCGTGACCTTGCCCCAGGACGAGAACAGATCGTGCGCCAGGAAGCTGGCGCCCGCCGCCAGGCCGTTGAGCTGGTGGTTCTGCTGGCCGGTGGCGATGGCGCCGTGGCTCATGTCCAGGTTGACCACATGCCGCGCGCCTGCCTGCAGCGCCACCACCGAGAAGGCGCAGGTGTAGGCGAACAGGTTGAGCACCTTCAGCCCAGGGCGCTCGCCGCTGCGGGCGGCGACGTGCTCGCGCACCCACTGCCGCCCTTCGGCCATGTCGAGGAAGAGGCCGTGGTTCTGGCCGCGCAGCACATGCACGCGGTAGCGCGCCCCGCGCTCGGTCACCACGTGCGGCTCGGGGATCTCCCCGGCCATGAGCCGGGTTTCCGCATGGCCCGGGTGCCGGCACTGGAACACCCAGCACAGCGGCTCGCCGGGGGCCAGTTGCTTCCAGCGCGCCTCCAGGGCCGCGCCCACCTCCGCCAAGGCTTGCGGGTCCATCGGCTGGAAGCTGGTCAGCACCACGGCGGGGGGATAGACGTCCAGCGACCAGTGCTCGCAGCCGGGGTGCAGCCCGCCTCGACCATGGAAGATGCGCTGGGCGTCCGCCAGCCGGGGCATGCCGGCGATGGCATCGAGCAAGGGCTGCATGCTTTCAGGCCTTCTCAATCCACCGACGCCCCGGACTGCTTCACGGCCTTGCCCCACTCGATGATCTCGCTGGCGACGAACTGGTCCATGGCTTCTGGCGTGGTGGGCGCGGGCTCGGATCCCCGGTCGCGGATGAATTTCTGCATGTCCGCTCCGTTGAGGATTTCCACCACCTCGTGGTTCAGGCGCTCCACCACCGCCCGGGGCGTGCCTTTGGGCGCCATCAGGCCGAGCCAGCCCACGGCCTCGAAGCCCTTGAACTCCGGCAGGCCGCTTTCCGCGATCGTCGGCACCTGCGGCAACTGGCTGGAGCGCGTGGCCGAGGTCACGGCGAGCGCGACGGCCTTGCCGGCCTGGATATTGGCCAGGCCGGCCGTGACCGAGTCCACCATCAGCGGAACCTGCCCGCCGATGAAATCGGCCTGGGCCGGGCCGCTGCCCTTGTAGGGAATGTGTTCGATCTGGATGCGGGCGCGCGCCTTGACCAGCTCGCCGCCCAGGTGCTGCGTGCCTCCGATGCCGGCGCTCGCGTAGCTCAGCTTGCCGGGCTCGGCCCGCGCCTGCGCCACGAGGTCCGACATGCTGCGGATGCCCGAGCCCGGGTTGGCCAGGAAGACCAGCGGCACCTTGGCGACGAGGCTGATGCCCTGCAGGTCCTTGCGCGGATCGAAGTTCACCTTGCGGTAGAGCGTCTGGTTCACCGCCATGGCGCTGCCGGCCATGACCAGCGTGTAGCCGTCCGGCTTGGAGCGCACCACCTGCTCGGTGCCGATGTTGCTGCCGGCGCCCGCCTTGTTGTCCACCACCAGCGGCTGGCCCAGGCGCGCACCGAGCTTTTCGGCCAGCGCCCGCGCGAAGATGTCCGTGGCCTGCCCCGGCGGGAACGGCACGACGAGAGTGATGGGCTTGTCGGGCCAGGCGGCCGAGGCGGTGCCGGCCAGGGTCAGCAGCACCGCTGCCGCGCAGAATTTCAATCGCATGCGTCATGTCTCCTTGGGGGTTCCGGCCCGACAGCGGCTCCGCCGTGTGGACCTGTGCAGGGCGAGGGGGCGTCGATGATATGACGCGGTGGCAGCGCGGCAGGCCACGGCGGGCGGCAGGCTAACGGCCGCGCACCACGCCCAACTGCAGGCCCACCACGCCGAGGATGCGGTTGAGCGTCTGCACGGTGCCCGGGCTGCGGCCTTGTTCAATGTCCAGCAGCGTCTTCTGCGAGACGCCCGCCACCCGCGCCAGCTCGGCGCTGGTCAGGCGCAGGCCGGCCTTCAGGTGGCGCACGGCTTCGGCCAGCGTCCATTCGGGGTGGGCCAGCACCTCTTCGATGGCCTGGCGCCGAAGAGCGAGCTGCTCGGGCGGGGAAAGGGGCTTGTAGCGCTTGTCCATGGGGAAGGTCTCGCTTGGGCTCGTTCACTCACCCAGCACGGCCATGCGCTCGGCCATGGCGAACAGGCCGCGCTGCAGGTAGGCATGCACGTCAGGTTCCAGGCCCAGGTGCGCGCCCTCTTCTGCCACGTGCGCCAGCGCCGGGGCCATGGCCTGCAGGCCGCGCCGCAGCCCTGCCCTGTCCAGCGCCGGCCCCGCCTGCTCGCACAGCGTGTCCAGCACGCGGCGCCAGTCGGGCTGGCCGTTGTCGTTGCCCTGCCAGCGGATGCGGCGCGCAATGCCGTCGGGGTGCAGATACATGGGGGCGAAATCGAACAGCGGGGTCAGGGCGACACGGCCGTTCCAGTCGCGTTGCACCGCCGTATTGCGGGCATGGTTGTCCTTGTTGCCCAAGGCAATGTTGGCGACGTCACGGCGCAGGTACTCCAGCACCTCGGCCTGCGGGTCGCTGCAGTGCGCGATGAGCTGGCGGCACACCTCGTCGTGCGATGGCAGGCCCTCGAAGCCGCTGTAGCCGGTCAGCGAGGCGATGCTTTCCTGCGCGAGGCGGGTGACGCCGCCGCCTGCCTGCACGCGGCGATCGAAACGCGGAATGAACAACACGCCGCCCGTGCCGCGCGGCTGCCACTGCAAGGGTGCGTGCACGCGCAGGCCGAGCTGCCGGGCGAGCTCCATGTACACCGGTTCGTGGCGCAGGATCTGCGCCAGCCGCTCGTCACTGCCCCGGCTAAACTTCACGATGTAGTGGGCCTGGGCCAGCGCGTCGGGCAGCGTGTGGTCCAGGTACAGCAGCCCGTCCTGCCCACGCGTAAGCAGCAGCTTGGGCCATTCGCCCTGCACGCCGGAGGAGCCCGCCACGAAGAGGCCGTGCGAGGCCAGGTGCTCGCTGAATGCGTCGACCCGCTCCGACACGTCGGCGTCGGAAAAGCCCATCAAGGGCGCGGGCGCGCCGCCGGCAGCGGCCTCCAGTGCGAGGGCCGCCTCCTTCACGCGCAGGTGGCCGATGGGATTGCCGGCGCCGGCCAGCAGCAGCGGCCAGTCGGCCGCATGCTCGGCGGTGGCCGGCAGGCCGAGGTGCCGGAGCAGTTCCAGGCGGCCGAAGCCCTGGGGCAGCATGTCGATCAGGAACACCGGCCAGTGGTCCAGCTCCAGCGGATCGAGCCCCACAGGCCACCGGCAACTGAGCGCATGGGCGTCCTGCTGGCCGAAATGGGTGACCGACCAGTCGGCTTCGTAGCCCGAATAGGTTTTGCTGCGCCAGCCAGCGGACGCATCTCCCCAGAGCGACACGGTGGCGGCGTCGTGCCAGGCGCCTTGCCGGTGGATCTGAACGATGCAGTGGGGTTTCATTACGGTGGATTTTTATACAAACCGTGGCGCTATGCCCAATTAGTTTGTATAGAAAAGTGCCTTTACGCAAGTTGCGGCCCGCTGAGAGCAGACCGCATGGGCAGCCCAGCCGCATGAAAAAGGCCGCGCAGTCCCTGAGGGCTCTGCGCGGCCTGGCTGGCCTGGCTGCGTTGCACGCAGCGCCGGGCTCAACTCACTTCTTCTGCGGCGGGACGTCCGTGCAGGAGCCGTGGGCGATTTCCGCCGCCATGCCGATGCTTTCGCCCAGCGTGGGGTGCGGGTGGATGGTCTTGCCGATGTCCACCGCGTCGGCGCCCATCTCGATCGCCAGGGCGATCTCGCCGATCATGTCGCCGGCGTGGGTGCCCACGATGCCGCCACCCAGGATCTTGCCGTGGCCATGGGCCTCGGGCGAATCGTCGAACAGCAGCTTGGTCACGCCCTCGTCGCGGCCGTTGGCGATGGCACGGCCGGAGGCCGTCCAAGGGAAGAGGCCCTTCTTGACCTTGATGCCCTGGGCCTTGGCCTGGTCTTCGGTCAGGCCCACCCATGCCACTTCGGGGTCGGTATAGGCCACCGATGGGATCACGCGGGCGTTGAAGGCGGCCGAGGCCAGTTCCTTGTTGCCCTGCAACTCGCCCGCGATGACCTCGGCCGCCACGTGCGCTTCATGCACCGCCTTGTGCGCCAGCATGGGCTGGCCCACGATGTCGCCGATGGCGAAGATGTGCGGCACGTTGGTGCGCATCTGCACGTCCACGTCGATGAAGCCACGATCCGTGACGGCGACGCCGGCCTTGTCGGCGGCGATCTTCTTGCCGTTGGGCGTGCGGCCGACGGCCTGCAGCACCAGGTCGTAGACCTGGGGCGCCGGGGCGGTGCCGCCCTCTTCCGCTGCGGCGAACGTCACCTCGATGCCCTCGGGCGTGGCCTTGGCTCCCACCGTCTTGGTCTTGAGCATGATGTTGTCGAAGCGCTTGGCGTTCATCTTCTGCCAGACCTTGACCAGGTCGCGGTCGGCGCCCTGCATCAGGCCGTCCATCATCTCGACCACGTCCAGGCGCGCGCCCAGGGTGGAATACACCGTGCCCATCTCCAGGCCGATGATGCCGCCGCCCAGGATCAGCATGCGCTTGGGCACTTCCTTGAGCGCCAGTGCGCCGGTGGAGTCGACTACGCGGGGATCGTCGGGCATGAAGGGCAGGCGCACGGCCTGGGAGCCGGCGGCGATGATGGCGTTCTTGAAGGCGATGACCTTCTTGGTGCCCGTCTTCTCCTGGCCGGAGCCGGTGGTTTCTTCCACTTCCAGGTGGTGGGCGCCCACGAACGCGCCGTAGCCGCGCACGGTGGTCACCTTGCGCATCTTGGCCATGGCGGCCAGGCCGCCGGTCAGCTTGCCGATGACCTTTTCCTTGTGGCCGCGCAGCGTGTCGATGTCGACCTTCGGCGTGCCGAAGTCGATGCCGGCCGCCTTGAGATGGCTGGCTTCGTCGATCACGGCCGCGACGTGCAGCAGTGCCTTGGATGGGATGCAGCCCACGTTCAGGCACACGCCGCCCAGCGTCGAGTAGCGCTCGACGATGACGACCTTCAGCCCCAGGTCGGCCGCGCGGAAGGCGGCGCTGTAGCCGCCGGGGCCGCCGCCCAGCACCAGCACGTCGCACTCGATGTCGGCGCTGCCGCCGAAACTGGCTGCTTCTATTTTAGGAGCAGCAGGCGCTTGCACGGCGGGCGCTGCGGCCGGTTTTGCCTCGGATGCAGCCGGCGCTGGCGCCTGCGCGGGAGCCGCCGCGGCGCCGGCGTCGGCCGCCTCCAGCGTCAGCACGACGGAGCCTTCGGCGACCTTGTCGCCCACCTTGACCTTCACCTCCTGGACCACGCCGGCATGGCTCGATGGGATTTCCATCGATGCCTTGTCGGATTCGACGGTGATGAGGCTTTGTTCCACCTTGATGGTGTCGCCGGCTTTCACCAGCACTTCGATCACGCCCACTTCGGCGAAGTCGCCGATGTCGGGCACCTTGATGTCGATCACTGCCATGACGGGTTCTCCTTTACAGCACGATGCGGCGGTAGTCCGCCAGCACCTGGCCCAGGAACGCGTTGAAGCGCGCGGCTGCGGCGCCGTCGATCACGCGGTGGTCGTACGACAGCGAGAGCGGCAGCATCAGGCGCGGCACGAACTGCTTGCCGTCCCACACCGGCTTCATCTGGCCCTTGGAGAGGCCCAGGATGGCCACTTCGGGCGCATTGACGATGGGGGTGAAGTGGGTGCCGCCGATGCCGCCCAGGGACGAGATCGAGATGCAGCCGCCCTGCATGTCGGCCGCGCCGAGCTTGCCATCGCGGGCCTTCTTGGCGAGTTCGCCCATCTCCTGGCTGATCTGCATGATGCCCTTCTTATCGGCATCCTTGAGCACCGGAACCACCAGGCCGTTGGGCGTGTCCGCCGCGAAGCCGATGTTGAAGTACTGCTTGTAGACCAGGGTGTCGCCGTCCAGGCTGGTGTTGAACTCGGGGAATTTCTTCAGCGCCGCGACCAGGGCCTTGATGACGAAGGCCAGCATGGTCACCTTCACGCCGGACTTCTCGTTCTCCTTGTTGGTGGAGACGCGGAAGGCTTCCAGCTCGGTGATGTCGGCCTCGTCGTTGTTGGTGACGTGGGGAATCATCACCCAGTTGCGGTGCAGGTTCGCGCCGCTGATCTTCTTGATGCGCGACAGGTCCTTGCGCTCGATGGCGCCGAACTTGGCGAAGTCCACCTTCGGCCAGGGCAGCAGGTCCGTGCCCACGCCCGAGCCACCCCCGCCGCCAGCGGGTGCCTTGGCGGCCTGGGCCTTGGTTTGCACGCTGCCGGCCATCACCTGCTTGGTGAACGCCTGCACGTCGTCCTGCGTGATGCGCCCCTTGGGGCCGGTGCCCTTGAGTTCCTCCAGCGGCACGCCCAATTCGCGGGCGAACTTGCGCACCGAGGGCGAGGCGTGTGGCAGGCCGACCGGCGCAGCGCCAGGGGCGTGCGGCGCGGGTGCTGCGGCGGAGGCCTGCGCTGGCGCGGCAGCGGGTGCCGGTGCAGGAGCCTGCGATTCCGTCTGGGCCTGCGGCGCGGGAGCGGCCGCAGGCTGGGGAGCCGGTGCCGCGGCAGCGGGCGCCGTGCCTTCGAGCACGGCCACGAAGTCGCCCACGTTGACCGTGTCGCCGACCTTGATCCTGAGTTCCTTGACCACGCCGGCGGCGGGCGACGGAATCTCCATCGATGCCTTGTCGGATTCGACGGTGAAGAGCGACTGCTCTTCCTTCACCGTGTCGCCCACCTTGACCAGCATCTCGATGACGGCCACGTCCTTGAAGTCGCCGATGTCGGGCACGCGCACTTCCAGCGGGCCTGCGGCCGCTGCCGGGGCCGGCGCAGCGGCGGGTGCTTCGGATTTGCTAGCAGCCGGCGCTTGCGCGGCGGGCGCTGCGGCGGGTTTCGGCTCTGAAGCCGCGCCGGCGTCGGCCGACTCCAGCACCACGATGACCGAACCCTGCTTGACCTTGTCGCCGATGGCGACCTTGATCTCCTTGACGGTGCCGGCGTGGCTGGACGGAATCTCCATCGATGCCTTGTCCGACTCCACCGTGATCAGCGATTGCTCGGCCTTGACCGTGTCGCCGGGCTTGACCAGCAGCTCGATCACGCCCACTTCGTCGAAATCCCCGATGTCCGGGACCTTGATATCTACCAGTGCCATGTGTTGTCTCCGGTGCGGCTTAGGCGTAGAGGGGATTGATCTTGTCGGCGTTGATGCCGTACTTCTGGATGGCCTCGGCCACCTTGGTCGCGGGCAGCACGCCGTCTTCGGCCAGGCCCTTGAGCGCGGCCACGACGATGTAGTGGCGGTTGATCTCGAAGTGCTCGCGCAGCTTGCTGCGGAAGTCGCTGCGGCCGAAGCCGTCGGTGCCCAGCACCTTGTACGTGCGGCCTTTAGGGACGAACGGACGGATCTGCTCGGCGTAGGCCTTCATGTAGTCGGTGGAGGCGACCACGGGGCCGCTGGTCTTGGCCAGCTGCTCCTCGACGTACGACACGCGGGGTGCGTCGGTCGGGTGCAGCAGGTTCCAGCGCTCGGCTTCCTGGCCGTCGCGGGTCAGCTCGTTGAAGCTCGGGCAGCTCCACACGGAAGCCGCCACGCCCCAGTCCTTCTCGAGCAGCTCCTGGGCGAAGAACGATTCGCGCAGGATGGTGCCGCTGCCCAGCAGCTGCACGGCAGGCGCGTCCTTGGCCAACGCGGGCGCCTGCTTGCACAGGTACATGCCCTTGATGATCTGCTCTTCGGTGCCGGGCTGCAGGCCGGGCATGGCGTAGTTCTCGTTGAGCAGCGTCAGGTAGTAGAAGACGTTTTCCTGGCGCTCGACCATGCGCTTCATGCCGTCGTGCATGATCACCGCCACTTCGTGCGCGAAGGTCGGGTCGTAGCTGATGCAGTTCGGAATGGTGTTGGCCAGGATGTGGCTGTGGCCGTCTTCGTGCTGCAGGCCTTCGCCGTTGAGCGTGGTGCGCCCCGAGGTGCCGCCCAGCAGGAAGCCGCGGGCCTGCATGTCGCCCGCCGCCCAGGCCAGGTCGCCGATGCGCTGGAAGCCGAACATCGAGTAGTACACGTAGAACGGCACCATGATGCGGTTGTTCGTCGAGTACGACGTGGCGGCCGCGATCCAGCTGCTCATGCCGCCGGCTTCGTTGATGCCTTCCTGCAGGATCTGGCCGGCCTTGTCTTCCTTGTAGTACATGACCTGGTCCTTGTCGACCGGGGTGTACTGCTGACCGTGCGGGTTGTAGATGCCGATCTGGCGGAAGAGGCCTTCCATGCCGAAGGTGCGGGCTTCGTCGACCAGGATGGGCACCACGCGCGGCCCCAGGGCCTGGTCGCGCAGCAGTTGCGTCAGGAAGCGCACGTAGGCCTGGGTGGTCGAGATCTCGCGGCCCTCGGGCGTGGGCTCGAGGATGGCCTTGAAGGTCTCGAGTGCCGGCACGGTGAAGCTCTCGTCGGCCTTGGTGCGGCGGTGCGGCAGGTAGCCGCCCAGGGCCTTGCGGCGCTCGTGCAGGTACTTCATCTCCGGCGTGTCGTCGGCCGGCTTGTAGAACGGCAGGTCGGCGATCTGGCTGTCGGGGATCGGGATGTTGAAGCGGTCGCGGAAGGCCTTGATGTCCTCGTCGCCGAGCTTCTTGGTCTGGTGCACGGTGTTCTTGCCTTCACCGATCTTGCCCATGCCGAAGCCCTTGACGGTCTTGACCAGCAGCACGGTGGGCTGGCCCTTGTGCTCGTTGGCGGCGGAGAAGGCCGCATAGACCTTCTGCGCGTCGTGGCCGCCGCGGCGCAGGTTCCAGATCTCGTCATCGCTCATGTGCTCGACCATCTTCAGCGTGCGCGGGTCGCGGCCGAAGAAGTGCTTGCGCACGTAGGCGCCGTCGTTGGCCTTGAACGACTGGTAGTCCCCGTCGTTGCACTCCATCATGATCTTGCGCAGCGCGCCGTCCTTGTCGCGCGCCAGCAGGTCGTCCCAGCCCTTGCCCCACAGCAGCTTGATGACGTTCCAGCCGGAGCCGCGGAATTCGCTCTCCAGCTCCTGGATGATCTTGCCGTTGCCGCGCACCGGGCCGTCCAGGCGCTGCAGGTTGCAATTGATGACGAAGATCAGGTTGTCGAGGTTCTCGCGGGCGGCCAGGCCGATGGCGCCCAGCGATTCGACCTCGTCCATTTCGCCATCGCCGCAGAAGACCCAGACCTTGCGGTTCTCGGTGTTGGCGATGCCGCGGGCGTGGAGGTACTTGAGGAAGCGGGCCTGGTAGATGGCCATCAGCGGGCCCAGGCCCATCGAGACCGTGGGGAACTGCCAGAACTCGGGCATCAGCTTGGGGTGCGGGTAGCTCGAGAGGCCCTTGCCATCGACTTCCTGGCGGAAGTTCAGCAGCTGCTCTTCGGTCAGGCGCCCTTCCAGGTAGGCGCGGGCATAGATGCCGGGCGAGACGTGGCCCTGGATGTACAGCAGGTCCCCGCCGTGGTTTTCGCTCTCGGCATGCCAGAAGTGGTTGAAGCCGGCGCCGAACATGTTGGCCAGCGAGGCGAACGAGCCGATGTGGCCGCCCAGGTCACCGCCTTCGGGCGGGTGGTGGCGGTTGGCCTTGACCACCATGGCCATGGCGTTCCAGCGCATGTAGGCGCGCAGGCGGCCTTCGATTTCCAGGTTACCGGGGCAGCGTGCCTCCTGGCTGGCTTCGAGCGTGTTCACGTAGCCGGTGTTGGCCGAGAACGGCGTGTCGATGCTGCTCTGGCGGGCATGTTCCAGCAGTTGCTCGATCAGGAAGTGGGCGCGTTCGGCGCCCTCCTTGTCGATCACCGCGGTCAGCGCATCCATCCACTCACGGGTTTCCTGCTGGTCGGTATCTGCGGGGGTCGCGACGGCACTGGCCGCCTGCTGTTCGGTCTTTGCTGACATGCCTTGTCTCCTCTGGGATGGTGCGGCGGTGATGAATTGACGGCGCGGAGTTTCGCACAAATCAACCTGATTTCAAATCGTGCTTTTGAATTTCATATTGCGGTATTTTGCTGCGAATGCACATATTTTCTCGTTGTGAAATGCGCCTCTGTCTAAGCGTTTGGGAGCACCGGGCGCACGGCCTGATCGGCGCGGCCTACACTCCCGGACATGGATCCCTCGGCCCTTCACGTCAGCCCCGTCAGCGCCATCAAGACCCCTGCACGGTGGTGGCGCAAATGGTGGCGCAGCCTCTCTCCCACCCGCCAGGACCGGTACGCCGCCGTGGCCCCGCTGGCGGCGGTGATGATGTTCCTCGCGGCCATCGTGGCCGCGTTCTGGTATTTGCGCATGGAGGAGGTCGAACGCGAAAAGGAAGCCCTCAAGCGCGATGTGGAATATGCCCAGCAGCGGGTGCGGCTGAGGCTGCTGGAGCGGCAGGAGCAGATCATGCGCATCGCGCGCGACCTCTCCAACCAGGACATGGAGCGCGCCGATTTCTCCGCCCGGGCGGAGGCGCTGATCAGCCAGTACCCGGAGCTGCAGGTCATCACCTGGGTGGACGAGCGCCGCCGCATCCGCGCCAGCCATTCGGCGCCCACGGTGCCGACCAGCCAGCTGCGCGTGGCGGGGGAGGTGCTGAAGAACGGCGACGCCGCCGACACCTTCAGCCTGGCCCGCGACCTGCAGCAGCCGGTCTATTCGCAGCCGGCCAGCGCCGACGGCGAGAGCGCGCCGCTCCTGCAGCTGCAGGTGCCGCTGGCCGTGCAGGGCAAGTTCACCGGCGTGGTGATGAGCGAATACTCGGTCGACAGCCTGCTGCGCTACGGCACGCCCACCGAGGTGCTGGCGCGCTATGCCGTCACGCTGCTGGACGGCGACGGCAAGGTGCTGGCGGGCACGCCGCTGTCCCCGCGCAGCGCGGGCCTGCTGCCCTGGCCCACCCGCGCCAACGAGTACGAAGTGCCGGTGTCGCCCGTCGGCAATGGGCTGGTGCTGCGGGCGCAGGCCTATCGCACCTCGCTGGGCCTGGTTGGCAGCGGCCTCTTCTGGCTGGTGGGCACGCTGAGCGCCATGACGGCGTGGCTTCTGATCGCCACCTGGCGCCACACCCGCCGCCGCATGCAGGCGCAGCAGGCGCTGGTGGCCGAAACCAACTTCCGGCGGGCGATGGAGAACTCCATCCTGACCGGCATGCGGGCGCTCGACATGCAGGGCCGCATCACCTACGTGAATGCCGCGTTCTGCCAGATGACGGGCTGGAGCGAGGCCGAACTGGTGGGGCAACTGCCGCCCTATGTGTACTGGCCCGAGTCCGACCATGAAGCCCTGCGCGCCAAGCTGCGCGACGAGATGTCGGGCAAGCACTTCGCGGGTGGCTTCCAGGTGCGGGTCAAGCGCCGCAGCGGCACCCTCTTCGATGCGCGGCTCTACGTGTCGCCGCTGATCGACGCGCACGGCGTGCAGACGGGCTGGATGACGTCGATGACTGACATCACCGAGCCCAACCGCGTGCGCGAGCAGCTCTCGGCGTCGCACGAGCGCTTCACCGTCGTGCTGGAGTCGCTCGATGCCTCCGTGTCCGTGGCTCCGCTGGGCAGCGAAGAGCTACTGTTCGCCAACAAGCTCTACCGCCAGTGGTTCGGCTCCCAGACCGCCGGCCACCTGCAGCTGGTGGCGCAGGCCGGCGTGCTGCCGGGCGCCGATCCGCACCACTCCTCGGGCATGGACGACGAGGACGGCCTCATGGGCCTGCCCACCGACCCGCTGACCACCGCCCGTTCGGAGAACGCGGAGATCTACCTGCCCGACCTGGGCAAGTGGCTGGAAGTGCGCTCGCGCTACCTCAACTGGGTGGACGGCCGGCTCGCCCAGATGGTGATCGCCACCGACATCACGCCGCGCCGCCAGGCGGAAGAACAGGCGGCCCGGCAGGCCGAGCGCGCCCAGTCGGTCAGCCGGCTCATCACCATGGGCGAGATGGCGTCCAGCGTGGCCCATGAACTCAACCAGCCGCTCACGGCCATCAGCAACTACTGCAGCGGCATGGTGTCGCGCATCCAGAACGGGCAGATCACCGAGGAGGCGCTGCTGTCTGCGCTGCAGAAGACGGCGCACCAGGCGCAGCGGGCGGGGCAGATCATCCAGCGCATCCGCGCCTTCGTGAAGCGAAGCGAGCCCAACCGGGCGCTGGCCGACGTGCCCGGCATGGTGGGCGAGGCGGTGGAGCTGGCCGACATCGAACTGCGTCGCCACAACGTGCGGCTGTCGCACTACGTGGCCGCCCGCCTGCCCCGCGTGATGGCGGACACCATCCTCATCGAGCAGGTGCTGGTCAACCTGATGAAGAACGGCGCCGAATCCATCGCCCAGGCCGAGCGCCCCCCTTCGCGCCGCAGCGTGGAACTGCGCGTGGTGCCGCGCAACGTCGATGGGCGCGACGTGATCGAGTTTTCGGTGCAGGACACGGGCCGGGGCCTCGCGCCCGAGGTGCTGGAGCATCTGTTCGAAGCCTTCTATTCGACCAAGCAGGAAGGCATGGGCATGGGGCTCAACCTGTGCCGCAGCATCGTCGAATCGCACCAGGGACGGATGCAGGCGGAGAACATCTACAATGGGACGGAGATCACCGGCTGCCGGTTCTCCTTCTGGCTACCGCTCGCCCAGCCTGCGGATGCCACTACGAATTCAATAGCAAACACGCCCAACCCAAGGACGACTGCATGAGCTTGATTCCGAAAAAAGGCACGGTCTACGTCGTGGACGACGATGAAGCCGTCCGCGATTCCTTGCAATGGCTGCTGGAAGGCAAGGACTATCGGGTGCGCTGCTTTGATTCGGCCGAGTCTTTTCTCTCGCGCTACGACCCGCGCGAGGTCGCCTGCCTCATCGTCGACATCCGCATGGGCGGCATGACCGGGCTGGAACTGCAGGACCGCCTGCTCGAGCGCAAGTCGCCCCTGCCGGTCGTCTTCATCACCGGCCACGGCGACGTGCCCATGGCCGTGAACACCATGAAGAAGGGCGCGCTCGACTTCATCCAGAAGCCCTTCAATGAAGAAGAACTCGTCGGCCTGGTCGAACGCATGCTCGACCACGCCCGCGAAGCCTTCGCCGGCTACCAGCAGGCCGCCAGCCGCGACGCCCTGCTCTCCAAGCTGACCAGCCGCGAGGCGCAGGTGCTCGAGCGCATCGTCGCGGGCCGGTTGAATAAGCAGATCGCCGACGACCTGGGCATCAGCATCAAGACTGTGGAGGCGCACCGCGCCAACATCATGGAAAAGCTCGGCGCCAACACCGTGGCCGACCTGCTGAAGATCGCCCTGGGCCAGAGCGCGGCGAAGGTGTGACCCGCAGCATCCTGATTTGCTCACTTTTCGATAGCTGTCAGCGCTTGAAACACGGGCGCTAGACAGCTTTTTTACTTGTCAATTCCTGTTCTACGATGACCGCCCAACTGATCGATGGCAACGCCCTTTCCCGCCAACTGCGCACCGATGTCGCCCAACGTGCCGCCGCGTTGAAGGCTCGCGGCGTGATCCCCGGCCTCGCCGTGGTGCTGGTGGGCGACAACGCCGCCAGCCAGGTCTATGTGCGCAACAAGGTCAAGGCGTGCGAGGACAGCGGGCTGCACTCGGTGCTGGAAAAGTACGACGCCGACATGACGGAAGCCGAGCTGCTGGCGCGGGTGGAGGCGCTGAACGACGATCCGTCCATCCACGGCATCCTGGTGCAGCTGCCGCTGCCCGCGCACATCGACGCGCAGAAGGTGATCGAGGCCATCTCGCCCGCCAAGGACGTGGACGGCTTCCACATCGCCAGCGCCGGCGCGCTGATGACCGGCTCCGCCGGCTTCTGGCCATGCACGCCCTACGGCTGCATGAAGATGCTGGAGTCGATCGGCTACGAGCTGCGCGGCAAGCACGCGGTGGTGATCGGCCGCAGCAACATCGTGGGCAAGCCCATGGCGCTGATGCTGCTGGGGCAGGACGCTACGGTCACCGTGTGCCACTCGCGCACGGCGGACCTGAAGGCCCAGACGCTGCAGGCGGACGTCATCGTCGCCGCGGTGGGGCGGCAGAACGTGCTGACGGCCGACATGGTCAAGCCCGGCGCGGTGGTGATCGACGTCGGCATGAATCGCAACGCCGAGGGCAAGCTCTGCGGCGACGTGGATTTCGCCGGCGTCAAGGACGTGGCTGGCTGGATCACGCCCGTGCCCGGCGGCGTAGGCCCCATGACCATCACCATGCTGCTGGTCAACACGCTGGAGGCCGCCGAACGCGCGGCGGGCGCCGCCGCCTGACCGGCGTCCGCATCGGCGGGGCACATCGCCGTCATTGCAAGGTTTTATCGTCCACTCATTGAAACCGGACTGCCCGGCCGCAAAATGCTTCGCATGAGCAACCCCCTCCTCGACTTCACCGACCTACCCCTCTTCGACCGCATCGCGCCCACCGACGTCGCGCCGGCCATGGACGTGCTGCTGGCACGTGCCGAGGCCGCGCTGGAGACCGTCACCGCGCCGGGCTTTCCGGCCGAGTGGGACGCCATCTCCCGCGTGCTCGACGTGGCGACGGAGGAGCTGGGCCGGTCCTGGGGCGCGGTGAGCCACCTCAACAGCGTGGCCGACACGCCGGAGTTGCGCGCCGCGTACAACGAGGCCCTGCCCCGCGTGACCGAGTTCTGGACGCGCCTGGGCGCCGACGAGCGCCTCTACGCCAAGTACAAGGCGATCGACCCGGCCACGCTCAGCGTGGAGCAGCGCCGGGCCTGGGACAACGCCATCCGCAACTTCGTGCTCTCGGGCGCCGAGTTGCAGGGCGCGGCGAAGGAGCGCTTTGCCCAGATCCAGGAACGCCAGGCCGAGTTGAGCCAGAAGTTCAGCGAGAACGCCCTCGACGCCACCGATGCCTTCGCGTACTACGCCCGGGCGGAGGAGCTGGATGGGGTGCCGGCGGACGTGCAGCACGCAGCGCGTTCAGCAGCCCAGGCGGAAGGAAAGGACGGCTACAAGCTCACGCTGAAGATGCCCTGCTATCTGCCCGTCATGCAGTTCGCGCGCAGCAGCGCTCTGCGCGAGACGCTTTATCGCGCCTACGTGACCCGCGCCTCCGACCAGGCCGCCGGCGATGCCACGCGCTTCGACAACGGCGCGCTGATCCGGGAGATCCTGGCGCTGCGCAGGGAAGAGGCGCAACTGCTGGGCTACGCCAACTTCGGTGAAGTCTCCGTGGTGCCGAAGATGGCCGAGTCGCCCGCGCAGGTGGTGGGCTTCCTGCGCGACTTGGCCGTGCGGGCGCGGCCGTATGCCGAGAAAGACGTGGCCGATCTGCGCGCCTTCGCCGCCGAGCACCTCGGCCTGGACGCGCCCCAGGCCTGGGACTGGCCCTACGTGTCGGAAAAGCTCAAGGAAGCGCGCTATGCCTTCAGTGAGCAGGAGGTCAAGGAATACTTCACCGCGCCCAAGGTGCTGGCCGGCCTCTTCAAGATCATCGAGACCCTGTTCGACGTGGCCATCCGCCGCGATGCGGCGCCCGTCTGGAACCCCGCGGTCGAGTTCTTCCGCATCGAGCGCGCGGGCCAGTTGGTGGGCCAGTTCTACTTGGACCAGCCCGCCCGCGTGGGCAAGCGCGGCGGCGCCTGGATGGACGACGTGCGCGCCCGCTGGCTGCGGCCCGACACCGGCGCGCTGCAGACGCCGGTGGCCCACCTGGTCTGCAACTTCGCCGAGGGCGTGGACGGCAAGCCGCCGCTCCTCACCCACGACGACGTCATCACGCTGTTCCACGAGTTCGGCCACGGCCTGCACCACATGCTGACGCGCGTGAACGAGCGCGATGTCTCCGGCATCAGCGGCGTGGAGTGGGACGCGGTCGAGCTGCCCAGCCAGTTCATGGAAAACTTCTGCTGGGAATGGGACGTGCTCAAGCACATGACCGCGCATGTCGAGACCGGCGAGCCGTTGCCGCGCGCCCTGTTCGACAAGATGATCGCGGCCAAGAACTTCCAGAGCGGCATGGCCACGCTGCGGCAGATCGAGTTCTCGCTGTTCGACATGCTGCTGCACACCGACCACGACCCCGCCGCCGACTTCATGCCCCTGCTGGAGCAGGTGCGGGCGGAAATCGCGGTGCTGCAGCCCCCGGCCTTCAGCCGCACGGCGCACACCTTCAGCCACATCTTCGCGGGCGGCTACGCGGCGGGCTACTACAGCTACAAGTGGGCCGAGGTGCTGAGCGCCGACGCCTATGCGGCTTTCGAGGAATCCGCGGGCGCCGACGGCCTGCCCGATCCCGAGGTGGGGCGCCGCTACCGCGAGGCCATCCTCGAAGCTGGCGGGAGCCGGCCCGCCATGGAATCGTTCAAGGCCTTTCGGGGCCGCGAGCCCAGCCTCGATGCGCTGCTGCGGCACCAGGGCATGAGCGCCGTGGCGGCCTGACCGGCCGGCGCCTCGCCCGAATCGCCGAACCAGGCCGACGCCGCCACGATCCGTCCTCCAGGGAGAATCCACGCATGCATCCTCGAGTCTTTCCCGTCATCGCCGTCTCGCTGGCCATGTGGGCCCTGGCGGGTGGATCGGCGCAGGCGCAGCAGGTCTACCGCTCGGTCGGGCCCGACGGCCGCGTCACGTTCTCCGACCGCTCGCCGACGGATTCGGCCGCGCAGCCCGCCGGGGCGCGGAGCACCACCACGGTGGAGGGCAATGCGCCCCTGCCCTACGAATTGCGCCAGGTCGCGTCCCGCTTTCCCGTCACGCTCTACACCGGCAGCGATTGCGCTCCGTGTGCCAGTGCCCGCAACCTGCTCGTCAGCCGGGGCGTGCCGTTCACGGAACGCACGGTCAATTCGAACGACGACATCGACGCGCTCAAGCGCTTGAGCGGCGCCACCAGCCTGCCCTTCGGCACGATCGGCGGCCAGCAGCTGAGCGGCTTTTCAGACGTGGAGTGGACGCAGTACCTGGACGTCGCGGGCTATCCCAAGCAGTCGCGGCTGCCCGCGGGCTACCGCCAGCCCGCAGCGGCGCCACTGGTGGCGGTGCAGCCTCCGCCACCCGCTCCGCGCGCTGACGCCGCCGCCCCGCCCCGCGCACGTGCCGCCTCTCGCCCGGCAGCGCCGGCACCGGCCAACCGGGCGAGCAACCCCGCCGGCATCGTTTTCTGACCCTGCCACTTAAACACGGGCAGGCCCTGACGCCGCCACCCGACGGGGCGGTGGGCTCTGTCAGGCGGCTTGGCGTCAAAGGGCCGGCGGCACGGCGCTCCCGGCCATCTCAGTACTTCAGGGTCTCGACGCCCTGGGCGGTGCCCAGCAGGCACACATGCGCACGCTGGTGGGCGAAGACGCCGACCGACACCACGCCCGGCCACTGGTTCGCGGCGGTCTCGAAGGCCAGCGGATCCTTGATGGCCAAACCCTTCACGTCAAGGATGTGCTGGCCGTTGTCCGTCACCAGGGGCGCACCGCCATGCATGCGCAAGCTGACATCGCCGCCCTGCGCCTGGAAGCGGCGCTTGATGTGCTCCGCCGCCATCGGGACCACCTCCACAGGCAGCGGAAACGTGCCCAGCACGTCCACCCGCTTGGACGCATCGGCGATGCAGACGAACCGCGTGGCGAGCGCTGCGACGATCTTCTCGCGCGTGAGCGCGGCGCCACCGCCCTTGATCATGTAGCCGCTGCGGTCGATCTCGTCGGCGCCGTCGATGTAGACCGCCAAGGACGTTACGTCGTTGGCATCGAACACCGGAATGCCCAGGTGCTTGAGGCGCTCCGTGCTCGCCACCGAACTGGACACCGCTCCCTTGATCTGTTCTTTCATCGTGGCGAGGGCGTCGATGAACTTGTTGACCGTGGAGCCGGTGCCGACGCCCACGATCTCGCCGGGAACCACGTACTGCAGCGCGGCCTGGCCCACCAGGGTCTTGAGTTCGTCTTGGGTGAAAGAGGCAGGTGTCGTCATGGGAGAGAATCGGAGTGAATTCCGGATTATCTCCATGCCGCTCATTCCCTATTCGATCGCCCGCCCCTTTCTTTTCCGACTCGACGCCGAGGCCGCTCACGATCTGACCATGGACTTGCTGGCACGCGGCCAGCGCACGCCGCTGCAACATGCCTGGAGCGGTCCGCAGGTCGCAGACCCGATCATGCTGGCCGGGCTGGCCTTTCCCAATCGCGTGGGCATGGCAGCGGGGCTGGACAAGAACGCCCGTTGCATCGACGGCCTGGCCGCCATGGGTTTCGGCTTCGTGGAAGTCGGCACGGTCACGCCGAAGCCCCAGCCCGGAAATCCCAAGCCGCGCATGTTCCGGCTGCCCGAGGCGCACGGCTTGATCAACCGGCTGGGCTTCAACAATGAAGGTCTGGATGCGTTCGTGCGCAACGTGCAGCAGGCGCGGTTCCGCGACAAGGCCGGCGCCTCGCCCATGCTGCTGGGGCTCAACATCGGCAAGAACGCCACCACGCCCATCGAGCAGGCGACGAGCGACTATCTGGCATGTCTGGACGGCGTCTACCCGTATGCCGACTACGTGACGGTGAACATCAGCTCGCCCAACACGCAGAACCTGCGCGCCCTGCAGAGCGACGAGGCGCTGGATGCGCTTCTCGGTGCCGTGGCGCATCGGCGCGAGGTGCTTTCAGGCATGCACCGCCGGGCGGATGGCTCCTCACGGCGCGTTCCGGTGTTCGTCAAGATCGCCCCCGATCTGGACGAGGCGCAGGTCGAGGTGATCGCGGCCACCCTGCTCCGCCACGGAATGGATGGTGTCATCGCCACCAATACCACCGTTGCCCGGGATGCCGTACAGGGACTGAAGCACGGCGCCGAAGCCGGCGGTCTGAGCGGTGCCCCGGTTCTGGCGGCCAGCAACCGTGTCATCGCGCAATTGCGCGCAGCGCTGGGGCCGGCCTTCCCCATCATCGGCGTGGGGGGCATCTTGAGCGCGGACGACGCGGTGAGCAAGATTCGCGCAGGCGCCGACGTGGTTCAGATCTATACCGGCCTCATCTATCGGGGGCCGGCCCTGGTCGCCGAGTGCGCGCGAGCCATTCGCGGCGTCCGTTTGAAGGCGTGAGTCGATGCGAACGGGCAACAAAAAAGGGCCGTGAAGCCCTTCTTTGTATAAAGCCTGCTCCACGCATCAACGCCTGAGCTGGTTGACCAGCGGCATCACGACACCGGCCCAGCGCACCAGACGCGATGGCCCCGCAGCGATGGCCACTGCCGCGGCTGCCGCCACGGCCATGGGGTGCATGCGGGCAAACGCCAACAGGCGCACCGCCAGGGGTGCCTCCGGATCGATGGCCTGATGCTCTTCACGCAACGCGACCACCTGGCGGTAGGCCGCGCTGCGGGCGTGAATGCGCTCACGCTGCTGCGCGATACGGTCAAGCACCTTGCGCTGTTCTTCGCTCGGCGCGGGAAGGTTGTCAGAAATGTCCTCAGTGGAAGCCGTGTTCATAGACGCTCCTTGATGACGCGCCAGTCATGGGCCAGTTCGCGGCGGGTCAGCGCGAAGGCGTTGCCCGCTTTCTTGGCCACCGAGATCAGGGCAGCCAGCAAGATGCCCCATGCCAGCAACCACCCGCCGGCCAGCAGCCACGCCACCATCGCCCGCTTGGGAGAATCCCAGAACTGGATGATCACGGCGAGCGACAGCATCGTGAGCGCCACTACGGTGATACCGGCGAGCGCCACTACGAAAACCACCATCATGCCGACACGCCGCTTCTCGTCGGCCCACTCCAGGCAGGCCAACTCAATGCGGTCCTCGGCGGCAATCGCGCCTTCGATGATGTTTGCGCGCCACCGCGCAATCCAGCCTTCGATTCCCAGGAGGGAGATCCAATTCATGCGGTGGGCTCCTGCATCATCGTGCGGTGGTCCTTGGTGCTGCTAGGCGATGGTGCGATCAACGGCGGGCGAGCAGAAAGCCCACCAGCGCGCCAGCGGCCAGCGCCGCGCTGGCGACGCGCCAGGGTTCGTCGTGCGCGTAACGGTCGGCTGCCCGCGCGGCTTCCTTGGCCTGGTACGAGGCGTCCTGTGCGACGCGCACGGCGGAATCGCGTACCGAGTGGATGCCATCGTCCAGGCGCTGGCGCAGGGCCTTGATCTCCGGCACGCTGTCGAGGTCCTTGCTGGAGAGCAGGCCCTTCAAGTCGTTGACGAGCTTGTCGAGTTCACGTTGAGCGTTCGAGACGGTTGCGGAAGCAGAAGACATAACAAACCCTTTCTTGTAGTAGGCGACAAAGGTAACCCGCCGCCCGGCACCAGGCTGTAGGCGGAGGTCCTATCTTAGTTTGCGTTTGCGGGCGGGCCGACCTGCCCGCCGCCGACCGAGACAAATGTTCGAAGTCCGGTGAACTGGCCTCGCTGCAGTAGGGCCGGGGGGTACGCGGGTCAGACAGGTTGTTGACGCGCCAATGCGGCGACGAGATCGCCCAGAGCCAGCGAGCTGGTCAATCCCGGCGATTCGATGCCGAACAGATTGACGAGGCCCCTGATGCCGTGCACCGCAGGCCCCTGGACCATGAAATCCGCGGCAGCCTCGCGAGGGCCGTGGATCTTGGGCCGGATGCCGGCGTAGCCCGGCGCCAGGGCGCCATCGGGCAACGCCGGCCAGTACTTGCGCACCTCGGCATAGAAACGCTCGCCCCTGGCGGGGTCCACCAGCAGTTCGCCCGGGTCCTGGACCCACTCGACGTCGGGGCCGAACTTGGCCTGTCCGCCCATGTCGAGCGTCAAATGCACGCCCAACCCCGCGGCCTCGGGTACGGGATAGACCAGCCGCGAAAAAGGAGCGGCGCCTGCAAGCACGAAATAGCTGCCTTTGGCGTAATGTGCGGTGGGCACGTGGCGCGGATCGAGCCCGGCGCAACGCCCCGCAAGGCCAGGCGCTGCAAGCCCCGCAGCATTGACCACCGTGCTGGCCAGCAACTTCGTCCCGTCCTGCGTCTGCACGACGATTCCGTGGTCGGTCGCCTGCATGGAGAGGACTGCGGATTGCAGGGCGACGATTCCGCTTGCGTTTTCCAGATCGCCCTGCAGCGAGAGCATGAAGGCATGGCTGTCGATGATGCCGGTGCTGGGCGACAGCAGCGCCGCGCAACAGTGCAGTGCGGGTTCGAGCAAGCGGGCCTGCGCTCCATCCAGCCACTCCAGGTCGGCCACCCCATTGGCAGCGGCATGCTGCTGCACCCGGCGCAGTGCGCCTAGCTGGTCTTCGGAGGTCGCCACGACCAGCTTGCCGCAACGGCGATGCGCTACGTGCCGCTGCTCGCAATAGTCATACAGCTGCTGCCGGCCCTGCACGCAAAGCCGCGCCTTCAAGGAGCCGGCCGGGTAGTAGAGCCCGGCATGGATGACTTCGCTATTACGGGAGCTGGTGCCCGTTCCGATGGCACCTGCAGCCTCCAGTACCAGGACCTCCCGCCCCTGCAGTGCGAGCGCGCGGGCCGCAGCCAAGCCCACGACACCGGCTCCGATCACCACGCAGTCGCAACTCTCCATGTGTTCCATCTCCGAAAGAACCGGCAGGCATCGTCGCTGCGGACGGTGAGTGGCGCAAGCCTCGCCGCCACAATGCAAAAAGCCCCTGCAGACTGAACCCGCAAAGGCTTTGATTGGTGGGTGATGCAGGGTTTGAACCTGCGACCCCTGCCGTGTGAAGGCAGTGCTCTACCGCTGAGCTAATCACCCGAAGACTGACTGCCACCAGCCAGTGCTTCGAAACTGGTGGGTGATGCAGGGTTTGAACCTGCGACCCCTGCCGTGTGAAGGCAGTGCTCTACCGCTGAGCTAATCACCCGAATTGTCTTGTCGACAAGCCCACGATTATGGCACAGCTTTTCAGGCCGCCGGCGAAGCTTTCCAGATTGTTTTGCCGCCGCTCGCCTTGTCGATCTGCGCGAGGGTGGCCTGGTGCTCTGCCAGCTCGTCGTCGCTGGCGCGCAGCACCTGCAGCACGATGCGGCTCAGGTCGATGGCCGGAATCTGCACACCGCCCTCGTCGGCCTGGGAATCGTCGGCGATCAGCAGCGCGTCCTGGCCCCGCGTCAGGTTGATGTAGACGTCGGCCAGCAGCTCGGCGTCCAGCAAGGCACCGTGCAGCGTGCGCCCGGAGTTGTCCACCCCGAGCCGGTCGCACAGCGCGTCGAGCGAATTGCGCTTACCCGGATACATCTCCTTGGCCATCGCCAGGGTGTCGGTCACGCTGCCGACGAAGCTGCGGAAGGGCCCCCGGCCTGCCAGCTCCAGCTCCTTGTTCAGGAAGCCGACGTCGAACGCCGCGTTGTGGATGATGATCTCGGCCCCCTGCAGGTACTGCAGGATGTCGTCCACCATGTCATGGAACTTGGGCTTGTCGCGCAGGAATTCGTTACTGATGCCGTGCACCTTCAATGCGTCCTCGTGGCTGTCACGCCCGGGGTTGAAATACAGGTGCAGGTTGTTGCCGGTCAGCTTGCGGTTGAGCAGCTCCACGCAGCCCAGTTCGATGATGCGGTCTCCACCTTCGGCCGAGAGGCCCGTGGTTTCCGTGTCCAGAACGATCTGGCGCGACATCAGTGGTTTTCCTTGGCGTGGTTGATCGTGTACTTGGGGATTTCCACCGTCACGTCGGTCTGCGCCAGGATGGCCTGGCACGACAGGCGGGACTGGGGCTCCAGCCCCCAGGCGCGGTCGAGCAGGTCTTCCTCCGCTTCCTCGGCCTCGTTGAGCGACGCCAGGCCCTCGCGCACGATGACGTGGCAGGTCGTGCACGCGCAGCTCATGTCGCAGGCGTGTTCGATCTTGATGCCATTGTCGAGCAGGGCCTCGCAGATGGAGGTGCCCGCGGGGGCGGAAATCTCGATGCCGGCGGGGCAGTACTCGGCGTGGGGAAGGATCTTGATGACGGGCATGGGTGGGAAGTGGGGACGTTGTGAAGTGGGAACGCGCGCCGTCTGGCAGGGTCGGCCGCGAGTCAGAAGCTCTGCACGTTCTTGCCGGCGAGCGCCTCGCGGATGCCGCGGTTCATGCGCTGGGCCGCGAAGCTTTCCGTGCCCTTGGCCAGCGCCTGCGTGGCGGCTTCCAGCGCGGCCGGGTCGTCCGATGCGGCGTGCAGCGAGCGCAGATTCTGCACAATGGCATCGATCGCGGCGCGCTCGTCCGCCGTCAGCACGTCGCCGTCGGCCGCGAGGGCCGTGTCGGTGGCCATGAGCATCCGCTCGGCGTCCACACGCGCCTCGACCAGGGCCCGGCTGCGCATGTCCTGCTGGGCGGTCGCGAAGCCCTCTTGCAACATGCGGGCGATCTGGTCGTCCGACAGGCCGTAGCTCGGCTTGACGTCGATGCGCGCCTGAACCCCGCTGGTCTGCTCGCGCGCTTCCACGCTGAGCAATCCATCGGCGTCCACGGTGAAGGTCACCCGGATGCGCGCCGCGCCGGCCGCCATGGGCGGAATGCCGCGCAGCTCGAACCGGGCCAGGCTGCGGCAGTCGGCCACCAGGTCGCGCTCGCCCTGCACCACGTGGACGGCCAGCGCCGTCTGCCCGTCCTTGAAGGTGGTGAAGTCCTGCGCCTTGGCCGTCGGGATGGTTTCATTGCGTCCGACGATGCGCTCGACCAGCCCACCCATGGTCTCAATGCCCAGCGACAGGGGAATCACGTCAAGCAGCAGCAGATCGCCATCGGCATTGTTGCCGGCCAACTGGTTGGCCTGGATGGCCGCGCCCAGTGCCACGACTTCGTCGGGGTTGAGATTGGTGAGCGGCTCGCGCCCGAAAAAGTCGGCCACGGCGCGGCGGATCTGCGGCATGCGGGTGGAGCCGCCGACCAGCACGACGCCCTGCACGTCGTCGCGCTCCAACTGCGCGTCGCGCAAGGCGCGGCGCACCGCGGCGATCGACCGGGCGGTGAGCGCTGCGGTGGCCGCATCGAAGTCCTCGCGCCGGACGTCGAAATGCACGCTGGCGCCCGCAATATCTGCGGCGAATGCTATCTTTTCAGTAGCAGTCAATGCCTCTTTGCAGCGGCGGGCGGCCAAGCGCGCCTGGGCCTTGTCCTGGGGCGTGGTGGCTTGCACACCCGCTTGCTGCAAGACCCAATCGGCCAGCGCGGCGTCGTAATCGTCGCCGCCCAGGGCGGAGTCGCCTCCCGTGGCGATCACCTCGAAGACACCCTGGGTCAGCCGCAGGATGGAAATGTCGAACGTGCCGCCACCCAGGTCATAGATGGCGTAGACCCCTTCAGAGGCATTGTCGAGGCCATAAGCGATGGCCGCCGCCGTGGGTTCGTTGATCAGGCGCAGCAGGTTCAGGCCCGCCAGGCGGGCCGCGTCTTTGGTGGCCTGGCGCTGCGCGTCGTCGAAGTACGCGGGCACGGTGATGACCGCCCCGTAGAGATCGTCGTTGAACGTGTCTTCCGCCCGATACCGCAGGGTGGCCAGAATCTCGGCGCTCACCTCCACCGGCGATTTCGTGCCGCCGGCCGTGGCCAGCGCGACCATGCCTTTGCCGGCGGCGTCGTCATTCGGCGCGCCGGCGCCGGGCGCTCCGTCGACGAAGACATACGGCAGCTTCTCTCGGCCGGCGATGTCCTGCACTCCCCGGCCCATGAAGCGCTTGACCGACGCGATCGTGTTCACCGGGTCCTGCGCCTGGGCCTCGGCCGCGTCCCACCCGATCTGCCGCCCGCCGCCCTCCAGGTACCGCACCACCGACGGCAGCAGCACCCGGCCCGCATCATCGGGCAGGCATTCGGCGACGCCATTGCGCACCGAGGCCACCAGCGAATGCGTCGTGCCCAGGTCGATGCCGACGGCGATACGCCGCTGGTGGGGGTCAGGGGATTGGCCGGGTTCGGAGATCTGCAGCAGCGCCATGGAATCTTTGAGTGATGGAGAAAGCAGGCCGACCCGTGGGCCGGCCGGTCGGAGTGGCGGACGGCAGGGCGAACGAATCACCCTGCCCGCCCACGCCGCGCACGGTGGCGCTATTGTCCCAGCGCGTCCCGCCGGGCTTCGACGTCCTGGGCAAAACGCTCGATGAACATGAGGGCTCTCACCTCCTGCGCCGCCGCCGGGTAGTCGGCCTGCTCATCGAGCAGCCGCTCGACCCGGGAGAGCGCTGCCGAGCGGGCGGCGCGCACTTCGTTGGCCAGTGCCTGCAGCGAGGCATCGCCGGCCGCGTCCTCCAGCGACTCGCGCCACTCCATCTGCTGCATCAAAAAGGCAGGCGGCATGGCGGTGTTGTCCTCGGCCCGGATCGAAGCGCCGTGCAGCTCGCACAGATACGACGCCCGGCGCAAGGGATCCTTCAGGCGCTGATACGCCTCGTTGATGCGCACCGACCACTGCATGGCCACCCGCTGCGCCGCGCCGGCCTGGCCCGCGAAGCGGTCGGGATGGGCTTCGCGCTGCAAAGCCTTCCAGCGCGCATCCAGCGCGGCCCGATCCTGCGCGAAGCGGCGCGGCACGTCGAACAATTCGAAATCGTCGGATTGGAGATTCATGGCGTAACGAAAAAACCGCCAGCGCGGCGGGCGTTGGCGGTCGCAGGGGGACGCGGCGGGCAGGCGGTCAGACGCGGAAGCTCTCGCCGCAACCGCATCGGTCGCGCTCGTTGGGGTTGTTGAACCGAAAGCCTTCGTTCAAGCCTTCCCGCACGAAGTCGAGCTCGGTGCCGTCGATGTAGGCGAGGCTCTTGGGATCGATGAGCACCTTCACGCCGTGGTTTTCGAAAACCACGTCTTCCGGCTCCTCGGCATCGACGTATTCCAGCTTGTAGGCCAGCCCCGAGCACCCCGTGGTCTTCACGCCCAGCCGCACGCCCACGCCCTTGCCACGCCGGGCCAGGTAGCGATTCACGTGCCGGGCAGCGGCTTCCGTCAGGGTGATGGCCATGGCGTCAGGCCGCCTGTGCGTCGGCCGCCACCGCCGCGTGCTTGGTCTTGTAGTCCAGCACGGCGGCCTTGATGGCGTCTTCCGCGAGGATCGAGCAGTGCACCTTGACCGGCGGCAGGGCCAGTTCCTGGGCGATCTCGCTGTTCTTGAGCGCAGCCGCTTCGTCCAGCGTCTTGCCCTTGACCCACTCGGTCACCAACGACGACGAGGCGATGGCGGAACCACAGCCGTAGGTCTTGAAGCGGGCGTCCTCGATCACGCCGGTCTGCGGGTTGACCTTGATCTGCAGTTTCATCACGTCACCGCAGGCTGGTGCGCCGACCATGCCGGTGCCCACCGATTCATCACCCTTGTCGAACGAGCCCACGTTGCGGGGGTTCTCGTAATGGTCGATCACTTTGTCTGAATAAGCCATGATGTTGTCCTCTTCGATTCTTCAGTGTGCTGCCCACTGGATGGCGCTGATGTCGATGCCATCCTTGTACATGTCCCACAGCGGGCTCAGCTCGCGCAGCTTGGCCACGTTGTGGCGGATGGTGGAGATGGCGTAGTCGATCTCTTCTTCGGTGGTGAAGCGGCCGATGGTCATGCGCAGGCTGCTGTGCGCCAGCTCGTCGCTGCGACCCAGGGCGCGCAGCACGTAGCTGGGCTCCAGGCTGGCCGACGTGCAGGCCGAGCCGGACGACACCGCCAGGCCCTTGATGCCCATGATGAGCGACTCGCCTTCCACGTAGTTGAAGCTGATGTTCAGGTTATGGGGCACGCGGCGCTCCAGGTCGCCGTTGATGAACACCTGCTCGATGTCCTTGAAGCCGTCGAGCATGCGCTGCTGCAAGGCCACGGCCTTGGCGCGGTCCTGCGCCATTTCTTCGCGGGCGATGCGGAAGGCCTCGCCCATGCCGACGATCTGGTGCGTGGGCAGCGTGCCGGAGCGCATGCCGCGCTCATGGCCGCCGCCATGCATCTGCGCTTCCAGGCGCACGCGCGGCTTGCGGCGCACGTACAGGGCGCCGATGCCCTTCGGGCCATAGGTCTTGTGCGAGGCCAGGCTCATCAGGTCGATGGGCATGGTCGCCATGTCGAGCTCGATCTTGCCCGTGGCCTGCGCCGCGTCGACGTGAAAGATCACACCCTTTTCGCGGCACAGGTTGCCGATGGCGGGAATGTCCTGGATGACGCCGATCTCGTTGTTCACGAACATCACGCTCACCAGGATGGTGTCGGGGCGGATGGCCGCCTTGAGCACCTCGAAGTCGAGCAGGCCGTTTTCCAGCACGTCGAGGTAGGTGACCTCGAAGCCCTGGCGTTCCAGCTCGCGCATCGTGTCGAGCACGGCCTTGTGCTCGGTCTTCACGGTGATGAGGTGCTTGCCCTTGCCCTTGTAGAACTGTGCCGCGCCCTTGAGCGCCAGGTTGTTCGACTCGGTGGCGCCGCTGGTCCAGACGATCTCGCGCGGGTCGGCGCCGATCAGCTCCGCCACCTGGGTGCGGGCCTTCTCCACGGCCTCTTCCGCCTCCCAGCCCCAGGCGTGGCTGCGCGACGCGGGGTTGCCGAAGTGCTCGCGCAACCAGGGAATCATGGCATCGACGACGCGCGGGTCCACCGGCGTGGTGGCGCCGTAGTCGAGATAGATGGGAAAGTGCGGAGTCATGTCCATGGCTGGCTCAATCAAGGATTCGGGCTGGCAAGGTCAGCGGTCGGTCTATGGTGATGGCGGCGGCGGGCGGGGCGGCGCCCTGCCCCCTCGCTCGGGGTTCAGGATTTGGCGAAGGCGTTGCCCAGGGCAAACACCGAGTTGGGCGCGTTCACCCGGATCGGCTTGACCACGGGCGTGGTCGAGATGGCACGGCGCACGACCGGCTTGTCTTCGATCTGCACGCCCTTGGCGAGTTGGTCGTCCACCAGCTTTTGCAGAGTGACGGAGTCGAGAAACTCCACCATGCGCTGGTTCAGCGACGCCCAGAGCTCGTGCGTCATGCAGCGGCCGGCTTCGCCCAGGCAATTTTCCTTGCCGCCGCACTGGGTGGCGTCGATGGGTTCGTCCACCGACACGATGATGTCGGCCACGGTGATGTCGCCCGCCTTGCGGGCCAGCGTATAGCCGCCGCCGGGGCCACGGGTGGATTCCACCAACTCGTGGCGGCGCAGCTTGCCGAACAGCTGCTCCAGATAGGACAGCGAGATCTGCTGGCGCTGGCTGATGGCCGCCAGGGTGACAGGGCCATTGTTCTGGCGCAGGGCCAGATCGATCATGGCGGTAACCGCAAAACGGCCTTTGGTAGTGAGACGCATCGCAAGCTCCTAAAATTCAGGCTTGTCCGTTGTAGAAACGCCGAAGGGTTTTCACTGAAAACCGGCCTTGGCACCGTCTCCGCCCCCTACTCCGACACGGGCACCTGGACCCGCTGGAGCCCCTGGTTCATCCTGGGCTTTATTAGTTGACTCTTTCAGGAGAGTATAGCACAAATCCCTATTGTTTTTGTCGGGTAACAATACCAAGCAGTCATTGGGCCGACCATCTGGTATTGCCGCCGCCTTTTTCGGCGGTATGTTGTAGCTCAGAGGGACACCCGGTCCCCGCCGGAAGCGCCGAACGCCTGGTCCTTGAGCCGGGTCAGCTGGTCCCGCGTGCGGGCTGCCTGCTCGAACTCGAGGTTGCGCGCGTGGTCGAGCATGAGTTTCTCCAGCCGCTTGATCTCGCGCGCCACGTCTTTCTCCGACATGTCCTCCACCTCTGCGCGGCGCATGGACTCCATCTCCAGCCGCTCGGCTTCCTTGCCGGTCTTCTCGCTATAGACGCCGTCGATCAGGTCCCGCACCTGCTTGACGATACTGCGGGGCGTGATGCCCTCGGCTTCGTTGTGTGCGATCTGTTTGGCGCGGCGGCGTTCCGTCTCGTCGATGGCTTTTTTCATCGAATCGGTGATGCGGTCGGCGTACAGGATGGCCATGCCATTCATGTTGCGGGCCGCCCGGCCGATGGTCTGGATCAGGCTGCGCTCGGCGCGCAGGAAGCCTTCCTTGTCGGCGTCCAGGATGGCCACGAGCGAGACTTCCGGAATGTCGAGGCCTTCGCGCAGCAGGTTGATGCCCACCAGCACGTCGAACGCGCCCAGCCGCAGGTCGCGCAAGATCTCCACCCGCTCCACCGTGTCGATGTCGGAGTGCAGATAGCGCACCTTTACGCCGTTGTCGGTCAGGTAGTCAGTCAGCTGCTCGGCCATGCGCTTGGTCAGGGTGGTGATCAGAACGCGCTCGTTCTTCTCGACCCGGATGCGGATCTCCTGCAGCACGTCGTCCACCTGGTGGGTGGCCGGGCGCACCTCGACGATGGGGTCGACCAGGCCGGTGGGCCGCACCAACTGCTCCACCACCTTGCTGGCATGGGTCTTCTCGTACTCCGCCGGCGTGGCGGAGACGAACACCACCTGGCGCATGCGGCGCTCGAACTCGTCGAACTTCAGCGGCCGGTTGTCCAGCGCCGACGGCAGGCGAAAGCCATATTCCACCAGCGTGGTCTTGCGCGCCCGGTCGCCGTTGTACATGGCGCTCAGCTGCCCGATCATCTGGTGGCTCTCGTCCAGGAACATGACCGAATCGGGCGGCAGGTAGTTGGTCAGCGTGGGCGGCGGGTCGCCCGGCTGCGCGCCCGAGAGGTGGCGCGTGTAGTTCTCGATGCCTTTGCAGTGGCCGACCTCGCTCAGCATCTCCAGGTCGAACCGGGTGCGCTGCTCCAGGCGCTGGGCCTCCACCAGCTTGCCTTCGGACACGAACTGCTTGAGGCGGTCCGCCAGCTCCAGCTTGATGCTTTCCACGGCGGCCACCACCTTGTCGCGGGGCGTGACGTAATGGCTGCTGGGGTAGATCGTGAAGCGCGGGATCTTCTGCCGCACGCGCCCGGTGAGCGGATCGAAGAGCGACAGCGACTCCACCTCGTCGTCGAACAGCTCGATGCGGATGGCCAGCTCGCTGTGTTCGGACGGGAACACGTCGATGGTGTCGCCCCGCACGCGGAAGGCGCCGCGCGAGAAATCCTGCTCGTTGCGGGTGTACTGCATGCGGATCAGCCGGCCGATCACGTCGCGCTGGCTCAACTCGTCGCCCACCCGCAGGATGAAGCGCATCTGCGTGTAATCCTCGGGCGCCCCGATGCCGTAGATGGCGCTCACCGTCGCCACGATCACCACGTCGCGCCGCTCCAGCACGCTCTTGGTGGCCGACAGGCGCATCTGCTCGATGTGCTCGTTGATGGCCGAGTCCTTCTCGATGAACAGGTCGCGCTGCGGAACGTAGGCCTCGGGCTGGTAGTAGTCGTAGTAGCTGACAAAGTACTCCACGGCATTCTTGGGGAAGAACTCGCGGAATTCGCTGTAGAGCTGCGCGGCCAGCGTCTTGTTGGGCGCGAACACGATGGCCGGGCGGCCCAGGCGGGCGATCACGTTGGCCATGGTGTAGGTCTTGCCCGAACCCGTCACGCCCAGCAGTGTCTGGAAGACTTCACCGTCTTCCACGCCTTCCACCAGCTGGTCGATGGCCGCGGGCTGGTCGCCCGCCGGCGGGTACGGCTGGAAGAGCTCGAACGGCGAGCCCGGAAAACGCACGAACGTGCCCTCTTGCGAGGACGGCATGGCTTCAATGGGTTTTGGCATGGGATGGCGGAGAGTGGAACCCTTAAACTCGGGCCGACCCGGCAGACTACAACAGCCCCGGGCGTTCGCTTTGACATCCTTTGTCGCTATTGCTCTAGGAAAGAACTCCATGTCTCTCTTCACCGCCGTCGAAATGGCACCACGCGACCCGATCCTGGGTCTGAACGATCAGTTCGCTGCCGACACCAACCCGAACAAGGTCAACCTGGGCGTGGGCGTGTATTTCGACGACAACGGCAAGCTGCCCCTGCTGCAGTGCGTACAGGCAGCCGAAAAGGCCCTGATGGAGAAGCCCACGGCGCGCGGCTACCTGCCCATCGACGGCATCGCCGCCTATGACAACGCCGTGAAGACGCTGGTCTTCGGCGAAGGCAGCGAGCCGCTCACCTCCGGCCGCGTGGCCACCGTGCAGGCCATCGGCGGCACGGGCGGGCTGAAGGTCGGCGCCGACTTCCTGAAGAAGATCAGCCCCGACGCCAAGGTGCTGATCTCCGACCCGAGCTGGGAAAACCACCGCGCCCTCTTCACCAACGCCGGCTTCGCGGTCGACACCTACGCCTACTACGACGCGGCCAAGCGCGGCGTCAACTTCGAAGGCATGCTGGCCAGCCTGAAGGCGGCCGCGCCCGGCACCATCGTCGTGCTGCACGCGTGCTGCCACAACCCCACCGGCTACGACATCACGCCCGAGCAGTGGGACCAGGTCATCGCCACCGTCAAGGCCCAGGGCCTCACGCCTTTCCTCGACATGGCCTACCAGGGCTTCGGCCACGGCATCCAGGAAGACGGCGCCGTGATCCAGAAGTTCGTCGCCGCAGGCCTGAACTTCTTCGTCTCGACGTCGTTCAGCAAGAGCTTCAGCCTGTACGGCGAGCGCGTCGGCGGCCTGTCGGTGCTGTGCAGCGACAAGGAAGAGGCAGCCCGCGTGCTGAGCCAGCTCAAGATCGCCATTCGCACCAACTATTCCAACCCACCCACCCACGGCGGCGCCGTGGTGGCCGCCGTGCTGGGCAACCCTGAATTGCGCGCCCTGTGGGAGAAGGAGCTCGGCGAGATGCGCGTGCGCATCAAGGCCATGCGCCAGAAGCTGGTCGACGGCCTGAAGGCCGCCGGCGTGCAGCAGGACATGTCGTTCATCACTGACCAGATCGGCATGTTCAGCTACTCGGGCCTGTCCAAGGACCAGATGGTGCGCCTGCGCAACGAGTTCGGCGTGTACGGCACCGACACCGGCCGCATGTGCGTGGCCGCGCTCAACAGCAAGAACATCGACTACGTCTGCCAGGCGATCGCCAAGGTGGTGTGACGGCACGCCGCGCCCCATGAAAAAACCGCCCTTGTGGCGGTTTTTTCATGGTCATTTGGGCCTGCAGCGCTTGATCCATCTGCACTAACAGCTATCAATTGGATAGCAAAGCCCTCAATCCAGCGTCGGCTCGCGGTTGGTGTAGCTCGCGTTGCCCAGGCCGGTGCCCACCGTGAGCACGGCCCAGCGCTTCACGTCCTGCGTGAACGGCAGCTCCGACAGGCCCTGGACCACTGCGTCGTTGTGCAGGCAGACCTGCGTGCGGCCACCGCTGATGGTGGGCAGGCGCTCGGCCAGGTCGCGGGGCAGGTGAAAGCGCGTGCTCTCCCAGTTGCCGGGCAGGTTCTGCGTGCCGCCGGCGATGGAGCCGTCCTCGCAGATCAGGCCCGGGCAGGCCACGCCGATGAAGGGCGCCACGCGAATGCCTTTCTTTTCCGCATATTCCAGCAGTTGCTCCAGCATGGCGGCGATGCCCTCGACCAGCTCGTCGCGCTTGGGCTCGTCGCCCGCGTGGCTCCACTTGTCGCGGCGCACCACTTCGGCACGCGACATGTCGGGCGTCTTGTGCAGGTGGGTGAGCACGATGCCGCAGCGGGCGTTGGTGCCGCCGATGTCCACCGCCAGGATGGCGTCGTAGCTCTGCAGCAGCGCCGTCGGCGCCAGATGCACCCAGCCGATCAGGCCGCCCTCGTCGGCGTGGTGGTGCAGCGTGCGCAGCTCCACCGCCACCTTGTCCGCGGCCAGCAGCTCGGCCGCCCGTTCGATGGCGCCCTCGCCCACCTCGCTCTGGTGAAAGCCGCCGCCCACGATCACGCGCTTGACGCCCTTCCAGGTCTTTTCCTTCAGGAACCGCTGCACCACGTGCGACAGCTGCAGGGCGTAGTCTTCCTGCGCGGCGCGAATGGCCGCGGCCGCCGGGCCGTCCTTTTCCAGCAATTCGTCCAGCCGGTGCTTGCCGATGTCCTGCGTGGGCTTGGCGCCCAGCGGGTCCTTGCCCGCCATGTCGGTGAAGACTTCGCGCCAGGCCTGCAGCATCTTGCGGAAGGCGGTGCGGCTGGCGGTGTCGCCGATGAATTGGCCGTCCTCCCGCAGCTCCAGGCTGTAGCCGTCGATGGTGACGGACGGCAGCTCCAGCTCGCCATGCGGCCCCAGGGTCGCCAGCTGGAGCTGGGCGCGCTGCTCGCGCTCGCTGGGTGTGTTCTTCGATCGGTTGTCTTCGGACTCTTCGTGCTTGTCGGCCATGCCATCCCTCTGAGCAAGCCCACATCGGGCCACCCCGGGATCTTGCGGCCGGGCGCGGCTAACGTGCGTCAGCCAAGGCCCTGTCCTGCAGCGATCCGCAAGGTGGACGGGCGCCGGATGCTATGGTTTCAATAGCTGGAGGCCCAGAACGGCCCAGCGCCGCAGGCCTGAAACGCTTCAAACGACCTGCCCTGCACGGCGTGCGGCATGCCAGCGCAGGACCGCCAGACCCACGCCCACTGCCGTGAACACGGCGGCGCCGAACACCCAGCCGGAGAGCGCCCCCACCATGCCGCCCGAGAACAGCGTGCCGATGGTGCAGCCCAGGCCGGTCATGGCGCCCCAGCCCAGCAGCACGCCGCCGCCCAGGCCCCGCGCCGCATCGCGCCACGTCGGCCAGCGGGGCGCGAACTGCCGACTGGCCAGCGCGGCGGCGAACGACCCCGCGACGATGCCAGCCAGCAGCAGGGCATTGGGGGTGAGCCAGGTGGCGGGCACCGCCGTGGCGCAGCCGGCAAAGCCATCCAGCCCGTTCAGCCGCTCCGGGATCCAGCCGTGCCGCTCGGCCGCCGAGCGGGCGGCGCCGCCCAGCGTGGCCGTCACGCCCAATGGCCGCATCCGCACGATCACCAGGGCGCCGATCAGCCCCACGGCCAGCCCGCCCGCCCAGTAGGGCCAGCGCCCGGTCCAGAGACGCCGCCATGCGGCGCCCAGCGAAGGCACCCGCCCGTCCCCGCCGGCCTGCGCGGGCCAGGTCCTGCCGGCAAAGCCGCGCCACAGCCAGGCGGCCAGCAGCGCCAGCACGCCCAGCTGCAGGGCCAGCGCGGCGCCATAGCCCAGATGGGCGGGCAGCCAGACCACCGGCGCATCGGCGATCTGCGCGCTGTAGAGCGGGTTCCACGTCTTGAAGCCGAGTACGAAGCCCAGGGCAGCGCCCACGAGGGCGAACGGCGACACGGCCGAGCCTTCCGCCAGCCGGTACCAATGGGCGCTGATGCACGAACCCGACACCACCATGCCCGCGCCGAAGGCCAGGCCCGCGGCCACCAGCGCTGCGCTGACCGGACCGATGTGCATGTCGGGCGGCAGTTGTCCCGGCACCGGATTCGGCACCCAGCCGCCCAGCACCACGGTGGAGCCTACCGAGCCCACGGCCAGCGCCAGCACGATGGCGAGCAGGCCCCGCGGGTCGCGCCGGTCGAACCAGTCGCGGGCATGGCAGTAAAAGCAGAAACGCGAACGCTGCAGCACCAGGCCCAGCACGGCACCGGCCAGCAGCGCGAAGGCGAGCGTGCGCCCGCCGGCGGCCAGCGCCTGCAGCCGATAGGCCAGCCAGATCACGGCGCCGGCCAGCGCAGCGCCGATCCAGGGAGAAACCAGAGACATGACGCGACCCTTTTTCTTCGATGCCGCGCCCGTCCCTCGACACCAGCGGGGCAGCCAGCCCTCTTCAATCAAAAAAACAGCCCGCGCGAAGCGGGCTGAAAACGGAGACCCCCTACAGAACCACCCCGACCGGGCCGGCCCGCCGCCGCAGCAGCAGCCGGCCGGCGGTCTGATCTACTTCGCCGCCCAGACGGTGCCGGACGGGTTGTTGATGGGGACGCCGACCGCGTTGCCGTACTCGGTCCACGAGCCGTCGTAGTTCTTCACCGAGTAGCCCAGGATCTTGGAGAGCGCGAACCAGGTGTGGCTGGAGCGCTCGCCGACGCGGCAGTAGGTGATGACGGGCTTGCTGCCGTCGATGCCCACGGCCGCATAGAGCTTCTTCAGCTCCTCAGGCGACTTGAACGTGCCGTCTTCCTTCACCGCCTGGCCCCAGGGCACGTTGGCCGCGCCGGGAATGTGCCCCGCCCGGACCGACAGCTCGGGCACGCCGGCCGGCGCGAACACCTTGCCGCTGTATTCATCGGCGGAGCGGATGTCCACCAGCTTCGCGTCGCTTTGACCTTCGGCGGCGGCGACCGCGTCGGCCAGGCGGGCACGCAGCTGGGTGTTCACGGCCTGTACGCGGTAGGTGGTGGCGGCGTATTCGGGCGCCCGGTTGTTGAGCGGCCGGTTCTCGGCCTCCCACTTCTTGCGGCCGCCGTCCAGCAGCTTGACGTTCTTCACGCCGTAGATGTCGAACACCCAGGCGCCCCAGGCCGCGAACCAGTTGTTCGTGTCGCCATACAGCACGACGGTGGTGTCGGGCGCGACCCCGGCCCTGGAGAGCAGCGCCTCGAAGGCTTCCTTGCCCACGATGTCGCGGCGCACCCTGTCGTTCAGGTCGGTGTGCCACGACAGGTTGACCGCGCCGGGCACGTGGCTGCGTTCATAGAGGCCGGGGTTCACACTCACCTCGATCACCCGCACCTTCGGGTTGGCCAGGTTCTGCGCCAGCCATTCGGTGCTGACGAGTACGTTGGGCGCGCCGGACGCCGCGGCGGCGGTGGCCGCCGTGTTGGCGAGCGCGGTGCCGGTCCAGACGAGTGCGGCAACCAGAGTGCCGGTGCGCAGCAGGCCCTTGGCCTGGTGGAATGGTGCCGAATGCCGTGTTGCCGTCATGTGTTGAAACCCTCTCTTAGGTGCGTGAAGGAAAGCGGAACCAGTGAACCGGAGCCGATGCGGCGCCGATGCCTTGCACTGTAGGTAGCCGACCGGCCGGGGCCAACCAAGCAAATCGCGCTTGCTTATGCGCAAACCGAGGACCGCGACCCCGCGTAGGCCGAGGCCGCGAAAGCGCCCCCATGGCGCGGGGCATGGCTGAAGCGCACACGCCGCAGGTAACATCCCGCACCATCCGCAGCCCGGGACAGACTCCCCCATACCGCCATGCTCCAGCACGCCGCCCCTTCGTCCGCCACCCTGCCCCGCACCGCCTGGCGCCTGGGAGCCGTCGCTGCCGCCGCGCTGCTGGCCGCCTGCGGCAGCACGCCGCTGCCGCCCTGGCCGGCGGGCGGGCCACAAGCCGCGCCGCCGCCGCCCACCGCCACCCGCACGGTGCCCCCGCCCCTGGGCACCCAGCGTGCGGAAGTGATCACCACGCCCATTCCGCAAAGCCCGCTGCCGGGCAACGTCACCGACGCGGCCCCGCCGCCACCGCCCGCCGCCGCGCCGGGCGACGAGCCGCTGTCCTACAGCGAGGCGGTGGCGGCGCGCTTTCCGGCGCCGTCCGTGCGCTACGACACCCCGGGACTGGCGGACGGCCGCCGCGCCTTCACCACCAATGCCGAGCTGGCGCAGTGGCTGCGCGGGCTGGCCACCTCGGCGCAGGGCAGCACCCGGGCCGCGCTGCTCGACCTGGGCGCATCGCAGCGCGGCATGCCCCTGCATGCGCTGGTGCTGACCCGTGCCGCTGGAACCGACGTGGCGGCGCTGGAAGCCAGCGGCCGCCCCACCGTGTTGCTGATCGGCCAGCAGCACGGCGACGAGCCCGCCGCCGGCGAGGCCCTGCTGGTGCTGGCCCGCGAGCTTTCGCAAGGCCTGCTGGAACCCCTGCTCGACCGCATCAACGTGATCGTCGTGCCCCGCGCCAACCCCGACGGTGCCGATGCCGGCACCCGCGTGACGGCCAACGGCATCGACATGAACCGCGACCATCTGCTGCTGAACACGCCCGAGGCCCAGGCCCTGGCCCGGCTGGTGCGCAACTACCGCCCGGTGGCCGTGCTGGACGCGCACGAATACACCGTGGTGGGCCGGTTCCTGCAGAAGTTCGGCGGCGTGCAGCGCTACGACGCGCTGCTGCAGCACGCCACCACCGCGAACGTGCCCGAGTTCATCAACAAGGCAGCGCTGGAATGGTTCCACCAGCCGATGGTCGCGGCGCTCACGGCGCAGGGCCTGACCAGCGAGTGGTACTACACCACCTCCACCGACCTGAACGACCGCCGGGTGTCGATGGGCGGCACGCAGCCCGACACCGGCCGCAACGTCAACGGCCTGAAGAACACCGCCAGCCTGCTGGTGGAGACACGCGGCGTGGGCATCGGCCGCACCCACATCCAGCGGCGGGTGCACACCCAGGTGACCGCGCTCACGGCGGCACTGCGCAGCGCCGCGGAGCGGGCGTCCAACCTGGAGCAGGTGCGCTCGTTCGTGGCACGCGACGTGGCGGCCCAGGCCTGCCGCGGGCAGGTGGTGATCGAGGCCGGCCCCAGCGCCACCCAGCGCGACCTGCTGATGATCGACCCGCAGACCGGCGCCGACCGGTCGGTGCGGGTGGACTGGAATTCGGCGCTGGAACTGCGCACGGTGAAGACCCGCGCCCGCCCCTGCGGCTACTGGCTGGCCGGCAGCGCCGCGCCGGCGGTGGAGCGCCTGCGCCTGCTGGGCCTGCAGGTGATGCGGGTAGCCGAGCAGGGCTCGTTGCTGGCCGACGTCTACCAGGAAACCGGCCGCGATACCTCGGCCCGCCAGGACGTGCGCGGCACCGTCGCCGGCAGCGGCGAGATCGTGCGCGTGCAGGTCACCTCGGCGCGCAGCGCCATCGATGTGCCGGCGGGCAGCTTCTACCTGCCGCTGAACCAGCCGCTCGCCAACGTCGCCGTGGCGGCGCTGGAGCCCGACACGCAGAACAGCTACTTCGCCAACGGCGTCATCGGCGGTCTGACGGAAACCGCCCGGGTCATGGCGCCGCCGTCGGTGGTGTTCGAGGAGGACTGAGTCCGCAAGGCTCGCGGCGCCCGGCGGCCGCGAGGCGCTTCGATTTTCATAGCACCCTGCGCAGGATTGGCGGGCGCTGCCTGCCCAAAAGGCTTTGGATCAAGCCCGGTGTTCGTGCAGCCCGCCGGGCGCCGTCGCCGTCGCCTGCGCGTGGCGCTGATCGGCGCAGTCCAGCACGTGGTCGGTCATGGCCACGGCCAAGGCCTCTTCACCCAGGAAGACCTTGCCGACGCCGTCCTGCTCCAGCAGCCGGGCCTCTTCCTCGTTGTGGCTGCGAACGACGGTGGCGATGCCCGGGTTCAGGGTGCGCGCCGTCCCGACGATCTGGCGCACGTTGAGCGTGTCGGGCGTGGCGATCACCAGCATGTGCGCCCGGGCGATGTGCGCCTGGATCAGCACCGAAGGCTCCACCGCATCGCCGTAGACGGCGGCCAGGCCCTGCTCGCGCAGCATTTCGACCAGGTCGCGGTTCTGCTCGGCGACGACGAAGGGAATGTCGCGCGCCGCCAGAGCCGAGGCGATGCGCTGCCCCACCCGGCCATAACCCACCAGCACGACCTGCCGCGCCAGATACCGCTGGTCGGTGCTCATGGGCAATTCCGCCAGCGGATCGTCGCGTTGCTCGAGGCTGCGCGCCCAGGCCGACCTGGCCCGGAGCCATTCCTGCAGCGGCGCGATGGCGCGGAACAGCACCGGATTGACTGCGATGGAGATCAGCGCCCCGGCCAGCACCAGGCTGGCACCTTCCGGCGGCAGCAGGCCCAGCGACGCGCCCAGGCCCACCAGGATGAAGGAGAACTCGCCGATCTGCGCCAGGCTGGCCGACACGGTGAGCGCCGTGTTGAGCGGGTAGCGGAACGCCAGCACCAGGGCCGCCGCCGCCAGGGTCTTGCCGAGGATGATGACCGCCACCACAGCCAGCACCTGCAGCGGCCGATCGAGCAGCACCCAGGGGTTGAACAGCATGCCCACCGACACGAAGAACAGCACGGCGAAGGCGTCGCGCAGCGGCAGCGATTCCTGCGCGGCGCGGTGGCTGAACTCCGACTCCCGCATCACCATGCCGGCAAAGAAGGCGCCCAGCGCGAACGACACGCCGAACAGCGCCGCCGAGCCGAAAGCGATGCTCACGGCGGCGGCCACCACGCACAGCGTGAACAGCTCCCGCGAGCCCGTGCGCGCCACCTGCCACAGAATCCAGGGGAATACCCGTCGCCCCACCACCAGCATCAGCACCACGAAGGCCGCCACCTGCGCCAGCGTGATGCCCACCGTCCGCAGCACGCTGCTCGCGGGCTCGTGCGCTCCCGCCGAGTCCGGCCCGCCGAGCCAGCCGGCCAGCGGCGGCAGCAGCACCAGCACCAGCACCATCGCCAAGTCTTCCACCACCAGCCACCCGACGGCGATGCGACCGGTGTACGAATCCAGGATGCCCTGCGTCTCCAGCGCCCGCAGCAGCACCACCGTGCTGGCGACCGAGAGCGACAGCCCGAACACCAGCGCGCCCCCCAGGCCCCAGCCCCACCAGGTTGCCAGGCCCATGCCCATGAGCGTGGCCACCACCATCTGCACCACCGCGCCGGGCAAGGCGATGCGCCGCACCGCCAGCAGGTCGCCCAGCGAAAAATGCAGGCCGACGCCGAACATCAGCAGCATCACCCCGATCTCGGCCAGCTGGCTCGCCATCTCCTTGTCAGCCACGAAACCCGGCGTGAACGGACCGATCACCACACCCGCCAGCAGATAGCCCACCAGCGCCGGCAACTTCACCCGCGTGGCCACGAAGCCAAGCACCAGCGCCAGACCCAATGCCGCGGCGATGGTGTTGATGAGCGGCAGGCTGGCGTGCATGGGCAATGGGTGTCCGGCTGAGTGGAAAGTGGCCCCTGCGCCCGGGGTGCGGCGGCAGGAGCGTGCGTGTGAACCGTTATAACCGCAACACCACGTCCCACGCAAAAACGGGGCCAGCGCCTCAGCCCTGCCCCGCGGGGGCGGGTATCATTCCCACCCTCGCGCCTGGCCGCGAGCACGGCGCCCCAGGCACTTCACATGAGTGAAGCTGGCTGCCCAGGCGCCCCATCTGCCCGTAGCTCAACTGGATAGAGCAATTGCCTTCTAAGCAATAGGTCGGGGGTTCGAGTCCCTCCGGGCAGGCCAGTGATTTACCGCAGGCATCACCGCCCTACATCACTAGTCACTCACGCAAGTCGCCAGGAGTGAAGCCGAACTCCTCCGCCTGACAGGGACGACGTCCGAGAAACACCACCTGGGCATTCTCCTTGCATCTGCCGCTGTAGTAGCGTGTGACATCGGCGCCGTAGCTCAGTCTTGCTTTGAGAATCCCGTACTCGTCCACCTTCAGCTCGGTGATGCGATAGGGCGTTCCTGCGCCTGCCCAGCCCACCCCATCGGCGCAATATGCGGTCCCGGCCGAGGCAAACGCATCTCCGTTGGAGCGGAGCTCGCCTACCAGCTTGCACACGGTTTGGGCGCCCACTTCAGGGGTGGTGACCTCCTGGATGTGCAGATCCTTGCCTTCCGTCCACATTTCCAGCGCCACTCGATAGCTGCCCATCCAGCTGCTTTCCGACACCCAAGCGGTAAAGCCGCGCTCGATCCTCACGGTGTGGTCTTCATACTGGAAGCGCGAAAACCTCTGCGGCGCCTCGCCCGGCAAGGTGATGGTGCCCGAGGTGGAGGTGTCGAACTCGACCGCCACTGGGCCGACGACCTGGGCCACCTCGCCGCTTCGTGTTGGGCCGCCGAGGGCGGGGCCGTTCTTGAATTCGGTCAGCTCGCCCGAGAACGATTTGCCATTCGTCATGGCTCCGCTGGCCTGCATGAAGGTCGCGCTGCCGTCGGCGCGGTAGCCGAAATAGGTCAGGATGAGCACGCGCCCGCCCTGCCGGTCGATCTGCACTCCACGGCCCGGTTTGCCGTTCAGCTCCGATCCGATGGTCCACATACCCTGTTGTGGAAACAAGGCGAATGCCGGTGCGGCGCCAAGGATGGCGACCGCAGCGATGGCGGCGCGGGTGCGTGTGAGCATGCTGAACTCCAGTGTTGGGGGATAAAGGGGCCGGTCGGCCTGCCAGGGCGCAATAGTCCCACATCGGCACTCGGGCGCCTCCTGCGTTTCGCCCGGCTGCTGAAAACCCTCCTCCACCTGTCCGGCACCAGCGTGCGCCGCTTACCTCTGCGGGTTGTCGGGCACGCTGTGTGCGGCGTTGCCTTCGGACACCGGCAGGTTCGCATGTGCGCTGGCATCGTCGGCCCGCGTGGCCGTGCCGATGGCCGCGCCGCCCAGCGCGCCGGCGATGCCGCCCGCGATGCCACCCACCACCACCCCCACCGGGCCGGCCGCGGCGACGCCGATCGCGGCACCGGTGGCGGCGCCTGCCATGACCCCGCCGCCCATCAGGACGGATTGGGATTCGCGCACCGCTTCGGCCCGCGAGAGCGGGTCCTGGGCCGCTGGCGTCGGGTCCTGCGACGGCACGCCATGTCCGGGATGGGCCTGTTCCAGCAGGTCGGGGTCGGCGGTGGCCGTGGTGATGGGGGTAGTGGCTTCGTTCGGGTTCATCAAAGGCTCCTCGTGATGGGTCGCACCATCGCGGCCGAAGCACCGTTGTAGGCCGCGGGTGCGGCGCCTTCCGGCAAGCCGATGCAAACCCGCTCTGTCGGACAAGGCCCGCACCCCACCATTGTCTTGACCTGGGTCACGATATCGATCGCAACGCATTGGCTTCACGCCGCGCCGCGCATGTCATCGGCACGCAAAAAGGCCCGCGAAGGTTGTCGCCTTCGCAGGCCTGGATCGATGGTTTGCAGCGTGGCGATAAGCCCCTCGCGGGGCCGTCGCCTCTGCAAACGAGGGGTCAGTTCGTGGGGGCCGCCGCTGCCTCGGCCGCCGCCCGCTCGCGCACTGCATCGGCATGCAGCGCCTCGCTCAGCTGGTCCACGGTCAGGGCCCAGGGCGCATCGGCCTTCCATTGTTCGACCAGGAACTGGCGTTGCGCGTCGTTCCAGAAAGGCGCTTCCGCCAGGCCCACGTCGGTCGGCAACTGGTGCTGCTGGATGAAGGCATCGATGGCCTCGGCGCTCTCGTCCAGTCCCAGTTGCAGAAACAGGTTGGTCATGGTGGGGTCGGTGGTGATCATGCTGGGCTCCGAGTTGACATGGTGCCGACAGTAGTGCCGAAAGCGCGAGGGCCACGTCAGACAAAGCAGCCATTGCCCCGTCGATGCAGCGGACGGAAAGAGCCGCAAATGGTGGGACAAGCGGCACACGGCAGCAATCACCCGCAGTTTCAAATTTCGTCAATGCGCCGTGCGCCTGATGGGCTGGCCGTTGCGACGACGCGTCAGTGCGGTCGCGAGGTGGCAGGCGCGTGCTAGGCTGCGGAATCATCCAGTAACAGGAGGCACCATGGCCATCGCAACCACCACCGCAGACCGTCAGGGCGAGCTGCGCGCCGCGCTGCCGCGCATCCAGAGCCTTCTTCGCAGCAACCAGGCCGGCCAGATCGGCGACGACGTCATCGACGAGCTGGTGCATTGTTCCTGGATGGAATGGGATGGCGGCGCGCTGAAACTGACCGCCACCGGCCTGAACATCTGCCGCCAGTCGGTCGTGGAAGCGCAGCAGCGCGCCGCCTGAAGAGGCCGGCGCGGGATGCCGTCAGCCGCGGTGCCCGGCCCGCACGGCGGTACGGCGGGCCGGGGCCGGTTCAGCGGCGGTTTCAGTTGGGCAGCAGCACCTTGTCGATCACGTGGATCACGCCGTTCGACTGGTAGACATCCGGGATGGTCACGGTGGCCGAGCCGCCCTTCTCGTCCGTCAGCATCACCTTGCCGCCGGAAGCCTTGGCCGTCAGCGTGTTGCCCGCCACGGTCTTGATGGACGCCGAGCCCTTGCCGTCGGCGATCATCTTGGAGATCGCCGCGGCATCCCACTTGCCGGCCACCACGTGGTAGGTCAGCACCTTGGTCAGCGCAGCCTTGTTCTCGGGCTTGAGCAGGTTGTCCACCGTACCTGCGGGCAAGGCGGCGAATGCGGCATTGGTGGGGGCGAACACCGTGAACGGCCCCGGGCCCTTCAGCGTCTCAACCAGCCCGGCGGCCTTCACGGCGGCCACCAGCGTGGTGTGGTCCTTCGAATTCACGGCGTTGTCGATGATGTCCTTGGTGGGCAGCATGGGCGCGCCGCCGACGGTGACCTGCGCCAGCGCGGGCAGCGCGGCGGCAGACAGTGCGAGAGACAGGCCGGCAGCGGCGAGGCGGGCAGAGATGCGGGAAGTCATGCGTGTTCTCCTGAAGTGATGGAAACCTGTGCGCCGCCCGACCTCCGGGCGACTGCTGGCTCATACGCCTCGGGGGTCGCGCTGGATTTGCCTGTCCACGCCTCATTCGCACCGCAGCCACTCAATTGGGCGTCGGCCTACACGGCGGCGGCGTGCCCGCCTACAGGATCGAAGTGCCACCGAATCTGGATAGAATGCGCACCGAGCCCTGCGGCCTGCAGGCTCGGCTCCCGGCCCGCCCTGCTGCGCGGCTGGCGATGCGGGTGTAGTTCAATGGTAGAACGGCAGCTTCCCAAGCTTCATACGAGGGTTCGATTCCCTTCACCCGCTCCAGCACCGCCCCGATGACTCGGTGCTCCCCTTCCCCTCTTTTTTCTTGAACGTTGACCCCGTCCGTGGTGGGCTGCTTCGCGGTGCGCTTCAGCCTGCTGTCAGCGCGCCCAGGGGCAGCAAATCACGTTCGCTGCGAAAGCAGCGTTCCTCGCCCGTGACCGGGTCGGTGAACGAAAGACCGCGCGCCAGCAGTTGCAGCGGGCGCGAATAGTCGCCGGGCGGCGGGTCGTTCACTTCCGGATAGAAGGCGTCGCCCCAGATCGGCAGGCCCAGCGCGGCCATGTGCACGCGCAGCTGGTGGCGCCTGCCCGTCACGGGCGCGAGCCGGTAGCGCGCCCAGTCGCCGGCGCGTTCCAGCACCTCCATGTGCGTGCGGGTGTTGGGCGCCCCCGGCACCTCGTGCATGCGAAAGAACTGCGGGCTTTCCTCGATGCGGCTGACGTGTTCCCGGGGAAAGGCGATGCCCGCCCGCCAGGGCGCGTTGGCTTCGTACACTTTGTGCACCGTGCGGTCGCGAAAGAGCGCCTGGTAGGCGCCCCGCGTGGCGCGCTGGGTGGAAAAAAGCACCAGTCCCGCCGTGTCGCGGTCGATGCGATGCACGGGCGACAATTCCGGCAACCCGAGCCGGCGCTTGAGCCGCACGAGCAGTGTGTGGTGCAGGTAGGCACCCGTCGGCACGACGGGCAGGAAGTGCGGCTTGTCGGCCACCACCAGATGTTCGTCCTGGTGGATCACCGCCTCTTCGAACGGGATCGACGGCTCATTCGGCAGGCTGCGGTAGTAATAGATTCGCAAGCCCGGCACGAAGGGCCGGTCGGCGGTGGCGGGAACACCCCACTCATCGACCACCTCGCCCGCCAGCATGCGCCGCTGCCAGTCGGCGCGGCTCACCAGCGGCAGGCGCACCGCCAGAAAGTCCAGCAGGCTGCCGCCACCCTGCGATGGCGTCACCACGCAGCTGGGGCCCACGCCGTCCCGCATGGGCAAAACCTTGGGATCCTTGCGGTTGTACATGCCGCCGATTGTAGGCTGGCGCCCCGTCTCGCCCACTATCGAATGTGTAGCAGGAGATGCCCATGCACCAAGCGCCGCCGGCCGTTATGCCCCGTTTCGAAAAGGCGCGGCTGTCCGGTTGTAGGACAACTGCGGCAAAGCCGGCGCCGCGGGCCGCAAACACCCTTTGGCGCACTAGCATCCGCCCATCGCGCTCCGCGCTCCCTTGATCGGGCCGGCTGGCATGCACCGCACCTCGTCGCCCCGGCGAGCGCCGCACCGCCCGAGCCGCCGCCCCTTGCGCCCATGCCCACTGCTGCATCAGACCCCACGCCGCCCGGCGCCCGCCCCCACCCTGGCAACCGCCGCCCCGCACGCGTGCTGCGCTGGGCGCTAGCCCTCATCGCCGCCCTGGTCGCGCTGGTGGTCGTGGCCCTGATCGTGCTGACGCACTGGGACTGGAACCGCCACCGGCCGTGGGTGAACGCCAAGGTCAGCGAGGCCACGGGCCGGCATTTCGCCATCGAGGGCGATCTCTCGGTGGACTGGCACTGGCCCCAGCCGCTCGAGACCGGCTGGCGGCGCTGGGTGCCCGGGGTGACCGTGCAGGCGCAGCAGCTGGTGATGGACAACCCCGAGGGCTTCGCCCTGGCCGAAGAGCCATCCAAGGGCGACAAGACACTGCCGGCCCTGCCGCGGAAGCCGCAGCCCATGACGGAGCAGCAGGTCGCCGCGGCCGAGGCCGCCAGCAAGCGGCTGCAGGCCGGCGCCCGCGCCGACCGGGCCTCGGCACCCGCCACGGCCGCCAGCGGGGCCGTGTTCCCCACGTCGCCCGACGGCGCCGAGCCGGCGCAGACACCGCAGGCGCGTGCCTCCGACGCGGCCCGCGCGCTGGCGCTGGAGCAGTCCAACGCGCCGACGGCAGAGGCGCCCGAGCGCGGCCCGCAGACCATGGGCACGCTCGCCAGCGCCAGCGCCACCCTGCGGCTCTGGCCGCTGCTGGCGCGCAAGGTCGTGCTCGACACGGTGGTGCTGACCGCGCCCGACATCGCCCTGGGCCGCAAGGCCGACGGCAGCAACAACTGGACGTTCAAGAAGCGGGACGATGCGCAGGACGACGCAGCCAAGTCCGACAACCCCTGGGATCTGAGCGTGGGCCAGCTCATCATCCGGGGCGGCTGGCTGGGCTACGTGGACGGCACGAAAGACCTGGCGCTGCGCGCGCGGGTGGACACCATCGACCCCGCCGCGCAGGGCTCCGCTGCCAGCCCGTACGGCGTGCGCATGGCCTTGCAGGGCCGGTATGGCAAGGCCCGCGTGGAGGCCACGGCCCAGGGCGGCCCAGTGCTGTCGCTGCGCGAGCAGGTCGTCAACTACCCGCTGCAGGTCAAGGCGCGCGCGGGCAGCGTGCAGGCCGAGGCCGAAGGCATCCTGGCCAACCCGGCGGCGTTGTCGGGGCTCGACTTCCAGGTGGCGCTCAAGGCCGCCAGCATGGGCGACCTGTTCGATCTGACCGGCATCGTGCTGCCCAACACGCCGCCCTTCCAGACACGCGGCCACCTGGTGGGCAGCCTGGCGCCGGAGAGCGCGACCTGGGAATACCGCGACTTCAGCGGCACCGTGGGCCAGAGCGACCTGCAGGGCAGCCTGACCTACACCTCGGCCAAGCCCCGCCCGCAGCTCAAAGGCACGATGAAGTCGCGCCAGCTGCGGCTGGCCGACCTGGGCCCGGTGGTGGGCGCGCCCACGGGCGATGGCGGCGAGGAAAAGGGCACGTCCAAGCGTGCCGGCAAGGTGCTGCCCGATGCCGCCTTTGCCACCGACCGCTGGAACGCGATGGACGTGGACCTGACCTTCGCCGGCGAGCGCATCGTGCGCCCCGACAGCCTGCCCATCGACAACCTGAGCGTGCACGCCAAACTGCAGAACGCCGAGCTGACGCTGGAGCCGCTGCGCTTCGGCGTCGCGCAGGGCAAGATCGACTCGCGCGTGGTGCTGGACGCGCGCGACGGACCGCTCAAGACCCAGCTGCGCGGCTCGGTCGAAGGGCTGCGGCTCTCCGCCCTCTTTCCGAAGGTCGAGCTGATGGAAAAGAGCTTCGGCCGGCTCGATGGCGCCGTGGCGCTGTCGGCCACCGGCAATTCGGTGGCTCGCATGCTGGGCAGCAGCTCGGGCGAGGCGCGGCTCTACATCCGCGACGGCACCTTCAGCAAGCAGATGCTGGACCTGGCGGCGCTGAACGTGGGCAGCGTGGTGGTCTCGCGCCTGTTCGGCGAGAACGAGGAGGTGAAGCTGCGCTGCGCCGTGGCCGATTTCTCGGTGCGGGACGGCGTTGCGCAGACGCGGTCGGTGCAGCTCAGCACCGAAGAAGCGCTGGTGGAGGCCGTGGGCACGGTGGACCTGCGCAACGAACGGATGGACCTGCGCATCAAGCCCGAATCGCTGAAGTGGAAGTTCCTCTCGCTGCGCACGCCGCTCTACGTGCGCGGCACCTTCGCCGACCCGAAGGTGGGCCTGGAGGCCGGCCCGCTGCTGCTGCGCGCCGGTGCCGCCGTGGCCGCCGCCGCCGTGGCGCCGGTGGCCCTGGCGCTGGTGCCGATCACCGTGCCGGCGGCCGAGGACGATGCGCGCTGCAACGAACTGCTGGCCCGCGCCAACCAGGCCGTCAAGGCCGGAAAGGCCGGCGCGGCGCCGGCCCCTGCCCCGCGCAAGGCCGCGAGCCGCTAAAGGACCAAAAAAATTCAAGCGAAATATGCCGCTGGCGCCCCTTCCATGAGCGCTGGCAGCTATTGATTCGATAGCAAATCCCGCTGCGGACGCGGGGGTCGGTCAGTGGAAGTCGCGGCTGCCGTCCAGCGCCTGCGCCATGCGGCCCAGCAGATCGGTGAGGTCACGAAAGCGCTGGGCCACCAGATGGCGCACCGCCGTCTGGCTGCCCTCGGGCGTGGTGCTTTGCCAGGTGCCCTCCACCGCCAGCAGGCGCGAGCGCAGCAGCGGTGCGCGCCAGGTTTCCACCAGCGCGGGCCAGACGATGACGTTGACCGAGCCGGTCTCGTCTTCCAGCGTGACGAACATCGTGCCCTTGGCCGAACCCGGCCGCTGGCGCACGGTGACGATGCCGCAGGCGCGCACGCGGTCGCCGCTGCGGGCGCCCTCCTGCAGCTGCAGCGCGGTGCGCAGCCGCCAGCGGTCCAGCCGAGGGCGCAGCAGCGCCAGCGGATGGCGGCGCAGCGTGAAGCCGGTGGCGGCGTAGTCGAACAGGATTTCCTCGCCCTCCTCGGCCTCGGGCAGGTCCAGCGGGGCCTCGTCCACCGGCGCATCGCGCAGGAGCGGCGGCGCGCGCAGCTGCGCGGCAGCGTCCCAGGCCTGCTGGCGGCGGTGGCCCGACAGGGAGTGCAGCGCATCGGCGGCGGCCAGGGTCTGCAGGTGGTGGCGCTCCAGCCGGGCGGCCAGGGCCAGCGCCTGCGTGGAGGCAAAAGGCGGCGCAGAGGCGCCGGCGGCCGACAGGCGGGCATCCACCACCCGCTGGGCCGCGGCCGACTCCAGCCCCGCCACCAACCGCAGGCCCAGCCGCACCGCCGGCTGGGGCAGCGCCACGCCGGGCAGCGGCAGCAGCTCGCCTTCCAGCGTGCTGTCCACCTCGCTGTGCGACACGTCGATGGGCAGCACGCGCACGCCGTGCCGGCGCGCGTCCTGCACCAGCTGCGACGGGCTGTAGAAGCCCATCGGCTGCGAATTCAGCAGCGCGCAGAGGAAGGCCGCCGGCTCGTGCCGCTTGAGCCAGCTGCTGGAATAGGCCAGCTGCGCGAAGCTGTAGGCATGGCTTTCAGGGAAGCCGTATTCGCCGAAGCCGAGGATCTGCTGGAAGATGCGGTCGGCGAATTCGTCGGGATAGCCCCGGTCGTGCATGCCCTGCTTGAGCAGGCCCTCGAACCGGTGCACGCCGCCCTTGCGCCGCCAGGCCGCCATCGAGCGGCGCAGGTCGTCCGCCTGCCCCGCCGTGAAGCCGCCCGCGTCCATGGCGATCTGCATCACCTGCTCCTGGAAGATCGGCACGCCCAGCGTGCGGCCCAGCGCGTCCCGCAGTTTCTCGTATTCGATGGGCAGCGGGCCCTGCTGGCCGGCGGCCACCCAGGCGCGCTGGCGTTCCCGGGCCTGCAGGTAGGGGTGGACCATGCCGCCCTGGATGGGGCCGGGGCGCACGATGGCGACCTCCACCACCAAGTCGTAGAGCGTGCGCGGCTGCAGGCGCGGCAGCATGCTCATCTGGGCGCGGCTCTCGATCTGGAACACGCCCACGGTGTCGGCGCGGCAGATCATCTCGTAGGTGGCGGGGTCTTCGTTGGGAATGTCCCGCAGCTCCCAGCGCTCGCCGCGCAGCGCGGCCCGGCCGTCCAGGCAGCGGCGCAGCGCGCTCAGCATGCCGAGCGCCAGCACGTCCACCTTCAGCATCTGCACGACGTCCAGGTCGTCCTTGTCCCACTGGATGATGGAGCGGTCCTGCATGGCGGCCGGCTCCACCGGCACCAGGCGGGTCAGCGGCCCCTGCGTCAGCACGAAGCCGCCCACGTGCTGGCTCAGGTGGCGCGGGAAGTCGATCAGCTCGCGGGCCAGCTCCAGCCACAGCCCGGTCAGGTGGGCCGGCAGCGGCACGCCGCAGGCAGTGGCCAGCTCCTGCAGGCGCTCCTCGGCGATGGCTTCGTCGAACCAGTGGTGGTCCTTGGCGAAGGCATCGATGAGCGCAGGCGCGATGCCCAGCGCCCGGCCCACGTCGCGCAGCGCGCTGCGGGTGCGGTAGCAGGTGACCACGGCGGTGATGGCGGCCCGGTCGCGTCCGTACTTGGCGTAGATGTACTGGATGACCTGCTCGCGCCGGTCGTGTTCGAAGTCGACGTCGATGTCGGGCGGCTCGCTGCGCTCCTTGCTGATGAAGCGCTCGAAGAGCAGCTGCGAGGTGGCCGGGTCCACCGCCGTGATGCCGAGGTAGTAGCACACCGCCGAATTGGCGGCCGAGCCGCGCCCCTGGCACAGGATGCCCACGCTGCGTGCGAACCGCACGATGTCGTGCACCGTGAGGAAGTACATCTCGTACCCCCGGTCGGCGATCAGGTCCAGCTCCTTGTGGATCTGCGCCGCGATGCGGTCCGGCACGCCCTGCGGAAACCGCGACTGCACGCCCTGCCAGGTGAGCCAGGCCAGCGTCTGCTGCGCGGTCATGCCGGGCAGCACGGTCTCGAGCGGGTAGCGGTAGCGGATCTCGCGCAGATCGAACGTGCAGCGGCTGGCGACCTCCAGCGTGGCGGCCAGCAGCTCGGGCGGGTAGATGCCAGCCAGCCGCACGCGGGGGCGCAGGTAGCGCTCGGCATTGGCCTGCAGCGCGAAGCCGCATTCCGACACCGGCCGGCCCAGCCGCACGGCGGTGATCACGTCCTGCAGGCGCTTGCGGTTGCGCCGGTGCATGTGCACGTCGCCGGCCGCCACCAGCCGCAGGCCGAGCTCCGCGCCGGCGCGCTCCAGCGTGTGCAGCCAGAGGTTGTCGTCGGGCAGCAGGTGCAGCTCCACCGCCAGCCAGGTACTGGCGGGCTGCAGCGGCGCCAGCGCGGCCTGCAGGCAGGCGCGCAGCGCCGGCAGGTCGCCCGCGTCGGTGAAGTGCGCGCGCTGCGGCGCGACCAGCACCTCGCAGCCGCGCAGCAGGTGCAGCGGCGACATCGCGTCGACCCGGTACTGTCCCTTGGGCGCGCCCTGGCGGGCCGCGGTGATGAATTCGCAGAGGTCGCCCCAGCCTCTCAGGTCACGCGCCAGGGCCACCAGCGTGAGCGGGCCGAAGGCGAATTCCGCGCCCAGCAGCAGGCGCAGCCCGTGCCGGGCCGCCGCCACATGCGCCCGCACCACGCCCGCCACCGAGCACTCGTCGGTGATCGCCAGCGCCTCGTAGCCCAGGGCGACGGCCTGCTCCACCAGCTCGTGCGGGTGCGATGCACCGCGCTGGAAGCTGAAGTTGGAGAGGCAGTGCAGCTCCGCGTAGTCGGGTAGTTGGGGCAAGGGAATGGGCCGGTGGGGAGATGCGAGCGGGTGGGCGGGCGCGCCGGGGCCGGCCTATTGTCCGCCGAGGGCCTCTTGCTACGCTTTTGATAGCGGCATGCGCTGGTTCCATGGGCCATTCGAGCTGATTCGGCCTGCAATGCCGATGGATGCTGCGCACCCCGCTATGCATTTCGAAGCACCGGATGGCGGGCCGCGCCCCGGCGAAAAAGCAGGAACTTCGCCGTCACGGGGTTCTCAACCGGGTTGGCCGCCGTGCGCGGCCAACCCCTCGCACGCCTCTCGCGTGCCTCTCGCGTGCCTCTCGCGTGTCCTTTGCGGCACGCGCTTCCATCCTCTCGTTCCAAGGAGTTTTCGCCCCGTGCCTGATTCGACCGCAGCCCTGACCCCTCGCTCCCCGACCGCTCGCGGCGCCCACCTCTCGAGCCTTTTCCTCACACGGGCGCGCACCGCACTGGCCGCAGTGCTCTCGGCCGGGCTGCTGCTCACCGCGGCCGCCACGGCCAGTGCGCAGAGCTTCGTCAGCATCAAGGGCTCGAGCGTCAACGTGCGCGAGACGCCATCCACCCGGTCCGACACGCTGTGGGAGCTGGGCTCGGGCTACCCGTTGCAGGTCGTGCAGCGCAAGGGCTCCTGGCTGCGCGTGCGCGACTACGAATCCACCCTGGGCTGGGTGTATGCGCCGCTCACCGCCAAGACGCCGCACATGGTGGTGACGGGCGCCAGCGCCCAGTTGCGCGCCGGCCCCGGCACGCGCCACAAGGTGGTCGGCAAGCTGCAGCACCTGGAGGTGGTGCGCACCTTGAAGAAGACCGACGGCTGGGCGCACGTGCAGCGCGAGGGCGGCCAGAAGGGCTGGGTCGCTCGGCGGCTGGCCTGGGGGTGGTGAGAACGTGTTGACGACCTCCCAGGGGTCGCGCAGCGGTGTGGGCGGGTGGGGTGCAAGGCGCGGTGCGCAGTGGATAGCACGGCTATCCACAAGCGCCGCAACGCCGCAGACCGCCCGCCCACACCGCTGCCCTTCGGGTTGGAGCGAAATCGGGCCATGGCAACGAGTTTTGAGGCTCCGGCTGCTTGCATGGGCATGAGCCCATGCGGCGCATCCGAAGCATCCACTCATCCCGATTGCGCTCCAACGCGATCCCCTGCGAGATCGTCAACACGTTCTAAGACTATCCCAGCACCCGCTGCGGCACCGGCGCATGGCCATGGTTCAGCGGGCCGTGGCCCTGGCCGGTGCGCACGTCGGCCCCCGCCGCAATCGCGGCGAGGATGTAGGCCCTGGCTGCCCGCACAGCGGCAGCCAGCGGCAGGCCCAGCGCCAGGTGGGCGGCGATGGCCGACGACAGCGTGCAGCCGGTGCCGTGCCCGTTGTGCGTGACGATGCGGGCCGACTGCAGCCGCTCGTGGCCGGTATCCGGCGAGCCGCCCGCGCCGGCCAGCACGTCCACCACCCAGTCGCCGGGCAGGTGGCCGCCCTTGAGCAGCACGGCCCGCGCGCCCAGGGCCAGCAGGTCGCTGGCGGCGGCGTCGAGGTCATCCACCCCGCCGATGCGCCGCTCCAGCAGCCAGCCGGCCTCGTCCAGGTTGGGGGTGACCAGCTCGGCGAGCGGAAACAGCTCGCTCACCAGCGCGCCCACCGTCTCGGCGGCGATCAGGCGGTCGCCGCTGGTGGCGACCATCACTGGGTCGAGCACCACGTGCGGCAGGCCGTGCGTGCGGATGGCATCGGCCACCACGCGCACCACCTCGGGCGAATGCAGCATGCCGATCTTGACGGCGTCGACGCCGATGTCCTCCACCACCGCGTCGATCTGCGCGCGCAGCATCTCGGGCGGAATGCCGTGGATGCCGCGCACGCCCAGCGTGTTCTGGGCGGTGATGGCGGTGATCGCCGTCATGCCGTAGCAGCCGAGCGCGCTGAAGGTCTTCAGGTCGGCCTGGATGCCGGCGCCGCCGCCGCTGTCGGAGCCGGCGATGGAGAGCACGCGGGCATAGCGGCGGCCGCCGGGCGGCGCGGCGGCAGGCGAAGGGTGATCGATGTCGTTCATGGCAAAAATTATCCGGCATGGCGCGCTGCCCGCCGGCCGGGCCGCGCACCCGCGCACGCCTGCTCCAGGTCAACCGCAGGGCTTCGGTCGATGTGCTGTAATTCGCGGCACGGACGAAACAGGGGTGTCCCGCCGACCGGGCCGATGGGCCCGGGGTGCCGGACTGAGAAATACCCTGGGGCCCTTTTGCACCGCCGCCCGGGCGCACCCGGCGCCGCGCGGCAGGTCCCGCCACCCGATCCAGGTCATGCTGGCGTGGGGAGTTTCAACATCGGAACCACCCGTTTTGTCTGCCCCTCCACACAGCCTGGCTGACCGACGACGGACGACGATGTTTCCCCTGCTGCAATCCCCTTCCTCCATCACCGTGCTGGGCGCGGGCCTCATGGGCCGGCTGCTCGCCGTGGCGCTGGCGCGCGAGGGGCACCGCATCGACCTGTACGACGCGGGCGGCCCGGGCGCGGAAGGCTCGGCCGCTCGGGTGGCGGCGGCCATGCTGGCGCCGCTGGCCGAGTCGGCCGTGACCGAACCCGCCGTGGTGCGCATGGGCCAGCACGCCCTGGCCCGCTGGCCCGAACTGCTGGCGCCGCTGGCCGCGCCGGTGTTCTTCCAGCAGAACGGCACGCTGATCCTCTGGCACCGGCAGGACGCCGCCGACGCGGCCCGTCTGCGCGGCACGCTGGAGCGCAACCAGGCGGCCCTGCCCGATCTGCCCGCCATGCAGCCGCTGGACGGCGCTGGCGTGGCCACGCTGGAGCCCGCCGTGGCGCACCGCTTCACCCAGGGCCTCTATCTGCCCGGCGAGGGCCAGCTGGACAACCGCCAGCTGCTGGCCGCGCTGGAGGCGACCCTGGCGGCGCTGCCGGTCACGCTGCACTGGCACAGCCCCCGCTCGCCGCAGGACTTCCGCCCCGGGCAGCCAGGCCAGCCCGACTGGGTGATCGACTGCCGGGGCCTGGGCGCGCGCGGCCAGTGGCCGGCGCTGCGCGGCGTGCGCGGCGAGGTGGTGCGGCTGCACGCCCCCGAGGTGACGCTGCAGCGGCCCACGCGCATAGTGCACCCGCGCTATCCGATCTACATCGCGCCCAAGGAAGACCACCTTTTCGTCATCGGCGCGACCGAGATCGAATCGGACGACCTGTCGCCCGCCAGCGTGCGATCCACGCTGGAGCTGCTGAGCGCGGCCTATGCGGTGCACAGCGGCTTCGCCGAGGCGCGCATCGTCGAGATCGCCACGCAATGCCGCCCCACCCTGCCCGACAACCTGCCCGCCGTGCGCCAGCCGGCCGATCGGGTGCTGGAGGTCAACGGCCTCTACCGCCACGGCTTCATGATCGCCCCGGCGATGCTGGACGTGGTGCTGCAACTGCTGCACACCGGACAATCGCCCCTCGCCTCCCGCTTCGGCCTGGCGCTGCAGCTGCGCACCGCGCAGCAGCCGGCGCCAGCGCCGGCGCCCGTTCCCTGTCCAACGCCATGAACATCTTCATCAACCAGGCCGCCGCCGAGCTGCCCCCGGCCGCCACCGTGTCCGATGCCATCGCCCACGCCGGCGCCCGCCCGCCCTTCGCCGTAGCCGTCAACCTGCAGTTCGTGCCCAAGGGCCGCTACGAGCAGCACGCGCTCGACGAGGGCGACCGGGTCGAGATCATCGCGCCCGTCACCGGCGGCTGAGCCGGCCCGCCCCGTCCCCGCTTCTTCACACGCACTTCCATGTCGCTTCACTCCCCCTCCCCGCCCGCCGACGCCCTGGTGCTCTACGGCCAGACCTTCCAGAGCCGGCTGCTGCTGGGCACGGCGCGCTATCCGTCGCCCGCCGTGCTGGAAGCGGCCGTGCGCCGCGCCCGTCCCGCCATGGTGACCGCCTCGCTGCGTCGCCAGGGCAGCAACGCGGCCGAGACCGGCAGCAGCTTCTGGGAGCTGCTGCGCCAGCTCGACGTGCCGGTGCTGCCCAACACCGCCGGCTGCCACAGCGTGCAGGAGGCGATCACCACCGCCCAGATGGCGCGGGAGGTGTTCGACACGCCCTGGATCAAGCTAGAGCTCATCGGCGACGACTACACGCTGCAGCCCGACACGCTGAACCTGGTGTCGGCCGCCGAGCAGCTCATCCGCGACGGCTTCCAGGTGCTGCCTTACTGCACCGAAGACCTGGTGCTGTGCCAGCGGCTGGTGGACGTGGGCTGCCAGGCCGTCATGCCCTGGGCCGCGCCCATCGGCACCGGCCGCGGCCCCGTCAACCCCTATGCGCTGCAGCTGCTGCGCGAGCGCCTCGACGTGCCCATGCTGGTCGATGCCGGCCTGGGCCTGCCCTCGCACGCCTGCCAGGTCATGGAATGGGGCTACGACGGCGTGCTGCTGAACACCGCCGTCGCCCTGGCCACCGATCCGATCGCCATGGCCGGTGCGTTCGCCGACGCGGTGAGCGCCGGCCGTGCGGCGCGCACCGCGGGCGCCATGACCGCGCAGGACGCGGCCCAGCCCAGCACGCCCGTGCTGGGCACTCCTTTCTGGCACCACGATCATGGCTGAGCACACCACGCCCACCCTCGGCGACGTCGATACGCTGGCGCGGGCCATCCTGGCCCACCATGGCGCGGACTACGCCGACTTTCCGCCGCAGCCGGCGGGCGGCGCGCCGGCCGGGCTGCAAGACCCCGTCGCGCAGGCCGCCTACCAGGCCTGCAGCGCGCTGGGCTTCATCCCGCACGACGCGCACACGCTGGCCCTGGCCTGGGCCGCGCAGACCCGGCGCCTGGGCCGGTTCGACGCCAGCCGCTGGCCCGACGAGCCGGCGGACTTCGGCCTGCAGCCGCGCCCGCACGCCCGGCCGTTCGCGGCCTGCCCGGCCGCGCTCGGTCTGTACGCCGTGCTGCCGGATGCAGAGTGGGTCGGCCGCATGGCGCGCGCCGGCGTGCCCACGGTGCAGTTGCGCTTCAAGTCCGATGACGCAGCGGCCATCGAGCGCGAGGTGCGCGCCGCCGTGCAGGCCGTGCGCGGCACGCCGGCGCTGCTTTTCATCAACGACCACTGGCAACAGGCGATCGACGCAGGGGCCTACGGCGTGCACCTGGGCCAGGAAGACCTGGATGCGCTCGCACCCCATCAACTCGACGCCATTCGCGACGCGGGCCTGCGGCTGGGCGTCAGCACCCACGGCTACGCCGAGATGGTGCGCGCCGACGCCGGCAGCCCCAGCTACGTGGCCATGGGCGCGGTGTTTCCGACCACGCTCAAGAAGATGGCCACGGTGCCGCAAGGGCTGGCGCGTCTGGCGGCCTATGCGCGGCTGATGCGTGGCTATCCACAGGTGGCCATCGGCGGCATCGGCCTGGCGCAGTTTCCGGACGTGCTGGCAACAGGCGTTGGCTCCATCGCCGTGGTGCGGGCGCTGGTGAACGCCGCCGATCCGCAGGCCGCCGCCACGGAGCTGATGCACGCCATGGCCGCCGCCTAGCGGCCTGGGTTGCGGGCGCCGCAGGCGGCGTGGCCACCTGCCACCACCGCCGTGCCCTACTCGGGCTTGCCGCGCTTTTTCTCCAGTTCCTCCAGCTCGAAGCTGACTTCGAACCGGTCGCTGGACGACCCGAAGCCCACCGGGGGCGCGGATGGGTTCGGCAGCGCGACGGGGGCCGTGGGCACTTCGCCGGCGCCGCCGGGCGTGGGCTCCGACAGATCCAGATCGAGGTCGAACGAATCGACCACCAGCCCGGGCGGCGGCGCGGGCGGGCGGCGCGGCGTGGCGGGCATGTCGCCCAAGGGCGCGTCGAACGACAGGTCCGGCAGCATGTCGATGTCAGGCATCGCTGCCATGGCGCCGGCGGCGGCACCGCTGGCGCCAGCGGCCCAGCCGCCGTCCTCGCCCGCCAGCGGCGTCGTGCGGCGGCGGGCCGCCAGCGTGCCGCGGTCCGCGGGCGCGGTGGTCTGCGAGATGGCGAGCAGCAGCAGCAGGTCGTCGAAGGCCGCCAGGTCGAACGGCTCCTCGCACACGGTGCCGTCGGTGAGGAAAACGCAGTTGGCGATGAAGTGGCCCACGTCGGACGTCGGCCAGACGGCTTCGATCCGCGCGAGCGTCTCGGGGTAGTCCAGCAAGG
>NZ_BAABVY010000007.1:0-179215 GCF_040365715.1 Acidovorax sp. FG27
GCTATGGCGAGCATTTGCAACGCCGAGGGGGCGTGTTTTTGCGGTGCGAACGGGCATGGCGGGGTCTTTTGCACGTTCTCAGTCCGGACGGCGGCCGAGTTCGGTGGACAGCCAGTCGTCGATCAGGCCCTTCTCGTAGCGCAGCGGGTCGCTGGCGGACGGGGTGCTCCGCGCCATGAACATCGCGTCGCGCAACTGCCGCCGGCCCTGCTTGAGCACGCGGCCCTGGTCGGTGCGCAGCGTGAATTCCAGGTCGATGCGGGGCGGGTAGATGTCGCGCACGATGCGCACGTCGGCCGCGCCGCCGCCGCGGCCGGGCTCGAAGGCGCCGGCGCGCTGCACGTCGGCAAGGCGCACGTCCAACCGCTGGTCGGGCGCCAGCAGGGGCGCGGCGCGGTCGGCCAGGTAGAGGCTCAGCGCGTCCAGCCAGGCGCGGCGGGCCCGTTCGGACTCGCGCGGCGACTGGCGGGCGTCGCTCATGCGCTGCGGATCGGCATAGGTCACGCTGACGATGCCGGGCGGCACGCCCTCCTGCTTCGTGCGGGCGGGCGGCGCGCCGACGCCCGGGCCGGCGGCGGACGGCGTGGGAATGGCGGAGGTGGCCGGCCCGCCCGGCGGCGTGTGCGTGCAGGCCCCGAGCAGCACGGCGGCCGAAAGCAGCGCGGCACGTAAGGTCCACGCAGGGGCGGGGCGGGCGACGGCGAGGGGGCGAATGCGGGCGGGCTGGCTCATGGCGCAAAAACTCCTGTGGAAGGCGGTGATGTCGGGACGCGCGGGCGGCAGGCGGCTCATGCGCTGGCGCGCCGCCAGAAGTCGGGCTGCGCGTACTGGTGCTTCAGGTAGTCGATCCAGAGCCGCACGCGCAGCGGCAGGTGCTTGGCGTGCGGAAAGACCACGTAGATGCCGTTGGGCGGGGCCGCGAAGTCCTCCAGCACGGCCACCAGGCGGCCGGCGGCGATCTCGGCCTCGACCTCCCAGGTGCTGCGCCAGGCGATGCCCCAGCCGCCCAGGCACCAGTCGTGCAGCACCTGGCCGTCGGAGCAGTCCAGCGGGCCGCCGGGCTTGAAGTGCACGACCTCCTGCGGGCCGCCGCCACCCTCTTGCCGGGGCAGCCGGAAGGCCCAGCCGCGCGTCTGCGAGGCATCGCTGGATAGCGTGAGGCAGTCGTGCTGCGCCAGCTGGTGGGGGTGCAGCGGCACGCCGCGCCGCGCCAGGTAGGCCGGCGTGGCCACGCACAGGCGCCGGTTGTCGGCGATGCGCACGCTGACCAGGGACGAATCGGGCAGGTCGCCCACGCGCACGGCGCAGTCGAAGCCCTCGCCCGCCATGTCCACCACCCGGTCGCTCAGGTTGAGGGAGATGGTGACTTCCGGGTGCAGGTCGCGAAAGCGCGGCACCAGCGGCGCGACGTGCCGGCGGCCGAAGCCGGCAGGGGCGGTGATGCGCAGGTGCCCTGTGGCCTTGACGCCGCCGGCGGACACGCTGGCCTCGGCATTGGCCACGTCGGCCATCAGGCGCTGGCAGTCTTCCAGGAAGGCGCTGCCTTCGTGCGTGAGGCTGATGCGCCGCGTGGTGCGCACCAGCAGCTTGACGCCCAGGTGTTCTTCCAGCGCATCGAGCCGCCGGCCCATGATGGCCGGCGCCACGCCTTCCGCACGGGCGGCGGCGGTCAGGCTGCCGCGCGTGGCCACCGAGACGAAGGATTCGAACGCCTTGAGCTTGTCCATGGCCGGCGATTATGGGCACGGGTGTCACCACTGGACACAGTTGCTTGCGGGATTACACAGGTGCGATTACCAGCCAAATCAGCCCCCAGCGCTTGATATATAAGCGCCTACAGCTATTATTTCAATAGCAAAGAGTGGGTGCTGCGCTGCGCCCCCGCAGGGATGGGGCCGCCCCACCCCTCCACTTGTGCGCAAAAGTCACTGGTTTTGCGCTTTCCGCGCCGTTTATGTGTGTGGAGAATTCCAATACAGTGGATTCGACGGCGGCGTGCCGGCCTGCCCGTTGCGCGCCACTCCCTTGTGTTCACCCCCACCGACCGAGACCCTCCATGACCGATCGCACCACTGTCAACGGCCTGCAAGTGGCCTCTTCCCTGCACCGCTTCATCGAAGACCGCGTGCTGCCCGGCACCGGCCTGGATGCCGCCGCCTTCTGGCAGGGCTTCGGCGAGCTGGTGCGCGAGCTGGCGCCCAAGAACATCGCCCTGCTGGCCGAGCGCGACCGCCTGCAAACCGAGCTGGACACCTGGCACCGCGCCAACCCCGGCCCGATCCAGAACATGGTGGCCTACCGCGCCTTCCTGGAAAAGATCGGCTACCTGGTGCCGCAGCCCGAGGGCGTGCAGGCCACCACCGCCAACGTGGACGACGAACTCGCCACCCAGGCCGGCCCGCAGCTGGTGGTGCCCATCCTGAACGCACGCTATGCGCTCAACGCCGCCAATGCGCGCTGGGGCAGCCTGTACGACGCGCTCTACGGCACCGACGCCATCTCCGAAGAAGGCGGCGCCGAGAAAGGCAAGGGCTACAACCCGGTGCGCGGCGCCAAGGTGATTGCCTTCGCCCGCGAGGTGCTGGACCAGGCCGCGCCGCTCGCCAGCGGCTCGCACAAGGACGCCACGGCCTACCGCGTGGAAGGCGGCCAGCTGGTGGTCGAGCGCCAGAACGGCGAGACGACCGGCCTGCAGGACGCCGCCCAGTTTGTGGGCTACCAGGGCGATGCGGCCCAGCCGTCGTCGGTGCTGCTGCGCCACAACGGCCTGCACCTGGACATCCAGATCGACCGCAGCACGCCCATCGGCAAGACCGACCCGGCCGGCGTGAGCGACCTGGTGCTGGAAGCCGCGCTCTCCACCATCCTCGACCTGGAAGACTCCGTCGCCGCCGTCGATGCCGAGGACAAGGTGGCCGGCTACGCCAACTGGCTGGGCATCCTGCAGGGCACGCTGACCGAATCCTTCGCCAAGGGCGGCCAGACCGTCACGCGCGGGCTGAACGCCGACCGCGTGTACACCGCGCCCGCCGGCAGCGGCGAGGTGCGCCTCCACGGCCGCTCGCTCATGTTCCTGCGCAACGTGGGCCACCTGATGACCAACCCGGCCGTGCTGTGGACCGACGCGCAGGGCCAGGAGCGCGAGATTCCCGAAGGCATCCTCGACGCCGTGGTCACCACCACCATCGCCCTCTACGACCTGCAGGGCAAGGGCCAGAACGGCGTGCGCAACTCGCGCAAGGGCAGCGTCTACATCGTCAAGCCCAAGATGCACGGCCCGGCCGAAGTGGCCTTCGCCAGCGAGCTCTTCGCCCGCGTGGAGCGCCTGCTGGGCCTGCCGCAGAACACCGTCAAGCTGGGCATCATGGACGAGGAGCGCCGCACCAGCGTGAACCTGAAGGCCTGCATCGCCGCCGCCTCGGCGCGCGTGGCGTTCATCAACACCGGCTTCCTGGACCGCACGGGCGACGAGATGCACACCGCCATGCAGGCCGGCCCCATGGTGCGCAAGGGCGACATGAAGGCCAGCGCCTGGATCCAGGCCTACGAGAAGAACAACGTGCTGGTGGGCCTGTCGTGCGGGCTGCGCGGCAAGGCGCAGATCGGCAAGGGCATGTGGGCCATGCCCGACCTGATGGCCGACATGCTGAAACAGAAGATCGCCCACCCCCAGGCCGGCGCCAACACCGCCTGGGTGCCCAGCCCCACCGGCGCCACGCTGCACGCGCTGCACTACCACCAGGTCAACGTGGCCGAGGTGCAGAAGGAACTGGAGAAGACCAGCGCCGACGCCGAGCGCGACAACCTGCTGACCGGCCTGCTGACCATTCCCGTGTCGCCCAAGCCGCAGTGGAGCGATGCCGAGAAGCAGCAGGAGCTGGACAACAACGCCCAGGGCATCCTGGGCTACGTGGTGCGCTGGATCGACCAGGGCGTGGGCTGCTCCAAGGTGCCCGATATCCACAACGTGGGCCTGATGGAAGACCGCGCCACGCTGCGCATCAGCAGCCAGCACATGGCCAACTGGCTGCTGCACGGCGTGGTGACCGAGGCGCAGGTGCGCGCCACCTTCGAGCGCATGGCCGCCGTGGTGGACCAGCAGAACGCCGGCGACCCGCTCTACCAGAAGATGGCCGGCCGCTTCAATGAATCCGCCGCCTACCGGGCCGCCTGCGACCTGGTCTTCAAGGGCAAGGAGCAGCCCAGCGGCTACACCGAGCCGCTGCTGCACGCCTGGCGCCTGAAGGTCAAGGCCGGCCAGGCCTGAAGCGACGAAGACGGGCCGGCGCGGGAGCCGCCGCGCGCTGCCTGACGACTACCCCGGGCCGTGTCCATCGGCCCGGGGTTTTTGCTTTCCGGGCGCCCGCCTAATCCCTATGGGCTAGGTCGCAGGCCTTCAGAACGGCGCTATCGAGCCGATAGACAAGGCCTAACGAATCCCGGAGCGCAGCATGCGGCTCGACCATCTTTCCATCGGCCGCCGCCTGGCGCTGGCCTTCGTCGCGCTCATCGTGCTCACCGCCGCCATCCTGGCGATCGGCGTGTGGCGGCTGCAGGCGGTGGCCGCCGCCACCGACACGATGATGGCTCAGCCCCTGACCAAGGAACGGCTGGTGTCGGACTGGTACCGCACCATCCACACCAGCGTGCGGCGCACCACCGCCGTGGTGAAGAGCGCCGACCCGGCGCTGGCGACCTTCTTCGCCGCCGAGAACGCGGAATCGTCGCGCATGGCCAGCGAGCAGCAAAAGCAGCTGGAGGCGCTGCTGGAGTCGCCCGAGGAAAAGGCGCTGTTCGCAACGCTGTCGCAGGCCCGGCAGCAGTACGTGGCGGCGCGCGACGCGATCACGCAGGCCAAGGCGGCCGGCCAGGCGGACGCGGCAGAGCGCCTCTTCGACAGCCAGTTCCGCCCGGCCGGCGTGCAGTACCTGGCCAGCCTGCAGGCGCTGCTGGACCAGCAGCGCGCCGGCATCAACGCCACCGCCCAGGGCATCCGCGCAGGCTTCGAGCAGGGACGGGCGCAGATGCTGGCGCTGGGCGCCGTCGCGCTGCTGGCGGCGGCGGCGCTGGCGTTCTTCATCACCCGCAGCATCACCCGCCCGCTCACCCGGGCGGTGGATGTGGCCGAGACCGTGGCCCGCGGCGACCTGACGGCCCGGGCCGAGAGCACCGCCCGCGACGAGACCGGCCAGCTGCTGCGTGCGCTGGACGCGATGGGCACGCAACTGCGCACGGCCGTCAGCCAGGTGCGCCACGGCGCGGACGGCATCGCCCTCGCGTCGAGCGAGATCGCCACCGGCAACCTGGACCTCTCCAGCCGCACCGAGGAGCAGGCCAGCGCGCTGCAGCAGACCGCCGCGTCGATGGAGCAGATGACCTCCACCGTGCGCCAGAACGCCGACAACGCCGCCCAGGCGGATCATCTGGCCCGCTCGGCCAGCGACATGGCGGTGCGCGGGGGCGAGGTGGTGGGCCGCGTGGTGACCACGATGGGCGGCATCCACACGGCATCGCGCAAGATCGTGGACATCATCGGCGTGATCGACGGCATCGCCTTCCAGACCAACATCCTGGCGCTGAACGCGGCCGTCGAAGCGGCCCGCGCCGGCGAGCAGGGCCGGGGCTTTGCCGTGGTGGCGTCGGAAGTGCGCACGCTCGCCCAGCGCAGCGCCACCGCCGCCAAGGAGATCAAGACGCTGATCGACGACTCCGTCACGCAGGTGGATGCCGGCAACCGGCTCGTGGAGGAAGCGGGATCGGTGATCCGCGACGTGGTGGCGGGGGTGCGCCGGGTGACCGACATCGTGGGCGAGATCAGCGCCGCGAGCCAGGAGCAGACCTCCGGGCTGGAGCAGGTGAACCAGGCCATCTCGCAGATGGACCAGGTCACCCAGCAGAACGCCGCCCTGGTGGAGGAGGCCGCCGCGGCGACCGGCTCGCTGGAAGCGCAGGCCGCGCAGCTGGTGCAGGCGGTGGCGGTGTTCCGGATCGCGGACACGGCGGTGCGCCTGAACGCATAGGCCGCCGGGGCGCCAGGGCGGCAGCACGGACGCCGGGGGTGGGCACGCCTCGGCCGACCAGCGCATTGCTATTGTTTTTATAGCTTCCGGCGCAGCATGCATGAGCGCGGGAGCCTGTTTTGGCTTGAAAACGAGCGGCGCAGCACGCCTACACTGCGGGTTCGAGCACTCTCTACGCTCCCACCACGCCCTCGCATCGCCCCGCCGTGACCGCCACCCGCCCGCCCACCGATCCATCGCGCTGCCCGCTGTGCGGCCAGGCCAACCGCTGCGCGATCGAAGCCGGCCAGCCGGCAGCGGATTGCTGGTGCATGGCGGCCTCCGTGGCGCCCCAGGCGCTCTCCGCCGTGCCGCCGGACCAGATCGGCCGCGCCTGCCTGTGCCCGGCCTGCGCGGCCGGCACAGAGGCGCCCGACGCCCTGCCGCCGTCCCCTGCGCCGATATGATGGCCGGCTGCACATCCACCCCTGCGGGCCGCCCTCGCCGCCCGCGCAACCTCTAAGGACACACACCCATGCCCACGTACCACGTCGAGATGATGGAAGGCCGCACCGTCGAGCAAAAGAAGAAGCTGGTGGAGGAGATCACCCGCGTCTCCGTCGAGGTGCTGGGCGGCTCGCCCGAGTCGGTGGACATCCTCATCACCGACGTGAAACGCGAGAACTGGGCCACCGGCGGAAAGCTCTGGTCAGAACGCAGCTGACCGCAGGAGAGCGATGACCGCCTCCGCCGCCCTGCTGCGCGAACGCTACGGCGAGCGCTACCGCTGGCTGCTGCTCTTGTCCGTGATGGTGGGCACGATGGCCTCCATCATGTCGTCCACCATCGTGAACGTGGCCATTCCCGACATGAGCCACCACTTCGCGCTGGGGCAGGAGCGCGCGCAGTGGGTCACCTCGGGCTTCATGGTGGCGACCACCGTCGCCATGCTGACCACGCCCTGGCTGCTCTCGCGCTACGGCTACCGCGCCACCTACGTGGGCGCCATGGTGCTGCTGCTGGCCGGCGGCATCGGCGGCGGCGTGGCGGGCAACTTCGGGCTGGTACTGGTGGCCCGCGTGCTGGAGGGGCTGGCCGCCGGGGTGGTGCAGCCCATTCCGGCGGTGATCATCCTCTACGCCTTCCAGCCGCACGAGCAGGGCCGCGCCAGCGGCATCTTCGGCATGGGCGTGGTGCTGGCGCCGGCCATCGGGCCCAGCGTCGGCGGGCTGCTGGTGGACTGGTTCGGCTGGCGCTCCATCTTCTTCATGGTGGTGCCTTTCTGCATCGCCTCCATCGCGCTGGCCTTCAAGTACGTGCCGGCCAGCGGCCCCGGCGGGCGCGCCGCCGACCGGGCGGGCGACAGCCTGGACTGGCGCGGCCTGGTGCTGGGCGGGGTGGGCACGCTGTGCCTGCTCAACGGCCTGGTCGCGCTGCACAGCGGCCCGGCGATCGAGGCCGGCGCGCTGCTGCTGGCGGCCCTGGGCGCGCTGGTGGGCTTCATCGGCTGGCAGCGCCGGCTGCAGCGGCAGGGCCGCCGCCCGCTGATGGACCTGCGCATCTTCCAGTACCGCCCGTTCGCCATGGGCAGCATCGTGGCCTTCATCTACGGCACGGCGCTGTTCGGCTCCACCTACCTGCTGCCGGTGTTCATGCAGCTGGGGCTGCAGTTGTCGGCGTCGCACGTGGGCACCATCATGCTGCCGGCGGGCATCGTGCTGGCGCTCACGATTCCGCTGGTGGGCCGCATGGCCGACACGCAACCCACGCAGCTGCTGGTCAGCATCGGCCTGGCGCTGCTGGCGCTGTCGTTCGGGCTGATGGTGCTGGTCGATCTGCACAGCGGCCTCTGGATGCTGGTGGGCTTCGCGGTGCTGGGGCGCATCGGCCTGGGCTTCATCCTGCCTTCGCTCAACCTGGGCGCGATGCGGCCGCTGGACAAGCCGCTCATCGCGCAAGGCTCCAGCGCCATCAGCTTCGTGCGCATGCTGGGCGGGGCGGCGGGCGTGAGCCTGTGCGGCATCGTGCTGGAATGGCGCATCGCCGCGCACGGCGATTCGCTGCAGACGGTGGCCAGCAGCGCCGCCCGCATCCAGGCCTTCGGCGAGACCTTCCTGCTGCTGACGGCGCTGTGCCTGGCGGCGCTGCTGGCCGCCTGGCAGCTGCGCGACCCGCGCCGGCCCGTAGCGCCGGCCGCCCGACCCGAATAGCCCACCCCGACGACGAGACAAGAAAGGCCGCGACCGCCATGTGCCAGCTGCTGGGAATGAACGCCAACACGCCGACCGACGTGACCTTCAGCTTCACGGGCTTCGCGCAGCGCGCGGGCAACACGGCCGACCATTCCGACGGCTGGGGCATCGCCTTCTTCGAGGACCGGGGCCTGCGGCACTTCGTGGACCACCAGCGCGCCGTCGATTCGCCGGTGGCCGAATTGATCCGCCGCTACCCCATCCGCAGCCAGAACGTGATCGCGCACATCCGCAAGGCCACGCAGGGCAGCGTGGTGCTGCAGAACTGCCACCCCTTCGTGCGCGAGCTGTGGGGCCGCTACTGGGTGTTCGCGCACAACGGCGACCTGAAGGACTTCCGGCCGCGCCTGCATTCGCACTTCCAGCCGGTGGGCTCGACCGACAGCGAGCACGCCTTCTGCTGGATCATGCAGGAGATCGCCAAGTCGCATGCCGGCGTGCCCAGCATCGCCGAACTCACGCTCACCCTGCAGGAGCTGGCCGCGCGCATCGCGCCGCACGGCACCTTCAACTTCCTGCTGTCCAACGGGCAGGCGCTCTGGGCGCATGCCTCCACCTCGCTCTACTACATCATCCGCAAGCACCCGTTCTCGCAGGCGCATCTGTGCGACGAAGACCTGCACATCGACTTCTCGGCCCACACCACGCCGCACGACCGCGTGGCCATGGTGGTGACGGCGCCGCTCACCACCAACGAGACCTGGACCGCCTTCGACAGCGGCGAGCTGCGCGTGTTCGTGGACGGGGAGTGCCTGCCGCGCCTGGGCTGACCCGGCGGGGCAAGGCTCAGAAGGTGTGAATGAAGCCGGCGCGCCCGAGCGGGCCGCACAAACGCGTCCCGTCAAGGCGCAAAGCGCAGCCATAGCTCGGGCTATGGCGAGCATTTGCAACGCCGAAGGGGCGTGTTTTTGCGGTGCGAGCGGGCATGGCGGGTTCTTTCATACCTTCTCAGCCCAGCGGCTTCCAGATCGGCGGCTCGGGGTCGGGCAGCAGCACGGCCGTGTGGGCGCCGGAGCGCATCACCATGGCCTCGCGCTGGCGTCGGCGCTTGAGCTCGCGGGGCTTGGGCTTGTCGGGGTGCTGGCGGTAGGTTTTGGACACGGAGGTCTCCCAAAGCGGCATGGGCCCATTAAAGGGATTCCGCAAGGCACTGCCATGTCAGACGGTGCCGCAGCCTGCCATCGGTGAGGCACGGCGTCGCGCGGGGCAGACGCCGGCACCCCCGGCGCGGGCCGGGGCTACAGGCCGACGAGCCGGCCGATGGCGCGGGCGATGCGCCCCGCCGGCAGCAGGTTGCCCTGCACGCTGGCCAGGCAGACGCAGATGCCGTCGCCCGACACCACGGGCTGGTGGTGCACGGTGTCGTCGGCGCCGTCGAAGTCCCCCGCGCCATAGTGCTGGCGGCCATCGTGGAAGGAGCCGTACAGCACCTGCGTCATCTCCAGCTCGCTGTGGCTGTGCACGGGCAGCTTCCTGCCGGCGGCCATGCGCAGCAAAAAGAGATTGCTGTCCGGGTCGTGCGGTACGGTCACCCGGCTCCAGTGCATGCCCGGCCCGACCCAGCGCCAGGGCGCGACGGCGCAGCCGTGCAGCGCCTGGGGCCACCGCACGCCGGGCGGCAGCGGCGGCCGGCCCGCGCGGACCGCAACGGCAGCGGTGGTCGGACGGGGCGGCGTGGCTTGCGCGTCGATGGCGGCCAGGGTGCGCGCCAGCGCGTCGGGCTGCGGTATCGCGGGCTCGATGGTCTCCAGCAGCGCGCCGCCCAGGGCCTCGAACGCCTGCTGGCGCTGGCGGCAGTGCGGGCACTGCTCGATGTGGCTGGCGACGACGATGGCCGGCCCGGCCGGCAACTGGCCGGCGGCGTGGGCGAGCATGAGCGCGTCTTCGGGGTGGTGGCGGATCATGGCTCGAGCGCGCCCAGCAGCCGGCGCAGATGGTGGATGGCAAGCCGCACGCGCGACTTCACGGTGCCCAGCGGAATGCCCAGCTCCTGGGCGATGCGAGCATGCGGGTGTTCTTCGAAAAAGGAGAGCCGCAGGATGTGGGCCTGCTCCTGCGACAGCTGGCGCAGCGCGTCGCGCAGGCGCGTCTCGCGCTCCTGGATGCTGAGCAGCTCGTCGGGCTGCGGGGCGGTGTCTTCCAGCGCATCGGCATCGCATTCGCCCGCGTCGGCACCCAGCGCCTGGCCCTTGCGGCGCAGCTGGTCCACCCGCAGGTTGCGGGCGATGGTGAAGATCCAGGTGGACACGCCGGCATGGGCGGCGTCGTAGAGCGCGGCCTTGCGCCAGACGCTGACCATGGTTTCCTGCATCAGCTCCTCGGCCAGGCCCTCGGGACTGCCGAGCCGCATCAGGTAGGCCTTGACCCGGGGCGCGAAATGCTTGAACACGGCGGCGAAGGCCTGCCGGTCCTGGTGCGCCGCGACGGCCTGCAGCCAGGCACTCAACTCGTCGCCGTTCGGCATCGCGCCGCTGGGAGGGTTCGTGGTCACGATCGACAGGTAGGGCGGCCGCGACCTCGCTGCCGTGGCGGGCCCGTCGGACGGCGAAAAGGCGGTGGTCATGCTGCTGTTACGCAGCGCTCGCGGCATTAGATCACACCACCTTCGGGGCTCCGGCGCGCATGGAAACGTCAACCAAATCCAAACGCGGTGCGCTGCCGTATACCGCGCATGTCGTATTTGCAAGCAGAAGAAAACCCCGGCACGGGGAGCCCTCGGGAGCGGGCCGTGGGCCAGGCGCCGGACCAGGCGCTGGACGTCGCCGTGATCGGCAGCGGCATCTCCGGCCTGTCGGCCGCATGGCTGCTGTCCGCCCGCCACCGGGTGAAGCTGTTCGAGGCCGAGGATCGCCCGGGCGGCCAAGCCCATGCGGTGGACGTCGCCACGGCCCAGGGACGGATCCCGGTGGACATGGGCTTCATCGCCTACCACGAGCCGGCCAGCCCCAACCTCGCCGCCCTGCTCCGGCACCTGGGCGTGGAGACCGTGGCCGCCGACCTGTCGTTCGCCGTGAGCCTGGACCGCGGAGCGCTGGAGTACAGCGACTCCGGCTTGAGCGGCCTCTTCGCGCAGCGGCGCAACCTGCTGCGCCCGCGCTTTCTCGGCATGCTGGGCGACCTGGTGCGCTTCTATCGGCAGGGGCCGCAGCGGGCGGCGCGGTACGGGCTGGCGCCCCTCGACGATTTTCTGGACCGCCAGGGTTACGGCCGGGCCTTTCGCGAAGACCACCTCTACCCGATGGCGGCCGCCATGGGGTCCATCCCGGCCGGGCAGGTGGGCCAGTACCCGGTGGAGGCTTTCTTGCGCTGGTGCGAGAACCACCGCCTGCTCAGCCTGGGCGAGCGCCGCGACGGGCGCACGGTGCGCGGCGGCAGCCGCCAGTACGTGCAGCGGCTGGTGGCGTCCCTGGGCCCCGGCCTGCGGCTGGGCCAGGCCGCGGTGGAGGTGCGGCGCGTGCCGGGCGGCGTGTTCGTGCGCACGGCGGATGCGCGGGAGTCCGGCCGGTTCGACCAGGTGGTGATCGCCACCCACGCGGACCAGGCCCTGCGCCTGCTGCCCCGGCCGAGCGACGACGAGCGGGCGCTGCTGGGTGCGTTCGCCTACACCCGCCACCGGGCGGTGCTGCACACCGACCCGTCACTGATGCCGCGACGCAGAGCGGTGTGGTCCGGCGCGAACTACCTGGCGGACCGGGCTGCCCCGGGCGGCCCCTGCGTGAGCTATTGGATGAACCGGCTCCAGCCGCTGCCGGCCGGCCAGGACTGGTTCCTCACGCTGAACCCGCTGCAGGAGCCTGCGGCCCGGCACCAGGTGCACACGCAGACCCGCGAACATCTCCGCCTGGACGTGGCTGCGCTGCGTGCGCAGCGCGTGCTCTGGTCGCTGCAGGGCCGCCAGCGCACCTGGTTCTGCGGCGCCTACTTCGGCTCGGGGTTGCATGAAGACGGCCTGCAGGCCGGGCTGGCCGTGGCGGAGGCGCTGGGCGGGGTGCGCAGGCCCTGGAACGTGGCCGGCGAATCCGGCCGCATCCACCTGCCCGCGCAGCCGGTGCAAGCGGCCTGACGGCCGGTGCCGGCGGCCCGACGGATGCGCCGGGGCGGCGAAGGAAAATGGTGCGGCTGGCGGGGATCGAACCCACGACCCTTGGCTTCGGAGGCCAATACTCTATCCACTGAGCTACAGCCGCTTGACGGGGGCCGCGCGTGGTACGCGGCCAAGCGGCGGATTATCGCACGCCCTCAGAGCCTGAAACCCAAGCCCTTGAGATATGCGTCCACGACCATGCGGCTCACGCCCAGCAGATCGAAGTCGGCATGGTTCAGCAACCAGGTCTGCATCAGCCCCTCGAACACGGAGCGCAGGCCGATGGCGGCGCAGTGGGCGCCCTGCGGCAGCGTGATGCCCTGGGCCGCGGCGGCGGCCTGCAGGTCGTCCTCGAGTTTCTGCTGGAAGCCTCCGCACTCGGAGATGTGCCGGTCGCGCGCGGTGGCGAGTTCGTCCACGTACTCGACGCGGAACAGCGCGATCTCGAACACCCGGCAGGCGCGGGCGTCGGTGGCGATGGTGCGCAGCACGTAGTCGATGCGGTCACGCAGGCGCTGCAGCGGCTCCTCCTGCGAGCGGGAAAACTCCTCGTCGTCACGGTTCGCCCGCTGCAATGGCGACGTGGCGCGGTCCATCATCGCGGTGAACAGGTCGCCCTTGTCCTTGAAATGCCAGTAGATGGCGCCACGGGTGGCACCCGCGGCGCATGCGATGTCGTTCAACGACGCGCGGGATACGCCCTTGTCGTAGAAAACTTGCTCCGCCGCGTCCAGCAAACGCGAACGCGTAGCATCTGCATCCTGTTTGGTTTTTCTAGCCATGGGTTTGGAATGTCTCCTGCCGGCGTCGTGGAAAGCGCCGTCGTAGTAATTATACATTCATGTTTGTATGTACAATCTGCCCTCTTTCCGAAGCCCCTCCTGCGTGCTGGCGTGTGCCGGCCGGGAGGCCGACGGCTCGGAATTCCCGTTTTTTGCTTGTTGCCTTGCCTTGATCCGAAGGACTTCCATGCAGCGCCTGCCCGCCGATTCCGCCATCCATCCCACCCCCCGGCCCCGCTTCCGCACCACCGCCTCGGCCGTGGCCGCGGCCCTGGTGGCCGCCGTCCTGCTCAGCGCCTGCGGCAAGAAGGACGACGGGGCGGCCGCCTCCGCGCAGCCGCAGCAGCCGCCGCCCGCCCAGGTGGGCGTGGTGACCGTGACGCCGGGCGACGTGGGCCTGGTCACCGAACTGCCCGGCCGACTGGAAGCGTCCCGGGTCGCGGAGGTGCGGGCGCGGGCCGCCGGCATCCTGCAAAAGCGCCTCTTCACGGAAGGCAGCGACGTCAAGGCCGGCCAGCGGCTCTTCACCATCGACAGCGCGCCCTACCAGGCCACGCTGGAAAGCGCCCAGGCGAGCGTCGCGCAGGCCGAGGCCAACGTCGCCCAGGCGCGCGCGCTGGCCGAGCGCTACCGCCCCCTGGTGGCGGTGAACGCCATCAGCAAGCAGGAATACGACAACGCGGTCGCCTCCCAGAAGACGGCCGAGGCCAACCTGGCCGCCGCCCGGGCGGGGGTGACCTCCGCGCGCATCAACCTGGGCTATGCCGCGGTGACGGCGCCGATCTCCGGCCGCATCGGCCGGGCGCTGGTGACCGAAGGCGCGCTGGTGGGCCAGGGCACGGCCACCGAACTGGCGGTCATCCAGCAGATCAACCCGCTCTACGTGAACTTCACGCAGTCGGCGGCGGACGCGCTCAAGCTGCGCACGGCCATCGCCAGCGGCAAGTACAAGCAGTCGGCCAGCGGCTCGGCCAACGTGCGCCTGGTGCTGGAAGACGGCAGCGTGTACGGCCAGACCGGCCGGCTGCTGTTCACCGACCTCACGGTGGACGCCACCAGCGGCCAGGTGACGCTGCGCGCGGAAATCCCGAACCCCGACCGCCTGCTGCTGCCCGGCCTGTACGTGCGCGTGCGGCTGGAGCAGGCCCAGGTGGACAACGGCGTGCTGCTGCCGCAGCAGGCCGTGACGCGCTCGGCCAAGGGCGACACCGTGATGGTGGTCGGCCCCGACAACCACCTCACCCCCCGCACCGTGAAGCTGGGCCCCGCGCAGGGCACCAGCTGGGTGGTGACCGACGGCCTCAAGGCCGGTGAGAAGGTGATGGTGGACGGCTTCCAGAAGCTGCCGCGCGGCAAGCCCGGCGACCCCATCGTGGTGAACCCCGTGCCGTGGCAGGCACCCGGCGCCAAGCCGGCCGCCGCGCCCGCATCGGCCCCTGCAGCCGCAGCCGCCCCCGCCAAGTCGTAAGAACAAGAACAAGGAGCGCGGCACATGGCCAAGTTCTTCATCGAACGGCCCATCTTTGCATGGGTCATCACGATCTTCATCATCGTGATGGGGGGTATCTCCATCACCAAGCTGCCGATCGCGCAGTACCCGGCCGTGGCGCCGCCGACCATCCAGGTGTCGGTGGCCTACCCCGGCGCCAACGCCCAGACGCTGGAGGACAGCGTGCTCGCGGTGATCGAGCGCGAGATGAACGGTGCGTCGGGCCTGGCGTATGTCGAGACGACCAGCCAGGCCAACGGCACCGGCTCCATCACGCTGAGCTTCGAGCCCGGCACCAACGCCGATCTGGCGCAGGTGGACGTGCAGAACCGCCTCTCGCGCGCCACGCCGCGGCTGCCGAGCGCGGTGACGCAGCAGGGCGTGCGCGTGGAGCAGTCGCGCTCGAACTTCCTGATGTTCGCCATGCTGACGACGGAAAACCCGGACGTGAGCATCGAGGCGCTGAACGACTACGCCGCCCGCAACGTCGTGCCCGAGCTGCAGCGCGTGGCCGGCGTCGGCACGCTGACGCAGTTCGGCTCGGAACGCGCCATGCGCGTGTGGGTGGACCCGGCCAAGCTCAAGGGCTTCAACCTGTCGCTGGACCAGGTGAACGCGGCCATCCGCGCGCAGAACGTGCAGGTGTCTGCCGGCAACCTGGGTGACCTGCCGGCCGAAAACGGCCAGCCCGTGGCAGCCACCATCGTGGTCAAGGGCCAGCTCTCGACGGCCGAGCAGTTCGGCAACGTGGTGCTGCGCGCCAACACCGACGGCTCCTCCGTGCGGCTGCGCGACGTCGCCCGCATCGAGCTGGGCTCGCAGAGCTACAGCACCAGCGCGCGCCTGAACGGCAAGCAGGCTGTGGGCCTGGGCGTGCAGCCCACCCCGTCGGCCAATGCGCTGGCCACGGCCAAGGCCGTGAAGGCCAAGCTGGAGGAGCTCAAGAAGTTCTTCCCGCAGGGCGTGAACTATGTCGTGCCCTACGACACCTCCAAGTTCGTGTCGGTCTCCATCGAGAAGGTGGTGCACACGCTGATCGAGGCCGTGGTGCTGGTGTTCATCGTGATGTTTTTGTTCCTGCAGAACTTCCGCTACACCATCATCCCGACCATCGTGGTGCCGGTGGCCCTGCTGGGCACCTTCGGCGTACTGCTGGCGATGGGTTTCTCGATCAACGTGCTGACCATGTTCGGCATGGTGCTGGTGATTGGCATCGTGGTGGACGATGCCATCGTGGTGGTGGAGAACGTGGAGCGGATCATGGCCGAAGAGGGCCTGCCGCCGCTGCAGGCCACGCGCAAGGCCATGGGCCAGATCTCCGGCGCCGTGATCGGCGTGACCGTGGTGCTGATCTCGGTGTTCGTGCCGCTGGCGTTCTTCGCCGGCTCCACCGGCAACATCTACCGCCAGTTCGCGGCGACGATGGCCACCTCGATCGCCTTCTCGGCCTTCCTGGCGCTGTCGCTCACGCCGGCGCTCTGCGCCACGCTGCTGAAACCCGTCGATCCGGACCATCACGCGGAAAAGAAGGGCTTCTTCGGCTGGTTCAACCGCTCGTTCAAGCGCACCACGCACCGCTATGAAAGCTGGATGGGCAAGCTGCTGCGCCGCGGCGGCCGCATGATGATCATCTACGCCGTGCTGTTGGGCGCGGTGGCGCTGGTGTACACCCGCCTGCCCACGTCGTTCCTGCCGAACGAGGACCAGGGCTACATCATCACCAACGTGCAACTGCCCCCGGGTGCGGCGCAGTCGCGCACGTCGGCGGTGCTGTCGCAGGTGGAAGATTTCATGCTCAAGCAGCCCGAGGTGGAAAACATCGTCACCGTGGCCGGCTTCTCGTTCTCGGGCCAGGGGCAGAACGCGGGCCTGGCCTTCGTGATCCTGAAGGACTGGAGCGAGCGCGAGGGCGCGGACCACTCGGCCTCGGCCGTGGCCGGCCGGGCCTTCGGGGCGCTTTCGGGCATCCGCGACGCGTTCATCTTCGCGCTGAGCCCGCCGCCCATCCCCGAGCTGGGCACCGGCACGGGCTTCAACTTCCGCCTGCAGGACCGCGCCGCCCAGGGTCACGACGCCCTGCTGGGCGCGCGCAACCAGCTGTTGGGCATGGCCTCGCAGAGCAAGGTGCTGGCGGGCGTGCGCCCCGACGGCATGGAAGACGCGCCGCAGATGCAGATCGACATCGACCGCGACAAGGCCAACGCCCTGGGCATCACGTTCGACAGCATCAGCAGCGCGCTGTCCACGGCCCTGGGCTCGGCCTACATCAACGACTTCCCGAACCAGGGCCGCCTGCAGCGCGTGGTGGTGCAGGCCGATTCCGCGGCGCGCATGCAGCCCGAGTCGGTGCTGGATCTGCCGGTGCTGAACAACAAGGGCCAGACGGTGCCGCTCTCGACCTTCGCGACCACGCGCTGGATCACCGGCGCCATGCAGACGGTGCGCTACAACGGCTATCCGTCGATCAAGATCGCGGGTGACGCGGGGCCTGGCTACTCCACCGGGGACGCCATGAAGGAAATGGAACGCCTCGCCGGCCAGCTGCCCCCGGGCTTCGGCTTCGAATGGACCGGCCAGTCGCGCGAGGAGAAGCTCGCGGGCTCCCAGGCCACCATCCTCTACGCGTTCTCGCTGCTGGCGGTGTTCCTGTGCCTGGCCGCGCTGTATGAGAGCTGGACCATTCCGGTGTCGGTGATGCTGGTGGTGCCGCTCGGCGTGCTGGGCGTGCTGCTGGCGACGCTGCTGCGCGGCATGTCCAACGACGTGTATTTCCAGATCGGGCTGGTGACCATCATCGGCCTCTCGGCGAAGAACGCCATCCTGATCGTGGAGTTCGCGAAAGACCTGCAGGCCGAGGGCAAGAGCGTGCTGGAGGCGGCGCTGGAAGCCGCCCACCTGCGATTCCGCCCGATCATCATGACCTCGCTGGCGTTCACGCTGGGCGTGGTGCCGCTGTTCATCGCCTCGGGCGCGAGCTCGGCCAGCCAGCGCGCCATCGGCACCGGCGTGATCGGCGGGATGATCACCGGCACCGTGCTGGCGGTGGTGTTCGTGCCGGTGTTCTTCGTGCTGGTGCGCTCGTTCTTCAAGGGCAGCAAGCGCCAGCAGGAACACGACGCCCACCAGGCCCAGCTGCACCGCCATGCGGAGGACGCGCAATGACGCCCTGCCGCGCCTTTCTGGAGAACCGACCCATGACGCACACCACTCCGTTCGCGCGCCCCGCCGCGCTGACCGCCGTGGCCCTGGCCGCGCTGCTGGCGGGCTGCAGCTTCATTCCCACCTACGAGCGGCCCGCCGCGCCGGTGCCGGCCACCTACGGCACGCCGGGCGCCGCCGCCGCCGCATCGCCCGGCGCGAACGTGAGCGAGGGCGCGAATGCGCGGGCAGCCGCCGACATCGACTGGAAGGAGTATTTCTCCGACCCCCGGCTGCAGGCGCTGATCGGCATCGCGCTCAACAACAACCGCGACCTGCGCGTGGCGGTGCTCAACATCGAGCAGGCGCGCGCGCAGTTCCAGATCCAGCGGGCCGGCCAGTTCCCCACCGTGAACGGCGTGGCCAACGCCACCCGGCAGCCCAGCGCCGCCACCGGCCAGTACGCCAACCAGTACCAGGTGGGCCTGGCCCTGTCGGCATGGGAGATCGACTTCTTCGGCCGCATCGCCGCGCTGAAGGAACAGGCGCTGGCGCAGTACCTGGCGACGCAGGAAGCGCGCAAGGCCGCGCAGATCAGCCTGGTCGCCTCGGTGGCGACGGCCTGGTTCAACCTGCAGGCCGACGAGGAGCTGCTCGATATCTCGCGCCGCACGCTCAGCACGCGGGACGAGTCGGTGCAGCTGACCCGGCTGCGGCTGGAAAACGGCGTGAGCTCCGAGTTGGACAACAGCCAGGCCATCAGCCTGGCCGAAGCCGCCCGCGCCACCTACGCGCAGCAGCGCCGCCAACGCCTGCAGGACGAGAACACGCTGGCCCTGCTGCTCGGCCAGCCGGTGCCGGCCGAGATCCTGTCCAGCCTCTCATCGGCGCGGCTGGCCAACGCCCAGCCCATGCCGCCGCTGCCGGCCGGCCTCCCGTCGGACCTGCTGGCGCGCCGGCCGGACATCCGCCAGGCCGAGCAGCAGCTGATCGCGGCCAATGCCAACATCGGCGCGGCCCGGGCGAACTTCTTCCCGCGCATCGCGCTCACCGCCAGCGTGGGCACGGTCAGCGACGAGCTGTCGGGCCTGTTCAAGGGCGGCAGCTGGGCGTTTTCGCTCGCCCCGCAACTGGCGCTGCCGCTCTTCGACGCAGGCCGCAACCAGGCCACGCTGGAATCGGCCCGCGCCGGCCGCGAGATCGCGGTGGCGCAGTACGAGCGCTCCATCCAGTCGGCCTTCCGCGAGGTGGCCGATGCGCTGGCCGGTGAAGCCACGCTGCAGGACCAGCTCAACGCCCAGCGCACCCAGGCGCAGGCCGACAGCAAGCGCTTCGAGCTGTCGGACCTGCGCTATCGCAACGGCGTGGCCAGCTACCTGGACCTGCTGGATGCGCAGCGTTCGCTGTTCGCGTCCGAGCAGAACCTGGTGCAGACGCGCCTGCTGCGCCTGCAAAATCAGGTCGCGCTGTACCGCGTGCTGGGCGGCGGATGGAGCGAAACGCCGCAAACGGCACCACGTTCTTGACGTAGCGCAAGGGGGCGCGGGGGGCCGTTTTCCCCAACGGCCGGCCCGCGGGGCGACTCCTATAATGAAAAAATTCACGATAGCGAGCCCCCAAGCCCCACAGAGGACGTCATGAGCGACACCCACGAAGAAGCGCATACCGGACCGATCAAGAACCCCAAGCAGCTGCTGGTGACGGTCCTTTTTTCTTTCGTGCTTCCGATCTTCGCCATCATCGGGCTGGTGATGTTCGTGACCTCCGGCAACAAGCCGGCCGAGGGCGGCGCCAATCCCGAGAAGGCGGTGGCCGAACGCATCCAGAAGGTCGGCATGGTGGAGGTGCGCGACGCCAACCGTCCGCTGCGCCCCGGCGAGGAAGTCTTCAAGGGCCAATGCGCCGCCTGCCACGCCACCGGCGCCGCCGGTGCGCCCAAGCTGGGCGATGCCGCCGCCTGGGCGCCGCGCATCCAGCAGGGCTTTGCAACGCTGGTGCAGTCGGCGCTCAAGGGCAAGGGCGCCATGGCACCGCAAGGTGGCGGCGAATTCGACGACACGGAGATCGCACGCGGCGTGGCCTATCTCGCCAACTCCGCCGGCGCGAAGTTCGCCGAGCCTGACCGGCCCGGCGCGGCGCCCGCAGCGGCTGGCGCCTCCGCTCCAGCAGCGCCCGCATCGGGCGGCTGAGACACCTGGCAACGGCGCCTGGCGTCGGCCAGCCGCCTTGTTCGACCCGGAGCCGGCTTGCAGCCGGCTTTTTTCTTACGCCGGCGGCGGTGCGCTCTCTGGAGTGCCCGACGCCTGCCGAGCGGGACTGCGCACGAACCCGTAGCGCCCAGGCAGGTCGGCCGACTGCACCGAATGCGGCTCCCACCGGCCCTGCTCGATGGCATCGGCCACCTGCGGCACGTCGAGCGTGTGCACCAGGCCCAGGCCCGCGCCGCAGGCCAGGTAGACATAGCCGTTTTCATCCACCAGACAGTAGCCGCCCTCGGTCAGGCGCGCGCCGTTCTGGGCCACCGGCACGCCATCCGCGCCGAAGCGCCAGACGAGCGGCGTCGCTTCCAACTCCACGTACACGCGCTGCGGGCCGTTCTGGAAGAACCAGCGGCCCTGGGCGTCGGCCTCGTAGTTGCGCTGGATGAATTCGATCAGCTTGTCGTGCTGCAGGCGCGAGCCCCGCGCCTGCGGGAACGGGCCCTGGGCCTGCGTGGCGTCGTCGCGCATGTACCAGTGGCCGCGCGCGTCCAGGCCCAGCCAGCCGTAGCAGTCGGGAACGTGGGGCCACTTGGCGATGGCCTGCCTGACGATGTCATCCATGGGGCGATTCTGCCTGGGCGGGGTGTGCCGCCGCGTAGGTGGCGGCGCCCTGCGCGGCCAGCCAGTCGGCCACCGCGCCCGGCATGGCCCGCACGTGCCCCGGGAAGGTCCCCGCCGGGAAGCCGACATGCCCGCCGCCCGCCGGCTGCCAGAGCGTGACGTGCCGGCCCACCTGCTGCGGCGTGGGCAGGCTGGCGGCCGGCACGAACGGGTCGTTCAGCGCGTTGAGCACCAGGGCCGGCACGCGGATGGCGGGCAGCAGGGGCTGGGCCGAGGCCCGCCGCCAGTAGTCGTCGGTGTCGCGAAAGCCGTGCAGCGGCGCCGTGAACACGTTGTCGAAGGCATGGAGGTCGCGCGCCGCCAGCAGCGCCTGGCGGTCGAAGAGGCCCGGGTGCTGCTGCAGCTTGGCCAGCGCCTTGGGCACCATGCTGCGCAGGAACATGCGGTTGTAGACCTGGCGGTTGAAGCCCCGGCCGATGGCCGCGCCGCCCGCGGCCAGGTCCAGGGGCGCGCTGACGGCGGCCACGGCATTCACCAGGTGGGCGGCATGACTCCCGGCCTCGGCGGCCCAGCGCAGGAGCGCGCTGCCCCCGAGCGAAACGCCCACGGCCCACACCGGTGCGCCGGCCGGCCCGCCGGCGTGGGCCAGCCGCCGCAGCAACCAGTCGATCTCTTCGTGGTCCCCCGAGTGGTAGGCGCGGGGGCCGAGGTTGAGTTCGCCGCTGCAGCCGCGAAAGTGCGGCACGGCGAAGCGCCAGCCCCGTTCGCGGGCCACGTCGGCAAAGGCCTCGGCATAGTGGCTGCGCGACGAGCCCTCCAGCCCGTGGAACAGCACCAGCAGGGGCGGTGGCACGGCGCGCCGCACGGCATCTGGCGCCAGGAAATCCACGTCCACGAAGTCGCCGTCGGGCGTGGTCCAGCGTTCGCGGCGGTAGACGGGGCGCGGCCCGACGGTGCGGCGGGCGAACAGGGCCGGCCAGATGGTTTGCGCGTTGCCGCCCGGCAGCCAGATGGGCGCTCTATATTTCATAGCACCATGCGCCGGGCGGACGGGCGCCAGCGGGCCAAAACACCATGAACCCTGGGCGGAATCAGTGCAGCCGGCCCGCAGGCGGGGCGGACTCGGGCGCGGCGGCCGCCTGCACCGTGCCGGGGCTGGCATGGTGGGCCACCAGCCGCCAGCCCTGGGCGGTCTTGTGATAGACGTTGGTGGCCTGCACCACCGCCTCGCGCGGGCCGTCGGGCAGCATCACCTCGACCCGCTCGACCACGCTGTGCACGGCGCTGGCCAGCGCCTGCACGCGGTGCACCTGGGTCGGCCGCGCGCGCAGCGTGCCGTGCTCGAACATGGCGGCGAAGGCCGAGCGGATCGCGCCCGGGCCCAGCAGCCGGGGGCCGCCGGGGTGCACGCAGACGATCTCGTCGTCGTCCGCCCAGCAGGCCATCAGGCGGTCGATGTCGCCGGCCTGCAGTGCGTCGTAGAAGGCGGATTCGGTGTCGTCGGGCGAGCCGCCGAGCGTGGCGGCGCGCAGGGAAGGTCGGGTCATGGACGGGCGCGGGTGGACTGTGGTGGTGCGCCATTGTCCGAGGCGCCGCCCGCGTTGTCACGGACAAAGGCGGCTGGCGCCAGCAGGCACAATGCGGCCTGCCCCAGCGGCCATTGGCAGTGTCGCCGGCTTCGCGGCGCCGGGGCGGCACCACCATGAAACGTCTTTTCGCCCTGCTTGCCACCGTGCTCGCCCTCTCGGGCTGCGGCTACAACGACTTCCAGCGCCTGGACGAACAATCCAAGGCGGCGTGGAGCGAGGTTCTCAACCAGTATCAGCGGCGCGCCGACCTGGTGCCCAACATCGTCGCCACCGTCAAGGGCGAGGCGGCCTTCGAGCAGGACACGCTGACCCGCGTGGTCGAGGCGCGCGCCAAGGCCACGTCGATCCAGGTGACGCCCGAGACGCTGAACAACCCCGAGGCGTTCAACAAGTTCCAGCAGGCGCAGGGCGAGCTGTCGGGCGCGCTGTCGCGGCTGATGGTGGTGGCCGAGCGCTACCCGCAGTTGCAGGCCAACCAGGCCTTCCGCGACCTGCGCGTGACGCTGGAAGGCACCGAGAACCGCATCACCGTGGCGCGCAACCGCTACATCCAGACGGTGCAGGAGTACAACGTGCTGGCACGCAGCTTTCCCACCAACCTGACGGCCAAGGTGTTCAGCTACGACCCCAAGCCCAGCTTCGCCGTGCAGAACGAGGCGCAGATCAGCACACCGCCCACGGTGGACTTCTCGCGCCCGGCGGCCTCGCGCCCCTGAGGCCCTCTGTTTTCAGGCCAAACATGCCGTTAGCGCCCGTGGTACAAGCGCTGCTAGCTATATTATTGATAGCGTCAGCCTGGCTCTTGCCGCCGCCGGCCGCCGCGCAGGCACTGCTGCCGGTGCCGCCGCTGTCGGCTCGGGTGATCGACCAGACCGGCACCCTGCCGGCCGCCGACCGCCAGGCGCTCGAGGCGCGCCTGGCCGGCATCGAGCAGCGGCACGGCTCGCAGGTGGTGGTGCTGATGGTGCCTACGACCCGCCCCGAAGACATCGCGGCCTATGCCAACCGCGTGGCCAACCAGTGGAAGATCGGCCGCCGCGACGTGGGTGATGGCGTGATCGTGCTGGTCGCCCAGCAGGACCGCAAGATGCGCATCGAGGTCGCCAAGGCGCTGGAGGGCGCCCTGCCCGACATCGCCGCCGCGCGCATCATAGACGGCGCCATGAAGCCGCGCTTCCAGCAGAACGACTTCGCGGGCGGGCTGACGGCGGCGGTCAACCAGATCGAGGCGCGCATCGCCGGGGAGGGCCTGCCGGTGCCCGGCGACACCACCACGCAGCGCTCCGGCCAGGGCCAGCCTGGCGACGGCTTCGACTGGACCGACCTGGCCGTGTTCCTGTTCTTCGGCGTGATGGTGGGCGGCCCGCTCGCCCGCCGCGTCTTCGGCAAGGGGCTGGGCGGGCTGCTGGTGGGCGGCGGCGCGGGCGGGCTGGCCTTGCTGGTCACCTCCAGCCTGCTCATCGCCGGTGGCGTGGCGGTGCTGGCGCTGCTCTACACCTGGCTCTTTGGCGGACGCACGGGCACCGTCTGGCATGGCGGTGGCGGCAGCGCGGCCGCCGGCGGCATGGGTGGCTGGGCGGGTGGTGGCGGCGGCTGGAGCGGAGGCTTCGGCTCGGGTGGCGGGGGTGGCGGATTCAGCTCCGGCGGCGGCGGCGACTTCGGGGGCGGCGGGGCCTCCGGCGACTGGTAGACACAGGCTCATGAAGACGACGACGATGACGACTACGACATCCGGCGGTGCACCGTCTCCGCCCGGCTCCGGCTCCCCTTCCACCGCCCCGTCGGGCGCGCGCCCTCCGCAGCCGCCCTCGCCGCGCGCGCCGTCGCTCTGGCAGCGCCTGGCACGCATGTGCCGCCATCGCTGGTCCGAAGGCGCCGTGCGCCGCGCTCTGCCGGGCGACGCGCTGCAGCGACTCACGCGCCGGGTCGCCGCCAGCGAGCAGCGCCACACCGGCCAGATCCGCATCTGCATCGAAGGCGGGCTGCCCTGGTCGTACCTGCTGCGCGGCGCCAGCGCCCGCGAACGGGCGGTGACCCAGTTCGGCAAGCTGCGCGTCTGGGACACGGAGCACAACAACGGCGTGCTGATCTACCTGCTGCACGCCGACCACGCCATCGAGATCGTCGCCGACCGCGCCCTGGCCCGCGTCATCTCGCCGCAAGCCTGGCGCGACTTGGTGGCCGACATGGGCGCCGCGTTCCGCGCGAACCGGCACGAAGAGGGACTGACGCAGGCGCTGGCGGAGGTATCGGCACTGCTGGTGGCGCACTTTCCGGCCACGGAAGCGGCGGCTGACGGGCCAGACCTGGTCATCGCCGAAAGCGCCGGCGATGGCTTGCCGGATGCCCCCGTGATGTCGCGCAGGCGAGGCCCCGCAGACTGAACGCAGATCGGAGCAGCACACTCAGTCTTCCGGCGGCACCTGGGTGTTCTCCGGGCACTCCCGCCAGAGCAGCCACCTCGCCTGCGCGGCAGAGGTGTGGACATCCGAGGTCAGGCCAGTGTCCGCGCAGCAGTCGACCCACGGTGAACGGGAAAAGCTTTTGCCCATGAAAAAAGCCGCCCGGACGGGGCGGCTTCGTGGTGCTTTGCGGCCTGGCAGACCGCCAGGCTCTTTACCGAGGCTTGCGGCGGCGCATGCAGCCCGGAGGCTCAGCGCTTCTGGCGGAACCGGCGCAGCGCGGCGATCTGGGCGGCCATGACGGCCAGCTCGGACTGGGCCTTGGCCAGGTCGAGGTCGCTCTTGGCGTTCTTGAGCGCTTCCTCGGCGGCGGCCTTGGCGGCGCTGGCCTTCTCGTCGTCCAGGTCCTTGCCGCGGATGGCGGTGTCGGACAGCACGGTCACGCGGTCGGGTTGCACTTCCAGGATGCCGCCGGCGACGAAGACGAATTCTTCATTGCCGTCGGCCAGCTCGATGCGCACGGAACCGGGCTTGATGCGCGTGATCAGGGGCGTGTGCTTGGGCAGGATGCCCAGTTCACCCGCTTCACCCGGCAGCGCCACGAAGCGTGCCTCGCCCGAGAAGATGGACTCCTCGGCGCTGACGACGTCGACGTGAAAGGTGTTGGCCATGGTCGTTCCTTCAATGTTCAAAAAGTGGGGGCAAGCAGTCGTGGCAGCGCCGGCGCTTCAGGCACGCGGCGCGGTGAAAGGCCCGAAGCCGTTCACGCGCCGAACACGCCGGGCGGGGCCGCCCCGGCGGGCTTACGCAGCCAGCTTCTTGGCCTTTTCGAAGGCTTCGTCGATGGTGCCGACCATGTAGAACGCCTGCTCGGGCAGGTGGTCGCACTCGCCAGCCACGATCATCTTGAAACCACGGATGGTTTCGGCCAGGGGCACGTACTTGCCGGGCGAGCCGGTGAACACTTCGGCCACGTGGAACGGCTGCGACAGGAAACGCTGGATCTTCCGGGCGCGGGCCACGGCCAGCTTGTCTTCGGGAGCCAGTTCGTCCATCCCCAGGATGGCGATGATGTCGCGCAGTTCCTTGTAGCGCTGCAGCGTGCCCTGCACGCCGCGGGCGACCGCGTAGTGCTCTTCGCCCACGACTTGCGGGTCGAGCTGGCGGCTGGTGGAGTCCAGCGGGTCCACGGCGGGGTAGATACCCAGCGAGGCGATGTCGCGCGACAGCACCACGGTGGAGTCCAAGTGGGCGAAGGTCGTGGCAGGCGATGGGTCGGTCAAGTCATCGGCAGGCACGTACACGGCCTGGATGGAGGTGATCGAACCGACCTTGGTGGAGGTGATGCGCTCTTGCAGGCGGCCCATTTCCTCGGCCAGCGTGGGCTGGTAGCCCACGGCGGAAGGCATGCGGCCCAGCAGCGCGGACACTTCGGTGCCGGCCAGCGTGTAGCGGTAGATGTTGTCCACGAAGAACAGCACGTCGCGGCCTTCGTCGCGGAACGACTCGGCGATGGTCAGGCCGGTCAGGGCCACGCGCAGACGGTTGCCCGGGGGCTCGTTCATCTGGCCGTAGACCATGGCGACCTTCGACTCTTCGAGCTTCTCGAGGTTCACGACGCCGGAATCGGCCATTTCGTGATAGAAGTCGTTGCCTTCGCGGGTCCGCTCGCCCACACCAGCGAACACCGACAGACCGCTGTGGGCCTTGGCGATGTTGTTGATGAGTTCCATCATGTTCACGGTCTTGCCCACGCCGGCGCCGCCGAACAGGCCCACCTTGCCGCCCTTGGCGAACGGGCACACCAGGTCGATCACCTTGATGCCGGTTTCCAGCAGCTCTTGCGATGGCGACAGTTCGTCGTACGCAGGAGCCTTGCGGTGGATGGAAGCCGTCAGGGCCTGGTCGACCGGACCGCGCTCGTCGATGGGCGCGCCCAGCACGTCCATGATGCGGCCCAGGGTGGCCTTGCCAACGGGCACGCTGATGGGGTTGCCGGTGTTGGACACCACGATGCCGCGGCGCAGGCCGTCGGACGAACCCAGGGCGATGGTACGCACCACGCCGTCGCCCAGCTGCTGCTGGACTTCCAGCGTCAGCGTGGAGCCTTCGAGCTTCAAGGCGTCGTAGACCTTGGGCATCTGGTCACGCGGAAACTCCACGTCCACCACGGCGCCGATACATTGAACAATCTTGCCCTGAACACCAGTGTTCATTTGGGAATTCTCTTGAGCCATTTTTCTCGCTCCAAATAGGTTTGTCTGTCGAGCTGCTTACACAGCGGCGGCACCGGACACGATCTCGGACAGTTCCTTCGTGATCGCCGCCTGACGCGTCTTGTTGTAGACCAGCTTCAACTCGCCGATGACGCTGCCGGCGTTGTCGGTGGCGGCCTTCATGGCCACCATCCGCGCCGACTGCTCGGACGCCATGTTTTCAGCCACGGCCTGATAGATCAGCGATTCGACATAGCGAACCAGCAGCTCGTCGATGACGCTCTGCGCATCGGGCTCGTAGATGTAATCCCAGCCGTGTTCGGTGGACTCGGCCTGCATCTGCGCGGAGGACAGGGGGAGCAGGCGCTCCACCACCGATTCCTGCTTCATGGTGTTGATGAACTTGGTGTAGCTGAGGTACACCGCATTGATCTTGCCTTCGGCATAAGCGTCGAGCAGCACCTTCACGGGGCCGATGAGCTTGTCGAGATGCGGCGTGTCGCCCAGGCCGGTGACGTGCGAAACCACCTTGGCGCCGACGCGGTTCAGAAAGCCCAGGCCCTTGTTGCCAATGGCCACGGCTTCGGTGGACACGCCAGCGGACTGCAGGTCGCGCAACTGGGTCGTCACGGCACGCAACACGTTGGTGTTCATGCCGCCGCACAGGCCCTTGTCGGTCGTCACCACGATCATGCCGGCCACCTTGGCTTCCGTGTTTTCCTTCATGAAAGGATGCACGTACTCAGGGTTGGCCTTACCGAGGTTGGCCGCGATGTTGCGGATCTTGTCGCTGTAGGGACGGGCAGCCCGCATCCGGTCCTGCGCCTTGCGCATCTTGGATGCGGCCACCATTTCCATGGCCTTGGTGATCTTCTTGGTGTTCTCCACCGATTTGATCTTGCCGCGTATTTCCTTGCCTGCTGCCATGAGGTTTCCTCGTTCGGTTTAGGCGAACGACTTCTTGAACGCGGTGATCGCAGCCGTCAGCTCGGCTTCTGCGTCCTTGTCCATGGCCTTGGCCTGCTCCAGCTTGGCGAGCAAAGCGCCGTGGCTGGTCTTCAGGAACTGGTGCAGGCCGTGTTCGAAGTCGAGCACCTTCTTCACTTCGATGTCGTCCATGAAGCCCTTGTTCACCGCGAACAGCGTGGCACCCATCAGCGAGATGGGCAGCGGGCTGTACTGGGCCTGCTTCAGCAGTTCGGTCACGCGGGCACCGCGGTCCAGCTGCTTGCGGGTGGCTTCGTCCAGGTCGGAGGCGAACTGCGCGAACGCAGCCAGCTCACGGTACTGGGCCAGGTCGGTACGGATACCGCCGGACAGGCTCTTGATGATCTTGGTCTGGGCTGCACCGCCGACGCGCGACACCGAGATACCGGCGTTGATGGCGGGGCGGATACCGGCGTTGAACAGGCTGGTTTCCAGGAAGATCTGGCCGTCCGTGATCGAGATCACGTTCGTCGGCACGAAGGCGGACACGTCGCCGGCTTGCGTTTCGATGATCGGCAGCGCCGTCAGCGAACCCGTCTTGCCCTTGACTTCACCCTTGGTGAAGGCTTCGACGTAGTCGGCGTTCACGCGGGCCGCACGCTCCAGCAGACGGCTGTGGAGATAGAACACGTCGCCAGGATAGGCTTCGCGGCCTGGGGGGCGGCGCAGCAGCAGCGAGACCTGGCGGTAGGCCACGGCCTGCTTGGACAGGTCGTCATAGACGATCAGCGCGTCTTCGCCGCGGTCACGGAAGTATTCGCCCATCGTACAGCCGGAGTAGGCCGACACGTACTGCATGGCAGCCGATTCGGAGGCCGATGCGGCCACCACGATGGTGTATTCCATGGCGCCGGCTTGCTCGAGGGCGCGCACGACGTTCTTGATGGACGATGCCTTCTGGCCGATGGCGACGTAGATACACGTCACGCCCTGGCCCTTCTGGGCAATGATGGCGTCGATGGCGACGGCCGTCTTGCCGGTCTGGCGGTCACCGATGATCAGCTCGCGCTGGCCACGGCCCACGGGCACCATCGAGTCGATGGACTTCAGGCCGGTCTGCAGCGGCTGGTCCACGGACTTCCGTGCGATCACGCCGGGAGCGACCTTCTCGATCACGTCCGTCAGCTTGGCGTTGATGGGGCCCTTGCCGTCGATCGGCTGACCCAGCGCGTTGACCACGCGGCCTACCAGCTCGGGGCCCACGGGCACTTCCAGAATACGGCCCGTGCACTTGACGGTGTCGCCTTCGGAGATGTGCTCGTACTCGCCCAGAATCACGGCGCCGACGGAGTCGCGCTCGAGGTTCAGCGCCAGGCCGTAGGAGGGCTGGCCGTCCTGCGTGGCAGGGAACTCGAGCATTTCGCCCTGCATCACGTCCGACAGGCCATGCACGCGCACGATACCGTCCGACACCGACACCACGGTGCCCTGGTTGCGGATGTCGCTGCTCGCTGCCAGACCTTCGATGCGGCTCTTGATCAGTTCAGAAATTTCTGCGGGATTGAGTTGCATGACTCTTTCCTTCTTTCTTTGGTTAGCCCAGACCTCAAGCCGCTTACGCAGTGAGGGCCGCTTTCATTTGTTCCAGACGGGCTTTGACCGAGGTGTCCAGCACCTCGTCACCCACCACTACGCGAATGCCGCCGATCAGGGATTCGTCCACCTGGACCGACGAGACACTCAGCTTGCGGCCGAAGCGCTTTTCCAGCGCTGCATCCAGGCCCGCCAGCGCGGCGGCGTCCAGCGGGAAGGCGCTGTACACCACGGCATCGGAGGAACCGTTGCGCTGATTGACCAGCGCGCGAAACTGCGCCGCCACTTCAGGCAGTGCGTCCACCCGGCCGTTGTCGATGATCACGCGCAGGAAGTTGCGCGCCGCATCGGGCAGCGGGTTGCGCACCACCCCCGCGATCACGTCGAACACCTGGTCCGACGTCACCTTGGGATTGTCCGCGAGCTGGCGCAGCTGCGGGTTGGCGGCGATCGCCGCCATCTCTTCCACCCAGGCGACGGTGCCGCTCAGGTCAGTGCCCGGCGCGGCGGTGCTGGCCTTGAAGAGCGCTTCCGCGTAGGGGCGGGCAATGGTGGCGAGTTCTGCCATGGTTGCGCGCTCCTTACAGCTCGGTCTTCAGGCGGTTCAGCAGATCCGCGTGGACGCCGGCATTGACTTCCTTGCGGAGGATCTGCTCGGCACCCTTCACCGCCAGGGCCGCGACCTGCTCACGCAGGGCCTCGCGGGCCTGGATGGTTTGCTGCTCGGCATCGGCACGGGCGGCGGCAACGATCTTATTGCCCTCTTCCGTGGCGCGCGCCTTGGCTTCTTCGATGATGGCCTGAGCGCGGCGGTCGGCGTCCGCGATCCGCGATGCCGTCTCGTTGCGCGTCTGGGCCAGTTCCTTTTCCACGCGCTGGTTCACAGCGGTGAGCTCGGACTTGGCGCGGTCGGCGGCAGCGAGGCCATCGGCGATTTTCTGGGCTCGCTCATCCAGCGCCTTCGCGATCGGGGGCCACACGAACTTCATCGTGAACAGCACCAGGATCAGAAAGACGATGGCCTGAACGAACAGGGTCGCGTTGATACTCACGGCAACACCTTTCTATTTGGGCGTTGAACGGAGCTTAGGCCAGGACGAAGGGGTTGGCGAAAGCGAACAGCAGGGCGATGGCAACGCCGATCAGGAAGGCGGCGTCGATCAGACCGGCCAAGATGAACATCTTGGTTTGCAGTTCGTTGATCAGTTCAGGCTGGCGAGCCGAAGCTTCGAGGTACTTGCCACCCATCAGAGCGATACCGATCGAAGCGCCGATAGCGCCCAGACCCACGATCAGACCACAAGCCAGAGCGACGAGACCGAGAATGTTTTCCATGATGACTCCTAGGATGAAAAGAAAGAAAAGTTAAAGGAAAGAGAAAGAGACAAACGACTCAGTGAGCGTCATGCGCCTGGCCGAGATAGATCAGCGCAAGCATCATGAAGATGAAGGCCTGCAGGGTGATCACCAGAATGTGGAAGATCGCCCAGATAGAGCCCGCAATGATGTGCCCCACGGGGAGCAACACACCGGAAAGCGACATGGCTGCCGCGCCGCCCATCAGGGCGATCAGCATGAACACCAACTCACCAGCGTACATGTTGCCGAACAGCCGCATACCGTGCGACACCGTCTTGGCAACGTATTCAATGATCTGCATGAGCAGATTGACCACGCCCAGGACCAGGGCGAAGACAGGATTCTTGCTGGTGCCGAAGGGCGCAGTGACCAGTTCGTGCGCCCAGCCGCCCAGGCCCTTGATCTTCACGCTGTAGTACAGGCAAAGGACCAGCACGGCGAAGGACAGGCCCAGCGTGGTGGACAGGTCGGCCGTCGGCACGACGCGCAGGTACGCATGGTGCGGATCGTGGCCGGCGGCGCCGTAGATCTGCGCCCAGATGGCCGGCAGCAGGTCGACCGGCAGCATGTCCATGGCGTTCATCAGGAAAATCCAGACGAACACCGTCAGCGCCATGGGGGCGATGAACTTGCGGCTTTCGGCATTGTGGATGTTGGCCTTGGCCTGGTTGTCGACCATCTCGACCAGGATTTCCACCGCGGCCTGGAAACGGCCCGGCACGCCGGAGGTGGCCTTGCGGGCGCACATCCAGAACGTGAACAGGGCGATCGCACCGAGAACCAAACCCACGATCACGGAGTCGTAGTTCACCACGGAGAAATCGACGATGGACTTCTGCTTGATGTTCTGGAGATGCTGCAAGTGGTGAACGATGTATTCACTGGCAGTCGGGGCGTGCGCTTCTGCGGCCATCGGACAACTCTTCTCTCAAATATCAACCGGTTTGCGAACACCGGGCCGCGCCATGAGCGCGATCCAGTACGTTTTCATCGTCACCACCATGCCGACCAGCAGCGCCAGCCAGCTCAGGTCCGGCACCAGCCGGGACGCCGCCGCCAGCATGGCGACGGTCACTGCAATCTTGACCAACTCCCAACCCATCAACCCCCCCAGCGCCGCACCGGCAGAAGCCCGCCGACGTGCCATACCCCGAGCGAACAGGGCAGCGGGAACAACGACGGCCAGCGCACCATAGGCGGCGGACCAGGCGACATGGGACTTGCCGGACACCAGCCAGGCCAGCAAGGCTATGGCGATACCGACCAGCGCCTGACATCCAACGATCCGCCAGACAGAAATCGGCGGATTGCGTTGCCGCCACTGCTGCGCTTCCTGCGCAGTCAGGGGCTTGAAGTCGGCGCCCTCAGCCTCAGTTTCCGTCACGGGAGCGTCTGTTTTCGTCATGGAATGCCGCTCGCCTTGGGAGACCGAAACTTTCACAAAGCCCCTGATTATAAGTAAAAACCCATGCGAATCCGCAATGCCCTGTGACATGCAGGCGGTGCGGCGCCCTGATACGGGGCATCTTCGCGCCACCCAGCGCCGCCGATGCACTTGCGTGGTGCCTCTTTTCTCAGGGTGGCCGCGGGCAGTTCGCTCGGTCACACGGCGGCAGGTCCGGCGCCTCGGCGCTCCACAGCCTGGCAGCGCACTGTGACAGCTTCACGGCTCGAGAACCCTCAGACTCCGCAGGCAATGTCGCACAATCCCAACGCCGGGACACTTGTTCTTCCTTCCTCCGCAGCAGCCCTCTTCCGTTTTTGCCATGACACAGCCCCCTGCCTCCACGCCCTCCGATGCCGCCTCTGCCGGCGACGCACGCAAGGACTCGTTGATCGACTACCCGTCGGCCTTCCCCATCAAGGTGATGGGGCAGAAGGTGGACGGCTTCGTGGGCGCCATCACGGAGCTGGCGCGGCGCTTCGACCCCGGCTTCGATGCCTCCACCATCGAACTGCGCGACAGCCGGGCCGGCAACTACCTGGGCGTGACGATCACCGTCACCGCGACCAGCCGCGAGCAACTCGACGACCTGTACCGCGCACTCTCCTCGCACCCGCTGGTCAAGGTCGTCCTCTGACGGTGGCCGCAGCATGCAGGCGGCCATGATGCAGCCGCGCCACCTCGGCCGCGCCGATTACGCCGAGACCGTGGAGGCCATGCAGCGCTTCACGCAGGAGCGCGGCGACGGCACGCCCGACGAACTCTGGGTTTGCGAGCACCCACCCCTCTACACGCAGGGCGTGGCGGGCCAGGCCAGCCATTTGCTCGCCACCGCCGACATTCCCGTTTTCGCCAGCAACCGGGGCGGCCAGGTGACCTACCACGGCCCGGGCCAGGTGGTGGCCTACCCGCTGGTCGATCTGCGCCGCGCCGGTTATTTCGTCAAGGAGTACGTCTACCGCATCGAAGAGGCGGTGATCCGGACGCTGGGTCACTTCGGCGTGACGGGCCACCGCGTGGCCGGCGCGCCAGGCATCTACGTGCGGCTGGACGACCCCGGCAGCCATGCCGTGCTGCCGCAACGGCCGCAGCACGCGGGCGCTGCAGGCCCCGCACCAGCACCCGACTTCAACGGCCTGGGAAAGATCGCGGCGCTGGGCATCAAGGTGAGCCGGCACTGCACCTACCACGGCGTGGCATTGAACGTGGACATGGACCTGGAGCCCTACTCGCGGATCAACCCTTGCGGCTACGCGGGGCTCGCCACGGTGGACCTTTCTACAATCGGGGTCCACACCACCTGGGACGAAGCCGCCGCCGTGCTGGCGGGGCAACTCGCCACGCGCCTCGCTCCCTGACCTGCAAGACCCGCCATGAGCACTCCCGAAGTCGTCCGCGAAGCGCAATCCTCCGCCACCTACAACCCGCTGGCCAAGCAGAAGGCCGCGGCCAAGCTGTCGCGCATTCCGATCAAGGTCGAGCAGGGCGAGGTGCTGAAAAAGCCTGAGTGGATCCGCGTCAAGGCCGGCTCGCCCACCACGCGCTTCTACGAGATCAAGGAGATCCTGCGCGAGCACAAGCTGCACACCGTGTGCGAAGAGGCGTCGTGCCCCAACATCGGCGAATGCTTCGGCAAGGGCACGGCCACGTTCATGATCATGGGCGACAAGTGCACGCGCCGCTGCCCGTTCTGCGACGTGGGCCACGGCCGGCCCGACCCGCTCGACAAGGACGAGCCGCTGAACCTGGCGCGCACGATTGCCGCGCTGCGGCTGAAATACGTGGTGATCACCAGCGTGGACCGCGACGACCTGCGCGATGGCGGCAGCGGGCATTTCGTGGAGTGCATCCAGAACATCCGCGCGCTTTCGCCCACCACGCAGATCGAGATCTTGGTGCCCGACTTCCGCGGCCGCGACGACCGCGCGCTGGAGATCCTCAAGGCCGCGCCGCCCGACGTGATGAACCACAACCTGGAAACCGCGCCGCGCCTCTACAAGGAAGCGCGCCCGGGCTCCGACTACCAGTTCAGCCTGAACCTGCTCAAGAAGTTCAAGGCACTGCACCCCGGCGTGCCGACCAAGAGTGGCATCATGGTGGGCCTGGGCGAGACGGACGAAGAAATCCTGGAGGTGATGCGCGACATGCGCGCGCACGACATCGACATGCTGACCATCGGCCAGTACCTCGCCCCCTCCAACAGCCACCTGCCCGTGCGCCGCTACGTGCACCCGGACACCTTCAAGATGTACGAGGAAGAAGCCTACAAGATGGGCTTCACGCACGCGGCCGTGGGCGCGATGGTGCGCTCGAGCTACCACGCGGACCAGCAGGCCCACGCAGCCGGCGTGGTCGCGGCCTGAGCGGCGCAGCACTGCGCGACGCAGCCACGGGTGGGCGCCACGCCAGCCCGCCCGTCCCTCCAGCCATCGTTGCTGCCTTGACCCGGTGACGCCGTCGCTGGCGCGGGCGGCCTCCGTGTCGACGGCCTGCCTTCAGGCACATGCCGCCAGAGGCGACGGCTCCACGCCTTCCGCGACGCACACCCGGTTGCGGCCGCCCCGCTTGGCTGCATAAAGCGCCTCGTCGGCCAGCCCATAGGCGTGGTCGAAGTCGCCGCCCGCCTCGACGGCGCAGAGGCCGAAGCTCGCGGTCACGGTGCTGGCATCGGGCAGTCCGAACGGGTGGGCCTCGATGGCGCGACGCAGGGCATCGGCCACCGGCAACGCGTCCGCCAGTCGCTGGCCTGGCAGCACCACGGTGAATTCCTCGCCCCCCACGCGGCCCACCTGCGCGCAGGCGGGCACCACGGCTGTCAGGCAGTCCACCACCCCCAGGATGACCCGGTCGCCCACCGGATGCCCGAAGCTGTCGTTGACGCGCTTGAAGAAGTCGATGTCCAGAACGATCAGCGCCAGAGCGCCGCTGCGCAGCCGGCGGTTCACCTGCTCGATGATGGCCGCCCGGTTGAGCACGCCGGTCAGTGGATCGTGGTTCGCGCGGAATTCCAGCTGCGCGGCCAGGTCCTGCAAGCGCATGTTCAGCTGGTTCATCTCCAGCTCGGCGCGGTCGCTGCGCCGCACCAGCCGGCGGGTTTCGCGCAGCAGGCGTTCATAGGCCGACAGCAGATCGCCCAGGGCCTGGTGGCAGGGCGCGTGACCGTTGTCGCCGTGGGCACGGTGCACCTCGCGCGCCGCTTGCAGCGCCTGGTGTTCGGCATCGAACAGGTCGGGCGGCGCGGCCGCCGGCACGGGCTGCGGCATCAGCCGGCACTCACGGGATGGGTCGTGAAATGCAGGGCCGGGAAGTCTTCGCTGAGCTCCTGGCCGAATTCGAGGATGGTGTCGTCCTCTTCGTCGTGGTACCAGCGCACGGCCACCTCGTTGCCTTGCGCGGCCGCATCGCTCAGCGCCTCGATGAGGTTGAAGAGCATCTTGGTGCTGGAGCTGTTGAAGTAGGCCAGCGCGATGCTCACCTCGATCCGGCGCCCCGACTGCGCGGCCAGATAGATCTTGAGCTGCGAGAGGATGCCGCCGTAGAACGCGGCGGCATTCTCGGGATACGACTCGCCGCGCAGGCTGAGCGCATGGGTGTCGAACTGAAAGTCCACCTCGGGCGAACTGGGGGTGGGGGCGATGTAGAGATTGTCCATCTGTGTTCTCGATTCGGGTCCGTCAGGCGCGCTCAGATGGCGGCCTTCAAATAGAACACCGGGGGCTTGCCGGGCTCCTGGGCGGCGTCGAAGTCGAACTCCAGCGGCTCGCGGGCATCGCGCGCCATGGTGAGAAAGCCCATGCCCGCGCCCTTGCTGCCTTCCGGGCTTTCCTCCCGCAGGGTCTGGCGATAGGCCTGCTTGATCTCGTCGAGCGTCATGCTGCGCAGCGCGTCCAGCTTGCCGCGCAATTCATCGGCGATGCGCGGCTCGACCGGGTTGGCGCACACCACCGTGAAGCTGCCGTCGGCCTCGCGGCGAATGCACACCGACCCGTGCCGCAGCTCGCCGTTGTCCTGGCTGGCGGGCGTGAGCGCGTCGGCCGAGTAGTGCACGATGTTCTGCGCCATCTCCACGAAGGCCGAAAACAGCTTGCGGCGCGTGGGGCCGGCCACGCCCGCCACTTCCAGCTGCAGCTTCACCGCGTCCGCCATGGCGGCGATGATGGTCTGCGAGAAATAGCCCACGTAGTAGAAGATGACCTGGTGCTGGCGGGCCAGCTGGAAGAAGGAGCCGTATTTGTCGGCGATCTGGTGGGAGGGCATGTCCTTGGTCCGTCTCAGGTGCGAAAGCAAAAGAAAGTCAGGTCGTCGCGGCGATGCTGCTCGCCCTGCCAGTCCCGTAGCGCGCCGTGGACGGCGTGGTTGACCTCCTCGGGTGTGCCGTGCCGGTGCTCGATGAGCAGTTCACGCAGCCGGCGCTTGCCCAGGGCGATGGCGCGCGGCCCGCCCACCTGATCGATCAGGCCGTCGGTGGTGACGAAGACGAGCGTTCCGGGCGGCAGCAGCAGCTCCTGGTTGGCCCAGCAATGGTCGAAGTCGCTGTCCACGTAGCCCACGCCCTTGCGCTGGCCTTCCACCACCTCCACCTCCACCTCGCCGGCGCCCGGGCGCACGAGCATGAGCGCGAGCCGTGCTCCAGCGAAGACCAGGCGCCCCGGCGCCGGCTCGAACCAGAAGCAGGCAGCGTCCATGCCATCGTCCGACCCCGGCGTGGCGTCCTGGCCATCCATCTGGCCGAGCATCTGCTTGATGCTGCGGTTGACGCTGCCCAGCAGCAAGGCCGGGTCGCGCGGGCCGTGCTGCCTGATGGCCTGGCCGAGATTGGTGGAGGCGATCAGGGTCATGAACGCGCCCGGCACACCGTGGCCGGTGCAATCGGCCACCGTGGCGAACCAGCCGCCCTCCTCGGTGCTGAACTGGTAGAAGTCGCCGCCCACCACATCACGCGGCTCCCAGACCAGGTGCGCGCCCGGGCAGACGCGGGCCAGTGCGTCGAGCGAGCTGCGCAGCGTGGAGCGCTGGATCACGCTCGCGTAGTCGATGCTGTGCATGATCTGCTGGTTGCGCGCGGCCTGCATGTCGGCCACCACGCGCATCAGCTGCAACCCCTGGCCCACGCCGGCATAGGCGCCTCGATCGGTGACGATGAAACCGTCGGACAGCGCCTTTTCGCCGCACTCCACCGTCCGGAAGGTGAGCGCCTCGATGTCGAGGGCCGAGTCCACGATCAGCGGCTCCTTGTCCATGAAGGCGATGCAGCTCTTGCGGCCGTACAGCTCCATGCGGAACGGCTTGCTCATCTGCGACAGGAAGATGTTGCGGTTGATGAGGCCGATGGGCTGCAGGCCCTCGACCACCGGCAGGCTGACCAGGTCGCGGTGCTTGCCGAACACCTCCATGACCTGCTCGTTGGTCTGGTCGGCGGTCATGCAGGGCACCGCATTGCACAGGTCCGCGGCGCTGGGCTGACGGGAACGGGGCCGAAAGCCGCTCAAATACTCGGAAGTTGCGGACATGGGGGGCTGCCAATTTGTGTGAACAAATGCTAGCCAGCAAACGTGTCAGTTCAGTGACGGCCTGGTGACGTGGCGCCTGCGCTCCCCGTGACGCCCACGATGGGTGCCCGAGCCCCGCCGCCGGACCAGGGCGACGCTCCCGCCCTGCGCAGGCTACCCGGCGGCCAGCAGGGCCGCGGGGTCGTCCGACTCCAGCACCTGCTGCGCCCAGGCCGCCAGCTTGCGGGTGTCGGCGCGCAGCACCTCCTGCTTCACGGCCAGGATCTGCGCCGGATGCATCGAGAAGCTCCGCAGGCCCAGGCCCAGCAGCAGCCGGGTCATGGTCACGTCGCCAGCGGTCTCGCCGCATACGCACACGCTCTTGCCCAGCGCGTTGCCGGCGGCGATCACGTCGGCCACCAGGCGCAGCACGGCCGGGTGCAGCGGGTCATACAGGTGCGCCACCGCCTCGTCCACCCGGTCGATGGCCAGCGTGTACTGGATCAGGTCGTTGGTGCCGATCGAGAGGAAGTCGAAGTGGCGCAGGAAGCTGCGCACGATGAGCGCGGCGGCCGGCACTTCGATCATCGCGCCCAGCTGGACGGCGCCGTACGTGGCGCCCCGCGCATCGAGTTCGGCCCGGGCCAGCTCGACCTGCGCCAGGGTCTGGCGGATTTCGGTCACGTGCGCCAGCATCGGGAACAGCAGGTTCACCGGCCCGTGCGCGGCCGCCCGCAGCACCGCCCGCAGCTGCGTGCGGAACATGGCCGGATCGGCCAGGCTCCAGCGGATGGCGCGCAGGCCCAGCGCCGGGTTCAGGTGCGTGTCCTTGTGCGTCTTGTCGAGCGGCTTGTCGGCGCCCACGTCGATGGTGCGCAGCGTGACCGGCAGGCCCTGCATGCCTTCCACCGCCTCGCGATAGGCCTGGTACTGCGCCTCTTCATCGGGCAGGTGGCCGGCCCGGTCCATGAACAGGAATTCGCTGCGAAAGAGCCCGACGCCGACCGCGCCCGCCCGCACCGCCCCGGCGGCGTCGGCGGGCTGCTCGATGTTGGCCAGCAGTTCGATGGGCTGGCCGTCGAGCGTGACCGCGGGCGTGTGGCGCAGGCGCGAAAGGCGCTCGCGCTCGAGCGAGCCCTGGCGCTGGCGGAACCCGTATTCCGCCAGGATGATGGCGGACGGGTCCACGATGACCACGCCGGCATCGCCGTCGATGATGACCCAGTCGTCCTGCCGCACCAGCTGGCTGGCGGCCCTCGCGCCCACCACGGCCGGAATGTCCATGCTGCGCGCGACGATGGCGGTGTGGGACGTCTTGCCGCCCACGTCGGTCACGAAGCCGGCGAACACGCTGCGCTTGAACTGCAGCATGTCGGCGGGCGACAGATCGTGCGCCACCAGCACCAGCGGCACGTCCACCGTGTCGTCGAGCAGCAGCTCCTGACCCAGCCTGCGGCGCGCGCCGCCGCCAGGCGGTGGCGCCACCGGGCTGGCCACGCCCTTCATGTGCCGCAGGATGCGCTCGACCACCTGCTCCAGGTCGGCCTTGCGCTCGCGCAGGTACTCGTCCTCCATCTCATCGAACTGCCGGGCGATGATCTCCAGCTGCGTGGTCAGCGCCCATTCGGCGTTGTAGAGCCGGTCGGTGATCCAGTGCTTGACGCCGCTGACGAGCGCCTCGTCCTGCAGCAGCATCAGGTGCACGTCCAGCAGCGCGGCCAGCTCGGGCGGCGCGTCGGGCGGCATGTCGGCCTGCAGGCGCTGCAACTCGTCGATCACCGCGTTGCGGCCGTTGCGCACGCGCACGATCTCGGCGCCGACCTGATCGGCCTTGATGAAGTAGTGCGCCACGTCGATGCGGCTGGAGGCCACCAGCACCGCGCGGCCGATGGCGATGCCGCGAGACACCGGCAGGCCGTGGATGGAGAACGTCATGCGGGCGCCCCCATTGCCGGGGCCGGACGTGCCCGGCGCCCTTGCGGCCGAGGGCGGGGCCCGACGAAGGCGCCCGCCCGCATCATTCGCCTTCGCCGAACTTGCCGTCGATCAGCGCCACGAGCGCATCCATGGCCTCCCGCTCGCGCGCGCCGTCGGTTTCCAGCTCCACCACCGAGCCCAGCCCGGCGGCCAGCATCATCACGCCCATGATGCTCTTGGCATTGATGCGCCGCTCGCCCCGCGACAGCCACACATCGCACGGGAAGCTGCCGGCCAGCTTGGTGAGCTTGGCGGAGGCCCGGGCATGCAGGCCGAGCTTATTGCTGATGGTGATAGTTTTCTTGATCATGGTGAGACCGTCGGATCTGATTCTGGGGCGCCGAGATGGCCACCTGCATCACCCCCTGCGTGCCGCCGACCACGGCGCGCGCGACCAGCGCCTCCAGCGGCTCGGACCGGTAGCTCACGGCGCGCAGCAGCATCGGCAGGTTGGCGCCGCAGACCAGCCGCGAGGTGTGGCCGTCCACCAGCCGCTGGGCGACGTTGCAGGGCGTGGCGCCGAACACGTCGGTCAGCACCAGCGTGGGCCGGTCGTCCTGCAGACCCATCAGGATGCGGGCCGCGGCGAGCGATTCCTCCGGCGACGCCGCCGGATGCACGTCCAACGCCACCACGTCGTCGGCGCAGTCGGCGAACACATGCAGCGCGCATTCGCGCAGGGCATGGGCCAGGGGAGCATGGGCGATGAGGAAGATGCGCGTGGTGGTCATGGCAGGCAGGTGTGGCCTGCATTATGGCGCCGGGGCTGCCCGCCGGCGGTCGCCTCGGGGCATGGCGCCCCGGCGCCCGGCGGCTCATTGCAGTGCCAGTCCGGCGAAGAACGTGTCGGCCACCGACGGGCGGGCGGCGGGGGCATACACCACCGCGTGGTAGAGATGCACCTCACGCCCCTGCAGCCGTGCGAACCACGCCGCATGGGCCGTGATGGCCGCGCCGTCGGGCCGGCGCCCCTGCGCCGTGGTGCGCACCGCCGACGGCAGGGCCAGTGCCTTCGGCGGCGTGAAAGGCTCGGCGGCGGCGGGGCTGGCCGGCGCCTGCATGCGGGCCAGCACGGCCGATCGCCACTGCGCCAGGGCCGCATCGGCCGCCTCCGGGCCGAAGGCGCGCATGTGCGACACGGCGAAGGTCGCGCCGTCCGCATCGCATCCCCAGAGCGCCAGCTCGGCCGGGCGCCCGCCCAGGTCCACCGGGCGCACCGCGTGGTCGGGCTTGCAGGGCATCAGCGCGACCAGGCCCGTATCCGCCAGCGGCACGTTGCGCCAGTTGAGCGCCGGGCTGCAGCCGGCCGCCAACGCGGCCAGGCACAGGGCGGCCCCGGGCCGGGCTGTTCGGAGTGAATACATCCAGCCGATTATGGTCAGCCCCGGCCCTGATGCACGTCAACTGCCCGGGCCGACTCGCGCAGGCCAGGCGAACTTCTGGCGACCGCCGCGATCCATCGCACACGCTGGCCTGCCCGCTGCTGCACAATGCAGCGAGCGCCTCCCGCCTCGGCCGCAATCCGGCGCAGGGCAGCAGAGCCGCACCGCACACCCACCTGAGAGAAACGACACATGCGCATCACCCATGGGCTGGCCGCCGCCGCGATCGCGGGTTGCGCCGCCGTGGCGGGCTGGATCTTCCTATCCACCGGCAAGGCCGCCGCGCCGGCGTCCACCTTCGTGCTGCTGGACGGCACGCGCCAGACCACCGACGACCTGCGCGGCAAGGTCACGCTGGTGAATTTCTGGGCCACGAGCTGCGTCACCTGCGTGGCCGAGATGCCCGAGATCGTCGCCACGCACCAGAAGTACCAGAGCCGGGGCTACGACACGCTGGCCGTGGCGATGAGCTACGACCCGCCCAGCTACGTCGTCAACTTTGCCGAGACGCGCAAGCTGCCCTTCAAGGTCGCCATCGACAACACCGGCGCCGTCGCCCAGGCCTGGGGCGACGTGAAGCTGACGCCCTCGACCTTCATCGTCAACAAGCAGGGCGAGATCGTGAAGACCTACGTCGGCGCTCCGGACTTTCCCGAACTGCACAAGCTCATCGAGCGGCTGCTGGCGGAAACCTGAGTGGCCGCCCCGCGGCAGCGCCCGAGGCCGTGACTTTCAAGCCTTTTCGGCTGCCAGCGCTTGCTCCATATGGGCCTATAGCTATCAATAGCATAGCGGCGTGCATTCATGCACTGGCCCCCCTCTCCTTCGCGCCGGCCCTCGGCCTGGTGCGCTGGCGCAGGCCCGCCACGCGGCCCTGCCGAAATCGCTCCCGCTACACTGGGCTCCTGTTCCGTTCTCCCTGGGTCGGCCCGCCTTCGTTCGGCCGACGCATCCTGCCCCGTGGACCACACGCCCGCCGTCACCCTGCTGACCCCCTCCCACCCCGACGAGATGCCCGCCGTGCAGGCCATCTTCCGCGAATACGCCGACTCGCTCGGTGTCGACCTGGCCTTCCAGGATTTCGAGGCCGAACTCGCCGGGCTGCCGGGTGACTACGCCCCGCCCCGTGGGCACCTGCTGCTGGCGCAGGTGGACGGCAGCATCGCCGGCTGCTGCGCGCTGCGGCCCCTGGACGCGGCCGATTACCCCAACGCGAGCGAGATGAAGCGGCTGTACGTGCGCAAGGCCTTCCGCGGCTTCGGCCTGGGCCGTCAGCTGGCCGAAGCCACGCTGGATGCGGCCCGGCAGGCGGGCTATGCATGCGTGCTGCTCGACACGCTGGACGGCATGGAGTCGGCCCGCGCACTGTACGCCGACCTCGGCTTCGAAGAGATTCCGCCCTACTACCACAGCCCGCTCGAGGGATCGCATTACCTGAAGGCGGACATCGACTGACCCGCAGCCGGGGCGGAGCGGCGGGAGTGTCACCGGCCCGGCTGCACCGCCAGGCGCCTCGCCCTTCCTTTACGCCGCCGCCATCCGACGCCGCGGCAGGACCATGCGGGACAGTTCTACGCGTCTTTTCGGCCTCCAGCGCCGATGTGGCCAGCGCAAGACGCTATCCAATTAATAGCAGATGCCCGCGTGAGTCCATCGCGGGGCGATGACGACCGGCCAGCGGTACTTCCACGCCGATCCTGCCGCCTGGAATGCAGCGCGCCGGGCAGGCCATCGACCTGCCCGGCGCGAAGAGCGAGCCCGCGTCGATCAGCCCCGGGCCTGGCCCAGCAGCGTGGCCGCGTCGCTCACTTCGAACTTGCCAGGAGCCTCGATGTTCAGCGTCGCGACCTTGCCGTCCTTGACCAGCATGGAATAGCGGTTGCTGCGCAGGCCCAGGCCCTTGCCGTTCAGGTCGAGCGTCAGGCCGGTCGCCTTGGCGAAGGCTGCATCTCCGTCGGCCAGCATGCGGACCTTGCCGCCGGTCTTCTGGTCGCGCGCCCAGGCGCCCATCACGAAGGCGTCGTTCACGCTCAGGCACCAGATCTCATCGACGCCGGCGGCCTTGAAGGCCTCGGCCTGCTCGACGTAGCCCGGCACGTGCTTGGCCGAGCAGGTGGGCGTGAAGGCGCCCGGCACGGCGAAGACCGCGATGGTCTTGCCGGCGGTGGCCTTGGCCACGTCCACCGGATTCGGGCCGATGCTGCAGCCGTTGCCTTCGACTTCCGAAAATTCCATCAGGGTGGTGGCTGGCAGTGCGTCGCCGACTTGGATCATGGCTATCTCCTCAGGATGATGAGTGGAAGGGAAAGGACCGAAGGATCGCGAACCGGCAAGGGCATCAGGCCCGCGCCAGCCGAATCGCTTCGGAAATAAAAAAACGACCCACATTGTGGGTCGTTTTTCAGGGTTGTGCGGTCTGAAGACCTTGCGGGTCTGTCAGCGCAACGATCAGAGCAGGCCGGCCTTCTGGACCAGACGGGTCGCAACCCAGTTCTTGGTCTTGGACAGGGGACGGCTCTCGGTGATCTCGATCGTGTCGCCCAGCTTGTACTCGCCCTTTTCGTCGTGGGCGTGGTACTTGCTCGACTTGGCGACGATCTTGCCGTAGAGCTCGTGCTTCACACGGCGCTCGACCAGCACGGTCACGGTCTTCTGGCGCTTGTCGCTGACCACCTTGCCAATCAAGGTGCGCTTGAGGGATCTTTTAGCTTCCGTCATGTGGGCTCCTCTTTACTTGGCGGCTTGCTTTTCAGCAAGGATGGTCTTGGCGCGGGCGATATCACGACGGGTGATACGCAGCGTGTTCGTGTTGGCCAGTTGTTGCGTGGCCTTCTGCATGCGCAGACCGAAATGGGCCTTTTGCAAGGACTTGATTTCGGCTTCGATGCCGGCGACGTCTTTTTGGCGCAGTTCAGCAGCTTTGGTCATTTCAATTCTCCTGATCAAGCGCCGATTTGACGAGCCACGAACGTGGTGCGCAGCGGCAGCTTGGCGGCAGCCAGGCGGAACGCTTCACGGGCCAGTTCTTCAGGGACGCCGACGATCTCGAACACCACCTTGCCGGGCTGGATTTCAGCCACGTAGTACTCGGGGTTGCCCTTACCGTTACCCATACGCACTTCTGCGGGCTTGGTGGAGATCGGCTTGTCGGGGAACACGCGGATCCAGATACGGCCGCCACGCTTCACGTGACGGGAGATCGCACGACGTGCGGCCTCGATCTGGCGGGCCGTCAGACGGCCACGGTCCGTGCACTTCAGGCCGAAGTCGCCGAAGGCCACCGAGTTGCCACGGGTGGCAACGCCGGTGTTACGGCCCTTCTGCTCTTTGCGGTACTTGCGGCGAGCGGGTTGCAGCATCTTTATTCTCCTTTGCCGTCCGCTGCTGTAGCGGGCGCGTCAACCTTGCGAACGCGCTTAACGGCGGTGTTATCGGCGCCACCGGCACCGGCGGGCTTGTCGCTGCCGTCCGCAGGAGCCGCATTGGCACCCACGGGACGACGTGGACCACCACGGCCTGCACCGGGACGGTCGCCACCTGGGCGGCCATCGCGGCGGGGACCACGGGGACGGCGCTCTTCTTCAGGACGCGGCGTCTCTGCGGCGGGCAGATCGTTGCGGCCCAGCGTGTCGCCCTTGTAGACCCAGACCTTCACGCCGATCACACCATAGGTGGTCTTGGCTTCGGAGGTGCCGTAGTCGATGTCGGCGCGCAGGGTGTGCAGTGGCACACGGCCTTCGCGGTACCACTCGGTACGTGCGATTTCGATACCGTTCAGACGGCCAGCCGACATGATCTTGATGCCTTGGGCACCCAGACGCATGGCGTTCTGCATGGCGCGCTTCATGGCGCGGCGGAACATGATCCGCTTTTCCAGCTGTTGCGTGATGCTGTCGGCGATCAGCTTGGCATCGATTTCGGGCTTGCGCACTTCTTCGATGTTCACTGCGACAGGCACGCCCAGGCGGGTAGCCAGTTCACGCTTGAGGTTCTCGATGTCCTCGCCCTTCTTGCCGATCACCACGCCCGGACGTGCCGAGTAGATGGTGATGCGTGCGTTCTTGGCAGGACGCTCGATCAGGATGCGCGAGACGGCGGCGTTCTTCAGCTTGGCCTTCAGGTATTCGCGCACCTTGATGTCTTCGGCCAGCATGCCGGCGAAGTCACGGTTGCTTGCGTACCAGCGGCTGGCCCAGTTGCGGCTGACCGCCAGGCGGAAGCCGGTAGGATGGATTTTCTGTCCCATAGTCTTCCGAGCCTTTAGTTGCCGACCGTCACGTACACATGGCACGTGGGCTTGCTGATGCGGTTGCCGCGGCCCTTGGCGCGCGCGGTGAAGCGCTTGAGCGTCGTGCCTTGTTCGACGTAGATGGTCTTGACCTTCAGTTCGTCGATGTCGGCGCCGTCGTTGTGCTCAGCGTTGGCGATGGCGGACTCCAGAACCTTCTTGACGATGCCGGCAGCTTTTTTCTGCGTGAACGTCAGGATGTTCAGGGCTTGATCGACCTTCTTGCCGCGGATCAGATCTGCGACCAGACGGCCCTTGTCGACCGACAGACGGACGCCCCGGAGGACTGCACGTGTTTCAGACATGGTCGTTCCTTACTTCTTGACTTTTTTGTCAGCAGGGTGACCCTTGAAGGTGCGCGTCAGGGCGAATTCGCCCAGCTTGTGGCCCACCATCTGGTCGGTGACATAGACCGGCACGTGTTGCTTGCCGTTGTGCACGGCGATGGTCAGACCGATGAAATCGGGCAGAACCATGGAGCGACGCGACCAGGTCTTGACTGGTTTCTTGTCCTTGGTGGCCACGGCCTTCTCGACCTTCGCCAGCAAGTGGTGGTCAACAAACGGACCCTTTTTGAGAGAGCGAGTCATTTGTTATCCCTTACTTCTTGCGACGCGACACAATCATTACTTGTGTGCGCTTGTTGTTGCGGGTGCGATAACCCTTGGTCAGATTGCCCCAAGGATCGACAGCATGGCGGCCTTCGCCGGTACGGCCTTCGCCACCACCGTGCGGGTGATCCACCGGGTTCATGGCCACGCCGCGAACCGTCGGACGAATACCCATCCAACGCTTCACACCGGCCTTGCCCAGTTGGCGCAGGCTGTGTTCTTCGTTGGCCACTTCGCCAATGGTGGCGCGGCATTCGATGTGGATCTTGCGCACTTCACCCGAGCGCATACGCACCTGGGCATAGACGCCTTCACGGGCCAGCAGCGTAGCCGAGGCACCCGCCGACCGGGCGATCTGCGCACCGGCACCGGGCTTGAGCTCGATGCAGTGGATGGTCGAACCTACGGGGATGTTGCGGATGGGCAGCGTGTTGCCTGCACGGATCGGGGCTTCCGAACCGGACATCAGCGTTGCGCCGGCTTCCAGGCCACGCGGAGCGATGATGTAGCGACGCTCGCCGTCGGCATAGCACACCAGGGCGATGTGGGCCGTACGGTTCGGGTCGTACTCAACGCGTTCGACCTTCGCAGGAATGCCGTCCTTGTTGCGCTTGAAGTCCACCACGCGGTAGTGGTGCTTGTGGCCACCGCCCTTGTGACGGGTGGTGATGTGACCGTTGTTGTTACGGCCGGCCTTCTGGAACTGGGGCTCCAGCAGGGGGGCGTAAGCGTCACCCTTGTACAGGTGGTCACGCGTGACCTTCACCACGGCACGTTGGCCCGGCGAGGTCGGTTTCATTTTGATGACTGCCATTTACGCGGCCTCCCCGGACAGGTTCAGCTCTTGGCCTTCCTTCAGCGTCACGTAGGCCTTGCGCACGTTGTCGCGGCGACCCATCGTCTTGCCAAAGCGCTTGGCCTTGCCTTTGGTGTTCACCACAGAAACGCCCTTGACCTCGACCTTGAACATCAATTCCACAGCGGCCTTGATTTCTGGCTTGGTAGCATTCTGCAGCACCTTGAACGTCACAGCATTGGACTTCTCGGCAACCATGGTGGCCTTTTCGGACACGATGGGAGCGACCAGCACCTGCATCAGACGGCCTTCGTCAAACTGGATCGTGCTCATGCGAACATCTCCTTGAGTTTGTCGATAGCGCCCTTGGTGACGAGCACTTTCTTGTAGTGCACCAGCGACACGGGATCTGCGTAACGTGGTTCGACGATGAACACGTTCTTCAGATTGCGCGAGGCAAGGTACAGGTTTTCGTCCACTTCTTCAGCGATCACCATCACCGATTGCAGATTCATCGCCTTGAACTTGTCGGCGAGGACCTTGGTCTTCGGCGAGTCGATCGTCAGCGAGTCCACCACGGCCAGGCGGCCTTCGCGGGCCAGCTGGGACAGGATGGCGGCCATGCCGGCGCGGTACATCTTCTTGTTGATCTTCTGCGTGAAGTTTTCTTCAGGCAGGTTAGGGAAGATGCGACCGCCCCCACGCCACAGAGGCGAGGAGGTCATACCGGCGCGGGCGCGGCCGGTGCCCTTTTGCTTGAAAGGCTTCTTGGTCGAGTGGCGAACCTGCTCGCGGTCCTTCTGGGCGCGCGTGCCTTGGCGGCCGTTGGCCTGGTAGGCGACGACGATCTGGTGCACCAGGTCTTCGTTGAATTCACGACCGAACACGGTCTCAGGGGCATCGAACTTGGATGCGGCCTGGCCTTGGTCATTCAGGAGTTCGAGCTGCATTAGTTCGCTCCTTCAGCGGCTTTGGCCTTGACTGCGGGACGCACCGTCACGAAGCCACCCTTGGAGCCCGGAACAGCGCCCTTGATCAAGAGCAGTTGGCGTGCTTCGTCGATACGAATCACGTCGAGGTTTTGCGTGGTGACCGTCACGTCGCCCAGGTGGCCCGTCATGCGCTTGCCGGGGAACACGCGACCGGGGTCTTGTGCCATACCGATCGAGCCGGGGACATTGTGCGAACGGCTGTTACCGTGGGAGGCGCGCTGCGACGACATGTTGTGGCGCTTGATCGTGCCGGCGTAGCCCTTACCGATCGACGTGCCTTGCACATCGACCTTCTGGCCCACTGCGAACACGTCAGCCACGGGCACGGCGGCACCGGCGGCATACTTGCCGGCGGTTTCAGCGGTCACGCGGAATTCGCGGATGATTTCACCGGCTTCGACACCCGCCTTGGCGAGGTGACCGGCTTCTGGCTTGGTCACGCGCGATGCTTTGCGCGAACCGAACGTGACCTGCAGGGACACGTAGCCATCGTTCTCTTCGGTTTTGATCTGGGTCACGCGGTTGTTGGACACATCCACCACCGTGACAGGCACTGCGTCCCCGTCATCGGTGAACAGACGCATCATGCCCACCTTGCGACCCAGCAACCCCAGGGAGTTGCTCAGACTCATTGGTTTTCTCCAAAACTTTCACCGCCTCGACTTCAATTGGCCAAGGCGTTTGCACGGTCGGCCGCACTGAAAGTGCATGACCTGCGTGCGCGAAAGAAGGTTGATAAAACTTCGCCGCACTGCGCACCCCAAAGATGCGCAAAAAAGGCGAAGCCGCAAAGTATAACGCGGGCCGCCTTTTCAGGCAAGCCCGCGTCATATTGGCAGCGCGGCGTCAGCGCCGCGCCACGGTCAGCGCAATTACTGCAGCTTGATCTCGACGTCCACGCCAGCCGGCAGGTCGAGCTTCATCAGGGCGTCCACCGTCTTGTCGGTCGGGTCCACGATGTCCATCAGACGCTGGTGGGTACGGATTTCCAGCTGGTCGCGCGACGTCTTGTTGACGTGCGGCGAACGCAGGATGTCGAAGCGCTTCATGCGCGTTGGCAGGGGCACGGGGCCCTTGACGATGGCGCCGGTGCGCTTGGCGGTGTCGACGATTTCAGCGGCGGACTGGTCGATCAGCTTGTAATCGAAAGCCTTCAGGCGGATGCGGATCTTTTGCTTGGACATGGCAGCTCCTTTATTGCTTAAATATTAAGCAATGACCTTGGCCACGACGCCGGCGCCGACGGTACGGCCGCCTTCACGGATGGCGAAGCGCAGGCCTTCTTCCATGGCGATGGGGTTGATCAGCTTGACGGTGATCGACACGTTGTCGCCGGGCATGACCATTTCCTTGCCTTCTGGCAGCTCGATGGCGCCAGTGACGTCGGTCGTGCGGAAGTAGAACTGTGGACGGTAGTTGTTGAAGAACGGGGTGTGGCGGCCGCCTTCGTCCTTGGACAGCACATACACCTCAGCCGTGAAGTGGGTGTGTGGCTTGATGGAGCCTGGCTTGCACAGCACCTGGCCGCGTTCCACGTCTTCGCGCTTGGTGCCGCGCAGCAGCAGGCCGACGTTGTCGCCGGCTTGGCCCTGGTCCAGCAGCTTGCGGAACATTTCCACGCCGGTGCAGGTGGTCTTTTGCGTGTCGCGGATACCGACGATTTCGATTTCTTCGCCGACCTTGATGATGCCGCGCTCGATACGGCCGGTCACCACGGTGCCGCGGCCGGAGATGGAGAACACGTCTTCCACGGGCATCAGGAATGCGCCGTCCACGGCGCGCTCAGGCGTGGGGATGTAGGAGTCCAGGGCTTCTGCCAGCTTGTCGATGGCTTGCTCGCCCAGGGGGCCCTTGTCGCCTTCGAGGGCCAGCTTGGCCGAGCCGCGCACGATGGGGGTGTCATCGCCGGGGAAGTTGTACTTGTCCAGCAGTTCGCGGACTTCCATCTCCACCAGCTCCAGCAGCTCTTCGTCGTCCACCATGTCGCACTTGTTCAGGAACACGATGATGTAGGGCACGCCCACCTGGCGAGCCAGCAGGATGTGCTCGCGGGTCTGGGGCATCGGGCCGTCGGCGGCCGAGCACACCAGGATGGCGCCGTCCATCTGGGCGGCGCCGGTGATCATGTTCTTGACGTAGTCGGCGTGGCCGGGGCAGTCCACGTGGGCGTAGTGGCGGTTGGCCGTTTCGTATTCCACGTGCGCGGTGTTGATCGTGATACCGCGGGCCTTTTCTTCAGGTGCTGCGTCGATTTCGTCGTACTTCTTGGCTTCGCCGCCGAACTTGGCGGACAGCACGGTGGCGATCGCTGCCGTCAGCGTCGTCTTGCCATGGTCCACGTGGCCGATGGTGCCCACGTTGACGTGGGGCTTGGTACGTTCGAACTTACCTTTTGCCATTTTTGACTCTCCAAAGAGCAATGCCTGTGTCGGGGTTTAACGTCTGCACCCGATTGCTGAGTCGTCCCGCACAGGGCAACAGGACGGCACCGGGTCGCAGATTGCAAGAATCTTGCTGCTACTGATTTGATAGCTACCTGCGCTCATGGATCAAGCGCGGGCAGCCCATTTCTCTTGAAATCGCACCGCAAGGGACGGCCGGGGCCGCCCTTGCGGTGTGCGCGCCATTACTTGGCGCGGGCCGCCATGATGGCTTCGGACACGTTGCGAGGCGCTTCGCTGTAGTGCTTGAATTCCATCGTGTAGGTGGCGCGGCCTTGCGTTGCGGAGCGCAGCGAGGTCGAGTAGCCGAACATTTCCGACAGGGGCACTTCGGCCTTGATGGCCTTGCCGCCGCCGACCATGTCGTCCATGCCCTGCACCATGCCGCGACGCGAGGACAAATCGCCCATCACGGTACCGGCGTAGTCTTCCGGCGTTTCCACTTCCACGGCCATCATCGGCTCCAGGATCACGGGGTTGGCCTTGCGGCAGCCTTCCTTGAAACCGAAGATCGCGGCCATCTTGAACGCCAGTTCGTTCGAGTCCACGTCGTGGTACGAGCCGAAGTGCAGCGTGACCTTGACGTCCACGACCGGATAGCCGGCCAGCACGCCTTGGGTCACGGCTTCGTGGAAACCCTTTTCCACGGCCGGAATGAATTCGCGAGGAACCACACCGCCCTTGATGGCGTCGACGAACTCGTTGCCCTTGCCGGCTTCGTTCGGCTCGATCTTGAGCACAACGTGACCGTACTGGCCCTTACCGCCCGACTGGCGCACGAACTTGCCTTCGGCTTCTTCCACCGTCTTGCGGATAGTTTCGCGGTAGGCGACCTGGGGCTTGCCCACGTTGGCTTCCACGCCGAACTCGCGCTTCATGCGGTCCACGATGATTTCCAGGTGCAGCTCGCCCATGCCGGCGATCAGCGTCTGGCCCGATTCTTCATCGGTCTTCACGCGGAACGAAGGATCTTCAGCGGCCAGGCGTTGCAGGGCGATGCCCATCTTTTCCTGGTCGGTCTTCGTCTTGGGTTCCACGGCCTGCGTGATCACGGGCTCGGGGAACACCATGCGCTCCAGAATGATCTGGGAGTCGATGTCGCTCAGCGTTTCGCCGGTCGTCACGTCCTTCAGGCCCACGCAGGCAGCGATGTCGCCGGCGCGGATTTCTTCGACTTCCAGGCGTTCGTTCGCGTGCATCTGCACGATACGGCCGATGCGTTCCTTCTTGCCCTTGATCGGGTTGTAGACGGTGTCGCCCTTGGACAGAACGCCCGAATACACGCGCACGAAGGTCAGCTGGCCCACGAACGGGTCGGTCATCAGCTTGAACGCCAGTGCCGAGAACTTCTCGCTATCGTCGGCCTTGCGGGTGACGGGGTTCTCGTCTTCGTCGGTACCCGTCACATCATCGATGTCGGTAGGCGCCGGCAGGTAGTCGATCACGGCGTCGAGCATGCGCTGCACGCCCTTGTTCTTGAACGCGGTGCCGCACAGCATCGGCTGGATTTCCGTCGCGATCGTGCGCGTGCGCAGACCGGTCTTGATCTCTTCCTCGGAGAGGTCGCCCTCTTCCAGGTACTTGTTCATCAGTTCTTCGGACGCTTCGGCAGCGGCTTCGACCATCTTCTCGCGCCATTCCTTGGCGGATTCCACCAAGTTGGCCGGGATGTCTTCGTAGGTGAACTTCATGCCTTGCGAGGCTTCGTCCCAGATGATGGCCTTCATCTTCAGCAGATCGACCACACCGGTGAAGTTCTCTTCCGCGCCGATCGGGATCACCACGGGCACGGGGTTGGCCTTCAGGCGCAGGCGCATCTGGTCATAGACCTTGAAGAAGTTGGCGCCGGTACGGTCCATCTTGTTCACGAAGGCCAGACGGGGCACCTTGTACTTGTTGGCCTGGCGCCAGACGGTTTCCGACTGGGGCTGCACGCCGCCCACGGCGCAGTACACCATGCAGGCGCCGTCCAGCACGCGCATGGAACGCTCCACCTCGATGGTGAAGTCCACGTGGCCGGGGGTGTCGATGATGTTGAAGCGGTGCTCGGGGTAGGACATGTCCATGCCCTTCCAGAAGCAGGTCGTGGCGGCCGACGTGATCGTGATGCCGCGCTCTTGTTCCTGCTCCATCCAGTCCATGGTGGCAGCGCCGTCGTGCACTTCACCGATCTTGTGGTTCACACCGGTGTAGAACAGGATGCGTTCGGTCGTCGTGGTCTTGCCAGCGTCGATGTGGGCCGAGATACCGATATTGCGGTAGCGCTCGATGGGGGTCTTGCGTGCCATGATGTTTCTTTCGTTTAACGGCTAAGAGCCCGCCCGCCAAAAATGGCGAATCGGGCTCCCAGCTTTCGAGATATGGGGACGAAACCCGGACTTAGAAGCGGAAGTGGCTGAAAGCCTTGTTGGCTTCGGCCATACGGTGCACTTCGTCACGGCGCTTCATCGCACCGCCACGGCCTTCCGTGGCTTCCAGCAGTTCGTTGGCCAGGCGTTGCGCCATCGACTTCTCGCCACGCTTGCGGGCGGCTTCCTTGATCCAGCGCATCGACAGGGCCAGACGGCGCACGGGACGCACTTCGACCGGCACCTGGTAGTTGGCACCGCCCACGCGGCGGGACTTCACTTCGACCATGGGCTTCACGTTGTTGATGGCAACGGTGAAGGCTTCCAGGGGGTCCTTGTCAGGGTGCTTCTTCTCGATCAGTTCCAGGGCGCCATAGATGATGCGCTCTGCGACTGCCTTCTTGCCGCCTTCCATGATCACGTTCATGAATTTGGACAGCTCGACGTTGCCGAACTTTGGATCCGGCAGGATTTCACGTTTGGGGACTTCGCGACGACGTGGCATTTTTCACCTCTATCTTTGCTTCAGTTGGCGCCTTTCCAGGCACCGCGAGAGCCAATGCAGGACTCCCACTTACTCGACCCGCGCAGAACACCTGCGTTTGGGGCCACTACGCTGCTTCACCGCGCCACGCGGGAACAGCACCGAAAATTCTTTTGCAAAAAGCGCAGGGCTTACTTGGCCTTGGGCTTCTTGGCACCGTACTTGGAGCGCGCCTGCTTGCGGTCTTTCACGCCTTGCAAGTCGAGCGAGCCGCGCACGATGTGGTAACGCACACCGGGCAAGTCCTTGACACGACCGCCGCGAACCAGCACCACGCTGTGCTCCTGCAGGTTGTGGCCTTCGCCGCCGATGTAGGAGATGACTTCGAAGCCGTTGGTCAGGCGCACCTTGGCGACCTTACGCAGAGCGGAGTTGGGCTTCTTGGGCGTCGTGGTGTACACACGGGTGCACACGCCGCGGCGCTGAGGAGAGTTTTCCATCGCAGGGCTCTTGGACTTGGTCTTTTCGACCTCGCGCCCCTGACGGACCAATTGATTGATGGTTGGCATTGAAATACGTCCCTAAACGTGAATTTTTCCGTGTAAGCCGTGACGACTTCGTGAACACGAAAACGTGAATCCCTTCGGAAATTCCGAAAAGCCTTCTAATGTAGCAGCAAGCCCCCGAGCGGGCAAGCGACGCGCTTTCCCCATCGTCGCAAGATACGGCATGGCCCGTGAAGGCGCACAGCCCGTGCCAGGACCGCCGCGCAAGGGCCTCCGCGCCCGCAGTGTCTCCCCTGCCGAATGGCAGCGCCATTCGAGAGAAGGGGAGAAGGCGCGCAAAGCGCTCCGGGGGGAAGCCGCTGCTTACTTGATCCAGAGGCGGATCGCGTCCCAGGCGCGGCCGAAGATGCCGGCCTGGTCCACCGCCTCCAGCGCCACCAGCGGCACCTCGGCGATGGGCTGCTCGCCCAGGGACACCTTCAGCGTGCCCACCGGCTGGCCCTTGGTGAACGGCGCGACCAGCGGATCCTGGCGCACGATCTGCGTCGTGACCTTGCCGGCGCTGCCCGAGGGCACGGTCACGACGATGGCGTCGGCGCGGCCGATCTTGAGCGTGTTCTGCGTGCCCTTCCAGACGGCGGGCGTCGCGGCGGGCTGGCCGGCGTCGAACAGCTTGACGGCGTCGAAGGCGGTGTAGCCCCAGTTCAGCAGCTTCTGGGTTTCGTTGGCGCGGGCATTCTCGCTCGTGGTGCCGAGCACGATGGACAGCAGGCGGCGCTGGCCGACGTTCGGGAATTCGCGCTTGGACGTCGCCACCAGGCAGTAGCCGGCCGCCGCCGTGTGGCCGGTCTTCAGGCCGTCCACCGTGGGGTCGCGGAACAGCAGCGAGTTGCGGTTGCTGCCGTTGGACACCGGCGTGCCCGGGTAGGCATACTGCTTGGTGGCGTAGTAGTGCATGTACTCCGGGAAGTCCTTCATCAGCCGGGTGGCCAGCACGCCCAGGTCACGCGCGGTGGTGGTGTGGCCGGGCTCGGTCAGGCCCTCGGGGTTCTTGTACGCCGTGCCCTTCATGCCCAGCGCCTGGGCCTGGTCGTTCATCAGCTTGACGAAGTTCTCTGCCGTGCCGCCCACGCCTTCGGCCAGCGCCATCGTGGCGTCGTTGCCCGACTGCACGATCATGCCCTTGATGAGGTCTTCGACCGGCACCTGCATCTTGGGGTCGATGAACATGCGCGAGCCGGGCATCTTCCAGGCGCGCACGCTCACGGGCAGCTTCTGGTCGAGCGTGATCTTCTTGGCGCGCAGCGCGTCGAACACCAGGTAGCCGGTCATCAGCTTGGTGAGCGAGGCCTGCTCCACCGGCGCGTCGATGTCCTTGGCCGCAAGCACCTGGCCGGCGGTCACGTCCAGCAGCAGGTAGTTGCGCGCGGCGATCTCGGGCGGCTGCGGCGCCTGCACCTGGGCCCACAGGGCGGCAGGCGCGAGCAGGACGGCGCAGACAAGGGTTCGCAGCGAGGGCAGGAAGGACTTCATGGAGGACACGGGCACTTGAGGGAGACGACAGAAAAAGAACGGGGAAAGGCAGGCACCTGCGGTGGACGCCGCAGACGCCGGCGGGCCGGGTCAGACGCCAGCGCCCGGCATCACAGGTCGGACTGCAGGTGGCGGGTGACCAGGTTTTTCAAAAGCGGCAATTGTCCGTGAAAGAAATGGCCGCCTCCGGGCACGACGGTAACGGGCAGTATCTGCGGGCGGGCCCAATCCATCACCGCGGACAGGGGCACGGTGTCGTCGGCCTCGCCATGCACGACCAGCGTGCGCGGGTGTGCCTCGGGCGGTACCGGGGCCACAGTGAAGCGGCTGGCGGCCGTGCCGACCAGCACGGCGCGCTGGATGTCGGCCTGGCGCTCGGCCCAGAGCCGCTCCAGCGCATGGCTGGTGACGAAGGCGCCGAACGAGAACCCGGCCAGCGCCAGCGGCCCCTGCGGCGCGACCTGGCGCACCACGGCCAGCAGGTCGTCCAGCTCGCCCCGGCCTTCGTCGTGCGTGCCGGCGGTGGCGCCCACGCCGCGGAAGTTGAAGCGCACAGCCGTCCAGCCGCTGCCGACGAAGGCGCGCGCCAGCGTCTGCACCACCTTGTTGTCCATGGTGCCGCCGAAGAGCGGATGCGGATGGGCGATGACGGCCACGCCGCGCGGTGCGGCACCCTCGGCCACGGTGGCGGCGTCGCGCAGCGCCTCGATGGCGCCGGCCGCGCCTTCCAGGGTGAGCCGTTCTGTCTGGGAATTCACGATTTTGCTATTAAATCAATAGCTGCCGGCGCTGGATGATCGGGCGCCGGCGGCCTAAAACACTCTGAATCGCTCGATGGTAGGAGCGTTGCGCGGCTCAGCGGCCCACGTCCGGCGGCGTCAGCAGGCGCTCGACGATCTGGCCGTTCTTGAGGTGCGACTCGACGATTTCGTCGATGTCTTCCTTGTCGACGTAGGTGTACCAGGTGCCTTCCGGGTACACGACGGCGATGGGGCCGCCGGCGCAGCGGTCCAGGCAGCCGGCCTTGTTCACCCGCACCTTGCCGGGTCCGGACAGCTTGGCGGACTTGACCTGCGACTTGCAGCGGTCGAAGCCGTCCTGCGCGCCGTAGCGGGCGCAGCTTTCCTCGCCCTTGCCCCGGTCGTTCAGGCAAAAGAAGATGTGGCGTTCGTAGTATTGCGGCGCGGCCGGTGCGTTGTCGGCGGCGGCAGCAGCGGCAGTGGTGGGGTGGTCGCTCATGCGGTCATTCTAGGACGCGCCCCGCAGGGCGCCGGCGCACTCGGGCACTCGGCCGACACGCCGGCCCCGTGCCTTCAACCCGCCGCCGCGGCGGCGGCCGCCGTCTCCCGGTCGCGGCGCGACACGCGCTGCACCACGTAGACCAGCGCCGCATAGGGCCAGAGCCAGCCCAGCCATTGGCCCAGCCCGAAGAAGCGGATGAAGCGGCCCTGCTCCCAGGCCTGCAGCGTCTCGGCGAAGTACGCGCTGGTAGGCGCCTGGTTCAGCAGGTTCAGGTGCAGCGCCAGCGCCAGCAGCAGCAAGGCCGCGCAGGCCCGGCGCGGCACGGCGACGAGCAGCAGCGCCACCACCAGCCCCGCCCAGAGGCCCAGGTTCGCGGGCACGGTGATCCACTCCCAGGCATGGGCCGGCCCCCAGCTCATGGCGGCCGACAGCGCGGTCGCGCCCACCCCCACGGCGACCGTGCCGAGGGCGAACACCGCCCGCCGGCCCAGGTGCCGCATGATGCAAAAGCCCAGCAGGCAGGGAATGAGCACGCCCAGCAGCACGGCCAGCAGCTCCGCGCCCGGCGACAGCGCTTCCAGCGGCTCGGTGCGCACCGGCAGCCATTCCAGGAAGGGCGTGTCCTCCAGCCAGTCGATCAGCGCCCCCTCCAGCCGCTCCCACATCTGCCCCAGGCCGAACGGGACGGCGGCGGGAAAGAGCAGCGCCAGCGGCCAGAGCGCCAGCAGCACCAGCGCGCCGCGCGCGTCGTCGACGAACCAGCGGGCGCGCAGCCGGCTCCAGCGGTCGATGGCGCCCAGCCGCTCCAGCAGCCAGGCCAGCAGCGCGCCCACCAGGGTGCCGGCGGCGTTCAGCGCCAGGTCCATGTTGGACGGCACGCGGCGCGGCAGGTAGATCTGCAGAAACTCCATCGACAGCGACAGCAGCGTGCCCGCCAGGGTGGCCAGCAGCAGCGCCCAGCGCGCCCAGCCGCTGCGCATCATGGCCAGCGCCAGCAGGAAGCCGAAGGGCGCGTAGCCGCCCATGTTGATGTTGACGTCGAACCACGTCCAGTAGGGCGGCGGCATGCGCGCGGTGAGGAAGACCCAGGGCGAGATGCCCTGCTCGCGCCAGCCCTCGAAGGGAAACAGGCTGGCGAAGACGATCAGCGCCGCATAGAGCAGCGCGAGCGGCCAAGCGGAGGTCTTGTGCACGGCGGGTGTCGCTGCGCGGCGCCGGGGCGCGGGTCAGAACGGCTTGACGACCACCAGCACCACGGCCGCCACGAGCAGCAGCACGGGCACCTCGTTGAACCAGCGGAACCAGCGGTGGCTGCGCCGGCTCTGGCCGCTCGCCAGCTTGCGCAGCAGCACGCCGCACGCATGGTGGTAGCCCACGGCCAGCACCACCACCGCCAGCTTGGCGTGCATCCAGCCGTTGCCCGGGCCCCGGCCGATGCCGTAGCCCAGGTAGAGCCAGAGGCCCAGCCCCAGCGCCGGCACCGCCAGCAGCGTGGTGAAGCGCAGCAGCTTGCGCGCCATCAGCAGCAGCCGGTCGCGCTCGGCGGCGGAGCCCGGCGCGACCATGGCCAGGTTGACGAAGATGCGCGGCAGGTAGAAAAGGCCCGCGAACCAGCTGGCCACGAACACGATGTGAAAGGCTTTGACCCAGAGCATGCGGCCAGTGTACGGGCGCCCCATCGGGCCCACGTACCGGCTGCCGCAATGTGGCGCACAATTTCGGCATGCATCTGTCCAGCCCCACCCCGTTCCCCGCCCATCGCCCCCGCCGCCTGCGCCGCGATGCCTTCACCCGCAACCTGGTGCGCGAGAACGTGCTCACGCCGCACGACCTGATCTACCCGGTGTTCGTGCACGAGGGTACGAACCTGCGCCAGCCCGTCACGTCGATGCCCGGGGTGGACCGGCTCAGCCTGGACCTGTTGCTGCCCGTGGCCGAGGACTGCGTGAAGCTCGGCATTCCGGTGCTGGCCCTCTTTCCCTCCATCGACCCGGCGCTCAAGACGCCCGACGGCCAGGAAGCGCTCAACCCCGAGGGCCTGATCCCGCGCGTGGTGCGGGCGCTGAAGAAGGAATTCCCCGAGCTGGGCGTGCTGACCGACGTGGCGCTGGACCCCTACACCAGCCACGGCCAGGACGGCATGCTCGACGAGGCCGGCTACATCATCAACGACGAGACGGTGGAAGTGCTGGTGGGCCAGGTGCTGACGCATGCCGAGGCCGGCGTGGACATCGTGGCGCCCAGCGACATGATGGACGGGCGCATCGGCGCCATCCGCGACGCGCTGGAAGTGCAGGGCCACATCCACACCCGCATCATGGCCTACAGCGCCAAGTACGCCAGCGCCTTCTACGGCCCCTTCCGCGACGCCGTGGGCACGCGCGGCGCCCTGGGCAAGGCGGACAAGAACGTTTACCAGATGGACCCGGGCAACACCGACGAGGCCCTGCGCGAAGTGGCGCTGGACATCGCCGAGGGCGCCGACATGGTGATGGTCAAGCCCGGCATGCCCTACCTGGACGTGGTGCGCCGCGTGAAGGACGAATTCCGCGTGCCCACCTTCGCCTACCAGGTCAGCGGCGAATACGCCATGCTCAAGGCCGCCGCCGCCAACGGCTGGCTCGACCACGACGCCGTGATGATGGAAAGCCTGCTGGCCTTCAAGCGCGCCGGCGCCGACGGCGTGCTGACCTACTTCGCACGCGACGCCGCCCGCCTGCTGCAGCGCCGCTGATCCCACGGCGCCGGACGCCCGGCACTACTAAACTCGTAGCTGTTGGCGCCCGACGGACGGCGCTGGAGCCTGTTTTGACCGAAGAAGCCTCCGCCGGCGCCATCCGCGTCTTCCACATCCAGCAGGGCGCGGCGCGCGAACTGAACGCGCTGCCCACCGCACCGCCCGCGCACGGCTTCTTCTGGATCGCCTGCACCCGCCCCGCCTTCAGCGCCCGGCTGCCCCGCCTGCAGGCCATGCTGCAGGCCACCGCCGGCCTGCACCTGGTGGACCTGCACGTGTCCGACCTGCTGAACGCGCACCTGCCCTCGCACTACGACTACACCTCGCAGTACGACCTGCTGGTGTTTCGCCGGCTCACCGCCACCCAGTGCGACACCGCCGTGCCGCCCGGCGCGGGGGATGCGGGCCCCCCGCAGCGGGGCGGGCCGCCGGTGCTGCGGCGCATCGACACCAGCCCCGTGGGCTTCGCCGTGTTCGACCAGGTGCTGCTGACCGTGCACCCCGAGGACTGCACCGTGCGCGACGCCTTCGCCGCGCGGCTGCTGTCGCCATCGCAGCCGGGCAACGGCGCGGTCGCGCCCTCACCCGGGGCGGCCCCCCCCGGCGCGGCGGCGCAGACGGCACCCCCGCCGCCGCCGGCCGCGAGCGCGGCGGCCGTCACCGCCAGCGAAACCGCGCTGCGCGAGGCGCGCGGCGGCTTCGCGGCCGGCTCGCGCCTGCCCACCAGCCCGGCCGACCTGATGCTGCGGGTGGTGAACCTCATCGTGGACAACTACCTCGATCTGCGGCGCGAACTCTCGCGCCAGCTCGACCACTGGCAGGCCGAGCTGCTCAAGCCCCGCGCCCGCTTCGCCAACTGGAACGCGCTGCTGGAGGCACGGCTCACGCTGCACCAGCTCGACGAGATCTGCGAAGACCAGCGCGCCGCCGTGCAGGACTGGGTGGACACGCTGGAAACCTGGGCGCTGCCGGACACCGTGCCCGCGCTGCGCGAACTGGACCTGCTGAAGGTGCGCAGCCGCGACGTGCTGGAACACATCGAGCGCGTGGTGCACCACGTGCGCCGGCTGGAACAGAGCACCGAGACCGCCGTGCAGATGCATTTCAGCGTGCAGAGCAACCGCACCAACGACATCATGCGCACGCTCACGGCGCTCACCGCCGTGTTCCTGCCGCTCAACCTGATCGCAGGCATCTTCGGCATGAACTTCGAGTTCATTCCGCTGGTGCACAAGCAGGACGGCTTCTGGTGGGCCATGGGCTCGATGACCGTCATCGCCATCGCGCTGATCGCGCTGTTCTGGCGCAAGCGCTACCTGGCCCGCACCGGGCAGGGCTGACGCCCGGGACGGCGGCGCCCGCTCCCCTCACGGTTTTTCCGCGGGCCACGCTACCGGCCGCATTGACCCTGCGCGCATGTCAGACATGGCAAAGGGTGCCGCAACATTAATTGCTTAGTCAATTAATATCGGGGTCATGCAATCCGACGCTTCCGAAGACATCGCCGCCTGCCTGGACCCGCAGTGGCCCGTGCCGCACCCGATCGAGCAGCACCTGGGCTACCAGCTGCGCCGCATCGTGACGCAGCTGAGCGCGCACATCGACCGCCAGGTCGAGCCCCTGGGGCTGACCGATGCCCAGTGGAAGCCGCTGCTGCGTCTGCTGCTGGACCAGACCGGCACCGTCGCCGCCCTGGCGCGCATCTGCCAGCTGGACGCGGGCGGCATGACGCGCCTCCTGGACCGGCTGGAGACCAAGGGCCTGGTGCGCCGCGAGCGCTCGCAGGAAGACCGCCGCGTCGTCAACATCGAACTGACCGACGAAGGCCGCACCGCCGCCCAGCAGCTGCCCGACATGCTGCAGGGCATGCAGCGCTCGCTCCTGCAGGGCTTCAGCGCCGAGGAAGAGGCCCAGCTGCGCGGCTTTCTGGGCCGGCTCTACGGCAACGCCCTGGCGCTGGAGCCGGGCAGTGCGCCGGCCGGCCCGGACAGCTGACACGGCGCAGCACCCCACGCCCCTCCCTTCCCTTCGCCTGTCCCCAGAGCACAACATCATGAAAAACCAGCTCACCCCCTCCCTTACCGCCTCGACGCCGGCGCCTGCCGCCCGCAGCGACGCGGACCAGCCCAGCCCCTTGAAGGGCGCGGCGCTCTACTTCGCCACGCTGGCGCTGGCCATCGCCGCCCTGCCGGGGCTGACCGGCTGCGCCGACATGTCCGGCATCGCGTCGCATGCCCAGATGCGCGACGCGGCCTCGCTGGGCCTGCCCGCCGCGCCGCCGCCCGGCACGCTGCAGGTGGATGCCGCCGTGCCCGCCGACTGGTGGCGCGGATTCGGCGATGCGCAGCTGAACGCGCTCATCGACCGCGCCCTGGCCCAGAGCCCCAACCTGAAGGTGGCCGAAGCCCGCGTGGCCAAGGCCAACGCCTTCACCGAGACCGCCCGCGCCGCCACCGGCCCGCGCCTGAACAGCAGCCTGGACGTGAACCGCCAGCTCTACAGCGCCAACGGCCCCTACCCGCCGCCGCTGGCCGGCAGCACGCTCAACAGCGGCACGGCGCGCCTGACCGGCAGCTGGGAGATCGACTTCTTCGGCGAGCACCGCGCCGCGCTGCAGTCCGCCCTGGGCACGGCCAACGCCGCCCAGGCCGAGGCCCAGTCCGCCCGCCTGCTGCTGGCCGCCAACGTGGCGCGCAACTACATCCAGCTGGCCCGCCTGCAGGCGCAACTGGGCGTGGCCGAGCGCACGCTGGCGCAGCGCAGCGAAACCCTGCAGCTGGTCAAGGACCGCGTGGCCGCCGGGCTGGACACGCAGCTGGAGCAGCGCCAGAGCGAGGGCGGCCTGCCCGAGGCGCGCCAGCAGATCGAAGCGCTGCGCGAACAGATGGCGCTGACCCGCAACGCCCTGGGCGCGCTGGTAGGAGAGCCCAATCTGCCCCTGGCGCTTGAAGATCAAGCGCTGGCAGCTATACATTCGATAGCAACACCCGCCCAGCTGCCGGCCGACCTGCTGGGCCGCCGGCCCGACGTGGCCGCCGCCCGCTGGCGCGTGGAAGCCAGCGCGCAGAACGTGGCCGTGGCCCGCGCGCAGTTCTACCCGAACGTGAACCTGACGGCCTTCGTCGGCCTCTCGTCCATCGGGCTGGACCGCTTCGTGCAGGCGGGCAGCAAGGAATGGGGCGCGGGCCCCGCCATCCGCCTGCCGATCTTCGATTCCGGCCGCCTGCGCGCCAACCTGCGCGGCCAGTCGGCCGACCTGGACGCCGCGGTGGGGAGCTACAACGCCGCCCTGCTGGACGCAGTGCACGACGCGGCCGACCAGATCGCCTCGGCCGCCGCCATCGACCGCCAGGCCGCCGAGCAGCGCCAGGCCGAGGCCGCCGCCGAGAGCACCTGGGCCATCGCCCGCCAGCGCTACCAGGCGGGCCTGGGCACCTACCTGAGCGTGCTGGCCGCGGAAACCACCGTGCTGGCCCAGCGCCGCCAGGCGGTCGACCTGGCCGCCCGGCGGCTGGACAACCAGGTGGCGCTGATGCGCGCCCTGGGCGGCGGCTGGCAGGACACCACCGTGCCCGCCGCGCCCGGCGCCGTCGCCGCCCGCTGAACACCCCCCCATTTTTCGAGTCACGACCATGAACGCACCGCAAACCGCTTCCGCGAACTCCGCATCCCCCGCCCCGCCCCCCGCCGACAAGAAGGCCGGCCGCCGCAAGGCCCTCATCACCCTGGCCGCCGTGGTCGTGCTGGCCGGCGCCGGCTGGGGCGTGTACGACTGGCTGGTGGCCAGCCATTACGAGAACACCGACAACGCCTACGTGCAGGGCAACGTCATCCAGATCACGCCGCAGACCGGCGGCACGGTGATGTCCATCCTGGCCGACGACACCGACTTCGTGAAGGCCGGCGCGCCGCTGGTGCAGCTGGACCCGGCCGACGCCCGCGTGGCGCTGGCGCAGGCCGAGGCGGGCCTGGCCCAGGCCGTGCGCCAGGCGCGCACGGTGTACGTGAACAACGGCTCGCTGAACGCGCAGATCACGCTGCGCCAGGCCGAGGTGACCAAGGCCCGGTCGGACGTGGCCCGCGCCCAGCAGGACCTGCAGCGCCGCCAGTCGCTGTCGGGCAATGGCGCCGTCTCCAAGGAAGAGCTGCAGCACGCGCAGAACCAGGTGGACGCGGCCCGCTCGGCCCTGGCCGCCGCCCAGGCCGGCGTGGAGGCCGCCCGCGAGCAGCTCTCCAGCAATCAGTCGCTGACCCAGGGCGTGCCGGTGCAGGAGAACCCCAACGTGCTGGCTGCCGCCGCCAAGGTGCGCGAAGCCTATCTGGCCGAGCGCCGCACCGCCCTGCCCGCGCCGGTGGACGGCTACGTCGCCCGCCGCACCGTGCAGCTCGGCCAGCGCGTGGCGCCCGGCGCGCCGCTGATGACCATCGTGCCGCTGGGCCAGGTGTGGGTGGACGCGAACTTCAAGGAAAACCAGCTGCGCAACCTGCGCCTGGGCCAGCCCGCCACGCTGACGGCCGACCTGTACGGCAAGAAGGTGGAATACACCGGCACCGTCGCCGGCCTGGGCGTGGGCACCGGCTCGGCCTTCGCGCTGCTGCCGGCGCAGAACGCCACCGGCAACTGGATCAAGGTGGTGCAGCGCGTGCCCGTGCGCATCGCGCTGGACGCGGCCCAGGTCCAGGAACACCCGCTGCGCGTGGGCCTGTCGATGGACGTCACGGTGAACACGCAGCAGCGCGGCGGCGCCCTGCTGGCGGGCGCGCCGCGCACCGAGCCCGTGGCGCAGACCAGCGTCTACGCCGGGCTGGACCAGGGCGCGGACGCGGAAGTGGCCCGCATCATCGCGGCCAACACCGGCGGCGTGAAGACGGCCCGGTCGGTCCACTGAACGGCCGGGCAAGGCAAGAGCGCGCATGACCACCGCCACCGCATCTCCCGCAGACGCCGCCCCGGCACCTCGTGCCGCGCCGGCCGCACCCGCCCCGGGCCCGGCGCCCGGCGCGGCCCACCCGCCGCTGGAAGGCAGCGCCCGCCTCTGGGGCACGCTGGCCTTGTCGGCGGCCACGTTCATGAACGTGCTGGACACCTCCATCGCCAACGTGTCCCTGCCCGCCATCGCGGGCGACCTGGGCGTGAGCCCCACGCAGGGCACCTGGGTCATCACCAGCTTCGCGGTGGCCAACGCCATCGCCGTGCCGCTGACAGGGTGGCTGTCGCAGCGCTTCGGGCAGGTGCGCCTGTTCGTGGCCAGCGTTACCCTCTTCGTCATCGCGTCGCTCTTGTGCGGCATCGCGCCCAACATGGCCACGCTGATCGCCTTCCGCGCGCTGCAGGGCTTCGTCGCCGGGCCGATGATTCCGCTTTCGCAGTCGCTGCTGCTGTCCAGCTACCCCAAGGCGCTGGCCGGGCTGGCGATGGCGATGTGGTCCATGACCACGCTGATCGCGCCGGTGATGGGGCCGCTCCTGGGCGGCTGGATCACCGACAACATGAGCTGGCCGTGGATCTTCTACATCAACGTGCCGGTCGGCATCGCGGCGGTGCTGGTGACCTGGAGCATCTTCCACAAGCGCGAGTCGGAACGCCGCGCGCTGCCCATCGACTCCATCGGCCTGGCGCTGCTGGTGATCTGGGTGGCGGCCATGCAGGTGATGCTGGACATCGGGAAGGAGCACGACTGGTTCGCCTCGCCCTGGGTGGTGGCCTGCGGCGTGGTCGCGCTGGTGGGCTTCGTCGCCTTCATGATCTGGGAGCGCGGCGACGACCACCCGGTGGTGGACCTGACGCTCTTCAAGATCCGCAACTTCTGGGCCGGCGCGCTGGCCACCTCGGTGGGCTACGGCCTCTTCTTCGGCAACGTGGTGCTGCTGCCCCTCTGGCTGCAGCAGTACATGGGCTACACCGCCACGCAGGCCGGCGAGGTGCTGGCGCCGGTGGGCCTGCTGGCGCTGGTGCTCTCGCCCGTGGTGGGAAAGAACATCGCCAAGGTGGACCCGCGCCGCTTCGCCACCTTCGCCTTCCTGGTGTTCGCGCTGGTGCTGTGGATGCGCTCGCGCTTCAACACCCAGGCCGACCTGATGACCATCATGGTGCCCACCATCATCCAGGGCGTGGCCATGGCGTTCTTCTTCATCCCGCTGGTGACCATCACGCTGTCGGAGATCGCGCCGGCCCGCATCCCGTCGGCCTCAGGCCTGTCGAACTTCATGCGCATCACGGCCGGCGCCATCGGCACCTCCGTGTCGACCACGCTCTGGGAGCGCCGCGCCGAGCTGCACCACGCCCAGCTGACCGAAGGGCTGCAGCAGGGCGGCACCGCCGTCACGCAGACGCTGCAGGGCCTGCAGGCCGGCGGCCTGGCGCCCGACCAGGCGCTGGCCCAGGTCGAGCGGCTGGTGAACCAGCAGGCCTATATGCTGGCCGCCAACGACATCTTCTATGCCTCGGCCGTGCTGTTCCTGCTCCTGATTCCGCTGGTCTGGCTGGCGCACCCGGTGCGGGCGAGCGCCGGCAGCGCGGACGCGGCGGCCGGGGCGCACTGATCCGGTGAAGCCGGGGGGGCGCCTCGAACGGATACGCTCGGGGCTGCTCTTTCGCCGCCTTCTTCACGACCCATCATGACCACGCCCGCCGCCACCGAACTCGCCGCCTTCCACACCGCCCTCGCCCGGCTGCGCCAGGGCGAATTGCGCCCGCATGCCTTCAGCGACACGGCGCGGGCGCTGGGCGCGCTGCGCGGCGCACTGCCCGCCCGGTACGACGAGGTGCTGCTGGGCCTGCTGGACCGGCTGGAGTCGGGCGCGCTGTTCGCCGAGGAGAGCTGCTCCTTCAGCCAGCAGGATCTGGTGGACAGCTTGCAGATGTGGGCGGACAAGGCGGGTGCGACGGTCGCGGCACAAACAGGCACCGGGTAGCATGCACCGCTGATCCCAGTACCCCCGGATCAATCCTGGAAAGACACTGCCGCCTTGGCGCGCCCATCCACCGAGAGCGAGAACACATCCGGCCGCGCGTAATGCCCTACGACGTCGAAGTCGTACTTCGCGCGTGTTAGCTCGGCAAGGTCGATCTGCGCAGTCAGCAAGCCTGTCTCGTTCTTCAATGGACCCGCCAGGACATCACCCAGCGGTCCGACGATCATGCTGTTGCCTTGAATCAGCGGCCGGTCTGCGTCCCAGTGCGGCGCGTCGATGCCAAGGGCCTTGGGCGACGGTTTCACTTGGCACGCGCAAACGAGGAACATCCGGCCTTCATGCGCGATATGTCGCATGGTCGCCTGCCAGATGTCGCGGTCGTCGACCGTGGGCGCGCACCAGACCTGCACACCCTTCGCGTACATCGCCGTTCTCAGCAGCGGCATGTGGTTTTCCCAGCAGATCGCAGCGCCGATGCGCCCCGCTGCCGTCTGCAGTACCGGCAGGGTCGAGCCGTCGCCCTGCCCCCAGATCAGCCTCTCTGTCCCGGTGGGCATCAGCTTGCGGTGCTTGGCGGCCAGCCCGTCCTGCGGGGTGAAGAACAGAGCGGTGCAGTACAGCGTGTTTCCGTCTCGCTCGATCACGCCAATGACAATGGCGGCTCCCGTCTTCTCGGACATCGCGGCCAGCGCATCGGTCTCGGGGCCTGGCACATCGATGGCCTCGTGGAAGTAGCGGGCGAAAGCCTCTCGACCCTCAGGTGTGCGGTAACCCAGGTGGGTGCCGAACAGCTCCCCCTTGGGATATCCGCCGAGCAAGGCTTCCGGCATCACCACCAGCACTGCGCCGCTGGCCTTGATCTCGTCCTGATAATCAAGAATGTCTTGCAGCGTTTGCGCAGTGCCCAATGGCGAAGATCCGATCTGGAGAGCGGCAACGGTTTGAGTGTTCATCGGTCGGATGGCTGGTTGGCAGTGAGTGAATGGATGCTTCGATGCTGCACGCGGGCGTCTCGACGATCAACGGTCCCAACTGGCTATCAGATATGAATCCCATCGATTTCTCTCGAGTAGACCTGAATCTGCTGAAGGTCTTCGAGGCGCTGTATGAAGAAGGTGGAGCGGGCAGGGCGGGCGTTCGGCTGCACCTGACCCAGTCGGCCGTCAGTGCCGCGCTGGCGCGCTTGCGGGTGCTCTATGCGGACCACCTCTTCGAGCGAACCGGCCGGGGACTGCGGCCGACACCGCGTGCGCTGGAACTGAGGCCGCTCATCGCGCAAGCGCTCGACGATTGCCGCCAGAGCCTGGCAGCGTCCGCCCAGTTGTCCGGCCAGGCCTCGCGCACGCTGAGGCTGGGCCTGTCGGACGACTACGAAGTGGCGATTGGCGGCCGGCTGATCCAGCTGGTGGCAGCCCACATGCCCGGCCTTCGCCTGATCTTCAGGCAGACGCACAGTCTGGTGGTCAGTGACATGCTGATGTCCCGCGAGATCGACCTGAGCCTAACGGCGGGAGGCACCACGTCCAGCACGCTGGGCCGCGAGGTCATCGGCATGGCCGGATACGCCTGCGTGGGCGACAGCCGCTGGCTGCGCGACGGCCCCCTCCCGCTGGAGGAATACCTGCGCAGAGGCCACCTGCTGGTGTCCGCGCAGGGCTATGTGGGAGTGGTCGACGAAGCCCTCAAGGCGCGCGGCGCGAGCCGCCGGGTGCATGCATCGACCACGCATTTCGCGGCGCTGCCGTACCTGCTGGTGGGAAGCGAGTGCATCGCGACCCTGCCGCAACACGCCGCTCGGGCACTGGCTCGGGCAAGCCCGCTTCACTGGACGGAGTGCCCGCTGCCCCTGCCCCGTTTCGCCGTCGAACTGGGCTGGCGCAAGGACAGTGTCCGCGATGCTGCCATCCAGCGCTTGAAGGCGCTGGTGAGACAGGCCTGCGAGGATCCAGTCCACGGCCTGCAAGGCGGCACGCGCGCATCCTGACTTAGCCTATCCAGGACCCGGTCTCAGCGCCCTGCGCACGCCTTGCACAGCTGCAGCGCCAGCCGCTGCAGCGCCTGCCAGCCGTCGGTGGGCCAGTCGGGCACTTTCAGGCCCTTGACGATGCCGTCCACGGTGTGGGCCGACTGCAGCAGGCGGGCGGCGGCGGCGTCGGAGAAGCGCGGGACGATGCGCTCGAAGAGCCGCTCCTTCGCGCCCCAGACCCGGTTCTCCCGCAAGGCCATGGGCAGCGGCTTGCCGGCGTTCACGGCGTCTTTCACCCGTTTGAGCGCGCGGATGTCTTCGGCCAGCGCCCAGTGCACCAGCACCTCGGCCTCGCCTTCGGCCTGCAGGCCGTCGAGCATGCGCTGCACGCGCAGCACCTGGCCCGAGAGCACGGCCTCGGACAGCTTGAAGACGTCGTAGCGCGCCACGTTCAGCACGGCCGCTTCGACCTGGGCGAGCGACAGCTCGCCCGGCGGGTGCAGCAGGGCGAGCTTGGCGATTTCCTGGTGCGCGGCCAGCAGGTTGCCCTCCACCCGGTCGGCGAAGAACTGCAGCGTGCGCTGGCCTTCGTCGCCCGGCGCCACGCGCTGGCCCTGCGCGCCCAGGCGCTGGGCGATCCAGGTGGGCAGCGCGGCGCGCTCCACCGGGTCGATCTGCACCGTGGCGCCATTCGACTCCAGCGCGGCGAACCAGGCGCCGGTGCGCGTGGACTTGTCGAGCCGGGGCAGCAGCACCAGGGTGAGGGTGCTGTCGTTGCCCTGCGCGGCGGCGGCGATCTGCTGCAGCGCGGTGCTGCCGTCCTTGCCGGGTTTGCCGGAAGGGATGCGGATCTCGACGATCTGCTTGTCGGCAAACAGCGAGAGCGAGCCGCCCGCCGCCAGCACCGCGCTCCAGTCGAAGTGCGCGCCGGCGACGGTGAAGCTGCTGCGTTCGGTGTAGCCCTGCGCCCGCGCCGCCGAGCGGATGGCGTCGGCCGCCTCCTGCTGCAGCAGCGGCTCGTCGCCGTGCAGGGTGTAGAGCGGGCGCAGGCCTTTGTGCAGCTGCGCGGTCAGCTGGTTCAGCGCAATCTGCATGGCAACGGCCCCTTTTCAGAACAAAAACTGGCTGCAGCGCTTATTCCATAAGCGCAACCAGCTATACAAACCATAGCAAATCCGATGAGGAATGGCTGGCCGGCCGGTGGGGCTGGCCCGCGCCGGAACGCCATGGGAGGGGGCTGCATGCCCCCGTCAGGAAGCGGCACCGACCTTCACGGCGGCCAGGCGGCGCATAAGCTGCTGCACCAGGTCGGTCTGCATGTTGCGGAACAGCAGGGCTTCCTCGCCTTCCTTGGACAGCGCCACCGACTCGTTGTAGCTCACGTCGCGCTGCTGCAGCAGATCGGTCGGCGCGATCAGCTCCACGCCCTGCGGGGTGCGCAGGCCGAACCGCAGCCGCAGTCGCAGCTGCAGCTCGCGCACCTGGCCGGAGGCGTTCAGGCCCACCACCACGCGCTCCTGCTGCTCGGAGAGGATGTCGAGGATGGCCTCGGCCTGCGGCAGCTGGGCGGGCTCGGTGAGCAGCGTGAGGTTGCCGCCCGAGCCCTGCAGCGTGCGCCGCAGCTCGCGCGCGATGGCGGAGCCGGGCTGCGACTGCACGTAGAGCGAGCGGAAGCTGAAGTCCGGCGCGCCGCGCAGGCGAAAGCCGCAGGCGGCGAGCGGCGCGGCGGCCAGCCAGACGAGAAGGGAGCGTTTTTGCATGGCGGTGTCGTTCCGGCTCAGATCACGATGTTGACCAGGCGGCCGGGCACCACGATGACCTTCTTGGGCGTGGCGTCCGGGGCGAACTGGCGGAAGGCCTCGCTCGCGACGGCAGCCTGCTCGATGGCGGCCTTGTCGGCCGATGCCGGCACGTGGATGGAGCCGCGCAGCTTGCCGTTCACCTGCAGCATCAGCTCCAGCTCGTCCTGCACCAGCGCGCCGTCGTCCACCTGGGGCCAGGCAGCGTCCAGCAGGTCGCCCAGCACGCCGGCGTAGCCCAGCTCGCTCCAGAGCGCATGGGTGATGTGGGGCGTCGCGGGGTAGAGCACGCGCAGCAAAATGCCGAAGCCTTCGATCAGCGCGACGGCGGCGCCGGCGCTGTCCATCGCCTTGAAGTCTTCCAGCGCGTTGATCATCTTCATCGCGCCGGAGACCACGGTGTTGTACTGCATGCGCTGGTAGTCGTAGTCCACCTGCTTGAGCACGGTGTGGATCTCCAGCCGCAGCGCCTTGGCCTCCTTGCCGAAGACCACGTCCTGCAGGGTGGCGGCGCCGGCCACGCTGTCGAGGGCAGCCGACTTGTCCAGCGCGCCCAGCTTCACGCCGAAGTTCCATACCCGGCGCAGGAAGCGGTAGCTGCCTTCCACCGCCGCGTCGTTCCACTCCAGCGTGGCTTCGGGCGGCGCGGTGAACATGGTGTAGAGGCGGGCGGTGTCGGCGCCGTACTTCTCGATCAGGTCCTGCGGATCGACGCCGTTGTTCTTGGACTTGGACATGGTGCCCACGCCCTCGTAGTCGATGGGCATGCCCGCGGGCAGCGTCACGCCACCGCTTTCGACCGCGTTCTTGAGCTTGGCGCCGACGATCTTGCCGCCGTCATCGAGCACGTGTTCCACGTCGTGCGGCCAGAAGTATTCCTTGCCGCCCTTGTCGGTGCGGCGCGAATAGATGTGGTTGAGCACCATGCCTTGGGTGAGCAGCCTGGTGAAGGGTTCGTCCACCGACACCAGCCCCAGGTCGCGCATGACCTTGGTCCAGAAGCGCGCGTACAGCAGGTGAAGAATCGCGTGTTCGATGCCGCCGATGTACTGGTCCATCGGCATCCAGTACTTCGCGCCGTCGGCCACCATGGCTTCGTCGTTCTTCGGGTCGCAGTAGCGCATGAAGTACCAGGACGAGTCCACGAAGGTGTCCATGGTGTCGGTCTCGCGGCGGGCGGGCTTGCCGCAGACCGGGCAGGTCACGCCGGCATGGAAGCCCTCGTGCTTGTGCAGCGGGTTGCCGGAGCCGTCCGGGATGCAGTCCTGCGGCAGCACCACGGGCAGGTCCTTCTCGGGCACGGGCACGGCGCCGTGCTCGTTGCAGTGGATGATGGGGATGGGCGTGCCCCAGTAGCGCTGGCGGCTCACGCCCCAGTCGCGCAGGCGCCAGGTGGTCTTCAGGTCTCCCAGGCCCTTCTGGTGCAGGGCGTGGGCCACGGCGGCCACCGCGTCCTTGTGGTTCAGGCCGCTGAAGCTGTCCGAATTGATGGTGACGCCGCGCTGTTTGTCGCCGTACCAGTCCTGCCAGCGGTGGTAGTCGTAGTGCTCGCCATCGACCAGCACGACCTGCTTGATCTCGATGCCGTATTTCAGCGCGAACGCGAAGTCGCGCTCGTCGTGCGCGGGCACGCCCATCACGGCGCCGTCGCCGTAGCTCATCAGCACGTAGTTGCCGACCCAGACCTCCACCGGCTCCTCGGTCAGCGGGTGGGTGACGAAGAGGCCGGTGCGCACGCCCTTCTTTTCCTGCGTGGCGAGCTCGGCCTCGGTGGTGCCGCCGGCCTTGCATTCCTCGATGAAGGCGGCGATGGCGGGGTTGCCGCGCGCGGCGTGCGCGGCCAGCGGGTGCTCCGGCGCCACGGCGCAGAAGGTGACGCCCATGATGGTGTCGGCGCGGGTGGTGAAGACGTACATGCGGCCGTCGCCGATCAGCGTGCCGTCTTCGCCGCGGATGTCGTGCGGGAAGGCGAAGCGCACGCCCTCGCTCTTGCCGATCCAGTTGTCCTGCATCAGCTTCACGCGCTCGGGCCAGCCGGGCATGCGGTCGCCGCGCACGTTGTCCAGCAGCTCTTCGGCGTAGTCGGTGATCTTCAGGTAGTAGCCCGGGATCTCGCGCTTTTCCACCAGCGCGCCGGTACGCCAGCCGCGCCCGTCGATCACCTGCTCGTTGGCCAGCACGGTCTGGTCCACCGGGTCCCAGTTGACGACCTGGGTCTTGCGGTAGGCGATGCCCTTTTCCAGCATCTTCAGGAACAGCCACTGGTTCCAGCGGTAGTACTCGGGGTCGCAGGTGGCGACCTCGCGCGACCAGTCGATGGCGAGCCCCATCGCCTGCATCTGCTTTTTCATGTACGCGATGTTCTCGTACGTCCACTTCGCGGGGGGCACGCCGTTCTTCAGCGCGGCGTTCTCGGCCGGGAGGCCGAAGGCGTCCCAGCCCATGGGCATGAGCACGTTCATGCCCTTCATGCGCAACTGGCGCGTGAGCATGTCGTTGATGGTGTAGTTGCGCACGTGGCCCATGTGCAGCTTGCCGCTGGGGTAGGGCAGCATCGAGCAGGCATAGAACTTCGGCCGGCTTGCGTCTTCGGTCACACGGTAGGCGTCTGCGGCGGTCCAGTGGCTGTGCGCTGCGCGCTCGACTTCGGCGTGGTGGTACTTGTCTTGCATGGAAGGGCGGGCCGACGGGGCGCGGCCGCGAACAAAGGGGTAGGCGGGAGTCAGCCGGCGATTTTAGGCGCGATGCGCCGCCAAGCCGGCAGCGGCTAGCGCGCCGGGCGCGGCTCGGCCACGAAGCCGATGCGCGTGAGCCCGGCGGCGTGGGCCAGGCCCATCACCTCCACCACGCGGCCATAGGGCACGGCGGCATCGGCGCGCAGCTGGATCTCGGTGCCGGGGCGCTCCTGCGCGGCCCGCGCCAGCCGCTGGGCCAGCGCGCCGGCCTCCACCGCCTCGCCCTCCACGAACACCTGGCCGGCGCGGTCGATGGCGAGCGCGAGCGACTGCGGCGCGGCGCCGGTGGCGGTGCCCTCGGCACGCGGCAGCTCGAGCCGGATGGAGCTGGCGAGGAGCGGCGCGGTGAGCAAAAAGATGACCACCAGCACCAGCATCACGTCCACCAGCGGGGTGACGTTGATGTCGCTGAACGGGCGCGGCCCGGCGGGGGTGCGGTCGATGCGGCCGAATGCCATGGGGGCGCGTCCCGGGGTCGCGGTCAGGGGTGCGCGCAGGCAGGGGCGGCGGGCGCGCCCGGCGCATCGAGCACCAGCTCGCGCAGGTCGTGCGCGAAGCCTTCCAGCTCGGCCTCCACGCCGCCGATGATGCGGCCGAAGACGTTGTAGGCCAGCACGGCGGGCAGCGCCACGGCCAGGCCGGCGGCGGTCATCACCAGCGCCTCGCCCACCGGGCCGGCCACGCGCTCGATGCTGATCTGCCCGGCCCCGGCGATGGCGGTGAGCGCATGGAAGATGCCCCACACCGTGCCCAGCAGGCCGACGAAAGGCGCCGTGGCGCCCACGGTGGCCAGCAGCACCTGGCCGAACTGCAGGCGGCGCAGCACGCCGTGCAGCGCGCCCCGCAGCAGGCGGGTGAGCTGCTGCGCGCGGCTGGCGCGGGTGGCAAGGGTGGTGGCGGGGTCAGCGGGGTCCACGGCCTTGTTTGCTATATTTTCAATAGCAACAACCATAGGCAGCACCAGCGCCAGGGCATCGAAGGACTCCAGGCGCTGGCGCGCGACCGCCAGGCTGGGTGCCTGCCAGAACGCCGCCGTGCCGCGCAGCACGCCCTGCCGGGCGCCGCGCAGCAGCCAGGTCTTCCAGCAGATGACGACCCAGCTGGCGACCGACATGGCCAGCAGCAGCAGCGCCGTGCCGCGGGTGACCGCATCGCCCTCGCGCCACCAGTGCAGCAGGTCCATGGAAGGCTCCCGGTCGTCGTTGGGTGGGCGAGCCGCCTTAGTTCAGGCCCAGCACGTCCAGCATGTCGAAGAGGCCGGTGCGCTGCGACCGCAGGAAGCGCACGGCCCGCAGGCTGCCCTGCGCATAGCCGGCGCGGCTGGAGGACTTGTGCGTGATCTCGATGCGCTCGCCGGTGCCGGCGAAGAGCACGGTGTGGTCGCCCACGATGTCGCCGCCGCGGATGGCCGAAAAGCCGATGGTGGAGGGGTCGCGCTCGCCGGTCACGCCTTCGCGGGCGTAGACGGCGCAGTCTTTGAGGTCGCGGCCAAGGGCGGCGGCCACCACCTCGCCCATCTTCAGCGCGGTGCCCGAGGGCGCGTCCACCTTGTGGCGGTGGTGCGCCTCGATGATCTCGATGTCGTAGCCGGTGGCGAGCACCTTGGCCGCCATCTCCAGCAGCTTGAAGGTGACGTTGACGCCCACGCTCATGTTGGGCGCGAAGACCACGGCGGTCTTCTGCGCGAAGGCGGCGATCTCTTGCTTCTGCGCCTCGGTGAAGCCGGTGGTGCCGATGACGATCTTCACGCCCAGCTCGGCGCAGAGGGCCAGGTGGGCCAGCGTGCCCTCGGGGCGGGTGAAGTCGATCAGCACGTCGGCGCTCTTCAGGCCTTCGCGCAGGTCGTCGGTGATGGCCACGCCGCTGGCCTGGCCCAGGAAGGCCGTGGCGTCCGAGCCGATGGCGGGGCTGGCCGCCACGTCGAGCGCGCCGGCCAGCACGCAGTCGTCGGTGGCGCGCAGCGCCTCGATCAGCATGCGGCCCATGCGGCCGGAAGCGCCGGCGATGGCGACGCGGCAGGGAGCGGTGGAAGGTGCGGTCATGGCGGGCAGGAAGGGAGGTCGGGTCGGCAGCCGGCCGGCACAAGGGGCGGGCGGCTCGGGCGGCAACGGAAAGGAGACGCGCTCAGCGCACCGTGGATTCGAGCGGCGGGTAGCTCGACGCTGGCGGCGGGACGGGGCTGGAGGCGGGTTCGGGCAGCGGCGCGGCCTTGGGGAAGCGGGCCAGTTGCGCCTCGGTCGCCTCGAGTTCGGGCACCTTGGACTTGGCGCGCTTGGAGCCCAGCGTGGCCACGAATTCGGCCTCGGTCGGCATCTCGTCGCCCTCCACGCGGTCGAGCACGTCGCCCTTGAAGAACACGGTCAGCTTGCGGGTCTGCACCTCGACGTCGGGGCGCTTGAGCGTGAACACGTATTCCCAGCGGTCGCCGTGGAACAGGCTGGTGACCAGCGGCGTGCCGAGGATCTCCTTGACCTGCTGGCGGCCCATGCCGGGCTGCAGCGCCTGCACCTGCTCGCGCGAGACGAAGTTGCCCTGCACCACGTCGACCTTGTAGGGCGTGATCACGCTGGACACCCGGTTGCTGACGTTGTCGAAGGTGCCGCACGCCGCAAGGCTTGCGCCGGTCAACAGGAGGGCGGCCCAACGGGCGCCAGCACGGACGTGAACAGACATGGAGAGGGCCATAGCGATATGATCGGTCCATTGTAGCGGCTGGTTTTCAGAGGCCGTTGCGCGCCTGTCTCGCCCTGCCGCGGAGGCGGATTTCCCGGGCGCCGGTACGCCCTGCGGCACACGAAAGACTCCTGTCATGACCAATATCGACGAACTCAAGAGCACGGGCCTGAAGGCCACGCTGCCCCGCCTGAAGATCCTGGAGATCTTCCAGAAGGGCGCGCAACGCCACATGACGGCCGAAGACGTGTTCCGCGTGCTGCTGGAAGAGCGTTCCGACATTGGCCTGGCCACCGTGTACCGCGTGCTGACGCAGTTCGAGCAGGCCGGCATCCTGAACCGCAGCAATTTCGAGAGCGGCAAGGCGGTGTACGAGCTGAACGAAGGCCAGCACCACGACCACTTCATCTGCACCGTCTGCGGCAAAGTGGAGGAGTTCTACGACCCCGAGATCGAAAAGCGCCAGCAGCTGGTGGCCAAGGCCAAGGGCTGGGTGGTGCACGACCATTCGATGGCGCTGTATGGCCAGTGCGCCACCTGCGCCAAGCTGGGCACGGCGCCGAACCACCGCTGAACCCCGCCGGCGGCGGGCCGGGCGGCCGGAGTGCGGGCCGCCCGCACTCTCAGGAGCCGTCGCGCTCCATGGCGCGCCGGTGGCGCTCCACGAATTCCTGGTACGTGTCGATCCCGCGCAGGTTGAGGATGGTGTTGCGCACGGCCGCCTCCACCAGCACGGCGATGTTGCGGCCGGCCACCACCTGGATGACCACCTTCAGCACGGGCACGCCCAGCACGTCCTGCGTGAGCGGCTCGTAGGGCAGGCGTTCGTATTCGCGCTCCAGCGTTTCCTTGCGCACCAGGTGCACGATGAGCTTCAGGCGCATCTTGCGGCGCACCGCCGTCTCGCCGAAGATGGCGCGGATGTCGAGCAGGCCGATGCCGCGCACTTCCAGCAGGTTCTGCAGCAGATCGGGGCACTTGCCCTCGATGGTGGTCTGGTTGATGCGAAAGAGATCGACCGCGTCGTCCGCCACCAGGCCGTTGCCGCGCGAGATGAGCTCCAGCCCCAGCTCGCTCTTGCCCAGGCCCGATTCGCCGGTGATGAGCACGCCCAGCCCCAGGATGTCCATGAACACGCCGTGCATGGTGGTGCGGTCGGCGAAATGCTTGGAGAGATACGCCCGCAGCACGTCGATCACGAAGGCCGAGGATTCGTGCGTGGCGAACATCGGTATCTGCGCCCGCTCGCACATGGACAGCAGCGCATCGGGCGCGCTCTGGCCGTCGGCCAGCACCAGCACCGGCGGCTCCAGCGTGACGATGCGCGCGATGCGGCGCTTGCAGTCTTCCGGCGTGGCGTTGGTCAGGTAGGCGATCTCGCGCTCGCCCAGGATCTGCAGCCGGTAGGGGTGGATGTAGTTGAGGTAGCCCACCAGGTCGGCACCCGAGCGGGCCGAACGCACGGCGACTTCATCGAAGCGGCGCTCGGACGCGCCCAGGCCCGCCAGCCATTCCCACTTCAGCGGGCCACGGAATTCCTCGAACAGGACATCGGCGCTGACGACGTTCGGCTTCACGGCGGTGGATCCCTCGGTGGGTCAGTGGGAGGCGGCGTCGGCCGCCAGGACGGGGCTGTGGCGCTCAGGCGGTCTGGGCCGACTGCCAGTTGGCGATCAGCGCATGCAGCTGCGTGGCGTCGGTGCTGGACTTGATGCGTTCGCGCAGGCCGCTGTCGCTCAGCAGCTCGGCGATCTCGGAGAGGATCTCCAGGTGCTTTTGCGTGGCGGCCTCGGGCACCAGCAGGAAGATGAGCAGGCCCACGGGCTGCTCGTCGGGCGCGTCGAAGCCGATCGGGTTGGCCAGCTGGAACACCGCCGCCATGGGGGACTTCAGCCCCTTGATGCGGCCATGCGGAATGGCGACGCCGTGGCCGAGGCCCGTGGAGCCCAGCCGTTCACGGGCAAAGAGGCTGTCGGTGATGAGCGCACGGGACAGGCCGTGCTGGCTTTCGAACAGCAGCCCCGCCTCTTCGAAAGCGCGCTTCTTGCTGGTGGCATCGACGCTCACGAGCACTTGGGCCGGAGGCAGGATGGAGGCGAGACGGTTCATAGTAGGAAAAACGATTATGCACGTCCCGCGAACGGACCTGTCGAAAACCCTGAGGAAGCTCTCACGCGGCGGCTGGATCGACGCTGGCGTGAAAGCGCATTCGTAAAAATCGGCCCTGGAGTGTAACTACGGGCTACGCCAACGAGAACCGCCCCGAAAAGGGGCGGTTGCCGCCGGAATCAGCCGGCGCGCTGGGGTGGGTCAGGGGAGGCGAATACCGTCCGCGCCGTCAGGCGGCGGCCGCCTCGGCCGGCGTGGCGGCCCGCTTGAGCGGTGCATGGCTGTGGTCCTGCAGTCGGTCCTTGTGGCGCACGACCTGCCGGTCGAGCTTGTCGACCAGTTCGTCCACGGCGGCATACAGGTCGGCATGGCAGCTTTCGGCGAAGAGGTCGCTGCCCTTCACGTGCACGTTGCACTCGGCGCGTTGGCGCTTGTCCTTTTCCTTCTGGTTTTCCACACTCAATATCACTTTGACATCGACCACCTGGTCGAAGTGGCGCGTGATCCGCTCCAGCTTGGAGGTCACATAGCTGCGCAAGGCGGGGGTCACTTCCAGATGGTGGCCGCTGATCGTCAGGTTCATAGACAGGTCTCCTGTGGTTACCGTTGAAGAACATGGCCGCCCGTGCCGGTATGGGCGGCGTGCCGAACTCGATGCATGCGTCGCTCGTTGGAATTGACTATGCGCCGGCCCACCGTGAAAAGCAAACCGGTGCCCGATAGGCGTTTGCGGACAAGGGTGACAGGGTGATGGACGGCCGAAAAACCTTCACAATGGCTGAGTTCGCCGGGCAGCCCCCCGTCTTGGGCCACCACACGGATGCCCCGGCTGCCTGAGGGCCTTGCCTGCCCGCACCTGCGGCCACCGGGAGGAGCGCCCCCCGGGCCGGCCGCTAAAATCCGCTCGCCCGTCCGCAGGCCCGCCGCGGGCCCTCGGCTTTTTCCCCGCACTCCACCGTCCCGCCCCCCCGCAACAACCGCCGCCATGATGACCCCCAGCGCTTCCGCCCTGCACACCTCAGCCCTCACCTCGCTGCCGCTACTGGCCCGGGGCAAGGTGCGCGACAACTACGCCGTGGGCGACGACCGCATCCTGATGGTGGCGAGCGACCGCCTGTCCGCCTTCGACGTGATCATGGGCGAGCCCATCCCCGGCAAGGGCGAACTGCTGACGCAGATGGCGCTGTTCTGGTTCGACAAGCTGGGCCACATCGTGCCCAACCACCTGACAGGGGACGACCCCGAGAGCGTGGTCACGCCCGCCGAGGTGCCGCAGGTGCGCAGCCGCTCGATGCTGGTGCAGCGCCTGAAGCCCATTCCGGTGGAAGCCGTGGTGCGCGGCTACCTGGCCGGCAGCGGCTGGAAGGAATATCAGGAATCGCGCGCCGTGTGCGGCGTGCCGCTGCCCGAAGGCCTGACCAACGCGGCGCGCCTGCCCCGACCCATCTATACGCCGGCCGCCAAGGCCGCGATGGGCGAGCACGACGAGAACATCACCTTCGAGCGCACGGTGGAGATGATCGGCATCGACCTGGCCACGCGCATCCGCGACATCAGCATCGCGCTGTACGAAGCGGCGGCGGCGATCGCGCTCGACAAGGGCATGATCATCGCCGACACCAAGTTCGAATTCGGCCTGACGCCCGCCGGCGAGCTGGTGCTGATGGACGAGGTGCTGACGCCCGACAGCTCGCGCTACTGGCCGGTCGAGGGCTACGAGGCCGCTCTGGCCGCCGGTGAGAACCCGCCCAGCTACGACAAGCAGTTCGTGCGCGACTGGCTGGAGCAGGCCCAGGTGAACGGCAAGCCCTGGAACAAGACCGCCCCGGCGCCGCGCCTGCCGCGCGAGGTGGTGGAAAAGACGGCCGCCAAGTACCGCGAAGCGCTCCAGCGCCTGACGGCCTGAGCCCGCCCGGGCCGCCTTTTCACTGCGGCAGCATCGGCGGCTCGTCCTCGTCGATGCGCCGCTCGCCCCATTCCTGCGCCCTGAAGCGCAGCAGCGGCTCCAGGTCGATGTTGCGCAGCACCAGGTCCCGCCCCTCCTGCGCATAGCTCGCCACCTGGCCCAGCGCCCGCAGGAAGGCCGGCCCCGTGCCGCCGCCCTGCAGGCAGAGCCGCACCGACGTATCCAGCACCTGAAAGCGCAGCAGCCCGCCCTCCTGCGCGAATTGGGCGACGAAGCGATTGCAGCCGTCGCTGCCCGTGGCGCGGTCGCCGCCCCGCTGCAGCACCAAGTGCGGCGCGGCCTGGCCCTCGGCCGGCGCGTCGATGCTTGGCTCGCCCTGGATGGCCACCAGCTTCCAGTAGGTCTGCTGCAGCGGCATCGATGCGGCCACGTTGGCGCGGTTCAGCAGCACCGGCGCCAGCACCACGTCCACATGCCGGAAGGCGGGGTCGAACAGCACCGGATGCACGCCGGGTGTATCGAGCAGGATGGCGCCCTGGCGCCGCACGGCGGCGCGCACCTCGTAGCGGCCCTGTGGGTGCAACTGCTCCTTGTGGAACGACAGCCGCAGCGCATAGGGCAGCGGGCCGGCCGGGTCGATGCGCTGGCGGGCCAGCACCACGGGCGGGTCTTCGGGGCGCGAGACATCGACCAGCGCGGCGTCGAACACGGCGTCCGGCGGCACGTAGAGGCGCTCGCGCGAAACGACCGAGCCGGTGACCTCGATGTCGGGCGCCTTCGTGGCGCAGCCGGCCAGCGCCGCTGCAAGGCAAAGCGCCACCAGCGGGCCGGAACGCGCGCGGCCGGTCTTGCCCAAATCCTTCAGCTCAGCACGACGCTGGAGAGGCGCCGGCGGTAGCTGGCCAGCACCGGGTCCTGCGGCGGGATCTGGCCCTCGGCCACCTTCACCTTGGGCGGCTCGATGATCTCGAGCACCGCCACGTAGGTCTTGCGGGCGGCCTCGTCGTTCCAGCCCTTGTCGCGCATCAGGATCTCGAGCAGTTCGTCCATCGCGTCGGTCCAGCACTGCTGGGCGATCAGCCACTGCGCGCGGCCGAAGCGGGCGTCGAAATCCCGCTTGTTGGCGGCAATCTTCGTATCAAATTCGGCTCCGGCGCTTGATACATCAGCGGCCATAGCTACAGAATCGATAGCATCCATCCACACCTTCAACGCGCCCAGCTTGCGCGAGACGCCGGCCTTGGCGATCACCGGCGCGAAGGCGACCTTGGCGTCGTCCTCGCGGCCCTGCTGCAAAAGCGCCTTGACGTAGTCGAAGCGCGCGTCGTCGTTGGCGGGGTCGGCGGCGACGGCCTGCTGGAGCTTTTCCAGCGCGGCGGCGGGGTCTTCCTGCGCGGCGAGCGGGTCGGGCACCTCGTCCTGCGGCTCGTCGAACGCGTCGGCCGGGGGCAGGTGCTTGTCGAGGAAGGCGCGCACCTGGCCCTCGGGCTGGGCGCCGGTGAAGCCGTCCACCGGCTGTCCGTTCATCAGCAGCACGCAGGTGGGAATGCTGCGGATGCCGAACATGGCGGCGATCTGCTGCTCCTGGTCGGAGTCGATCTTGGCGAGCTTAAAGCGGCCGGCGTAATCGACCTCGAGCTTTTCCAGGATGGGGCCGAGCGACTTGCACGGGCCGCACCAGGGCGCCCAGAAGTCCACCAGCACGGGCACTTGCATCGAGGCGGCGATGACCTCGGTTTCAAAATTCTCTACGGTGATGTCGATCATTGCTGTGAGGCCCGTTGGCGTGCGCGCCGCCCCGGGCGCGCGCACAAAAGTAAAATCGCGGGTTCCACTTCGGCGCGCCGTCTCAGCCTGGCGCGCGCACTCCACATGAAACCCCTCCAGATCGGCGTGGTCATGGGCTCTTCCAGCGATTGGGAGACCATGCAGCACGCAGTGCAGATTCTCCAGCAATTCGATGTCGCCCACGAGGCACGCGTGGTATCGGCCCACCGCATGCCCGACGACATGTTCGCCTACGCCGAGGCCGCGGCCGGCCTGGGCCTGAAGGCCATCATCGCCGGCGCCGGCGGCGCGGCCCACCTGCCCGGCATGATCGCCGCCAAGACCACCGTGCCGGTGCTGGGCGTGCCGGTGGCGAGCCGCCACCTCTCGGGCGTCGACTCGCTGCACAGCATCGTGCAGATGCCCAAAGGCATTCCGGTGGCGACGTTCGCCATCGGCGCGGCGGGCGCGGCCAACGCGGCGCTGTTCGCGGTGGCGCTGCTGGCCAATGAAGACCCGGCCCTGCGCGCGCGCCTCGACGCCTTCCGCGCCGAGCAGACCGAAGTCGCACGCGGCATGACGCTGCCGCCGGTGGCGTCGGCATGACGCGGACGCCCGACATGAGCGCCGCCGGGCCGTCCCAAGGCGCGAAGGCCCCCTCGGGGGGCAGCGACCCAGCGCAGCGGCGGAGCGTGGGGGCTGCATTGCTTCCCGGCGCCACGCTGGGCGTGCTGGGCGGCGGCCAGCTGGGCCGCATGTTCGTGCATGCCGCCCAGGCCATGGGCTACTTCACCGCCGTGCTGGACGCCGACCCGGCCAGCCCCGCCGGCCTGGTGAGCCACCACCACATCCAGACCGCGTACGAAGACCCGGACGGCCTGGCCCGGCTCGCGGCCCTGAGCGACGCCATCACCACCGAATTCGAGAACGTGCCGGCGCAGGCCCTGCGCACGCTGGGCGCCGAGCGCCCGGTGGCGCCCGCGGCCGGCGCCGTCGCCATCGCGCAGGACCGCGCCGCCGAGAAGGCGCATTTCGACCGCTGCGGCGTGCCCTGCGCGCCCTACGCCGTGATCGGCTCGGCCGAGGAACTGGCGGCAGTCGATGCCGACCGGCTGCTGCCCGGCATCTTGAAGACCGCCCGCATGGGCTACGACGGCAAGGGCCAGTCGCGGGTGAAGACGCGCGAAGACCTGGCCGCCGCCTGGCAGGCCATGGGCGGCGTGCCCTGCGTGCTGGAAAAGATGCTGCCGCTGGCGCTGGAGTGCTCGGTGATCGTGGCGCGCGGTGCCGATGGCGCCTGCGTGCACCTGCCGGTGCAGCGCAACCTGCACCGCGCCGGCATCCTGGCGGTGACCGAGGTTCATGAAGGAAATGTGCCTCCCGCGCTCGCGGAACAAGCGGTTGCTGCTGCGAAATCGATAGCAGAAGGCCTGCAATACGTGGGCGTGCTGTGCGTGGAGTTCTTCGTGCTGGAGGACGGCGCCCTGGTGGTCAACGAGATCGCCCCGCGCCCGCACAACAGCGGCCACTACAGCCAGAACGCCTGCGACGTGTCGCAGTTCGAGCTGCAGGTGCGCGCCATGGCCGGCCTGCCGCTGACGCAGCCGCGCCAGCACAGCCCCGCCGTCATGCTCAACCTGCTGGGCGACCTGTGGTTCGCCCGGGGCCCGCATGCGCAGACCCCGCCCTGGGCGGCGGTGCTGGCGCTGCCGGGCACCCATCTGCACCTCTACGGCAAGGCCGATGCCAAGCCCGGCCGCAAGATGGGCCACCTGAACGTGACCGCCGCCACGGCCGAGGCCGCGCGCGCCACCGCGCTGCAGGCCGCCGCGCTGCTGGGCATCGAACCCTTCTGACGGCACAGGGCACCGCATGATCCTCGACGGCCAACGGCCCGACTCCATCGCCGCCGCCGCTACGGCGCTGCGCGGCGGCGCCCTGCTGGGCCTGCCCACCGAAACGGTCTACGGCCTGGCGGCGGACGCCGCCAGCGATGCCGCCGTGGCGCAGATCTTCGCCGCCAAGGGCCGGCCCAGCGACCATCCGCTGATCGTGCACGTGGCCGACGCCAGCGGCATCGCCCGCTTCGCCCGCGACGTGCCGGCCTTCGCCCAGGCCCTGGTCGATGCGTTCTGGCCCGGGCCGCTCACGCTCATCCTGCCGCGCCGGCCCGGCGTGGCCACCGCCGCCACCGGCGGGCAGGACAGCGTGGGCCTGCGCTGCCCCGCGCACCCGGTGGCGCAGGCCGTGCTGCGGGCCGCGGCGTCCGGCGACGCGGCGCTGCCCGGCGAGCCCGTCTGGGGCGTGGCCGCGCCCAGCGCCAACCGCTTCGGCCGCGTCAGCCCGACCACGGCGCGCCACGTGGCCGAGGAATTCGGCGACGCCCTGCTGGTGCTGGACGGCGGCCCCTGCGAGGTCGGCATCGAGTCGACCATCATCGACTGCACGCGTGGGCGGCCCGTGCTGCTGCGCCCGGGCGCCATCACGCGTGCCCAGGTGGCGGCCGCCTGCGGCATCGACCCGCTATCGAAAGAGGAGCTGCCGGACCATACGCCACGGGCGTCCGGCACGCTGGAGGCCCATTACGCCCCGGCGGCCCGCGTGCGGCTGATGGACGCCCGCGCGCTGCAGGCCGGGCTGGACGTGCTGGGCGCCGACGCCGCGCACCTGGCCGTCTACGCCCGCGCCGCGCTGCGCACCCGCTCGGCGCGCGTCGTCATGCGCCGCATGCCCGATGACGCGGCGGCCGCGGCCCAGCAGCTGTTCGCGGCACTGCGCGGCTTCGACGATGCCGGCGTGAAGCTGATCTGGATCGAGACCCCGCCCGGGTCGACCGACTGGGAAGGCGTGCGCGACCGGCTGCAGCGCGCGGCCGCGGCAGGCTGATCGCACGGCCCGGGGCCCATGGCGTTCGTGCCTTCTCGGGGGCGCCACCGCCGCGATCGCCCTCGTTGCAGGCCTTGCCGGGCGTAGTCGTTAAACTCAGGCCACTAATTCTGGAGAAACACAACATGGCAGCAAACTGGATGCGCCGCAGCCTCGTGGTCGCCGCTTGCGCGTCGGCCGCATTGCTCGCGGCCTGCGGATCGAGCACCACCGAATCGGCCCTCTCGCCCAAGCGGTTCATCGCCTTCGGTGACGGCCTGACCGACGCCGGCCAGGGCGGCGGGGGCAAGTACTCCGTGAACGACGGCTCGATCAACAACTGGGCCGTTCAGCTCGCCTCCCGCTACGGCCAGAACATCACGCCGGTGTCCGCCGGGGGCCTGGGCTATGCGCGCGGCAACGCCCGCGTCGTGGCCACGCCCGACGCGGCGGGCAACGCCGCCACGCTGACCGTCAAGCAGCAGATCGACGCGTTCCTGGCCGGCGGCACGTTCGGCGCGGACGACCTGATCGTCGTCAGCGGCGGGGTGAGCGACGTGATCGTCGGCATGCGGGGCGTGCTGGCCGGCACGCAGACGGAAGAGGCCTACGTGGCGGCCATGCGCACCGCCGGCCAGGACTATGCCAAGCAGATCCGCCGCCTGTCCGACGCGGGCGCGCGCCACATCGTGGCCACCGGCACCTACGACCTGAGCCGCTCGCCCTGGGCCACGGCCATCAACCGCACCGACCTGCTGAGCCGTGCGAGCAGCGCCTTCAACCAGGGCCTGTTGGTGGACCTCGTCGATCTGGGCAGCACCGTGCTGTACGTCGATGCGGCCTACTACGTGAACCTGATGCAGGGCTCGCCGTCCGGCTACGGCTTCGACAACGCCACCACGGCGGTGTGCACGTCGGTAGACGCCGGCCCGGGCATCGGCATCGCCGCGGGCGAGGTCAACTCCTCGCTGTGCAACACCTCCACGCTGGTGGCCGGCGCCAACCAGGACAAGTTCCTGTTCGCCGACAAGGTGTACCTGACGCCCTCGGGCTATCGCCAGTTCGGCAACTACGCCTACGACCGCCTGCGCGTTCGCTGGTAAGACCGACTGACCGACCGACCGGGGGGCAGGCAGCGCCCTCCCGGATCGCCCATGAAAAAGCCGACCTCCTGGGTCGGCTTTTTGCTGTCTGGCGGCAGCCGGGCGCTTCGTGGGCGCCGGCCGCGCGTTCCTCGGGGTGGATCAGAACCGGTAGCCGATGCCCACGGCGAAGACGTTCGGGTTGAGGCGGATCGGAATGCTCTGGCCGCTGGAGAGGTGCGTGCGTGTCTTCAGGAAGCTCTTGTAGTAGGCCGCATCGACGAACCAGCGTTCGTTGAAGTTGTATACGAAGCCGACCTGCGGCGTCAGGCCGAAGCGGTCGTCGATCTCGGCCGTGGTCGGGTTGGCGGGCGTGCCGCCGCTCAGGGCGTTCAGCGTGGCGGTGGTGCGTTCCTTGAAGAACTTGGCGTAGGTCACGCCCAGGCCCAGGTAGGGACGGAAGTTGGCATTGGCCTCGCCAAAGCGGTACTGCGCGAAGACGGTGGCGGGCAGCACCTTGGTTTCGCCCACCTTGCCCGCGCCCGCGATGGCGCCGTCGCCGTAGAACGAGTGCTTGAAGGGCAGGCCGATGGGCACGTCGATGGCCCAGTTGTCGGTCAGCATGTAGTTCAGGCCGCCGGTCAGCGCGCTGGCGGAACCGACGTCCACCCGCGTGCCGGGGAAGCTCGGCGCGCTCAGGTCGCCGCTGCGCGTCTGGGGCGCGATGTGGGTCGCGCCGATGCGCACGCTGAGCGTGCCGGCCACCTGGGCTTGCGCGGCGGTGGCGAGAAGGGCGGTGGCAAGGGCCGCTGCGGCCCGGACGATGTGCTGCTGGTTCATGGCGATGGGTTCCTGCGTCGAGGGGGCGCTGCGGCCGTTCACAGCCAGCCGGCCTGCGCGAGGGCGCGCGACACCAGCTGGCCGACCAGCTGGTGGCCGTACGGCGTGGGGTGGAAGCCGTCGGCGAAGCCATAGGTCTGCCACCAGTTGGTGCCGCCGGTGGCGCCCGCGGGCGGGGTGGCGGCCGACAGGGCGGCCGCGGTGCAGGTGGGGAAGGTGTAGGTGGGCAGGCCGTCGCTGCCGACGCCGGTGACCGGGCAGGCGGCGGTGGTCACGTTGGTTAGCTGGTACTGGGCGGGGTTGGTCGCCTGGTCCTTGAACGAGGAATAGAGGTCGGCGATGACGATGCGGCTATCGCCCGTCACGCTGCTGGCCAGTTGGGTGTTGAAGGCCTGCACCCAGCCGTCGAACACCGCCTCGGCCTGGGCCGCCGCCGGTGCGCCGCTGGCGGCGGCCACCGAGGCCAGCACCGTGCGGAAGCGCGGCGTGAGGGTGATGCCCGGCATGTTGACGATGGCGACGCGCCTGGCGCCCTTGTCCAGCGTGTGCGTCTTGATGGTCGTGGCGAACTGGCCGGCCAGCACCTGCATGTAGCGCCCGCCGACCTGCGCCAGGCCGGTGGCGCCGGCGGCGAAGGCGGCGTTCACCGTGGCGGTGTCCAGCACGGTACTCAGCACGGCCCGGTAGGCGGCGCCGCCGTCGCGCGGCACCCGCAGGTAGGCGCCGATGAGGTCCGCCGCGTCGTTGCCGCCGCCGTCGATCAGCACCAGCTCGCCGCCGTTGTAGCCGGCGGTGCCGGCATCCTGGATCTGGCGGGTGATGGACACCGGCGAGGCCGGTGCCGTGAAGTTGTTGATGCGCCCGCCGGCCACCGCGTAGTTCGTGCAGGTGGCGTTGACGCCGAAGCTGGTGCCGTTCGACGTGTAGTGCGGGCAGAGCGTCTGGCCGTAGGTGGTGGCCACGCGCTCGGGCCAGATGGGGGTGGAGCCGGGGCCGGTCGGGGCCGAGCCCTGCACGGTGGCCTTGAAGCCGAAGGTGCCGCTGTCGGCCAGGCTGTCGCCCATCACGCGCACGGAATTCACGCTGACGGCCGTGGAGGTATCGGAGCCACCGCCGCCGCAGGCGGACAGCAGGGCGGCGACGGCGGAGGCCACGGCGGCGCGCGCCGCCCATTGCATGCGAGGTTTCATCTAACGACTCCTGTTATAAATAGAACGATCGTTCTTTTTTCGGTGGCCCATCGTAAGCCGGGACTTCCCAGGCCATGGAGCGGGTAAACACCGAGGGGCGGGCCGAGCGATGTGGCCCGGTCAGTCCGCCCGCCCGGTATCGGCCGCCGCCCACTCCACCAGCGCCTCGATGGCGGGGCGGGCCGCCGGCGCGTTGGCGTGGTTGACGAGCGCCACCAGCACGTAGCGCCTGCCGCTGGCGGCATGCACGTAGCCGGCCATGGCGGTCACGTCGCGCAGGGTGCCGGTCTTGAGGTGGGCGCTGCCGGTGGCCCGGCCCTGCGTGCGGCGCAGCGTGCCGTCCACCCCGACGATGGGCAGCGAGGCCATGAGCTCCGGCATGGCGGGCGACGCCCATGCGGCCTGCAGCATGCGCGCCAGTGCCTGCGCGCTGACGCGGCCCTCGCGGCTCAGGCCCGCGCCGTTGTCCATCACCGGGGCGTCGCCCGCCGCGCCGAAGCGCTGGCGCCACCACTGGCCGACCACCGCCCGCGCGCCGTCGAAGGTGCCCACGCCGCCCCGCTGCAGCGCCAGCGTGAGGAACAGCTGCTGGGTCATCACGTTGTTGCTGTATTTGTTGATGTCGCGCACCACCTCGGCCAGCGCCGGCGAGCGCACGCTGAAGGCCGGCGCCAGGCCGGCCGGCACGCGGCCGTCGCGCACGCTGCCGGTGAGCCGCCCGCCCAGCTCGCGCCACATGCCTTCGACGGCGCGCGCCGCGTAGCCCGCCGGGTCGGCCGGGGCGACGGCCCACTGGCGCTCGCCGCAGGCGGCGGGGTAGACGCCCTGGAAGGCCACGCGCGCGGCATCGGCGAAGTCGGCCTGCAGGCCGGCGCGCCAGTCGCCGCAGGCCGCGCCCGGCGCCGCCAGCGGCACGGTGGCCTGCAGCTGCGCCGGCGACAGGGGCGGCTCGTAGCTCACCCGGGCGAAGCCGGCCTGCGTATCGGGCAGGAAGGTCATGGCCAGGGTCTTGTAATTGACGAGCAGCGCGTCGGGCGCCGCGTTGTAGGGCCTGAGCGGCTCGCCGTCGAAGAGGCCCGCGTCGTGCGGCGGCACGTCGAACGCGCTGCGGTCGAGCACGATGTCGCCCACGATCACCTGCACGCCCTGCGCCCGCAGCCGCTGCATCAGCAGCCAGAGCCGCTCCACGACCAGCTTGGGGTCGCCCTGGCCCTTGATGTACACGTTGCCGCGCAGGCTGCCGCCCTGGGGCGCGGCGTCCAGGTAGACGGGCGTTTCCCAAGTGAACGCCGGGCCCAGCAGCTCGAGCGCGGCATAGGTGGTGACTAGCTTCATCACCGAGGCCGGATTGGCCGGCGCCTGCGCCCGGTAGGCCAGCCGGGGCGGCACGCGGCCGTTGGCCTCCACCACCACGGCGGACAGCGCCTCGCGGGGCACCTTGGCGCGTGCGAGGGCGGCGTCGACGGCGGGCGGCAGGGCGGGGGCGGCGGGGGTGACGGCAGGTGCGACGGCAGACGCAGGCGCCTGTGCCCGGGCGAGCGGCGGCACCAGGGTTGCCAGGGCGATGCCGCAGGCGGCCGCCGTGCGCACGGGAAGCCAGGACAGCGGGCGGCGGGCGCGGAAGAATGAAACCATGCGGCAAAGTCTAGCGTTCGGCCGCGACGGGCCGCGCGCCCGGGCCCAGCGCCGATAATCGGCGGCCGCCCCCTCCCTCCTGCCCGTCCCGTCCGGGGCCCGCCGCCCCTCGGGCGCCCGGCCCGGCCCACCTTCCATGCACCTGCTCGCCTTCGACACCAGCACCGACACCCTGTTCATCGCCGTGCAGCGCGGCGCGCAGGTGTACGAGCACCGCGGGCCGGGCGGTGCGCAGGCGTCGGCCTCGCTCATTCCGGCGATCCGCACGCTGATGGCCGAGGCGGGCGTGGAGTTCGACACGCTGGGCGCCATCGTCTTCGGCCGGGGGCCGGGCTCGTTCACCGGCCTGCGCACCGCCTGCGCCGTGGCGCAGGGCCTGGCCTTCGGCGCGCGCGGCGGCCAGGGCGTGCCGGTGCTGCCCGTGGACACGCTGCTGGCCGTGGCCGAGCAGGCCCGCGCCGACCATGGCTGCACAGAGGTGCTGGCGGTGCTGGATGCGCGCATGGACGAGGTCTATGCCGCCGCCTTCGAATACGGGGCGGACGGCGGCTGGCAGGCACCCGCCGACTTCACCCTGTGCGCCCCGCAGGCGCTGGCCGCGCCGGCGGGCTTCACGGTGGCGGGCAATGCGCAGGCGGCCTACGGCGACCGGCTGGCGCCCGCAGCCCCGCACGTGCACGCCCTGCCCACGGCGGCGGCGCTCCTGCGGCTGGCGCCGGCCCTGCTGGCGGCGGGCGCCGCGCTGCCGGCCCAGGCGGCGCTGCCCCGCTACATCCGCGACAAGGTCGCCCAGACCACCGAGGAGCGCGCCGCCATCAAGCGTGCCGCTACCGCTGCCGCCGCAGAGAGGGCACCGACACCATGAGCGCCCTGCCCCGCCCATCGGTCCCGCACCCCTCCGAAGCGCGCTTCGAGCCGCTCACCGTGCAGCGGCTCGAGGCCCTGCTGGCGGTGGAAGCCGCGGCCTACACCCACCCCTGGACGCGCGGCAACTTCATCGACGCGATGGCCGCCGGCTACCAGGCGCAGCTGCTCATGGCCGGCGACACGCTGATCGGCTACTTCGTCGCCATGCGCGGGGTGGACGAGGTGCACCTGCTCAACATCACCGTGGCGCCGGCCTTCCAGCACCAGGGCTGGGCGCGGGTGATGCTGGACGCGCTGGCCCTGTGGTCGCGGGGCCAGCAGGCGCAGTGGCTGTGGCTGGAGGTGCGCATCGGCAACCTCCGGGCGCGCCGGATCTACGAAGCGCATGGCTACCAGGTGGTGGGCCAGCGCAAACGCTATTACCCCGCCCACGCCGACGAGCGCGAGGACGCCATCGTGATGAGTCTGAAACTATGAGCCTGGACCTCGACGCGCGCCAACGCGCCATACTGCAGGAGATGGGCATTTCCGTCTGGGCGCCGCTGCCCGCAGCGCCCACCGGGGACACGGCCGCTGTGACGGCGGCACCCAGGGCCGAGGCGGCAGCGCCGGCCGCACCGCAGCCGGTACGGGGGCCCGCACAGGCGGCGCCCATGCCGCCACCGGCCCGCGCTCCCGCAGCGGCGCCGGCACCCGCGCCCCAGCCCCCGGCCGCGCCCACGGCAGGCCCTGGCCTGGTCTGGCATGCGCCGGTCACCGTATACCCCCAGGCCGACCCGGCCACCACGCCCACCGGGCTGGGCGCGGGCTGGCTGGTGGTGGTGGAAAGCGCCACGCCCGGCCAGCCGCTGCAGGGCGATGCGGGCCGGCTGCTGGACAACATGCTGCGCGCCATGCAGCTGCACAAGCACCCACGCACCCATGTCGCCACCCTGGGGCGTGCCGGGGTGCCCGGTGCCGAAGGCCCCGCCGAGCCGGCCGACGGCATGGCCCAGGCGCTGGAGCAGCTGCGGCCCGCGCTGGTGCTGGTGCTGGGCCTGGGCGCCGCCCGCGCGGTGCTGGGCAGCCGCGAGCCGCTGGGCCGGCTGCGGGCGGGCGTGCAGTCGCTGGCGGGCCGGGGCGACGTGCGCGTGCCGGCCGTGGTGAGCTACGACCCGGCCTATCTGCTGCGTGCGCCCGACGCCAAGGCCGGCGCCTGGGCCGACCTGTGCCGGGCGCTCGCGCTGGTGCGCGGCGCGGCCTGACCCCCGGCCGCGCATGCCGCGCCCAGAGGCCGGGCGGCCCCTGGGCGATGCCATAATTCGCCGCTTTCGTTCTTCGCCAACGCCAAGACCACACCCATGGAAACCTACCCTAGTTGGTAGCTTTCAGCTCCCGGCCGGTTCACTGCCAAGGGGTTGAAAGCGCACCCCACGCCCCCTCGCAGTCGACCCACAACACACCGGGAGTGAGCCCATGCTCAACATCTTTTCGCTCGCCAACGGCCGGCTGGTCCAGGAAGAAATCGAGTCGCTGGAAGAGTTGGCGCAGTTCCAGCCCATCTGGGTCGATCTGGAATCGCCCACGCTGGAAGAAAAGCGCTGGATCAAGCAGCACTACGGTCTCTCCATCCCGGAAGACGCGATGGACGAGGACATCGAGGAATCCGCCCGCTTCTACGAGGAAGACAACGGCGAGCTGCACATCCGCAGCGACTTCTTGATCGACGACGACGAAGACCCGCGCTCGGTGCGGGTGGCCTTCATCCTGAACCTGGTCAACGACTCGCTCAAGAGCAAGGGCGTGCTCTTTTCCATCCACGACGAGGACGTGCCCGTCTTTCGCCTGCTGCGCATGCGCGCGCGCCGTGCGCCCGGGCTGATCGAGGACGCCCGCGAGGTGCTGCTGAAACTCTTCGACGCCGACGCCGAATACTCGGCCGACACGCTGGAGAACATCTACGACGAGTTGAAGGAAGTCAGCACCCAGGTGCTGGCGGGCGACGTGACCGACACCCGCGCCGGCGAGGTGCTGGCGGCCATCGCCCGGCAGGAGGACCTGAACGGCCGCATCCGCCGCAACGTGATGGACACGCGCCGCGCCGTGAGCTTCATGATGCGCAGCAAGATGCTGAACGCCGAGCAGTTCGAGGAGGCGCGCCAGATCCTGCGCGACATCGAATCGCTGGACAACCACACGGCGTTCCTCTTCGACAAGATCAACTTCCTGATGGACGCCACGGTCGGCTTCATCAACATCAACCAGAACAAGATCATCAAGATCTTCTCGGTGGCGAGCGTCGCGCTGCTGCCGCCCACGCTGATCGCGAGCGTCTACGGCATGAACTTCCAGCACATGCCGGAGCTGGAATGGACCTACGGCTACGCCTACGGCATCGCGCTGATGGTGGCGAGCGCGGTGGGCCCCATGTGGTACTTCCGCAAGCGTGGGTGGTTGAAGTAACCCCTGCGCGCAAGGTCGACCGGCCCATCCCCATCCGTTCGGGCTGGGCCTTGGAATTTTTAGCCAAATCGGGCTCCAGCGCTTATTCCACCAGCGCCAACAGCTATTCTTTTCATAGCAAACGCATGAATTCGCCGATGATTTCATGGGCATAGCGGCTCGCGACCTCGGTGACGAAGCGGGTGAAGTCCACGTGCGCCGTGTCGTCGGCGCGGTCGGAGATGGTGCGCATGGCGGCGAAGGGCAGGCCGTAGTCGGCGCAGACCTGGGCCACGGCGGCGCCTTCCATCTCCACGGCCAGCACGTCGTGGCCGGCGGCGGACAGCGACCGGCGCAGGCTCAGCGCCGCGTCGGCGGCGCCCACGAACACGTCGCCGCTGGCGATCAGGCCGGCATGGCGGCGCGGGCCGCCGGGCATGCGCTCCAGGCAAACGTCGACCGCCCGGGCCAGTTGCGCGGTCAGCGCCGCATGGCAGGGCCAGCGGGTGCGGCCGTAGCCGGGCACTTCCCAGCGCGGAAAGAGCGGCGACGCATCCATGTCGTGCTGCAGGAAGTCGTGCGCCACCACCACGTCGCCCACCGCCACGCCCTCGCCCAGCCCGCCGGCCACGCCGGTGAAGACGATGCGCGCCACGCCGAAGTGCTCGACCAGCGCAGTGGCCGTGGTGGCGGCCGCCACCTTGCCGATGCCCGACAGCGCCAGCACCACGGAAAGGCCCTGCAGTTCGCCACGCCAGAAGGCGCGGCCCGCATGGGTGATGCGCTGCGGGTGCGCGAGCGCGTGGACCAGGCCGGCCTGCTCTTCGGGCAGGGCGCTGAGGATGGCGGTGGCCATGGGCGATGCCGCGCTCTAGGCCGGGCGCGCGCCGGGCCGGCAGCCGCCGCGCAAGGGGATGGTCATTTCTTGTCGCGCAGCTCGCGCCGCAGGATCTTGCCGACCGGCGTCTTGGGCAGCTCGGTGCGGAACTCGATCACGCGGGGCTGCTTGTAGCCGGTGAGGTTCGCCTTGCAGAATTCACGCACCTGGGCTTCGGTCAGCTCCGGGTCCTTCTTCACGATGACGAGCTTCACGGCCTCGCCGGTCTTCTCGTCGGGCACCCCCACCACGGCGCATTCCATCACGCCCGGCAGCCCGGCCACCACGTCCTCCACTTCATTCGGGTAGACGTTGAAGCCGCTCACCAGCACCATGTCCTTCTTGCGGTCCACGATCTTGAAGAAGCCGCGCTCGTCCATCACGCCGATGTCGCCGGAGCGGAAGTAGCCGTCGGCCGTCATCACCTTGGCGGTCTCGTCGGGCCGCTGCCAGTAGCCGGCCATCACCTGCGGGCCCTTGATGGCGATCTCGCCGGGGCGGCCCACGCCGGCGACGTCGTTGCCCTCGTCGTCGATCAGCTTCATGTACGTGCTGGGGATCGGCACGCCGATCGTTCCGGTGAATTCCGTCGCCGTCACCGGGTTGCAGCTGGCCGAGGGGCTGGTTTCCGACAGGCCATAGCCCTCGCAGATCGGGCAGCCGGTCTTTTCCAGCCAGAGCTTGGCCACGGCGCCCTGCACCGCCATGCCGCCGCCCACCGACACGCGCAGGTTCTTCCAGTTCACGGTATGGAAGTCGGGGTGGTTGGCCAGGCCGTTGAAGAGCGTGTTGACCGCCGGAAAGCTGTGGAAGGTGTGCTTGGACAGCTCTTTCAGCACCGCCGGCAGGTCGCGCGGGTTGGGGATCAGGATGGTCTTGCCGCCGGTGCGCAGCGACAGCATCATGTTCACCGTGAAGGCGAAGATGTGATAGAGCGGCAGCGCGCATACGCTGGTGGGCTGCTCGCCCGCCGGCACCTTGGCCATCGCGGGCATGTTCCAGGCTTCGGACTGCAGCACGTTGGCGATCACGTTGCGGTGCAGCAGCACGGCGCCCTTGGACACCCCCGTGGTGCCGCCCGTGTACTGCAGCAGGGCGACGTCGCCCGGCTGCAGGGCGGGCTCCACCAGCGCCGGGCCGGAGGCTCCCTTGGCCAGGGCGTCGTTGAAGCGCACCGCGCTGGGCAGGTCGAACTCGGGAACCAGCTTCTTGACGTTGCGCACCACGTAGTTCACGACCAGGCCCTTGAGCAAGCCCAGCCGGTCGCCCATCGACGCGAGCACCACGTGCTTGACCTGGGTCTGCGCGATGCAGGACTGCAGCACCTTGGCGAAGTTCTCGATGATGACGATGGCCTTGGCGCCCGAATCCTTGAGCTGGTGCTCCAGCTCGCGCGCCGTGTAGAGCGGGTTCACGTTCACCACCACGAAGCCGGCGCGCAGCACGGCCGCTACCGCCACCGGGTACTGGGGCACGTTGGGCATCATCAGCGCCACGCGGTCGCCCTTGGCCAGGCCCAGGCTCTGCAGGTAGGCGGCCAGGTGGCGGCTCTGCGTGTCGGTCTCGGCGTAGGTCACGTCGCGGCCCATGAAGCTGTAGGCGACGCGGTCGGCGTATTGGCGGAAGGCCTCCTGCATCAGTACGACCAGCGATGGGTATTGCGCTGCGTCGATGTCGGCAGGCACTCCCTGCGGATAGGCGGCGAGCCACGGTCGGTCGGTCATGCTTGTCTCTCCAGTGTCTGGTCGGTCATTTGGAATGCCGCGCATTGTCTCTGCGCGGGCACGGGCGGCGTGTCGGTACTTTCGCTAGCGCTTTCGCGGGGCGCCCGGGCCCGCGTAGGCACTTCCGGGCGCTCAGCGCGGCACGGTGAACGGGAAGGGCGGCACGACGAAGCGGCCGTCCATCATGCCCGTGCTCAGCCGCGCGGCCTCGGCCAGCCTGTCGCCATAGGCCAGGGCGGGCCGGCCGGCGACCAGGAATTCCTCGTTGTTGCGCGTGTCGGGGCGCAGCAGGCGCTGGTCGGCCACCACGTCCACGGCGATGAAGGCACCGCCCGTGCCCGCATAGCGAAAGAGGATGTGCGAATACGGCGTGGGCAGCTCGATCTTGTGGCGCGCCATCCATTCGGCCAGGCGCAGCCGGTTCTCGCCCAGGTAGTTGGCCGTGTCGGCGCGGCGCTTGTAGCGCAGGCAGTCGATGCGCACCGGGCTGCCCTGGGCGGCGTCCTTCACCTCCACGCCGTCCTGGCGCGGGCACGGCGCGGTCCAGAAGGTGGTGTCGCGCAGGTAGTTGGAGCTGTTGGTCTGCACCAGCATCACGGCCAGCAGTTCCCGGGCCGGGCCGCGCAGGCCCATGGCCACCATGCTGAGCGGGATGTCGTTGGCGGTGTCGTCGGGCAGCACATCGATCACTTCGTCGGCGCGGCCGAGCGGCTCCCAGGCGGCGCCCGGGGGCATTTCCAGCTGGGCGCGGCCCACGCGCGGGAGATCGGGTTGCAGCGGCGCGCAGGCGGCCAGGCCGAGGGCGCCGGCGGCGATCAGCAGCGGGGCCAGCACGGCGCGGCCGGCACGGAAAAACTGGGGCATGGAAACGGTCCTCGTTGGTCGGAGCTTGGCGCAGCCGCCGCCGGGAAGCGAAGTTCCTCCGCCCGGCGCCTGCGCTCGATGGGCCGGAAGGTTACCTGATCGCACCGGGCACCCGGCGCAAAGCAAAAGGGCCCGGGGCGCTGCGCTGCGCCGCCGGGCCCGGGCCGCCCCGCCGGCCGGGGTGGCGTTCAGCCGATCAGCGGACCACCTGGGCCAGCGAGCCGGCGGCGTAGCGCGCGGCCATGTCCTGCAGGCTGTGGCCCTTGACCTTGGCGCCCTGGCCTTCGCAGCCGAATTCGATGTAGCGCTGCTTGCAGACCTGCTTGGCGGCTTCGCGGGCCGGCTTGAGCCATTCGCGGGCGTCGAACTTGTCGGGGTTCTCGGCCAGGAACTTGCGCACCGCGCCGGTCATGGCCAGGCGGATGTCGGTATCGATGTTGATCTTGCGCACGCCGAACTTGATGGCTTCCTGGATCTCCTCGACCGGCACGCCGTAGGTTTCCTTCATCTTGCCGCCGTACTGGTTGATGATGGCCAGCAGCTCGGCGGGCACCGACGAGGAGCCGTGCATCACCAGGTGGGTGTTGGGGATGCGCGCATGGATCTCCTTCACGCGCGAGATCGCCAGGATGTCGCCCGTGGGCTTGCGGCTGAACTTGTAGGCGCCGTGGCTGGTGCCGATGGCGATGGCCAGCGCGTCGAGCTGGGTGGCCTTGACGAAGGTGGCCGCCTCTTCCGGATCGGTCAGCATCTGGCTGTGGTCGAGCTTCACGTCGGCGCCGATGCCGTCTTCCTCGCCCGCGTCGCCGGTCTCCAGGTTGCCCAGGCAGCCGAGTTCGCCTTCCACCGTGGCGCCCACCTTGTGGGCCATCTCCACCACCTTGCGGGTGACGTCCACGTTGTAGTCGAACGAGGACGGCGTCTTGCCGTCCGACATGAGGGAGCCGTCCATCATCACCGAGCCGAAGCCCAGGTTCAGCGCGCCCTGGCACACCTCGGGGCTGGTGCCGTGGTCCTGGTGCATCACCAGCGGGATCTGCGGGTACATCTCGGCTGCCGCCTGGATCAGGTGCTTGATGAACGCTTCACCGGCATATTTGCGGGCGCCGGCGCTGGCCTGCAGGATCACGGGCGCGCCGGTTTCCTTGGCGGCTTCCATCACGGCCTGCACCTGTTCCAGGTTGTTCACGTTGAAGGCGGGAATGCCGTAGCTGTTTTCAGCGGCATGGTCGAGCAGTTCGCGCATCGAGACGAGAGGCATGGGGTCGAGTCCGTTCAGAGGAGGTGAAGGAGGGCCGGTGCCCCGGTGCGGCGAAGCCGTCCGGAGCCGGTAACCGTGTGGTAACCGGCGATTTTATCGCTCCTGCGTGTCAGCGGAGTTCGCCAAAACGATACGCCAGCAGGTGGTGAAGGGCGCAGGGGCGGCCGCTGGCCCGAAGCGCCCCCCGTGCACCTGCGCCACGCGGGTCACGATCTCGTGCCCCAGGCGCAGGCTGTCCACGGGTGGCGGGCAGGCCGGCGTGCCGGCGCGGGCCCCGTCGTCGCACACCTGCAGCCAGACGGCCGGGGCCGCGTCGGCTCCGGCACCGGCTTCGGCACCGGCTTCGGCACCCCCCTCCGCATCCACCTCTACATCCGCGTCCGGGGGCGCGCCCACCCCCACCTGCACCTCGATGCGCGTGCCGGCGGGCGTGTGGCGCAGCGCGTTCTCCAGCAGGTTGCGCACGGCCAGCTCCAGCAGCACCGCATTGCCGTGCAGCACGGCGGGCGCTGGCGCCGCGACGGCGATGCTGCCGCCGCGCTCCCACGCGGCCTGTGCGTATTCGGCGCTCACCTGGCGCGCCAGCGCGGCCAGGTCCAGGGCTTCCGCTTCCTGCAGCCGCGTGCGGCTGGTGCGCGCCAGCGCCAGCAGCTGGTTGAGCACGTGGCCGGCACGCAGCGCGTCGCGGCCGATGCGGTCCAGCGCCTGGGCTTGCTGCTCGGGCGGCAGCCCCCGCGCCAGTGCGTCGGCATTGAGCACGATGGACGAGAGCGGCGTGCGCAGCTCGTGCGCCACCTCGTTGGCCAGCCGGCGCTCGCGCGACAGCACCGCCTGCTGCCGGTCCAGCAGCGTGTTGATCGACGCCACCACCGGCGCGAATTCGCGCAGCGGCGTGCGCGCGGCCAGCCGCTGGGTGCCGGCCACGTCCAGCGCGGCCACGTCGTGCGACAGCGAATAGAGCGGCCGCAGCCCGCGGCGCACCGCCAGCCCCAGCGCCAGCGCCACCACGGGCAGCAGCCAGAGGCCCGGCTCGATCATCTGGCCGGCGATGTCTTCGGCCAGGTCGTCGCGCTCCTGCAGGTCGAGCAGCACCATGACCTTGCGCTCGCGCTCGGCGTCCCACTGCGAGAAAGCGCGCCAGGCGGGCGCGTCGGGCGATCCCAGCCGCAGGTCGGCAAAGCCCTCGGGCGTCTCGAAGGCGGGCAGCGGCGCGGTGCCGGTGTGGGTCAGCAGCCGGCCGGTGGCGTCCCACTGCGCCACGCTGAGCGACTGCTGGTAGTCGTGCGCCTTCAGCCACGGCATGTCGGTGCGCCGGGTGGCGCGGGCGGAATCCACGGCCCCGCCGGGCGCCAGGTTCAGCAGCAGGGCCGCCACGCTGGCCAGGTGGCCGTCGGTCAGCTCGTCGGCCTCCTGCACGCCGGTCTGGTAGGCCATGACCACGAAGCTGCCCCACACCAGGACCAGCGCGCCCAGCGTCCAGCACAGCAGCAGCCAGGTCAGCGAGCGCTGGCGGCGGGCCGGGGCGGCGCCCCTCCCGGCGGGCGTGGGCGTGGGCGTGGGCGTAGGCGTAGGCGTAGGCGTAGGCGTGGGCGTGGGCGTGGGCGCGGACTCGGGCAAGGGCGCGGTGGGCGGCGAGGAAGACGTCATGCCGCTGGCTCCGCCGGGATGAAATAGCCCACGCCGCGCATGGTCACGATGCGGTCGTTGCCCAGCTTGCGACGCAGATGGTGGATGTGGACTTCGATGGTGTTGCTCTCCACCGCCGTCTGCCAGCTGTAGAGGCGTTCCTCGATCTGCTGGCGCGACAGCACGCGGCCACGCGACTCCAGCAGCACCCGCAGCACCGAGAACTCGCGCGGCGACATGTCCACCAGCACGCCGGCCCGCCGCACGGTGCGCGCCGCCGGGTCCACCTCCAGGTCGCCGTGGCGGATGGTGGGCGCCGCCCGCCCGGCCGAGCGCCGCAGCAGGGCGCGCAGCCGGGCCTCCAGCTCGTCCACGTCGAAGGGCTTGGTCAGGTAGTCGTCCGCGCCCAGGTCGAGCCCGGCGATGCGCTGGCGCACCTGGTCGCGCGCGGTCAGGATCATCACCGGCGTGGCCGGGTCGGGCAGGGCCGCCTCGCCGGGGGCCGGCGCCGGGCTGGCGCGCAGGCGCTGCAGCAGCTCGCCGCCATCCAGGTCCGGCAGGCCCAGGTCGAGCAGCACCGCGGAGAACGACTCCGCGCGCAGCGCGCTCCATGCGGCGGCCACGCTGCCGCACACGTCCACCGCGTAGCCACGCTGCTGCAGCGTGGCGCTCAGGCCGCCGGCAATGCCGGCATCGTCTTCCACCACCAGGATTCGCATGGCGCGATTGTGGCGCGGCCGGCGGCACGCGGGTGCGCCGGGCTTGCCGGCCCGTCGCCGCCCAAGCCATAAGACGGCGTTAAGCCCGCGCAGCTAACGTGCCGCAACCACTGCACTCCGCACTTCGTCATGCCGCCCGCTCCTTCCCTGGCCACGCCTGCGCACCTTGCGCCGCATTCTTCCGCCGCCACCCCGCCACGCACGCGCCGTGGCGGGTGGGACGACCGGGCCCTGCTGGCCATTCCCGCCGCCGCCCTGCTGCTGGCGCTGTGGGATGCCAGCTCGCTCGATCTGCTGCTGGCGCAGTGGTTCGGCACGGCCGGCGGCTTTCCGCTGCGCGAGTCGTGGTGGCTGTCGAAGCTGCTGCACGACGACGTGCGGCGGCTGGCCTGGGCGGCGGCCACGGCGCTGGTGGTGGGCGTGTGGCTGCCCTGGGGCCCGCTGCGCCGCATCGACCTGCCGCGCCGCGCCGCGCTGGCGGTGGCGCTGCTGCTGTCTCTGGCGCTGGTGGCGGCGGGCAAGGCGCTCAGCCACACCAGCTGCCCATGGGACCTGGCGGAGTTCGGCGGGGTGGCGCGCTACGTGTCGCACTGGCAATGGGGCCTGCGCGACGGCGGCAGCGGCCACTGCTTTCCGGGCGGCCACGCGTCGGCGGGCTTCGCCTTCCTGTCGCTCTACTTCGCCTGGCGCGACGACGCGCCCCGCCTGGCTCGCTGGTGCCTGGCGGCCGCCCTGCTGGGCGGGCTGGCGCTGGGCGCGGTGCAGCAGCTGCGGGGCGCGCATTTCCTCAGCCACAACCTGTGGACGGCCTGGCTGTGCTGGACGACCTGCTGGGCCGTGGATGCCGTGCGCGGGCGCTGGTTCGGCGCCGGCGCGGCGCGGGCCGCGCTCAGTTCGCCCGGCAGATCTTGAGCATGTTGGTGCCGCCCGGCGCGCCCATGGGTTCGCCGCAGGTGATCACGTAGAGATCGCCCTGCTGCACGATGTTGCGGGTCTTCAGGTGCCCCTCGGCCTGCTCCAGCGCGGTGTCACGGTCCACACTGGTGTCCATCAGCAGCGGGCGCACGTTGCGGTACATGGCCATCTTGCGCTGCGTGGCCACCTTGGGGGTCAGCGCGTAGATCGGGATGTGGATGCGGTGGCGGCTCATCCAGAGGGCCGTGGAGCCGCTGTCCGTGAGCGCCACCAGCGCCTTGGCGCCCAGGTGGTGGGCGGTGAAGAGCGCGCCCATGGCGATGGACTGGTCGATGCGGCCCAGCGTCTGGCCGATGAAGTCGGAATCGCGCTCGGGGTCTTCGGCGGCCTCGGCGGCGGCGCAGATCTTGGCCATTTCCTCCACCGTCTCGAGCGGGTAGCGGCCGGCCGCCGTCTCGGCGCTCAGCATCACCGCGTCGGTGCCGTCCAGCACGGCGTTGGCCACGTCGCTCACCTCGGCGCGGGTGGGCACGGCGTTGGTGATCATGCTCTCCATCATCTGCGTGGCGGTGATGACGACCTTGTCCATGTCACGCGCCATGCGGATCATCTTCTTTTGCAGCGCGGGCACGGCGGCGTTGCCCACCTCCACCGCCAGGTCGCCACGCGCCACCATGATGCCGTCGGACACGCGCAGGATCTCTTCGAGCAGCGGCACCGCCTCGGCCCGCTCGATCTTGGCGATCAGGCCCGGACGGTGGCGGTATTCGCCCGCCGCCACGTTGCACAGCTGGCGCGCCATCTCCATGTCGGTGGCGTTCTTCGGAAAGCTCACGGCCACGTAGTCGGCCTGGAAGCTCATCGCGGTCTTGATGTCCTCCATGTCCTTGGCCGTGAGCGCGGGCGCCGTAAGGCCCCCGCCCTGCTTGTTGATGCCCTTGTTGTTGGACAGCTCGCCGCCGATCTTGACGGTGGTGTGCACCTCCTCGCCGCGCACGGCGGTCACCACCAGCACGATCAGGCCGTCGTTGAGCAGCAGCACGTCGCCGGCCCGCACGTCGCGCGGCAGCTCCTTGTAGTCCAGGCCCACGCCATTGACGTCGCCCGGCTCGTGGCGGGAGGCGTCCAGCACGAAGGGCTGGCCGGCCTGCAGCATGACGCGGCCTTCGGCGAACTTGCCCACGCGGATCTTCGGGCCCTGCAGGTCGGCCATGATGGCCACCTCGCGGCCGGCGCGCTGCGCGGCCTCGCGCACGGCGGCGGCGCGGTCGATGTGGTCCTGCGCCTTGCCGTGGCTGAAGTTCAGCCGCACCACGTTGACGCCGGCGCGGATCATCTGCTCCAGCAATTGCGGGTCGCTGGAGGCGGGCCCGAGGGTGGCGACGATCTTGGTGGCGCGGCGGATCTGCATGGCTTGTCTCTTCCTTCTTCGGCGATGTAATCGGATTTCAATTCTGGCATGGCACCGGTTACATGCCGGTTACCACACCACGCCGCAAGGCCGGAATTCAAGCCAAAACCGCCTCCAGCGCCCGTCCATCAAGCGCCTACAGCTATCATATGCATAGCAAATGATGGCGGCGGCCTAGCCGCGCATCAGCGCCTCGATCTCGCCGCCGTCCACCGGCACGCCCCGGGTGATGAGTTCGCAGCCGCCCTCGGCCACCACGGCGTCGTCCTCGATGCGGATGCCGATGTGGTGGAAGGCCTCGGGCACGCCGGGCGCGGGCCGCACGTAGAGGCCCGGCTCGATGGTCAGCACCATGCCGGGGTGCAGGATGCGGCTGGGCCGGTTGGTGATGGCCTCGCCCGAGAGCGGGTCGCGCCGCTGGCTGGTCTGGCCGACCTCGGTGGGCTCCACGTAGCTGCCGCAGTCGTGCACGTCCATGCCCAGCCAATGGCCCGTGCGGTGCATGTAGAACTGGAAGTAGGCACGGCTGTCGATCACGTCCTGCACGCCGCCCACCTTGTTCTTGTCGAGCAGCCCCAGGTCCAGCAGGCCCTGCGACAGCACGGCGACGGTGGCGTCGTGTGGGTCGTTGAAGCGGGCGCCGGCGCGGGTCGCCGCGATGGCCGCCTCCTGGCTGGCCAGCACCAGGTCGTACAGCGCGCGCTGCGGGCCGGTGAAGCGGCCGTCGGCCGGGAAGGTGCGGGTGATGTCGCTGGCGTAGCCGTCGAGTTCGCAGCCGGCGTCGATCAGCACCAACTCGCCCGCGCGCACCGGGGCGGCGTCGGCGCGGTAGTGCAGCACGCAGGCGTTGGCGCCGGCCGCGACGATGGAGTTGTACGCCACGGCCTGCGAGCCCTGGCGGCGGAATTCGTGCAGCAGCTCGGCGTCGAGATGGTATTCGCGCACGTCCTCGCCGGAGCGCAGCATGCGGGCGCTGCACTGCATGGCGCGGATGTGCGCCTGGGCGCTGATGGCGGCGGCGCGGCGCATCACGTCCAGCTCGTGCGCGTCCTTCACCAGCCGCATCTCGTCCAGCAGGGTGCAGAGATCGCCCTGCTCGGCCGGGCAGAGCGCACCGTAGCGAACCCGGGCGCGCACCTGGTTCAGCCAGCCTTCCACCCGCGCCGCCAGCCCGGCATGGGTGGCGAAGGGGTACCAGACGCGGGCGCGGTTTTCCAGCAGGCGGGGCAGCTGGGTTTCGAGCGTTGCGGCGGAATGCGCGGCCTGCACGCCCAGCGCGTCGACCGCGGCCTCGGGCCCCAGGCGGTAGCCGTCCCAGATCTCGCGCTCCAGGTCCTTGGGCTGGCAAAAGAGCGTGCTCGTGCCGTCCGCCGCCAGCACCAGGCAGGCGCCGGGCTCGGTGAAGCCGGTGAGGTAATAGAAGTAGCTGTCGTGCCGGTAGAGGAAGTCGCTGTCGCGGTTGCGCGAGCGCTCCGGCGCGGTGGGAACGATGGCGATGCCGCCTTCGCCCAGTTGGGCGGCGAGGCGGGCGCGGCGCTGGGCGTAGAGCGCGGTGGTCGGCTGGTTCATGGGGGCATTCTCGGCGCAACCGGCCGGGCCGCCTGGACGCCTTCCCAATCTCCTTACATTTGGCAGCAATCTGGAGCGGGTCCGACGGCTTCAACCATTGAGTTCGGCCAGCCGCTCGGGCGTGCCCACGTCCGTCCAGCGGCCGGTGTGCAGCGCCGCGGTGACGCGGCCGGCGTCCATGGCCCGGCGCAGCAGCGGGGCCAGCGGGGCGCGCACGCCCTGCGGGTTGCCGGGCGGAATGTCGCACCAGGGCGCGGTGAACAGCTCGGCCCGCAGCACGGCGATGGTGCTGTAGGTGTAGCGCGGCCCCGGGTGGTCGGTGGGCAGGTTCAGCGCCCGGCCGTCGGGTGCCAGGCCGAAGTCGCCGCGCAGGTGGTGCGCGGGGTTGGGTACCAGCCAGAGGTGGGCCAGCGCGTCGCTGGCCGCAAAGCGCTCGGCGGCTTGCGGCTCGAAGACGAAGTCGGGCGCGAACACGTCGCCCGCCGCGAGCCAGAACACCGGGCCCAGCTGGGGCAGCGCGCGGGCGATGCCGCCTGCCGTCTCCAGCGCATCGCCGAAGTCGGCGGCCTCGTTGGAGTATGAAATCGATAGCACCCCGCCCAGACTGCCCGGGCGCGGAAGGCTGAAAACACCCCCAAAGCGCTCGCTGACCTGGTCGCCCAGCCACGCGGTGTTGACGACGGCGCGCGGCACGCCGGCTTCGGCCAGCGCCCGCAGGTGCCATTCCAGCAGCGGCCGGCCCCGCACGGCCAGCAGGGGCTTGGGCGTGGTGTCGGTCAGCGGGCGCATGCGCTCGCCCCGGCCGGCGGCCAGCAGCATGGCGGGAGGTTGGCGGGTCATCGTGGACGTCATGGTCGGCAAGGGGCTTCAGATCGGGGTGAGCGCGCCGCGCTGCAGGGCGTGGCGCTGCACCTGATCGGGCGCGAAGAGCGCCAGCAGCGCGTCCATCAGCGCCTCGGCCCGGGGCGACTGGTCGCCGCCGAAATTGCATACGTACACGTCGAGCGTGACGGCGCCCTGCTCGGGCCAGGTGTGCACGCACAGGTGCGATTCGGCCAGCAGCACGGTGGCGGTGACGCCGCCCGGGCCGTGCGCGGTGGCTGGGAAGGTGTGGAACAGCTGGCCCACCGCCTGCAGGCCGGCGGCCGCGACGGCGCCCGTGCAGGCGCTGGCCAGCAGCGCGGCGTCCAGCAGCCAGTGCGGCGCGCAGCGGCAGCCCTTCAGATCGGCGGTGAGGTGCAGGCCTTGCATGGGGCTGGACTTTAGTGCATCCCCGTGCGGCACGGCCGGCCGGTAAAATGCGCGGTTTCCTCCCACAGCCCCTTCCGGAGCCGCCCTCGATGGCCAATTCTCAACAGATGGCGAATGCGATCCGCGCACTCGCAATGGATGCAGTTCAACAGGCCAATTCCGGCCACCCCGGCGCCCCCATGGGCATGGCCGACATGGCGGTGGCGCTCTGGGGCCGGCATCTCAAGCACAACCCCGCCAACCCGCAGTGGGCCGACCGCGACCGCTTCGTGCTGTCCAACGGCCACGGCTCCATGCTGCTGTATGCGCTGCTGCACCTGAGCGGCTACCCGCTGCCCATCGAAGAACTGAAGAACTTTCGCCAGCTGCACAGCAAGACGGCCGGCCACCCCGAATACGGCATCACGCCCGGCGTCGAGACGACCACCGGCCCGCTGGGCCAGGGCATCACCAACGCCGTGGGCTTCGCCCTGGCCGAAAAGCTGCTGGCGACCGAATTCAACCGCGAAGGCCACGCCGTGGTGGACCATCACACCTTCGTGTTCCTGGGCGACGGCTGCCTGATGGAAGGCATCAGCCAGGAGGCGATCTCGCTGGCCGGCGCCTGGAAGCTGAACAAGCTGATCGCCCTCTACGACGACAACGGCATCTCCATCGACGGCCAGGTCGCGCCCTGGTTCATCGACGACACCCCCGCCCGCCTGCGCGCCTGCGGCTGGAACGTGATCGGCCCGGTGGACGGCCATGACGCCGATGCGGTCGATGCCGCCATCGCCAGCGCCAAGACCAGCGCCGACAAGCCCACGCTGATCGTCTGCAAGACGGCCATCGGCAAGGGCTCGCCCAACCGCGCCGGCACCTCCAAGGCGCACGGCGAACCCCTGGGCGCCGACGAGATCACGCTGACCCGCAACGCCCTGGGCTGGACCAGCGCGCCGTTCGAAGTGCCCGCCGAGGTGTACGCAGACTGGGACGCCAAGGCCGCCGGCAGCGCCGCCGAGGCCGCCTGGAACGAGCGCTTCGCCGCCTATTCCGCTGCATTCCCCGAGCTGGCCGCCGAGTTCACCCGCCGCATGGCCGGCGACCTGCCCAAGCACTTCGCCCAGACCGCCGTCGACACCGTGGTGGGCGCGCACACCAAGGCCGAGACCGTGGCCAGCCGCAAGGCCAGCCAGCTGGCGCTGGAGTCGTTCACCGCGCAGCTGCCCGAGCTGCTGGGCGGCTCGGCCGACCTGACCGGCTCGAACCTGACAAACACCAAGAGCACGCCCGCGCTGCGCTTCGACGAAGCCGGCAAGGTGGTGCAGATCGAAGTCGCCCTGGGCGCCGAGACCGCGAAGGTGGGCGGGCGCCACATCAACTACGGCGTGCGCGAGTTCGGCATGGCCGCCATCATGAACGGCATCGCCCTGCACGGCGGTTTCATTCCCTACGGCGGCACCTTCCTCACCTTCAGCGACTACAGCCGCAACGCCATCCGCATGGCCGCGCTGATGAAGCTGCGCGTGGTGCACGTGTTCACGCACGACTCCATCGGCCTGGGCGAGGACGGCCCCACCCACCAGTCGATCGAGCACGTCGCCAGCCTGCGGCTGATCCCGAACCTGGACGTCTGGCGCCCGGGCGACACGGCCGAGACCGCCGTGGCCTGGAGCGTGGCCCTGTCCAATCGCGACAAGCCCACCGTGCTGGCCCTCTCGCGCCAGAACCTGGCCTACGCCCCCAAGCGCGACCTGGGCGACATCTCGCGCGGCGCCTACGTGCTGTCCGAGCCGGCCGATGTCGGCATCAAGAAGAGGCCCCAAGCCGTCATCATCGCCACCGGCTCCGAAGTGCAGCTGGCCCTGGCCGCGCAGAAGCTGCTGGCCACGATGAAGATCGCCGTGCGCGTGGTCTCCATGCCCAGCACCACCACCTTCGACCGCGAAGACGCGAAGTACAAGGCCAGCGTGCTGCCGGCCGGCGTGCCGCGCATCGCGGTGGAAATGGGCTCGTCGGACGGCTGGTGGAAGTACGGCTGCGCCGCCGTGGTCGGCATCGACACCTTCGGCGAATCGGCCCCGGCCCCGGTGCTGTTCAAGCACTTCGGCTTCACGCCCGAGAACGTGGCCGACACGGTGCGCGTGGCCATCGGCGCGGCCCGGCTGAAGAAGCAGCCCGCCGCCAAGAAGGCATCCGCCTGAGACCCCTTCGTGCCCGCCGCGCCCGCCCCGCAGCGGGCCGGCGTGGCTGTCCCCGGTTTTCAACTTTGCAACTTTGGAGAGACAAACCATGACGATCAAGATCGGTATCAACGGCTTCGGCCGCATCGGCCGCAACGTGCTGCGCTCGGCCGTGCAGAACTTCAGCGACATCGAAGTCGTGGGCATCAACGACCTGCTGGAGCCCGACTACCTGGCCTACATGCTGCAGTACGACAGCGTGCACGGCCGCTTCGAGGGCACCATCGCGGTGGAAGGCAACACCCTGGTCGTCAACGGCAAGAAGATCCGCCTCACGCAGGAACGCGACCCTGCCAACCTGAAGTGGAACGAGGTCGGCGCCGACATCGTGATCGAGTCCACGGGCCTCTTCCTGGACAAGGCCACCGCGCAGAAGCACATCGACGCCGGCGCCAAGAAGGTGCTGCTGTCGGCCCCGTCCAAGGACGACACGCCCATGTTCGTCTATGGCGTGAACCACCAGACCTACGCCGGCCAGGCCATCGTGTCGAACGCTTCGTGCACCACCAACTGCCTGGCCCCGCTGGCCAAGGTGCTCAACGACAAGTGGGGCATCAAGCGCGGCCTGATGACCACGGTGCATGCCGCCACCGCCACGCAGAAGACGGTGGACGGCCCGTCCAACAAGGACTGGCGCGGCGGCCGCGGCATCCTGGAGAACATCATCCCCTCCAGCACCGGCGCGGCCAAGGCCGTGGGCGTGGTCATTCCTGAGCTGAACAAGAAGCTGACCGGCATGTCCTTCCGCGTGCCCACCTCCGACGTGTCGGTGGTGGACCTGACGGTGGAGCTGGAAAAGGAAGCCAGCTACGACGAGATCAAAGCCGAGATGAAGGCCCAGTCCGAAGGCGCCCTGAAGGGCGTGCTGGGCTACACCGAAGACAAGGTCGTCGCCACCGACTTCCGCGGCGACACCCGCACCTCGATCTTCGACGCCGACGCCGGCATCGCGCTGGACAAGACCTTCGTCAAGCTCGTGTCCTGGTACGACAACGAATGGGGCTATTCCAACAAGTGCCTGGAGATGGTGCGCGTGATCGCGGCCAAGTAATCGCCCGCCCGCGCAACTCCACGCCAAAGCCCGGAGCCGACAAGGCCCCGGGCTTTTTTTTCCATTTTTGAGCCCGAATCCAGCCGTGTGCAGAAGCGCCAGCTTGGGCCTGGGCGCTGACAGATGCCACGGGCGAGGCTCGCAGGCAAAGTGACACGAACCTGAGCAGGTTCACGCGCCACGCTTGGCCTGCATCAAGGCGCTCACGTCCTTGCGCTGGGGCAGACCGGCATCCAGTAACGCTGCACGTCAGCGACGCACCGTAGGCTGCGGCGAGTCAGCCTGGATCGATTCCAATGCCTTGCGAAGCTGCCCAGGCGCCATGCCGAACTGCGTTCGGAAATGTCGAATGAGATGCGACGCATCGGCAAAACCGCATTCGAATGCGATTTCATTGACGGGCATGTCCGAGGTAGTGAGCAACCACCTTGCGTACTTCAAGCGAATGCCCCGGTAGTGCTGCGAAGGACTCATGCCGACCTCGGTCATGAAGGCCCGCTCCAATTGCCGAACACCTGCACCGACCAGGCGCGCAATGACGGCGATGGACAGTGGTGTCGCCAGGTTCTTTTCCATCAACAGCACCGCCTGGCGAAGCATGTCGCGTTCGGTGCTGATGTAGCCGAGCGCCTGCCGCTTGCCCATCTGGCCCTGCGCCTGGCGGCGCGATACGGTCATCTGATGGATGACTTTCGCCGAAGACCCGGGCCCGCAGTGGCGGCGCGTCAGTTCGGCGACCAATTCGATGACCGAGATACCGCCGGCACACGTGATGCGGTCACGGTCCAGGAAGAAGTCGGTGTGGGTCACGAAGGCCTGCTGCGGGAAGAAGCGTTTCCAGTCTTCGACGTGGTACGGATGAACACAGGCCACCCGCTGGTCCATCAAGCCCAGGCGCGTCAGTACGAAGCTGCCAGTGCAAACGCCGATCAGCGGAACACCGGCGTATGCCACGTCCTTCAAGTACCGCGTATAGCCCGGCGGCACGCGATCGATCTCCGACAGCAGGCCGCCGATCACGGCCAGATAGTCGAACTCATATCGCGAAGAAAAGACTTCCTGCACCGGCACCTCGACCCCGCAGCTGGCTCGCACGCGCTCGCCCTCATGACCCAGTACGCGCCAGCCGCAGTGAATTTGGCGGCTGCGGTCTCCCACGTCGGCCGCATGGCGCAGCGCGTCGCAAAGCCCCGCCAGCGACAGCAATGGAAATCCAGGCCACAGCAGGATGGCGATGCGCAAGTCGACTTCCTTGGGCGACTGCCAGGTGCGCTTGGCCTGTGCATCCAGCCAACCGTGCGAATGCGAATCCTCGGGGAGGTTGCTGACCCGTGCTGAGACGGCGGGCATGGCAGTAGGCATGGCAGTTCTCAGTAGTTTCCACGGGTGTCGCAACCGTTCCATTCTAGGACGGAGCGATTCAAGGCGGATTTTTCACGAGCAAGCACCATCCAGGCACCGCTTCGAATCCATCAACCCTCTAGTGGAGCCTCCCATGAAACCTTCGACACTCTCCCGCCACCTGGCCGTCATCGCAGGTCTTTTAGGCCTTTTCGGGTTCTCCATGTCCGTCCAGGCTGAAACCGTCGAGAAGCACAAGCTTTCCATTGCGTTTACCGGCGACATGCCTGGCACCGGCTACCAGGACGGCAAGATGATCGGCTACGACGGAGAGATCCTGCAGCGTGTGGCCGACGCTTTGAAACTGCAGGTCAAGCCGACGCTGATGGAATGGTCGGGCACGATCGCCTCCGTCCAGGCCAGGCGAGTGGACGTGATGGCCGGGACCATGGGGTGGACCGAGCAGCGCTCGAAGATCATGACGCTGAGCGACCCGATCCATTACTTCAAGAACGGCATCATGCAGTCGACCAAGACCCATTGGTCGTCGCTCAAGGACTTGGAAGGCAGGAGAGTCGGAACGATCACTGGCTTTTCCTTCATCCCCGAGTTGCGCAAGATCCCAGGCCTGCAGTTGAGCCAGTACGACACTTCAGATGCCGCCGTGCGCGACATGCTGGCCGGCCGAATCGACGCCGTGATTGGAGATCCGCCGGTGGTGCAATACGCCATCTCGCGCAATCCGCAGTGGAATCTCCGATTCGACGCATTCACCGACAACAACCCCGACTTTCCTCTGCTGACCGGCCTGGGCCAGGTGGTGTTCGGCCTGAACAAAGACAATCCCGAACTCGCCAAGGCGGTGAACGCCGAGATCGCCAAGCTGTGGCAGGGTTGCGAGCTGAAGAAGATCGGAGAGCGCTACGGGCTGGTGCAGGATGTCTGGTACGTCCCCGTGGGCAAGAATTCTCGCGCCGGCGTCGATCGACCCTCGGACTGGCAGCTGCCAAGCTGCAAGTGATGTGTCAACCCGCTTGAACGCACCACCATGAATACCGCCGTTGCGCCGCTGCTTCGCGTCGACGCCCTGACCAAGTCCTTTGCCGAAGTCCAGGTGCTCAAAGGCATCTCTTTCGATCTTCGCAAAGGCGAGACACTCGCCCTGCTGGGGTCAAGCGGCTCGGGCAAGTCCACCTGCCTGCGCTGCCTCAATTTCCTCGAGAAGCCCGGCGGTGGATCCGTGACGCTCGATGGAGAACGCATCGGGCAGAAGCACGACAGGCGCGGCGCCCTTCGCTGGATGAGCGATACCGAGTTGGCGCCGCAGCGCGCCGAGATGGCCATGGTGTTTCAGGGCTTCAATCTCTGGCCGCACCTGAGCGTGCGCGACAACGTGGCGCTCGGCCCAATCCAGGCGGGCCGGATGCCTCGTGCCGAGGCACACGCACTCGCCAAAGCCATGCTGGACAAGGTGCACCTGGGCCACAAGGCGGACGCATATCCCGAGCGCCTGTCTGGCGGACAGCAACAGCGCGTGGCTATCGCGCGTGCTTTGGCGCAGCGGCCCAAGGTGATTCTTTTCGACGAGCCCACCTCTGCGCTGGATCCGGAACTCGTCGGCGAAGTGCTGGGCGTCATCAAGGAGCTGGCCGAGGAAGGCCGCTCGATGATCCTCGTGACGCACGAGATCAGCTTTGCCCGTGAAGTCGCCGATCGCGTGATCTTCATGGACGGCGGGCACATCATCGAGCAGGGTCCCCCAGCGGAAGTCATTGGCAGATCCCAGGCTGCACGCACGCGGGCCTTCCTGCGGCAGACCGGCGGTGCGGGCGAGGGGCAGGCCTGACCATGACGACGTCTGTCCTCATCATCAAAACGCTGTCGGTAGGCGCATTCATGGCGGTTCAGGTCGCGCTGGGCGCATTTGCCATCGCATCGTCGATCGGGCTGGTGCTGGCCCTGGCACGCACCTTCGTGCGCATGCACGCGGTGCAAGTCGCCATCGCGGCCTGGAGCGAATGGATGCGGAACGTGCCCGCATTGGTGCATCTGTTCCTGCTGTACTTCGGCTTGGCGTCGGTTGGCGTCCCATTGCCGCCGGTGCTGGCCGCTTGCCTGGGACTGGGTTTGGTGGGCGCCGCCGTCCTGTGCGACGTATTCACTGCGGGCCTGCGATCCCTGCACGTCGGGCAGCGCGAGGCCGCGCTCTCGGTAGGTCTGACTCCGCTGCAAGTGCTGCGTCTGGTGCTGCTGCCGCAAGCGCTGCGGGTGACCCTGCCGTCACTGGGCAACTATGCCAGTCAGTTGATGAAGGACACCTCGATCGCCTCGGCCATCGCAGTGCCGGAGATCATGTTCTACGCCCGCAATCTGGTCACGTCCACCTTTGAGACGACCGCGATCTACATCGGTGCCATGCTGGTTTACGCCAGCATCGTGATGCCGATCACCTGGACATTTGCGCGCGTCGAGCGTCGCATGGAGGCGGCCCGATGATCGAGTTCTTCACGACGTATGCGGAATATTGGGCCGACTGGGCTCCGCGGCTGCGCGCGGCGGCGGTGGTGACAGCGACGTTATCTGTGGCGGGCTTCCTGCTCGCAGCCCTGCTGGGAGCTTTGCTGACAACCGCGTTGCGCATGGGCGATGCGTGGCTGAAGTCGGTCGCTCACGCTTATGTGCAGTTCATTCGCGCCGTACCGCTGCTCGCGCTGCTGTTGGCGATCTACTTCGTGCTGCCTGAAGCAGGGTTCGTCCTGTCAGGGTTCTGGGCCGGGGTGTTGGGGCTCGGCCTGCAAGGTTCCGCCTATATCGCCGAAATCTTGCGCGGCGGCCTGGGTTCGGTGCACAAAGGTCAGCGCGAGGCTGGATTGAGCGTCGGCATGACGCCTTGGCAGATATTCCGCCACATCACCGCGCCTCAAGCAATGCGCGTCATGCTGCCGCCTTTGCTCAACGGCTATGTGTCGCTGCTCAAGGACAGCTCCCTGTGCGCCTTGATCGCCACCGACGAGCTCATGCTCACCGCGCGTGCGATCAGCAGCGAATCGTTCCTGCCGATGCACATCTTCCTGCTCGTGGGCATTTTCTACTTTGCGATTGCCTTCCCGCTGTCGATGCTCTCGCGCTGGCTGGAGCAACGGCTCATGCGCGGTCGATGCGTCATGGGAAGCACCTGAAAGATCTCCGAATGACCATTCCCTTCTTCAGCGATGCCCGTATCGACGCGTTGGTGGACGTGCCTTCCTGCGCGGTGGCGCTGGACGCCGCCTTCACCGATCTGTCTGCTGGAAACGCCACCATTCAAGCCCGCCAGCGTGTCGACTGCGGTGGTGTCAAGCTCAGCACGATGGGTGCCGTGTGGGCGTCCAGGCAGATTGCCGGCGTCAAGGCTTACACCACCGTGGCTGGAAATTTCAGCTTTGTCGTCACGCTTTTCGATACCGCCACGAACCGACCCGCGGCCGTGCTGGAGGCGCAATCGCTGACGCGATTGCGCACGGCTGCACTGACTCGCCTGGTGACCCAACGAGCGCTGCGCAGCCATGCCCGCAAGCTGGCGCTTTTCGGTGCGGGCCAGCAAGGTCGTGCGCAAGTGCAGGCGCTGTGCGCGTTGCGAACATTCGACGAAGTGGCGGTTGTCGATCCGCAGGCAGACCCTGCATGGGCCCGACGACTTGCGACCCAGCACAGCTGCGAAGTGACCCTGTGCGATGCACCGGCCGCGCTGTCCGGTGCGGATCTGGTGGTCACCGCCACCCGCTCCAAGCAACCGTTGTTCGACGGCTCCTTGCTGAAGCGCGGTGCACTGGTCATCGCCATGGGGGCCAGCCTTCCAGATGGCCGCGAGCTCGATGACACCACGCTGCGGCGCGCCGCGCGCGTGCTGGTCGAGTGGAATCCCCAAAGCCTGGTGGAAGCCGGAGAAGCGGTGCTTGGAATCGCGTCCGGCGCTCTGGATCAAGACCGCATCGTGGATCTGCCGATGATCTATGCAGGAGCGTCTCCATGGCGAACCACGGACGACGAGATCATCGTCTTCAAGTCCGTCGGCATCGGCCTGGCCGACGTGGCCTGCGGATGGCTCGCGTTGCAGGCCAGCCACCGCGAGATGCCGTCTGGAGCCAGCGGCTCCACTGGCATGGAAGCGGCCTTGTCATGACAGTGCCGAGCAGTGAGCTGGCCTTTGCCAGCATGAGCAGGCTGCAAGCGCTGCTCAGCGCCGGCGAGATTTGCAGCCGCGAACTTGTCGAGTTACAGCTCTCCCGCATTGACAGGCTCGACTCGACGCTTCACGCCTATGTCGACGTGTACCGGGAACAAGCCCTCGCAGCCGCCGACGGCATGGATGCGCTTCGCCGTGCGGGCGCCGCCCTGGGGCCGCTGCATGGCATGACGGTCGCGGTGAAAGACCTGTTCGACATCGAAGGCCGGCCGACCACCGGCGGGTCCGTTGCACAACTGCCGCGCATTGCCGAGGCCACGTCCACAGCAGTGCGGCGGCTTCGGCAGGCTGGTGCCATCGTGCTGGGCAAGACCCACACCGTGGAGTTCGCGTTCGGCGGCTGGGGAACCAACGCCACCATGGGAACGCCCCGCAACCCCTGGGACATGCAAGTCCACCGTGTGCCTGGTGGCTCCAGCAGCGGCTCCGCGGTGGCCGTGGCTGCGGGCCTGGCCTGCGCCGCGATCGGCACCGACACGGGCGGCTCGGTGCGGATCCCCGCCGGTCTGTGTGGCGTGGTCGGACTCAAGACCACCCACGGCCTCATCAGCCGCCACGGCCTGATCGAGCTGTGCCCCACCCACGATACGGTGGGGCCGATCACCCGCGATGTCGCCGACTGCGCACTGTTGCTCGACGCGCTGGCCGGTCCCGATCCGCTTGACCCGGCCTCTGCGATGGCGCCGGTGCGCCGACTGGGGCCCTTGCCTGGTGGTTCTGTCGAGGGATTGCGAGCCTGGGTCTTGCCCCAGTCGGAGTACGGCAAGATCGATGCCGGGGTACTGACTGCCTATCACCGGGCGCTCGACGTGTTCCGTGCGCTGGGCGTGACCATGGTCGACAAGGACTTGCCGACCTCGCTGGCCGATGCGATGCAGATTTCAGGGCAACTGATGAGCGCTGAAGCCTACGCCCGCCTGGGCCCGCTGTTCGAACGAGACGAATTGCGCTTCGATCCTCACGTACGGCGCCGTATCTTGCTGGGGCGGGACGTGAGCGCGTCACGCTACCAGGCGCTTCTGGCGAGCCGCGCCCGCGCGCAGGCTTCGATGCAATCGGCCATGGCCGATGTAGACGTCTGCATCTTCCCCACCAACGCGGTGGGGGCGATTGCACTGGCCGACGTCGACGAGATGCAGACACCGCTGTCTCTGCTCGGGCGCTTCGTGAATCTGCTGAACCTATGCTCATTGGCGGTGCCGGCAGGCTTCGACGCCATGGGCATGCCCGCATCCGTGCAGATCATCGGCCCGAGCTTCGGCGAGGCCGTTGCAATGCAGATGGGCCACGCCTACCAGGACGCGACCCATTGGCACCTGGCGCACCCCGCAGGACTGGGTTGATACGGTGGAAGCGGGCATGCCGGTCGTCGCCATTGGCGAGTCGGGTCGATCGCGCCAAGGCGGTTGAGCATGTCCGTCGCGCCGCTGCGCGCCGCGTCAGAAGGACGCGTTCACCCCCACCCACAGCCGGCGGCCGTAGCTGGTCTTGTCGTAGGTGTCCGCATCCAGCCGCTTGTCGCCCAGGTTGTAGAGCGTGGCATTGAGCGTGATGGACGGGCTCCACTGGTAGTTCACGCCCAGGTCCACGAAGGTGTAGGCCGGCACGGTCCCGGCATTCACGGTCGAGGTGGTCTCCTTGCCGTAGTAGTGGGCCGCGCTCCACCAGTTCACGCGTTGCGAAGCCTTCCATTCGGCGCGCAGGTTGGCCGTGTGCCGGGGCGTCAGCGTCAGCGGGGCGCCCTGGTTGGCGCCGCTCTTTTGCTCCGAGTCCAGGTAGGTGTAGTTGGCCTTGAAGGCCAGCGCCCGCGTGGCCTGCCACTGGCCGTGCAGCTCCAGCCCGGCGATGCGCGCGCTGTCGATGTTCACGCGGTCCATGCGGATGAGCCCGTTCCAGCGCTCGCGGGTGGTGACCGTGGAGAGCTTGTTCTTGAAATCGTTGTAGAACACCGTGGCGCCGCCCGACAGGTTGCCGCGGTTGGACCAGAGCGCGCCGATCTCGTAGTTGGTGCTGGTCTCGGGCTTGAGATCCGGGTTGCCCAGCATGACGAACGTGTTGCGGCGCAGGTAGGCATAGCCCGGGACGACGGCGCGGATCTCCGGCGTCCTGAAGCCGCGCGAGACGCCGCCCTTGATCGTCCACTGGTCGCTCGCCTGCCAGTTGGCGTAGAGGCGCGGGCTGCTGTGGGTGCCATACTGGTCGTGGTGGTCCACGCGCAGGCCGCCCGTGAGGCGCAGCCTGTCGGTCAGCGACCATTCGTCCTCCACGAACACGGCCTTCTGCGTCACGTCGAAGGTGCGCCGCACGCGGTCGTTGAGACCCTCGTTCCAGTCCTCGAGCTGGGTGTGGTTCCACTGCACGCCGCCGGTCACGATGTGCGCGTCGCCCACGGGGGCGACCAGCTTGGCGTCGAACACGCGGTTGCTGACCTCCGGCTTGCGCTGGGCGAAGGCGTTCTGCGTGGCCGAGGTGCCGTCGCTCAGGCCCCAGCGCGAGCCCCGCTCCCAGGCCAGCGACACCTCGGACGTGGCCCAGCCCCAGCGGCCCTTGTGGGTGGCGGAGGCATGGTCGCGGTCGTTCTCCTGCTCGCGCGTGGCCCAGTTGGCGCTGGGGCCGCCGCCGTTCTCCAGGCGGGTGACACCGCCTTCCAGCAGGATGTCCTGCCGCGCCGAGGGCGTGACGGCGAGCCGCGCCGTCAGGTCGCGGTGGCGCGCGCGGGTGAAGCCTTCCGTGCGCTGCACGTCGTCGTCGGCCTGGCGGTTCAACTGCCGGCCCCAGAGCTGCAGGCCCAGCACGTCGGTCTTGAGCGGGCCGGCCACGTAGAACTGGCCCTGCGCGGCGTTGCCGAATTCGCTGTGCTGCTGCGCGGTGTAGTCGAGCCCCACCGAGCCGCCCCAGGCCTGGGGCACCTTGCGGGTGATGATGTTGATGACCCCGCCGATGGCGTCGGAGCCGTAGAGCGATGACATCGGGCCGCGCACCACCTCGATGCGCTCGATGGCCGCAGCCGGCGGGATGAAGCTCTGCTCGTAGCCCCGGTTGCCGTTCACGCGGGCGTCGCGCAGCCCCTGGCGCTTGCCGTCCACCAGGATCAGGGTGTAGTCGCCCGGCATGCCGCGAATGGAGATGTCGGTCTCGTTGCTGCTGCCGTTGACGACCACGCCCTCGACGTCGCGCAGCGCGTCGGTCAGATCGCGGAAGGAGCGCTGTCGCAGCGTATCGCCCTCGATCACGCTGATGGAGGCCGGCGCCTCCTCGACCGCCTGCTCGAAGCCGGTGGCCGTCACCACCACCGCGCCCAGCGTGGCCGGGCCGCGCTCCTGCGCCGCCGTCGGCGCCTGGCCCTGGGCCAGCCCTGCCATCGATGCCACCAACACCCCCCCGAACACCCGCTGCCCGGCCGATACCTTGCGCATGAAAAGTCCCCCCTCGTCATGGAAAATGCGAATCGTAATCATCAGCAAACACTGCTTTTGGACCGTTTGTGACAGCCGATCCCACCCCTTGCCCCGCTGGCGCGGCCTGCGCCGACAGGCCGGCCTCCGTTCGCCTCCACGTGCTGGTGGTGGACGACCATCCACGCATCCGGGAGCCCCTGGCCGCGTTCCTGCGCCGCGAGGGGCTGGAGGTGCACACCGCGGGCGACGCCCGCGCCTCGCTCGCCCTGCTGCAGTGGCACCGCTTCGACGCGGTGGTGCTGGACGTGATGCTCCCCGACGCGGACGGCAGCCTGCTGTGCCCACGACTGCAGGCCGAATACGGCGTGCCGGTGCTGCTGCTGACGGCGCGCTCGGCCATCGACGACCGGGTGCGGGGGCTGGAGCAGGGCGCGGACGACTACGTGACCAAGCCCTTCGATCCGCGCGAGCTGCTGGCGCGCATCCGCGCCGTGGTCCGCCGCCGCCAGCAGCCCGCCCGCGCCGTGCGGCCCGCCACGGGCGCGGCGGGCCGGCAGGCACCGCCCTGCTTCGCCTTCGCGGGCTGGCGCTTCGATGCGGCCCGCGGCTGCCTGCGCCCGCCGGCCGGCCCGCCCCGGCAGCTCGCCCATGCCGAGGCCCGGCTGCTGGAGGTGCTGCTGCACCACGCCAACACCGTGCTCAGCCGCGACCAGCTGCTGGACCTGACCCGCACGCAGGGCCGCCAGGGCGACGCGGCGTTCGACCGCACCATCGACCGGCAGATCAGCCGGCTGCGCGTGCGGCTGCGGGACGCCCAGGCCGAGGGCGGCCCGCTGCTGCGCACCGTGCGCGGCGGTGGCTACGCGCTGATGGCGCCGGTGGAGCGCGTCGACCCGGCAGGCGGCATGGAGCCGGCCGCGCACGAGGACGCCCCGGATGCCTGATGCGCCCACGCCGCGTGATGGCCCGGGCCTCGCCTGGCAGTTCGGCCTGCTGCTGCTCGGCGCGCTGGTGGCTTCGCACCTCATCTCCATGGCGCTGCTGCAGCGCACCGGCGCCTTGATCCACCCCGTTTCGCGCGAACAGGCCCTGGCCCTGCTGGTGGCCAGCCATGCGCTGGCGGCGGACCGGGCGCAGCAACTCGAACCACTGCAGCGGCAGCAGCCGGCCTCGCCGGCCTTGCCCGTCTGGCAGACCGACACGCCCGCCGTCGCGCCCTTCGCCATGCAGCCCGAAGAGCAGCGCCTGGCCGGCGAGCTGCGCCAGCGCCTGGCCCTGCCCCCCACGGCCGGCGTGTGGCTGCAACTGGAGCGCGCCTCCGGCGAAGACGCCCGCGCCGGGCTGTGGAGCCTGGCCGCCTGGAAGCCGCTGCACCTGCGCGCCAGCCTGGAGCTGCCGGCCACCGGCCCGGCCCCGGCAGGCTGGATGAATGCCGATCTGCGCCTGCAGGGCCGCTACGACTGGTCCTCCACCCTGCTCCACGCGCTGCCGGCCAGCGTGCTGCCGGTGCTGGCCGCCGGTTTGTGGCTGGCCTGGCGGCTGGTGCGGCCGCTGCGCGAGCTGATGGGGGCGGCGGCCCGCGTCGACTACGGACGGGCGCAGCCCCCGCTGCCGCTGCACGGCCCGCGCGAGGCGCGCGAGCTCACCCGCCAGTTCAACGCCATGCAGCAGCGCATCGCCCGCCACCGGGACGCCCGCACCCAGCTGCTGGCGGCCATCAGCCATGACCTGCGCACCCCCGTCACCGAGCTGCGCCTGCAATCCGAACTGGTGGACGACCCCGCATTGCGCGCGGGCCTGCTGGAGAGCGTCGCCGAGCTGGAAGCGCTGGTCTCGTCCACGCTGGACTTCGCCCGCGCCGACGCACGCGCCGAGCCGGCCGCGCCCACCGACATCGCGGCGCTGCTGCAGGCGCTGGCGCTGCGCTATCGGCGGCAGGGTCATGCGGTGGCGGTGCGCGCCTGCCCGCCCGGGCTGGCCTGGACCTGCCGGCCGCTCGCGCTGCGCCGTGCGCTGGTCAACCTGGTGGACAACGCACTGCGGCATGCCGGCACGCCGGTGGAGCTCGCCGCCCAGGTCGACCCGGCCCCCACCGCCAACGGCGAGGGCCGCGGCGGCACGCTGACGCTGGTGGTGGAAGACAGCGGCCCGGGCATACCGCCCGCAGCGCTCGAGCGGGTGCTGGAGCCCTTCGGGCAACTGGACGCGGCCCGGGGTCCCGGGCGCGGCGGCGTGGGCCTGGGGCTGGCGATCGCGCAGCAATGCCTGCATTCCCAGGGCGGCACGCTGGTGCTCGACAACCGGCCGGAGAGCGGCCTTCGCGCCACGCTGCGGCTTCCGCAGGGTGCGGCCCAAGCCGGGGGCTCGGCGCCTGAGCACTCGTAACCGTAAGAAACGGCCCACGGGGCGCGGTGGGCGGGGCCTACGGAGCCGCCCTCGGGGCCTACCGAGAATCCATAGCCACCCTGCCGCGTGCTCCCTCACCCCCGTGAAGCCCTGGCGCCGCGGCCCGTCGTACCGATTCAGGAGCCCCTTCATGCAGACTGCCACTTTCCTTCGAACCTCCTGCGCCGCGCTGGCCCTCGGGGCGCTTGCCGCGTGTTCATCCACGCCGCCGCCGGTGGACCAATTGGCCGTGAGCCGCTCCACCGTGAACCGCGTGGGCGCCGAAGCGAACGTTGTGGCCAACGCACCGGTCGAGCTGCAACGCGCCCGCGACAAGGTGGCCATGGCCGAAAAGGCCATGAACGACAAGAACTACGACATGGCCCGCCGCTTCGCCGCAGAAGCCGAGGCCGATGCCCGCGTGGCCGAGACCAAGGCCGATGCCGCCAACAACGCCAACACGCTGCAGCAGGTGCAGACCAGCATCCGCGGCCTCCAGACCGAGATCGACCGCCGCGCGCCCGTCGTGGCGCCGGTGCCGCCCGCTCCGGGCGCCATGGCCGCGCCTGGCGCCATGCCTGCTCCGGCAGCGCCGATGACGCCGCCCGCTCCCATGGCGGCCCCCATGGCGCCCGCCGCTCCGATGGCCCCCGTCCGCTGAGGCGTTTCGCCCCAGCCCGCCGCACGCCCTCGCTGCCTGCCCTCCACCCCCCATTCACGTAGAACACCATGCACCCTCAACTTCGCCGCACTCCCCTGCTTGCCGCCGTCCTGCTGGCCGCTGGCCTGATGGCCGGCTGCGCCACCCGCCAGCCGCTCAACTCGGTGGAAGAAGCCCGCACGGCCGTCACCCGCACCGCCAACAACGCCGACGTGGTGCGCCTGGCCCCGCTGGAACTGAAAGCCGCCACCGACACGCTGGCCCGCGCCGACCGCGTCTGGACCGACGACAATGATGCCGCCGAAGCCAACCACCTGGCCTACTTGGCGACGCAGCGCGCCGAGATCGCCAGCAACACGGCCCGCGCCCGCCAGCTCGAAGCCGACATCAAGAAAGCGGGCACCGACGCCGAACGCCTGCGTCTGACCCGCGAGGCCGACCGGGCCCGCATGCAGGCCGACGCCAACGCCCGCAGCGCCCAGGCCGCGCAGGCCCAGGCCATGAGCGCGGAGCAGCGCGCCGCCCAGAACGAAGCGCGCGTGCGCGCCCTGGAGGCCCAATTGCGTGACATCGAGGCGCAGCAGACCGAACGCGGCCTGCTGGTCACGCTGGGCGACGTGCTGTTCGCCTTCAACAAGGCCGAGCTGTCGCCCCAGGCCGGCCCGCGCCTGGACAAGCTGGCCAACTTCCTGCGCCAGTTCCCCGACCGCAAGCTCATCATCGAAGGCCACACCGACAGCGTGGGAGGCGATGCCTACAACCAGGAGCTGTCCGAGCGCCGCGCCCAGGCCGTGCAAAGCGCGCTGGTGCAGCGCGGCGTGGCGCCCGACCGCATCACCGCCCGCGGCTACGGCAAGACCTACCCGGTAGCCGAGAACGCATCGCCCGAGGGCCGTGCGATGAACCGCCGCGTGGAGATCGTCATCGCCGACGAGAAGGGCAACCTGCGCGGCCGTTGATCGCCTTCGTCCTCCCCAAAGCCCGTCCGGCCTCATGTCGGACGGGCTTTCTTTTGTTGACAACGGTTTACCACCGAACGCCGCTTTTTCCACCCCCGATGGCCACCTACTGATCTACTATCGCCGATAGTCTTCATCAAACTCAAGGGCACGCTATGACAATCAGTCTCTCGAAGGTGACGCGTCGTCATGCCGCTATCGGCATCCTGGCCATCTGCTCGTCATATGGGTTTCTGGCCTCGGCGCAAAGCCAAAACCCGGTAGTGGTCATGGACAGCATCGCTTCTTCTTTCAATGCCGCTTACCCAATCACCGATACCGAGTGGGGAGGGCCCGCATTTGCCAGCGGCCCTGTACCGACAAGGATCACGGAAATAACTTTCGGACTATCCGGCTCTAGTTCACCCGCCACTCTGCGCCTTTTCCCGTTGGACGACGCTACGGAGTTGCCCAGCGGCCCTGCTTTGGCGACTGCATCTCTGGCGGTCGTGCAAGATCCCAACAACAATACCAATTCAAGTGCCAACACTTACACGGCCGCACAGCTGGGACCGATTTCGACCGTCACCCTCCTGCCCAACAAAAAATATGCCCTCATTTTGTCCGCCGCGCCAGATGCCGTCTTCTTTGGGTTATGTGACAACAACGGCCCCGGCAATGCGTACACCTATGCGGGCGGATTTTCGGTTGCAGCCGCGGGTTACCTTCGAACAAGTAACAGCGGTGCCGACTGGCAGCCAGAGCCCCGCACCACGCCCATTCTTCGCCTGACCGTCGGCACACTGGACCAAGCTGTCACGCGCACGCCGATACCCACCCTTGGCATCTTTAGCCTGCTCACGCTCTCATCGGCAATGGCTTTATTGGGCATTCGCAGATCCCGACGCCCCACGTGATCTTCAATGACGATGGCTACCATCGTTCACATCCAACAGCCCACCTGGATTCGACGCCGACCTGGAGGGTGTGCCTATCATTGAACCTACTTTCTCAAAGCAGGCGCTCCCCATGCACTTCACAGGTTCAAACAGTCAACCCTCCGCACAAGACGTCCTGCGCTTCTGGTTCGACGAATCGACCCCGGCCCAGTGGTTCCAGAAAGACGACGCCTTCGACGCGGAGATACGCCGGCGCTTCAGCGCCCTGCTGCGTCGTGCCGCCCAGGGTGAGCTGGCCCATTGGCGCACCGGTGCGGAGGGCCGGCTGGCCGAGGTGATCGTGCTGGACCAGTTCTCGCGCAACGTGCTACGGGACGAGCCCGCCGCCTTCGCGCAGGACGGCATAGCGCTGGTGCTGGCGCAGGAAGCCATCGCCCAGGGGCTGGACGCCGCCCTGCCGCCGGAACGCCGGGCGTTTCTCTACATGCCTTTCATGCACAGCGAATCGGCGAAGGTGCAGGCGGAATCGGTGCGGCTCTTCACCGCCTTGGGCAATGCCAACAACCTGGACTTCGCCCAGCGGCACCAGGCGATCGTGGACCGTTTCGGCCGCTTTCCCCATCGCAACGCCGTGCTGGGGCGTCCCTCCACGGACGAGGAAACCGCATTCCTGCAGCAGCCCGGCAGCTCGTTCTGACGACGAGGCGGGAGGAACCGCCCTTTTTAGTGCCAAGACCGGGCCTGCCGCCCGTCCATCCAGCGCCTGCAGCTATTGATTCAATAGCAAAAGACGGCAACGGTGCAAGGGCCTTGCCCAGCAGGATCGGCGGAAACACTGTAAATTACCACAGTGCTTACCGAATCCAAACTCGCCATCCTGGCCGACGCCGCCAAATACGACGCCTCGTGCGCCTCCAGCGGCACGGCGGCCCGCAACTCCGTGGGAGGGCGGGGCATCGGCTCCACCGAGGGCGCGGGCATCTGCCACAGCTATGCGCCCGACGGGCGGTGCATCTCGCTGCTGAAGATCCTGCTCACCAACTACTGCCAGTACGACTGCCTCTACTGCGTGAACCGGGTCAGCAGCAACGTGCCCCGGGCGCGCTTTTCGGTGCAGGAGGTGGTGGACCTCACGCTCGACTTCTATCGCCGCAACTGCATCGAGGGGCTGTTCCTCTCCAGCGGCATCATCCAGACGCCCGACTACACGATGGAGCGGGTGGTGGAGGTGGCCCGCGTGCTGCGCGAGGAACACGACTTCCGTGGCTACATCCACCTGAAGACCATTCCCGACGCCTCGCCCGAGCTGCTGCTGCGCGCCGGCCGCTATGCCGACCGGCTGAGCATCAACATCGAGCTGCCCACCTCGGACGGGCTGGCGGCGCTGGCGCCCGAGAAGGACGGCGCGGCCATCCAGCGCTCGATGGGCCGGCTGGCCACGCACATCGACGACGCCCGCCAGGCCCGTGCCCAGCAGCAGCCGCGCGGCGGCGCGCCGCAGGTGGTCTCGATGCCGGGCCGCACCCGCCGCGCCGAGGCGCCCCGCTTCGCGCCCGGCGGTCAGAGCACGCAGATGATCGTGGGCGCGGACGCCGCCGACGACCGCACCATCCTCGCCACCAGCGCCCGGCTCTACGGCGGCTACGGCTTGAGGCGGGTGTACTACTCGGCCTTCAGCCCCATTCCCGACGCATCGCGCGCCCTGCCCCTGTCCGCGCCGCCGCTGGTGCGCGAGCACCGGCTCTACCAGGCCGATTGGCTGATGCGCTTCTATGGCTTCACGCACGACGAGATCGTGCCGCCCGCCGCGTCCGGCGGCGATGCCAGCGCGGGCGCCGGCATGCTGTCGCTGGAGATGGATCCGAAGCTGGCCTGGGCCGTCGCCCACCCCGAGCTCTTTCCGGTCGATCTGAACACCGCCCCGCGCGAGCGCCTGCTGCGCGTGCCCGGCCTGGGCGTGCGCACGGTGGACAAGCTGCTGTCCGCCCGCCGCGTGCGCCGCCTGCGCCATGCCGACCTGGGCCATCTGCACGTGCCGCTGGGCAAGGTGCTGCCCTTCGTCATGGTGACCGACCACCGGCCCGCCGACCGCCTGCGCGACCCGGCCCGGCTGCGCGCACATCTGGCGCCGCCGCCGGTGCAGGCCTCGCTTTTTGCCTGAGAAGGCGTAAAGGCATCCGCCATGCCGCACCGCGTCATGCTGGGCCACCCGGCCGACTGGACCGGCTTTCGGGAGGCCGCGCGCGGCTGCCTGCAGGCGGGCCTGGAACCGGGGGCCGTGCACTGGGAAGTGGCCGGCGCGGTGGAAGCCGATCTGTTCGGCGGGCAGACGGACGGCGCGGCCGATGCGGTGGATCCAGAGAGCTCGGCGCAGTCCCGCTCGCCCGCATCGGCCGGCGCCCCGCTGCGCGTTCCGCGGGCCTTCGTCACCCTGGGCGGCCAGGTGGCCCTGCACAGCGACACCGACCGCTACGCCCTGCTCTACCGCGCCCTGTGGCGGCTGGCGCACGACCCGGCGCTGCGGCACGACGCGCTCGACCCCGACCTGGCGCGCATGCAGCGCATGGCGGCGGCGGTGCGGCGCGACATGCACAAGATGCGCGCCTTCGTGCGCTTTCGGGGGGTGGACGACGGCGGGGCCGAGCCGCTGCACGTGGCCTGGTTCGAGCCCGACCACCACATCACGCAGGCCAATGCGGCTTTCTTCGTGCAGCGCTTCACGCAGATGCGCTGGGCCATCCTGACGCCGGAATGCAGCCTGCGCTGGGACGGTGGCACGCTGCAGGTGGGGCCCGGCGCCACCCGCGCCGATGCGCCGCCGCCCGACGCGGGCGAGGCGCTGTGGCTGACCTACTACCAGCACACCTTCAACCCCGCCCGCCTGAAGCTGGCGATGATGCGGCGCGAGATGCCGACGCGCTACTGGAAGAACCTGCCTGAGGCCGCGCTGATCGATTCGCTGGCCCGGGGCGCGCACGAGCGCAGCGTGCGCATGGTGGACGCCGCGGGCACGGTGCCCCAGCGGCGCATTCCGAAGGCACCCTGACGCCGCGAGGGGCGCCAGGGCCATCCGGACGGTGGCGCTTAGATCGCCATGCCGTCGGCGGTACGGATGGTCTCGCGTCCCGCCTTGTCCTTGAGGCGGCCCAGGTCGTTGTCCAGCGCGCGGGCCAGCTTGTCGATGGCGGCGGTGAAGGCTTCAGGCACCTTGCCGGCATCGGCATTCACCGCGATGGGCGGGCGGCCGGCGGCGCGCGCCTCGATGTTGCAGCGCTTGTCGGCACCATTGGAGCGGCCGGCGTCCAGGTCGGAGAAGTGGACCTCCACCCGTGTCAGGTGGTCGCGGAACCGGGCGAGACGGGAGGTGGCTTCGTCGTGGATCCAGCGGTTCATGGCCTCGCTGCCATCGATGTGGTCGTCGGTCTGTACCTGTACTTGCATGGGTGGCTCCTTGTGGTTGGAAACTCCACAGTGGGGCCGGCGGCGCGGGCTTCAATCGTGCCCGTCGCGGCTGTTGCGTTTGCTTGCGGTCCGTAGCCTTTCGCTGCACGGCCGGGCAAGGGGCGGTCGCTGTTCGGGTTGCTCAGGCGTCGACGGTGAAGGCGGTGGCGGGCACCGAGCCCGCCTGCGCCTCGGGGCCCAGGGCACGCACGTGGGCCAGGCGCGCCAGCAGGCGCTCGGCCGCCGCATCGCCCGGCACCCGGGCCAGCACCGCGTGCAGGTGGGATTCGGCGTCGTCCCAGAGGCCGGCATCCAGGCTCTGCAGGGCGGCCGCGCTCGACGCGCAGAGCGCCGCGTCGGCACAGGGCGTGGACACGCGCACGGCCTCGGCCCGCCCCCGCACGGTGATGTCGCCCAGCACCCGCAGGGGGATGTCGGGCGGCAGCTGCGCGGCCGTGGCGGCCGACAGCAGGATGCCGGTGTCGAACGCCTTGTTGGCGGCCTCCAGCCGGGCGGCCACGTTCACCGCGTCGCCCACGGCCGTGTAGGCGAAGCGCTGCTCCGACCCCACGTTGCCCACCACCGCCCGGCCCGTGTGCAGGCCGATGCTCAGCTGCACCGGCGGCAACCCCCGCGCCACCAGCCCGACCGCGAGCGCGGGCATGGCGTGCTGCAGCGCAATGGCCACGCGCACCGCCTGCTCGGCATGCCGGCCGTCCTGCAGCGGCGCACCCCAGAAGGCCATCATGGCGTCGCCGATGAACTTGTCCACGGTGCCGCCGGCCGCGTGCACGCGCGGCACCATGGCGTTGAAGCAGGCGGTGAGCACCTCCACCGTCTGCTCGGGGCTCAGTTGCTCGGACAGCGTGGTGAAGCCGGCCAGGTCGGTGAACATGAGCGTGATCTCCCGCGATTCGCCGCCCAGGCGCACCTGCCCGGGCTCTGCCGCGATCCGCGACGCCACGGCCGGCGGCACGTACTGCGCGAACCGCGCCCGCAGCAGCCGCGCGCGGCGGCGGGCCACGCCATAGGCCAGCAGCGCGGTGGCGCCCACGCTGGCCAGCACGCCCACCACCGGAAAGAGCGGCGGCCACCACAGGCCGCGCTGGAACAGCAGCCACGAGCCGCTGGCCATCGCGCCGGCCAGCAGCAGCGCGAGCGGGGCCGCGGAGGCGGGCCAGCGCCAGCCGGCCGCCAACAGCAGGGGCAGGCCGAGCATCAGCGCGAGCGGGGACCAGCCGGTGTCCACGCTGCGCAGCTGCGCGCCCGTGAGCTGGTTGTCGATCAGGGTGGCCTGCAGCTCCACCCCCGGAAAGAGGCGCTCGCCGCCCAGCACGGCGAAGGGCGCATTGAACAGGTCGGCCTGTGCGTGGCCCAGCTCGGCGGGCGCCTGGGCGGAGCGGCCGATGAGCACGATCTTGCCGCGGAAGAAACCCGGCGGCAGCACGCCGGGCAGCAGGGCCTCGTAGTACGACCGGGTCTCGAACGTGCCGCGCGGGCCCCGGTAGACCACGAACTCGGAGGGCGCGGCCAGCCGGTGCGCGCGCGCGGCCCGGGCGTCGGCCAGCGCGGCGAGCTTGCCGGCGAAGCTGTTGACATGGGCGTTGGCCCGGCGCACGACGAAGTCGTCAGCCGGCTGCACCAGCGACTCGCCCGGCACCGCGCCGGCGGCAAGGAACCGGCGCAGCGGCATCACCTCGGCCCACGACGCGGGGTCTTCCTGCGCGCCGTCCAACGGCTCCCGCGCCGAGGCCAGCACCACCGACGAGGCGGCGGCGATCGACCGGGCGAACGCCGCGTCCTCGACAGGATGGGACGGCTGGGCGAACAGCACGTCGAAGCCCACCGCCGCCGCGCCGTCGGCCTGCAGCCGGTCGAGCAGGCGCGCATGCAGGCTGCGCGGAAAGGGCCATGCGTGCTCCACGTGCCGGAACGTGGGCTCGTCGATCGCCAGAATCACGATCGGCACGGCGCTGCGGCCGGGAGCGGCCAGCGTGGAGAAGGCGTCGAACACCTTCATCTCGAGACCCGCCCAGGGCCGGGTCAGGCTGAGCGCCCATACCAGAGCCAGCGCCAGCCCGCCCGCCAGCACCGTGGCCGCCATCGATGGCGCCGCATGGCCGTGCCGGCGGGGCCACCACCGGCGCCATGGCGGACCGGGGAAGTGTGTCGTGCCGAGCATGGCCGGAGTATGGACCGGGGACGGCGGCGGTCGCGCTTCGCTTTGCAACCGACGCGTCGCATCGCCGCGCTCCTACAACGCCACACCGCGCCGCTGTTACAAACTACCGCATGCCTGCCGCCTTGCAGAACGCCTTGCCCTCATCCAAACAATCTACCGAAGGCTCGGGCGCGTGCGCCGGAGACCGTCCATGACCTCGGCCAAACGCCTGAAGATCGGCCTGTCCGCGTGCTTCTCGCATGCCGACCCGGCGCGCTCGCTCTTCACTAACAAGACCCTCCAGTACGTGGAGCAGACCATCGCTCACTGGATCATGTCGGCCGGCGCCATGGTGGTGATGGTGCCCTGCCCCACCGGCGAGACGGCGCGCGGCGACGTGACACTCGCGCATTACGCCGAATGGCTGGATGGCGTGGTCATGCACGGCGGCGCCGACGTGTGGCCGGGCAGCTACGGCGAGGTGCCGCTCAAGGACGCCTGGCTGGGCGACCGCATCCGCGACCTCTACGACCTGGCCGTGGTGGAGGCCTTCGAGCAGGCGGGCAAGCCCATCTTCGGCGTGTGCCGGGGCCTGCAGCTCATCAACGTGGCCTTCGGCGGCACGCTCTACCAGGACATCGAGACCCAGCACCCTGGCGCGCAGCAGCACCGCAACGCCGTGACCTACGACCAGCATTTCCACGAGATCGACCTGGTTCCCGGCACCCGGCTCTCGGCCATGTACCCGCGCCAGCAGCGGGTGGTGGTCAACAGCATCCACCACCAGGGCATCAAGAACCTGGCGCCGGGCTTCGACGTGGAAGCGTGGAGCCACCCCGATGGCGTGCCGGAGGCCATTCGCCGCCGGCCCAGCCGGGGCAAGGGCTACATCGCGGCGACCCAGTGGCACCCCGAATTCCGCGCCAAGGACGCGGTGGCGCTGGACGACACGCCCATCCTGCAGGATTTTCTGGATGCCTGTTCGTTCGCCAAGCTGCGGCCGGCACCGGGCCACAGCCCCTTCCAGATTCGGAATCGGGCATCTCGGCTGCTGCGGCAGGCCCTTTTGCTCAAGCGTTGAGATATAAGAACGACTGAGACATCGAAAAGCAGCCCGCGACGACGGGCCGGCAAGCGTTCTTGCCGCACACCAAAGGCCGAGGCTGGGTTTCCCACTGTTTTGCAAGCAATGCGCCGACCGCGCGTTGTAGACCAAAAATGGCAGTCAGCCAGTGCGCACAGCGCGGGTGACCCCAGGAAGACAGCCCGGCCGTGCCGTGGGCAACACCCCCCACGCATCGCGACACCCCGGCTTTTTCTCCCAGGCACCCTCTCCCTGCGTCCAGCGGCCCTGCCAGCGGCGGAAAGGCACGGGCTGCCAGGCCCGTGAGCGGAGGCAGGGCCCACCCCGTCCCGTTCGGCGCCTTCCGGTTTTCTTTCATCAGCCAGGAGACAGCGATGCGAGCCAGCCCGGATTCCCGTTCCCCCCAACCCTCGGCGCCTGCGCCGACCCCCTTCATCCCCTTCACACCCTCCCGCCTGCGACGCTGCGCGGCCGCGCTCACCCTCGGCGCGCTGGGCCTGGGCCTGGCGGCGCCGGCGGCCGCCATCACCGGGCAGCTGAACGCGCAGATCACGCTGACCTCGGGCTGCATCATCTTCGGCGGGCCGGGGACGGTGAGCGGCGCCAATTTCGGCACGCTCGACTTCGGCGTGCGGCCCTCCACCTTCATCGGCACCGCCACGGCCGTGGCGACCGGAGGCGAAGGCGGCGGCACGACCCAGGTGGTGTGCTCGCCGGAGGTGTCGGCCATCAACATCGCCGTCAGCCCCGGCAACCATGCCGGGCAGGGCACCTCGGGCGTGGGCCAGCGGGCCATGAGCAACGGCAGCGCCTTTCTGGCGTACGACGTGTACCAGGACCCGGCGCACACCACGCCGTATCCGCTGTCGTCCGCCGTGACCGGCATCGCCGTGCCGATCACCGGCTCGGCCTTCGTGCTGCCGATCTACGGCCTGGTCAACAAGACCACCCCCAACGCCCTGCCGGCCGGCACCTACACCGACCAGCTGCAGGTCACGCTCACCTTCTGACGCGGGGGGCGCCATGTCGAAGAGTCCTTCGCTGGGCGGGAATGCGCACGCCCCTGCTTTCGCCCACCCTCGTGATGTGCGCCGCGCAAGCCCGCCCCGCGCCTGGCTCGGCGCCGCGCTGCTGGCGGCCCATGCCCTGGCCGTGCCGGCCTCCATCCCCACCACGGCGCCCATGCTGGTGACGGCCTCGGTCGTGCGGGGCTGCATCGTCTCGGGCGCGCCGCAGCAGACCACGGGCGTGCCTTTCGGGCGCATCGACTTCGGCACCCATCCGGCGGTGGGCGCGGCCAGCGTGAACGCGCTGGCGGGAGGTGGCGGCCTGCAGGCGCGCATCGAATGCACGCCGGGCACCCAGGCACACATCAGCGCCAACGCCGGGCTGCATGCGCAGGGTGGGCAGCGGCGCATGTCCAACAACGCCGGGCAGTTCATCGCCTACTCGCTGGCGCTGGCCGGCGCGGCGGCGGCGCCGCTGCCGCCGGACACCGTCGTCGACCTGCCCCTGGGCGCCGCCGCCACGGCGCTGCCCCTGATGGGCACCGCGTCACTGCCCGGCAGCGGGCTGGCCGCGGGGCTGTACACCGACACGGTGCAGGTGACGCTGACATGGTGAGCCGCGCCACCCTTCTTGGCAGCTGGCTGCTGGCGGCCTGCGCCGGGCTGGGGGCCTGGGCGCCGCCAGCGCACGCCGCCGCACCGCTCATGATCTGGCCGGTCGACCCGATGATCGCTGGCGGCCAGCGCGCCGTGGCGCTGTGGATCGAGAACCGGGGCGAAGAACCGGTGAGCGTGCAGGTGCGGGTGATGGGCTGGACGCAGGACCAGGGCGACGATCGGTTCGACGCGCAGAAGGACGTCATCCCCAGCCCGCCCATCGCCGACATCGCCCCCGGCGCGCGCCAGCTGGTGCGGTTGATGGCCCTGGTGCCGGCCTCCCCGCTTTCGGAAGACGCCTACCGCGTGATCGTGGACGAGCTGCCCCGGCCCGTGGCTGCCGCCCCGCAGGCCGAAGGGCCGGCTGCGGCCGCCGCCACCCCCGCACCCGCACCCGCACCGGCGCTGGGCGTGCAGCTGCAGGTGCGCTATGCCATACCGCTTTTCGTCTACGGCGCCGGCGCGGCGGGCCCCCGCATGTCGGCCACCGCGCTGGCAGCGCTGAACGGCGTGCCGGCGCAGCCGCTGGATGCGGACCTGTCGTGGCGCATCGAGAGCGATGGCGGCTCGCACCGGCTGGTGCTGCGCAACGCCGGGCGTGCCCACGCACGGCTCACGGCCGTGAGCTGGCAGGCGGCCGATGCCGCGCGGGAAACCGCTATCAACCCCGGCCTGCTGGGCTACGTGCTGCCGGGCAGCGAGCGGCAGTGGGAGCTGCCCGCCCCGCCCGCCGGCCCCCTGCTGCTGAAAGCCACCGTCAACGGACGGCCGGCCCTCGTCCGCCATGCAGCGCCATGACCGCCCCCCTTCGCTGCTGCGCGCCGGCTGCTGGCTGGCGCTGCTGGGCTGCATGCCGCATGCGTTGGGCGCGGGCGCCCTGCCGGCGTCAGCCGTGCCGCCCTCGCCCGCCCAGGGCCCGGAGCACGGCGGGCAGGTCACGCTGTACCTGGAGGTCATCCTCAACGGCCAGCCCGCGGGCGAGTTGATCGAGGTGACGCGGCACGGCCCCGGTCAACACGCCGTCGACGCGGCCGTGCTGCGCCGGCTGCGCCTGCCCGCCGACCAGCCCGCCGGCACGCCGGTGGTGCTGGAGGCGCTGCCTGGCGTGTCCACGCGCTACGACGCTGCCGCGCAGCAGCTGGCCGTGCAGGTGCCGCCCGCCTGGCTGCCGGCGCAGCAGCTGCAGCCCGAGGCGCGCGAGCCGCTGCAACTGTCGGCCGGCAGCGGCTGGCTGCTGAACTACGACGTGTACGCGCAGCACTCGCGCACCGGCCGGTCGAGCGCGGCCACCGCCTCGGTCTGGTCGGAGCAGCGCTACTTCGGCCCGCCGGGCATCGTCTCGAACACCGGCATCCTGCGCCATGCGGACGGCGGCGCCGGGCCGCCCGGCTACCTGCGCTACGACACCCGCTGGACGCGCACCGACCCGGTGGCCGCCACCGAATGGACGGTGGGCGACATGGTGACCGGGGCGCTGCCCTGGTCCACATCGGTGCGGCTGGGCGGGGTGCAGTGGTCGCGCAACTTCTCCACCCGGCCCGACCTGGTGACCTACCCGCTGCCCGAGTTCGCCGGCCAGGCCGCCGTGCCTTCGGCCGTGGACGTGTTCGTCAACGGCTTTCGCGCCACGCGCCAGAACGTGCAGCCCGGGCCGTTCACGCTGGGCGGCCTACCCACCGTGTCGGGCAGCGGTGTGGCCTCGGTCGTCACCACCGACGCCCTGGGCCGGCGCGTGAGCACGGAGGTGCCCTTCTACGTCAGCAGCCAGCTGCTGCGGCCCGGCTGGACCGACTACTCGCTGTCGCTGGGCGCCCTGCGGCAGGACTTCGGCATGCGCAATCTGTCCTACGGGCAGGCGCTGGGCGCGGGCGTGTACCGGCGCGGCATCACCGACCGCTGGACGCTGGAGGGCCAGGCCCAGGCCGGCCGCGACCTGGCCGTGCTGGGCCTGGGCACGATGAACCGGCTGGGGCAATGGGGCGTGGCCTCGGCATCGGCCACGCGCGGGCAGGTGCGCGGGATGGGTGCGGGCTGGCAGTACGGCCTGGGCTACCAGTACGAATCGGCGGTGGGCGGCATTTCCGCGCAGCAGCTGGGGCGCACGGCCGATTACGGCGACGCCAGCACCGCCGCGCGCGACGGTTTCCGGCTGCAGCGGCGCAGCCGCCAGATCAACGCGCACCTGAACACCCGCATGGGCAGCTTCAACCTGGGCTGGGTGGATCTGCGCGGCGCGCTGAACGAGCGCAACCGGCTTGCCTACGCCAGTTTCAGCACCTCGCTGCAGCGCGACCTGTTCCTGTCGCTGACGGCCGGCCGCACGGTGGACACGGGCGACACGCAGTTGCGGATGCAGCTGACCTACCTGCTGGGCGAGGACACCTCGGCGCAGGTCGCCTTCTCGCACGCCGGCGGGCGCAGCCAGGCGCAGGCGAGCTACCAGCGCAGCGTTCCGACCGATGGCGGCTGGGGCTGGAACGCCAGCCAGTCCATCGACAGCGAGCGCGAGGGCCGCTACACGCAGGCCGCGGTGCAGCACCGCAGCCGGGCGGTGCTGGCGCAGGCCGGCGTGTTCGGCACGCCCGGCGCCCCTTCGCAGTGGGCGGGCGCGGCGGGCTCCCTGGGGTGGATGGACGGCTACGCCTTCGCGGCCAACCGCATCACCGACAGCTTCGCGCTGGTCTCCACCGAGGGCGTGGCCGGCGTGGAGGTGACCTACGACAACCAGCCCATGGGCCGCACCGACGAGCGCGGCTACCTGCTGGTGCCGGGCGTGACCTCGTACTACGCCGGCCGCTTCGCGCTCAACGCGCTGGAGATGCCGGCCGACATGCATGTGCCCGCCCTGGAAAAGAAGGTGGCGGTGCCGCGCGGCATGGGCGCCTTCGTGTCGCTGCCGGTGCTGAAGATGCGCACCGCCACCATCACCCTGCTGGGCACCGACGGCCGGCCGCTGCCGCCCGGCAGCGCCGTGCTGCACGAACAGGGGAACGTGCCCTCGGTGGTGGGCTGGGACGGCGTCGTCTACCTCACGCGGCTGCACCCGCGCAACACGCTGGTGGCGCAGCCGCCCGGCGGGGGGCCGCCCTGCCGGGCCGAGTTCGACGAAGCCGCCTACGCCGCAGTGCGCGACCTGCTCGTCACCTGCGCCACCGATGCGCAGGGCGCGGGCGGGGCCGCGGCCCCGGGGCAGCGCACATGAAGGCCGCCGCGCTGCTCGCCTGCACCGCCGCGCTGGTGGCCGGCCTGCCGGCCGCGCACGCCGCCTGCGTCACGGCGGAGAGCGGCGGCTCGCTGGGCACGGCATCGTCCTTCCGGGTGCGGCAGGGGCCGGCCGTGAGCACGTCGGCCCAGTTCACCCTGGGCTGCGGCGGAATCGTGCTGTCGGCGCTGGGCACGCCCACGGTGCGGGCCAAGATCACCTCGCCCACCACGGGCCTCACGCTGAAGAACGGCGCACGGCAGATCCCCTACCGCATCACCGACCTGGGCGGGGCCTCATACACGCAGGGGCTGCTCATCATCAACGCCTCGGGGGCGGCCGTGCTGGGCCTGCTGAGCAACAACACCGCCAGCCTGCCGCTGCGCATCGCCACCACCCTCGGCGCGAACGTGCCCGCCGGCACCTACACCGACACCATCACCGTGAACTGGGAATACGCCAACCTGTGCGAAGGCCTGCTGGGCCTGGGCAACATTTGCGTGGGCACGCCGCGCAACGGCAACGTGGACCGCACGCTGACCGTGCAGCTGGTGGTGACCAACGACTGCGCCATCACCGCGCCCGACCTGCATTTCGGTTCGGCGCCGCTGCCGGGGGCTTTCAGCTCCGTCACGCAGAACCTGACGCTGACCTGCACGCAGGGGCTGAACTACACGGTGGGCATCACGGCCGGTGCGGCGCCGCAGGGCGGCCGGCGCTACATGACCTCGGGGGGCAACCGGCTGGCCTACGACATCTTCCGGCCCGGCGGCGGCGTCTGGGGCACCGAGGGCGCGGCCCGCGTCGCGGGCACCGGCGTGGCCGACGGGCTCACGCCGCAGACGCTGCCCTACACCGCCACCATCTACCCCGACCAGCCGGCCGTGCCGCCCGGGCTCTACCAGGACAGCCTGCAGGTCGAGGTGCAGTTCTGACGCTCAGGCGCCGGCTCTTAGGCGCTGGCGCGGCAGACGCGCACCACGTCGGCGCCGTAGGCCTCCAGCTTCTTGGCCCCCATGCCGGTGATGCCCTGCAGGTCGTCCAGCGAGCCGGGGTCGCGCTCGGCGATGGCCGCCAGCGTGGCGTCGTGGAAGATCACGTAGGCCGGCAGGTTGTGCTCGCGCGCCACCTCGGCGCGCCAGGCCTTGAGGTTGATGAAGCGCGCCTGGCCGTCCGGCCCCAGGTTGGCGGCGGCCGCCGGCGGCGCGGTGCTGCGGCGGGTGCGCCTGGCCGGCGTGCTGGCGGTGGATTCGCGCAGCTGCACGGCCACCTGGCCTTTCAGCACGGGGCGCGAGCCTTCGGTCAGGCTCAGCGTGTCGAAGCTGTGGCCGCTTTCGAGCATCACCTTGTGCAGGCCGACCGCGCCGGTGGCCAGCAGCTGCCGCAGCACGCCGCGCAGCTGCGGCTCGGAGTATTCCTTGCCCACGCCGAAGGTGGAGAGCTTGTCGTGGCCGAACTGCCGGATCTTCTCCGTGTCCTTGCCGCGCACGATGTCCATGATGTGGCCGGTGCCGAAAGTAAGGCCGCTCGCTTCGTGCACGCGGTAGATGGTGGACAGCAGCTTGCGCGCCGCGTCCGTCCCGTCCCAGACGGCCGGCGGGTTCAGGCAGTTGTCGCAGTTGCCGCAGGGTGTGGAGGCCTCGCCGAAGTAGCCCAGCAGCCGCACGCGCCGGCAGTCGGTGGCCTCGGCCAGGCCCAGCAGCGCGTCGAGCTTGCCGCGCATCACCTGCTTGAATTCCTCGCCGGCGGGGCTCTCGTCGATCATGCGGCGCTGGTTCACCACGTCCTGCAGGCCGTAGGCCATCCAGGCGTCGGCGGGCAGGCCGTCGCGGCCGGCGCGGCCGGTCTCCTGGTAGTAGCCCTCGATGTTCTTGGGCATGTCCACGTGGGCAACGAAGCGCACGTCCGGCTTGTCGATGCCCATGCCGAAGGCGATGGTCGCCACCATGACGATGCCCTCCTCGCGCAGGAAGCGGTCCTGGTTCTCCTGGCGCACCTCGGGCGGCAGGCCGGCGTGGTAGGGCAGCGACTTCAAACCCGCATCGACCAGCGCGGCGGACATCTCCTCCACGCGCTTTCTCGACTGGCAATAGACCACGCCGGCATCCTCGGGGTGCTCGCGCTCGATGAAGCGCAGCAGCTGGGCCAGCGGCTCCTTCTTCTCTTCGATGCGGTAGCGGATGTTGGGCCGGTCGAAGCTGCTGACGAAATGCTGCGCGTCCTCCAGCTGCAGGCGCTCGACGATGTCGGCGCGCGTGAGTTCGTCGGCCGTGGCGGTGAGCGCGATGCGCGGCACGCCCGGGTAGCGCTCGTGCAGCACGGTCAGCGCGCGGTATTCGGGGCGGAAGTCGTGGCCCCACTGGCTCACGCAGTGCGCCTCGTCGATGGCGAACATCGAGAGCTGCCCGCGCTGGTGCAGGCCGTCGAGCAGCTCCAGGAAGCGCGGCGTGGTCAGCCGCTCGGGCGCTGCATACAGCATGGTGATGTCGCCGCGCGCCACGCGCTTTTCCAGCTCCTGCGTCTGCAGCCAGTCGAGCGTGGAGTTGAGGTAAGCGGCGTCCACGCCCGCCTCGTGCAGCGCGCCCACCTGGTCGTGCATGAGCGCGATCAGCGGCGACACCACGATGGCCACGCCCCGGCCCGCATCGCGCCGCACGATGGCCGGCACCTGGTAGCACAGCGACTTGCCGCCGCCCGTGGGCATCAGCACCAGCGCGTCGCCGCCGGTGATCACGTGTTCGACGATGGCCTCCTGCGGGCCGCGGAAATGCTCGTAGCCGAAGACGTCGTGCAGGACGAAATGCGCGGGGGACAAAGCTGGAATACTCTCTTTTTGATAGCTACCGGCGCTTTATGCATGAGCGCTGGGGGCGGATTTGGCTTGGAATCGTGGCACCCGCGAATGCCCGGAGGGCCGCAGGCACGCAAGGGCGCTATTGTGCGCGCCGCGCCCCCACCACAGCAGGCCGGCGGCGGCAGCCAACGATTCGCAACGGCAATGGATCGGTCCGATTATTCAATTGGACGCCTATGGCTGCTGCCTCCAAGATGGATGTCAGCCCCGGCACAGGGGCAGCGACTCCAGCGGTTCACGACAAACCAGGAGACAACGAACATGCAGCGATTCCTCCGCGCCACCCTGGTGGCCTGCGGCGTGCTGGCGGCCAGCCTGCCGGCACTGGCCCAGCAGCAGCCTTATCCCAACGCCCCCATCACCCTGGTCGTGCCGTTCGCGGCGGGCAGCGGCACCGATGCGGTGGCCCGCACCGTGGGCCAGAAGCTGGCGGACCGCTTGAAGCAGCCGGTGCTGGTGGACAACAAGCCCGGCGCCAACGGCCAGGTGGCCGCGCAGCTGGTGGCCAAGGCCAAGCCGGACGGCTACACGCTGTTCATGACGACCAACACCACGCACTCGGCCAACCCGGCGCTGTATGCCCATCTGAAGTACGACCCGATCAAGGACTTCACCCCCGTTGCGCGCACGGGAGAGCTGCCCTTCGCGCTGATCGTGCACCCCAGCGTGCCGGCCAGGACGATGGCCGAGTTCATCGACTATGCCCGCGCCCACCCGGGCAAGCTGAGCTACGCCACGCCCAACAGTACCTCCCTGGTGGCCATGGAAAGCATCAAGCGCATCGCCCAGGTGGACCTGCTCGGCGTGCCCTACAAGTCCAGCCCGCAGGCCTTGACCGACCTGCTGGGCGGCCAGGTACTGGCCTATGTGGTGGATCTGGGCTCGGGCAAGAGCATGCTCGCGGGCGACAAGGTGCGCACGCTGGGCATCACCACGGCCCAGCCCTCGCCGCTGCTGCCGGGGGTGCCCCCCATCGGGCAGACGGTCAAGGGGTTCGACCTCACCTCCTGGAACGGCATCTTCGGCCCCGCCGGCATGCCCCCGGCCGTGGTGGACCGCATCAACACCGAACTGCAGGCCGTGCTGGCCGACAAGGACACGCAGGACAAGCTGGCGCAGATCGGCTTCCAGGTCTGGCCCAGCAAGACGCCGGAAGAGTTCAGCCAGTACGTGGCGCAGCAGCTCACGCACTGGGGCACCCTCATCCGGCAGGCGGGCATCAAGCCGGAATAAAGGAGCATGCACCAGGGAACCTGGCGCCCGGGCCGCTCGCCAGGCGCTCCACGGTGGCACCACAGGACTCACGACATGACGGATGACGCATCCCCCACCCCTGGCGCAGCACGCACCGGCCCGCTGGCCGGGGTGCGCGTGCTCGACCTCACCTCGGTCATCATGGGCCCCTTCGCCACGCAGATCCTGGCGCAGCTGGGCGCCGAGGTCATCAAGGTGGAGGCACCCGATGGCGACAACATGCGCCACGTCGGCCCCATGCGCCACCCGGGCATGGGCCACATCTTCCTGCACGCGAATGCCGGCAAGCACAGCATCGCGCTGGACCTGAAGCACCCCGAAGGGCGCGAGGCCGCGCTGCGGCTGGCCGAGGACTGCGACGTGCTCGTCAGCAACGTGCGGCCGCGGGCGCTGGCCCGGCTGGGCCTGGACTACGACGCCGTGCGGGCCCGCAGCCCGCGCATCATCCACGTGAGCTGCTGCGGCTTCGACCAGGACGGGCCCGACGCCGCGCGGCCCGCCTACGACGACCTGATCCAGGGCGCCACCGGCATCCCCTGGCTGATGCAGCAATACGGCGCGCCCGAGCCCGGCTATGCGCCCACCACGCTATCGGACCGGGTGACCGGCCTGCACGCGGTGTATGCCGTCACCGCAGCGCTCTATGCCCGCGAGAAGACCGGCCAGGGCCAGGCCATCGTCGTGCCCATGTTCGAGGCCATGGCCCAGTTCGTCCTGGGCGACCACATGGCGGGCCTTACCTTCGAGCCGCCGCGGGGCGAGCCGGGCTACGCCCGCCTGCTCACCGCCCACCGCAAGCCCTACGCCACGGCCGACGGCATGCTGTGCGTGCTGATCTACAACGACAAGCACTGGCGCAGCTTCTTCGCCGCCATTGGCGAGACGGAAGGGCTGGCCCGCGACCCGCGCTTCGCGACGCACGGCGCGCGCGCCGCGCACATCGACGCCGTCTATGCCGAGGTGGCCCGCATCCTGCGCGGTCGCCCCACCGCCGAATGGCGGGCGCTGCTGGATGCCGCCGACGTGCCGAACATGCCCATGAACTCGCCGGCCGACCTGCTGACCAACCCCCAGTTGCGCGCCACCGGCTTCCTGCACGACACGGTGCACCCCACCGAAGGGCCCATGCACGCCATGGGCCACCCCACGCGCTGGTCGGCCACCCCACCCGCGCACGATCTGCCCGCGGCCCCGCGGCTGGGGCAGCACACACGCGCCCTGCTGGCGCAGGCCGGCTACACGCCGGCCCAGATCGACGCCCTGCTGGCGCAGGGTGCCTGCCGCACATCCGACGGAGAAACCGCATGACCCACCCCGCCTCCCGCTACCTGGTGCGCCAGGCCCAGGTGCCCGGCTACCAGCCCGCCAACCACCACCACACCGTGAACCAGCGCCTGATCGGCCCCGAGACCGTGGGCGCGCGGCAGATGGAGGTGCTGCTGGGCACCCTGCACCGGGGCGGCGGTGCGCTGCCGCATGCGCACCCGGGCATCGAGCAGGCCTGCTACCTGCTGGAAGGCACGGCCCGCGCCGAGGTGGGGGGCGAGGCCTTCGACATGGTGCCGGGCGACATGTGCTTCTTTCCGGCCGACCGCATGCACGTGTTCACCGTGACCAGCGACACGCCCGTGAAGCTGCTGGTGATCTACAGCCCGCCCTACGGCGAATCACCCGACAAGGTGATCCGCCCGGCCGCGAAGGGCATGTGATGGACTTCGCCCTTTCACCGGAACAGGAACAGATCCAGGGTGCCATCGAGCGTGTCTGCGCACCGTTCGACGCCGACTACTGGCTCGCGAAGGACCGGGACGGCGGCTTTCCGCACGACTTCCACCAGGCGCTGGCCGATGCCGGCTGGCTGGGCATCGCCATGCCCGAGGCCTACGGCGGCGCCGGCCTGGGCATCAGCGAGGCCGCGCTGATGATGCACACCATCTCGGCCACGGGCGCGGGCCTGTCGGGCGCCTCGGCCGTGCACATGAACATCTTCGGGCTGCACCCGGTGGTGGTCTTCGGCACCGAGGAACAGAAGGCGCGCTGGCTGCCGCCGCTGATCCAGGGCCGCGACAAGGCCTGCTTCGGCGTGACCGAGCCCAACACGGGCCTGAACACCCTCAAGCTCAAGACCCGCGCCGTGCGGCAGGGCGACCACTACCTGGTGCACGGCCAGAAGGTGTGGATCAGCACCGCGCAGGTGGCCAGCAAGATCCTGCTGCTGGCGCGCACCACGCCGCTGGAAGAGTGCCGCGGCACCGAGGGCCTGAGCCTCTTCTACACCGACCTGGACCGCAGCACGGTCGAGGTGCGCGAGATTGAGAAGCTCGGCCGCAAATGCGTGGACTCCAACCAGGTGTTCATCGACGGCCTGCGCATTCCCGTGGAGGACCGCGTGGGCGAGGAAGGCAAGGGCTTCCAGTACATCCTGCACGGACTCAATCCCGAGCGCATCCTGATCGCCAGCGAGGCCGTGGGCCTGGGCCGCGCGGCGCTGGCACGCGCGGCCGGCTATGCGCAGGAGCGCGAGGTGTTCGGCCGCCCGATCGGGCAGAACCAGGGCATACAGCACCCGCTGGCGCAGTCGTGGATGGAGCTGGAGGCCGCGCACCTGATGGTGCAGAAGGCCGCCTGGCTCTACGACCGGCACCAGCCTTGCGGCGCCGAGGCCAACGCCGCCAAGTACCTGGCGGCCGAGGCCTGCTACCACGCCTGCGAACGGGCCATCCTGACCCACGGCGGCATGGGCTACGCCAAGGAATACCACGTGGAGCGCTACCTGCGCGAGTCGTGGATCCCGCGCCTGGCGCCGGTGAGCCCGCAGCTCATCCTGTGTTTCATCGCGGAAAAGGTGCTCGGTCTACCCAAATCCTATTGACATCACACTGAACGGCTGCGCCGCTTCCGCGCACCGGATCGCCGGGACCGCAGCGGCTGGCATGATTCCTCGCATGAAACTGCACCTGCTGCGCTACTTCGCCGTGCTGGCCGAGGAGCTGCACTTCGGCCGCGCGGCGGAGCGGCTGGCCATCACCCAGCCGCCGCTCAGCTCGGGCATCAAGGCGCTGGAGGACGAGCTCGGCGTGAAGCTGTTCGAGCGCAACAGCAAGCACGTCGCGCTGACGGCGGCGGGCGCGGCCTACCTGGTCGAGGTGCGCGTGGTGCTGGACCGGGTGGACCGCGCGGGCGACACGGCGCGCGCCGTGGCGGCAGGACTGCGCGGCCGGCTCGACATCGGGTTCACGGGCTCGATGGTCTACCGCGACATGCCGGCCATCGTGCGCGCCTTCGGCGAGCGTGCGCCGGGCATCGAGGTCAACCTGCGCGAGATGTCCTCGGGCGAGCAGATCGACGCGCTGCTGCACCGCCAGCTGCACGCCGGTTTCATCAACGCCAGCGTGGTGCCCGAGCCGCTGCGCTGCCTGCCGCTGGCGCAGGACCATTTCGTGGCCTGCCTGCCGCGGGGCCATGCGCTGGCGGGCGCCGCGCAGGTGGACCTGCGCGCCCTGGCCGACGAGACCTTCGTGATGTTCGCGCGCGACGTGGCACCCGCCAACCACGACAACGTGGTCGCGCTCTTCCACCGCGCCGGCATCCATCCGCACACACGCCATGCCACGCGCCAGTGGCTCACCGTGGTGGCCCTGGTGGCCATGGGCATGGGCGTGGCGCTGGTGCCGGCCACCATGGCGCAGGCCGCCGTGCAGGGCGTGCGGTTCGTGCCCATCGCCCATCTGGAGCACCCCACCGTGGGCGTGCTGGCGTGGCACGCGGCAGCCCGGAACCCGGCGCTGCAGACCTTCCTGGACGTGGCGGCGGCCGCGCCAGGCCCGAGCCACCCGCCGTCGCCAGTCCATTGACAAGACGCCGAGACGCCGTTGCCCGCGGGCTCGGCAAGGGGTGCTGCCGCCCCCGGTGACTCGGGCGGCCTGGACGCTTCGCGGACGGCTCCTGCTATGTCTTGCAGCTATACCTGTATCCCCACCCGTCAGTTCATTCCGGAAATTCCGCCCCATAGACTTGACTGGCGCAAATACCGGCCCCACGGCCCGGCGCAAGGCACGGCGGCGTGCTGCCGCATGCCGCCAGAACAACGAAGGAGACACACCAATGAACACCACCACGTCCCTGCGCCGCCTGGCGCTGGCCCTGCTCGTTTCGGGCATCTCGCTGCAGGCGGCCGCCCAGGCCTACGCCGACCGCACCATCCGCGTCGGCCACCAGGCGCAATCCGACGCGCCCATCTCCCAGGCCGCGCGCAAGTTCGCCGAGCTGGTGGCTGCCAAAAGCGGCGGCCAGCTCAAGATCAAGGAGTACCCCGCCTCGCAGCTGGGCAACGAGGCGCAGCAGATGGGCGCGCTGCGCGGCGGCACGCAGGAGCTGTTCATTCCCACCACCACGTCGCTCGCCCCGGTGGTCAAGGAATTCGGCCTGCTGGACTTTCCCTTCCTCGTCTCCACGACGGCGCAGGCCGAGGCCCTGCTCGACGGCCCCGCTGGCGCGGCGCTGCTGGAGCGGCTGCCGCCCAAGGGCCTCATCGGCCTGGGCTACTGGGAGAACGGCTTTCGCAACGTCACCAACAGCGCACGCCCGATCCAGAAGCCGGAAGACTTCGCCGGGCTCAAGCTGCGCGTGATCCCCAACCCCGTGTTCATCGACGCCTTCAAGGCGCTGGGCGCCAACCCGACGCCGCTGGCCTTCGGCGAGCTGTACGGCGCGCTCGAATCGCGCGCGGTGGACGGCCAGGAGAACCCCTACGTGCTGATCGACACGTCGAAGTTCTACGAGGTGCAGAAGTTCGCGAGCAACACCAACCACGTCTACAGCCCGCTGATCGTGCTGGCCGGCAAGCCGTTCTGGGACAAGCTCTCCGAGAGCGAGCGCCAGATCCTGCAGTCGGCCTTCAAGGAAGCGCAGGCCTATCAGCGCACGCTGAGCCGCCAGGCCACCACGACGGCCATTGCGGAGGTAAAGGCCAAGGGCATGAAGATCAATGACGTCAGCCCCGCAGAGCTGCAGCGCATGGAGGCGGTGGTGCGCCCCGTGACCGAGAAATTCGCCGCTACCTACGACCCGGCGATCACCAAGCCGTTCTTCGCCGAGTTGCAGAAGATCAGGCAGAAGTAACGGCGGCCGCCATGGCCGGCCCGGGCGTGCATGACGGCATGCCCGGGCCGCGCCGTGCGCGCGTCGGCCCGGGGCACCGGCAGCCGGGGCCCCGGAACCACACCCAACCACCTTCGCAGAGGACCAACGCATGCGAAAAATCATCGATCTCTATTGCGGCATCTTCGAATTCCTGATCGCGCTCATGCTGGCGCTGATGGTGATCCTGGTGTTCGGCAACGTGGTGCTGCGCTACGGCTTCAACTCGGGCATCGCGGTGTCGGAAGAGGTGTCGCGCTGGCTCTTCATCTGGATCACCTTCCTGGGCGCCGTGGTGGCCCTGCGAGAACGGGCGCACTTGGGAGTGGACATGGTGGTGTCGCGGCTGCCGGTCGCCGGCAAGAAGCTGTGCCTGGCGGCCAGCTACCTCTGCATGCTCTACATCCTCTGGCTGCTGTACGACGGCAGTGTGGACCAGATGCGCATCAATGCGGACACCGAGGCGCCCGTGACCGGCGCACCCATGTCCATCGTGTACGCGCCGGGCGCGGTCTTCGCCGTCTGCGCGGCGCTCATCCTGCTCACCGACTTGGCACGCTTGCTGGCGGGGCGCCTGTCGGTGGACGAACTGGTGAGCATCCAGGAATCCGAGGAAGCCGCCGCGCTGGCCGAGGCGCTCGGCCCCCACGGCGCTTCCAGCCCCTCCGCAGCCGCCGGCAGCTCCCAACCCTCCACCCGCTCCTGACCGATCATGACCATCGCGGTATTCCTCGCTGCACTGCTGCTGGCCATGGCCATCGGCATGCCCATTTCCTTCGCGCTGCTGGCCAGCGGCGTGGCCCTCATGTGGCAGCTGGACCTGTTCAACGCGCAGATCCTCATCCAGAACCTGATCGGCGGCGCCGACAGCTTCCCGCTGCTGGCCGTGCCCTTCTTCATGCTGGCCGGCGAGATCATGAACGTGGGCGGGCTGTCCCGGCGCATCGTCAACCTGGCGCTCGCGCTGGTGGGCCACGTGCGCGGCGGCCTGGGCTACGTCACCATCATGGCCGGTTGCCTGCTGTCGGCGCTGTCCGGATCGGCCGTGGCCGACGCGGCGGCGCTCACCGCGCTGCTGTTGCCCATGATGGCGCAGGCCGGCCACGACAAGGCCCGGGCCGGCGGCCTGATCGCCGCCACCGGCGTCATCGGCCCGGTGATCCCGCCCAGCATCGGGCTGGTCATCTTCGGCGTGGCGGGCAACGTTTCCATCTCCAAGCTGTTCATGGCGGCCATCGTGCCGGGCCTGCTGATCGGCGGCGCGCTGTGGGTGACCTGGGCCTGGCTGGTGCGGCGCGAACAGATCGCGCCGCCGCCGCGCAAGTCCGTGCGGGAGATCCTGGCCGCCGCACGCGAAGCCAGCTGGGCGCTGCTGCTGCCGGTGATCATCCTCGTCGGCCTGCGCATGGGCGTGTTCACGCCGACCGAAGCCGCCGTGGTGGCGGCCGTGTATGCCTTCGTGGTGGCGACCTTCGTGTACCGCGAGCTCACCCTGCGCCAGCTCTACCGCGTCTTCGTGGGGGCCGCCAAGACCAGCGCCATCGTGATGTTCCTGATCGCCGCCGCCATGGTGAGCGCCTGGCTCATCACCGTGGCCGACCTGCCCTCCAAGGTGGTGGGCCTGCTGGAGCCCTTCATGGGCAACAAGATCCTGCTGATGGTCGCCATCATGGTGCTGGTGATGGTGGTGGGCACGGCGATGGACATGACGCCCACCATCCTGATCCTGACGCCCATCCTGATGCCGGTGGTGAACGCGGCGGGCATCGACCCGGTGTATTTCGGCGTGATGTTCATCATCAACAACTCCATCGGCCTCATCACGCCGCCGGTGGGCGTTGTGCTCAACGTGGTGGCGGGCGTGGGCAAGATGCGCATGGACGACGTGACGCGCGGTGTGATGCCCTTCATGCTGGCCGAGTTCGCGGTCATGTTCCTGATGATCTTCTTCCCCATCCTGGTCACCGGGCCGGCGCGCTGGTTCCATGGGTGAACGTTGACGGCAGGCAGGCCCACGAGCCTGCCGCTTTCGGCGGGAGCGCCATGGCGCCCCCGGTTCACGGCCTGAAGACTCGCAAAAGACTTCGGGCCGTTTTCCCTGGCGGGCATTCAGGCTGGAGCGGGCCCTGCCCGGGGCAAAAAAAGCCGGACCGCCACGGTCCGGCCCTCGAAAGGCCACGGCGTCACCGACCGAGCGGCTCGCGATGCTCGTCGCAGCACACCGCCCGCCAGCGATGCCGAGCCGAGGTCTGGCCGATGCCGGGATTGAAGGTGTTGGTCGGGTCCAGGCTGCGGTAGAAGCCTTCGAGCGCCGGGCCGGCGCGGTAGAGGTGGCCGACGTTGTGCTCGGCCGGGTACCTGGCGCCCCGCGCATCCAGCAGCGCCAGCACGCGTTCCTTGAACTGTACGCAGTCCACGCCCTTCTTCACCAGGTATTCCTGGTGCATGACATGGCAGAAGAAGTGGCCACAGTACATGGGCTGCTCGACCTGCGCGGCTAGCTCCGGCGGCAGGGTCTCGAACCAGTCCAGCGCGTTGCGCGGCAGGGCGACGTCCAGCGCCACCACGTCTTCCACCGTGTCGGCATGCACCGCCCGGTAGCGGTTGGTGGCGTTGCCGACGGCGAAGCGGTTCAGGAACGCGGCGCCCGCCTCCTCGTCGTCGCATTCGAAGCAACCAGCCTCGGGGTGCTCGGCCAGGAACGACTGCAGGTAGGTGCGCGTCTCCTCGATGCCCGCATCGCTCACTTTCAGCAGCAGGTGGTGGGCATAGCGGTCGCGGAAGTCGTTCATGCGGGCTGGCAGGTGCTCGGGCATCGCGTTGGCGAGCCGCTGCAGCAGGCGGTCGGCCAGGTTCCGCCCCAGCCCGCAGCGCTCGGCCAGCGCGTCGAAGCGGCTCTTGAGCGCAAAGGCCAGCGGCACGCGGGCGGCGCCCAGCTTGCGGATGTAGACGAACAGGTCCTTGCCGTAGGTGCGGCTCAGGTCGTAGGCCGAGCGGTGCATGTATTCGGCCGCCACGGGCAGGGAGGCGAAGCGGGCCAGCATGTGGCGGCGCAGGTCCGCGAGGTCTGGCGGCTGGTTGGTGCCGATGTAGAACACGCGGGTGTCGGTGTCCGCCGCGAAGGTGTCCAGCCGCAGCGCGAAGACGGCGATCTTGCCGGCGGAACCGGAGGCTTCGTAGAGGCGGCGCGGGTCCGCGTTGTAACGGGCCGGCTCGCTGGAGCCGATGTCGCGCACGTGCTGCGCGTATTCGCGGTCTGAGGCCATGCGTCCGGGCTCCGCCGGCAGATCGTCGCGTGCGAAGCGGCCGCCCTCCAGGTTGGCGAGGATCTGCTCCGGGTCGTCGCCGAGCGCGATACCCAGGTGGTTGACGAGCCGCAGCTGGCCGTCCTCGTCGATGCGGGCATGCAGCGAGAACTGCGTGAACGCGGGGCCGCGCCGGATGAGCGAGCCGCCGGAGTTGTTGCAGATACCGCCGGTCACCGAGGCGCCGATGCAGCTCGAGCCGATGACGGAATGCGGTTCGCGGCCCAGCGGCGCGAGCGTGCGTTCGAGCTGTTCGAGCGTGACGCCGGGCTGCGCCAGCACCTGCTCGCCGCGCTGCAACAGATGGAGCCGCGTGAGCCGCAGCATGTTGATGAGCACCACCGGGCGGTCGTAGCCGCCCTCCATCGGCGTGGAGCCGCCGGTGAGTCCCGTGTTGGCCGCCTGGCAGAGGATGACGGTGCCCGCCGCATGGCAGGCCTCGAGCGTGCGCCACAGCTGCGTCAGGCTGCCGGGGCGCACCACGGCCAGGACGTCGCCGCCGCCGTAGCGAAAGCCGCTGCGGTAGCGGCGCGTGGCCGTGTCGGTCGTGAGTACGTGGCGGCTACCGACGATTCCCTTGAGCCGGGCCAGCAGGTCGGAAGGCGCGAGGGCCGCGGCCGGAGGCATGCCCGTCACGCGCGCCCGGGCTGGCCGTCCGTCAGCCGCCAGAGGCCCAGCGGGTTGGCCTGCTGCAAGGCCTCAGGCAGCAGGGCGTCGGGCAGGTCCTGGTAGCACACGGGCCGCAGGAATCGGTCGATGGCGGAGGCGCCCACCGAGGTGAACATCGCGTTCGATGTGGACGGGAACGGGCCGCCGTGCACCATGGCATGGCAGACCTCCACGCCGGTCGGGAAGCCATTGGCCAGCAGCCGCCCGGCCTTGCGCTCCAGCACCGGCAGCAGCCGGCGGGCGAGCGGATGGTCCGCCGCCTCCAGGTGCAGGGTGGCGGTGAGCTGGCCTTCCAGCCGCTCGGCCAGGGCGATCAGCTCGTCCATGTCCTTCGCGCGCACCACCAGCGACGCGGGGCCGAAGACTTCGCACGACAGCGCATGCTGCTCCATCCAGGTCCGTGCGTCGGTGGTGAAAAGCGCGGCCTGCGCGGCGTTGTGCAGGTTGCCCGCGGCCTGGCCCTCGGCGACGCGCTGCACGCCCGGCGTGGCGGCCATGGCCTCCACGCCGCTGCGATAGGCGCCGTGGATGCCGGCCGTGAGCATGGTCTGCGCGCCCTTGCGCGCCAGCGCCTCGCCCGCGGCCTGCACGAAGCGGTCCAGGTCGGGGCCGTCGATGCCCAGCACCAGGCCGGGGTTGGTGCAGAACTGGCCCGCGCCCGTGGCGAGCGATTCGGCGAAGCCCTGGGCCATGGCCTCGGCCCGCTGCGCCAGGGCGGCGGGCAGCAGGAAGACGGGGTTGATGGCGCTCATCTCGGCATAGACGGGAATCGGCTCGGGCCGGCGGTTGGCAATGGCCACCAGTGCCAGGCCGCCCTGGCGCGATCCGGTGAAGCCCACGGCCTGGATGGCGGGGTGGGCGACCAGGGCCTCGCCGATGCTGCGGCCCGCGCCGATCAAGAGCGAGAACACGCCTTCGGGCAGGCCCTGCTCGCGCACCGCCTGCTGGATGGCGCGGCCCACGAGTTCGGAAGTGCCCAGGTGAGCGCCGTGTGCCTTCACCACCACCGGCGCGCCGGCGGCGAGGGCCGAGGCGGTGTCACCGCCGGCCACCGAGAAGGCGAGCGGAAAGTTGCTGGCGCCGAACACCGCCACGGGGCCGAGCGGCACCTTGGCCAGCCGCAGGTCGGCGCGCGGCAGGGGCTGGCGCTGCGGCTGGGCCGGGTCGATGGTGGCGTGCAGGAAGTGGCCGTCGCGCACCACGCTGGCGAACAGGCGCAGCTGGCCCACGGTGCGGCCGCGCTCGCCCGTCAGGCGGGCCAGCGGCAGGCCGGTTTCGGCATGGGCGCGCTCCAGCAGCGCATCGCCCAGCGCCATGATCTGGTCGGCGATGGCCTCCAGGAAGGCGGCGCGGCGCGCGAGCGGCAGGGCGCGGTATTCGTCGAAGGCCGCCGCGGCCAGGCGGGCGGCGCGGTCCACGTCGGCGGGGGTGCCGAAGCCGAAATGCGGCTCGGCGATCTCGGCGTTCGTGGCGGGGTTGAAGGCGCGCTGGCCTCCGTCGGTGCCGGCGACCGCATCGGCGCCGATCAGCATCTGGCCTGTGAGAGGGGTGATCAAGGTCATGGCGGGTTCGTGGTGGAACAAGGACAACGGAAAAGGCACTGGGCAGGCCGGCGTGCATCGCCGGCCGCCCGGTGGCGAGCGCGTGGGCAGCGCCACATGTCCGCTTCGGGCGGCTGCGCGTCATCGATAGGGCTTGCCTCGCGCGGATCGACGTGCCGCCCGGGCCCTCGGGCCGTGCCAGGCGGCATCGTCTGTGCGGCAACGGGTCTTACGGTACGTTCCGCATGTCAACCGAGCTTCATGTTCAGCTTTGCGATGAGGCTCTTGAAGTAGGTGCTGTCGCTGCTCCACTGTGCCCCGAAGACGCGGTCATCGGCATATGCATAGCCCAGATTGAGCTTCTGAAGCGTTGCCAGGAAGGCGGGATCCTGCGCGGTCTTCGCCGCCATGTCCCGCAGCGTCTGCAGGACTTCGGGAGGGGTGTCCTTGGGCGCGGCCAGGCCCCGCCAAACGCCCAGCACCAGATCGACGCCCCGCTCCCGGAATGTCGGCACCTCGGCGAACTCGGGAATGCGTTTTTCCGCCATGACGGCGAGCAACCGCAGCTTGCCCGCTGCCACGTAGGTTCCCACTTCGGCCGGACTGACCGCCACTGCGTCGATATGCCCGCCCATGAGCGCCAGGACGGCAGGGGCTGCTCCCTGGTAAGGCACTTGATTGAAGCGTACCTGTGCCTTGTCCTCGAGTGCAGAGGCCGTGAGATTCCAGATCGAGCCCGGGCCGGCGTTTCCAACACGCATTTCCCCGGGCGATTTCTTCGCGGCAGCGAGAAATTCCTCGATGGTCTTCCATGGCGAATCTGCGCGGACGGTAATGGCGGAGGGGTCGTAGTTCAGCCGTGCGATCGGCACCAGGCGGTCATGCGTGAACCGGGCGATCCCCAGACTGTTCAGGAAGGTCAGCTCGACTGTCACCAGCGCGATCTTGTAGCCATCGGGCCGCGCGTTGATGACTTCCATCGTGCCGATGGACGTGCTCGCCCCTGGCTTGTTCACCGCAATGATGCTCTGGCGGAAATACTTGCGCGATACGTCGGCGAAGGATCGAGCCACGGCGTCTGTGCCACCGCCCGCAGCGTAGGGCACGATGAGTTCGACACTCCGGTCGGGGTAGTCCCGATCGGAAGCGCGCGCAGACGAGCCGATGGAGAGCATGCTCGCGTAAGCGCCAATGTAGGCAAAGGCGCGGCGACGGGTCAGAGGTGCGGGGATGGGCTGCATGTCATTCGATCTATGAGCGGCGTGGCGAAACCCACTGGTCAGGTTCACCATGGCCTGTCTGGAAATTGGAGATGTCTTGCGGAAGGTTTCGCCAGCGCCCGCTGACGGATGACCGAGAGGCGCGGCGCTTCGAAGGCCTCTTCGAAGCACGGCCGGGCGCTGCGGCCTACATCGCCGCTTCGACCAGGCGCGCGTAATCGTCTGCGCTGGCTTCGCGCGGATTCGTCTTGTGGCTGTGGTCGGCCAGCGCGCCGGTGACGATGCGGGGCATCAGGTCGGCCGTGACGCCCATCTCGCCCAGGCCGGCGGGCAGCTGGAGCTTGCGGGACATGTCCTGGATCGCGTCCTCCACCGCCATGTGCGCCGGCAGGCCCATGGCCTGCGCCAGGCGATCGATCTTCTCGTCGCGCGCCACGGTGTCGGATTCGCGGTTGAAGCGGATCACCGCAGGCAGCAGCACGGCGTTGAGCGTGCCGTGGTGCAGGCGCGGGTTGATGCCGCCCAGCGAATGGCTCAGGCTGTGCACGCAGCCAAGGCCCTTCTGGAAGGCCAGCGCACCCTGCAGCGATGCGCTCATCATGTTGCTGCGGGCCTCGATGTCGCTGGGCTCGTGGAAGGCGGTTTCGATGTTCTTCCAGGCGCGGCGCAGGCCGTCCAGGGCGATGCCTTCTGCCGGCGGGTTGAAGCTGGGCGCGAGGAAGGTCTCGATGCAGTGCGCCACCGCGTCCATGCCGGTGGCGGCCGTCAGGCCCGGCGGCAGGCCCACGGTCAGGGCCGGGTCGCAGAGCGCGACCTTGGGGATGACGTGGGGCGAGATGATGCCCACCTTGCGGCCGTCGTCCAGGATGATGATGGCGCCGCGCCCGACCTCGCTGCCCGTGCCCGCGGTGGTGGGAATGGCCACCACCGGCACCGTGGCCGCGGTGATGCGGGCCAGACCCCCTTCGATCAGCGCGAACTGGCGCAGCGGCCCCGGGTGGCACGCCGACACCGCCACCGCCTTGGCCAAGTCGATGGACGAGCCGCCGCCCACGGCGACGATGCCGTCGCAGCCCGCCTCGTGGAAGCTCGCCACGCCTTCACGCGCCGCGGCCTCGGTCGGGTTCGAGGGCGTGCCGTCGAACACGTGGAAATGCGGCAGGTCGTTCGCGGCGAGGATGCGCTCGATCAGCCCGGCCGCGACCACGCCCTTGTCGGTGATGAAGAGGGGCTTCTTGAAGCCCAGTGTCTGGCATACCGAGGCCAGTTCGGCCGCGCTGCCCGGGCCGAAGCGGATTTCCGTCACATAGTTGATCGTCGCCATCGCTCATCTCCTGATATCAAGATTTCTCATATTCACCGGTTGGCGAAAGAAGTCTATGAGAGACCGATCGCCGAATAAACTAACCGTTATCGATACAGCTATAACTCCAAGGCAATGCAAAGCCCCTACAACCTCAACTCCGTGATGTCGCGCCTGCATGCCCGGCAGCTGCGCCTGCTGATCGCGGTGGCCGAACACGGCTCGCTGCTGGCGGCGGCGGACCGGGTGGGGCTGACGCAGCCCGGCGCCAGCAAGGCGCTCAAGGAGCTGGAATCCACCCTGAATGCGCCCCTTTTCATGCGCACCAACCGGGGGTTGGTGCCCACCGAGGCCGGCACCTGCGCCGTGCGGTTCGCGCGGCTGATCCAGTCCGACATCAGCCACCTGCAGCAGGAGCTGAGCGCCATCGCCAGCGGTGCGGGCGGCCGCATCGCGGTGGGCACCATCATGGGCGCCGTGCCGCTGCTCACCCGGGCGCTGACGCGGCTGATGGACCAGCAGCCGGACATCTCGGTCGAAATCGTCGAGGACACCAGCGCCAGCCTGCTCGCGCTCATCGACCAGGGTCGGCTGGACGCGGCGATCTGCCGCTTATCGGTCAGCCCCAAGCCGCACCTGTACGACACCGTGGTCGTCAAGGACGAATCCCTGGCCGTGGTCGCGCACCGGGCGCATCCGGCGGCGGGCCTGCCGGCGATCACGCTGCAGGACCTGTCGGCCAGCCGCTGGGTGGTGTACCGGGCGCACATGCCGATGCGCCGTACGCTGGAACGCGAATTCTTCGAAGAGAACCTGTTCTTCCCGACGCACCTGATCGAGACCACCTCCGCGCTGGCCACGCTGTCGCTGCTGAGCCACAACGCCAACCTGGTGGCCCTGGTATCGGACGACGTGGCCGACTACGTGTGCGAGCACGGGCTGGTCGCCCGGCTGCCGCTGCAACTGAAGTCGCGCAGCGAGCCCTACGAGATCATCGCGCGGCGCAATGCGCACCGCCATCCGGCGCTGGAGCTGCTGATCGATGCGCTGCTGAGATTGCGGCCGCCCGCCGAAGAGGCCCCTGCGCCCGCATGAGCGGCAGCCGTTCTTACAATTCGCCCATGCACCCGATCACCTACACCCGCGCCCAACAGCTCCCCGACATCCTGGCCGAACGCATCGCCATCCTCGACGGCGCCATGGGCACCATGATCCAGCGCTTCAAGCTGGGCGAGGCCCAGTACCGGGGCGAGGGCTACAGCGGCCCGGACGGCGCGGGCGAGCGGTTCAAGGACTTTCCGCGCGACGTGAAGGGCAACAACGAACTGCTCTCGCTCACCCGGCCGGACGTGATCCGCGACATCCACGAACGCTACCTGGCGGCCGGTGCCGACCTGATCGAGACCAACACCTTCGGCGCGACCACCATCGCGCAGGAGGACTACCACATGGCCGACCTGGCGCGCGAGATGAACCTCGCCTCGGCCAAGCTGGCCCGCGCCGCCTGCGACAAATACTCCACGCCGGACAAGCCCCGCTTCGTGGCCGGTGCCCTGGGCCCCACGCCCAAGACGGCCAGCATCAGCCCCGACGTGAACGACCCCGGCGCGCGCAACGTCGATTTCGAGCAGCTGCGCGCGGCCTACTACGAGCAGACCGAGGCGCTGGTCGAAGGCGGCGCAGACGTGCTGCTGGTTGAGACCATCTTCGACACGCTGAACGCCAAGGCCGCGCTCTTCGCCATCGACGAATTCTTCGAGAAAAGCGGCGAGCGCTTGCCGCTCATCATCAGCGGCACCGTCACCGACGCCTCGGGCCGCATCCTGTCGGGCCAAACCGTGACGGCCTTCTGGCACAGCGTGCGGCACTCGCAGCCGCTGGCCATCGGCCTCAATTGCGCGCTGGGCGCCACGCTGATGCGCCCCTACATCCAGGAGCTGAACCGGGTGGCGCAAGACACCTTCATCAGCTGCTACCCCAACGCCGGCCTGCCCAACCCGATGAGCGACACCGGCTTCGACGAGACGCCCGAAGTGACCAGCCGGCTGGTGCACGAGTTCGCCGCCGAGGGCCTGGTGAACATCGTGGGCGGCTGCTGCGGCACCACGCCGGACCACATCGCCGCCATCGGCCAGGCCGTGGCGCCCGTGCCCACGCGCCGGCTGTTCTACCCCGAAGCGGCCTGACTCGGCTGCCGGCGGCTGCGCGCCCCGCGGCCGCAGCGTCGGACAAAGGCGCCGGCCCCGAACGGCGCCGCTCCTACCGCCCGCCGAAGCCGGCGGGATTACGATCCGCCGTCTTTCACTTCGGCGGCCTCCCGTGCGATCCTTGCGCGTTCAACTGATCCTGTTCTGGGGCTTTCTGCTGGCCGCGTGCGCCCTGGTCGCCGCCGTCATCGTGGTGCTCTACCAGACCGGCTCGGGCGCGCAGGTGGCGGCCAGCCAGTCCCACGCCACGCGGGCCTGCGAGGACATCGCCACGCGCTATGCCAAGTCGGTGCCGGCCGCGGTGGCCGATGCGCCGCAGGCCGATCTGCTGCGCGTGCTGTTGCACGTGGTGCTGCTGGAAGTGCCTCAGGTGGAAGGCGGCGTGTGGCGCGCCGGCAGCGGCATGCTGGCCTATGCCTACCCCACGTATGAAGGCAGCAGCGCCAAGGTGGACGTGCCGGCGGCCGAAGAGCCGCTGATCGTGCAGACGGCGCGCGAGTCCGCGGGCGCCGGCCGCCCCGCCGTGAACCTGGTGCGCGGCAGCCGCGAGGTGCTGATCGTCGCCGCCTGCCCGCTCGCCGCGCACCCCGGCGCCGCCGTGTGGACCATGACCCGTGCCCATTCCGGCGCCATCGCCGCGCAAAAGAGCCTGCGCGTCGGCATCGCGGTGCTGGCGCTGCTGGTGGTGGCCTCGGGCGGCTGGCTGGGCTGGATGCTGCTGCGCGGCCTGCGGCAGGTGCGCCGGCTGGAGAGCGCCTTCGCCGACGCCCAGGAAGACACCGTGCCTCGGCTTGAGCGCACCGGCATCCGCGAGCTGGACCGCATCGTCGACGGCTTCAACGGCTTCGGCGCGCGCCTGCAGGATGCCCGCGCCCGCCTGAAGGAAGCCACGGCGCAGCGCCACCGCGACCTGCGCCTGACCTCGCTGGGCCGCATGACGGCCTCGGTCGCGCACGAGATCCGCAACCCCATCGCCGCCATGCGGCTGAAGGCCGAGAACGCGCTGGCGGCGCCGCCCACCCGCCATGCCGATGCCCTGGGCGCCATCGTCACGCAGATCGACCGGCTGGAAGGGCTGGTGCAGAGCCTGCTGGCGCTGGTGCAGCCGCTGAACCTGCAGCCCCGTGGCGTGCCGCTGGGCGACTGGCTGCGCGAGCGGCTGGAAGCGGCACGCCCCGCCGCCGGGGCGCGCGGCGTGCGGCTGGCGCTGCGGGGCGACGTATCGGCCGAGGCCGTCTTCGACCCCCTGCATGCGGCCCGCGCAATCGACAGCCTGCTGGACAACGCCGTGCGCCATGCGGCGGACGGGGGCGAGGTCGTGCTGTCGGCCACCGTGGATGCCGCCCGCCGCCGCTGCACGCTGGCGGTGGAGGACGACGGCCCCGGCGTGCCAGAGGCGCTGCGCCCGCAACTGTTCGAGCCCTTCGCCACCGGCCGCGCCGACGGCAACGGCCTGGGCCTGGCGCTGGCGCGCGAGGTGGCGCTGGCCCATGGCGGCGATCTGCACTACGCACCCCGCCATGCCGACGGCAGCGGCGGCGGTGCCCGTTTCATCCTGGAGCTGCCATGGCGTGCCTCTTAGTCGTCGACGACGACGCGGCCTTCCGCGATTCGCTGGTCGAAACCCTGCAGAGCCTAGGCCACGAGGTGCACGCCGCCAGCAGCGGCGCCGAGGCGCTGCGCCGGGTGGAAAGCCAACGCTACGGCGCCATCTTTCTGGATCACCGCATGCCCGGCATGGACGGGCTGCAGACGCTGGAGGCGCTGGCCGCCCGCGTGGCCCGGCTGCCGCCGGTGCTGGTGCTGACGGCCTATGCCAGCGGCTCGGGCACCATCGAAGCCATGCGCCTGGGCGCCTTCGACCACCTGACCAAGCCGGTGAGCCGGGCGACGGTGGTGCAGGTGCTGGAGCGTGCGCTGCGCTCGCATGCGGAGGCCCAGGGGTTCGCCGCGCCCGCCCCCGCAGCGGCTGCTGCGGCCGACGCGGCCGATGACGGCGAGCTGGTGGGCATCAGCGAGGCGATGCGCGAGGTGCACAAGCGCATCGGCCTGGCCGCCGCCAGCGATGCGCCCGTGCTGATCGAAGGCGAGACCGGCACCGGCAAGGAGCTGGTGGCCCGCGCACTGCACCGCCATTCCCCGCGCGCCGGCGGGCCCTTCGTGGCGCTGAACTGCGCCGCCATTCCGAAGGAACTGCTGGAGAGCGAACTGTTCGGCCACGTGAAGGGCGCATTCACCGGAGCGGCGGCCGACCGGCCAGGGTGCTTCCGGGCGGCGGACGGCGGCGTGCTGCTGCTCGACGAGATCGGCGACATGGCGCTGGACGTGCAGGCCAAGCTGCTGCGGGCGCTGCAGGAAGGCGAGGTCACCCCGCTGGGCAGCCACCGTCCGGTGAAGGTGCGGGTGCGCGTGCTGGCGGCCACCCACCGCGACCTGGCCGCCGCCGTGCGCGACGGGCGCTTCCGCGAGGACCTGCGGTTTCGGCTGGACGTGCTGCACATCGTGCTGCCGCCGCTGCGCGAACGGCTGGCCGACATCGTGCCGCTGGCAGAGCACTTCCTGCGCCGCGCCGCCGCGCCCCAGCCGCCCAAGCGCCTGTCGGCCGACGCGGCCCGCGCGCTGCTGGACCACACCTGGCCCGGCAACGTGCGCGAGCTGCGCAACGCCATGGAGCGCTGCCATGCCCTGCAGCGAGGGCCGGTGGTGGCCGCCGCCGATCTGGACCTGCGGCACGCCCCCGCGTTCGCCGACCCGGCAGACGGCGGGACCGGCGCCCTGCCCGCGGGCTGGCTGGACGGGTCCCTGCCCGAGGCCGTCGCGCGACTGGAGCGGCTGATGCTGGAGCACGCGCTGAAGCAAGCCGGGGGCAACCGCTCGCTGGCCGCGCGGCAGCTCGGTATTCATCGGCAGCTGCTCTACAGCAAGTTGACGCAATACGGGCTGGGCTGAGAAGAAAGAGAAAAAGAAGGAGTGGGCATGCTGGCAAACCCCCTTCCCGCTGCGCCATGCGTCGCTTTCGCGGTCACCGCCGAAGGCGTCCGGAAACCAGACAGACTGTCGCCGTTTCATTCGCAACGCCAGCGCACTGGATTGCGCAAGTGCTTGATTCATAAGGGATTCAAACCTGGCATGGGACTTGAGATGTCTTCTGCGTCACAACCCTTTGACGGATGATCACCATGAAGAAGACTCTTCACCCCCAGGCTCGTGCCGCAGCGCTCGGCGCCGCCTTGCTGGCCAGCGCAGCAGCCCAGGCCCAACCCACCATGCCGCCCGCGCCCGCCGTGGTCGTGCAGCCCGCGCCGATGGACCAGGCCACCGTGAGCGGCACCGTGCAGCGCTGGCTGGTCAACCCCAACGGCGAGGCCGACGGCCTGCTGTTGCAGGACGGCACGCAGATCGCCTTCCCGCCCCATCTGTCGGCCACGCTCACGTCGTGGCTGCGGCCGGGCGACAGCGTCCAGGCCACCGGCTGGAACCGCAAGGACATCGGTGTGCTGCGCGCCACCACCCTGCAGTCGCAAGGCCGCGTGGTGCAGGACACGCCGCCCGCTCCCGGCCAGCGCCCCCTGCCCGCCGCGCGCGAGGCCCTGACCGCGCTGCAGGCCGACGGCCGCGTGGCCCACGTGCTGTTCAACAGCCGGGGCGACGCGCATGGGCTGCTGCTGGAAGACGGCACCGTGGTGCGCTTTCCGCCGCACATGGGCAGCGCCGTGATGCCCTTGCTCAAGCCGGGCGCCGCCGTCTCGGTACGCGGCTGGGGCACGCGCAACGCGCTGGGCACCGGCATCGAGGCCGCGCAGCTGGGCGCCAATCCGAACAGCCTGCAGGACATGCTGGGCGGCCCCGCAGCAGGCCCAGCCGGCGCGCCACCGCGCCGTCCCTGAGCGGCTGGCGCAACGCACGACTGCCACGGCACCACCTCTTCTAGCACCCCATTTCACACGAACCACCATGAGCCAACCCCAGGAAAAAACACCCGAAGTCTGGTCCCTCGAAGGCCGCTTCCAGCACCTGCTACACAGCCCCCGCGGCGAAGTCGAGGGCGCGATGATCGACGTCGAAGGCATTCCCGTGCAGTTCGTCTTCGACAAGCACGCCCACGACTGCGGCACCCGGGCCTTCCAGGCGCTCGCCGCCGGCCAGGCGGTGGTGGCCGAGGGCACCCTGGTGCCCCCGCCACCGAAGGGCGAGGCGCCCCACGAGGTCTTCGCCTTCGAGCGGCTCGTCTCCATCGACGGCACCGCGTTCACGCCCGATGCAGCGGAGCGCGAAGTGCAGGGAACGGTGGCCCGCATCCACCACGCCCGCCACGGCGAGCCCAATGGCGTGGTGCTGGACACGGGCGACTTCATCCACACCCGCCCCGACGGCTTTGCGCAACTGGGCGCCGGCCTGGAACTGGGCGCTCGCGTGTCTGCCAGCGGGCCGGCGCGCCCCCTGCAGGGCGGCGCGACGGGCCATGTGATCGAAGCGCGCACCGTCAACGGCCAGCCGCTGAGCAGCAAGCCGGCACGATAGTTCCACAGGAGTCGCCATGGCCACCACCACCGCTGCCCGCCCCGCTTCCGGCACCTCCAGCGATGCGACCCTTCCGGCCGCCGGAGCCTCGCTGACCGCCCTCGCCTGGATGGCGTTCTTCATGGCGGACGTGCGCGACGGCCTGGGGCCGTTCCTGGCCACGCACCTGCAGACCCAGCGCATCGACCAGACGATGATCGGGCTGGTGCTGTCAGCGGGCGGGCTGGCCGCGATGGCGGCCACGCCCATCGCCGGCGCTTTCGCCGACCGTTCGCGCGCCAAGCGGGCGCTGGTGGCGGTGGCGGCGCTGGTGGTGCTGGGCGCCAGCGGGCTGGCGTTTTCCACCCGCTCGCCGGGGGTGCTGATCCTGTCGCAGGTGCTGACCGGCATCGCCGGGGCGGTGCTGGCGGCGGCGCTGGCCGCGCTGACCCTGGGCCTGGCCCGCAGCGGCGGCCTGCGCCACCAGACGGGTCGCAACGAGGCCTTCAGCCACGCCGGCAACATCGTCTCCGCGCTGGGCGCGGCGGCGTTCGCGCACTGGCTGGGCGCCCCCTGGATGCTGGTCGTCATGACCGCCATGGCCCTGGGGGCATGGGCCTGCCTGCTGCGCATCCGGCCGGGGGACATCGACCACGTGGCCGCGCGCGGGGGCGGGGCCGAGTCGGGTTCGGCCGCCTCCAACGATCCGCGCTCCGTGGCGCCCGAAGGGCTGCGCGCCTTCCTCGGCCACCGCGCGCTCTGGTGCTTCGGGCTGACCTGCGCCCTCTTCCACCTGGGCAACGCCGCCATGCTGCCGCTTTTGAACCAGCGCCTGGCGGCCACCGTGCCCGACTCGTCGCCGCTGCTGTGGACGGGCATCGCCATCGTCGTCGCGCAACTCACCATGGTGCCGGTGGCGCTCTGGGTGTCGCGCAGCCGCAGGTGGGACCTGCAGGTCTTCGTCTACATCGCCATCCTGGCGCTGCCGGTGCGCGGCCTGATCGCCTGGGCGATTCCTGACTCGTGGGCCAACATTCCGGTGCAGGTGCTGGACGGCATCGCCGCCGGCGCCATGGGCGTGGTCACGCCACTGATGGTCGAGCGCTACGTGCGCGGCAGCGGCCGCTACAACACCGCCCTGGGCCTGGTCATGACCCTGCAAGGCATGGGCGCGGCCCTGAGCCCGGCCGTCGCCAACACGGTGGTGGGCTCCGGCGGCCACTTCGGCCTGGCCTTCGGCGTGCTGGCCGGCTGCGCCCTGCTGGCGCTGCCCGTCTTCTGGCTGGCGCAGCGGTCCGCCGGCCAGCCCCACGGCACCCCGGCCGGCCAGACCGCGCCCGCCGCCCTGGCCTGAGAAGGTTCTAAAGAACCCGTCATGCCCGGGCGCGCCGGATTCATTCACGCCGCCTGACCCCGGCGGCTGGCGCCACGGCGCACAAGCAGGCACCATGCGGGCGGAGGAGCCGCCCATGCCCGACCTATCCACCCACTTCCCGTCCGCCACCGCTGCCGCCGCCGTTGCGCTCTGGCTTTGCGGCTGCGCCGCCTCCGGCCCCGCCCCCACCGACCCACCGCAGGCCACCAGCCCCAGTCCCAGCCCCAGCCCCATCGCGCAGGGCGATGCATCGCGGGCGCGCTACCCTGCCGACCTGGAGGCCTGCCGGAGCGCCGCCAGCCAGGCCGGCGTGGTGCAGGACACGCTGGACGGCATGGTCGAAGGCGCGCTGGTGGCCGCCGCGCTGGTGTGGGGCCTGGGCCGCAGCAGCGATGCGGTGCAGGACTGGGCCATCGGCGGGGCCTTGCTCGGGGGCGGGCAGCAGGCGCTGCGATCCGAGGAACGCCGCCGCCGCTGGATCGTGGCCTGCATGGCCGAGCGCGGCCATGGCCAGGGCGCGCAGGCGCTGGCGCTGCAGCCGCCCGCGCCGCTGCCCCCGCCGCGACCATTCGCCCCGCCACGCGCCACGGGCGTGGACACCTTCAACGCCGAGCGCCTGGCACGCGAGCAGTCGTGCAGCGCCCAGCCCCTGGCCACCCTGGCTGCCAAGGGCCCGGGCTTCGAAACCTACAGCGTGCCCTGTGCCAACGGCGATGCGCTGGCGGTGCGGTGTGAATTCGGCAACTGCCGGGTGCTGCGCTGAGGAATGGGCGGCTCCCGAGCGGGGCTCGCCACACCGCTTGAGTCTCGTCCCCAGCGCGAGGACGGCGCCTCCCCGCAAAGATCTTCAGGAGGGCACGAACACCCGGCCGGATTGACGCTCCTTACCCTCGGCCTGGCACTGCGTTCCGGCGATGCCAGGCCAGCATCCCCACCAGCAGGGTGAGCAACAGCACACCGGCCTCGGTCAAACCAGGCACCGCGGCCAGGACCGGCGCTGCCGCCACCGCCAGCACGTAGCTTCGGCTGTCCTGGCCGGCGGTGCCGGTGGTGCTGTCGGTCGCGGTCACCGTGAAGGCAAAGTCACCCACCGCCGTGGGCGTGCCGCTGAGCGTGCCGGTGGCGCCGTCGAGGCTGATGCCGGCCGGCAGGGCACCCGCGCTCACCGCATAGGTGTAGGGGGCGACGCCGCCGCTGGCCGGGTTGATCGTGGCGCTGTAGGCCCGGCCGCTGGTGGCGCCGGGCAGCGCGGTGGCCGGCAGCGCCAGCGTCGGCGCGGCCACGGTCAGCGTGTAGCCACGGCTTCCGGAGGTCGGCACGCCGGTGTCCGTAGCGGTGACCGTGAAGTTAAAGGTGCCGCTGGCGGTGGGTGTGCCGGCCAATACGCCGGAACTGGCCAGGGTCAGCCCGGCAGGCACCGCGCCGGCAGTGACCATGAAGGTGTAAGGCGAGGTGCCGCCGCTGGCGGTCAGCGTCTGGCTGTAGGCACTGCCAGAGGTCGCCGCTGGCAACGACGCCGGAGCGATGGTGACCACTGCGTCATCGTTGAGGATCGTGCCGGTGCCGGTGGCACGGGCGATGCTCGCATTGCTGGAGCTGGACAGCGTCACGCTGAAGGTCTCGTCCGGCTCGACGGCGGTGTCGCCATTGACCGTCACCGCAATGCTCCGCGTTGTGACACCGGGCGCGAAGGTCAGCGTGCCGGCGCTCGCGACATAGTCGCTGCCGGCGGTGGCGGTGCCGTCGGCGGTCGCGTAATTGACGGTGATGGTCTGCCCGCTGGCCGCGCTCAAGGTGACCGTGAACGTCGCCGAGGTGGTGCCGGTATTGCCTTCGGTGAGGCTGACATCGGCGATCGAGAGCGCCGGCACCGCGTCGTCGTTGACGATCGTGCCCAGGCCCTGCCCGTCGGCGACGGTGGCGCCGCTGACATTGGTGACGTTGACGAAGAAGCTCTCGTTGGGTTCGTTGAGCGTGTCGCCCATCACCTGCACGGTGAAGGTGGCGCTGCTGCTGCCGGCCGGAATGGTCAGCGCGTTCACGCTGGAGGCCACATAGTCGGTGCCCGCGGTCGCGGTGCCGTTGGCGGTGGCGATGTCGAAGCTGACACCGCCGCTGCCGGCCGGCTGGCTGAGCGAGACGGTGAAGGTGAATGCGGTGTTGCCGGCATTGCCTTCGTTCTGCGACACGTCGTTGATCGACAGCGCCGGCTGGTCGTCGTTGAGGATGGTGCCGGTGGCGCTGGAGGGCGAGCCCACGATGTAGCCGCTGCCCGCATTGAGACTGATCACCACGGTTTCGTCCGGCTCCACGGTGGCGTCAAGCGTGGGATCGACAGTGATGGTGCCGCTGGTCTGGCCGGCGGCAATCACCAGCGGCGAGCTGACCGCGGCGTAGTCGGTGCCCGAGGTGGCGGTGCCGCCCATGCTGAAGCCGATCGAAACCGCCGAGGTCGGGGCCTGGCTCAACGTGACCGTATAAATCAGATTGACGCCGCCGTCTTCGGTCACGCTGGCCGGCGCCACGCTGATGCTTGCCACGGGGAAGTCGTCGTTGACGATGGTGGCGGTCGCGCTGGACGGGTTGCCGATCGAATAATCAGTGCCGCTGGCCACCTGGAAGATCAACGTCTCGTCAGGCTCCACCGTGGTGTCGGCGACCGGGGTGATGCTGAAGCTGGCAGACGTCGCGTTGGCCGGCACCACGATGCTGCTGACCGCGCCGGTGTAGTCGGTCCCGCTGGTGGCCGTGCCGCTGCGGGTCAGGTTCACCGTGGTCGCCGAAGTGCTGGTCTGGCTCAGCGTCACCGTGTAGACGAAGGCGGTGCCGCTGTCCTCGTTGGCGCTGGATGGCGAGACCGCGATGCTGGCGGTGCGCGCGGGGTTGATGGTGATGTTGAAGACGATGAAGTTGTTGAATTCGTCTTGAATGGCGAACGAGTCGGACGTCGCGCCATCGCCGTTGTTGGTGTAGGTAATCTGCTCCGTGCTGTCGTTGTTCTGACCAGGGGCGTCCAGAGTGCCGTGGGACGGCGATATCGCCTGCTGGACGCCGACGTTGGAAGGACCATCGCACTCGCCGACTTCAAAAACGGCGATACCGCCTGAGTTAATCGTCCTGGCCTGAGGGGTCGGACAGGCGGGGTCCCCCGGTCCGGCGGCCAGGGCGAACTGTGCAGTCCCCAGCCACAGCAGTGTCATCAGCCAGCGCAGGACCGCGCGCATGCCGCGCGAGGCGGTGCATCTCATGGAGGACATAGTTCGGATTCCAGTCAAGCGCGCTGCAACGGGCGCAGGCAGTTCTCTGGTGCCTTTGGAAAAAAAAGGGGGGGCAGAGAACAGGTCGCGCGGGGCCTTTTCCCAGCGCCGCCCTGGCATTGCACCACACAGTTAACAATGTGGAAACAATTATTACGTTGTCCCGTCGCCGGGGGAGTGCCTGCCGGCGCTTGTCCTGCCGGCAGGGCCCCAGCAACCCGGCCAGCCTCCGGGACGCCGCCTCGCCGGGTGGCGCCACACCGCACTCTCCCGCAGAATCGGGCGCACATGCCCTTGCCACCCCACCACCCCAACCCCCTCCCCACCCCTGACGAACCGGCCGCACCTTCGGCCGCCGCGCGCACTGCTTCCGCCGCCGAGGCCGAAGCCGCCGCCGAGCTGCAGCGCAGCGCCGCCCAGCGCGCCTCGCTCTCGCCCTTCGGGCCGCTGTCGGTGCCGGTCTTTCGCATGCTGTGGCTCACCTGGCTCACGGCCAACACCTGCATGTGGATGAACGACGTGGCCGCCGCCTGGCTGATGACCACGCTCACCACCTCGCCGGTGCTGGTGGCGCTGGTGCAGACGGCCTCCACGCTGCCGGTGTTCCTGCTGGGGCTGCCCAGCGGGGCGCTGGCGGACATCCTGGACCGGCGGCGCTACTTCATCGCCACCCAGTTCTGGGTGGCCGCCGTGGCGCTGGTGCTGTGCCTGGCCATTCTGGCGGGCGGCATGACGGCGCACCTGCTGCTGGTGCTCACCTTCGCCAACGGCATTGGCCTGGCGATGCGCTGGCCGGTGTTCGCGGCCATCGTGCCCGAGCTGGTCAGCCGCGAGCAGCTGCCCGCGGCGCTGGCGCTCAACGGCGTGGCGATGAACGCGTCGCGCATCATCGGCCCGCTGCTGGCGGGCGCCATCATCGCCAGCGCGGGCAGCGCCTGGGTGTTCGTGCTGAACGCGCTGCTGTCGGTGATCGCGGGCTTCGTCATCATGCGCTGGAAGCGTGCGCACCCGCCCAACCCGCTGGGGCGCGAGCGGCTCTCCAGCGCCATGCGCGTGGGCGTGCAGTTCGTGCGCGAATCGCCCCGCATGCGGGCCGTGCTCTGGCGCATCACGGTGTTCTTCCTGCATGCGACTGCGCTGCTGGCGCTGCTGCCGCTGGTGGCGCGCGACCTGGAGGGCGGCGGCGCCGGCACCTTCACGCTGCTGCTGGCCTCGATGGGCGTGGGCGCCATCGTGGCGGCCCTGTTCCTGCCCCGGCTGCGCCAGGCGATGGCGCGCGAGACGCTGGTCGGCCGGGGCGCGCTGCTGCAGGCCGCCGCCACCGCCGTGGTGGCCGTGGCGCCCAACGTGTACGTGGCCGTGCCGGCCATGGTGGTGGGCGGCGCGGCCTGGATCACCACGGCCAATTCGCTCACCGTGTCGGCCCAGATGGCGCTGCCCAACTGGGTGCGGGCGCGCGGGATGTCGATCTACCAGATGGCGCTGATGGGCGCGACGGCGGCGGGCGCGGCGCTCTGGGGCCAGGTGGCGTCGATCACCAGCGTGCACGCCAGCCTGCTGATCGCGGCGGCGACAGGCGCGGTGGGCATGCTGGTGGTGCAGCGCGCCGCGGTGGACCGCAGCCTGGAGGAAGACCTGAGCCCCTCCACGGCCTTCAAGACGCCGCAGGCACCGACCACGCCGCAGGCGGGCCTGCGGCTGGTGGTGTCGATCGAATACTTCATCGACCCGGCGCGGGCGGCGGAATTCCGGGCGGTGATGCAGGAAAGCCGCCGCGCCCGCCTGCGGCAGGGCGCCTTGAGCTGGGAACTGCAGCACGACATCAGCGACCCGCGCCGCTACGTGGAGCGCGTGGTGGACGAGTCGTGGACCGAGCACCTGCGCCGCTTCGGCCGGGCCACGGCGTCGGACGTGTCGCTGCGCGACCGCAAGTTCGCCTTCCACACCGGGGAGAACCCGCCGGTGGTGTCGCGCTACGTGGTCGAGGGCGAATGACGATTGCTATTATTTTTGTAGCTGCAGGCGCTTGATCTGCGGGCGCCGGTGGCCTTTTTCCCCTTGACTTTTCGCCGCAGGCCGCTTCATCAGCACCCTCTGGAGCCCGGCCGCGCCCGTCTGCCGACAGGCGCTCACACCGCGAAGCTGCGCCGCAGCACGCCGTGCAGCACGGTGCGCAGCAGCGGCTCCACGGCCTGCGCCCTCTCGTGGGCGGCCGAGGGCGATGCCGGTGGCGGCCCGGGCGGCTCGCCCGCCTGCAGGGCCCGCGCCAGCGCCTCCCAGTGCGCGGCCACGGTTCCGGTGATCTCGGCCCGCCAGCGTGCGGCCAGGTCGGGCGCGTCGTCCTGCGGCACGCGGGCCTGGTGGGCGATGACGAGGTAGTGCGTGCAGGCCGCCTCCACGGCCTGGCGCAGCGCCTCGTCGGCGGTGTGCTTCTTGCGCAGCGCCCCCAGAGCCCAGGCGGTGGTGCCCGCCAGCAGCGCGCCCAGGGCCGTGCCCGCGCCCATCGTGATGCCACCGGATCCGATGTCGATCAGCGCCCCGGCCTTGGCGCCGGCCGCAGCGCCGGCTGCCGCACCCGCCGAGGTGCCCACGGCCAGCGCCACGCGGTCCCGGCGGTCGGCTAAGGGCGCCGCCACGTCGGGCGAAGGCTGGCCGGGGGTGGCGGCGGGCGGCAGGCCGTGCAGTTCGCGCAGCGTGGCGTCGAGCGCCATGAGCTGCTGCCCATACCGCGTGGCGGCCTCTTCGCCGGCGCCGAGATCGGAGCTTGAGGCGGCGCAGGCCGCCACATGCCGCGCCACGGTCCGCAGCGCGTGGTCGAAGCGGTCGGTGTTGTGGGTCTGCCAGGCCTGGCGCACACGCTCCAGCGCGGCGCGGCGCCCGGGCGGCAGCATGGGCGCCAGGCGCTCGAACAGCACCGGCTCCAGCACCCAGCTCTCGCCCCATTGCGCCCAGGGCAGCGGCACCCGGGGCACGCCTTGCCAGGCCGGCGGCACTGGCGCGTCGCCCAGCACGATGACGGCATCCACGGCCTCAGCCGGCGCGGCCGCGCTGCCCCGGCCGGCCGGCGGGGGCTCGGCAAAGCGCAGGGTGTCGGGGGCGCCGCCCTGCGCATGCCGGGCGGCCAGCGCCCGCGCCGCCTCTGCCTCCGCGGGGCTGGCGCCCAGCAGGCCGATCAGCCAGTCGACCGGCAGCGCCACGCGCAGCGTGTCGAAGCTGCCCTCGGTCGTGTCGAGGCGCAGGTCGCGCACCAGGGCGCGCTCGCGCCAGCGCGCCCAACCGGCCAGCGCCAGCCGGGGCAGCACCACCATGAGCAGCAGCAGGCCGACATACATCCAGACCCAGCGGCTGCCTTCCGCGCCCGTGCCGGCGAAGTCCCGCGTGGCGGCGATCTCCTGCGGCGAAAACGGTGCCAGCCCGAACAGCGCGGTCAGCGGCCAGAACAGCACGGTGGTGACGGCGTGCACCTGGGGCACGTCGAGAAAAGTGCTTTCCCAGCCGAACTGGTAGCGCACCACCAGCCCGCGCAGCAGCAGCGACAGCGCGATGCCCGCGCCCCAGGCCGCCGCGCACAGGTGCAGCACGCGCGCCAGCCGCTGGCCGAAGAGGGCGGCCGTGGCGGTGAACCAGCGGCGCTGGAAGTCCGCCGCCACGCGGGCGGCCAGGCGCGTGGGCCGCGTGCCCGGCGCAGCCTGCCCGCTCGCCCGCACGGAGCGGGCCCAGCCGCGCAGCGCCATGGGCAGCTCGGGGGACGGGGTGGACTGGGCGGATCGGGCCGGTGGCGGCGCGCCGGCCCGGCGGCGCAGGGCGCGCCACGCCAGCACCGCGTAGAGCGCCAGGTTCCAGGCCAGCACCAAGAGCAGCGGGGGCGACAGCAGGTCCACCCGGTGGGCGTTGGCGATGCGGTCGATCGCCAGGCCCGCCAGCAGCGCGGCCACGGGCAGGAGCCGCCCCAGCCAGCGCAGGCGCACGCTGGGGTGGGCGAGCGCTGCGATGGCGGGGTCGCGGCTGCCGGCCCGCTCCACCAGGGCCTGCGCGCGGGCCTGCACCACGTCGGCCACCTGCAGCCGATCCACGCCGCGCTGGCGGGCGGCCGCCACGGCCTGGCGCAGGGCCTCGTCCACCTCGGGCGGGCTGACGGCGCCGGCCTGTTCGATGGACTGCGCGAGCAGCACGGCGCGCAGTTGGGGTTCGGTCACGGGCAGGCTGTGGGGCACGATGCTCACTTTTCAATAGCTGCTGGCGCTTTATTCATGGGCGCCAGCGGCTGATTCGACCTTGAAAGACTGCGGTTGTTGCGCGGGCGGTGCGCCTATCGCGGCCAGAGCACCCAGAGCCGCAGGTTCTGCTTGAGCCGCCCGGCGATGTCGCCGGCCTCCGGCCCCCAGCCGGTGAAGTAGTCGGCCCGCACGGCGCCCAGAATGGCGCTGCCCGTGTCCTGCGCCATCACCAGCCGCTGCAGCTGCGTGGTGGGGCCGCTGGAGGCCAGCCACACCGGCGTGCCGTAGGGGATGCTCTGGCGGTCCACCGCGATGGAGCGGCCGGGCGTGAGCGCCACGCCCTGCGCGCCCTTGGGGCCGAAGCCCGCGTCCAGCGCGCCCAGCGGCTCTTCGCGGAAGAACACGTAGCGCGGGTTGGCCCACAGCATCTCGTTGACGCGGCCGGGGTTCTGCAGCGTCCAGGCGCGGATGCCGGGCCAGGTGGCGTCGCGCACCAGGCCCTGGTCGAGCAGCCAACGGCCCACGCTCATGTAGGGCTGGTCGTTGGTGCCGGCGAAGGCCACGCGCACCAGCGAGGTGGTGCCGTCGGTCTCCAGCATGCGCAGCCGGCCCGAGCCCTGGATGTGCAGCACCATGGCCTCGACCGGGTCGCGCACCCAGCCGATCACCCGGCCCGCGAGCTGCGCCTGTGCCTCGGGCAGGGATTCGATCTGCTGGCGCGTGTACCAGGGCTTGCGGCTGCCCAGGGTGGCGGGCGGCCGGTAAAGCGGCACCGTGTAGCCGTTGCCCGGCACGCGGGCGGCGTCGAGGTAGGGCTCGTAATACGCGGTGAGCAGGCCGTCGGCATTGCCGCCGGGCGCCTCCACCCGGTAGGGCTGCAGGCGCGCGCGCATCCAGGCGCGCTGCTCGTCGGGCGTGCCGATGGACAGGCGCCGCACGTCGCCGCAGAGCGGAGCGAAGGCCGGGGCCGGCCGCTCGCAGTTCTTGATCCAGGCGTTCCAGGCCTCGGTGGTGCTGTCCTGCTCGAAGCCAGGCAGCTCGTCCCAAGACACCAGCACCCAGCGGCTCTTGGGCTGCGCCAGGGTGCCGGGCACGGCGCCGGCCGGCGCGGCGGGCACGCTGGCGAAGGGCGGGGGCGGCGGCGCGGTGGTGGCCGCGGGGGCATCGGTGGGGGCGGGCGGCCGGGTGGAGCAGGCCACCAGCGTTCCTACAATCAGCGCCGTTGTCACCAGGCGCAGGAGACGGAATTTCATGGGACTGATTTTGCTTGAAGCCTTGCTCGCGCTCGTGCTGCTGGTGGCGATCGTGTGGTGGACCATGTTCTCGGGCCGCCGGCGCGGCGAGCTGGACCTGCCGCCCGAGCAGGAGCGGACGCAGAAGGAGCGGGAGCCGCCCCCGCCGCCCCCGCCATCCAGCGGCCCATGAAGATGAACGGCGTTGGCGGCCGCCCGGATTCGCACTGCTCCTACAGCCCGCCGCGGCGCGCCTTGCTACCGTGTGAGCCCTGCCCTGCAAGCCCCCGGGCCGAGCAGGGACACCGCTTCACACACCATCCCAACAAGGAGTCCGCCATGCGCCTGCGCCATCCCATCCTCGTTACCGCCACCGCCGCCGTCGTCCTGCTGGCCACCGGCTGCGCGAACATGACCGACACCCAGCGCCAGACCGCCACCGGCGCGGGCGTGGGCGCCGCGGGCGGCGCCGTGCTGGGCGCGGTGACCGGCGGCAACGCCGGCACCGGCGCGCTGATCGGCGCGGGCGTGGGGGCCCTGGGCACCTACATCTGGTCGCAGCACATGGAGCGCCAGAAGCAGGACATGCAGCGCGTGACGCAAGGCACCGGCGTGGTCGTCACCCAGACGCCCGACAACCAGCTCAAGCTCGACATCCCGAGCGACATCTCGTTCGCCGTGAACCGCTCGGACATCCAGCCCAATTTCGCCCCCGTGCTGGAGCGCTTCGCCGAAGGCCTGCGCAACAACCAGAACGCCGAGGTGCGCGTGGTCGGCTTCACCGACTCCACCGGCACCGACGCCATCAACAACCCGCTGTCGCTGGACCGCGCCACCAGCGTGCGCAACTACCTCACGGCCCGCGGCGTGAACGGCAACCGCATCCAGGTGGAAGGCCGCGGCTCGGCCCAGCCCATCGCCAGCAACGACACGAGCGACGGCCGCGCGCGCAACCGCCGCGTCGAGATCTTCGTGGGCGAGCGCCAGCGCGGCTGATCTGCGCCACGCGCCCACAAAAAGGACAGGCCGGCGGCCTGTCCCTTTTTTTTGGCGTGTGGGCGGTGCGCCGCCGGTCAGTGCAGCGAGCGCAGCAGGTTGGCCAGCTCCACCGCCGACTTGACCTGCATCTTGTCGAACACGCGCGAGCGGTGCACCTCCACCGTGCGCACGCTGATGTCCAGCTGGTCGGCGATGAGCTTGTTGGGCAGGCCCTCCACCACCAGGCGCATCACGTCGCGCTCGCGCTCGGTCAGCTCGGCCACGCGGTCCTGCAGCTGGTGCTGGGCGCGGCGCTCCTGCAGGTGGCTGGCCGACTGGGCCAGCGCGGCCTGGATGCGGTCCACCAGCAGGTTGTCGGAGAAGGGCTTCTCGCAGAAGTCGAAGGCGCCGCGCTTGACGGTGGCCACCGCCGTGGGCACGTCGGCATGGCCGGTAAGGAAGATCACCGGCATGGAAGCGATGTCGCCGCGCTCGGCCAGCTGGTCGAAGAGCGCCAGGCCGCTCATGCCGGGCATGCGCACGTCCAGCAGCAGGCAGCAGGGCTGGCGCTGGGGCGGGCGCGTCTGCAGCATGGCGGCGAACGATTCGGCGCTGTCGTAGGACTCGCTGGGCACGCGGCGCGAGCGCAGCAGCCAGGCCAGCGCCTCGCGCACGCCCGCGTCGTCGTCGACGATGTACACGGTGGCGTTGGAGACAGGTTCCATGGGTCAGGGGGTGGGGGTCGGCTCGGAAAGGGAGGCTGCGGCCGCCGCTTCGGCCGGGGCCGCGGGCAGCGTGAAGGTGAACACCGTACCACGGGGCTCGCGCCGCGCATGGCCCAGGAAGCCGCCGTGCTGCTCGACCACCGTGCGGCACAGCGACAGCCCCAGGCCCATGCCCTCGGCGCGGGTGGTGAAGAACGGGGTGAAGAGCTGCGCGGCGACGTCCTCCGGAATGCCCACGCCGCAGTCGGCCACGGTGAATTCGATCCAGCCGCGGCTGGCGTTGGACGCGGCGCGCGCCACGCGCAGCTCCAGCACACGGGGGTGGATGCGGGCGTCGTCCATGGCCTGCATGGCGTTGCGCGCCAGGTTGAGCAGCACCTGCTCGACCATGGTGCGGTCGCACAGCGCGGCGGGCAGGCCCGCCTCGATGGTCACCTGCACCTGCACGCCCAGCTTGCGGGCCTGCAGGCGGATGAGCGGCATCACGGCGTCGAGCAGCGCCTGCGTGGTGACCACCTCGCGGCTCTGGTCGCGCCGGCGCACGAAGTCATGCACGCTCTTGATGACGCGGCCGGCGCGCTCGGCCTGCTGGGCGATGCGCTGCATGGCGGTGCGCACCTCGCGCAGGTCGCCGCGCAGGGGCTCGGGCAGCGGCGGCTGGTGCGGCGGCCCGGCCGCGCCGTCGGCCACCGGCTCCAGCAGGTTGAGCGAACCGCTGGCATAGCTGGAGATGGCCGCCAGCGGCTGGTTGAGCTCGTGGCTCAGCAGCGAGGCCATCTCGCCCACGGTGGCCAGGCGGGCGGTGGCCTGCAGCCGGTCGTGCGAGGTGCGCGAGAGCTCCTCCACCCGGCGCTGCTCGCTCACGTCGAGGAACGAGCCCATCCAGCCGGTGTGCAGGCCCTGGGCGTTGATGAGCGGCGCCTCGTAGATCATCACCGGAAAGCGCGTGCCGTCACGCCGCATGAAGACCGATTCGTAGCCCTCGCGCGGCGGCACCTGCTGGCCCGAGAGGCGCACCTGCTGGCGGGCGCCGTATTCCTGCGCCAGCTCGGGCGGCCAGTAGGGCAGCGGCGCGCCCTGGCCCACCAGCTCCTGCGCGGTGAAGCCCACCATGTCGCAGAACGACGGGTTGACGTAGGTGATGCGGCCCTGCAGGTCGCGCGCGCGCAGGCCGATGACCAGCGAGTCCTCCATCGCCTTGCGAAAGGCCAGCGCGTCGCCCAGGTCGCGCTCGGCGCGCAGGCGCCGCCGGTTGTCGCGCACCAGCACCACCAGCACGGTCACCAGGGCCACCGACATGGCCGTCACCAGCGCCGTGAGCACGTTGGGGAACACGCTGGGCGCGCTGTGCCAGCTGCCCATGCGCAGCATCAGCGCCGTGCCCGGCAGGTCCAGCAGCTGCTGGGCCTGGAACATGCGCGAGCCGCGCCGCGTGGCGCCCACCATGGCCAGCCGCGTGCCGTCGGGTTCGGTGAAGGACACCTCCTGCCCGCGCTGCAGGCTGGTGGCGACCACGTCCACCAGCACGTTCTGCAGCGCGTAGGTGGCCGTGAGGAAGCCGGTGTAGTGGCCGTTGTCCAGCAGCGGCACGCACAGCTCCATCATCTCGGAGCCCATGCCGTCCCTCTGCGGCTGGAAGTAGCTGCCCGAATACGAGGCCGCGCCGATGCGCCGCGCATTGGCGCAGGCGAGCGCGATGTCGGACTGCGCGGTCGCCCGCGCCTCGGGCTCCGTCTGGATGACGCGGTAGGGCGTCTCGACGTGCGCGCGCACGCGCAGCTGCGTGTCGCGCCACTCCACGCGCACCAGCTCGCGCCGCAGGCTCAGCAGGCCCGAGGCGCGGTGCTCCCACGAGGCCAGGTCGGGGTCGCCCGCCTGCAGCGCCTGCAGGCTCTGCAGGTTGTGGCTGAAAGCGGTGCGGATGTCGGCCACCGCGTCGGCCGTGTCGCGTTCGAGCTTGCTCTGCACCTGGCTGGCTTCATAGCGCCCGGCCAGCCAGACCAGCGTGACGAGCATGGCGGCCACCAGGCCGACCAGCAGCGTCCAGAGCGACCAGCGACGCCAGGCGCTGTGCCAGCGGCGCCACGGCTGCCGGCTGGCGGGCTCGGTGGCGGCGGCGGGGTCGGCAGGGGCGGACGGGGCCGTCACTGCAGCACGCGGTGATCGAGCGCCGGCAGTTGCTGGCGCACCTGCCGCAGGTAGGCGGCGTCGAGCTCGCCGCAGACCACGCCCGCGCCTTCGGCGCGCTGCGCCAGCACGGCGCCCCACGGGTCCACCAGCATGCTGTGGCCCCAGGTGCGGCGGCCGGTTTCGTGCGTGCCGCCCTGCGCGGGCGCCAGCACGTACGCCAGGTTCTCGACGGCGCGGGCGCGCAGCAGCACCTCCCAGTGCGCCTGGCCGGTGGTGTGGGTGAAGGCGCTGGGCACCAGCAGCAGCTCGGCGCCGGCCCGCGCATGCTGGCGGTACAGCTCGGGAAAGCGCAGGTCGTAGCAGACCGACAGGCCCACGCGCCACACCGTGCCGTCGCGCGCGGTGAGGTCGAAGCGCGCGGTCTCGGCGCCGGCTTCGATCACGTGGGCTTCATCGAAGCGCTCGCGCCCGTTGTCGAAGCGGAACAGGTGGATCTTGTCGTAGCGCGCCACGCGTTCGCCCGAGGGGCTGAACGCCAGGCTGGTGTTGCGCACCTGGGTGGCGCTGTCCGACTGCAGCGGCAGGGTGCCGCCCACGACCCAGAGGCCCAGCTCGCGCGCGGCCGTGGAGAGCATGCGCTGCAGCGGCCCGTCGCCGAGCGGCTCGCGCAGCGCCAGCTTGTCGGTGTCGCGCGCGCCCATGAAGCCGAAGTATTCGGGCAGCACGGCCAGTTCCGCCCCCTGGGCGGCGGCTTCTTCGAGCAGGCGGCTGGCCTGGGCCATGTTGTCGTCGAGGCGCGGGCCCGAGACCATCTGCAATGCAGCGACTTTCATGAGGCGTCTCCGGAGGGCGTGGCGGTGGAGGGCGAGGCGTCCGGCTTGTCGCCCGGGGCGGCCGGGCGGCGGCGGGTCATGCGCTCGATGCGCGGGTCGTCCCAGGTGCCGTCGATGTGGAACTGCTGCGTGGCCGCCTGGATGAGCGGGCCGCGCAGGAACACCTGCGCCAGGAAGCTGCCCAGCCCGATGACCGGGTTGATGGCGGTGGCGACGAGCGAGGCGGTCATGGCGTTGATCTCGGGCACCACCACCACGTGCAGGTCCTGCGTCTCACGGGCGATGTCGGCCCGCCCTTCCATCAGCACGGCGGCGTTCACGCCTTTCATCTGCAGGTTGTTGGTGATGGCCACGCCCTGCTCGATGCGCACGTCGCCGCGCACGAAGTCGAACGCGAAGCCTTCGCTGAACACGTCGCGGAAGTCGAGCGTGAGCCGGCGCGGCAGCGACTGCAGGCTGAGCACGCTCAGGAGCTTGGCGAGGCCCGGCTCGGCCTTGAGGAACTGGCCCGACGCCATGTCCAGGTGCACCAGGCCGGACATGGTGGGGTAGTCGGGGCTGATGGGCGCGCCCGTCCAGGCCACCTGCCCGTCCAGCCGGCCCTGGCCCCGGCGCAGCACGCCGTCCATGCCGAAGCGGGCCAGCAGCTCGCCGGAGTCGCGGATGTCGAGGCGGAAGTTCATCACCGTGCGCCGCACCGGCTCGGCCGTGCCCGGGGCGGGTACGCGCGCCCAGCTGCCGCTGGAGGTGAAGGTCGCCTCGGGCGCCACCAGGTTGAACTTGGCGAGCTGCCATTCGCGCGCGCTGCCCTCCCCCCGGTTCTGCGCCTCGATCTCGATGCGCCCCAGTCGCCGCCCGCGCAGCTCGAAGTCCTGCACCACGATGTCGAGCGAGGGCAGCGCGCCGGGCTGCGGGGAGTCGCCCAGCAGCATGTCGTCCACCTGCGTGGCGGCGGCCTGCGGGATGGCCAGGCGCGAGAGGCGCACGAAGAGCTGGCCCTGCGACGCCTCGGCGCCGGTGCCCGCGCCCTGCCGGTATTCGACATAGCCGTTCAGTTCCGCCGCGTCGATGTTGGCGCGCCAGGTGTCGCCGTCGCGGGAGCCGCCCGCGACCACGCGGTGCAGCGTGCGCCCCTGCCGGGTGATGGTGTCCGCCCGCAGGGCGATCGTCGTGGGCAGGTAGTCCTGCATGGCGGCCGCGGGCGTGGCCTCGGCAGCGGCGGGCGCAGGGGCGGCCGGCGCGGCCGGGGACGCTGCATGGGTGGCGCTGCCGGCGGGGGCGCTGCCGGCCGGCTCCAGCAGCCGGGCCTGCCAGGCATCGACGTCCACCTGGTGCAGGTGCACGTTGGCGGCCACGCCCGTGGCGGGCAGGGGGGGTGTTTCCTCCGGCCCCAGGCCCAGGGCGATGGCGCCGCGCAGCACGCGCGGCTCAGGCCCGCTCACGTCGCGCACGTAGCGCACCGAGCCGACGCCGCCCAGGTCCACCACCAGCTCGTCGTGCAGCGGCCCGGCGGCGGCCGATTCCGGCGTGAGCCGGTTCTGGAAGCGCACCGGCAGGGCGGTTTCGGCCGGCTTGCCCAGCGGCGCGGGCGCGGCCAGCGCCATGCCCTGCAGGCTGGTGGAGACCTGCACTTCTGGCACGCCGCGCCGCACGCCCACCGCCACGCTGTACGGCGTGCTGCCCGATGCGCTGCGCGCGATCTTCGCCAGCGCGCCCAGCTCGCTCGCCTGCTGCAGCCCCTGGGCGGTGGCCACGCCTTCCGCCCGCACTTCCACCACCGAGGCGCTGCCGGGCGTGTTGGCGGCCGGCCGCATGCCGCCGTCGAAGCGCACGTTGCCGCCCAGCGCACGGCCCTGCACGCCGGCCAGGGTGAAGCCGCTCTCGGTGAACTGCACCGCGCCCTGGGCGCCTTCGACCAGCGGCGTCTGGGGCGTGAAGCGCACGTCGTTGCCGGCGAGCGTGACGGCGCCCCGCACCCTGGACGCATCCATGTGCTCGACCGGCAGGCTCAGGTCGAGCTGCAGCGCGCCCGGCCCCGTGGCCGTGGCCTGGTCCAGCGCGCCGCCCGTCAGCTCGCCGATGTGCGAGGTGCGCACCAGCGCCAGCATGTCGGCCAGCGGCCCGCGCACCTCGGCCGACACGCCGACCACCGTGTGCGCCAGGTTGGGAATGCGCACGCTCACCCGCTGCGCCCGCACCTGCGGGCTGCCGACGAACGTGCCGGTGGCGTTGCGCACGCTCATGCTGGCGCGATCGAAGATCAGCTCGCCCTCCAGCCCGGTAAGGGCCGGCCACGGCAGCTGCGGGGTGTGCTGCAGCGACGGTGGCACGTAGGCATAGGTCACGCCGCGCACCTTCGCCGCGATGCGGAATTCGCCCTGGCCCGGCTGCTCGAACGGCATGTGGTGCAGGTCGCCCTTGACGCGGAACTGCACCTGGCTGGCGGTGCCCGCCGTGACGGCGTCGCGCACGTAGTGGCGCGTGGCCTGCGGAATGACCTGGGGCAGATAGCGATGCACCCGCGTGCCGTCGGCGCGTTGCAGCGTGCCCGACAGGTCGAGCACGCCGGGCGCATGGCCCAGGTCGTCGGTGTGCCAATGGGCCCGCGCCTCGCCCGCCGCGTCGGCATTGGCGAAGCGCACGTCGCTGGCCTGCACCGCCAGGCGCTGCCCGTCGCGCTGCCAGCGCACGGCCGCGCCCAGCTGCTGCACGGGCACCAGCGGGTCTTCAAACACGCCGGGCAGCAGCAGGGCGCCATCGGCCACCGCCAGCGTGGCGTTGCCGCCGGCCTGGTTCAGATCGAATTCGACCGTGGCGCCGCGCACGCCCGGCACGCGCGCGGCGGCCACCTCGGCCGCGCCGGCGGGCGCCGCCAGCGCCAGGCCCGAGACCTTGCCGCGCGCCTGGTATTGCTGCGGCGCCGCCAGCGGGCCGCGCCAGCTGGCCTGCACGGCCTCGACCATGCCTTCGGGCGCGTAGGTGGAAAGCGCCCGGTGCGCCGCGTCGTCCAGGGGCAGGCGGCTGGCGATGTCGGCCAGCGCGGCCAGGTCCAGCCGGTCGGCCTGCAGCTCGCCATGGTCCTGCCCGGCCGTATCGCCGTGGGTGTGGCGCAGCGTCAGGTTGCCGCCGGGCCAGCGCAGGCCGTCGGCGGTGAGGAACTGCAGGCCCTGCGTGGACACCTCGAACCCGTCTTCGAAGCGCCGCCCGCCGATACGGCCGGCCACGGTGCGCAGCGCCAGCGGCTGCAACTGCGCGCCCAGCGTGGTGCTGACGCCCGCCAGCGCCACGTCGGCCGTGCCGCCCGACAGCTGGCCGCGCTGCACGTCGGCCCAGGCCCGCACGGCGCCGTGGCCGCCGGTCACGCGCGCGCCCACGTCCACGTACTGGTTCAGGCGCGACACGTCCACCCGCGTGAACTCGGCAAAGAGCTGGCCGCTCCACTGCTGCCAGGCGCCGCTGTGCGTGGCCAGCAGCGGGGCGCGGAACTGCCCGCGCAGGCTGAAGCGATCGCCCCACTCGGGCGGCGGCGTGGCGTCCAGCCGCAGCGCGTGGCGCCAGCGGCCGTTGCGCAGCACCAGGTCGACGTCGCTCAGCGCCAGCGGCGGGGCGGGGCGCAGCGCGTCGCTCCAGCGAACCGTGCCGCCGCGAATGGCCAGCTCGGGCTGCGAGAAGAGCCAGTCCGCGCCCTCGCTGCTGGCTGCGGCAGCGGTATCGCCGTCACTGCCGCCCAACGCCAGGCCGGCGACGAAGATGCGGCCGTCCGCTTCGCGGCGCACGTCCAGCTCGGCGCCTTCTATATACAGCTGCTCGAAGCCGCGCTTGAGCAGGGAACGCGGCGACACGGTGGCGACCACGCGCGGCAGGCGCAGCGCCGGGCGGCCCTCGGCGTCCAGCAGGGCGACGTCGCCCAGCTCGATGGCGGGCAGCAATCCGTTGGAGCGCGCGCTGAGCGAGCCGATCCGCACGGGAACCCCCAGGGCCCGTCCGGCATGGCTTTCCAGCTGCGGACGGTATTCGCCGATTCGCGGCACAATCCAGCCATGAAGCACGCCCCACGCGGCTGCCAGCGCGACACCGAAGGCCAGCAGCAGCCCCAGCGACCACCGAGCGAACACCGCGACGCATGTCAGAAGACGTGTGGGGCGTGGTGGCGTCTCGGCGTTCATGGCGGGTGTTGTCGGTGCCAGGAATTATGACCCGCGCCCTCCCCCCGGGTTCGCGGCCGGAGCGTGTCGTTGTGTACGACGGCACGCCTTCCCGCACGGCCCCGACGCCCCTTCGCTCCGCTCTCTGACACCCTCCTCCATGCAGCCGTCTCCGCCACCCGCCGGCCCGGGCATCGCCGACCATTCGCGCTTCCTGCAGCGGCTGCACCGCCGCTATGCGGACGAATTCCCCCTGCTGCCGGCGGGCCTTCCCACCCGCGACACCATGGCCGAGGCGCTGGACGCGCTGGCGGCCCGTGGCTATGACACCGGCGCCGCGCTGCGCATCCTGCGCCAGCTGGTGCTGGAGCGGCTGATCCGGCTCGACTGCGAGCAGCAGGCGCCGCTGGAGGACGTGACCCGCGCCATGACCTGGCTGGCCGAGCTGGCGCTGGACCGCGCCTGCGTGCAGGCTCGCGCCGAGCTGGATGCGCGCCACGGCGCGCCGCAGGGCCCCGGCGGCGGCCCGGTGGAGCTGTGGATCATCGGCATGGGCAAGCTGGGCGCGCGCGAGCTGAACGTCTCCAGCGACATCGACCTGATCTACGTGTACGAGCACGACGGCGAGACCGCCGGCAACGCCGAGGGGCGCGGGCGCATCTCGCACCACGAATACTTCGGCCAGGCGGTCAAGGCCATCTACAGCCTGGTGGGCGACACCACCGAGCACGGCTTCGTCTTTCGCGTCGACCTGGCGCTGCGGCCCAATGGCAACTCCGGCCCCGCCGCCGTGTCGCTGGCCGCGTTGGAGGAATACCTGCAGGTGCAGGGCCGCGAGTGGGAGCGCTTCGCCTGGCTCAAGAGCCGCGTGGTGGCGCCGCGCGAATCCGTCATCGGCGAGCCCGTGCAGGCGCTGCGCGGCGTGGTGCTGCCGTTCGTCTTCCGCCGCTATCTGGACTACAGCGTGTTCGACGCGCTGCGCTCGCTGCACCGCCAGATCCGCGACCATGCCGCCAAGCGCAGCGCCGGCCACCCCGAGCGCGCCAACGACGTGAAGCTCTCCCGCGGCGGCATCCGAGAGATCGAATTCATCGTGCAACTGCTGCAGGTGGTGCGCGGCGGGCAGTTCCCCGAGCTGCGCTGCCGCCCCACGCTGGAGGCGCTGCAGCGCATCGCCCGCGCCGGCCTCATGCCTACGGCAACGGCCGATGCGCTGGCCGCGGCCTACACCTTCCTGCGGCAGGTGGAGCACCGCATCCAGTACCTGGACGATCAGCAGACCCACGTGCTGCCCACCCGCGACGACGACCTGGCCTGGATCGCCCAGACCCTGGCCTTAAGCAGCTGCGCCTTCCTGCACCAGCTGGACGCGCACCGCGAACTGGTGGCGCAGGAGTTCGACACCCTGCTGGGCGGCGCCGGCAAGAAGCAGTGCAGCAAGGGCGGCTGCGGCGGCCCGCGTGCCGGCACGCCCGCCCCGCCCGAGCTGGAGACCGTGCTCGGCCAGTTGCCGCCCAACGTGCGCGCCCGCGTGGCCGAGTGGCGCACGCACCCGCGCGTGCAGGGCCTGAGCGACGAGTCGCGCGACCGCCTGCTGCGGCTGGTGCAGCGCACCGCCCGCTGGCTGGCCGACGGCCAGGTCAACGAAGACGCGGTGGTGCGCCTCGTCGGCTGGCTCGAATCGCTGCTGCGGCGCGACGTGTACCTGGCGCTGCTGCTGGAGCGCCCCACGGTGCACGAACATCTCTTGCACCTACTGGGCGCCGCGCAGTGGCCGGCCCGCTACATGCTGCAGCACCCCGGCGTGATCGACGAGCTGGCGGGCGAGGCCCTGCTGTCCGAACGCTTCGTGCCCGAAGACTTCGAGCACGAGCTGGCGCTGCGCATCGCCTCGCTGCAGACCACGGGCGAGGACGACGACGAGACGCTGCTGAACCTGCTGCGCCGCGCCCACCATGCCGAGACCTTCCGCACCCTGGCGCGCGACGTGGAGCGCCGCATCACCGTCGAGCAGGTGGCCGACGACCTCTCGGCCCTGGCCGACAGCGTGCTGCGCGTGACCGCCCGCTGGTGCTGGAGCCGCCTGAAGAACCGCCACCGCGAAGTGCCGCAATTCGCCATCATCGGCTACGGCAAGCTGGGCGGCAAAGAGCTGGGCTACGGCAGCGATCTGGACATCGTCTTCGTGTTCGACGACGACGACGACCGCGCCCCCGAGGTCTATTCGGCCTTCGTGCGCAAGCTCATCAACTGGCTGACGGTGAAGACCGCCGAGGGCGACCTGTTCGAGATCGACACCGCCCTGCGGCCCAACGGCAATTCCGGCCTGCTGGTGACCAGCTTCACCGCCTACGCCAACTACCAGGAGCGGCGTGGCAGCAACACCGCCTGGACCTGGGAACACCAGGCCATGACGCGCGCCCGCTTCCTGCTGGGCACCGAGGACCTCGCGCCGCCCGGCACGCTGCCGCCGCTGCCCCTGGGCGACGGCGCGGCCCTGGTCGGCACCGGCCGCCATCTGCAGGGGCGCTTCGACGCCGTGCGCGAAGCCGTCATCACCGCGCCGCGCGACCCCGCCTCGCTGCGCGAGGAGATCGTCACCATGCGCGAACGCGTGCGCGCCGCGCACCCGGTGCCGGCCGGCCAGTTCGACGTGAAGCACAGCGTGGGCGGCATGGTGGACGTCGAGTTCGCCATCCAGTACCTGGTGCTGTCGCAGTCGGCCGACCACCCCAGCCTGCGCGAGAACCGCGGCAACATCACCCTGCTGCGGCGCGCCGAGGACGCGGGCTTTCTGCCCGAGGGCGTGGGCACCGCCGCCGCCACCGCCTACCGCACCCTGCGCCAGGTGCAGCACCGCGCCCGCCTGAACGAGCAGCCCACCCGCGTGGACCCGGCCACACTGCAGGCCGAGCGCGAGGCGGTGCTGGCGCTGTGGCGGGCAGTGTTCGGCGGCTGATTTCGACGGGGATTCAAGCCCAATCCGGCTCCAGCGCTTGATCCACAAGCGCCTCCAGCTATTGAATTGATAGCGAACTGGTCACTATCCCAGGGGCGGGTGGCCGGCCATCGGCGCTGCGCCGTCTCGTGGGCCCAGCCAGCCTTGCCCGGTCTCTGTGAGCCCGCATGCGCGCAAACCGCATATCCATGCGCGGAAACCTTCGCACCGCGAAAGCGCCGACGGGTCTTAAATCCCTCCATCAGCCCGCCGCGACGGTCGCGCCGGGCCCTGGAACCAGGAAGCAAGGAACCCGACCCATGACCCGCCCCTTCAAAGTCGTCGGCCGTCTCCGGCAACGTGCAGCGCCCCTCCCGCACCCTGGTGCTGGTCGAGGAGCTGATCGCCGCGATCGGCGACGTGCTGCCCATCGAGGCGCACACCATCGAACTGGGCCGCTGGCGCCGCAGATCGGCGGCGCCTCTACCGCAGCCAGCTGCCCGCCAGCGTGGACGCGGAACTCGCCGCCATCGAATCGGCCGACCTGCTCATCGTGGCCAGCCCCGTCTATCGCGGCGCCTACACCGGCCTCTTCAAGCATTTGTTCGACTTCGTGCACCAGGACGCCCTGATCGACGTGCCCGTGCTGCTGGCCGCCACCGGCGGCAGCGACCGCCACGCGCTGGTGATCGACCACCAGCTGCGCCCGCTGTTCAGCTTCTTCCAGGCGCGCACGCTGCCCATCGGCGTGTACGCGTCGGAGCAGGACTTCACGGGCTACGCCGTCGGCAGCGCGAGGTTGAAGGCGCGCA